>NZ_JAAAPK010000002.1 GCF_009909105.1 Corallococcus exiguus
GTCATGCCGGGCGACAACATCGCCATCGAGGTGGAGCTCATCACCCCGGTCGCGATGGAGAAGGAGCTCCGGTTCGCTGTTCGTGAAGGCGGCCGCACGGTGGGCGCGGGCGTTGTGGCGGAAATCATCGCGTAGTATTCAGCCCACCAGCTCTCCGGAAGGCCCCTTGTGGGCGGTTCCGGGGAGCCGGTGGAAATCCAGTTGCAACCCATGGGGTGTGGTGGTACACACCGCGCCCCTTCGTTCCGAAGAAACGGTTCTCTGAAATCCAGGCGTTGACGGGCGTACCGCCTCACGGTTCCCAGAGGTCGTTCAAAGAGGTTCTTGCGAATGGCGACACAGAAGATCCGCATCCGGCTGAAGGCGTACGACTCGAAGCTCCTGGACCAGAGTGCTGGGGAGATCGTCGAGACGGCCAAGCGCACGGGCGCCAAGGTGGCCGGTCCGATCCCCCTGCCGACGCGCATCAACAAGTTCACCGTGTTGCGTTCGCCGCACGTGGACAAGAAGAGCCGCGAGCAGTTTGAGATCCGCACGCACAAGCGCCTGCTCGATATCCTCGAGCCGACCCAGCAGACGCTGGACGCGCTGATGAAGCTGGATCTGTCTGCCGGCGTTGACGTCGAGATCAAGTCCTAGGAAGCGGGATGGCGTCGGAGTGGTTTCACTCTGACCCCCGAGGAAAGTGCCATGGCGAAGTTTGACGTAGTCGACCTGGATTTGAAGAAGGTGTCGGAGATCGAACTCTCCGACGAGATCTTCGGCGCCGAGCCGAACACCCACCTGTTCTATGAGGTGGCGAAGATGCAGCAGATCAACCGGCGCCGCGGCACGGTCGGGGTGAAGAACACCTCGCTCGTCAGCGGCGGCGGCAAGAAGCCCTGGAAGCAGAAGGGCACCGGCCGTGCCCGTCAGGGTTCCATCCGCGCCTCCCACTGGGTGGGCGGCGGCAAGGCGATGGCCCCCAAGGCCCGTGACTACTTCTACCGACCGCCCCGCAAGGTCCGTCGCGGTGCCCTGCGCGCCGTGCTGTCCCTGCGCGCCCGGGAGAAGCAGCTCATCATCCTGGACGGCTTCAAGCTGGACGCCCCGAAGTCGAAGCAGGCCTTCGAGGTGCTCACCCGCCGCCTGAAGCTCCAGAACGCGCTGATCATCGACGAGCGCGGCAACACGAACCTGCACCGCAGCGTGCGCAACCTGGCGAAGTTCGACGTGCTGCCGCCCGAGGGTCTCAACCTCGAGTCCGTGCTCAAGCACTCGCACGTCGTCCTGACTTCCGCCGCCGCGAAGGCGCTTGAGGGGTCCCTGTCATGAATCTGAACGACGTCATCAAGGGCCCGCTCATCACGGAGAAGCTGGACAAGGCCCGTGAGAAGTTCCGCCAGTACTCGTTCATCGTGGACCGCAAGGCCACGAAGCACGACGTGTCCCGCGCGGTCCAGTCCCTGTTCAAGGTCACGGTGGAGGCTGTTCGCACCAACATCGTGCGTGGCAAGACGAAGCGGGTGGGCAAGAGCATCGGCCAGCGCCCCAACTTCAAGAAGGCGGTCGTCACCCTCAAGGAAGGTGACAAGATCGAACTCTTCGAAGGGGGAGCGGTCTGACGCCACTGGCGACAGATCCGCCTGAGAGGAACACACCATGGGCATCAAGAAGTACAAGCCGACAAGCGCCGCCCGCCGTCTGATGACGGTGTCCGACTTCGCGGACATCACCAAGGATTCGCCGGAGAAGGCCCTCACCGAGCCGCTCAAGCGCTCGGGTGGCCGCAACGTTCACGGCCACATCACCCGTCGTCACCAGGGTGGCGGTCACAAGCGTCGCTACCGCACCATCGACTTCAAGCGTCGTGACAAGGACGGCGTGCCGGCCAAGGTGGTCGCGGTCGAGTACGACCCGAACCGCACGGCCAACATCGCCCTCCTGCACTACGCGGACGGCGACAAGCGCTACATCCTGGCCCCCGTGGGCCTGGCCGTGGGCGACACCGTGTTCGCCGGTTCCACCGCCGACATCCGGCCGGGCAACAGCCTGCCGCTGCAGAACATCCCGGTGGGTACGGTCATCCACAACGTGGAGCTGAAGCCGGGCCGTGGCGCCCAGGTCATCCGCTCCGCGGGCACCTCCGGCCAGCTGATGGCCAAGGAAGACCGTTACGCTCAGGTCCGCATGCCTTCCGGCGCTGTGCGCAAGGTGCTCATCGAGTGCCGTGCCACCGTCGGACAGGTGGGCAACATCGAGCACGAAATCATTCGCATCGGTAAGGCGGGTAAGAGCCGCTGGCTGGGCATTCGGCCCACCGTCCGCGGTTTGGCCATGAACCCTGTCGACCACCCGCACGGTGGTGGTGAGGGTAAGTCCGGCCAGGGTAATCCGCACCCGGTGTCTCCGTGGGGCAAGAAGACCAAGGGCCTCACCACGCGCACCAACAAGCGCACCGACAAGTTCATCGTGAGCGGCCGCCGCCAGGGCGCGCGCAGCCAGTAAGAGGATTTGAAACATGGCTCGTTCGATCAAGAAGGGTCCGTTCGTCGACGATCACCTCCTCAAGAAGATCGAGGGGATGATTGCGGCGAACAAGAAGGCGGTCGTCAAGACCTGGTCCCGGCGCTCCACGATTCTCCCTGAGTTCGTGGGTCACACCTTCGCCGTGCACAACGGCAAGAAGTTCATTCCGGTGTTCGTGACGGAGAACATGGTGGGCCACAAGCTCGGCGAGTTCGCTCCTACGCGCACCTTCGGCGGGCACTCGGCGGAGAAGAAGGTCGCCAAGGCCCCGGGCAAGTAGCCCGTACCTACGCCTGAGAGCCTGAGGAGATGACCATGGAGTCGACTGCACATCTGCGTCACCTGCGCATGAGCCCGCGCAAGCTGTCCCTCGTCGCGGCGCTCATCCGGGGCAAGCCTGTCGAGGCTGCCCTGAACATCCTGAAGTTCACCCCGCGCGCTGCTGCGCGGCCGGTGGAGAAGCTCATCAAGAGCGCCGTCGCCAACGCGACGGACCTGTCCAAGGGCCAGGTCGACGTGGATACCCTCTACGTCAAGACCATCTCCGTGGATCAGGCCGCCACCCAGCGCCGGTTCATGCCGCGCGCCATGGGGCGCGCGACGCCCATTCAGAAGAAGTCTGCCCACGTCCACGTCGTGCTGGCCGAGGCCAAGAAGTAGGACCCGTCGGGCCCTGCCCGGACGCACCAAGGAGATTCAGTTTGGGACAGAAAGTACATCCGATTGGGTTCCGGCTCGGCGTCATCAAGACCTGGGACTCCAAGTGGTTTGAGCACAAGAACTACGCTCAGTGGCTCCACGAAGACATCCGCATCCGCGAGTTCGTCAAGAAGTCGCTGAACCACGCGGGCGTGTCGAAGGTGGAGATTGAGCGCGCCGCCAACAAGGTGAAGGTCAACGTCCACACCGCGCGTCCGGGCATCGTCATCGGCAAGCGTGGCGCTGGCATCGAGACCGTCAAGAAGGACCTCCAGCAGTTCACCAAGAACGAGGTCTTCCTGAACATCGTCGAGGTCCGCAAGGCCGAGACCGACGCGCAGCTCGTGGCGGAGAACATCGCCACGCAGCTCGAGCGCCGTATCGCCTTCCGCCGCGCCATGAAGAAGGCGCTGCAGACCGCGATGAAGTTCGGGGCCAAGGGCATCCGCGTGGCCTGCTCGGGCCGCCTGGGTGGTGCCGAGATGGCCCGCTACGAGTGGTACCGCGAGGGCCGCGTGCCCCTGCACACCCTCCGCGCGGACATCGACTTCGGCTTCGCCGAGGCCAAGACGACCTACGGCAAGATTGGCTGCAAGGTCTGGATCTGCAAGGGCGAGGTCCTCCCCGGCAAGGGCGGCCAGGCCCCCATGCCCACCAACCGGTAAGACGCCCCTGTGGGGCGGGCCCTAAGAAGCCCGCCCTGCACGGAAGGCACGAAGGACATCGACCATGCTTCAGCCTGCTCGAACCAAATACCGCAAGATGCAGAAGGGCCGCATGTTCGGCTCGGCCCACCGCGGCAGCGACCTCACCTACGGTGAGTTCGGCCTGGTGAGCCTCCAGCCGGGCTGGATCACCTCGCGCCAGATCGAGGCGGCCCGTATCGCGATGACCCGCCACGTGAAGCGCGGCGGCAAGATCTGGATCCGGATCTTCCCGGACAAGCCCATCACGAAGAAGCCCGCCGAAACCCGTATGGGTACCGGTAAGGGCGGCGTGGAGTACTACGTCGCGGTCGTCAAGCCGGGACGCGTGCTCTATGAGATGGAGGGCATGACGCAGGAGATCGCCACCGGTGCGCTGAAGCTGGCGCAGGCGAAGCTGCCGGTGCTCACCAAGATCGTGCGCCGCAGCGAGCTCTCGCTGTAGTCACGCACCGCCGGGACGGGCGCTCCACCTGGTGACAGGGGAGGGCGCCCGCATCCCGCGCCGAGGAGACCAAGATGGCGACTGCGAAGGAATTGAAGGAACTGTCGACGGACGACCTGCAGAACCGCGCGAAGGAACTGCGCGATACGCTGGTCCAGGATCGGCTCAAGCGTCGGACCGGCTCGCTGGACAGCCCCGCTGAGGGCGTGCAGCACCGCCGTGATCTGGCCCGCATCCTCACCGTCCTGGGCGAAAAAGCCCGGGCCGCGAAGGCGGGGTAGTAGTAGCAGTGCATCCGCGGGCATCCGGGCTCACCCGGGTGTCCGTGGCCATCCGGGCAGAGGGTCCGGGTGCATGACAGACAGTGAGAACCAACATGGCTGAAGCGACCGAAACGCCCGCTGCCGAGACCTCCACCCGGGGTCGTCCCAAGACCCGCGTGGGCATCGTCACCTCCAACAAGATGCAGAAGACGGTGGTCGTCACCGTCCAGCGTCGTGCTCCCCACCCGAAGTACGGGAAGATCATGAGCCTGCGCGAGAAGTACAAGGCGCACGTCGAGGATCACGACTACCCGAAGAAGGTCACCATCAACGAGGGTGACCGGGTGCGCATCGCCGAGACCAAGCCCGCTTCGAAGGACAAGCGTTGGCGCGTGGTCGAGGTGTTGGAGAAGAGCAAGAACGTCTAGGTAGGTCACACCGCGTCCGTGCGCCATGAAGCGCGTGGACGGGTTCGAGCAAGAGGAGACTTCACATGATTCAGATGCAGAGTGTGCTCGATGTGGCCGACAACTCGGGCGCCAAGAAGGTGTTTTGCATCAAGGTTCTCGGCGGCTCCAAGCGCAAGTACGCCTCCATCGGCGACGTCATCGTCGTGTCGATCCGCGAGGCCCTGCCCAACTCCAAGGTGAAGAAGGGTGACGTGGCCAAGGCCGTCATCGTCCGCACCCGTCGCGAGGTGGGTCGTGCGGATGGCAGCTACATCAAGTTCGACGGCAACTCGGCGGTCCTCATCAACAAGGACCTGGAGCCCATCGGGACGCGCATCTTTGGGCCGGTCGCCCGTGAGCTGCGTGCCCGCAAGTTCATGAAGATCATCTCGCTGGCGCCCGAGGTCCTCTAAGAGGACGCAGGCCTGACGGCGAACAGCCAGAGTGAGGAAGCCATGCAGAAGCTGAAAGTCGGTGACACCATCCAGGTCATCTCCGGGTCTGAGCGCTCGGAGAAGACGCCGGCGACCAAGCGCGGCAAGGTGCTGAAGGTTGACCGGGAGGCGGGCCGCGTGACGGTCGAGGGCCTGCGCCTGGTCAAGCGCCACATGCGCAAGACGCCGCAGAGCCCCGAGGGCGGCATTATCGAGAAGCCGGGCACCATCGCGCTCTCGAACGTCCAGGTGGTCTGCGCCAAGTGTGACAAGCCGACCCGCGTCGGCATCCGCAAGGAGGGGGAGACCTCCAAGCGGTTCTGCAAGCAGTGTGACGCCCTGATTGACTAGGGGTCGGTGTTCGGGCATGTATGCGCGCCCCTTGCCCCACCCCGTGGTGGGGCAAGCGGGCGTGCACGTCCAGAGAGCTGAAATGGTTGAGTTCTCCGGGTGTTTCCACGTTCTAGACGCAGGACTGATCGGACGCGCTGGGTCCATGACGGCGCCCCGAAGCAGGGGAATGAAAGATGGCTGACGAGAAGAAGGCCGACTCGAAGGAAAAGAAGAGCAAGAAGCGCGGCAAAGAAGAAGCCAAGAAGGTTGGCTTCGCCGCGAACATCGAGGAGGGCCTGAAGGCCCGCTCGGCGCGCCTCAAGGACCGCTTCCGCGCGGAAGGTGTTCCTGCGCTGATGAAGGAACTGGGGCTCGGAAACCCCATGGAAGTGCCGCGGCTGGAGAAGATCGTCGTCAACATGGGTCTGGGCGAGGCGCTCGCCAACAACAAGATCCTGGAGTCGGCGGTGGACCAGCTGGCTGCCATCACCGGTCAGAAGCCGGTCGTGACGCGCGCGCGCAAGTCCATCGCGAACTTCAAGCTGCGCCAGGGCCAGGCCATCGGTGCCGCTGTCACGCTGCGCGGCGACCGCATGTTCGAGTTCATGGACCGCCTCATCACCGTCGCGCTGCCTCGCGTGCGTGACTTCAAGGGTGTGTCCCCCAAGGCCTTTGACGGGAAGGGCAACTACACGCTCGGCGTGCGTGAGCAGATCATCTTCCCGGAAATCAACTACGATCAGATCGAAAAGGTGAAGGGGCTCAACATCAGCTTCGTCACCACCGCCCGGAACGACGAGCAGGGCCTCGCGCTGATGCGTCACTTCGGCATGCCGTTCCGTCAGTAACCGAGCCCAGGACTCCCATCGATCATGGCCAAGCTCTCCAAGATTGCCCAGGCAAAGCGCAAGCTGAAGTTCCCCGTGCGTCAGTACAACCGCTGCGGTCTCTGCGGTCGTCCTCGCGCCTTCCTGCGCAAGTTCAAGATGTGCCGTATCTGCCTGCGTCACCGCGCCCTGCGTGGTGAGATTACCGGCGTCACCAAGTCGTCCTGGTAGGCGTTGGACCCGGAGCCCCGTCCCTGTCCTGAAGAGGGCAGGGCGGTATCCGGTTGAAGTAGAAGAGAAGTAGCGGTCGTCGCGAACCCCCGGGATGGGCCCGGCAGGCGCGGTGGCCGCGAACGCGGTGTGTCCCATGGGGACCGCTGCTTTGCTTGAAGGTGCTTCATGCCGGTCAATGATCCCGTCGGCGACATGCTGACCCGCCTGCGCAACGCCTCGCGTGCGCGGCACGACAAGGTCGTCATCCCCCACTCGAAGCTCAAGGTGGAGATCGTCAAGGTCCTCAAGGACGAGGGCTACATCGGGGATTTCGCCATCCACGAGGTCGCGCCCCAGAACGAGATCACCGTCCAGCTGAAGTACGGCCCGGACCGCAGCCCGGCCATCACCGGCATTCGCCGCGTGTCGAAGCCCGGCCTGCGTCGTTACGTCGCGGTGCGCGACATCCAGCCGGTGCTCGGTGGCATGGGCATCTCCATCCTCTCCACCTCGCGCGGCATCCTGGTGGACACCGAGGCCCGGAAGCAGAAGGTCGGCGGCGAGCTGCTCTGCACGGTCTACTAGCCAGGAGCCTGGGTGAAGCGCCCCGCGAGGAGCGCGCCCCGGGCGACGACAGCACGAGGCAATCATGAGTCGGATTGGAAAACTGGCGATCAAGCTTGGTGACAAGACGAAGGTCAATGTCGCCAACCAGCAGGTCAACTTCGAAGGCCCCAAGGGCAAGCTGTCCGTCAAGCTCCCCGCCAAGGTGAAGGTGGAGGTCAAGGACGGCCAGGTGACGGTGCAGCGCGAGGATGACTCGCGTGAGGCCCGCAGCCTGCACGGCCTGACGCGGACCATCCTTGCCAACGCGGCGAAGGGCGTGTCCGCAGGCTTCGAGAGGCGTCTGGACATCCGCGGCGTCGGTTTCCGCGCGGAAGTGAAGGGCAAGGCCATTCACTTCTCGCTCGGTTACTCCCACCCGGTGGTGTTCAACCTGCCGGAGGGTGTGACGGCGGAAGTCGACAAGACCTCCCGTACCGAGGACAGCCTTCCCACGGTGGGGCTGACGCTCCGCTCGGCGGACAAGGAAGCCCTGGGCGCCACGGCGGTGAACATCCGCTCGCTGCGTCCGCCGGAGCCCTATAAGGGCAAGGGCATCAAGTACGCCGAGGAGCGCATCCGTCGCAAGGAGGGCAAGACCGGTACGACCTAGTCGTCGCCGCGTCTTCGCCGAGCATTCAACCCCGCCGGGCCTTGAGGTCTGGCGGAATCATCCGGCGGCGGAAGGCCGCATCGCCGCCGGACGGAAAAGGAAGCAGCCATGTCCAAGACTGTCGAGCAGCGCCTCAAGAGGAAGAACCGCATCCGCAAGAAGCTCTCCGGAACCACGGAGCGTCCGCGGCTGTCGGTCTACAAGAGCCTCAAGCACATCTACGCGCAGGTGGTGGACGACTCCACCGGCCGCACGCTGGCGTTCGCGTCGTCCCTGTCCAAGGAGTTGAAGGGCAAGGACGAGGGCGACAAGAAGGCCGACGCGAAGCGCGTGGGCTCCCTCATCGCGGAGAAGTGCAAGGCCGCCAACGTCGATGCGGTGGTGTTCGACCGCAACGGCTTCCCTTACCATGGGCGCATCGCCGCCGTGGCTGACGCCGCGCGCGAGGCCGGCCTGAAGTTCTAGGTACCAGAAAGGAATTCCTCAAGTGGCAACTCCGATCAATCCGAACGATCTGGACCTGACCGACCGCGTGGTGAACATCAACCGCGTGGCCAAGGTGGTGAAGGGTGGCCGCCGGTTCTCGTTCGCCGCGCTTGTCGTGGTGGGCGATGGCAACGGGCACGTGGGCGTGGGCCTGGGCAAGGCCAACGAAGTCCCCGAGGCCATCCGCAAGGGTGGCGAGAACGCGAAGAAGAACCTGTTCCGCGTTCCTCGCATGGGCCACACCATCCCGCACGAGATCCTGGGGCACTTTGGTGCCGGCTGGGTGCTCCTGAAGCCGGCCTCCGAAGGTACGGGCGTCATCGCCGGTGGTGCGGTGCGCGCGGTGCTGGAGGCGGCGGGCATCCGCAACATCCTGACCAAGAGCCAGGGTTCGCGGAATCCGCACAACGTGCTGAAGGCCACGGTGGCGGGCCTGAAGCTGCTGCGCAGCGCCGAGCAGGTCGCGCGGCTGCGTGGCAAGGACGTCGAGACCCAGAAGCTCGCGGGCGAGGCGAGGGGCTAGTCATGGCGCTCAAGGTTAAGCTGACGAAGAGCTTCTCGGGGTCTTCCGAGGACATGCTGGCCACCATCAAGGGCCTCGGTCTGAAGAAGTTCGGCGACGAGCGGCTGTTGAAGGACACCCCGGCGGTGCGCGGCATGGTGTTCAAGGTAAAGCACCTGGTCTCCCTGGAGACGGTCAGCCAGGAGGCCCCGGCGCCCAAGCGCCGCAAGCCCCGGAAGATTGTCGCCCGGGACCGCGCCCTGGAGCGCCTGGCCGCCAAGGCCAAGGCCTGAGAACTGAGGATCCAACATGAGCATCCTGACCAATCTGAAGCGCCCTGAGGGCTCCTGGCACCGCAAGAAGCGCGTGGGCCGTGGCCAGGGTAGCGGCCTGGGCAAGACGGCCGGCCGCGGCGGCAAGGGCCAGAAGGCCCGCTCCGGCAACATGCGGTTCGAGGGCTTCGAAGGCGGCCAGAGCCCGCTGCAGCGCCGCCTGCCGAAGTTCGGCTTCAACCCGCCCAACCGCACCACCTACGCGGTGGTGAACCTGGGCGACCTGGAGCACACGTTCGACGCTGGCGCCACGGTGGACGAGGCCGCGCTGAAGCAGGCGGGCCTGGTCAAGGGCCGTTATGATGGCGTGAAGGTCCTGGCCCACGGCGAGCTCGCCAAGAAGCTCACCGTCAAGGTGAACAAGGTGTCCGCGGCGGCTCGCGAGAACATCGAGAAGGCGGGCGGCTCCGTGGAGGAGCTTCCCCTGGTGGCGCACAAGCCGGAGTCGGCCGCCAAGGCCCACGCTGGCAAGGGCGTCAAGGCTCCTCGCCAGCCCCGGGCGTAGGCGTGACCGGCGGCGCGCATCACAGTGATGTGGTGCGCGCCCTCAGCCTTGTGTAGGCTTCCGCGCCCCTTTCCGGAACCGGAGAGGGGCGTTTGTTGTTGCTGGCAGAACCTCTTGAAGAGGATGGCATTACCGTGGCCCTGAACGCCTTCGCCAACGTCTTCCGCATCGCGGAGCTGCGCAGCCGGCTTGCGTACACGCTCGTGCTGCTGTCCGTCTACCGCATCGGCATCTTCATCAACACGCCGGGCGTGGACCGCTCTGCGATGAACGCGTTCATGGACGCCCAGAAACAATCGGGCGGCCTCGTGTCGCTGTTCAACCTCTTCTCCGGCGGCGCGCTGGAGCAGATGTCCATCTTCGGCCTGGGCATCATGCCGTACGTGAGCGCCTCCATCATCATCCAGCTCCTGGCGGTGGTGGTGCCCAGCCTGGAGCGCCTGCAGAAGGAAGGCGCCGCGGGCCGCCAGAAGATCAACCAGTACACGCGCTACGGAACCATCGCGCTGTCCATCGTGCAGGGCGTGGGCATCTCGCGGTGGCTGGCCTCGCTGGGACGCTCCGACGCGGGGCAGGGCGGCTTCAACCAGGTGGTGGTACCCAACGACAACCTCTGGTTCACCTTCATGACGGTGGTCAGCCTCACGGCGGGCACGGCCTTCATCATGTGGCTGGGCGAGCGCATCACCGAGCGCGGCATCGGCAACGGCATCTCGCTCATCATCTTCGCGGGCATCGTGGCGCGCGTGCTGCCCGGCGCGAAGACGCTGCTGGACCTGACGTCGCAGGAAGTGGTGAACGTGGCCGCGGTGCTGGGCCTGCTCTTCTTCATGCTCCTCATCATCGGCGTGGTGGTCTACGTGGAACGGGGCATGCGTCGGGTGCCCATCCAGTACGCCAAGCGCATGGCGGGCCGTCGCATGTTCGCGGGCCAGGCCACGTACTTCCCCATGAAGGTGAACGCCTCGGGCGTGATTCCCCCCATCTTCGCCGGCGCGGTGCTGTCCTTCCCGGCGACGCTGGGCGCGTGGTTCCCCTTCCTGCAGGGCTTCCAGCGCAGCATCGAGGGCAACCTCTGGGTCTACAACGGCCTGTTCGTGCTGCTGGTGGTGTTCTTCTCCTACTTCTACACGGCGCTCACCTTCCGGCCGGATGACGTGGCGGACAACATCAAGAAGCAGGGTGGCTACATCCCCGGCATCCGCCCGGGCCGTCAGACGGCGGAGTTCATTGAGCGCACGCTCAACCGCCTCACGTTCGGTGGCGCCATCTACCTGGCCATCATCTGTGTGATTCCGTCCGTCATCAGCAGCGTGCTCGGGGTGCAGTTCACCTTCGGCGGCACGGCGCTCCTCATCGTGGTGGGCGTGGCGCTGGACACGGTGCAGCAGATTGAGGGCCACCTCATCAGCCGCAACTACGAAGGCTTCGCGGGTCCGCGTGGTCCGCGCATCCGCGGCCGGGTTCGCGTGGCGGCCTGACAGCGGTCGGTTGTGTTCCGGGCGCCTCTCCCCAATGGTGGGGAGGGGCGCCTCGTCGTTCAAGGGTGGACGTAGGTACAAAGGAGCGACATGAACCTCATCCTCTTGGGGCCGCCGAACGCCGGGAAGGGAACCCAGGCGAAGAAGCTCTACGCGGACTTCCAGATCCCGCAGATCTCCACCGGCGACATCCTGCGCAAGGCCGTGAAGGATGGCACGCCGCTGGGCAAGGTGGCCGGGCCGCTGATGGCCGCGGGGCAGTACGTCCCGGACGACGTCGTCATCGGCATCGTGGAGGAGCGGCTGAAGGAGCCGGACGTAGCCCAGGGCTTCGTGCTTGACGGCTTTCCCCGCACCCCGGGACAGGCGGACGCGCTGGACCGGATGCTGGAGCGGTTGGGCAAGCAGCTGAACGCGGTCGTGTCGCTCGAGGTCCCTCACTCGACGCTGGTCGAGCGTGGCTCCGGCCGGCGCGTGTGCCCCAATGACGGGTCCGTCTTCCACGTCACCCAGAGCCCGCCGAAGCGCGCGGGCCTGTGCGATAAGTGCAGCACGGAGCTCGTGCAGCGTCCGGATGACACGCCGGAGGTCATCGAGAAGCGCCTGCAGAAGTACGACGCCGAGACGTCCCCTCTGAAGAACTTCTACGCGAAGAAGGGGCTGCTCAAGAGCGTGGACGGCGTCGGGTCTCCGGAGGGCATCTACGAGGAGATCAAGAAGGCCGCTGGCCGTCCTGCCTGAGCCTGGGGCAGCCAGTGAGGCGAGGGCAGGGCCGGTCTGGACTGCCGCCCCACCGTTCATGGGTTCCCGACAGAGCAGCGGGCTGGTAGGGAAAGGGGCGCATGAACCCGGTGGAGATCAAGAGCCCGGATGAGATTGCCCTGATGCGGGAAGCGGGGCGGATCGTCTGTGAGATCCTGGACGAACTGGAGAAGGCAGTGGCCCCCGGTGTCTCCACCTGGGATTTGGACGCCCTGGCGGAGCAGCTCATCGCCAAGAAGGGCGCCCGGTCGGCGTTCAAGGGCTACCACGGCTTTCCGGGTGTCCTCTGCGCCTCCGTGAACCAGGAGGTCGTCCATGGCATCCCCAACCGGAAGCGGCGGTTGGTGGCGGGGGACCTGATGAAGCTGGACTTCGGGGTGGTCTACCGCGGCTTCTTCGGGGACTCGGCGCGGACGGTGCCGGTGGGGAAGGTGACGCCAGAGGCCCAGGCCCTGGTGGACGTTACCCGGCAGTCCCTGGAGAAGGCCATCCAGGCGATGCAGCCGGGCAACCGGATTGGCGACATTGGTCACGCGGTGCAGAACCACGTGGAGGCGCGGGGGTTCTCCGTGGTCCGGGACTTCACGGGGCACGGGATTGGCCGGAAGCTACACGAGCCGCCGCAGGTGCCCAACTACGGGCAGGCGGGGTCAGGGATGAAGCTGCGGCCAGGCATGGTCCTGGCGGTGGAACCGATGGTGAACCAGGGGACTCCCGACGTGGAGGTCCTGGAGGACGAGTGGACGGCCGTCACCGTGGACGGCAAGTTGTCCGCCCACTTCGAGCACACCATCCTGATCTCAGAGCGGGGGCCGGAAGTGCTGACCCGGCGTCGATGAGGGCCCCCGGCCCCAGGGTGAAATAGGGTGATGTCAGAAGGTGTTGATAGAGGTCCAGATTTCAGATCGCGCGGCGCTTGCTACTTACGGACCAAAGTGTTATCCCGCCGCGCTTCCAGAAGGTTCGTGGTCCGGGAAGAAGGTTGACGCTTGCCGAAGGATGATTCCATCGAAGTCGAGGGGACCGTTATGGAGCCCCTACCGAACGCGATGTTCCGCGTGGTGCTGGACAACGGCCACAAGGTGCTCGCGCACATCTCGGGTAAGATGCGGATGCACTTCATCCGTATCCTTCCGGGCGACAAGGTGAAGGTCGAGTTGTCGCCGTATGACCTGACCCGTGGACGGATCACGTACCGGGCCAAGTAATTCGCGCCGGCCGCCTGTGCGGACCGGCTGTTGTGCTTTTCTCCGCTGAAGGAAGGAAGTTCGCTCCATGAAGGTTCGGGCGTCCGTCAAGAAGATCTGCGACAAGTGCAAGGTTGTTCGCCGCAAGGGCATCGTGCGCGTCATTTGCGCCTCCAACCCCCGGCACAAGCAGCGCCAGGGCTAAGAGTCCTTAAGGGACTCTTGCCTCAGACCAACTCCACAACGAAGGAAGACCGAAGATGGCTCGTATCGCCGGCATCGATCTGCCGCCCAACAAGCGTGCGGTGATCTCGCTTCAGTACATCTACGGGATCGGTAACAAGACCGCGCACGACATCATCGAGGCGGCGGGCATCGATCTCACCACCCGGACCAAGGACCTCACCGAGGACCAGGCTCGAAAGATCCGCGAGATCATCGAGGCCAACTACAAGGTCGAGGGTGACCTCCGGCGCGAGGTGACCATGAACATCAAGCGGCTGATGGACCTGGGTTGCTACCGGGGTCTGCGTCACCGCAAGGGTCTTCCGGTCCGCGGCCAGCGCACCCACACCAACGCGCGCACCCGCAAGGGTCCCAAGCGCGGCATCGTTCGCGCGAAGCCGGCCGCTCCGGCCCGCTAAACCCTCTGGCGCCCGCTGCCTCGCTTCGTGTGAGGCGCGGGCGTTGATCACCTACTCCCAGGAGCAGCGATTCACATGGCTGACGAGATCAATACCGCCGCCGCGCCGGCCGGTGCCGAGGGTGGCGAGACCCCTGCGGCGAAGAAGAGCAAGCGCAAGGGTAAGAAGAACATCCTCAACGGCGTGGTCCACATCCAGTCCACGTTCAACAACACCATCATCACGATCACGGACGTGTCCGGGAACGTGATCTCCTGGTCGTCGGCCGGGGCGCGCGGCTTCAAGGGCAGCCGCAAGTCCACGCCGTTCGCGGCGCAGGTGGCCGCTGGCGACGCCGCAGCGAAGGCGATGGAGCACGGCCTGAAGACCGTGACGGTGTTCGTGAAGGGTCCGGGCGCGGGCCGTGAGTCGGCACTGCGCGCGCTGGCCGCCGCCGGCCTGAAGATCAGCCTCATCCGCGACGTGACGCCCATCCCGCACAACGGCTGCCGTCAGCCCAAGCGCCGCCGCGTCTAATTACCGCTTCGGGCCGGGGACCCGCCTCGCGGCGGGCCCGGCTCCAGACCATCTGCAAGGAGAGTTTCCGTGGCTCGTTATACCGCGAGCGCCTGCCGTATCTGCCGGCGCGAGAACCTGAAGATGTACCTCAAGGGCGACCGTTGCTACACGGACAAGTGCGCCATTGAGCGCCGCCCCTATCCCCCCGGTCAGCACGGCCAGGGCCGCGTGAAGTTCTCCGGCTACGGCGTGCAGCTGCGCGAGAAGCAGAAGGTCAAGCGCATGTACGGCCTGCTCGAGAACCAGTTCCGCGGGTACTACCACCGCGCGTCCGCGGCCAAGGGCAAGACGGGTGAGAACCTGCTGCAGCAGCTGGAGCTCCGCCTGGACAACGTGGTGTTCCGCATGGGCTTCGCGGACACGCGCAACGAGGCGCGCCAGCTGGTGCGTCACGGTCACTTCCAGGTCAACGGCCGCCGGGTGAACATCCCGTCGTTCTCCGTGAAGCCGGGCAGCGCCGTGGAAGTGGTGGAGAAGAGCCGCAAGGTGCTCCGCATCTCCGAGGCGCTGGAGACGGTGGACCGCCGTGGCGTTCCCCAGTGGATTGACCTGGACAAGAAGTCGTTCAAGGGCACGGTCAAGACGGTCCCGAACCGCGAGGACCTGACCATGCCCATCCAGGAGCAGCTCATCGTCGAACTGTACTCGAAGTAAGCAGGGATGCCGGGCCCGCTTCGGTGGGCCCCTCCCGCGGTGGACGCCCTGGCCGACGAGGCCGGGGCGTTGTCGCTTTGTCGCCTGTCGTTTCGTCGCCTGGAGGCCGCGTTCTGCGTGCGCCGGGCGAGGTTGTTAGCAGTCCCCCCGCGTGCCCGTCCTCCCGTCAATCTGGCGGGGAAGTGGGTGATGGCGCACGACCAGAGGAGCAGTCCCCATGGCCGACACGTTTGTTGCGAAGAACTGGCGCGACCTCATCAAGCCGCGCCGCATGGAAGTGGACCAGGACTCGCTGAGCCCCACGTACGGCAAGTTCGTGGCGGAGCCGCTGGAGCGCGGCTTCGGGACGACGCTGGGCAACTCGCTGCGGCGGGTGCTGCTGTCGTCGCTGCAGGGCGCGGCCATCACCTCCGTGAAGATTGAGGGCGTGGACCACGAGTTCACGACCATCCCCGAGGTGGCCGAGGACGTCACGGACGTCGTGTTGAACCTGAAGGAGGTCCTCCTCCGGATGCACACGAACGAGACGAAGACGCTGCGCATCGAGGTGGAAGGCCCCAAGGAAGTGAAGGCGGGCGACCTCATCGCGGACCAGGACGTCGAAATCCTGAACCCGGGTCACCATATCTGCACCGTGTCCGAGGGTGGCAAGGTGCGCATGGAGCTGATGTGCCGCCGCGGCCGTGGCTACGTGCCGGCGTCCACGAACAAGGTGGCGGGCGCGCCCATCGGGACCATCCCCATCGACTCGCTTTTCTCGCCCATCCGCAAGGTGAACTACCAGGTCACCAACGCGCGCGTCGGTCAGGTCACGGACTTCGACAAGCTGTCGCTCGAGGTCTGGACGGACGGGTCCGTGGTGCCGCAGGACGCGGTGGCGTACGCGGCGAAGATCATCAAGGAGCAGCTCACGGTGTTCGTGAACTTCGACGAGACCGAGGAGCCGGTCGTCGCCGAGGCGCCGAAGGAAGAGGCCAAGCTCAACGAGAACCTGTTCCGCTCGGTGGACGAGCTGGAGCTGTCGGTGCGTTCGGCCAACTGCCTGCAGCAGGCGAACATCAAGTCCATCGGTGACCTGGTCCAGCGCACCGAGGCGGAGATGCTCAAGACGAAGAACTTCGGCCGCAAGTCTCTGAAGGAGATCAAGGAGATCCTCGCGGAGATGGGCCTGTCCCTGGGCATGAAGCTGGAGAACTGGCCGCCGAAGAACGCGCCGGCTCCCGCGGCCCCCAAGGCCTGAAGCGTCGTTGTTTCCTGAAGCACCTGCCTTGGCATCCCACCGACACGGCTTCACGGTGGCGCGAAGGCAGGGGGCCCTGGTACACAGGGCCCGATTCAACGGCGGCCCCCGGTGTCGGGGCCGTCCTTCCCACCCGGTACCTGATACGGCCGGAGTGGTGGGGTTCTCAAGAAGAGACCCCGGAGCACGCGCATGCGCCACAAGGTCGGACAAAGGAAGCTGCACCGCACCACGAGCCACCGTCTCGCGATGCTGAACAACATGGTCACGTCCCTGCTGGAGCACGGGGCCATCCGCACCACCGTTCCCAAGGCGAAGGAAGTCCGTCCGCTGGCCGAGCGCATCATCACGCTCGCCAAGCGCGGTGGCCTGTCCAACGTGCGCCTTGCCGCCCGCACCGTGAAGGACCGCACGGTCCTCCAGAAGGTGTTCAGCGAGTACAAGGAGCGTTACGCATCCCGTCCGGGTGGCTACACCCGCATCGTGCGCCTGGGCTTCCGCCGGGGCGACGCCGCGGAGATGGCCCTCATCGAGCTGGTGGACCGTCCCGCGAAGGCCCCGGCCGCCGCTGAGACGACCGAGGCTCCCGCCGAGGCGAAGTCCGAGGGTTGATCCGTTCCCCGTGCCCGGGTCTCACGTGAGTGAGGCCCGGACGGGCTGAAGAAGCACCGAGGGCGCCTTCCTGCTTCAGGAGGGCGCCCTTCGTGTTTCCGGCGTCTGGAGGGCCGCTCGCGGCGGGCTACTTCTTCGGCGCGAGGAGGCGCTGCCACTCCTCCTGGAGGGAAGGCGTGAGGTCGGCCTTGTCGTCCGCGCTCTTCATCGTCAGCGCCTGGAAGCGCAGGTCCGCGGGCGCGGCGCCGCCGGTCTTCCCCAGGAGCTGCTTGGGCGTGATGGTGACGAAGTTGCCGGGCTGCACCTCCGCCACCACCGCCTTGTACTCGTTGTTCACGGTGATGATGACGTCGCGCCAGACGTCCTTGCTCTCGTTCCAGATGGTGACGGAGGGCCGGTCCAGCTTGTCGCTGAGCACCAGGCGCGCGTCCATGTCACCCGTGTCCAGGGATCTGCCCGGGCACGCGATGCCGAAGCTGGCGACGGACAGAACGAGCCAGCCCGCGACGATGCCGGCCTTGTACTTGAAGAAGCGGTTGCTCGCGCGGAAGTCCGCGAACTGTTCCTTCAGGATGGAGAAGGCGTTGAGGACGACGTTGGACGTCTCTGCGGCGACGCGCTTGCCCAGGGGGCCTTCCGGCTTCGCCTTCTCCAGCGGGGCCATGCGGGCGGCGCTTACGGCGCGCATGCCGGGGCTGGTGGCCGCACGGGGCTGGGTGCCGGGATTGGACGGCGTTCGGGGCGGCGGGGTGCTGGGAGGGGCGGGTTTGCGCGCGTCGCTCATCGGAGGCGGAGTGTAGAGGGGCCGGTGCGCCGGTGGCTACTGGCCCTTGAGCACCTGCAGCGCCTTGCTGGCCACCGCGTTGTCGGGCTGGGTCTCCAGCACCTTCCCCAGCCAGCGCTCCGCTTCGTTCGCGGCCTTCTGGCGGTCCTCGGGGCGGCGGGCCTTCTGGGCCTCCTCGGTGTAGAGCAGGCCCAGGCGCAGGGCGAACTCGGTGTTCTCCGGGTCCTTGTCCGCCACGGCCTTCAGCTCGCGCTGCGCGGCCGCGTAGTCCCCCTGCAACTGGTACACGAGCGACAGCTTGCCGCGCGCGGCCGCCGAGTCCGGCGCCAGCGTCACGGCCACCTGGAAGGCCTCCTTCGCGGTGTCCAGGTCCCGGGCCTCCAGGCGCATGTCGCCCAGGCGGAACCAGGCCAGGTCCAGCAGCGGGTTGAGCGCCGCGGCCTTCTCGAAGGCGGTGCGCGCCGCTTCCGTGCGCTGGCGCGACAGGTACAGCTCCCCCAGGTAGAGCTGGTTCTTGCCGTCCTGGGGGGCGCGCTCGATGGCCTGCTTGAACTCGTCCACGGCGCGGCCGGCGTCATCCAGGCGCTGGTAGGCCAGCCCCAGGAGGGCGTGCACCACGGCCAGGTCCGGGTAGTCGTGGAGGATCTCCTCGAAGGCGATGAGGGCGTGCTGGGGCGCGTCCAGCTCGTGCAGGTAGCGCATGCCCTCCTCGAGCTTCGCCTCCGCCGCCTTGGGGAAGTTCTGGAACGGGTCCGCCAGCGGGTTCATCAGCGCCCGTGCGGTGGCGACTTCCGCGGGGGTAGGGCTGCCGCGCACGACGGTGCCCAGGGCCTCCACGGCGCCCGCCGTGTCGCCCGTGCGGGCCAGGGCCTTGGCCAGGGGCAGCTTCCATCCCGCGCGCTCCGGGGCCATCTCCACGGCCTTGCGCAGCGGGCCCAGGGCGGCGGTGTACTGCTCCGACTCCAGGCGCGCCACGCCCAGGCGGTAATGGAACTCCGCGGTGGTGGGAGACAGCGCGATGGCGCGCTCGAAGGCGGCCACGGTGGGGGCGCCCGCATCCCGGGCCCGGGAGAAGAGCGTCAGGCCCAGCATGTACTGGTCCACCGCGCGCTCGTTCTTCGCGATGGCCTGGCGCAGCTCCTCCGCCCAGGCGTCCGCGCGGCCGGCCTTCACCTGGGCCTCGGTGAGGGCGCGGGCCACGTCCACGTCGTCCGGCGTGCGCGCGTGCAGCTCCCGCAGGAGCTTTACCGCCTCATCCGGCTGGTTGCCGTCCAGGTAGGCGCGCGCCTGGGCCTGGGGAGACAGCGCGGGGGCCTGGGACTGGCCATGGCCGCAGCCGGTGGCGAGCAGCCCCAGCCCCAGGAGGGCGGCGGGCCAATGGAGCGTGCGGAGGCGGTTCGAGGGCGGCGTCAGGGGCACGGGGAGCTCAGGAGGCCTTGGAGGTGACGGAGGAGGCAAGCTGCGCGACGCCCTCGCGGTTCGGCGCGGCGACGGCGGTGTCCGGGTCACCGCCCTTGCCGCCCAGGGAGAGGCTGTCGGCGATGATCTGTTCGCGCACTGCGCGGGCCAGGCCCTCGCGGTCGTTGTCCGCGAAGCCGCTGGTGTCGATGGGGCGGCCAATCTTCACGCGCACCGGACCCGGGGAGATGTTCCACGAGTTCTTGGGCATCACGTTGTCGGTGCCCTCGATGGTGACGGGGCAGATGGGCACGCGGGCCTTGAGCGCGAGCGCGAAGGGGCCCTTCTTGAAGGGCAGCACGCGGCCGTCCGGGGAGCGGGTGCCCTCCGGGTACAGGAAGATGCTGGTGCCCGCGCGGATCTTCCGGGCGGCTTTTTCAAGCGACGCGATGGCGGACGAACGGTCTCCGCGGTTGATGAAGACGTGGCCCGCGAGCCAGAGGTACCAGCCGATGAACGGCACGAAGCGCAGCTGCGACTTGGCGACGAAACGGAAGTCTACCGGCACGGCGAAGAAGTGGGCCGGGATGTCGAGTGAGGACATGTGGTTGCCGACGTAGATGGTGGGCCGCTTCGGGTCCACGTTCTCCCCGCCAATGACCTCCAGCTTCGCGCCACCGGCCCACAGGAGCACGGGCGACCAGATCCATCGGGCGACCCATACCGAGCGCGACGGGTTGAGCGTCACCAGCATCGCGAGGCATGCGAGGGTGAAGCAGATCGGGGACCACACCGTGACCACCAGGATGCACCACAGCTTGCGCAACATGCGTCGCCTTTCCTCCTACCGGGGGGCCTGAGCGCCGGAAGGGCCCTGGGGGTGCCGCTCACCGGTCGGGTAGCCAGGCGGCGCGGCGCGGGCGCCGGCACGGGCTCCTGGACGTGCGGAACGGGGCGGGGGCATGCACTTTATCTACCATGGCTCCCCCCGCCATTGTTTCTGGTGAATGCCGCTCGCCGGGGTTACAAGCAAGGGTGGCGTGGCCAGGAAAAAGTTCATCGCCATCGCGGGCAACATCGGAGCCGGAAAGACGGAGCTCACGTCCTTCCTGTGCCGGAAGTACGGCCTCACGCCGTCCTTCGAGCCCAATGACCAGAACCCCTATCTCGCGGATTTCTACAAGGACATGAAGACGTGGGCGTTCCGCTCACAGCTCTTCTTCCTGACGCACAAGTTCCGCCTGCACCGGGAACTGGAGCGCACGCCGGGCACCGTGCTCCAGGACCGGACCCTCTATGAGGACGCGGAAATCTTCGCCAAGAACCTCCACCGGCAGCGGCTCATCGACAAGCGCGACTGGTCCACCTATTGGGAGCTGTACCAGACCATCTCCCAGTCGCTCCGGCCGCCCGACCTGATGATCTACCTGCGCTGCCCGGTGATCACCCTGAAGGAGCGCATCCGCCTGCGCGGGCGGACCATGGAGAAGGACATCCCGACCGCCTACCTGAAGCGCCTCAACGCCCTCTACGAGGAGTGGTTCGAGGGCTATTCGCTGTCACCGGTGCTGGTGCTGGGGACGGACAAGCTGGACTACCTCACCAACCTGGTGGACCGCGTGGACCTCTTCCGACAGATAGAGAAGCACTTGTGAAGGAGGTCTACGTCCTGGCCACCGAGCAGTCCGTGCCGCCAGCCCTGGACGCGCTGCGCGCGGCGTTCGCGACGGACGAGGTGGAGTTCGTGCCGCACGAGGGCGACTGGGGCTTCACCGTGCGTGCGGACGGCTCGGAGGTGAAGGTGGTGCTCAAGCCCCTGAGCGACGGCCGTCCTCGCGTCCCCCAGGAGCTGTTCAGCGGCAGCCCGGAGGCCTTCGCGCGCGTGGAGAAGTCGCAGGCCTGCTTCGCGTTCCTCCTGGAGCCGGGCGGCGCGCAGCCCACGCTGCCCGTCTTCGAGGCGCTGTGGACCGTGCGCACGCTGATGGAGCAGGCGCCGGGCGTGCTCGTGGACCTGACGGCGTTCAAGCTGCACGAGCCCGAGGACGTGGTCGAGATCACCGAGCTGGACTTCGACATCCGCGACCACGTGCACCTGCACGCCATCGAACTGGCGGAAGGGGACACGCCGCTGTGGGTGCACTCGCACGGGATGGAGAAGTTCGGCGCGCGCGACGTGGAGATCTTCCACCTGGGCGAGGGCGACCTGCTGGCCGCGGAGAGCTTCCTCCACGAGCTGTGCACGGACCTGGCGTTCGCGCAGGGGCCGGCGCTGCGCTCGGAGGTGGCCACCAGCGAGGGCCAGAGCTTCACCCTGGTGCCGTCGGAAGAGGCCCGCGCGAACCTGCTGGGCGTGCCGCTGGATGCCTTCGATGGCCACGAGGGGCTGTTCCTCACGGTGGTGTCGCCCCTGGGCCGGCACAACACGGCGGAGCTCCTGTCGACGTACCGGGAGCGCTTCGCCAAGGAGCCCGCCGAGCAGACCCAGGCCATGCACGAGGAGGCGCAGGCGCTGTTGCCCGCGTTCCTGGCGCGCTTCCAGCGTAAGGGGTTGATGGAGCCCCTCACGTTCCTGGTGCGGGCCCCCTTCGAGACACACCCGGAGGGCGAGGTGGTGGTGGAGAACCTGTGGCTGGAGGCGGTGGCCCGGGACGAGGGCTCCGTCGTGGGCCGGCTGGTGGATGGCGCGGTGCACACCACGGAGTGGCGCAAGGGGGCCCACGTGGAGGTGGAGGAGAAGCAGATCAACGCCCTGGCCATCGCCCGAGAGGGCCGCGCGCTCAACGAGTCCGAGCTGCGCGCTCTTTTGAACGCCGAACGTCCCATGTAGCGCTGCGCGTCCAACCCGACGCGTCTTGCGGGCGCCCCGAGGGGCGCTGCTAGGCTGCCCGTCCGCATGCCGGCATTGCTGCTGCTCACAGGCCCGTCAGCGGGGCGCCGGTACGAGGTCGTCTCCCAGCTGACCCTCGGCCGCAGTCCCTCCTGCGACATCCCGCTGGAAGACGACCAGGTGTCGCGCCGCCACGCGCAGCTGTTCCTGGACACCGTCGCGGGACAGGTGCGGCTGCGCGACCTGGGCTCCACCAACGGCACGCTCCTCAACGGGCAGCGGCTGGCGCTCCAGGAAGAGGCGGTGCTGCGGCCGGGTGACCGGATGCGCGTGGGCGCCACCATCGCGGTGTACGAGCCGCCGCCGGTGTCCATCGTCGACGAGCCCTCCGGCGTGGTCGTTCCGGAGCCGGCGCACGTGCCCATCGAAGAGGTGCTGCCGCACGTGGGCGCGGCCGCGGCGATGTACTCGGCGGGGACGGCGCTGCTGGGGGCCACCAGCGAGGCCATGGTGCTGCGGCGGCTATCGGAGGAGATGGCGCACGCGCTCAACGCGGACCGCGCCGCGGCGCTGCTGAGTGGGCCGGAGGGGCTTCGCACGGCGGCGGTGTCCGGCGCGGCGTCCGTGGAGGTTCCTCGCGCGCTGGTTCAGGCGGCGCTGGAGCGCAAGGAATTGGGGCGGACGGACACGGCGCTGTGCTCGCCGCTGGTGGCTTCGGGCGGGATGCCCTTCGGCGTGCTGTACGTGGAGCGCGAGGAGTCGCCGTTCACCGAGGGCGAGGGCCAGTTGCTGGCGTCGCTGGGGCGGCTGGGCGGCGAGGCCTATACGGCGGTGCGCTCTCGCGGCGAGGCGGAGGCCGCGGAGACGCCGTGGGTGACGCCGCTGGGGACGTCGCGGGCGTTCCGGGGCGTGGTGGAGGAGGCGCGGCGGGCGGCGGGCAGCGCCGCCCCGGTGGTGCTGCATGGCGAGCCGGGCACGGGCAAGGCGCTGCTGGCGCACTTCCTCCATGGGAAGTCCCCGCGTGCGCTGGGGCCGTGGGTGACGGTGGAGTGCCGGCAGTCCCTGGAGGCGGTGGAGGTGGCGCTCTTCGGCCGAGCGGGTGCGCCCGGCCAGCCTCCGGTGACCTCCGCGGTGCTTCGCGCGGACGCGGGCACGCTGCTCTTGCGCCACGTGGAGGCGCTTCCCCGGCCGGCGGCGGAGCGCCTGGCGCGGATGCTGGCCCGGCGCGCGGCTCCGGCGCGGCAGGGCGGAGAGGAGCCCGTGGACGTGCGCATCGTCGCCACCAGTGGCTCGCCGGTGTCGCGGCTCGCGTCCCGGGGAGAGTTCGACGCGGCGCTGGCCCGGGGGCTTACGGGCTTCGAGCTGGAGGTCCCGCCCCTTCGCGAGCGGCGGGGGGACGTGCCGGTGCTGCTGGAGCACTTCGCGCTGCGCGGTGCCCGGCAGGGCGGGCGGGAAGCGCCGGTGCTGGGACCCGAGGCCCGGCGCCTGCTGGCGGAGTATCCGTGGCCGCAGAACGTGCGCGAGCTGGAGTTGGTCGCGGAGCGGCTGGGACGCGTGTACGCGGCGGGCCATGTGGGCATCCCGCAGCTGCCTCCGGAGGTGCGCGAGGGCGCGGTGGGGCAGGCGCCTCGCACGTTGCAGGAGCAGGTGGCCCGTCTGGAGCGCGACGCCATCGCGGAGGCGCTTCGCGAGTCCGGATGGAAGAAGGTCCGCGCGGCGGAGCTGTTGGGCATCAGCCGGCCCACACTTGACCGGAAGATGGAGGAGTACGGGCTGACGCTGGAGCGGGGGACTCGCGGCTGAGCGCGGTCAGGCCTTGGTGATGGCGCTGTCCTTGCGGCGGCTGATCAACACGCCCGTGAGGATGAGCGCCGCGCCGAGCATCTGGAACAGGGTGGGGCGTTCACCGCGGACGGCCCAGGCGGTGAGGGCGGCGACCACGGGGATGCCGGTGCCGTAGAGCGTCGTGCGGTTGGTGCCCACCTGCTGCACGCTGCGGAACCACACGAAGTACGCGAGCACCAGCGGCACCAGCGCCGAGTACACGAGCGCCACCCAGCCCGCGGCACTCACGCGCGACGCGTCCATCGCGACGACCTGGGACGCGCCGGCCAGCACGACCCCCGGGGCTCCCGTGAGCATGGTGATGGCGGTGACGCGCAGCGCTGAGATGCCTTCTCCCACGGCGCGTGTTCCCACCGTGTAGATGGACCAGCACAGCGAGCTGCCGACAATCAGCGCGTCACCTGTCCATGTCTCCGCGCCCAGGTTCGGGCCTCGCGCGCCGACGACCAGCAGCGTTCCCACCACCGCGAGCGAGAGCCCCGCGACGACCGGGCGTCGCAGCCGCTCGATGCCCAGCGCGGCACCCAATGCCGCCGTCACCACCGGGCTCACCGCCGTCAGCATGCCGCTGTTGGCCGCCGTGGTGCGCGAGAGGCCTTCGATGAAACACAGCTGGTACAGCGTGTTGCCCACGAACCCCAGCGCGGTGAGCCGCAGGAACGTCTTCCACGGCATCGGCTTGTGGCCTTCCACCGCCAGCAGTACGAGCCCCATCGCGAGCGCGGCGAGCCCGAAGCGCAGCGACATGAAGGCCCGCGCCGGCATGCCCTCCAGCGCATCCTTCACCAGGGTGTAGTTCGTCCCCCAGACGACCACGACGGCGATCATCGCCAGGTCGGAGGCGGAGAGGAGACGGGCAGGCGCTGCGACCGCGGGCGACGAGGTGCTCACGGCGGCGGGGCATAGGGCGGCGCGAGTCCAGATGCAACCGACGGGGCTGCAACGAACACCCGTGTCCGCGCGCTTCCCTGTCAGGTGACACGCACGCGCGGTGCTCCGGGCCGGGTGTGGCGATGTCACGCCGACGTTTCCCCACGCCCGTGCTTGTCCGTCCGCCCCGGCCGTGGCGTAAATGCCCGCCCATGGACTTCCGCTATTCGGACGAGGTGCGGCGCGCGAAGGACTCCGGGCAGCCGCTGGTGGCACTGGAGACGAGCGTTGTCGCGCAGGGCCTTCCGTACCCTGACAACCTGGCTGCCGCTCGCGCGTGCGAGGAGGCCATCCGCCGCGCCGGCGCCGTGCCCGCGCCCATCGCGCTCGTGGACGGCGAGGTGTGGATTGGCCTGGAGGACGCCACGCTGCGCCGCCTGGCCGAGGGCAAGGAGAAGCTCCTCAAGGTGGGCTCGCGCGACCTGGCCGTGGCGGTGGCTACCCGCGCCAGCGGCGGCACCACCGTGAGCGCCACGTGCGAGCTGGCCGCGGCGGCGGGCATCCGCGTCTTCTCCACCGGCGGCATCGGCGGCGTGCACCGGGGCGCTTCCGAGCACTGGGACATCTCGCAGGACATCGCGGCCTTGTCTCGCTACCCCGTCGCCGTGGTGTGCGCGGGGGCCAAGTCCGTGTTGGACCTGCCCAAGACGATGGAGCTGTTGGAGACCGCGGGCGTGCCCGTCATCGGCGTGGGCACGAACGAGCTGCCGTCCTTCTACAGCCGCGAGTCCGGCCTCTCCCTGGAGCATCGCGCGGACGACGCGGAGGCCGCCGCGCGCATCGCCCACGCGCGCTTCGAGATGCTGGGGCAGGGGGGTGTGCTCTACACCGTGCCGCCTCCGGTGGAGGCAGCGCTGCCTCGCAACGACGTGGAGCTGCACATCGCGTCGGCGCTGGCGGACGCGGACCGGCAGGGCGTGCGCGGCAAGGCCGTGACGCCGTTCCTCCTGGGCGAGATGGCGAAGCGCACCGGGGGCAAGACCCTCAAGACGAACCTGGCGCTCCTGGAGAACAACGCGCGCTTCGCGGGGGCGCTGGCCGTGGCCTACGCCCGTCTCTCGAAGCGCTGAACGCCGCGCGGAATCAGGCCGTGCGGTGCTGGAACCAGGACATCAGGTCCTCCAGCGCCGCGCGGTCCACGTCGTCGAAGGTGTTCTTGTGCTCGGAGTCGATGTCGAGCACGGCGAGCAGCTCGCGGTTGCGCCCGTACACCGGCACCACGATTTCAGACGCGGAGCGCCCGTCGCAGGTGATGTGGCCCGGGAAGGCGTGCACGTCCGCCACCACCACCGTCTCGCCCTTCGCCGCGGACGTGCCGCACACGCCCTTGCCGAAGGTGATCTCCAGGCACCCGAGCGTCCCCTGGTAGGGGCCCACGCGCAGCAGCTTCCCGGGCGTCACCACCCGGTAGAAGCCCGTCCACAGGTGGCCGAAGGCGTTGTGCAGCAGGCTGCTCATCGTCGCCATCGCGCAGATGTCGTCATCCACGCCTTCGAGGATGGCGAGCGCGTGGGTCTTCAGCTCGGCGTATGCCTCGGTCTTGGGCTGACCGCGCAGATCCAGGGTGACTTCGGCCATGATGGGTCCTCTGTCAGGAATTCAGTCTCGCCCCTTCTAACAACCCTCGTGCCGGCTGGCACTGGAGGTCGTGTGGAACCGCTCGTCCTGGATTCGAAAACCCGCCTGCTCGTGCTCACCGGTGCCGGAGTCTCCGCGGAGAGCGGGGTGCCCACCTTCCGGGGCATGAACGGGCTGTGGGAGAACCACCCCGTGGAGGCGGTGGCGTCCCCGCAGGGCTTCGAGGCGAACCCCGCGCTTGTCTGGCGTTTCTACTCGCAGCGTCGGACGGGGGCGGCGGACGTGAAGCCCAACCCGGGCCACGACGCGCTGGTGCGCTGGGAGCAGCACCTGGGTGACCGCTTCCTCCTGGCTACGCAGAACGTGGACGGCCTGCACACCAAGGCGGGCAGCCAGCGCGTGGTGGACATGCACGGCAACCTCTTCCGCACGAAGTGCGCGGACTGCCAGCGTGCGCCCTTCGCCGACACCTCCGTGCACCCGTCGGGCACGGTGCCGAAGTGCGACGGCTGCGGGGGCCGGCTGCGGCCGGACATCGTCTGGTTCGGGGAGATGCTGGACCCCAAGGACCTGGCGCGCATTGGCGAGTTCATCACGCGCAACGACGGCACGCGGCTGGTGTTCCTGGCCGCGGGCACGTCCGGAGCGGTGTGGCCCGCGGCGGGCATCGTGGACGAGGTGCGCTCCGTGCGCGGGGACACGTGGCTCGTGAACTACGAGTCCGCCGCGAACACGGAGCGCTTCCACCACTTCGTCCAGGGACAGAGCGGACAGGTGCTGCCCACCCTGGCGAAGCTCGCCTGAGGGCCTGGGCTTACGGTCCCCGGAGGACCGTGAGCCCCTTGTCGGTGAGGACGAGCAGCATGCTCGGCGTCACGGTGGGCTCGTAGACCATCTGCAGCACGCGCTGGCCGGACACGTCTCGCACCTGGGCCAGCGTGGTGCCATCCGCTTCCAGCCGCCAGAGGCCGGCGCCGTCCGTGCCGATGTAGAGCGCGCCGTCGTCCGTCGCCTTGAGCGAGCGGATGCGGTTGGTCGGCAGCCCCGCCAGCCTCGACCAGCTTCCCGTGGAGCGGTTCTTCGGCGTCATCGCCCAGACGCCGTACTGCTCGCTGCCCAGATAGTAGCGGCCCGAGCGGACCTGCTCGAAGGCGCGCCAGTAGTCGTCGGTGGCCTGGCCGTTGAGCGCGTCGTTGTAGCTCTTGAACGACCAGGGCGTGGGGCCTTCCCAGGTCTGCTCGCGGTCCCAGTCCTCCAGCTTGGGGCTGGGCACGAGCACGCCGACCATCTGCTCGTTGGCGACGAGCACGTCACCGTTCTGCCCGATGCCCAGGCCGTGCATGTAGGGGCACTGCAGCGAACCCCATTCCGAGCCGTCCTCGAAGAGGTACCAGCCCGGGTGGCGGTGGCTGTTGTAGGTGAGCCCCTGGACGCGCGTCACGCCGTGATTGGTGGTGATGTAGAGGTCGCCGCGGTCGCGGCCACGAGTCACGCGAGCGCAGTTGAGGACGGAGCGGTCCTCCTCGTAGTGGAAGTCATTGGTGTTGTGGATGCCCGCCTCGCGGCCCGCGTTCGACGCGCCGGTGGTGCGCCAGAGATGCTCCTCGAGTTTGACGCTGCCGTCAGTCTGGAGGCGGACCGCGTCGAGGTCTCCCTTCCGGTACTCGGCGAAGCGTTCGGCGGAGTAGCCCGCCTCGCCCCTCCAGGGGATGTACGTGCGTTGCTCGATGCCTTCGGCACGCTTCATCTCGTTGGCGGAATAGCCCACGTATGCGCGTCCGGCTTCACCGCCGCAGATGACGGTGGAGCCCGTCGCGAGCGTGTCCGGGCCGAACGGCTCCACCGCCTGCCCGACGTTGGAGCTCCACGTCGGCCGGGTGTCGCCCGGGCGCAGCACTCCGATGCGGCGGCCGTCGAGGAGCCAGAGGTTGAGGCCTTCATCAACGCCGACGCTCTGGGGAGTGCCGGCGCCGAACGAGCGCGTGTAGTCGAGCACCGCGTCCGTGGGCCAGGGCCCTGCGTCGGGCGTCTCGCCGGTGCCGGCATCGGGATCCGGCGGCGTCCCCGCGTCGGGAGTTTCGCCGGCATCGGGTGTCCCGCCATCTTCATCCGGAGGGGGCGTGCCGGCGTCCGGAAGGGAACCCGGAGGGGGGAGCGAGGGAACTTCGTTTCCATCGGACGGATCCGTGACGGGCCCCTCCTGCGGATCGATTGTCGGGGATTGGTCGCTGCAACCCACCGACAACAAAGACATGAACACCAACCCCGCCCCCACCACGCCTGCGCGAATACCCATTCCGTGTCTTCCTCCATGAGGGCTTCATGGCAAGACACGGGCCAGCGTGTTTCGCGTCAGGCTCGTTCAATTCCTCGCGTCAACGCGGCGCGTGCGCGGCCGGCCTGGCGTGCCATCCGCTTCCCATTGCCCACGGATCCTCGCCATGTCCCAGGAACGCTTCACGACCAGCCGCGAGGTGTATCACCGGATCCGGTGGGACTCGCGGCATGACGCCCGCGAGTTCGTCGTCGGTTACGACGCTCACCGCGGCGCGCTGGAGGAGATGCCCTTCGAGGCGTTCGTCCCCGACGGCGAGATTCCGTGGCACCGCGTCTGGTACTTCAAGCGCGGGACCCTGGTGGTGTGGGACCGCAAGGCGCGCATCGACCTGCTGAGCAATACCCGGCCCGCGGAAGAGACCGCGCCACCCCAGCCCGTCACGGTGCCTGGGTTCACGCCCTTGCCCGCATGGCGGTACGACGCGCGCGCTGGATCGTGGACCCAGGCCTCTCGTGAGCCGGGCAACGCGCCTCCCGCCGCGGCGCCGCTCACCGTCGCCACCTTCAACGTCCTCTTCGACCTGTACGACGCGCAGTTGCTGGCGACCGAGCGCAGGACCCCGGCGGCGCTCGCGCTGCTCCGTGAGACCGACGCGGACGTCATCGCGCTCCAGGAAGTCACCCCGTCGTTCCTCAAAGCCCTGCACTCCGAACCCTGGGTGCGCGAACACTTCTGGATGTCTGATGGTCCCGGCGCGCAGACCGTGACGCCCTACGGACAGGTGCTCCTATCGCGCGTGCCGTTCGCCTCTTTGTGGCAGCGCGTCTTCTCCCGCGACAAGCGCATCATCGCCGCCGAACTGCACCTGTCGGACGGAACGCTGTGGGTGGCCACTCCACACCTGACGAGCGACCGGGATGCGTCCGGAGCCTCCGCGCGCGCCGTCCAGGTCGAGGCCCTCCTTGAGTGGGCCCGCGTGCTCGGCTCCACGAGCGAGACCGAGGCCCCGGACCTGGTGCTGGCCGGTGACTTCAACTTTGGCGACGGTGCGCCGGAAGCAGAGTCCTTCGCGCGCGCTGGCTTCGTGGATGCGTGGTCCTCGCTGAGACCTTCGGAAGCGGGGGAGACATTCAACCCTCGGTTGAACAGCCTGGCGGCGCTCACCACCGTCTCGGGAACGCTCCGGCGGTTGGACCGGGTGCTGGTGGTGTCTCCTTCGGGCCGGCTCGCTCCTGAGTCCGTGGAACTCTTCGGCGAAGCGCCCCTGGCGGGACCGCCCGGGCCCAGCGGACAGGCCCTCTTCGCTTCGGATCACTTCGGCCTGCGCTGTGTCCTGCGCCGTAAGGCTATCGAGTCTCTCGAGGCGCCCTCCACGGCGCTGGTCCATCACACGGCCCTGGTACTCATCCCTCCTGACGACGTCTGGGGCCCCATCCAGGCGCTGCGCAAGAAGCACGACGCGAAGTTCCAGCGGTGGATGCCTCACATCACGCTGCTGTATCCCTTCGTTCCGGAAGAGGACTTCGAGACGGCGGAAGCCATCCTCGTGGATGCCCTTCAGGGCGTCGAACCCTTCGACGTGACGCTCTCCACGTTCGGCCACTTCGAGCACCGCGCCAATGCGACAGCGTGGCTCCGCCCTGACGACCAGCCCTCCGACGCGCTGGCGGCCCTGCACGCGAAGCTCGCGGCGGCCCTTCCCGAATGTGCCTCGTCCGCTCACGGTGGCTTCACGCCCCATCTCTCCGTGGGACAGCTTCCGCTCTCCGCGGACATCGTCCGAACGCTCGGCGAGTGGCAGCAAGCATGGCGGCCGCTGAAGTTCCGCGTGGGCGAGCTCTGCCTCATCCGGAGGAAGGGTGACACGCCCTTCGAGGTCATCCGGCGCATTCCCCTGGCACAGGCGCCCCGCGCAATCCCGGAGCACGAAGACGCTCCGCTGCGCGATGCACTGGCTTCCATCGGCGCCGCCGAGTCACACGAAGGACACGCCGCCAGGACCGCGGCGGTGGCTCAACTGCGTCAGCATTGCGAACGGATCGGCGCCACGTTGCATCCGTATGGCTCCTATCTCCTGGGCACGGATGGCGCGGGCAGTGACGTGGACGCGGTCGCCATCGGACCGGCGAGCCTGCCCCGCGATGACTTCGCGCGAGCGCTCCTCCAGGAACTGGCACCGGGCACGGCCCGCTATGTGGCGGACGCCGCCATCCCGCTGGTGAAGCTGTCACTCGGAGGCGTGAGCTTCGACCTGGCCTATGCGAGCCGTCCGGAGGGCGTGCCCCCGGAGGCCCCCCTGACGCTGCTTGAGCAGCACGGCGAGCGGCTCGACCCCGCGAGCCTCCGCGCGGTGTTGGGCCTGGCCGATACATTGGGCCTGATGAACGCCGTCGCTCGTGACGCCGAGCGGACCGCGCGGTTCCAGACCTTGATGCTCGCGGTGAAGGCCTGGGCCAGGGCCCGGGGCATCTACTCACACGCGCTGGGCTATCTCGGTGGGTTGTCGTGGACGCTGCTCGCGGCCTGGGCCTGCACCCGCGCGACTCCGGATGCCATGCGGTCCGACGCGGCGCTGCTCGCGCACTTCTTCGGCACCTTCGCCTCCTGGCCGTGGCCGCAACCCGTGACGCTCACGCCCGAAACCGCGCGCTACCGGCCTGAAGGAAAGCGCGATCTCCTGCCCGTCATCGCCCCCGCGCTCCCTGCTCGAAACACCGCGCGCAACGTGTCGCGGTCCACCTACCGCGTCATCCGGGAGGAACTGCTCCGTGCTCGCGAGCTCGTGGCCAAGGCCCGGACCTCACGCACGCCTTCCGCCTGGGCGACGCTCTTCCAGCCTCTGAGCGCCAACGAGACCCCACCAGTCATGTTGCGCCTGTCCGTCGATGCACCCACCGCCGAGGACCGGGAGGTCGTCGCGGGGTGGATCCTCGGACACGTCACGGCTCTGGTGTATCGGCTGGAAGGAGACCGTCGTCTCTCCGTGCGTCCGCTGCAACCCGCACTGGCTTCAGGAGCGCTGCTCATCGGTCTGGAGGTGCGTGAAGCACGGGACGCGGCTGCGTTGTCCTGGCATCCGTCCAGTCCGCTGTTCGCGGCCGTGGATGCCTTCCGCGCGTCGTTCCAGGAATGGACGCACCGCCCATCCGGCGCGGTGCTCCAGGTCGAGTGGGTTCGTGGCAATGACAGCGCACGGAGCGACACTCCCGCTCCGTGACGCGTGTCACCCGCGTTACTTCTGTCCCGCGAGCCACGAGCCCCAGCGCACGATTTTCGTGCCGCCCTCGGGCTCGTTCTTGCCGCCCGGCACCACTCGCTCGGTGGTGTTGGCGAGCGGCTGGAAGCGCGCTTCATACGGCAGGCCCGCGAGCCCCGGCGCCCACGGGTCGGCCGCGTAGGTCTCGGAGAAGGCGCGCTGGGTGCCTTCGACGTCCTCGCTGCTCTGGGTGATGAGCGCGGGAACATTGTGGCCCTCCGCGCTGAACGTGCCCCGGGCGCCGTTGGCCGCCGCGGCGGGCGGCCAGTCCTCCGTGAACACCACCTCCGAGGGGATGCCCATCAGCAGCTCCTCCAGGGGCTCCGGCTCTGCCTGGGAGAAGTCGGCGCAGGGGGCTGCATTGGCTTCGACGGGGCCCTCGGTGCGCAGGAGGTAGCCGCGCTCCGCGGTGAAGCACACGCGCTGCACTCCGGGGCCAGGACCCACGTCCACGTATCGCTCGTAGTACGCGCCCGGGCCCAGGGGCCGCTCCAGCGCGGGCACCGGGGCGCTGGCATCGGCCGAGCCCTCACGGACCTCTTTTAGCTTCAGCTGGTATCCGCCCGGCACGCGGAAGCCGGCGGACTCCGTGCTCCCTTCAATCAGGCCACGGGCGAGGTACAGCGGGCCCGGCGCATTGGCATACACGCGCGTGCGCAGGGGACCATCGAAGGAGCGCTGGTCGGTGACGTAGCGCACGGCCTCCCAGTTGCGTCCCGCGCTGGAGGCGACCTCCGCGGTGGCCGTGCCTCCGTGCGGCACGTCGAGCGCGCGTGTCATGTCCGCGCGCACGGGGATGATCAGATCCTTCGCCAGCTTCGCCTGGGGCAGCGGCTTGCCGCCCTCATCGCTGTAGGCCGCGCGCACCCAGACCCAGGGTTGCTGCACGGCCACTACTTCCAGTGTCAGCTGTCCCTGGACCGTGCGCGCGGTGCCGCCACCGCGAGGCTCGGGACCCCGCGTCGCACTGAAGGAATAGGTGACGCGGTCTCCCACGCGTGCGCGCGACCAGGCCTCGGCGGCCTGCACGGACGCCGCATTGTCGGCTCGCGTGTCGGATGCGGAAGGGCCGCTCGACTTCGTGCTCTCGCAGCCGGGGAGGAACGACAGGGCCGCACCCAACAGCGCGGCAAGGGGAAGGGAAGGGCGCATGGTCATGGGGACGGGAAATACCGGGAGTGGATTCAATTCGCAGCTATCGCACGTTCAGTGAGGATTTCCGGAATAGTGGGAGTAAATGCGACCCCAGGGAGGGTGACTGATGAGAAGACACCCCTGTCCGAAAATCGGTGAATCACAGGGTGATGAGCAAAAACTCTGTCACAACAGTCACTTGGCATTCTAAACGTCACGTGACGTTACGCTCACATTCTTGGAAGCTGGAGTGCTGGCGCTCCAAGCAATTCAACAAAACCGGGTTATTCCCTCTGGAGCACGGCTGGCCCGGCAGTTGCTCAGTGGCTGGGCAAGCTGTCCGCGGCTGACGGGAAGGTCAGGCGGCAGCGGATCTCCCCCGAACCAGAGGAACGACGAATGTTCAAGAAGGCGGCAGTCCTCGTGGCGAGCTGTGGTGCGATGCTGTCTGGCTGCGGTACCGACCTGGAGACCGAGAACCAGGAGATCATCTCCAACCTGGTCGAGGCCGGTTTCCCCGCGGACGACATCATGGTCGCCGAGGGTCAGGTGTACGTGGGCCGTGACGCGCACGTCACCCTGGAGGCGTCCCGCGAGATGCTCCAGCCGGCGAGCAAGGAGACCCAGGAGCAGTACCGCACGACGAACGTCGTCAGCTCCAGCAAGACGAAGATCTGCATCAACCCCACGTCCACGTTCAACAGCTACACCCGCCTGAGCCAGGGCCTGGATCTCGCGATCCAGAACTACAACCAGCGCGGCCTGAGCTTCACGATGGCGCGTGGCCCCACCACGGGCTGCAGCGCGAACATCACCGCGACGGTGACCTCCGGCGCCGGCGGCTCCGCGGGCTTCCCGTCGGGCGGCAACCCCTACGGCACCATCAACATCGGCACCAGCCTGAACACCTACAGCGTGGACGTGAACGAGCACGTCATCACGCACGAGCTCGGCCACTGCATCGGCTTCCGTCACTCGGACTACTACAACCGCGCCATCAGCTGCGGCGGCGCCGCCAGCAACGAGGGCACGGCGGGCGTGGGCGCCATCCTCATCAGCGGCACGCCGAGCACCGCGACGGTCGGCGGCTCCATCATGAACTCCTGCTTCCGCTCGACGGAGACGGGCGAGTGGACCAGCTCCGACATCACGGCGCTGAACGCCATCTACTAAGCAATGGCGTTGCGACCCCTTGAGTCCTTCATGAGTCCGAGGGGTCGCATCCTCGCGGGCACCTTCATCCTCCTGGGCCTTACGGCCTGTGGAAAGGAAGAGGTGCCCGCGGATTCCCATCCGGTGGTGTGTGAGAGCCCCGCGGCGTCGCGGGTGCGCCAGCCTCCGGAGGTTCGCGGCCAGACGCAGTGTGGCCCGACCGAGAACTTCACTCCCATCAACAGCTACCAGGGCGAGTTCGCGGACGTCGCGCAGACGGTCGAGGACGCGGTCGTCCTGATTGACGGGCGCTGCACCGGAACACTGATTGAAGCGAGCGCGGGTCCCGTGGTGGTGACGGCGGGACATTGTGCCTCTCTCGGTGACCGGCCGCTGCTCGTCTTCAACTTCGAGGACCAGTCCGACGGAGACCCGCTCATCACCGAGGGCACCGTCATCGAGCAGTCGCTCGAACCCGACTACGCGCTCATCCAACTGGACGTGATTCCCCAGGTGGCGCCGGTCCTGCTTTCGGCCGTTCCCAGCGAGCGGCTGGCCATCATCCAGCATCCCCGGGGCAAGCCCAAGGTCATCGCCGAAGGCGACTACCTGGATGCCTGCGACTCACTGGTCTACTACGTGGACCTGGACACCCTGGTCGGAAGCTCCGGTGCGGGCGTGCTCAACCGTCAGGGCCACCTGGTGGGCGTCCACACCGACGGCGATTGCGACGCGACAGGCCGTGGCGCCAACCGGGGTTGGACGATGGAAGCGATTGTCGCTGCGTCCCCGTACCTGGTGGACGCCGACATCGTCGCGCGCTGAAGCCAGACCGAGGGGAGACGACCATGTTCAAGAGTGCGGCAGTGCTCGTGGTGAGCTGTGGTGCGTTGCTGTCCGGCTGTGGGACCGACCTGGGGGAGGAGCACCAGGAGACCATCTCCAACCTGATCGAGGCGGGGTTCCAGGCCCGCGACATCAAGGTCGTGGACGTGTCCGTCTACGTGGGCGGCGACGCGCAGGTGAGCGTCGAAGCATCCCGCGAAATGCTCCAGTCCGGTGGGGACAGCGAGGAGCAGTACCGGACGACGAACGTCATCAACAAGGCGGTCGTGAGGAAGATCTGCATCAACCCCACGTCCGCGTTCAACACCTACAGCCGCCTCAGCCAGGGCCTGGACCTGGCCATCCAGAACTACAACGCCCTGGGCCTCTGCTTCACGATGGTGCGGGGCCCGACCACCGGCTGCAACGCGAACATCACGGCGGCGACCGCGGCGGGCATGGTCTACAGCTCGGGCTACCCCTCCGGTGGCCTTCCCTACGGGACCATCAACATCGGCACGGGGTGGAACACCTCGCCGCTCGACACGGTCGAGCACATCATCACCCACGAGCTGGGGCATGCGGTCGGCATGCGCCACTCGGACTACTACTCCCAGGTCATCAGCTGCGGCACGGGCGGCAGCGAGGGCACGGCGGGCGTGGGGGCCATCCTCATCCCCGGCACGCCCTCCACGTCCTACGTGAACGGGTCCATCTTCAACGCCTGCCTCCCGGCGAACCCGACCGGTGAGTTCACCAGCACGGACATCACCGCACTGACGTACCTCTACCGCTGCTGAGTCTGGCGAGAGACCGACGCGCGACCAGGCTCAGTCCGCCTGCGTCGCGCGCTTGGGCGTGAGCTGCGCTTCGAGCGTCCGCGCCCAGTGGGCCAGCACCTTGCGGCGCCGGGCCGTGTCGTCGTGGAGCAGGTTCGCCAACGCCAGTCCGCGAAGGAGGTCCAGCGTCGCACGCACGGCGTCGCGGACGTCGCGGTCGCGCTCATCGAGCCCCAGCAGCTCGACGGTGAGCCGGTGTACTTCACGGCCGACGTGCGTCTCCAACGGCAGCAGGATGGCCTTCAGCTCTTCATCCGCCACGGCCGCCACCCAGAGGTGCGTCGCGGCGGTGAAGAGCGGGCCGGCGTAGACGTCGTGGAGCAGGTTCAGCAGTGGCTCGACGCGCCGCCGGCTCTCCGGCAGGCCCTTCGCGCGCCGCACCAGCTCTTCGACCTGCTGGCGGAAGACGTGCTCGACGGCGGCCGCGACCAGGGCCGCGCGCGTCGGGAAGTGGTGCTGGCAGGCGCCGCGTGACACTCCCGCGCGCTCCGCGATGGCGCCCATGGTCGCCCCCGCCCAGCCCTTCTCCACCAGCACTTCGATGGCGGCCGTCATCAGCTTCTGCCGCGTCACCCGGCTGCGCTCCTGCTCCTGCCGTGTCGTTCCGCTCGCCGTGCCGCTCATGCGGCCACAGTGTTGCGACGGGAAGAAAAAAGCAATCGTGATTGCTTTATTTGGACGTGGGGGACAGACTCGCCGCTCCCTGGTTCTGGAGGTGCGATGGACGCGCGTTCGCTGCGTATCGGCAATGCATCCGGCTTCTACGGCGACCGCTTCTCCGCGTTCCGGGAGATGCTGGAGGGCGGTCCGCTGGACGTCCTCACCGGCGACTACCTGGCGGAGCTGACCATGCTCATCCTGGGCAGGGATCGGCTGAAGAACCCGTCCAGTGGGTACGCGAAGACGTTCCTGCGCCAGCTGGAGGAGACGCTTGGCCTCGCGGTGGAGCGCAAGGTCCGCATCGTCGCCAACGCCGGTGGCCTCAACCCGGAGGGGCTCGCGAACGACCTGCGCACGCTCGCCACGAAGCTTGGGTTGACCGTCAGCGTCGCGCACGTCGAAGGCGATGACCTCGTCGGACGCGCGGACGAGCTGGGCTTCGAGCAGCCCCTCACCGCGAATGCGTACCTTGGTGGCTGGGGCATCGCAGCGTGCCTGGAAGCGGGCGCGGACATCGTCGTCACGGGGCGTGTGACGGACGCATCGCTCGTCGTCGGTCCCGCGGCCGCCCACTTTGGATGGAAGCGCGACGACTGGGACCGCATTGCTGGCGCCATGGTCGCGGGCCACGTCCTCGAGTGCGGAGCCCAGGCGACCGGCGGCAACTTCGCGCGCTTCGGTGAAGTCGACGCGCGCCGTCCCGGCTTCCCGCTCGCGGAGATCTTCGCGGACGGGTCCAGCATCATCACCAAGCATCCGTACACCGGCGGCGCCGTCACCGTCGACACCGTGAAGGCCCAGCTCGTCTATGAGATTGGCGGTGCCCGCTACGCAGGCCCGGACGCGACGGCGCGCTTCGACACCATCGTGGTGGACGCCGACGGCACGGACCGGGTGCGCCTGTCTGGCGTGCGCGGTGAGCCGCCTCCTCCGGACGTGAAGGTGTGTCTGAACCGGCTCGGCGGCTTCCGCAGCGAGGCCCAGTTCATGCTCGTCGGCCTCGACATCGAGGAGAAGGCCGCGCTCGTGCGCGCCCAACTCGACGCGACGCTCGAGCCCCGGCCCGCCGAAGTCCTCTACACGCTCGCGCGCACCGACCACGCCGACGCTCCGAGCGAGGAGCAGGCGTCGGCGACGCTGCGGGTCACCGTGAAGGATGCCGACCCCAAGGTCGCCGGCCGTGCCTTCAGCGGCGCCGTGGTGGAGCTCGCCTTGTCCAGCTACCCCGGCTTCTTCCTCCCCTCGCTGCCCGGTGATGCTTCGCCCTTCGGCGTCTACACCCCGGCGTATGTGGATGCGCGCAAGGTGCCGCACGTCGCGGTGCTCCCGGATGGCCGGCGCATCGACGTGCTGCCGACGGAGGAGACGCGGGGGCTTGAAGCGGTCCCCGCGCCGTCGCTGCCCGCGCCGCTGCTGGCGGGCCCCACCCGGCGTGTGCCGCTCGGCCAGGTGGCCCTGGCGCGCAGCGGAGACAAGGGTGGGGACGCGAACATCGGGGTCTGGGTCCGTACCGACGAGGCCTGGAGCTGGCTGGTGCACACGCTCACGGAGGAGCAGCTGCGCAAGCTGCTTCCGGAGGCGCGGGAGCTCAAGGTCCAGCGGCACGTGCTGCCGAACCTGCGCGCCCTGAACTTCGTCATCGAGGGCCTGCTCGGCGAAGGTGTCTCGTCCTCCACCCGTTTCGATCAACAGGCCAAGGCGCTCGGCGAGTGGCTGCGCTCGCGCCATGTCGACGTCCCTGAATCGCTTCTGTAGCGCCTTCGCCCGCGCCCGAGCCCACCGAGGAAGCCCATGCAGCAGACCCAGGAACACCGCGCCATCCGCCAGACCGTCCGCAAGTTCGTGGAACAGGAGCTGAACCCGCACATTGACGCCTGGGAGGCGGCGGAGATCTTCCCGGCGCGAGAGGTCTTCAAGAAGCTGGGCGAGCTCGGGCTGCTCGGCATCACCAAGCCCACGGAGTTCGGCGGGCTGGGGCTGGACGCGTCGTTCTCCGTCGCCTTCGCGGAGGAGCTGGGCCATTGCACCTGCGGCGCGCTGCCCATGGCCATCGGCGTCGTGACGGACATGGCCACGCCCGCGCTCGCGCGCTTCGGCAGTGATGCGCTGCGACGGGAGTTCCTGGCGCCCACGCTCACAGGCGAGCGCGTCTGCTCCATCGCGGTGAGCGAGCCCGGTGCCGGCTCCGACGTGGCGAGCGTGACGACCACCGCGCGCCGTGATGGCGACGACTACGTCATCGACGGCAGCAAGATGTGGATCACCAACGGCATGCAGGCGGACTGGATCTGCCTGCTCGCCAACACGGGTGACGGGCCCGCGCACGCGAACAAGTCGCTCATCGTCGTGCCCATGGACAGCCCCGGCATCACGCGGTCGAAGATCCGCAAGCTCGGCATGTGGGCGTCCGACACGGCGCAGCTCTTCTTCGACGGCGTGCGCGTTCCGGCGCGCTTCCGCATTGGCGACGAGGGGCGCGGCTTCGCGATGCAGATGCAGCAGTTCCAGGAGGAACGGCTGTTCGTGTCGGCGAGCACGCTGGTCACCTTCGACCGGCTCATCGCGCAGACGGCGGAGTACACGCGGCAGCGCAAGGCCTTTGGCCAGTCCATCCTCGACAACCAGAGCGTGCACTTCCGGCTCGCTGAGCTGCAGACGGAGGTGGAGTCGCTCCGGGCGCTCATCTACCGGACCGTCGCCATGTACATCGAGAACAAGGACGACCCAGAGGTCGTGAAGCTCGCCTCGATGTGCAAGCTCAAGTCGGGCCGGCTTGCTCGCGAGCTCGTCGATGGCTGCCTCCAGTACTGGGGCGGCATGGGCTTCACCTGGGACAACCCCGTCGCCCGTGCCTACCGGGACCTGCGTCTGGGGTCCATCGGCGGCGGCGCCGACGAGGTGATGCTCGGAATCATCAGCAAGGCCATGGGAACGCTGCCCCGCAAGGCGCGCGGCTGAGGAGCAATACGATGGGATACCGTTCAGTCTTCGCCCCGAACTCCTTCGCGGGCCGCACCATCATCGTCACCGGCGCCGGCAGCGGCATTGGCCGGTGCACCGCGCATGAGCTGGCGTCGCTCGGCGCGCACATCGTCCTCGTGGGCCGCAAGACGGAGAAGCTCGAGAAGGTCGCTGGCGAACTCTCCGCCGAGGGCCACGCGTCCACGCAGCACGCCGTGGACATCCGTGACGAGGCCGCGGTGCGCGACATGGTCGCCGCTGTCGTCCAGAAGCACGGTCGCATCCACGGGCTCGTGAACAACGCTGGCGGGCAGTTCCCGTCGCCGCTGTCGCAGATCTCCAAGAAGGGCTTCGAGGCGGTCGTCTCCACGAACCTCACCGGCGGCTTCCTGGTCGCGCGCGAGGTGTTCACCCAGTCCATGAGCGAGCACGGCGGCGCCATCGTGAACATGCTCGCGGATGCCTGGAACGGCATGCCGGGCATGGGGCACTCGGGCGCGGCGCGCGCCGGCATGTTCAACCTGACGCAGACGGCCGCCGTCGAGTGGGCCGCCTCCGGCGTTCGAGTGAACGCCGTCGCGCCCGGCTGGGTGGCCTCCAGCGGCCTGGACACCTACGAGGACCCCTTCGTCCGCGAGATGATCCCCTTCCTGCGCAAGCAGGTCCCCCTGCACCGGCTGGCCACCGAGGCGGAGGTGAGCGGCGCCATCGTGTTTCTGCTCTCCGACGTGGCGGCATTCATCACCGGCGAGGTCATCCGCATCGACGGCGGCGCGTCCTGCAACACCAAGGCGTTCCCGCTGTCGGAGCACTCCAACTCGAAGCCCTACGACGGGTTCCATCTGGCCAAGGGGCCCGCCATCCTCGACGGCCCGAAGGAGAAGTGACGTGCCCACGCTCGTCTCCCAGGTCGAACCGGCCTCCGCCACCTTCACCACGCAGCGCCAGGAGATGCTCTCCCGCGTCGCGGAGCTGCGCGCCATCGAGCAGAAGTCGCGCGACACCGAGCAGCTGGCCCGGGACAAGTTCAAGCAGCGCGGGCAGCTGCTCCCACGTGAGCGACTGGCGCTGCTGCTCGACCGGGGTTCGCCCTTCCTGGAGCTCTCCACGCTCTGTGGCTACAAGCACCACGACGACAGCGACGGCTCGCTGGCCGGTGGGAACACCATCATCGGCATCGGCTTCGTGTCTGGCGTGCGCTGCCTGGTGTTCGTGAGCAACTCCGCCGTGAAGGGCGGCACGGCGACGCCCTGGGGTGTCCAGAAGGCGCTGCGTGCGCAGGAGATTGCCCTGCAGAACCGGCTGCCCGTGGTGTCGCTCGTGGAGAGTGGCGGGGCGAACCTGCTCTACCAGCAGGAGATCTTCATCCCGGGCGGGGAGACCTTCTACAACCAGGCGAAGCTGTCCGCGGCTGGCATCCCCCAGGTCACCGTCGTCCACGGTTCGAGCACGGCGGGCGGCGCGTACATCCCGGGCCTGTCCGACCACGTCGTCATGGTGCGCGGCAAGGCGAAGGTGTTCCTCGCTGGACCGCCCCTGCTGCTCGCGGCCACGGGCGAGGTCGCCACGGACGAGGACCTGGGCGGCGCGGAGATGCACACCACCGTGGCCGGCACCTCGGACCACCTCGCCGAGGACGACGCCGATGGCATCCGCATCGCGCGGGAAATTGTCGCGTCGCTCGGATGGAATGACGCCCTGCCGGCGTCCGCGCGTCCCGCCTTCGAGCCGCCCCGCTATGCGGTGGAGGAGCTGTGTGGTGTCGTGCCCATGGACCACCGCAAGCCCTACGACTGCCGCGAGGTGATTGCGCGGCTCGTGGATGGTTCGGACTTCTCGCCGTTCAAGGACGACTACGACGCGCTCACTGTTTGCGGCTGGGCGCGCATCGAGGGCCGGGCGGTGGGCCTCATTGGCAACAACGGGCCCATCACCGCGAAGGGCGCGACGAAGGCGGGGCAGTTCATCCAGCTCTGCTGCCAGGCGCGCACGCCCATCATCTACCTGCAGAACACCACGGGCTACATGGTGGGCACGCAGTCGGAGCAGGGCGGCATCGTGAAGCACGGCGCGAAGATGCTTCAGGCGGTGGCCAACGCGACCGTGCCGCAGATGACGCTCCTGCTGGGCGGTGCGTTCGGCGCGGGCAACTACGGCATGTGCGGCCGCGCGTTCCATCCGCGCTTCATCTTCGCCTGGCCCAACGCGCGCACTGCCGTGATGGGCGGCGAGCAGGCGGCGAAGGTGCTCACCATCGTCGCCACGGAGAAGGCCCGGCGCGCGGGGCTGCCGCCTGACCAGGAGTTCCTGGACGGGATGGCGAAGCCGCTCATCGAGCAGTTCGACCGCGAGTCGGATGCCTTCCAATGCAGCGCGCGGCTGTTCGACGACGGCGTCATCGACCCCCGGGACACGCGGCGGGTGCTCGGGTTCATCCTGGCCACGTGCGACGAGGCTTCGCGCCGCACGCTGTCGCCCAACTCCTTCGGCGTCGCCCGGCTGTAGCGAGGAGAATCATGAAACGCATCCACAATGTGCTGGTGGCGAACCGGGGTGAGATCGCCGTGCGCGTGCTGCGCACGTGCCGCCGCCTCGGACTGCGCACGGTCGCGGTCTTCTCCGACGCGGACCGGGATGCCCCGCACGTGCGACTCGCAGACGAGGCCATGCACCTGGGGCCTCCGCCCGCGAGAGAGTCCTACCTCTCCATCGAGCGGGTCCTCGCCGCGGCGAAGGCCTCCGGCGCGGACGCCATTCATCCCGGGTACGGCTTCCTGTCGGAGAACGAGGACTTCGCGCGCGCGTGCGCGGAGGCTGGCTTCGCGTTCGTCGGGCCGCCCGCGGAAGCCATCGAGCTGATGGGGAACAAGCGACAGGCGAAGCTGCGCATGCAGGCCGCGGACGTGCCCTGCATCCCCGGCTATGAGGCGGCACGCCCTGGCGAGTCCCTCGAAGACGAGGCCCTGGTCCGTGAGGGTCAGCGCGTCGGGTTCCCCATCATGGTGAAGGCGGCGGCGGGCGGTGGTGGGCGTGGCATGCGGCTCGTCCGCGAGCCGGGCGCGCTGCTCGACGCCATCCGCTCGGCGCGCTCGGAGGCGACGAACGCGTTTGGCAGCGGCGAGCTCATCCTGGAGCGGGCCATTGAAGGCGCGCGTCACGTGGAGGTGCAGGTCTTCGCGGACGCGCATGGCAACGCGGTGCACCTGGGCGAGCGCGACTGCTCCGTTCAGCGCCGGCACCAGAAGGTGATTGAGGAGAGCCCGTCTCCGGCCGTCACGCCCGAACTGCGCGAGCGCATGGGGGCCGTGGCGGTGCAGGCCATCCGCGCCATCGGGTATCGCGGCGCGGGGACCATCGAATTCCTCCTGGCTCCGAACGGCGATTTCTTCTTCATGGAGATGAACACGCGCCTCCAGGTGGAGCACCCGGTGACGGAGCTCATCACCGGACTCGACCTGGTCGAGTGGCAGCTGCGCGTCGCGGACGGCGAGCCGCTCCCGCTGACGCAGCCGGAGGTCACCTGGCGCGGACACGCCATCGAGGCGCGCCTGTGCGCGGAGGACCCGGCCAGGGGCTTCCTCCCACAGACGGGCCGGCTCCTCGCATGGGAGCCGCCGTCGGGGGAGGGCGTCCGCGTGGATCATGGCGTGCGCGAGGGGCAGGACATCACGCCTTTCTATGACTCCATGCAGGCGAAGCTCATCGCATACGGACCGGACCGCGAGACGGCGCGTGAGCGACTGGCCGCGGCGCTGCGCGAGCTGACGGTGTTCGGCGTCACGACGAACAGTGCGTTCATCCAGCACGTCCTCGGGCATGAGGCGTTCCGCTCCGGCCGGTACGACACGGGCTTCGTCGGCGCGCACACGCCGCCGGAGATGCTGCAAGAACTCGGGAAGGCTTCCCTGGAGGACCAGGCCATCCTGGCCGCCTTGCTCTTCCACGACGATGCGCAGGCGCTCGCCCGGAAGGGGGGCTTCGACGCGACGCTCACGGGCTGGAGCAGCTCCTATGCCCTGCCGGTGCCCGTCAGCCTGCATGACGGTGCTTCGGAGTTCCGCGCCTCGGTGCGCCCCGTCGCTCCGGAGTCCTACGAGGTCCGCGTCGGTGATACCTCGTTCGCGCTCTCCCTGCGCGGCCTCGGTGCCGAACGCGCGGAGGTGGAGGTGGCGGGCCGCCGTCGCGCGGTCCGCTACCGCCGGGCGGGCGGCACGCTGTGGTGCTCGCTGGACGGCATCACGCGCCAGCTGCGCGACGTCTCCTTCCGGCTGCCCTCCGAACGCGAGCGCGCCAGCGACGGCCGCCTGCGGGCGCCCATGGATGGCCGCATCATCCGGGTGAGCACCGAGGTCGGCGCGACCGTGAAGAAGGGCGACGTGCTGGTGGTGCTCGAAGCGATGAAGATGGAGTCGTCCCTCATCGCGCCAACGGATGGTGTGGTCACGGCGGTGAACGTCACGGTCGGGGCGCAGGTGCCGGCACGGCATGTCGTCGCGGTCGTCTCCCCCGCAGCGAAGGAGGCAGCATGAGTGAAGCACCGCTCGTCCGGTACGAAGTCTCTCGTGGCGTCGCGACCCTGACGCTCGATTCGCCGCGCAACCGCAACGCGCTTTCGCGGGCGCTCGTCACGCAGCTGCTGGAGCGGCTGAACGCCGTGGGCGCCGACTCGAGCGTGCGCGCGGTCGTCCTCGCGGCCACCGGCCCCGCGTTCTGCGCGGGGGCGGACCTCTCGGAGATGGCGGACGGTGGCGCCGCGAAGGCGCCGGGCGTGCTGCTCGACGTGCTGCGCACGATCGTGACGCTGCCCCAGCCTGTCGTCGCGAAGGTGGCGGGGCAGGTGAGGGCGGGCGGCATCGGCATCGTGGGCGCGTGCGACGTGGCGGTCGTCGCGGAGTCCGTGAAGTTCGCCTTCACGGAGGCGCGCATTGGCGTGACGCCCGCGGTCATCTCCCTCACCACCCTGCCGCACCTGACCAGCCGGGCGGCGAGCCGCTACTTCCTCACCGGTGAGGCCTTCGACGCGGCCGAAGCCGCGCGCATCGGGCTCATCACCTCCGCCGTGTCGGACGCGTCACTGGATGGCGCCGTCGAGCAGATCCTGGAGACGTTCCGGGTGTCGTCTCCGCAGGGCCTGCGCGAGACCAAGCAACTGGTGGCCTCTGGCCTGCGCGCGCGCATCGATGCCGGGGGTGCGGAGATGGTCGCGCTCTCCGGCCGGCTGTTCGCCTCCGAGGAGGCCCAGGAGGGGATGCTCGCCTTCCTGGAGCGCCGGCCTCCGGCGTGGGCCGCGCCGAAATAGGATGCGGGAGCACCCGGTTCGACCCGACGCCCGAACGGGCGGAATGGAGCACTCGATGTCCGCGATCCAGGCACCTCAGGCCCCGCGCATCAGCCGCGTTTCGCTGGGAGACATCGTCCACCGGTCGGCGTTGCGCTGGCCGGAGCGGACGGCGCTCGTCGACGGGGACCTCGAGTTCTCCTACGCGGAGCTCGACCGGCGCTCGAACGCGTTCGCGCACTACCTGCTCGCACAGGGCCTGCCCCAGGGTGCGCGCATCGCGATGCTCTGCGGCAATTCCGCGCAGATGCTCACCGCCTTCGTGGGCATCTACAAGTCAGGGCTCGTCTGGGTGCCCATCAACACCGGCCTCTCCGTGGAGGCGGTCCAGTACATCGTCGAACACGCCGAGGCGACGCACGCCGTCGTCGACGCCGAGCTCCTCGCGAAGCCCGGGCTGCGGGCGATGCTCGATGCGCTGGGCACCCGCGTCATCGTCTGCGTGCCGGAAGGGCAGGCGGCGCCGGATGGGGGCACGGTCGCGTTCCTGGACACGCTGAAGGGGCAGCACGGCACGCTGCCGGAGGTGGCCATCCAGAGCGGCCAGCTCGCGCAGATCATGTACACCAGTGGGACCACCGGCCAGCAGAAGGGCGTCATGCATTCGCATGCGTCGGTGCACGCGGCGCTGAGCGGGAACCTGTTCGAGCTGGGCATGCGCCCGTCGGACTCCACCATCTGCGTGCTCCCGATGTTCCACTGCGCGCAGCACTCCATCGTGATGACGTTCCTGCTGGCCGGGGCGACCGTCGTCGTGCGGCGGGCCTTCGACCCGGGCGCGATGCTCGCGACCATTGAACGGCGCGGCATCACGTTCCTGCTGGGCCTGCCGGTGATGTACGGCGCGATGCTGGCGCACCCGGCGCGTCCGGCCACGAAACTGTCCAGCCTGCGCCTGTGCCTCTACGTGATGGCGCCCATGGCGCGCACGATGCTCGTGGAGCTCATCGAGCACTTCTGCCCGGGCGGCTTCGCGCTCGCATCAGGGCAGACGGAGATGTACCCGGCGACGACCCTGTTCAAGCCGGAGCAGCAGCTCAAGCGGTTCGGCTCGTACTGGGGCGACTCGGTCGTGACGAACGAGACGGCCATCATGGACGACGAGGGCCGGCTGCTCGGGCGCGGCGAGGTGGGGGAGATCGTCCACCGCGGGCCCAACGTGATGCTCGGCTACTACAAGGACCCGGAGGCGACCGCGCGGGCGAGCGCCTTCGGTTGGCACCACACCGGCGACCTGGGCATGTTCGACGCCGACGGCCAGCTCCTCTTCGTGGACCGCAAGAAGGACATGATCAAGACGGGCGGCGAGAACGTCCCGTCCATCAAGGTCGAGGAGGTCCTCCTGCGTCACCCCTCCGTGCTTCAGGTCGCGGTGGTGGGTCTGCCGCACTCACGCTGGGCGGAGGCGGTGACGGGCTTCGTCGTGCTCAAGCCCGGCGTTTCCGCCACGGAGGCGGAGATCAACGCCCACTGCCGCCAGCACCTGGGTGGGTTTGAGGTGCCCAAGGCCATCGTCCTGCTCCCGGCCATGCCGCAGACCAGCACGGGCAAGGCCCAGAAGTTCGTGCTCCGTCAGCAGTACGCCCGGCACTACGATGCGGGGCGTGACGACCCACAGACCCCCTGAGTCCGCCGCGCCGAAGAAGACCGTCCTGCCTGGAGTCGCACTGGGCTTCGCCATCACGAGCCTGTGCGTGGTCTTCCTGTGGCCCGTGGGCCTCGTGCTGGCCATCATGGCGATGGTGAAGACAGGCAAGCCGGAGCATGCCGGGCGCAGGGGGCTCGCCATCACAGCCCTCATCGTGGCGGGACTGGGGCCCTTCGTCATTGGCATCGTGGCCGCCATCACCATCCCCAACTTCATCAGGTTCCAGGCGCGCTCGAAGCAGGCGGAGTGCAAGGTCAACCTGAAGGCGGTCTTCACCGCGGCGAGGGTGAGCATGGTGGACGAGCAGCCCCTGGTCAGCCTCGATGCGATGGGCATCGAGCCGGGACCGCGCAATCGCTATGCCTATGTGCTGCGGATGCCGGAGGAAGTCATCCCCGTGGGGGCGGCCTTCCCCGCGATCGATCCAGCTGAAATCCAGGCGGCCCTGGCTCAGGCGGGCGTGAAGCCCGGCGTGGAGGGGACGTGTCCCGACTGCGTCGTGACGGCCGCGTGCGTGGGCAACGTGGACAACGATGACACGCTGGACGTGTGGAGCATCTCCACCGTCAATCGCACGGCCGCCAACGGTGAAACCATCGAGCTGGGCACCCCGTACAACCACGTGAACGACGTCCGGGAGTAGCAGTCCCGGAGTAGGGTCCTGGGTTCCCTCCTTCCCCAGGTATCCATGGTCCTCCGACGATTCCTATCCCTCGTCGCGTTCGCCACGTCTTCGCTCGTGGCGAACGCAGCCCACGCGAACACCGTCTACGGCTTCTGGCAGGGCTCGGGAGGACAGAGCCCCTCCGGTCCGGGCAACCGGGTGTTCCTGCTGGATTCACAGACGTCCAGCAACCCGGTGACGTTCACGCTGACGTCGTCCGCGGATGCCTGGCTGTACCTGCTGGATGCGAACGGCACCATCCTCGCGCAGGACAACAACGGCGGTGGCGGCACGAACTCGCGCCTGGTCGTCACGCTGGCCCCGGGCAGCTACCAGCTCGTCGCCGCGACCGCGCTGTCGGGCCAGAGTGCTGAGTTCACCCTCGTGTCGGACTCCGGGGTGCTGCGCCATCCCAAGGCCCTGGAGGTCCGGCCCACGAGCCGCTTCAGCTGGATCTACGATGATCACGGCACCGGCGCGACGAACGACATCGCCGTCTGGCGCCCGGACCTCTCCCAGACGCCGGGCTTCTTCTCGCTGGGCGACGTGGCCATGCCGAACCGGGGACAGGCGCCCGCGACGACGTTCGTGGTTCGCGGCGAGGCGGACCTGCTCGCGCGTCCGTCCAACTACAACTGGATCTGGGACGACTCCGGCTCCGGTGGAACGCACGACGTCTCCTTCTGGGAGCCGGTCGCGCCCGCGGGCTACACCTGCCTGGGCCACGTCGCGGTGCTGGGCTACTCCAAGCCCTCCACGGACCTCATCCGCTGCGTGCGGAGCGAATACGTGCTGCCCGCCAATCCCGCCTGGGTGTGGGACGACAGGGGCTCCGGCGCGGACGACGACATCGGTGTGTGGCAGGCGGCGGCGCGCGACCACCGAGGCCTGCCCGCGTCCACCTTCATCTCCCGCCCCAGCCACGGCGACACGGGCGGCAACCGCTACTGGGTTCTCAACAAGAGCGCCACGTCCAACGCGGAGCTGCGAGGCCTGCCCGTGGACTCGCAGACGGTCGCTGCGTTCGCGCCGCGCGTGTGGCTGCATCCGGACGAGGCCTACTTCCCGTCCTCCACGCAGTTCCACCTGGCCAACGTCCACGAGGAGAACGGCCACCTGGTGACGAACCAGGCGCTGGGCTGTGACTCCTGCACGGATCCGCAGTTCCTGGACGGCCAGCGCCCCAACCAGACGCCGGTGCCTGTCTACGCGCAGGTCATCACGCGCACCCAGGGCGGTCTGCCGACGAACGTGACGGACGTGCTGTATTGGAGTTTCTACCCCTACAACAATGGCAAGCGCGTGTGCATTGGCTGGTATTCGCCCTGGGGCTGCGTGGGCGGCTACTCCACCTTCGGCAACCACGTGGGGGACTGGGAACACCTCACCGTGCGCTTCATCGACGGGCGCCCCGCGCAGGTCTACCTGAGCCAGCACGCGAACGGGCAGACCTTCACCTTCGGCGACAAGGCCGTGTTCCTCAGCGGCTGGCATCCGGAGGTGTTCTCCGCCAATGGCTCGCATGGCCTCTATCCGGACGCCGCGCGGCACATCTACGAAACCATCTTCAACGGCGACTTCCTGGCGGACGACACCGGCGCCGGGCTTGCGTGGGACACCTGGAGCAACGTGGTGATCATTCCCTGGCAGCCGGCGGGGACGTACACGGGGTCGCTCGCCTGGATGAACCTCACGGCGTACTGGGGCAACCCCGAGTCCGGCTGCGACAACCCGACCGGCTACTGCGTGAACAGCGGCGGTCCCTCGCCGCTGCGCAACCGGTCGGTGTCCCAGCCGGACTACATGACCCTGGAGTAGTCCTAGCGTCTGCCCAGGAGGCCGAAGGGCTTCCACTCCAGGATCTTCAGGTCGAACCCCGCCTGGCGCTTCTCGGCGATCCAATCCTCGAGGGCGCTCAGGGCGGAGGCCTCGTCATCGAAGTCCTGGCGCTCGTCGTCGCGGGTGAGCAGCGTGGTGCCGTCCACGATGGCGGACGTGTACTCGTTCTTCGGCCCGCCGTACTTCGCGAACTCCCGTTCGAGCGGGCCCCGGCCGGGAACCACGGTCGTGACGCGCAGGAAGTCTCCTTCGTAGCGGGCCTCCAGCCGTCGCACCTCCTGTGCGGCGGCGTCGGAGGTCTCGAAGGCGAAGCGGAACGTGCGCATCGACCCGTTGTTGAGTCCCGCGTGGAACTGCACGACGGCGCCGAAGCGTTCGATCTCAATGAAGAGGTCGCCCCGCTTGCGCCAGAAGGTGACGCGCTCCGAGGCCCGCTGCTTCACGTCGAGCTCCGGGGGCGTCCCCTGTCCGAGGAACTGCTTCCCGTCGAAGATGTGCAGGGGCAGGCTGCTTGGACGCATCAGCCACACCTCGCCCGTCTTGCGCTGGGCGTAGACGACGTCCCTCGCGCGCGCGTTCTTCGACGCCTGGGCCGCGATGCCTGCGATGTCCAGTCCTTCGAGCTCCTCGGCGGTGGGTTCATCCGGCTCGCGGACCTGCTGGGGCTGGAGCGTGTCCGTGAAGACGGGCTCGCCCTCGTGGATGCGCTTGAACAAGGCGTTGTGGTGGATCTCCCCCAGATCGAGGTTCCACAGCTCGGGGCGCAGGAAGGTGGACGCGAGCGAGGCGGCCTCCTCGCCGGGGCGGCCGTTCTCCAGGTGCTGCTCGGTGTGGGTCTCGCCGTAGCAGGTGACGTCGTGATCGTTCTCGTCGAGGAAGCGCGTGGTGAGGTCACCCGCCACGACGAGGCTGTCGTCGTTGTAGATGCCCTGGATGGCGTCCCGGACCACGAGGTCGCCGAGCACCAGGAAGTTCCCAGACGTCTGGAGCCCCCATGCCGTGCAACGGCCCACGACCACGACCGTCGAGTCCGGTCCGCAGTCCTCCAGCACGCCCGCCACCTCCAGGTCCCCGAGGACGACGAGGGGCGCGGTGACACGCAGCAAGCCGGCGGCCCGCGCGTTGCCCGTGATGACCCGGGCCTCGGAGATGGTCCCTTCGAGCACCGCGTCCTCGGGCGCCAGCAGCTCGCGCATCACCAGGGCCGCGAAGCCGATGGGCGACAGGGGGCCCGGACACAGCGCCTCCGCGACCTGGGACGGAGACCGCTGCGCGTCCTTCCGAAAGACATCCGCGAGGTCGGAGACCGAAGGCTCACCGTGATGGGAGAGCGCTTGGAGGACGGCGCCTTCGAGCCGGGCGCGCACGGCCTCCGCGCGGGAGACGAACTCATTCTGGGCGAGGCTCATTGCCGCGCATGCTACCCAGGTGCCCGGCCGGATGCCGCGCGAGAAGTTGTTTCGGTGAGTTCTCGCGACAGGGCGTGGCGGTGCACGGCCTTCGCTGTTTTCATGCGGGGCTCTGGCCGTTTGTAACCGGGCGAAGCGTCCGTTCCGGGCTTTGCGCGGTGTCTCTTCGAGGTGGGTGTGATGCGCGAGGAAGATGGGATCATGGTGGTGGTGGCGGTGAGCTGGGCACTGCTCTTCCTCGGCGGAGGCGCGTTCGTCGTGCGCCTGATCCACCGGGCATGGAAGAAGGAGCAGACCCGCCACCATGGGCTGCCGGGCGAGGCCACGGTGCTGGAGTGCAGGGCCACGCGGATGTACATCAACCGCAGGCAGGTCTTCGACTTCCTGCTCGAGGTGCGGATGCCCGGCCAGGCGCCGTATCAGGTGTCGTTGAGCAGCCGGTGGCACGACTGGAACGTGCGGGTGATGGACGTCGGGCTGAGGCTCAACGTCAAGGTCGACCCGAAGGACCCACAGGGCGTCGTCGTCCTGGGGCCGGTCGTCGCGCAGGACCTGGGCCGGTTCCTCCGCCAGGGCATGGATGCAATGGCGACGGGCCAGGCGGCGCACGCAGACCCCGTGAAGGCCCTGGCCGACCTCCAGCGGATGGCCGACGCGGGCCTGGTCTCGGAGGAGGAGTACGCGCGGAAGAGGGCGGAGATCCTCGACCGGCTCTGAAACGGCCGGGCCCTCGGCGGAGGCCCGGCCGCGGTTCATCCGCTGCGGCCTACTGGCAGATGGTTTCGGCCGAACACACGCACTGCCCACCGCCCACGCCGCCACACTGGCGGAAGCACGAGCAGTCTTCGTTCATGCAGATGTTGGAGCAGAGGCCAATGGCCTCGGAGTTGGTGGGCATCAGCGCCCCGACGGCGCCACCAGCCACGACGCCCATCATGAACACGAACTTCGCGATTCCCTTGCGCATGTACGACCTCCCGGGTTGAACGGCCCGTCCATTCTAGAGACGAGTCCTCGATTGGACGAGGCTCGACACCCAGGGCCGGGAGCTGGTGCCTACGCCCCTTCGATGACGCCTCCCCGTCTCATCGGAGGAGTGCCTTCCCAACCTCACACCCATCCCCAAGGTCAGTGGCTCCCGAGGAGCTGTTTCTCGACCTTCCCCCCGGGACGGTGAGGGAGGTGCATGCAATGAAGGCATTCAAGGCGGTACTGCTGGGAACGCTCGTGTCGGCGCTGCTCGTTGGCGCGGGGTGCAAGACCGCGAAAAGTGAGGGGATCGGCACGGGTGGCTCCGGAACGATGGAGCCAGGAATCGGAGGCAGGACGAACGTCGGAAGCTCCAAGGAAACGGCGGGATCCGAGACGGGCTCTGGCAACGTTGGCGGATCAGGTGCAGGGACGAACCAGGGGACGGGTGGTTCCAGCACGGGCGGCAGCTCCACCACCGGAGGTACCTCTAGCGGAGGTGGTACGAGCAGCGGCTCAAGCACTGGCAGCTCGGGTGATTGTGGCCCCGGTGGGAGTGGTTCGAGCACTGGCGGCTCGGGCTCGGGTGGCTCGGGCTCAAGTGGCTTGGGCTCGGGTGGCTCGGGCTCGAGCTCAGGCGGCTCGGGCTCGGGCGGCTCGGGCTCAGGTGGCTCGGGCTCGGGTGGAGGCGACATGAGCCGCTGACCCTGACGCGCCGGGGACGCGCGATTCGCGTCCTCGGCTCTCATATGGGTTGAGGGCATTGCCATGGGGCCAGGCGTCCGTGTGATGCCTGAAGCCCTGGCGTGCGCGGCTGCCTGCCTCCTTCTGACCGGTCCCGGACGCATCTAACGCTTCCCCGGGACACCTCCCGTGCGTATCACTGGCCTTCGTGCGCACGCCCACCGACCGTTACCTGCCACCTCCCGCTGATGCTTCCTCCTCCACGATGCTCCCTCGCGGGCGGGTGGTGGTCATCGCGCCCACGCGCGCCGCGTGCGAGACCATCGAGCTGGCGCTCGGGCTGGAGCTGCGCACGTACCTGGAAGAGCACCACGGCGAGCGCCTCCTCGCGCTGGCTCGGAGCGGGCAGGGGTTCGGCATCGTCGCGGGCACCGGCACGGGCAAGACGCTCGCCATCCGCCCCATCGCGGAGGAGCTCACGGGCCGGCGGCCCCTTCGGGTGGCGGTGGTCAACCGCGAGCGGGAGGCCACCGCGGAGACGCCGCTCGCGGACGTAGCCATTGTCACCACCGGCATCGCGCGGCGCTGGTTCCAGGGCGGCGCCATCCGGCGTGAGGACACGCTCATCGTGGATGAGATCCACCAGACCTCCGCGGAGCTGGAGCTGTGCCTGGCCCTGGGCAAGCGCGTGGGCTGCCGCTTCATCTGGCTGTCCGCCACGGTGGATCCAGCCTTCTACGCGCGCTACCTGGACAGCGCGGACGTGCTCCAGGTGTCCACCTTCGACCCGGGCAAGGCGGCCCAGGTGGAGGTGGAGCGCCGCAAGCCGCTGTCCTTTCTCGACGACGCCTTCCTCCAGGACGTGCAGCGGCAGGGGCGCGGCGTGGGCGTGTTCCTGGCCACGCGCGCCGGAGTGGAGGAGGCGGCGGCTCACGTGCGTGCACGCACAGCCGATGTCCACGCGGCGCACTACCACGGCGGCGAGCCGCTGCGCGCCATCCGCCCTTTCCTGGAGGGCACGGCGCCCCGGCCGTTCGTGCTCACGATGACGGCGGCGGGGCAGAGCGCGCTCAACGTGCCCGGACTGGACACCGTCGTCATCGACGACCTGCGCTTCACGAACGTGGTGGAGGGCGGCCGCAACGTCCTCACCCGCGTGCACCTGGGCAACAACGAGCTGCTGCAAATGGCGGGGCGCGTGCACGGGCGCGTGGCGGGCGGGCGCGTCTTCATCCTCAGCGACCGGCTGATCCACTTCGCCTCGCTGCGGCCCACCGAGCCTGAGTTCCAGCTCGCGGGCGAGCCGGAGCGGGTGGCGCTCACCGCGGCGGCGCTGGGCGTGCGGGCGGACGAGCTGGACCTGCCCGTGCCGTTGGATCGCGCCGCCTATCGGAGGGCCCTCGCGAAGCTGGAGGCGCGCGGCATCGTGGACGCGGACGGGCGGTTGTCCGCCTATGGCCGGGCGGTGGAGGCCCTGCCCGTGGAGCGTCCGTGGGCGGAGCTCATCGTCAACGCGGAGGACGCGCTGCTGCCGTTCCTCGCGGTGTGCAGCGCGGTGGAGTCCCTGCACCGGATGACGCGCGAGGAGCGGAATCTGGAAGAGGTGCTCGTGCAGGGCAGTGACCACCTGACCGCGTACAACCTGTACGCCGAGGCCTTCCGTGTGGCGGGCACGGTGGGGGAGGTGCAGGGGCTGCCGCGCCACGTCTTCGACCCGGAGAAGCTCGCGGCGTGGGCGGAGGGGAGAGGCGTGCTGGTGAAGGCCCTGGAGGACGCGGCGCTCGCGATGGCGAGCGTGTACCGGAGCGTGGGGCTGGCGTTGCCCGCGCGCATGCCCTTCGCGAGCCCCAGCATCCACCATCGCTTCTGCGACCTGCTCGCGCGCTTCATGCCCTTCGACCTGGTCATCGACGAGCGCACGGCCTGGGGTGAGCTCACACGCGTGTCGAAGACGAGCGTGTGCGGCAACCTGGGCGCGGTGGCGGGCACGCTGCGCTACTTCGCCGACCGCAACGGCGAGTCGCAGGGCGCCATCGAAGGCACCCAGCTGCCCCAGTCGCTGCTGCGCCGCTACGCCCAACGTCACGCGGTGGCGCCCGTGTATGACGTGCGCTTCCGCTCGGTCGTGCTCGTCAAGCGGCTGGACTACTTCGGCTTCACGCTGGAGCAGGAAGTGGACGTGCTGCGCGCCTGGGGGCCGGAGCTGGCCACGGCGGCCCGGCACGCGCTCGCGGAGGCACTGGCGCGGGGCGAGGCGCCGCATCCCGCGGTGGACCGGCACCGGGTCGCCATCGCCGAGGTGCGCGAGCTGTGGCGGCGCTCGGGAGGAATGACCGCGCCGCTCGGGTTCCCGGAGCTCACCGCGCTCTACGAGGCGCAGCTCGATGGCGTGGACACGCTCGACGACTTCCGGGAGCGCCCGCTGCGGCTGGACCTGGACGCGCTCGTGCCGCCCGTGACGCGCCGGGCACTCCTGGCGCTCCCGGACAACGTGGAGGTCCGCGAGCAGGCGGTGCCGCTGGAGTACGACGTGGAGGAGCTGTCGGACGGGGCCCTGCGGGGCGTGGTGCGGCTGCACCTGCCGGAGAAGCTCGCCCGCACCCTGGTGGAAGAGGAGCTGCCGGTGCTCGACCGCTCCCGGCGCTTCAGCGTGGCCCGGGGCCGGCGGGGTGTGCTCCAGGCCCGCTCGCTCCTGGAGCTCCAGGAGCTGCTTGACCGACCCTGGATGCCAGACGAAATCGCCGAGGCCACCCGCGAGCGTCGGCCCCAGGTGCAGGACCCGGAGCGTGGGGGCAACCGGGGCCATCATCATGGCAAGGGCTCAACGTACGGAGGAAGGCGGGGAGGCGGCAGGCGGAGGCGCTGACCTGGCGCACGGGCCCGGGTTGCTCACCACGCGGAGCGGTCCATCCAGGCCTGGAGTGCGCGCACGATGTCCTCCGGCGCGTCTTCCGGCGCATGGTGCCCCGCGCGACGGAGTGGGACGATTTCGAGGGACCGGAGATTGGCTCGTGCCCACTCGATGATGCTCGGAGCGTTCAGCCCCGTGTCGCCGAACGTCAGCAGGAGCACCGGCTTCACGGACGGCTGCGCGAGCCACGTGTCATAGCGTTCGATGACCGCGGCGACGTCGGCGGGCTCACCATCGATTGGAATCTCCCGAGGCCACTGCAGTACCGGGCGCCGCGACGCCGCATCTGGATAGGGGGCCTGGTAGACGGCCCGATCACCCTCCGCGAGGCCACGCTGGACCCCATTCGCGAAGGACTTCTCGAGGAACGCGTTCTGTTCGAGCACGAGCTGCTCACCGACCCCTGGCGTGCGCAGGGCGCGGAACAGCTGCTCGCCCTGGGGAGGCCAGTCGCTCCAGCGCATGGGGCGGAGGAACGTCTCGAACACGGCTACGCCCCGCACGCGGTCCGGATGCCGCCGCGCCCAATCCAGGGCCAGCACACCGCCCCAGTCGTAGCCGACGAGCACCACGTCCCGCAGGTCGAGCGCGTCGAACCACGCATCGAGGTACCTCGCGTGGTCCGCGAACCGGTAGGAGATGTCCGGCTTGCCCGAATCCCCCATGCCGATGAGGTCGGGCGCGAGGCAACGGCCCCGGCCGGCGAGCGGCGGAATGACGTTCCGCCACACGTGTGAGGACGTGGGGTTGCCGTGAAGGAACACGATGGGCGAGCCCGTCCCGGCCTCGCGGTAGGAGATGAACGAATCCAGGACCTGGACCTGGTGAACCATGGGCATGGGAGTGCTCCGGGAAGGAGGCGGCGAAGAGGCGCGGCATGCGATGAGCACGCCCGCGACGAGACAGCCGAGCAGTCTGTGCATGCACCCATGATGGGGAAGGGGACACCTCCCTGGTAGTGATGGTTCGTGAGGTCTAGGCTCACCAACCGTGAGCATTTCGATCGCCGCCCTCGACCTCAACCTCCTCCTGGTGCTCCACACCGTCCTCACCGAGCGCAGCGTGGTGCGCGCGGCCGAGCGGCTCCACGTCACGCCCTCCGCCATCAGCAACAGCCTGGCGCGCCTCAGGTCCGCGTTGGGCGACCCGCTGGTCACGCGCAAGGGCCGTGGCATCGTCCCCACGCCCCGCGCGCTCGCGCTGGCGCCCGCCATCGCCCGAGGCCTGCGCGAGCTGGAGTCCGGGCTTCACGAAGCCCCCTTCGAGCCAGCCCGCTGCACGCGCACCTTCACGCTCGCCGTCGCCGATGCGGGGCAGGTCACATGGGGACCGCGAATCGCCGCCCGGATGGCTGGAGAGATGCCGAACGCACGCCTCGCCGTGGTCGGCATCGCTTCGCTCGTGGCGCTCGGGGACCTGACCTCGTCACAGGTCGACCTGCACATCGGCCTCGCCGGACGGGGCGCGGGCCTGCACGTCGAACCGCTGCTGGACGAGCGCACAGTCCTCGTGGCCCGCGACGACCCCCCTGGACTCACGAAGCGCCTGGCGGCGCGTGCGCTCGGCTCGCTCCGTCACGTGGGGGTGGAGATGGTCCCGGGCAAGGGCTTCCGGGACCTCGTTGGCGCCGCGTACGCACGCGCGGGCATCCGCCGCGAAGTCGCCATGACGGTGCCCTCGTTCCTGACGGCGGCGGCGATCGTGGCCGCGACCGACCTCGTCGCGACGTTGCCGGAGTCACTCGTCGCGGCGCAGGGCGCGCGCCTGGGCGTTCGCTGCGTCAACGCGCCGGTCCCCGCGCACACCGTCAAGATGGCCCTGTGCTGGCACGACCGCACGCATGCGGACCCGGCGGCGCGGTACTTCCGCCAGTTGGTCCGGCGTGCGGTCCTGGACGCGTGAGCATCAGAAGCTGAAGCCCACCCGCAGGATGTCCATGTTGATGTCCACGATGCGCCCGTTCCTGCGCGTATCACCCCACGGCAGGCTGTACTGGCCGCCGAGGTCCAGCTCCTTGCGCTGCTGGTTCCAGCTGTAGCCCACGGCCGCGCCGAACACCGCGGCGAGATAGAAGTTCGTGCGTGCGAACGTCTTCCGGTAGCCCAGGTCCAGGCCCAGGGTGAGCTGGCCTCCCGTCGTGCTTCGATTGGCGGGCTGGCCCTTGTCGGCGTCGGGCCGGTCCTTCTCGTTGCTCACCATGCCGCTCAGCTTGGGCTGGAGGAAGAAGCCGTCGCCCCGTGCGCGGGGCCACGGCGTCCAGGCCACGCCCGTGGAGACGGTGAGAGCCCGGCCCGTACCGCAGTTGCCGATGTCATCCGTGCAGCGCCGGCGCGCGTACCGGGGCGTGACTTCAATGACCAGGTCGGTCTGGTCCGACAGCTGGAGGTTCGTGCCGACAGGGAGCGCCACGTGGAGCGTGCCGCCCACGAGTGGCCCCGTCAGCAGGAGGGAACCCGTCACCAGTGGCGAGATCCAGAGCGCGTGCGCGGGCCGCTCTCCCACGGAGGGCCGCGGCCCCGGCGGCTCCACGGCCTGGGCCTGGGTCGCGGTGAGGAGAAGGAGCACCGGAATCAGCATCGCCTTGTTCAACGCATGCCTCCTGCTGCGAGTGGGGACGGGCCCTTGCTGGAGCAAGGGTCGTTCCACCCGAGTGGCTGAGGCCCGCTCAGAGTGCCTTCGCGCCCGCGCACGACAAGGTTGTCAGAGCTCGCGCCCGCGGATGCCGGACACAGGTGTCACACGCGCCGTTCGGCGATCGCCGCGAGCTGCGCCGTGACGGTGCCCCAGCCTTCGTGGAAGCCCAGGTCATGGTGCATGTTTCTGTCCGCGCTGTTCTTGTGCATCACGTGGGCGTTGTAGTCGGTGCCCTGCGGATGATCCTTCAGCGTGATGATGGCGGTCATGAGCGGCATGCCGGACACGTCCGCGGGCCGCCAGCCGGCGACCATCACGTTCGTGAACACGATGCGCTTGAGCGAGTCGACGGCGAGGAAGCACGCGCTGAGGTGAGGCCCGAAGTCGCTGGTGGCCGTCTCGCTGAAGTGCGTCACCAGCGCGCCGCCGGGCCGCAGGTCCATCTCCAACACCTTGCACCGCGACGGCGCGGGCACCCACCACTGCTCGAAGCTGGCAGGGTCCGTCCAGGCCTTCCAGACGACAGCGCGCGGCGCCTTGATGATGCGCGAGATGCTCAGGTCGAGCTCGGGATTCAGGGCAGGGGACATTCGACTCACTCCTTGGATGATGCGGCGGTGACAAACTGCTCGAGCCGGTCCGTGCGGGCCTCCCAGAGGGCGCGCTGAGCGGACAGCCACGACTCCACGGCGCCGAAGGGCTTCTTCTCCAGCGCGCACGTGCGCACACGCCCTTCCTTGTGCGTGCGGATGAGCCCGCTGTCCTCCAGGAAGTGGATGTGCTTCATGAAGGACGGCAAGGCCATGTCGAAGGGCTTCGCCAGGTCACTGATGCTGGCGGGGCCCTTTCCCAGACGCGCAATCACCGCCCGGCGGGTCGGATCCGCGAGCGCCTGGAAAATTCCATTCAGCGTTTCCGGATGCTTTTCCACGAGGCTAAGTAACGTCTTCAGACACTTAGCGCAAGAGCTAAGTGATGAAGTGGCCTTTTGTGATAGCCGGGCCCAAACCCCTGGAGGCGCAATGTCGAACTGGAGTGCCTGGCTGTTCCCCTGCCTTGCCTTGCTGACACCTGGATGCATGCCATTGGAGGCGGACGACGTGCGGGAGCCGGAGGCTCAACAGCAGTCGCTGCCGGGCTCGGAGGTCATCGACTTCGCTTCCGCGAGCACGCAGGCGAACACGGACGCGTCGGGCAAGAGCGGCGGCATGGCCGTGCTCAAGGCGAACAGCGCGAACTGCACGGTGGGCGCGTACGCGGACTGCTATGCGCAGTACATCGAGTTCAGCCCCAGCTACACGGGCTCTCTGTCCTTCAATCTCTCCAGCCTCACCCAGGCCGCGCCCACTCCGGCCCAGGTCACCCAGCTCAGCCTGCTGACGAAGTACCAGGGGCCCGGCGTCGCCGCGTCCTACTACCAGTGGCAGCTGTACAGGTTCTCCACCTCCAGCTGGGTCAGCATCGCCAACTCACAGGGGCGCGGCGACTGGGTGTGGACGCCAGCCCTGACGCTCGCGCTCCCCACCACCGAGGCCGCGTCGAACTTCGTGTCGAGCACCGGGGAGATCCGCGCGCGCATCATCAAGGGCGCGGGGACGGACGCGGCGCAGCTGGACAGCCTCCGGCTCCAGGTGGCGTGGGACATCTCCACGACGTGCACCGCTGAAACGGACGCGGCCTTCTGCGCGCGGCAGGGCGCGAGCTGCGGTCAGGTGACCGGCACCGACAACTGTGGACAGGCCCGCACGGTCGCGAGCTGTGGCGCCTGCCAGAGTCCTCAGACGTGCGGCGGTGGCGGCACTCCGAACGTCTGTGGTGAGGCTTCCTCCTGCACGGTGGCGGCCTTCCCCAAGGGCACCACCTGGATGTGGGACCTGGAGCACAACGCCATTCCCACCAACCTCAACGCCCAGGTCTACGTCGTGGACCTCTTCAACACGAGCACCGCGAAGATCCAGGAGTACAAGACCGCCGGCAAGAAGGTGGTCTGCTACTTCAGCGCGGGCTCCTATGAGGACTGGCGGGAAGACGCGAACCAGTTCCCGCAGGACACGTACTGCACCCCCGGGGAGAACTGCGCGCAGTCCGTGCACATCATGGGCGACTGGTGCACGGCCGGCGGCGGCTGTGAGTGGTGGTTGGATCACCGCAAGCAGGGAGTGCGGACGGTGATGACGTCGCGCATGCAGCTGGCGAAGAACAAGGGCTGCGACGCGGTGGAGCCGGACAACATCGACGGCTATTCGCACGACGACGAAATCAACTGCACCGACCAGGCCTGCTGGGGCCTGACGGCGGCGAACCAGCTCGAATACAACCGCTGGCTGGCCACCACCGCCCACTCCCTGTGCCTGGGCATCGCGCTCAAGAACGACGTGGACCAGGTCCCCGCGCTCGCGGACTCCTTCGACTTCGCCATCAACGAGGAGTGCCAGAGGTTCAACGAGTGCGGCGCGTACAAGACCTGGTTCACGAACAAGAACAAGGCGGTCTTCAACGCCGAGTACCGCAAGGACTCGGGCGGGGACATCACCAACTGGACGTCGTGCACGGGCACCGGGGCGACCTGCGCCTGCGGTGAGAGCGGCTTCGCCCAGGGTGACATGCGCACCCTGGTCTTCAGCACCGCGTCGGTCCGTTACGACAACCTCCAGTTCACCTGCTGGTAGCGCGGGCGGGCCGGGGCGGTCCTCCCGCCCCGGCCTTCTCCTCAGTACGAGACGGTCGCGGTGTAGGCGAAGTGGTCGGAGCCGTACTTCTCCAGGCGCTCGGCGGGACCGGTGCCGATGCCCACGCTGACGTAGATCTGATCAATGGGCACGCCGCTGACGCCCGCCGTGTTCAGGTGGTTCATCCCGGGGATGTCCTGCGACAGCGCGCGGTTGAAGTCCCCCACCAGGACGACGGGCAGGCCCCGGCCACGCAGCTCCGCGACGACCTCGCGCACCACGGTGTTGTGCGTCCGCCAGCGGTCCTGACGCTCCGGGTGCTCGCCGTTCCAGGCGCCGGAGATGTAGTGGGTGTTGATGAACGCCAGCTTCTCGCCGGTCGCCAGGTTCTTCAGCACGCCCCAGTTCACGAAGCGCGACGGCGTCACGTTGGCCTCACCGCCGTGCGTGAGGCGGGAGCCGTCGCCCGTCTTCTCGAACTTGTTCTTGCGCCAGGAGATGGCGATGGAATTGCGCGCGTCCAGCCGGCCGTCACCGGGCCGGAAGTGGGCGTAGGCATCCATCGCATCGAGCTTGGAGTGGCCCTCCGCGGTGTCCACCTCCTGCCAGCCGATGATGTCCGCGAGCGGCCTCGTGTTCGCCTGCCCGTGCCACGTGTTGTGCGTCGCGACCGTGGTCGTCGTGGCGGCGAGCGCCGCCGGTGCTGGCTCCTCGGATGGAGCGGGCACGAGCCCCAGCGACAGCAGCAGGCTGAGGACGGCCGACGACAAGAGCTTGAGCATGGTTCCCTCGGAATGCGCGCCAGGGTCATTCCTGGCGCTTCCGTGGGAAGCTAGCTAAAGCAGTTTTCACTGAAAATACTGCGAAGAATGTTTCCGTCAGCCGAGGACGAAGTCCTTGGGGCGCAGCGGCTCCGGCTGGGGCTCTCCCAGCGATTCCAGCATGTTGATCTCGGCCGTGCGGGACATCGCGAGCAGGGGCAGATCGTTGGGAGCTTCTCCGAAGGGCTCCTCCAGCTCCTCGCTCAGGAGGTCCAGGCCGAAGAACGTGTAGGCGATCATGGCCGTGAGCACCGGCGCGAACCAACCCATCGACTCAGCGAGGCCGAAGGGCAGCAGCAGACAGAAGAGGTAGGCCGTGCGGTGCAGGAGCACCGTGTAGGCGAAGGGCAGGGGCGTGAGGCGGATGCGCTCGCAGGCGGTGAAGATGCTCATCATGGAGTGCACCCGTTCGTTCAAGGCGGCCCAGGTGATGTCGGTGAGGCGGCCCTCACGGAGCAGGCGGGCCAGCTCCAGCTGGTGCTCGCGCAGGAGGGCATTCGGGCGGTTGCCGCTGCCCAGGACGCGCGAACGCTCGGGCTCCTCCAGGTGGCGGCCAATGGCCTCTCCGGCGTCTTGCGAGCGAAGGTGCGCGGCGAGCGCATAGGGGAAGGCGATGGTGCGGTGCACCAGTCTTCGTGCCGCCTGCCGTCCCACGACAGGCAGCTCGGCGCGTCCGTCGTCCAGCAGTGCGATGGTCGCGTGGGTGAAGGCGCGCACCTCGATGATGAGCGCGCCCCACTGCTTCCGTCCCTCCCACCACCGGTCGTAACAGGCGTTGTTGCGGAAGCCGAGGAAGATGGAGAGCGCGATGCCGAGCAGCGATAGCGGTGCGGGCGAGGTGATGGGAAGCCGGATGTAGCCCTGCTTGAGCGTCAGGACGACCAGCGTGGCGAGCGCCGCGACCCCCAACACGTGAGGAAGGACGCGCGGGAGGATGGTTCCGCGCACGACGAACAGGAGCTTGAAGAAGCCAGGACGGGGACGGACGATCACAGGCGCGTCTCGTGCCCCAAATCCCCAACTGCCGCAAGCGGTCCTCGCTGTGACGCCGGGAATGACCCTTGTTCATCCCGGGTGCGCCGTCGCCCTAGACTGCCTCCCTCCTGGAGGCTGAATGCACCCGAAGAGATTTCACCGGTTCCCCATGTCCACGTTGCGCTCCCTGACCGTGGGGGTCGCGCTGGTGTGCGCCGCTGGCTGCTCGGACGATGAGGGCGTGGACGTGCCCAATCCGCTGACCAACCCGAAGGACGGTCCCCCGGCCGGCAACCCGAACGCCGAGGCGACGTGCACCGTACCCGCCGAGGCGGGGCTCGCGGATGTGTCCCGGCCCACCACCGTCGTCGGGACGGGGACGCCGGCCAGCTGTACCTCGGACGCCTTCGTCAATGCCGTGGCGAAGGGTGGGGTCATCACCTTCGACTGCGGCCCGGAGCCCGTCGTCATCACGCTGGACCGGACGGCGAAGGTCTTCAACGACAAGGGGCCGGAGATCGTCATCGACGGCAAGGGGCTGGTGACGCTCAGTGGCGCGGGAAAGCACCGCATCCTCTACATGAACACCTGCGACCAGGCCCAGGTGTGGACGACCTCTCACTGCCAGGACCAGGACCACCCGCGGCTGACGATCCAGAATCTCACCTTCGTGGACGCCAGCTCCAAGAGTGAGAAGGAGTACGACGGCGGCGGCGCGGTCTGGGTGCGCGGTGGGCGGGTGAAGGTCCTCAACTCCCGCTTCTTCAACAACCTGTGCGCGGACACCGGCCCGGACGTCGGAGGTGCGGCGCTGCGGGTGTTCGACCAGTACGACGACCGGCCTGTCTACGTGGTGAACACGACCTTCGGCGGCAAGGAGGGCTACGGCGGGGTCGGCTCCAACGGCGGCGGCATCAGCAGCATTGGCGTGTCGTGGACGATCATCAACAGCCTCTTCTCCCACAACCGGGCCATCGGCAACGGCGCGAATCCCGCCCAGCCGGGCACGCCGGGTGGTGGCAGCGGCGGGGCCATCTACAACGACGGCAACACGATGACGCTGTCGCTCTGTGGCACGCGAATCGAACACAACGAGGTCAACGCGCACGGCAGCGCCATCTTCTTCGTGACCAATGACCACTCGGGCGACATCCGCATCGACCGCTCGGTCATCCAGAACAACAAGGGCGGCTCCTGGTACGTGACCTATCCGCAGATCTCGAACCATTCGGACACGCCCATCCGGGTGACGAACTCCACGATTGAGTGATGGCCGCCGTGCTAATGCCTTCGGCACGGTGAATCGCCAGCGAATCCGGAGTTGCTGGCGATTGGCCCACTTCTGCCATGCCTGCGTTTCGCAGAGAGGCTTGTCGAGCGTGGGGATGCGCCGCGTCCCCAGGCACTGACGAGAGATCTTGGCGCGTCCGTTGCCTTCCCGTCTGTCTCGGAGTCCCTGACGCCCACCCTCCTGGTAGAGCCTTACCGCTACCACCACCGATGGGACTGCGGAGCCCGCGCCCCTGGACGGAACGCGGGCTGGTGAGCGCTGGGGCCGGAGGGCGCCTCGGCTCAGGGCTCAGTTCCCGTGACGGGAGATCCGGATGTATTTGTCGCTGAGACCACCCGCGATGAGCTTCCCGTCCGACTGGAAGCCGAGGCCTCCGGTCAGGTCATGGCTGTCCACGAAGCCCTCGTACATGAACCCACCGCCGCCCGCGAAGGTGGAGTCCAAAGGTCCCGTCGGGAGGAACCGCAGCAGGGCCGCGTCGTAGTTGTTCCCGCGAGAGGTGAGGCTCGTGTAGCCGCCCGCGACGATCTTCCCGTCCGCCTGGACTGCCAGCCGGGAGATGATGTTGTTGGTAGGACCGAAGCTGAGGTAGGCCTGCCCATTGCCGTTGAAGGTCGAGTCGAACGCGGTGCCGTTCGCGTTCAGCCGGAGGAGCGCCATGTAGTACTGGCTTCCCGAGGGATAGTAGGCATTGCCCCCGACCAGGATCTTGCCGTCGGTCTGCACCGCCACCGCCATGGCCTGGTCGGTGCTCCCGAACACGTCGATCTTCAGAGCGCCTCCACCTCCGAAGGACGAGTCGAGCGCCCCCGAGGCGGTGAATCGCACCAGGCCAAAGTCCGGCGACGCCCCTATCGCGTAGGTGAGCCCCACGGCCAATACCTTGCCGTCCGGCTGCAGGGCCATGTCCGTCATCGAGTCGTTGCGGCCCGAGGGGAAATCGTAGGTTGCCCGGCCTCCGACTCCGAACGTGCTGTCCAGGGCGCCCGTGCTCGTGAACCGGGCCACCACGAAGTCCAGGTTGGTGTTGTTGGAGGAAGACCCCGCCAGGAGGATCCGGCCGTCCGGCTGGATGGCCACATCGATGGCATGGTCAAACATCACGTAATTATAGATGACCAATCCTCCCGAACCGAACGTCGTGTCGGGAGCCCCGCTGGCCGTATAGCGGACCAAGGCGAAGTCCGTCGCCGCCCCCTGGTCTCGCGTGGACGCAATGACAATCTTCCCATCCGGTTGCAGCGCCCCACGCGCGGAACTGGCATTGCATAAGCCCGAGGCGAGCGTCGTCGTCACCAGGCCCATGCCTCCCGCGAAGGTTGTGTCGACCGTCCCATCGGCGTTGTACCGGGCGGCGTACACGCCACAGCCCGTGTTCGTCCGGAAGCTGCCGGTGACCACGATCCGATCGTCTGGCTGCACCAGGACCGAGTCGGTTCCCAGCGTCGCGCCGCTGAGCTCGTAGAGGGCGATGCCCCCCGCGCCGAACGATGGATCGAAGTCACCCGGCGGGACGAAGGAGGCCAGGGAAGGGCTGCTTCCCGCGAGATCGGCGGAAGCGCTCAGGTCCACGACACGGGACGGAGCGCCCGCATGGAGGGTCAGCGGTGCCTTCGCCGTCTCGGCGAAGGCGGTCGTCACTGGCGTGGACAAGGACAAGGCTGCCGTTGCCAGCAACGACGCGGTTCCTCTCGACATAGACACTCCATTGGGACGCCTACGGGTTATGCAGGAGCGGCGTTCGCATGGCTGTCTGGATTCACCAAAACAGTCCAAGGGCCGTGAAGCCTGCTCATTCATATTAACTTTTGAGAATTGGATTTCAAGATGATTCCTGCAGTCCCAGCTGTGCCAGTCACTCGCATCGCCTCAAGGGTCGTTCATGACTCCGTGGGTCTCAACGGAGGGCACTTGGCTGGGTGGAGATTGATGGGCGGGCTGCCGCTGTTGCTCCAGATATGAAGGGGCATGCGAAAAGCCAAGGGTTGAAAATGGGGTGCGTGCCAAAGCTGGACGCCCAGCCTACTTCCGCTGTGGCACGGCCAATCTTTTCTGCGCGGTGGAGCCCAAGGCGGGGTGGCATTTCGTGAAGGCCACACCCAATAGAAAGAGTCCAGCGTTTGCCGAAGCTCTCCAGGACATCGCCAAGAAGTACCCGGAGGCGAACACCATCCACCTGGTGCTGGACAATCTCAGTACCCACAGCCGCCAGGCATGGCAGAAGTGGGCCAATCGCCAGCAACTCCGGATTCGCTGGCGATTCACCGTGCCGAAGGCCCGAGCGAAGTTCCATTACCAACCCGCAGACTTCACCCGGTCATAGGACCAGGTGCCTGCTCTCTATCGTGCAGCTGAAAGACCGTGAGGACAGACCATGGCGAAAGATTGGGCCAGCACCCTGGTTGAACTGTTGACGTCACCTGTCTCATTGGTAACGGACGTCGTGGATGTTCTCATGGACACGCCTGTTCACGAGCGGTTCTCCAATTCCATCAAAACCGATGTTTTTCAGGATTCACACCTGCGAGACCTGGAAAGGGTCAGCACCGACCGAAAGCTCCGCCCTGGAACGATCCTCCGGGTGGGAAGAACAGGCTTTTGGCACTACGGCGTATATATCGGTGGTGATGAAACGGTTCACTTCACCTCGGAGGAAAGTGACACCTCTGAAGACAACCGAGTCATGCGGACCAACATGTCGAAATTCCTCGGTGATGCCGAGGAATTTCAGACATTGAGATTTCCCAAAAAAGTCTGCGGGCAGCGGGTGTATAACGGGAAAGAGACCTGTGCCAGGGCCATCGAAAAAATCGGCTTGGGTGACTACTCCTTTCTCGGTAATAATTGTCAGCACTTTGCCGTCTGGTGCAAGTCCGGAGTCGCGATTTCCGGGCAGACTGTTGTTGTGAATGGAGGCGAATCAGATTCGCCCGTCTATCGCGCCAGGATTGAAGCTTCCACCTCGGCGATGGGGTTGCTGGGCTGGGTCAAAGTTCCGGACCTCATTGAGGTGTTTGGTATTGAAGTGTCAAGAACCCTCTTTGCCTCCAATTACCTGCCGTAGTTGAGAAGACGCGTGGAACGAGCCCTGTACCCTGGTGGCGCGCAAAGGGGGGCGTGCGGCCACCAGCTCATCAGGACAGTTGAGGAGCGAGGCGCCCGCAGCTGCCATCGTCGGCACACACCACCATCAGAACCTGGGGCGAGGACGTCATGGATGGCAGCCGACGTTGCTCGGCGCAGCTGGCTTTGAGTCTTCGAGTAGCGATGCCCAGGCCCGAGCCTTGCCGGCCTTCTCTGACGCAGGTTGGCGCTTCAGCGCAGGCGTCGTTCCTTCGGGGCATGGCGCCATCTGTTACATTCGGCGCCATGCGTGCATGGCTGGGCTTCGTGGTCCTGTTCTGCGCCCTCGGCACTCCGGCCCTGGGCGTCACGGTGGAAAGGGTGCCCCGGCCCGCCGCGGGCTCCTGGACGGTGGACCTCACGCCGTCCCACGTCCTCACTCCAGCCGTGAGGGCGGAGGTCGACGAGATGGCCCGGTCGCTGAACGACCGCGGGCTTGGCCAGCTCATGGTGGTGATGGTGGACACCACGTCGCCCAGGCGCTCGCATGAGTTCGCGCTGGAGCTCTTCAACCGCTGGGGCATCGGTCATCCCGGAAGGGACGACGGCGCGCTGCTCTTCATCGCGTACGCGGACCGCAAGGCGGAGATCATCCTCGGAGATGGGGTCGATGAGCCCGACGACCAGGTGGCCAGCGACGTGGTGATGGCGGAGGAGATCGTGCCTGCCTTCAAGCGTGGCGACCCGAACGAGGCCGTGCGCGGGGGCGCGAAAGGCCTGAAGGAGCTCATCGAGGACTCGCGGCTCAACAACCCTGTCGCCGCCGCCGATGCCCCGAGCGCCGCCAGTGACGATGTCGAGCTCACGGACTGGGACCGGGAGGCGTTCCTGAGCACTCCACGGATACACGTGAGCACAGCGGAGGAGTCCTCCTCGTCACCGAACGTCGGCCTCTTCGCGGGCGCCGCGGGCGTGCTTGGCGCGGCGGGGCTCGCGGGCAGTGCCTGGCTCCGCCGTCGTCCGCGCAAGTGCCGGACGTGCGGCACCCTCCGGGTGCGGTTGGGCGAAGCCGAGGATGACGCCCACCTGGACGCGGGCCAGCGGTCCGAGGAGTCGCTGGGCTCCGTGGACTACGACGTCTGGTGGTGCAGTCCGTGTGAGGACGCGAGCGTCGAGCGCTACGGCCGGTTCTTCTCGGGCTTCAAGCGCTGCAAGCGGTGCAGCTACGTGACGGGCAAGCAGACCTCGCGCACGCTGCGGAGCGCGACCTACGACCACGGTGGCGAAGTGGAGGTGACGGTGCGCTGTGGGCACTGCGACTTCGTGTCCACCTCGCGCCACTCCACGCCCCGACGTACCCGGCCCTCGTCGTCGAGCTCCTCCAGTTCTTCGAGTTCCTCCCGCTCCTCGTCGTCAGGAGGTGGGCGCTCGTCGGGAGGCGGCTCCAGCGGAAGCTGGTAGGGACTCCCGGCCGCTCAGGGGCGCGGTGTCGCCCAGAGGGCGCTGTGGGCCTCCGGCGCGTCCGGGGATTCCTCCGCCGTGTAGAAGTAGGCCGCGACCGTGGCCCGGCCCCGTCCTTCGGGACACGCCAGCGCGGCGGGGTGGCCGTGCCAGTGGGTGTCGCCGTGCGCCATCACGACCAGCCGATCCAGGACCGGAGCAATGCGGGCCTCGCACCGGGAGAGGTCGGCGTTCCACAGCTCCAGGTCGCCGCCCCATTCGGGCTCCCAGCCCGGGTTCAAGTAGTACAGCACCGTGAGCCGCCGTGTGAGCGCACGCATGCGATCGCGGTTGAAGTCGGCGTGGAGCGCCAGATGGCCCCCGCGCAGCGTGAGGTGCAGCCCGGCGCCCCGGAAGTGCGGATCCGCGATGAGCCCCTTGATGCCGGTGATCGTCTCCAGGAAGTCGAGGAACGACAAGCCCGAGAACTCCGCGAGCAGGTGCCGGAGCGCGCCGTGCACGCCCTCGAAGGCCTTGCGCTGAAGCTGTCCCAGGCGGGCCGCCTGTTCCGGATGATCACGGCGCAGCCAGGGGGCCCCGGTCGCGCCTGGAAAGACGCCGGCCAGCTCCGTCGCCAGCCGCTCTCCCAGGAAGCCGTCGATGACGACGTGTGGATGGGGCCGGGCGGCGCCGTAGGTGTCTCGATGCGCCAACCCGAGCGAGCGGAGCGCCGTCCGGCTGAGGAAGAAGCTCGGGCCCAGCAACGGGCCTTCATCGACGGTTGCGACGCTCACGGGACCTCTTCCTCGGGGGGGGCTGGCCGCCGATGATGCCATGCGCACGAAACGCACGTCTCTTCCGGCCTCACCCGGGGGCGTCGCCTTCGGTCTCGAGGAGTGCCGCGAGGAACAACGCATACGTCAGCTCGGCGACGGGCCGACGCTCCCGCCGGGCCTGGAGGCGCAGCGCCTTGGGCAGGGAGCAGGACTGGCCCCGTTCACCGTCGCGCATCTGGACATAGCCTCGCGGGGAGTAGCCCATCACCTGCCAGCCCATTTGACACAGCGCCCGGCTGAGGTCGTCGGTGAGCTGGTGATGGAGGGCGCGAGCGATGGGGACGGGGCGGAAACGCTCGCTCGACCAGCCTTCCGTGTCCTCGTGCCAGCCGCGCGCGCGCAGGTAGTTCACCTTGCGCGCAAGCGACAGTCCGCCGACGTGGCGCTCGAGTTTCATGGGACCCCTTTGGAGCGGGCGTGGAGCATCGCTCCCTTGCCTGGCGTTGCCATATTCCACACACCCACAGCGTCCCCTACAGTCCAAGATTCTCGTTCCACATCGACCGGGACGAACCGCCCCGGAGGCCCGAAGACCATGGCGACGACGACTCGAGTCCCCCAGACGATTGACGCCTACCTGGCGGCCGTATCCGATCCAGCGGCGAAGAAGACCCTGAGCGCCTTGCGCACGCAGCTACGCAAGCTGCTCCCCAAGGCCACCGAGACCATCAGCTACCAGATGCCCGCCTTCAAGGTGGACGGGGACATCGTGGTGGGCTTCGCGTTCTTCAAGAACAACTGCGGCTTCTACCCCGGCAGCGGCAGCGTGGTGCCGGCGCTGAAGTCGGAGCTGGAGGGCTACACCACGTCGAAGAGCGGCGTTACCTTTCCCCCGGACGAACCGCTCCCGGCGAAGCTGGTGAAGAAGCTGGTGCAGGTGCGGCTCGCGGAGATCGCCGCGAGCGCGAAGAAGCCCGCAGCCGCGAAGAAGTCTCCCGCCAAGGGCTTTCAGGTGGGCGTGGTGCGCACGCTGCCCATGACGGCCCCCGCGCTGTGGAAGTGGCTGACGACCGGGGCGGACGCCTGGCTGGGCGCGGGCGCGACGCTGAAGCCCAAAGCCGGCACGCCCTATTCGGTCCCCAAGCGCCGCGGAGCCCCTTCCGTGAGTGGCGAGGTCCGGTCGGTGATTTCAGGCCGGCGCCTTCGCATGACCTGGCAGCCGGAAGGCTGGACGAAGCCGGCGACGTTGCAGTTCACGGTGACGCCCAAGACGAAGGGCGCCTCCCTGCTCGTGCAGATGGAGAATCTCCCGGACGCGGAGACCCGCGAGGCCATGCGCGAGCGCTGGTCGGACATCCTTGCCCGGGTTGCGTAGAGGCCACCGGGGTGGGGGATTGACGTTGCGTCCACCCACCCTGTACCTCCAAGCCCTCACCGCCGAGACGCCGCCCTGGGGGGCTGGCCGGTGGTGGAAGAGGGGACTCACATGCAGGCCGTGGCGAAGTGGGGGGCTCTCCTGGTGGTCCTGTGGTTGGGCCTGGGAGGGTGCTCGGACGCGGGGCGTCCGGGGGCTGGAGTGTCCCAGAAGCAGAGCTCACGCGCCCAGGCGCTCGCGGCGGGGCAGGCCCGGCTCCTGCGCGACATTCACGCGGGAACGGCCGGCACGACCTACGGAAAGAGCGGGGGCGAGGGCCTGCGTGTGGGCCGCACGCTCTTCTATGTCGCATCCGACCTGAGCAACGGGGGCGAACTCTGGAAGAGCGATGGCACCCCCGAGGGCACGGTCCTGGTGAAGGACATCCGGCCGGGGCCCAACAGTTCGAACCTGGCCTACTTCGTGGAAATGGACGGCATCCTCTACTTCTCCGCCACCGACCACTCCGGCGCCGAGCTGTGGCGCAGTGACGGCACCCCGGAGGGGACCTGGCGGGTCAAGGACATCGCCCCGGGGCCCGACAGCGGCGGGCCGAGCTTCCTCTCCCGCGTGGGCCACCAGCTGTTCTTCATCCGCACAAGCGAACTGTGGAAGAGCGATGGCACCGAGGCGGGCACCGTGCTCGTGCGCTCCTTCGAGGGCTCCATCTATGACACCATCGGGGAACCCACCGTCTCGGGCGGGACGCTCTTCTTCTCCGCGAACGAGCCGGGCTACGGCTGGGAGCTCTGGAAGAGCGACGGCACTCCCGAAGGCACGGTCCTGGTGAAGGACATCCAGCCCGGCGAGGGACATTCCCAGCCCACGAACCTGAGGGATGTGAAAGGGACGCTCTTCTTCACCGCGGATGATGGCGTGCACGGCAACGAGCTGTGGAAGAGCGACGGCACGCCCGGGGGCACGGTGCTCATAACGGACGCGCGCCCCGGGGTCGGTGGCCTGTTCATCTACGATCCAGGGGTCGTGGGCGGGACGTACTACTTCGGGAGCGATGGGCTGAAGGGCGAGGGTGTCGAGCTGTGGAAGAGCGACGGGACGCCCGAGGGCACGGGGCTGCTCAAGGACATCAACGAGTGGGACAACAGCTTCCCTCAGTCCTTCATCGAGCTGAACGGGGTGACCCTCTTCATCGCCGAGGGCAAAGGGATCGGGTACGAGCTGTGGAGGACCGATGGTACGCCCGGGGGCACGGTGCTGGTGAAGGACATCTGGCCCGGGGGGTACTCCTCCTTGTCCTGGTCCTACTTCCGGGTGGTGCTGGACGGGGTCCTCTACTTCGTCGCGAATGACGGCGTGTCCGGCATCGAGCTGTGGCGGACCGATGGCACGTCCGACGGCACCTGGCGGGTGAAGGACATCAACCCGGGCTCCGAGGGAAGCGGACCCAGCAAGATGCTGATGCTGGAGGGCCGCCTTTATTTCTTCGCCTTCGACGCAGCGGTGGGCTCGGAGCTGTGGACGAGTGATGGCACCGAGGCCGGCACCGTACGGCTGACGTACCGGGGCCCCGCGACGGTCGGCTCTACTCCCCAGAGCTTCGTGGACATGGGCGGCACGGTGTTCTTCTCCGCGGATGATGGCGTGCACGGCAACGAGCTGTGGAAGAGCGACGGCACGCCCGAGGGCACGGTGCTGGTCAAGGATGTGTCACCGGGCTCGAATGCCTCGTTGCCGGTGGTGCTCACCCGGGTCGGAGAGACGCTCCTCTTCTTCGCCTACACGCCCGCCACGGGCCATGAGCTGTGGAGGAGCGACGGCTCCGCGGCCGGCACGGTGATGGTGAAGGAGATCCGCCCCGGGACGGAGGGGTGTGAATGCAGCGTGCTCGGGGTCTACCAGGGGATGCTCTATTTCCTGGCCCATGATGGCGTGTCCGGCGTGGACCTCTGGCGCAGCGACGGCACCTCCGAGGGCACGGTGAAGGTGCAGGACTGGCCCTACGGCCTGTCCAGCGGCGTCAACCCCGAGCCGGTCCAGATGGGTGGCGTCCTGTACTTCATCCGTTACACCGCGCTGTGGCGCACGGACGGGACGGACGCGGGGACGTGGATGGTGAAGCAGCTCGCCACGGATACGCGCCGTGATGCCTACCAGCTCACCGCCGTGGGGAACCGGCTCTTCTTCCGCTCGTTCGACTACAGCTACGGCTCCGAGCTGTGGACGAGCGACGGCACGCCCGAGGGGACCGCGCAGTTGAAGGACCTCTGGCCCGGCATCTATGGCTCCAAGCCCTCATCGTTCGTGGGCCTGAACGGAAGGGTCTACTTCGCCGCGAACGACGGCATGTCTGGCAACGAGCTGTGGACGAGCGATGGGACGCCCGAGGGCACGGTGAAGGTGAAGGAGCTGGTGCCGGGTTATGGCGGCACCGGGCCCATGTTGCTGACGCGCGTGGGCGGGACGCTCTACTTCGCCGCCACCGACGCTTCAGGCGCCCCCGTGCTGTGGAAGAGCGATGGCACCGAGGCGGGCACCGTGCGCGTCAAGGGACCCATGCCGGGCCTGCTGGGCACCGGAGACCCGATGTCGTTTCTCGCGCTCGAACCCGAAGGCATGTTGCTGTTCGCCGCCGCGGATGCCGCGTCCGGTGTCGAGGTGTGGAGGACGGACGGGACGGAGGCGGGCACCGTGCGAATCACGGACATTGCGCCGGGGCCAGGCTCTTCGCGCCCGCGCATGTTCACGCGCAGCGGCAACCGCATCTTCCTTTCCGCGAATGACGGCTGGACGGGCTTGGAGCCCTGGCTCATCCCCCTGCGGGCGGTGACCGGCCCCGTACCGCCGACCGTCACCTGCCCCGAGGATGTCACCGCCGAGGCCACCGGTGTCGCGGGCGCGGACGTGAGCCTGCCGGAGGCTCGGGCCTCGGACGACACCGCCCCGCCGCAGGTGACGTACAGCCCCGAGTCGGGCAGCACCTTCCCGCCAGGCGACACCCAGGTGTCGGTCACGGCGCAGGATGAGGAGGGGCTCACGGCCACGTGTACCTTCCATGTGCTCGTCCGCGACACCACCGCGCCCCAGCTGACGTGTCCGGAGGACGTCTCCGTCACCGTCGAGGACGAGGCTGGGAACACCGTGGAGTTTCCTCCCGCCATCGCCGTGGATCTCGTCACGGCCTCGCCCGTCCTGACGTACAGCCGGGCTTCGGGCAGCACCTTTCCGCCCGGGACGACGCCCGTCACCGTCACCGCCGAGGACGCCGCGGGCAACCGCGCCACGTGCGACTTCCAGGTGTCGGTGAACGTGAAGCCAGCCCCCTTCGATGCGGGGACGGAGCCGGACGCAGGGATGGAGTTGGACGCAGGGACGGAGGTGGACGCAGGGACGGAGCCGGACGCGGGGATGGAGCTCGACGCAGGGATGGAAGTGGACGCAGGGACGGAGGTGGACGCAGGGACGGAGCCGGACGCTGGCCCGCAGATGCCGGACGCGGGGACGGAGTCGGACGCGGGGACGAAGCCAGACGCGGGTGTGCCGCCCATCCCGGATCCAGATGGCACAGGGTGCGGATGCGCGGCGGGCAGTGGTGTGCCCGTGAGCGCTGTCTGGGGGATGCTGGGGCTCCTCGGCGCGATGGCGGCCCGGCGGCGCTCCATCTCCTGAGCGCCATTCGAGTGGTGCGGACCCGGGATGCCCTGGCCCGTTCCGGCCGGGGCCCCCGTGCTCAGGTCGCATGGGAACCCCGGGTTCATCTACAGGCGGAACTCCTTCTCCAGCAGCTCCGCCGCGCGCGCGGCTCCAGCCTCCGCTCGCAGCTCCATCCGAAGGGCCGCGAGCCGGGTAGCAACAGCCGGGTCCTCCGTGAGCTGTAGCAGCGCGGAGCGCAATGCGTCGGGCGTGGCGTCATCCGTGTCGATCCGCCGCGCGATGCCGAGCGCGACGAGCTGGTCGGCATTGGCGAACTGGTCCGTCGCCTGAGGCACGGCAATCATGGGCACCCCGCAGTACAGGCCTTCCTGCGAGCCGCCCATGCCCGCATGGGTGATGAACGCATCCGCCTGTTCGAGCACCGCCAGCTGTGGCACCCAGCGGTGGACCTCCACGTTGTCTGGGATTGTTCCCAGGTCCTCCAGCGCCACGTGCTTGCCGATCTGCAGCACGACGTGCCAGCCGGGAAGCCCTCCAAAGGCAGCGAGGCATGCGCGGTAGAAAGCGGGCTGGCGGGTAAAGGTCGAGCCGAGCGACACCAGCAGCACCTTCCGCGCGCCTGGCGGACGCTGCCACGAGCCCTGTGCCGAGCGATCCCCGAAGCACGGCCCCACGAAGGTAAAGCGCTTGCGGTCCACCCGGTCCGCCTGGGGTTGGAGCGCGCGTGGGATGAGCACCAGCCCGCGCGCAGGCTTCCCGACGAAGAGCATGGCGTCGGTCTCCGCAACGCCGCACTCCTTCAGCCAGGCGGAGTAGCGCTGGTAATGCGCCACGGCGCGCGGCTCGGTGCGCAGCATCTCCACCATTGCGGCCATGTCCTGCTCGTAGCCTTCCCAGGCGACGGAGGAGGGTGAGAGCTGGACCGCGGGGATGCCCCAGTTCTCTCCGAGGATTCGCGCCGTGGAACAGCCGATGTCGTAGAGGAAGAGATCCGGACGGTCGTGCTCATAGGCCGCGCGCAGCTGCGGAAGCATGGACATGGCGTCATCCAGGAACATGTCCAGCTGTCCCACCAGGTCGTCGGGCCAGCGTGTATCCGGCGCCCCTTCGCGGGGGAGCAGGGAGCGGTAGGGGCGAAGTTCCGCGCCCGTGCGGCTGATGGGCTCGGCGAAGGCCGCGTCGTTGGCGTACGTCACCCGGTGGCCTCGGGACGCCAGCTCCCGGATGAGCTCCAGGCTCGGATTGACGTGGCCATGGGCGGGGATGCTGACCATCGCGATGTGGGCACGGCGAGACATGGCACTCTCCTGGCGGAAGTTGGCGAGACGAACCGTCTCGTTTCGATAAGGTCCGCCGGGAGTGGGTGAATGTCAAGACGAGACGGTCCGTCTCGTTTGATGGTAGGCTGGCGGCCGATGGCTGACCCGAAGACCCCGGAACCGTCCCGCCGCAGTGAGCGCTCCCGCCAGGCCATCCTCACGGCCGCCGTCGAGCTCGTTGGGGAGGTGGGCTATGCGCGTCTGACGGTCGAGGCGATCGCGGCGCGCGCGGGGGTGGGCAAGCAGACCATCTACCGGTGGTGGCCCTCCAAGGGGGCGGTGGTGCTGGACGCCTTCGTGGAGCTGAGCGGCGGCAACCAGCCCGCGGCGCTGCCGGACACCGGCAACCTCAAGTCCGACCTGAGGGCGGTGCTGCGCGCCACGGTGCAAGAGCTCACGGATCCGCGCTTCGAGGTGCCCTCGCGGGCGCTCACCGCCGAGTCCCAGTCGGACCCCGCGCTGGCCCAGCAGTTCGTGGAGGCCGTGCTGCGACCCCACTTGAGGGCGGTCCAGGAGCGGCTGCGCTCGGCACAGCAAGCAGGCCAGGTCGCGAAGGGGGTGGACCTGGACGTCGCGGTGGAGCTGCTCGTCGGGCCGCTCTTCCATCGGTGGCTGCTTCGCACCGCGCCCCTCACGAGCGCGTACGCAGACACCGTGGTGGACCTGGTCATCGCCGCGCTGCGGCCCCTGCCCAAGGGACGCTAGCGGGACCTGGGGCGGCCTTCCGTGCGAAGCGCTGGCGGTAGTAGCGCGTCCACAGGTTCAGTCCCACCACGCCCACCACCGTGGGCCCCAGGAAGATCGCGAGCTGCAGGCCTTCGATGCCCACGTGCCTGGCGTTCACCACCAGGGCGGCGGTGATGGTGCCGATGCCCGAGGCCACCATGGCGGCCATGTGCTGGAACCACCAGTGCATGCGGTCCTGGGGCGGCCGCATCCAGTACCAGAGCCCGGTCAGCCCGGAGAGGATGCCCACCGGCGCGAAGCCCCACAGCAGCGGCACGCCCATCCGCAGTCCGTACGCCTCGGTGAAGAGCCCCATGCACAGCAGCAGCGTGGACAGGCCCACGTCCAGCGGATGCGTGCTCGCTCCGGTGCGCGCCTTCGTCCGGATCACGCGCACCCCCATGGACGCGGAGGCCGCGCTCAGCACCGCGATGTAGATGAAGAAGAGGTCCATGGGCTGCTCGCCCGGCGCCTGGACGAAGCGCCATCCGGAGATGGCCAGCGCGGAGATGGCCGCGGAGATCATGGCGCCCACGTAGGCCCAGCCCACGCGGCGGTGCAGGGCGCCTCCCTTGCGCGCCACCAGGGGCAGCCAGAGCGTGACGAACGCGACGACTCCCGAAGCGATATGGAGCCAGCGGGCGAGCAGATAGAACGACACGGGTGCCTCCGACGTGCTGCGAGTTCGAGAAGCAAGGTACGTGTCGGCGCGTGTGCCTCCATCTGGCGGAAGTCATACGGCCCGCATGTGACTTCCGGCACATGGCCCCTGCGTCCCGGGTGGCCTAGGGTCCTCCGCCATGCCCGCGCGGTCTGCCGTGACGAAGCCCGCCACCACCCATCGCATGCTGCTCGTCGCCGGGATGCTGACCTGGGCCGTGGTCGGCTTCGCGCACGTCGAGGACCTGGCGCGTGTGCCCGCGCGATGGATGGCTCCGGACACGCTGCTGTGGGGCCTCGCGCTCCTCACCTTCGGTGGGACCTTCTGGTTCCAGACGCGGGTGCAGGGCCGGGGAGAGCTGCCGCTGCTCGTCGCGCAGACGCTCGCGGCGCTCGTCTGCCTTGCCACGGGGGAGAGTGGGCTGGACGGCGCGCTGCTCGCCATCACCGCCGGGCAGGTGCCGGAGATCCTCTCCCAGCGCCGGGCGCTGACATGGGTGGGGGCCCAGGTCCTGGGCATGCTCGTCGTGTTCGCGGTCCAGCACCCGCTGGTCCAGGCCCTGGTGCAGACGCTCCTCTACACCGGCTTCCAGGGCTTCACGTTCGGCACCTCGCTGGTGATGGTCCGGGAGGCCGAGGCCCGCCGCGAGCTGGCCCGGGTCCACGCGGAGCTCCAGGCCACCCAGGTGCTGCTCGCCACGCGTGAGCGCGAGGGCGAGCGGTTGCGCATCGCCCGCGAGCTTCACGACTCCGTGGGGCACCACCTCACCGCGCTCAGCCTCAACCTGGAGGCCGCCGCGTACACCGCGAAGGATACGGCCGCCGCCGAACACCTGCGCCGCGCGCGAGAGACCGCCCGCACGCTCCTGTCCGAGGTGCGGCGCACGGTGACGGAGCTGCGCGAGGCGCCCATGCCGCTCCTGCCTTCGCTGCGCGCGCTCGCGGAGGGAGCCCCTGGACTCTCCGTCCACCTGGACGTCCCCGGCGAGCTGGCTCTGGAGTCCACCGAAGCGGCGCACTCGCTGTTCCGCTGCGTGCAGGAGGTCCTCACCAATACGCTGCGCCACGCCGGGGCCCGCAACCTGTGGATTGTCATTTCGCCCACGGAGGACGGCGGGGTGCGGGTGCATGCGCGAGATGACGGAAGTGGCGCGGCGGGGGTGACGCCCGGCGCGGGGCTCACCGGCATGCGGGAGCGGTTCACCCGGCTGGGCGGGCGCGTGGAGTGGCGCGCGACGGCGGGGCAGGGGCTGGAGTTGGAGGCGTGGCTGCCGGCCACGCAGGAGCGTGGGGTGGGGACATGAACACGGTCCGCCTGGTGCTCGCGGATGATCACGCCCTGGTGCGCCAGGGCTTGCGCAGCCTGTTGGAGCTCACGCCCGACCTGCGGGTGGTGGGTGAGGCCTCGGACGGCGAGGAGGCGCTGCGCAAGGTCGCGGAGCTGAACCCGGACGTGGTGCTCCTGGACGTACGCATGCCACGCATGACGGGACTGGAGGCCCTGCGTGCGCTGCGCCTCACGGACGCGGGCCGGCGCGTGGTGCTGCTCACGACCTTCGACGAAGACGCCGTCCTCATCGAGGCCCTCCGCCTGGGAGTGCAGGGCTTCCTCCTCAAGGACGTGTCCCTGGAGGAGCTGGCGGAGGCCATCCGGCGCGTCGCCTCCGGTCAGACGCTGCTGCCGCCAGGAGTCGCGGAGCGCGTGGCGCGCGGCATGGCGGAGCTGCCCCGCGACTTCCCCCACGCGGACCTGCCGGAGGGACTCACCCGCCGCGAGGTGGAGGTGCTGCGCCTCATCGCGCGGGGACTGAGCAACCGGGAGATCGCCGACGCGCTGGGGACAGCGGAGGGGACGGTGAAGAACCAGACCTCCAGCATCCTCTCCAAGCTGGGCGTGAGGGACCGCACCCGCGCCGTGCTCCGCGCCATGGAGCTGGGCTGCCTCTAGGCGCGGAGCGGTGGGCGGGGCACGGCGCGGAGGAGTCGGCCGGCACCACGCAGATGAAGAGATGGCCCACGGCCTCACCGTCGTGGCCTGCCCCTCGTAGGTCTTCTTGTTCGTGCTGTTGGCTGAAAATGAGGCAGCCCGCACCCACCGCCAGCAAGGGGCATGTCTGGACTTTCGAACCGCGTCCGTCGAGAGCGGCCGGTCCTGGACATGGAGTCTGTCCAACCCCGGACGTCACGACGTGAGGAGGCAAGCGTCCAGGGCACGTGGAAGTCCGGTCCTGGATGGGCGGCCATTCCCGTGGGGGCATTGGGAGGGTCCGCTTGCGCCCATACCCTTTCAGGCCACATCGACCTGAAGCGAGGACCCCCGATGTCAAACCCCCGCTGCTCGTGCCGCTCTCGTTGGATCCGTCTCCCGGTCTTGGTGCTTTCGCTGCTGCTGTGCAGTGCATGTGAGGCTGTGGGTCGGATCGAGTCCCCTGAAGTGCAGGCGCTTCCCATGGAGCCTGCTTCTGCCCCCGAAGAAGATGCGCTTCCCGCGACGCCCCCCACGCTGCCTCCGACTCCCGCGGGGCTTCGGCCCGTCGCGGTCTGGGAGGGGATGTTCGTGGAGGAGTGGGGCCGCGAGCACATGCAGACCTTCCTGCCCTGGAGCAACTCACGCGACAGCTGGGACTTCTACAACCTCGCCTACGGCCTGGACGCCAACACCGCGATGTACCGGGCCACCGGGAAGCGGGCGTACCTGGACCGGGCCCTGCTCTACGTCAACAACCTGGTGGCCTCCGCCCGCGTCTCCTCGGCGCTTCCCCAAAGCCAGTTCAAGGACGGATACCTGGGCTGGTCCTCGACCCTGACGTCCCCCGCCGGGCAGGAGGTGCCGCTCTATGAGAGCTATTGCTGGCGCTACGTGACGCGCATGCTGCGCATCATCCGCGAGACGCCGGACCTCTACGGCTCCAGCAACTACCGCAGGCAGTACGACCGGCTGCTGGCGTTCACGGAGCGGAACATCTTCGACAAGTGGTTCCTGCGCGGGGCGAACGACTTCGTCTACCGCAACCGCACGCACATGGCCGCGCACTGGGCCTTCATCGCCATGGACCTGTCGCGGATGACCACCGACCCGGAGCGGAAGGCCCGCTACCTGGAGGTCTTCAGCAACATCAACCACGGCATGCCGAACTTCCCGTCCTCGCTGCGCGACAAGATCGCGCCCAACCCCGACCACCCGGCGGCCTGGTTCTGGAACGACAAGTGGGACACCAACGCCCAGCCCGGCCAGGACGTGGCGCACGCGAACAACGTGGTGGCCTTCATCGTCGAGGCCCACGACGCGGGCATGGAGTGGACGGACGCGGACATCCGCAGGTTCGTCGCGACGCTCAACACCGTCATCTGGCCCTCGCCCAGGGTGTATGCGGAGTTCGTGGACGGCACCGGGCCGGGGGATGGCTGGTTCAACGACGGGCTGATGAAGCTGGGCCGTTACGACGTCAACCTCCAGCGCCGGCTGGAGCAGCACCGCGTGGGCCAGAACAGTCAGTTCTTCGCCAACGGTGCGCTCAACGTGCGGATGCTGTCCGAACAGGCTGTGCAGTAGGTGGGGGAGGGGGGCCCCGTCCTCGGACAGAGGACGGGGCGCGGTTTCGGAACCGTCAGCGGACCGTGCGGGCCGCCGGGAACATGCGGACCAGCAGGGCCGCCAGCGCGGAAGCCGTCGCCAGCAGCGTCACGCCCACCCAGCCCCACTGGGACAACACGAGGCTGCCGCTCGCCGCGCCCACGGACATGCCGATGAACACGCCGGCGAACAGCAGGGCGTTGAGGCGGCTGCGTGCGGCGGGCTCGATGCCGAAGACCAGCGTCTGGTGCGCCACGAGCGTCACCTGCGCACCCAGGTCGAAGCCAATCGCGCTGGCGCCAATCAGCCACAGCCGGTGATGGGGCTCGAGCCACGGCGCCGCGAACATCGTGGCGAAGGAGAGGACGGTCAGACCGGCGCCCAGGCGGGTGACGACCTCCGGCCCGTAGCGATCCGCGATGCGGCCCGCCACCGGAGCGCCCAACGCCCCCGCCGCGCCCGCCAGACCGAAGGCACCCGCGGCCGCGCTCCCCAGGTGGAACGGGGCGCCATGCAGCATCACGGCGAGGGTGGACCAGAACGCGCTGAAGCCAATGGAGATGAGTCCCTGGGCCAGCGCCGCCCGGCGCAGGGCGCCATGCTTGCGCCACAGGCCCGCCAGGGAGCCGAGCAGGGCGCCGTAGGAGAGCGTGTTGGTCGGATGGAAGCGGGGCAGGCCGCGCCAGGCCGCCACGCCGACGAAGGCCACGCTGGCGGCGGCGACCATGAACATGGCGCGCCAGCCGAAGCGCTCGGCGACCACGCCGCTGATGACCCGGGACAGGAGGATGCCGAGCAGCAGGCCCGTCATCACCGTGCCCACCACCTTGCCGCGCTCGTGCTCGGAGGCCAGGGTCGCCGCGGCCGGGACGATGTCCTGCGCCACGGTCGCCGTCAGGCCCACGGTGAAGCTCACCACCAGCAGCAGTTGGATGTCCGGAGCCAGTCCGCCCAGCAGCAGGGCCACGCTCAGCAGCGCGGCCTTGATGAGGATGATGCGGCGCCGGTCGAAGCGGTCACCCAGCGGCGTCAGCAGCAGGATGCCCAGCGCGTAGCCCAGCTGCGTGAGCATGGGCACCAGACCCACCGCGGTGTCGGAGGCGCCGAGCGTGGCCCCCATCACCCCCAGCATCGGCTGGCTGTAATAGATCGCCGCCACCGACAGGCCGGCGCTCGCGGCCAGCAGCAGGCGCAGACCGTGCGACAGGGAGTTGCTGGCGGCGGAGACCGGTGAGGGGAGGGCGCCATTTCCGGCGGTCCCATGTACGGCGCGAATGAAGGACATGATGTTCACCTCGGGTGATGCGCGATGAGGTGACAGTGCGCCAGAGGGGGAGGGGACGGTAGACGCCTGCTCCGTACAGCGGTTATACGCGTTGCGTATCACCATGCCCAACCTCTCGAAGCCTGCCCGTCGGCGTGGGTCGCCGCCGAAGATTCCCACGTCCGCCAGCGCCGACCGGCTGGAGCTGATGCAGACGTTCATCCGCATCGTGGACGCCGGGAGCCTGTCCTCCGCCGCCGCGCAGCTGGGCACCACGCAGCCGACGGTGAGCCGCCGGCTCCAGGCGCTGGAGCGTTCACTGGGGCTGCGGCTGCTCCAGCGCTCCACCCACGCGATGAAGCTCACCGAGGACGGGACGCGCTGCTACGAACGGGCGAAGGAGCTGCTGGCCAGCTGGGACATGTTCGAGTCCGACCTGCGCGGCGCGAGCGACGAACCCGAGGGCACCCTGCGCGTCGTGGTGCCTCACGCCTTCGGTCAGGAACTGCTGGTGGACCCGCTGACGGAATACCTGGGCCGCTACACGCGGGTCTCCGTCGAATGGCTGCTGCATGACCGGGCCGTGGACTTCATCGCGGACGGCATCGATTGCGCGCTCCACGTCGGCGAGGTGAAGGACCCCAGCGTGGTGGCGATCCGCGTGGCGGAGGTGCCTCGCATCGTCGTGGCCGCGCCCTCGGTGCTGACAGGGGGACGCGTACCGGTGCATCCCGATGAGCTCGCGAGGCTGCCCTGGCTGTCCCTGCGCACGTTCTATCGCAACGAAATCTCACTCACCCATGTGGCCACCGGTGAGGTCCAGCCCATCGTCTTCCAGCCGCGCGTGAGCACGGACAGCCTCTACGCGCTGCGCAGCGCCGCGGTGAAGGGCCTGGGCGTATGCGTGGGCTCGTCCTGGGTGCTTCGAGAGGACCTCCAACGCGGCCGGCTTGTGCACCTGGTACCGCGATGGCAGGCGGCTCCGCTGCCCATGTACCTGCTCTATCCCGCCGCGCGCTTCCATCCGGCGAGGCTGCGCAGGTTCGTGGAGTGGATGCGGGAAAGGATTCCAGCGGCCCTGGCGGTGGCCACGAGCGCGGGATGAGCCAGCTCTTTTCTGGACAGACTTGACATACGGAAGGTGAATCCAGTGCGTAACTCCTACCAGATGCAAAGGACTCCAGGATGCATAAGAAGCTGCTTGGCTTTGGCTTGGGATTGGCGTTGCTGACGGGAAGCACCGCGGCGTGGGCGGGAGGCAAGGGCTACTCCCCCGTCTACATCAGCGTCTTGTCCCGCTACGCCACTGGGAGCATGGGAGATGCACGCAACTCCACGGACACCCTGCAGGGCATCAGCATCACCTTTGATGCCTCGAGCAACTCGGAGTTCGCCTACGTCAATATCAGTGACTCGACCGGTCTCTGGGCCTTCTGCTCCACTTCCAGTTCCACCATGATCTCGGCCATGAAGGCGGTGAACAGCGACGCGCGTGTCACCGTCAGTTGGGATCAGAACGGGGTTTGCACCAGCTTCACCGTGGACAACAGCTCCTGGTCCAGCCCCAAGCTTCCGTAACCGCGCATGTCCCTGCCCACCATCGGACGTCAGTTGGGACTGATGCTGCTCGCCGGAATGGCGGGCATGGGGCTGGCGCGCTGGATCGCCTCCGCGCCGCTGGATGAGGAGGCGCTGCGGCGGCTGGAGCGACAGGAGGCCCGGTGGGAGGCGCTGGCGCGCAGGCTGGAGGCATCCACTCCAGCGCCCCCGTCATGCCCCGGAGTCGCGGCACAGGACGTCGCGGCGACGCGGGAAGACCTGCGCCGGATGCTCCAGGAGGAGCTCCGCACGGCCCTCGCCTGCGTCCCGGCGGGCGAGCCCGAAGCGAAGAAACCGGAGGCCGCGCCCGCGTCGCCGGAGAGCCTGGCCCTCCAGGCGGAGGCCCATCAATGGATGGACGCACGCCTTGCCTCCGGCCGATGGGGCAACGCGCAGCGCGAGGAGCTCCGCGCCTACCGCCAACGACTGACAGGCGCCCAGTACCACGAGCTGTTCAAGAAGCTGGCGGTCGAGGTCAACAGTCAGAGGCTGCGCGTCGAAACGACGGACGGTCCTCCCTTCTGAGGGCGCGCCCTGGCTATCGGGTGGCGGTGGTCACGAGGCCGTAGAGGGTGGTGACCTCCTGGGAGCGCGCGGCGTGCAGGGGGTCCGCCTTGTCCTTCGCCTTGGAGTGCCGTGCCGGGGTGGACTTCCGCCACGCCACCGTCAGGCCGCAGCGCTCGAACTGCTCCTCGATCCACCCGGCCGGACGCAGGCCCAGCAGCACCGCCAGGTCCGAGAGGATCAGCAATCCCTCTCCCCCCGGGTTCAGCGCGGAGGGGAGCCCTTCGAGGAAGCGGCGCAGGAACTGGCTGTCCTCGTCGAACACCGCGCGGTCCACCCGGTTCTTGGGAGGCTCGGGAATCCACGGCGGGTTGCAGACGACGAGGTCCGCCTTTCCTTCCGGGAACAGGTCCGCCTCCGTCACCTGGAATTGCTGCGAGAGGCCAAGCCGCTCCGCGTTCTCCCGTGCGCACGCCACCGCGCGGGAGTCGCAGTCCGTGGCCTGCGCGAACGCCGCTCCGCGCTGCAGCAGCAGGAAGGACAGCACGCCGGTGCCGGTGCCCACGTCGAACACGCGCTTGCCCTTCACGTCCGACACGGCCGCCAGCAGCTCCACGTAGTCCGTGCGTGTGGGCAGGTAGACGCCGTAATGCGGATGGAGCAGCCCCTTCAGCCCCGGGACCTCCAGGCCCTTGCGCCGCCACTCCGCGGCCCCGAGCATGCCGAGCAGCTGCTTGAGCGGCACGACGGTGAAGTCCTCCGTGGGCTCGCCCCAGACCTGACGGCACGCCTCCGCGACGTCCGGCGCGCGCGCGAGGTCCAGGCGGTAGCCTCGGTCCAGCGCGACGACGATGCGCGACAGCGTCGCATGCTCCTGCTGCCGCGCGCGGCGTTCGGCCCGGAATGCCTCCAGCGGTGAGCGGGCCCGCCAGGGCTGTTCGAGCCGCCGGCCCAACGCGCCCAGCAGCTGCTTCGCGTTGTGGAAGTCGCCGGAATAGCGCAGGAACTCGCCCCGGCGGACGCGCTTGAGCGCGGTGTCGGCGCTGAGGCCGTCGTCCACGGGCGACAGGCGAGTGGGCGCGGGCTCGTCACTCTCCGAATGCCAGGTGAACGCGGCTTCGGGCGGAAACTCGAAAGGCGAGGCGGTGGGGCGGCGGGGGCGATCCATGGCCCTGGGGTAGCACGGTCAGGACTCACGGCACAGCCGGTCCACGAACTTCAGCATCGTCGGCAGGCGCGAACTCCCGTGCATCCGCCGGATGTGCTCCGCGGCGGTCGCGGTCTCCATTCCAATGGCCGTGACGAGCAGGGGCCGCAGGCTCCCTCCCCGCACGATGGGCAGCGCGGGCCCGGTGGTGACATAGGGCGTCTTGGCCACGCCGATGACGGGCACCGTGCGACAGAGCGCCTCGTACAGGTGCGCTCCCAGTCCGGGTACGTTCTCCCCCAGCCACACGTAGCCGTCCACGACGATGGCCTCCAGCGGCTCCTGCACGTCGGCGAGCACCCGCAGCAGGTGCGGCAGCTCGCGGCGGTAGAACTGACCGGGCTCGTAGGGGGCCGCGATGGGGCCCCGGTCCACCAGGTGCCCGGCCTCCTTCGCGTCCGTCCACCCGCGGAAGAGGACGCACGCGGCCACGGTGACGTCGGGGCGGTAGTCCACGTCCACGCAGGCGAGCATCCGGTTCTCCTTGGGCGACCCCAAGCTACAGCTGATCCACCGGACACTGGAGTCCTCAAATCAAGGTTAGGTATTTCTTGATTTGGAGCTTTTGCTGTTAATGCAAATTCCTTGCCGGAGGGGTCCAGATGATGAGGCGTGCGGTGGTGTTTCAGGCGGTGTGTCTGTTGGGAGGCGCGGGGACGGCCGGGGCGGTGACGCCCACGAACGTGACGAAGGTGGCGCGGGTGACGGGCGCCACGCCAGCGGGTGAGACGTTGCCCAACCCGAACCAGACGCACACGAACTACGAGGTGTATGGCACGGACCTGGGCATCGTCTGGGACAAGGGCGGCGGTGAGGTGTTCGTCCTGTTCGGGGACACCTTCGGCGCGGGCTGGTGCGGCAACGGCGGGTGTGGCGGCGGCTGGCGCAGCAACGTGCTGGCGCGCTCGGCGGACACCACGCTGTCCAACGGCCTGTCCTTCACCACGATGATCCAGGATCGCACCCGCCACGCGAAGGAGGTGCTGGCGTCCCGGAAGGTGGACAACGACGAGATGACCGTCATCCCCACCGCGGGCGTCAGCGTGGGGACGCGCCACTTCATCCACTACATGTCCGTGAAGCACTGGGGTGACCCGGGGCAGTGGACCACCAGTTACTCGGGCATCGCGTACTCGGATGACAACGGACAGAACTGGGTGAAGCACCCGTCGGCGCGCTGGGTAAACAACGCGTCCTTCACGAATCCGTTCCAGATGGGCGCCTTCGTGAAGAACGGCGGCTTCGTCTACCTGTACGCCACGCCCAACGGACGCTTTGGCAACGTGCACCTGGCTCGCGTGCCGGAGGGCGCGCTGCTGGACATCAACGCGTACCGGTATTGGGACGGCAATGGCTGGTCCGCGTCCCAGGCAGCGGCGCGCCCGGTGGTCATCGGCATCGCGGGGGAGTTGTCCGTCGCCTACAACGCCGCGCTGGGCCGCTTCCTGATGACGTATCTCAACGAGCACCGGCAGGCCGTGGTGATGCGCGACGCGGGCACGCCCACCGGGCCGTGGAGCGGGGAGAAGCTGCTGGCCACCGGCGCCGCCTTCCCCGGTGTCTACAACGGCTTCATCCACCCGTGGGGCAACAGCGCCAGCGAGCTGTACTTCATCACCTCGCAGTGGACGCCCTACAACACGTTCCTGCTGCGCGCGACGCTCACGGCCGACGCGGAAGGCAACAACCTGCTGTCCGAGCCGGGCTTCGAGACGCAGGCCGCGACGCCGACGATGGCGCCCTGGTACCTGGCTGGCGCGGGTGGCATCGACCGGGCGATGGGCAACGCACGCTCCGGCCAGGACAACGGCTACGTGTGCGCGTCCAGCGGCTGGAACGCGCTCAAGCAGAGCGTCGTGGTGCAGCCGTACACGGACTACACGCTCAAGGGCTGGCTGCGCTCCTCGTCCAACACCACCCGGGGCTACTTCGGCGCTCGCGCCGCGGGCAATGGCCCCATCCTGGGGGAGACGCAGTACGGCTCGCTGCCGTCCTGGGCGGAGCGCACCGTCACGTTCAACTCCGGCGCGAACACCGTCGTGGAGGTGTACAGCGGCGTGTGGGCGGACGCGGGCGACACCTGGGCTCAGCTGGACGACGTGAGCCTTACGCGGGGCGCGAACCTGGTGGCTCAGGGTGGCTTCGAACAGCAGTTGTCCACCACCGCGACCTCGCCCTGGTACGTGCAGGGCAATGGCGGCGTCGACCGGGGATTGGGCTTCGCGCGCACCGGCGCCAACAACGGCTTCGTGCGCAACAACACCGGCTGGAACGCCCTCAAGCAGGAGGTCGCGGTGACGCCCAACACCATCTACACGCTGACCGGTTGGGTGAAGACGTCCTCCAACCAGAATGACGGCTACTTCGGCGCGCGCATGCTCAACGGTGGCCCCGTCCTCAACGAGGTGCACCTGACGCAGCCGCTGGGCGGCTACACGCTCCAGTCCGTCACCTTCAACTCCGGCGCCAACCACAGCGTGGAGGTCTACGCCGGAACCTGGGCGAACACGGGCGACACCTGGCTGCAGGTGGACGACGTGGCCGTGGTCCGCGACTGAAGCCTCGGGATGCAGGGCACCTCCGTGCCCTGCATCAGCTGGTGCGCTTCCGGACGCTCAACCCTCGGCGGTCTGGGGCTGCTCGCCGTCCAGGCGCTCGTCGCGACACACCTGGGGGGCTTCTTCGGTGGACATCACCGAGGTCGTGGGCTCGGAGTTCACGCCGACCGTTTCGACGCAGCGGTAGTTCGCCGCACCGCAGTTCGTGTCCTCGCCGTTGACGCTGCAGGCGGTCTCGCAGAGCGGGAACCTCTGCGCGCAGACGATGCTGCACGGGGTCTCCGCGGCGAGGGCCGTCGCGGAGGTGAGCAGGAGGAGGGCAGCGGCGAACGGGGCGGGGATGCGCATGCGGAGCTCCGGGGGAGAAGGGGGAGTGTGGATGCTCGCCCCGGACATGCCGCGTGGGGAATCGTGGCAATCCGCTACTCGGCGGAAGCGCGGACGAAGAGCGCCTTGCCCGTTCGAATCGTGCACTTCACGTCCGCGAACCGCCGGACATCCGTGGAGGGATCTCCGTTGAGCACCACGAGGTCGGCGTCGAAGCCCGGCTTGACGCGGCCCCGGCGCTCGGTGGCGCTCCAGCGCGCAGCGGGGGCGGAGGTCAACGATGCGAGGATCTGCATCGGGGTCAGCCCCGCGTGGGCCATGAGGACGTACTCCTGCGTCGGATCCAGGTCCGTCATGTAACCGACGTCGGTGCCGAACAGGACCTGGCCACCCGCGCTGGAGAACGCCGCGAGCTGCCGTTCAGCGCCCCCCACGAGGCGGTCGCGCACGTCCGTGGGCACGTCCGCCTTGGCGAGCTCGTACCCCCAGAGCTGCAATGTGGGCACCAGGGAGACGTGGCGCGCGACCATCTGGCCGACGAGCGCCTCGCTCCACCCGGTCTTCGGTGAATCGATGGTCGTATGCACGACGACGTCGACGCCAGCCTGCACGGCCGCGCTCACGCCTTCGGGGTCGGTGGGATGCACCATGACCAGACCCCCGCGCTGGTGGGTTTCATCCGCCGCGGCGCGAGCGATTTCCGCCGCCATGCGCCGGATCTCCCCACCGCCCTGGGGCGTGGCGACGAACAGCTTCGTCCCCTTCGCGCCGCCCTCGGCATTCGTGCGGACGACGGCGCGGGCCTCCTCCATCGACGCGGGTTGCGGAAGCTGCGCCAGCAGCTCGGGCGGCAGGTCCCGCAGGTAGAAGGGAATGCCGTTCCGCGGATACAGCGGGGACCCAACGGTGAGGATCGCCGGCCCCTGCAGCTCGCCTCGCTCGATGCGCTGGCGAAGGGCCTCGGTGTTCGTGGGGTCGGAGCCGGTGTCGACGACCGTCGTGAAGCCGAAGCGCGTGGTCATCCCGCTGAGCGGTGGCTGAAGCTCGTCGCGCGGACGGCTGACGGCTCCGGCGAACGCGGCATCCGTGAAGTGGACGTGGCTGTTCTGGAACCCCGCGGTGATCACCCCACCGCTGCAGGTGTCCTCGATCCGCACTCCGGGAGGCGGAGCAACCGGCGCGGAACCCATGGCTTCGATTTTCCCGCCGCTCACGACCACCCAGGCGTTGTCCAACGGGGGCGCGTCCGGAGCGACATAGAGCCGCGTGCCCGTGAGGAGATAGCGATCCGTGGGAGCCGGACGCTGGCTGGACGCACAGCCCGCGGTGGCCAGGGAGAGAATCAGAGTGACCCGTTTCATGTTGTTCACCTCGCTGATCCGAACCGTGCTCCCAAGCGCGGAGCCCGTCAAACGGTCGATGGACTGGACCCGCGCCTGATATGACTTCAGCCATGTCCTTGAAGCACGCCGCGCCCCTCGTCGCGCTCCTGCTGTCCGTGCCTGGCGACGCACCCCGGGCGGGGGCTCCGGTGTCCTCCAGTTGCGCCCAGGCGCCCCTGTTCCAGCGCTACGCGCGCAACGGCATGGTGGAGTCCCTGCCTGGAAACAAGGTGCGCCTGACGGCGGTGGCGGACGTCCACAGCGCGGACTGCGGCACCCCCGACTGCTACTTCACGAAGGTGCGGGCGGTGTTCCACTTCGCGGAAGGCAAGGGCTGCCGTGTGCGCGAAGTGGAGGTCTCCACGGAGGATGGCGGCTGCATCCCGGAGGGCGACCGTGCTCCGCCGAAGCGAGAGGCCTTCTTCCCGAAGGGGCCCGCGGACGTGGCCGAACCGGCGTTGGCGCAACTCACCCTGCGCACGCGCAAGGCGGACCGTGCGCTCGTCCTCCTCCCGAAGAACCTCTTCTACTTCGAGGACGTGAAGGCGGGCGCTCCGCTCCACACGACGCTGCCCACCGGCGAGGAAGGAGATGACGCCTGCTGCTGGGGTGCCTCCATCGCGGAGTCGCACTTCCGCGACTGACGAAGGCAGGAAAAGATGGGCGCCACCTCGGGCCTGTCTACCCGAGCAGCCGTCCCAAGGCCTTCCGCAGCTTCCCATAGGCCTGGGCGCTCCCGCTGCATGCCAGCTTCTCATCCAGGGGCATCTCGCCCATCGTTCGTGTCTGCCCCGCGGGGATGAAGACGGGCTCCCAGTGCAGGCCCGTGCCCTTCTGCATGGGGGCGATGCTGCCCTCGATGCGTCCCTCGAAGACCTGGAGCTTCTGGCCGTCGCAATAGCAGACGCGCTGGATCACATGGGCGGCGCGCGAGGCCCCTGGGGGGATCAAGGTGCAGAGGTCTCCCTGGAGGGCATTCCAGAACGGCTTCACCAGGGGGCCCGGCAGCTGCTTGAAATGGTCGATGTAGAGCCCGCCGTGTTCCACGAAGAGGTGGACCGGTGTCCTCCTGTACGCCTCGAAGGCCTTCTCGCGGACGACGAAGTCCAGGTCGTGGGAAAGCACCTCCGGGACTTCCTGTTTCAGGAGCCGCGGAGGCGTCCTGCTGCGGTGGAAGAAGCGCTTCACGGCCTCGAACTTCTCCGCGTTCGACGTGCTGAAGTAGACGGGGGTCATCCTTCCCTCACGCATGCAATTGGTTGAGCAACTCGGCGACGCTCGCGGACTTGTCGCTTGCATCCAGCTCGATGACGTCGATGTTCCATTCCTCGAGCAGCCGTGGCTGGACGCGGCCCGCGCCAAAGGTGACCCAATAGGACTTCAGCGGGGCGGAGGTTGAGCTCGCGCCGGTTCCTTTCCGGCTCTCCTTCCGGAGCCGATCCATCCGGTGCCAGATGTACCGGATGTTGGGGTCGCTGAAGCTGTAGCCCACGAAGAGGAACACGTTGCCCAGCAGGTCGCTGCGCAGCCGTTGATCCGGCGCGGCCTCCAACCGGTGGCGGTCGAAGAACTGGCTTTCCGTCAGGACGATTGTCTCGGGGTGCGCGAGGTCGCCGTGGAACTTGATGACGCTGCAGGCGGTCGGGTCCACGGGCTTCATGAAGTCCTCGAGCCGGGTCAGCGTGAGGACCTTCCGCTTCTTGTTCCGGTCGCGCAGGGCTCTCTCGATATGGTGCTCGAAGTTCGTCGTGTAGAGGGTCCGGAAGTCACAGCCCGCGAGCGCCTGGTGCTGGATGGACGTGCGCCGCTGCTTGTCGACGTCGCGGTGGTGGAAGCGCTCCCTCATCTCTTGGATGAAGCCCATCAGCCGCTCCGGATGCTCGAGCTCGAAGTAGCCGGCGAGTTGCTGCGCGTTGCCGTGGACCTCGAAGAGCTCCGGAGGGTCGAACCCCAGGTTGCCTCCCATCCACCGCATGAGTCCGCTCCAGGTGGGCAGCCGGAGCGGCGCGGAGAAGCCCGCCCCGAGGAAGGGAATCAGCCGGTGCTCCTGATAGGCCTTCTGGAGCCGGGGCAGAGCCTTCGTGAGCGTCAGCACGGTCATGGCCCGCATCCAACTCCATCCCTGGACCCGGCACCATCACCGCCTCAACGCGCGTCTCCCACGAGCACCCACGCGGCCCACACGCTGGCGGGTTCCTGCCGCTCGCGGGCCAGTCGCCGCGCGACCGTGAGTGCCCGCGCCTTCCGCAAGGCGGGCGGCGTCTCCAAAGGCTCGCGATATGCGCGATAGAAGTCCACGAGGAACCGGGTCGTGGCCTCGTCCTCCGCGACCTTCCAGCGGGTGGCGAGGACCGCGCTGGCGCCCGCGATGAGGAAGGCCCGAGTGAAGTCCAGGCGCTCGTCGCTCAGCTCCGCTTCACCCCGGGCCGTGTCACATGCCGCCAGCGTGACGAGCGTGGCCCGCTGGAGGGGCAGGGTGGCGATCTCCGCGGGTCTCAGCCGGCCATCGTGGGCCTGGGAGGGTTCGAGCTCCAGGTCGGCGCGGGCGATGCGCACTCGCCCGCCTGGAACCCCCAGGGCGGCACGCTGGCATACCTGGCGGAGCTCCCCCGGTGGCCTCTTGAGGATTTCTGGTTAATGCAGTTTGTCTGACTAGTATTGACATTCGTGTTTATGTGCTCGCAATGTCCATGGCCTCGCGTCCATGACTGGGGAGCACACCATGCCGAAGTCGAAGCAACTCGCGTCCTGCCTTGCCCTCGCGCTGGCCACGGTCTCGCCAGTGGCCCTTGCCGACTCCGCGATCTACGGCGGCGGCCCGTTCTATTCCGGCGGCACCGCGGTGATGAACGACCTGCGCGGCTCGGGTTTCACCACCGTGATCCTCTGGAGCTTCCACATCGAGGACAACGGCGACCTCGTCTACAACGACATCCCGGTCGTCAGGAACGGCGCCTATATCGGCGACCCGGCCTGGCCCACGCGGCTGGCCACGCTCAAGACGGCGCCGACCTCGGTCAATCGCATCGAGGTGTCCATTGGCGCCTGGAGCGTCCCCGACTTCGAGCGCATGGCCCGGCTGGTCAACGGCACCGCCGCCGGCTGCGGCAGCACGCTCGTCTGCGGCACCGGCACCAACAGCATCCTCTACCGCAACTTCCAGGCGCTGAAGGCCGCCACCGGCGCCAACGCGGTCAACTTCGACGACGAGAGCGCCTACGACCTCGCTCCCACCACGCAGTTCGGGCAGATGCTCATTGGCCAGGGCTTCAAGATCACCTTCGCGCCCTACACCCAGCAGACCTTCTGGCGGAACCTCAAGGACAACCTCGGCAGCGCGGTCGACGGCATCTACCTGCAGGTCTACGACGGCGGCGCTGGCAACAACCCCGCGAGCTGGAACACCGCGATGGGCATGACCGTCGACCCGGGCCTGTGGTCTCGCCACGGCACCAACTGCGCCAGCGGCGACAGTCCGGCCTCGGTGCGGAGCCGGATGAGCACCTGGAAGAGCAGCGCCGGCATCAACGGCGGCTTCATGTGGCTGTATGACGACATCCAGAAGTGCGTGGCGCAGGGCACGAGCGCGCAGTACGCGGCGGCCATCAACTCGGCGGTCAGCGGCAACACCCCTCCCGTGGCCAACTTCGGCGTCACCGTGAGCGGACTCACCGCGACCTTCAGCGACGCCTCCAGCGACAGCGACGGCACCATCACCTCACGCAACTGGAGCTTCGGCGACGGCAGCGGCTCGACCGCGACGAATCCCAGTCGTGTCTATGCCAGCGCTGGCAATTACAACGTCAGCCTGACCGTGACGGACAACGGCGGCGCCAGCAATACCAAGACCCAGGCCGTCTCGGTCGGCTCGGGCTACGCCAACCTGGCGCTCAACAAACCTACGACCGGCTCCACCGCCTGCAACAGCAGCGAAACGCCCGCCAAGGCGGTCAACGGGAGCGTCTCCGGTGGCACCACCGACAAGTTCTGCTCGTTGGTGTCGGGCGCCTGGATGCAGGTGGATCTCGGCTCGGCGCAGACGGTCAGCAGCTTCACGGTCCAGCATGCCGGCGCGGGCGGCGAAGCGAGCACCTGGAACACCCGGGCCTTCACCCTCCAGACCTCCACCAACGGCACCAGCTGGAGCACCCCGGTGACGGTGACCAACAACACCGCCAACACCTCCACCCACGCCATCAGCGCCACGTCCGCGCGCTACGTCCGGCTCAACATCACCACCCCCAGCCAGAACGGTGACCCGGCGACGCGCATCTACGAACTCGAGGTTCGCTGACCGACCCTTCCCATGCCCGGGACGGGACGGAATCTCGACAACTGGTAAAAGCTGATAAATAGGACTTCCGAGTCTTCGCAAACTCGGAGGTCCATCGATGAAGAACCCCTCGTTGTTTTCCGCCGTCGTCCTCGCCGCGCTCGCGGCGGGTTGTGGTGAAGAGCGTTCCGACGCTCCCCTCGTGGACGAGGCCCCGGTGGGCACGTCCAGCGGGGCGCTCGCGTGCACCACGCGCATCACCTACGGGGACCGGTGGATCCACCCCGGGCACCCGGAGCAGCACGACACCGCGAGCGGTCTGGTGACCTGGGACGGCAGCTGCGTCAACGAAGGCAGCAACTCCTACGCCGTGTTGTCGAACGGCTGGAAGCCGTACTTCACCGGGCCCAACGCCTGTGTGCTGGCGCTCGACACGGACTGTTCCGGCGCCACGACCTGCGCGACGCGCGTCACCTACGGTCCGGCGTGGTTGCACCCCGCGGGACACGCGGCCCAGTACGACGACGTGGGCGGCCGCGTGACGTGGGACCGGGGCTGCACCAATGCCTCTCCCAACTCGTACACGGTGCTGTCGAACGACTGGTCGCCGTACTTCAGCGGCACCAACGCGTGCGGCATCTCGCTGCGCTACACGGGCTGTGGAGGGCTCTACCAGAACCCCGTGGTGCCCGTGGACTGCGCGGACCCGGGCGTCATCCATGACGGCACGCAGTACGTCGCGGCCTGCACGTCCGGGGGCGCGGCCAACGCGTTCCCGCTGCGGACGTCCAAGGACCTGGTCACCTGGACGGCCGCGGGCAACATCTTCCCCTCCGCGCGCCGGCCGACGTGGGCCACGGGAGACTACTGGGCGCCGGAGCTCCACAAGGTGGGCACGCGGTACATCGCGTACTTCACCGCGCGCCACCAGGACGGGAAGCTGTCCATCGGCGCCGCGACGGCCACCAGCGCGCTGGGGCCCTTCACGGACCTGGGCCATCCCCTGGTGCATGACGCGGGCATGGGGATGATTGACGCCACGTTCTTCTACGACACCGCGGGCGTGCCGTACCTGGTGTGGAAGGCGGATGGGAACGCGGTGGGGCAGCCCACGCCCATCTATGGCCAGACGCTGTCGGCGGATGGGCTGTCGCTCACCGGCACGCGCCGCACGCTGATGAGCAACACGCTTGGCTGGGAGGGCGGCGTCGTCGAGGCGCCGTGGGTCGTCGCGCGGGGCGGTTACTACTACCTCTTCTACAGCGGCAACTCGTACGCCAACAGCACCTACGCCGTGGGCGTAGCCCGGGCCACGAGTCCGCTGGGGCCCTACACGAAGCTGGGCAACCCCATCCTCAAGACGGGCGGCGGTTGGGTGGGGCCCGGCCACAACTCGGTGGTCACTGGACCCGGTGGGGACACGGTCATGGTCTACCACGCGTGGAACAGCGCCCACACGGCCCGGGTGATGCTCGTGGATGCGATGACGTGGCCCAACGGCTGGCCCGCGGTTCCGGAAGCTCCGTCCTCCGGTTCGCGGCCCATGCCGTAACGGATTTCACCAGGTGGGGGACCGGCGGCTTCCGGCCCCTACCTGACGACGCGCGCTGTCACCCGGCATCCGTGATGCGCGCCAGCAGTTCGCTCAACAGCGCGCTTTCGCCTGGGGTCAGGACGGTGAGCCGGTCCAGGGAGGCTCGCAGCGTGGTGGCCGCTGAACGGACCTCCGTATTCGCCGGAGGCGCCGTCTCGCTGGAGATGGCGGCCATGACCGTCTCTCGCGCGGCCTCGGACAGTCCGAGGTCGCGTTGCCCTTCGGGCTGGCGCAGGAGCGTGAGCACGGCGCCGTTGCACATGGACGACACGAGGCCGAGCGCCCGCTCTTCACTGACCCTCAGGCGGCCCGCGAGCGCGATGTTCCGGATGCGGCGCCGCAGGACCTCATTCCCCGTGCCGACCACGGAGGGTTGGGGGGCCGGCTCCAGGTCGCTGCACATGAGCGCGAACAGCCCTGGATGGCTGAGTCCGAACGCGACGTGCATGTCCCAGCCCATCCGCAGGTCCTGAAGCGGATCCGGGTGCGGCTTGCGCGCGGCCTTCTTCGCCACGTAGCTCGTCAGCTCGTGCTCGACGACGGCCGATAGGAGCCCGTGCTTGTCGCCGAAGAGCCGGTAGAGCGTGGGTGCCTGCACGCCTGCCGCGGCGGCGACGGCACGCGTGGTCGCTGCGTCGGGTCCTCCAGAGGCGATGAGTTCCGCGGCGGCCGCCAGGATGCGCGCACGCGTATCGGGGCCCTCGGCGTCTTCGGCGGTGACCTTCTCCCGGTCCTTCATGCGCCTGACTTAACACGCGGCTTCCGGAACGACGGTAACGAACGCTTGATAACGGCGATAGCGGTCGCTACGTTATCGTCGGTATCTCGATTTTGTTTCCGTCGATAAGGAAGAGGGGCGCTCGATGATCGTCGTGACCGGAGCAACGGGGCAGCTTGGCCGCCTCATCGTGGAGAAGCTCATCGCCCGCGTCCCGGTGGACCGGGTCGCCGTCAGCGTCCGGGACGTCCAGAAGGCCCAGGACCTGGCGGCACGCGGCGTCCGGGTGCGGAGCGGGGACTTCGCGGAGCCGAAGAGCCTCGCGCATGCCTTCGAGGGCGCGACCCAGGTGCTGATGGTCTCGTCGAACGCGGCCGCGCATGGGGGCGATCCCCTGGCCCAGCATCGCTCCGCCATCGACGCCGCGCGGTCCGCCGGCGCGCGGCGCATCGTCTACACGAGTCACATGGGCGCGAGCCGTACGTCGGCGTTTCCACCGATGCTCGACCACGCGGCGACGGAGCAGATGCTTGCGGAGTCCGGCATGGCGTGGACCTCGCTTCGCAATGGCTTCTACGCCTCGAGCGCGGCGTTCCTGCTGGAGCGGGCCCTGTCCTCGGGCGTGTTCGAGGCCCCCGCGGACGGGAAGGTCTCCTGGACCACGCACGCGGACCTCGCGGAGGCGGCGGCGGTCATCCTCACGAACGAGGGGCGGTTTGACGGGCCGACGCCGCCGCTCACGGCGTCGCAGGCGCTCGACTTCGGAGTGTTGTGTGACATCGCGTCCGGCATCCTCGGACGTCCCATCCGTCGAAGCACCGTGTCCGAGGACGAGATGCGCGCGAAGCTCGTGGCGAGCGGGATGCCCGCGCCCGTGGTCGGCATCTCGCTCGGCCTCTACCGCGCGAGCCGCGACGGCGAGTTCGCGGCGGTCGACCCCACGCTGCGGCAGCTGCTCGGGCGTGAGCCGGTGAGCATGCGCGAGCTGCTCGCCGGCAAGCTGCGCTGATGCTCAGGGCGCGGGGATGAACCGGAGCTCTCCGGGACGCAGCGGCCCCAGGTACTTCAGCCACTTCTCGTACTCGCTGTCGTACGCCGCCCGGCGCACGTAGACGTCTCCGAAGTTCCCCGAGGTGGGCGTGGCGCGCAGCCACAGGTCCAGCGCGCCCGTGTCGTCCATCCGCGCCACGCCGACGTCTCCCGGCGACGGCGTTCCCGGCAACGGGGGCAGCGGCTCCACGCCGTCGTCAGGCTTCGTCTGGAGGCTCTGGATGCGGTCTCGAATCGCGTCCAGCACCCAGGGGTCCATGCCCGGCAGGGCGCGCAGGCGGGGCTCCTGGGCCTCCAGCCGCGCGCTCAGCGTGGGGAGCACCTGGGTGCGGAGGGTCTCCACGGCCCGGGCATCCCAGCCCAGGTAGCGGGTGCTGCTCTGGAGCGCCAGCTGCAACCCGCCCAGGTCCTCCAGGGTTGGCAGGTCCTGTATCCGGGCCAGCCACGTTTCATAGAACGTGCGGAGGAACCACTCCTGGTCATACCGGATGACCGGCACCGTCCTGCCCCATTCCCAGTCCGGCGCGAGCCCCGTCTGCCCCAGGTGCCAGGTGTTGAAGCCGCCCCGCGCGTCGGCGAACTTCGCGAGCTCGGTCCAGCGGGTCTCGGCGTCGGGGCGGGACTCGATGAACGCGCGGCACCGGCGCATGTCCTCGGCCGAAGCGCGCGGATCCGCGGCCACCAGGTCGCACGCCTTGTCCGACGCGCCCCCTTCGACCGCCGCGCGCAGCGCGAGCCGCGCTTCCAGCTCCTGCCGTGCGCGGTGACGCGACGTCGACCACTCGCCCCCCATGATGGCCAGGGCGGCGGTGATGGCGCACGCGACCAGCGCCACCATGGGCAGGCCCATTCCCAGCGGGAGCGAGTCGAACGGGCGGTCCGACAGGAAGCGCCGCCAGCCGACCCAGAGGGTGAGGAGCAGGGGGAGCACCGCGAGCACGAAGGCCAGCCCGTTCAACGCCTGATGCAGCGGCGTGGCGGAGTGCCGGTACGACTCGCTGCTGAAGGCGAGGGTGAAGAAGGTGCCGACCAGCAGCGCCACGCCCAGCCCCAGCTCCACCAGCAGACACACTCCCGCTGCGACCGCGCTCATCCTCGATGCCCCCATCCGTCGCGGTCAGGGCCCCATGCTCCCGGCCGCATGTTTCAGCGTAGTCGAATCCGCGCTCGAACTCGGGTCACCCGCGACGAAATAACGTGTGAGGGCGGTGAGACACCGGCCCGTTTCCCTACCGGGAGAGGACCCATGAGCTGCATTCACTGGCGCTGGCGTGTTGCCACCACACAGCGGGATCTCGATGACGTGGCTCGCATCCGCTGGGCCGTCTTTGGCGGAGAGATGGGATTGCTGCACGCGCAGTGGTCGGTGTCGCGGCGGGAGATGACCTGCATCGACACGCTCGACACCACGGTGCACCTGCTCGTCCATGCCGGCTCGGAGGCCGTGGCGACCATGCGGGTGGCGCTGCCCAACGCGGAGGTGGCGGCGAACCTGGGCGGGACGGTGGGGCTGGAGATGGCTCAGCGGGTGGACCTCTCCAGGGTCATCCAGCCGGGCATGTCGTTCGCGGAGCCGTCGCGCTTCTGCGTGCTGCCGAAGTGGCGCCGCACGGAGGCCGTCACGTGGCTGCAGACGGCCATGTACACGGAGAGCCGGCGGCGCGGGGTGACGCACTGGATTGCGTCCGCGAACCTGGAGACGGACTCGCCCGAGGACGCGCTCTTGTCGTGGCAGGTGGCGGCCAGCCGCGGATGGCTCAGCCCTCGCTGGCGGGTGGACGTGCCCGACCCGTGGCAGGCGCCGGTGCATCCCCGCAACCGCTTCTATACGCCCGAGGAGCGGGCCAGGGCGGAGCAGGGGCAGCTGGACGGACTGCGGCTGCCCCGGTCGCCCTCGCTCTTCGCCAGCACGATGGGGGCTCGCTTCATCTCGGAGCCGCTCTACGACGCGTACTTCCAGTGGTTCACGCTGCCGCTCGTCATGGCGCTGGATGAAATCCCCGCGGACAGCCTGGCGCGCTTCCACGCGCTGGAGTTCGGTGTGAGCCCCGCCGCCTAGGCCGGGGCCGTTCCTTCCTTCCCTTCACCTTCCACACGCAACAACCGGGAGCCCGAAAGGCCCCGGACAGGAGACGTACGTGCAAACCCAGACGAAGCAGCAGACGGCAACGAATTGGCTGGCGGCGCTGGACGAAGAGGCGCGGGGGCTGGTGGCGGCGGTGGATGCGCACCCGGACGCCCGCGGCCTCCTCGACGGCACCCTCGACGTGGAGGGCTACATCCACTACCTCGTCCAGACGTATCACTACGCCCGCTGGAGCACCCCCATCCTCGCCGAGGCGGGCCACCGGCTGAACCGGCTGGGCCGGCACCCGGAGCTGGCGAAGCTGTTGATCCAGAAGGGGGAGGAGGAGCGGGGTCACGACATCTGGTTGCTGACGGACCTGAAGAACCTGGGCGTCCCGGAGGCGCAGGTGGAGGCGGCGGCGCACAACCCCGCGGTGGATGCCTACACGGGGTGGAACTTCTTCACGTCGCTCTCGGGCGTGCCGACGGCGGTGCTGGGGACCGCGTACGCGCTGGAGTACCTGTCGCAGACGCGGGCGGGCGTGTGGGCGGAGCGGCTGCAGGCGGTGTCCACCATCCCCAACATCCGCAAGTCCGTCACGTTCCTGCGCAGCCACGGCGCGCTGGACGGGGGCCACGTGGCGGAGATGCAGAAGATCCTGACGCCGCTGACGGACCCGGAGGACCAGGAGGCCATCCTCTTCTCCGCCCGGGTCGCCCGGAGCGTCTACCCGCGCATCTTCCGTGAGGGCGCCACCGTCGGCCACCCCCACACGAGGTAGAGACAAACAGACGCAAGCTGGGAGAGCCTCCCGTTCGAGCCGTGGCCCTTCGGGAGGCGTCTTCTCTTGCGTTCGACTTTCTCAGACAGGCTTGTTGAGGCGCGCGGCCTGGTAGATGAGGTCCGCGCGGCCGTCGATGCCCAGCTTGTCGAAGATGTTTCGCACGTGGGTCTTCACGGTCAGGACGGAGAGGTCGAGCTCATCCGCGATCTGCTCGTTGTTCCGATTGCGGAGCAGGCACTTCGCGACGGTGACCTCGCGCGTGGTGAGCTCGCACTCCATCTCCGCGGGGAGCGGGATGGAGTGGGGCGTCTCGTTCAGCAAGAGGGCCCATCGCCGGGGGCCTTCCTCGGTAGGCAGTTCGACGAACCGGCACGTGCGGTTGCCATCCTGATGGTTGGAGACCCAGCGGGTGTTCCCAAGCCGGGCGTCCGCGCCCAGCGCAACCAGGGCGTCCAACTGCTCCTTCAGGGCGCGCGGGAGTCCGGAGGAGTCGAGGTCCGACCGGGTGAACCAGCGATCCAGGAGGGCGGCGGCGTGCTCGGAGCGCATCGCCTCCTTGGAGGAGTTCTCCACGACGAGGAAGGCGGAGTCGTTGCGGCGGTAGAGCTCTTCGAGGAGGCTGGCTCCGGTCATGAGGGTCTGGACGTCACTGCAGTTGCGCACCGCGTTCACCAGGTGCGGGTTGAGGCTGGAGAGGACGGCGGCGTTCTCGGTCGTGAAGGCGCGTCGCCGGTTCCGGTAGAGCGCGAGCGCGGCGACGAGACCGGGGCGGATGTGGAGGAGCACGGCCATGATGTGCTCGAAGCGCGGGTCCAGCTCCTGGCTGCGTTGATAGATGAGGGTTCGCTCATACTCCCCGCGGGTGAGGAGCTGCGTGTCGCGGACGGGCACGTTGGGCCGGGCGAAGATGGGGGCCCGGAGGAAGTCATGGTCAATCAGGCTGGCATACTCATCGAGGATGCGGAGCGGGTGGCCCGGGACGTACCACCGGAAGTCCGCCTTGGGCGCGACGTGCATGAGGCATAGCGCCATGGCATCGGCCTGAACGAGCTCGAGGAAGGGAGCGCGTGCGGCCTCGAGGGCCTGGGGGAGGAACAGGGAGCTGTTGAGGGCCACGATGGCCCGGTCCTTGATCCCGTCGGCAGTGCGATTCATGGGACTGAACATCCACCCTCCTGGGGCAACCCTGCGGGTTTGTACGTCGCGACCGCTCATCCATAGCTACGTGCTGAAAACCTGTCCCTCACCCTCAAGAGGTATTGCCCGGCCCTTTCGGTTCGGGCGGGCGCCGCCCCCGCCACAGCCACCACCCCAGCCCCGCGAGCCACATCCAGCCACCGGTGCCCTGCGTCGCGCCGCAGCCACAGCCTGACTCCAACTCCGTCACCTTGACCTTGAACGAGGGTGAGGGGCGGCTCGGCGGTGACGGCATCCGTCGCGGTGGCCGCGAAAGTATACGGGAGACTCCTTCCGCCCTCCGCCACCTGCGTCTCGATGTCCGCCGGGCACTGGAGCGTGGGCGCCGTGGTGTCCTTCACGGTGATGAGGAAGGTGCACGCCGACGGCGGTAGGCCCGCCTCCTCGACCTCCGCGATGACCCGGGTGACCCCCAGGGGGAGGAGGGTTCCGTCGACGGGGCTGTAACGCACCCTCGTTCCAGGCTTCACGTCTTCGTCCAGTCGCACGCCCGCATACGTGGCGACGGCTCCTGCGGCTTCAATGATGGCTGGCGGGGGGCAGAAGAGGGGGGTGAGCGACAGGTGCCAGAGCTCCCGACCCGTCGTCCCATCGCTCCCGGATCCACCTGCCCCGGCGCGGTGCCATCCGTGCTCCAGAGGCCATGCACGCCCATGCTGAAATTGGCGCGTCCACCCACGGCGGGGCCCAGTGGGAGAGTCCCGTCCAGGCGCACCAGGTCATGGAGGTTGTTGGCGACGAAGTAGAGGGCGTTCCCCACCACGAGACCGCGACCCCCAGGCTCCTGGCCTGTGTGGGCTGACGGTGGATTGGACACGCTCACGGTGCCCAGGGTCGTGCCATCCGACCTCCAGACGTCGATGCGGCCGTGGGTGTTCGCGAAGAAGAACCGGGTGTTCCCCAGGGACGTGAAGGTCGAGGGAGAACCCGACTGCGTCCCAGGAGTCAGGTCGCGGACGAGGGCCGCCAGCTCCTTCGCCTGGGCCTGCTGCAATGACGGGAGGACACACAGCAACGGCAGCAGGGCTATGACAGCTCGGCGCATGCCTTCTCTGGGGCGAGGACCCAGCGAACCTTGCCACGGCCGGCTGGATCATCTCCAGAGCTGTCAGTGCGCGCCAGGATGTCGCGATTGACCCTGCACCGCCCGAGGCCTCATGCAAAGGCCTCGGGCGGCGTGAAGCTCACGTCACTGCATGATGGTGACGATCTGCGCCTGGCAGGTGTTCACGTCGATGAAGGAGTTGATGGTGTCCACGGCACAGACGGCGCCGCCGTAGGTGCCGTAATAGATCGTCGCGGTGCAGGTCCCGGCGTTGTCCGCGATGTCCACGCGCCAGACACACGTCTTCGACGTGGACGGGGCCGACGGGTTCACCGTCCAGTAGTACTGCTGGGAGAACGACGGGGCCGGCGCGGGGGCGTTGATCTGGAACCCGCCCAGGGTGGCGGTGGGCACGGGATAGGGCGTGAACACGCCGTTGAACGTGCCGGTCACGGTCTGGAGGCCCAGGGAGATGGTGGCGCCGCTCTGGTTGGAGACGAAGAAGTTCTCCAGCGCCGGGCCAATGGAGGCGCCGCTCCGCACCTGGGGAAGTTCGACCGCGCCCTCGCGAACGCTGACGTACTCGTTGCGCTGGGACAGGTAGTCGGGGAACCCGAGATCGGCCGGAGCGGCAAAGGCAACCGACGGCGCGAGGGACAACAGGGAGGCGGCCAGGAAACGCTTCACGTTCCTCGTCATGGACTACTCCTGAGTTGATTGTGTGGGGTTGGCCGAAGCCGAGGCATTCCTAACACTGGTCTTGATTTAACTGCAAATCAGAACGAGCAAATCAGGTGATTCCCGTGGGTGCGGACGATTGCGCCCGGGTCGTGTTGCACATTGCGTTGGACGCCTGGCTAGGGGGTTTCCACGGGTCTGCCCATACACGTCACCTGGGTTCGGCGTGCCCCCGCTCGCCGGGTAGGCGGGCGAGCGTGGGGCGACCCTACTGACAATCAGCCGCAGGCTTTCGTCAGCTCCCCGATGTCGTTGAGCGACTGAGAGCAAAACAAATACGTGTTGTATTCGTAGTCAAACAACATCATACACTGGCGGGGCAGTTCTTCTCAGACGGAGCACGCATGCGCACGCTGCAGAAGTCCCTCCTGGTTGCCCTGGCTGTTGTTTCCCTTTCACCCGCGGCGGCCCTGGCCGCGAAGCCCCAGTGTGAAGACATCTGCTATGAAAGGCCCTGCAGCATGGTCTGTGATGTCTGGGGACGCACGACCACGTGCGCCGAGAACGCGATGTTCTGGGGCTGCGTGGATGGCATTGGCGGCTCCAGCGACTCCTCCGCCCCGGCGACCCCGGAAGCGGTCCAGCAGGCCGATGCCTCCTCGCTGGTGTGCAGCGAGCAGAACCCGGCCGCTGAGCAGTCCGCCGCCGTCGAGAGCTGAGTCGCGAGCGTGAACCGGGGCTCCTGGCGATCGCGATGGAGCGCCGGGCCTCCCATCAAGGCGCGCCCAGGGCCGGCGGGGTCTCTGTCCGCCGGATGCGCCGGCGCCAGAACAGGAACACGGGCACGCCCGCGCCAAACAGCAACGTGCCCTTGAGCGCGTTGAGCGGGTTGGAGGCCGTGGAGCCCAGCAGGACGTACAGCGCCGCCGCGATGAAGAGGAGCGGGGTGATGGGATAGCCGGGCACCCGGTACGCGGCGCGAGGCACCAGCCCCTGGCGTTCGCGCGCTCGGTAGACGAACAGCGTCGCGGCCGTGGCGCCGAAGATGAGCCAGTCGGCGAAGACGACGTAATCGAGCAGCTCGCCGTACGTGCCCGTGCCCGTGAGGAGGATGGCCCAGGCCGCCTGGAAGAGGATGGCGTTGGAGGGCGTGCGGTAGCGCGGGTGCAGCCGGGCCATCCACGGGAAGAACAGTCCATCCGCGGCCATGGCCTGGTAGACGCGCGGAGATACCAGGATGACGAGGTTGAGGAACCCGAAGGTGGAGAGCGCCACGCCCAGGGTGATGAACGTGCGGCCCGCGGGCCCGATGAGCTGGCCGAGCGCGTCCGCCGCCGGGGCGCTGCTCGCCGCGAGCCCCACCGCGCCGAGCGTGCGCAGGTAGGTGAGGTTCGCGAGCAGGTACACCGTCACCACGCCGATGACGCCGAGCAGCAGGGCGCGCGGCAGGTTGCGCTCGGGGTCGACCATCTCCTCGGCCACGAAGTTCGTCTGTTGCCAGCCGCCGTAGCTGAACAGCACCGGGACAAGCGCCGCCCCCAGCGCGAGCACGAGGTTGTCGGGCGCCACCGGAGCGGCCACGACCTCCACCGCGGCGGGATGGGCGCTTTCGAGCAGGAGCCCCGCGCCCACGAGCCCCGCGAGCGCCAGCAGCTTGAGCACGGTGAAGACGTTCTGCGTGAGCGTCCCGGACCGCACGCCGAAGTAGTTCACCCCGGAGAGCAGGAGGATGGCGCCGACGGCGAGGGGGAAGCGGAAGCCGGGCCCCAGGCCGGTAAGCGCGAGCGTGTAGTTGGCGAAGGTGACGGCCACCGCGGCGATGGCGCCGGTGGCGATCATCAGCATCAGTCCCCACGCATTGAGGAACGCGGGCAGGGGACCAAAGGCATCGCGCAGATAGACATAGCTGCCGCCCGCCTTGGGGATGCGCTGGCCCAATTCCCCGTAGATGAAGGCGCCAATGAGCGCCACGACTCCGCCGAGCAGCCACACGGCCAGGGTGAGCGCGGGCGTGTGCACGCGCTGCGCGACGATGGCCGGGTTGAGGAAGATGCCCGAACCGATGATGCCGCCAATGACGAGCATCACCCCCGAGAACAATCCGACGCGCCGGGCGTAGCCGTCGCGGCGGGCTCCAGCTTCATCCTGTGGGTTGGAGGGGCTCATGGGCCCCCAGCATATCGGCTAGCATGGCTGCTCCCGAACATGTCCATGTTGGAAGGAGGGGCCCCTTGGCGACTTCGGATGTCATCGACCCGGCGCTGGATGCCCTGGCGGTAGAAGGCCCCCTGTCAGGCGTGGAGAGTGCCCTGCGCGCGCTCCCCGCGGCCCAGCAGGCCCGTCGCTTCAAGTACCGCCTGATGTCCGGGGCGCGGTCCCTGGCGCCGCTGGGGGGCGTCATCTTGTGCCTCGGGATTGCTGGCACTGTCGAAGGCCCGCTGTCCGTCGTGGCGGGAGTCCTGGGGCTCGGGCTGGCGGCCACATTGGGGATTCGCGGGATGTTCTCCACCCGCTTTCGCGTGCCCGGGCACGCTGGCGACGATCCGGGCCGCCGGCCGGAGCTGGTGGTCCGGGTGCTTCAGCGCCTCAAGGCGGACCTCGCGCCGGATACGCCTGTGCGCCTGCGGCTTCGTCCCGACCCCCGTCCCCAGGGGCCTGGTTCGAGCCTGTATTTCCTCAAGGGCATCAAGACGGCTCCGCCGGATGTGTTGGACCCGTGGCTCACGTTGGAAACGCGGCTGGCGGATGGCTCGCACCTGCGGCTGAGCGCGGTGGAGCGACGCCGGGTCCGGGTCAGCGACCGTGGACCCAACGGGCCCCGGCGGCGCACGCGGATCAAGGAAAACGATGCGCTGTTCCTGGAGGCCCGGCTGCGAGTGAAGGAGAAGCGGCACCCGCGGCTCGCGGCGCTGTCACTCGACCGGGCCCGGGCGGCTGTGCGCCTTCCTCCCGGCGCGAAGCTCCAGCGGCTGCGCATCACCGGAGAGCACCTGCGGCTCCGGATCCAACTGGAGGAGACCTGGCGTCCCTTTGTCCCGAAGGACACGGGGGAGGAGAAGTCCTCCACCCCGGATGCATCCCGCGCGGTGACGATGATGCTGCTGAGCCTCTACCAAATGCTCCACCTCGCCCGGACGCCCGTGGCCCCCAAGGTCGTCAAGCCGCCGCGCGAGAAGCCGCCACACCCGAGCTCCAGGTCGCGGCGCCGCCGGTCCGGGTGACCCCTGAAGCGGGAAGCGGCTCAGCCCACGATTGCCGTGGCTTCGATCTCCACAAGGACGCCCGGCTCGTAAAGTGCCGAGACCCCGATCAGCGAGGCCGGCGCTGGCGAGATCCGCAGCTCCCTGGCGGCCTGCTCGATGCCGGCGATGAAGTCAGGCATCGCTTCGCGCTTCCAGTCGACCACGTAGAACGTCAGCCGGACGACGTCGTCGAACGTCGCCCCGGCGGCCGCGAGGGCGATGGCGACGTTGCGGTAGGCTTGCGCAACCTGTCCGGCCAGGTCGCCGCGAGCGACCAACTGGCCCTCCGCGTCGTACGCGACCTGTCCCGCGATGTGCACCTGCCGGGTGCCGGTGGCGATGGCCACCTGCCGGTACACGTCGGGCTTCATGATTCCGTCGGGGTTGAGCAGGGTCACGGGCATGGGTGATCTCCAGGGAGAGGTGAGTGCCGGACTCGTATACCGGGCCCATTGACGAACAGCGTTCCCCTCTGCCGCGACGCGGTCGCTACAATCGAGCGCCCTCGATGAAACGCGCCCACCTGGATGAGATCTTCGCCTTCATGTCCGTCGTGGACGCGGGCAGCTTCGTGGGCGGCGGAGAGGCGCTCGGCCTGACGCGCTCGGCGGCGGGCAAGGCCTTGGCCCGGTTGGAGTCCCGCCTGGGGGTGCGCCTGCTCAATCGCACCACACGCCAGCTGAGCCTCACCGACGAGGGCCGTGTCTTTCATGAGCACTGCCTGCAGGTCCTCGCGGCCCTGGACGACGCGGAAGCGAGTGTCGGGCAGCGCACGGGGACTCCCCGAGGGTTGCTGCGGCTCACGCTGCCCGCCGCGTTCGGCAGACTGCATGTCCTTCCCTTGCTGCGGGACTATCTGCGGACCTGGCCCGAGGTGCAGGCGGAGGTGAGCTTCTCCGACCGCGTCTCGGACATCATCGAGGAGGGCTACGACCTGGCAGTGCGCATCAATGCCTCCAGCACCGATACGCGCCTGGTTTCGCGGACCGTGGCCCGATACCCGGTGTTCGTCTGCGCGGCGCCCGCCTACCTGGAGGCGCGCGGCGAACCTGGCACGCCGGAGGATCTGGCGGAGCATGAGTGTCTGGTCTTCAGCAGCCGGACGCGACGGCAGCATTGGCACCTGCGCCAGAAGGACGGCGCCATGGTGAAGGTGGAAGGACGAAGCCGCCTGCGGCTCGACAGTGGCGAGGCGATCCGGGACGCAGCCGTCGCGGGGCTGGGCATCGCCTATCTTCCCGGCTTCCTGGTCAACGAAGACCTGGCGAGCGGACGGCTCAAGGCACTGCTTCCGTCCTGTGAAACAGAGCACGTCCCGATCATGGCGCTCTACCCGAGCAGACGTCACCTGCCGGCGAAGGTGCGGCGCTTCATCGACCTGATGGTCGAGCAATTGAACACGCAGGCGCGCTGAGCCGACCCGCCCACATCATCACGGCTCGATGCGGAAGGGATTGCTGAACACCTGCTCCTGGACGGTTCGTCCGTCGGAGTCGGTTCGGAGGGTGTCCACGTTGTGCGCGATGCGGTACTCGCCGGCAGGCAACTCCGCGGGGAGCCTCAGCGTGCCATGGGCCCGGGCACCGGCCTTCAGCGTGTGCAGCATGAGCTGACATGCCTCGGTCTCGTTCAGGTGCGGAGTGGCGCCCCACCCGCTGTCCTCCCTGCGCTCGAGCCGCACGGTGCAGAGGTTGTAGCCCACCTCGCGAGTGCCCTCGTTGCGCAGCTCGAGCTGGACGGTGTCACCGGGCCGATATGCCGTGGCGTCCGTGGCGAGGGAGACCTCGACCTCCCCACAAGCCATCAGCAGCAGGGTGAGGGTCATCAACGGAACGGTGAGTCGCATCTGCATCCTCCTGGGATCGGGCCTTGGCGCAAATGCAGCTGCCAGGCCATGGGCATCCCATCGTTTTCCCTAGACTGCACTCGCAGCCGTGCCGACAGGCATCTCAGTTATTTGAGAGCGGACACGAAAAAGCCCCACCTCCCCGGGTGGCACCGGAGAGGCGGGGCAGAGGGCCATCCACCTCAGTCCATCACTGACCGTCGAGTCTGCCGTCCAGGTTCCGGTCGAGCGCGATGCGCGTGCCGGAGCCTGGAGGCACCGCGGTGAAGGTCACCTCCTGGCCCAGCGTGTTCGCCAGCGCGCGCAGGGCCGTGGTGGTGAGGTTGGCGGTGCCGTCGTCCGGCTTCCACGTTCCGGCCCCGCGGTCGAAGAGGAATCCCTTCACGCGCGTGCCGATGGCGGCCTTCGCCACCAGGTCGGCCTCATACGTGGAGCCGCCGAGGATCTTCGACACGAATGGAGCCTTGGCGCGGGCGATGAGCAGGTCGATGCGCGCTCCCACCGCGGAGGCGTTCGTCGACGTGAGCGTCACCTGCTGTCCAACGATGGGCGCCAGGTCGGAGTCCACCGCCATCATGTAGGCCTCCACCTCGCGGCGATCGGTGTCGCCGCGGAAGCCCACCAGCGGCCCGCCGATGCTGGTGTTGGAGAAGACGATGGCGCTGAAGAAGCGGAACAGCGTGTCCACCGCGCCGTCGTGCGTGTAGCCGAAGCCGCGGATCTGGTCGCCCGTGGGGCCGGTCTCCGAGTGCTGGAAGAAGCTGCTGTCCGGGAAGCCGAACATGCCGACCTTCGTGTACATGTTGCGCACGTGAGGAATCTTCATGATCTGGCTGATTCCCTCGAAGCTGGCCTGACCGTCGGTGCCGAAGTGGCCCTGTGCGGCGTCGATGGTGTGACAGCCATTGCAGTTGAAGCCGGTGTTGGTGCCAATCGCCAGGCCGTCCACGCGGCGGCTGCCGAAGTAGAAGTCGCGGCCGGATGCCTGGGTGGACGTGAGCGAGTTGTCCAGCTTGCGGATGGGGTTGGGCGGCAGCTGCACCTGGAGCTGGTAGTTCGTGAACTGGTTCATCTCCGCCTCGGTGGGCTGATCCACGCGGCCGAGCAGCCCCGGGAAGGCGACGACGAAGTTCTTGAACGACAGGGCTTCGTCATACGAGCCCGAGCCGAAGAAGCCCGTCGACCGGTCCCCGCGCCAGTGCATGGCGCCCGAGGTGGACATGCCGCGCAGGGTCTGCGTCGTCATGGGCCCCTTCATCGGGTGGAAGGAGTTCTGGTTGCCGGTGCCGTTGACGTCCGAGCTCGGGTGGCCGGTGAGCAGACGGAACGCGCCAATCTCCAGGCTGCTCGCGAGCCGCTTGTCGATGGCGTTGGTCGTCACCGGGTCATCCGGGTTGCCCAGGTCCCAGGCGAGCTCGTCCTTGTCGCCAAAGATGTGGCAGCTGGCGCAGGAGGCCTCTCCGTTGGCCGAGGAGAAGTTCGCGTCGTAGAGGAACGGGCGGCCCTGCACGACGGAGGCGGGCTCGGGGTTGAAGAGGGCCGCCGAGCCCACCTGGCTCTTCGTGGACAGGTCGATGACCTTCACCGCGTTGTCGAAGCGGGTCATCACGTAGAGGCGGTTGCGCGCCTCGTCCAGCACCAGTCCGCTGGGGCCGCCGCCGCTCACGGGGATGTAGTTGGCGCTCGCGGTCCGGGGATTGAAGGTGTCCGCCTCCAGCGCCGCGGTGTCGAACACGCCGACCTTGCTGGAGCTGAACGCGGCCACGTACAGCTTCGCGCCGTCGCTGGAGATGGCCATCTCCGTGGGCGTGGAGAGGCTGTGGTTCTTCGCCGTGGAGTCAAAGCCGGGGGCGCCGGCCAGCTTCGAATAGTCGATGTGCTTGTTCAGGTGGCGCGGAGACACCGTCGTCCCCTTGATGACGGTGATGCGCATCTTCGCGATGTTGCCCTGCACCGTGCTGCCGCCGAAGGTGCCGGGGCCCTCGAAGCGGGTGTGGTTGTTGGCGTCGCTGTTGGTCGCGTACAGCGCGCCCGTTTGCGGGTTGGTGGCCAGGTTGAAGACGGTGGTGCCCACGCCCGTGTAGAACGCCTTCTGCTGCAGGCCGTCCGCGTCGATGGCGAAGACGTCCTTGTCCGGCAGGTTGAAGCGCACGCCGTTGTTCCAGTTGCGGCCGAGCGTGTCCTCCCAGCGGCTGAGGGCGCTGTTCCATTTGACGATGAGGCCCGTCTCCGGCGCCTTCGCACCCTGGGCGTTCGTGGACGGGCCGGGCAGGCCGCCCAGGAAGAGGTTGTTGCCCCACGGGAACGAGTCCGGCTGGACCAGGCACACGCCCGCGCTGCCAAAGCCGTTGCACACGCTGTCCATGTTGATGGTCGTCGTCCGGTTGCCGGACTGCGCGATGGCCGCATAGACCGTCTTCTTGTCCGGGCTGACGGCGAGGCCTCGCGGCGTGTCGCCGAAGAGCGTCAGGATGCGGACGGGCGTGCCTCCCAGCGTCGCCCCCAGGGACGCGGGGTTGAAGACCCAGATGTCCGCGCGGCCCACGCCCGGCGTGGTGAGCTGCGGGTCCCCCGCGCCGGGCACGGAGGCGATGGATGGATCCGTGCGCTGCTGGCCCCGGTGCGCGGTGGTGATGAACGCATTGCCGTTGGCGCCGGCGAACACGATGTCGCGCGGCTCGTCACCCACGAGCAGCGTGCGCACCACGTGCGGCGTGCCGCTCACGCTCACCACGCTGATGCTGTCGGACAGGTGGTTGACCACCCAGACCTCGGTGTTGTTGCGCACGGCGACGGACACGGGCTCCAGGCCCACCGGCACTTCCGCCGCGAGCGACAGGCCCGCGCTGGTGACGTTGAAGACCTCCAGGCGGTTGTCCGGCGTGTTGACGGCGAACAGCTTCGTCCCGTCCGGAGAGAGGGCCAACGGACGCACGTGCGCGCTCTCGAACTCGATGAACGAGGGCGCCTGGGCTGCGGCGGGGGATGCGGCGAACAGCGATGCGGCGGCGCACAGCAGACCGGCTCGGGTGCGCCACCGGTTCTTGCTCGGGCCCACTTGCGGGGTACGGACCATGGGGATCTCCTGGGTGAGCGGGTAAGAGCTGCGCACTCGGTATTACCAGTGAGGCCCGCGACATCGCCCCCTCCGAAGGGAGGGGGTGGGGGAGGGCAATGCACGCATGGGGAGTGTGGGGATGAGACGCACTTCGGTGTTCGCTGGTTGACGTTGGAGGCGTCCCGGCCCCGGTCCCCGCCCGAGTGGCGCGTGGTCTACTTGGGCAATCAATCGGTCACAGGGGGAACGTGCCCATGGGCGATCCGCTCTCGCACCTGCTGCCGACGAAGCTCACGCCGCCGCGGACGGCGTCGGTGCTCGTGTCGCGGAGCGCGGCGCTCCGGAAGATTGAACGGGGTGTTGGCGGCACGCTCGTGCTGGTGACCGCGCCGCTGGGCTCGGGCAAGACGACGTTGCTGACGCAGTGGTACCGCGAGGTGGGCGGGTCGCGGTTGCTCGCGTGGCTGTCGCTCGACGAGCGGGACAACGCGCCCGAGCGCTTCTTCTCCTATCTCGTCGGCGCCATCCGCCGCGCGGCCCCGGAGTTCGACGCGTACATCGCGAGCCAGCTTGACGAGCAGGTGGCGCCCCCGCTCGACCATGCGACGACGGTGGTGCTGCGGAGTCTGTGGAACCTGGGGCGCGAGCTCGTCGTGGTGATTGATGACTTCCACGTGCTGCGGGAGCGCTCGTTGGTGCGGGCCTTCTCGTACCTGCTGGACCACGCTCCACCGCACGTCCACTGGATCGTCTCGTCGCGCAGCCCGCCGGAGCTGGACCTGGCGAAGCTGAAGCTCACGGAGCAGTTGGTGACGCTCGACGGCCGCGACCTGGGCCTGGACGGGGAGGCCATCCACGAGCTGGGCCAGCGCCTGTGCGGCGCCGCGCTCAATCCCGAGGACGTGGAGTACCTGCGCGCGCGCACCGAGGGCTGGGTGGCCGGCGTGAAGCTGGCCCTGCTGACGGCAGGCGAGCACGCCAGCGTGAGCGACGCGCTCCGCAAGGCCGTCGGCTCCAACCACGACGTGGCGAGGTACCTGGCGGACGTGGTGCTGCGGGAGCAGACGGAGGAGGTGCACGCGTTCCTGGTGTTGAGCTCGGTGGTGGACCGGCTCAACGGGGAGCTGTGCAACGCGCTCCTGGGCATCACCCAGGGGCCGGCGCTGCTGGCGGAGCTGGAGCGGGCGCAGCTGTTCATCCAGTCGCTCGACACGCAGCAGCAGTGGTACCGGTACCACCCCCTGTTCCTCGACTTCCTGCGCACGCAGCTCGCGTGCACGTATGGCGACCGCATCCCCCGGCTGCATCGCGAGGCGAGCGCGTGGTTCGCCGCGCACGCGCTGCCGGACGAAGCGCTGACGCACGCGTTCGCTTCGGGGGACCGGAGCTGGTGCCTGGAGCTCACGGCCCGCTGCGCGGAGGAGTGGATGCGCGAGGGAGAGATTGCCTCCGTGCTCCATTGGACGGCGAAGCTGACGGCGGAGGAGACCTTCCACGCGCCGGCCATCTGCGTGGCGCGCATCGCGTGCCTCATCCTGTCCCGAGGCTTCGCGCCCGCCTCCCTGGCCCTGCAGGACGCGCAGCGCCGGCTCCAGACGGCCGCGGCGGACCCGGAGCGCGAGCGGCTGTCGCGACAACTCTCCAGGCTCGCGCTGCTGCACGCCGTCCTGTCGGACTCGGCCCCGGCGTCTGGCATCGAGCTGGAGGCATCACCGGGGGACGAGGACCCGGACGTCTTCATGGCGGGCGCGGTGCTGGCGGCGAAGGCCTACCAGGCGCTCCGGCAGAACCGGTTCGATGCGATGCGCCGGCTCGCGTCCGTCGCGCGCGAGACGCTGCAGGGGCTGAACAATCCCTACATGGTGGGCTACACGGACGTCCTCATCGTGCTGGCGGACCGGGCGCAGGGGCACATGAAGGACGCATCGGACCGGTGCGAGGCGGCGTTCGAGCGCGCGAGCCGGGGACGGCGCAACCCGGTGTGGGTGAACGCGGCGACGGCGCTGGCGAACACCCGCTACGACCAGAACCGGCTGGACGAGGCCGAGGCGCTCTGCATCGAAGTCCTCCCCCTCATGTCACAGGCGGCGGTGTTCGAGACCTTCGCGGTAGCCTACCTGGTGCTGGCCCGCATCAAGGCGATTCGAGGCAAGTACGCGGAGGCCTGGCAGCTGCTGGACTATCTGCACAGTGTGCTCGAATGCGGGCACCAGACGCGCTTCCTGGCCCATGTCTGCGGCGAGAAGATCCGCCTCGCGCTGGTGGAGCAATCCCCCGCGAGGCTGAAGGCGGTGGCGCGGGAGTTCGACCTGGGCGAGCGCATGCGCCGGGGCGAATGGAGCGAGCGGCGCTTCTACGACGAGACCTGGGAGCAACTGGGCGTGGCGCAGGCGTGGGTGTTGATGGCGAAAGGGCGGCATGACCGGGCGCACGGGCTGTTGGAGACGCTGAGAGCCAGCGCGCATGACGCGGGCTGCGTGGCCCGGGAGACGGCGCTGCTGGCCGCGCTGGCGGTGTGTCACTGGCGAGCGGGGGACCCTGCTGCGGCGTTCGCCGCGGTGAACCGGGGGTTCGCGCTGGTGCCGCGGTTCGGCTTCAGCCGGGGCGTGTTCGACGAGACGCCAGGGTTGCAGGAGGTCATCGTCGCGGCGGCCACGCAGCGCAAGCTGAGCCACGTGCTGCCGGCCCGTTACGCCGAGCGGTACCAGGACCTGCTGTCCCTGGGCCCCAGCGGGCCGGCCGGAATCGCGCCCCTGCCGAGCGCGCCTCTGGAGCCGCTGACCGAGCGGGAACTCCAGATGCTCAAGCTGCTGGCGCAGGGATTGAGCAACCAGGAGATCAGCGAGCGCTCCAACGTGGCGCTCTCCACGACGAAGTGGCACCTGCGCAACGTGTTCTCGAAGCTGGAGGTGACGACGCGCACCGCGGCCATCGTGAAGGCGCGGGAGCGGCTGGCGCGGAACCTCTAACCGCGCTCATCCTTGACCGTCGCGGCGTTCAAGAGCCTGGTGGCATCTGAGTTGGCGAGCGACACCAAGCCGGCAATCTCCTCGACATGTCCCTCCCTGGCGCAGAAGACAATGGCGCCCAGCAATCGGTCGGTGGGATTCGAGACCTGGCTCAACTGCTCGAGCACGGGTTCCACCTGGTCGCGTCCGAACTTCCGCTCGATTTCCGCGACGCGGTCCGCGTGACTGAGACCGTACTCCTGCTTCTTGCGTGGCATCCGCCCCCCTTACGCCGCGCGGGAGAGTCCCCGCCGCTCCATGAAGGCTTGCATCTCGGGCCACCGGGCGGAGAGGAGCTCGAAGTCGCCAGGGCGCACGGGCTGCAGAGCCGCGAGGCTCGCGTCGATGGCCGCCGCGTGGCTCGCCGGATCCAGGGCGTCCAGGGCGAAGGCCCGGAGGAGCTTGAGCCGACGGGCATCCCGCCCCACCAGTGAATCCGCTTCGCCCGCCCGCGCATCCAGCGTGGACACGGCGGCGGCCGGGTTGCCATCGCGGCAGAGGAGCGCGACCTCCGGCAGCAGCGCGTAGATGGGTGGCAGGTCGCCGTTGCGCTTGCGTCCCTCCTTCACCCAGGCGCGCGCGGAGGCCAGGTCTCCCTGGGCGAAGCGCACGGTGGCGATCAGGTTGGGAATCCACCGGTACATCGCCGGGATGGAGCTCCGGAGCTTTCCGGAGCGCTCCGCCGAGCCGAAGAGCTCCAGTGCGCGCCCGGTGTCCCCCAGCGCCAACTGGCACTGACCCATCATGGCGACCGACAGCGCCCGCTGTGCCCCCTGGGTGGCGCGGCGGGCAGCCTCCTCGAACCTGCGGGAGGCTTCCTTCTCGTCCCCCGCGCTGTGGAAGGCGATTGCCTGATTGTAGGTCGTCAACCAGCGACGGATCCGCCAGTAGAAGAAGGCGAACAGCGTCAGGAAGACCGTGACGATGAACGGGATGAAGAAACGTGGCTCCCTCAAGGCCTGCCGAGCCGCATCACCGCCGCGGCTGAAATAGTTGTAGGCGACGAGGAAGATGCCGACCCAGACGAGCCATGCGACGACCCGGTGCGGCGCGACGAGTGGAAAGGGTTTGAGGTGGGGCTCTTTGGGCAGGGGCAGTTCGTTCACAGGGCCTTCCACCCTAACACCCCCTGGTCCTCCGTTCAGTCACGCGACTTTCTCGTGAAGGGGGTGAGGGAAATTCCGCCCGGATTTCGTTGATGGGCCATCACCGACACCCCAGACGGGGAGAAAGACGGACCATGAGACTCCGGAAGCAGACCCACCAGTGGACGGGCGCGGCGCTCGCGCTGCTCCTGCCCGCGGCGGCGCTGGCGAACGAAACCCATGTCTACGGCATCGCCAACTTCGGCGGTGCGGGGCAGTGCAATGCCGACTCGCACTCCGTGCATACGAAGACGGCGGCGGCGTTCGCCAACTACTTCAACACGCTGATCAGCTCCGGGCTCTGGACGGACGTCCGCACGATCAACAACTCAAGTGCGCGCGCCGACCTCTGGACCGATGCTTCGAAGGGGGCCGCGGCCGATGCCAAGGACACCCAGGCCAATGCCGGCGTGGACGACGCGGACGTCCTCTTCGTGCACACCCACGGCGGCCACAGCGAGGCGAACCTTCGCAGCTGGCTCGTGATGGGGACCAACGCGGATGCGTGCTCCGCCGTCACGGACACCCACATGAGCTTGGGCAACGGCAAGCTGAACATCGCCGTCGTGAAGGCCTGCCAGTCTGGCGACTACCAGGTCTGGAAGCAGGGTGGGTACCGGACGTCGCTCGTGACGCCCACGAGCGGCTTCAGCATGTGGAATGCCTTTCACGGCAACTCGTCGTGCGGCAACTTCGTGACGGACTACGTGAAGCGCTACGTGGCGAACTCGCGGGGCGATGGCGCGGGCGAGAACTGGATCGACGAGGCCTACGACTGGGACGACGGCTCGGACAACGTCGCGGACAACGACGACTGCCCGGTGTCCATCGTCTTCGGTGAAACCAAGGCGCAGCGCGTGGCGATGTTCGAGGCCGGCGGCTGGCGGGACCGCAAGCCCACCGGGCGCAAGGTCGCCTCCACCATCTTCTACGTGGGGGGCTGCGACCCCTCCGGCGGGCAGATTCTGCCCGAGTGATCACCGCCCCCCTCGACTTCGAACAGAAAGAACGAACCGCCATGAAAAGCCATCTCCTCATCCGATTCCTGACCGTCCTGCCGCTCGCCGCCGTGTCTGGCTGCGACGACGGTGCCTTCATGGATCCCGCCGCCGTCACCACGCAGTCCGCCCGTGCGACCGTGGGCTTCATCTTCGACTCCACGGCGATCGCCACGCCGCCCACCGGAGGAATTCCCACCGCGCTGCTTCCCAGCACCGCGTTTGGTGACGCCGCGTTGCAGGGTTCCCTGGTGGGGACGACCGAGCCCTTCACCCAGACGGACACGCTGGGCTCCCGCGCGGATCTGGAGTCCCAGTCCTGGAAGCTGGAGCGCGACCCGTCCGAAGGCCAGGTGCTGGTGCTGAACAAGGTCGCCAGTGGCCCGGAGACACCGCAGGAGCCCGCGATCCTGCAGCGCACCGCCCTGGCCCGCCTGCAGCGCTGGGGCATCCCCACGTCTGAGATTGGGGCGGTGCGGCAGGTGAAGTCGTTCACCCAGAGCGAGGACCCCGCGGGCCTCGAAGTGCCCGCGCTCCACCGCCACAAGACGTTCGTGATGCGCGCCATCAATGGCATTCGCGTGGAGGGCCACCGCGCGGTGGTCTCCCACGGGCCAGACGGCAGCTTCCAGCGCGCGCTCATCGCCTGGCCGGCCCTGGGTCGCTCGGGCCACCTGCTCCGGACGCGGCTGACGACGGCGCAGATCGAGGAGCGGGCGCGCACGGCGCTTCAGTCCGAGGGCGAGACCACGGGGCCCGTGCACCTCTCCTGGAAGTACGTGCCCACCCAGCTCGCCACGGGCGGATGGGCGCTGACGCTCAAGGTGGCCGCCAAGATGCCCTCGGTTACCAGCACGACGAGCACCGAGGAGCCACGCGTCATCGACGTGGACGTGAGCGCCGTCCCCTGACGGAACCCAAGCAGGCGTCCGCATTCGTCTGACAAACGATGGCGCGTGCGCTAGCGGGGTAATGTCCGGCGCCGCCTCCCATTGCCAATACTCCGCGCCACGCCAGCACGTCAGCTGGCTGCAAGGGATTGGCAAGAGGGGGGCGGTCGCATGAAGATGGCATTCACTCCGTTGGTGCTCGCGCTCGCAGTGTCGTTGTTGGCGGGCTGCTCGGATTCCTCGAAGGACACCGGCTCGGTCCGCTTCGCTGTCTCCGCCAACCAGGCGCTCGCCCCAGACATTATTTACGTCCTGGTCACCTCGAGTGGCCCGGATATCCCCGCAGTGACCGTGGAGCTGACTGCGACCAATGGCGTGTGGGGCGGCATCATTGGCAACATCCCCGCGGGCTCCAGTCGCACCTTCCTGGCCCAGGCCTTCGACTTCTCCGGCAACCTGGCCTACGAAGGGACCGCGACGGGCGTCACCATCAACGCCAACCAAAGCACCCTGGTCGCCATCACCCTTCAGCAGCTCAACCCTCCGCCTCCCTTCGACAATGAGGCGCCCGTCATTGACTCCCTGGTGGCTTCCTCCACCTCCGTGGCGGTGGGCGGCACCATCGCCCTGACCGCCACCGCGCATGATCCCAATCCGGGCGATACGCTCTCCTACGCCTGGAATGCGACCGCGGGTTCTTTCTCCGATACCTCGGCTGCCGCCACGTCGTGGACCGCGCCTGCGTCCACGGGCCTTGCGACCCTCATCCTGACCGTGACGGACTCGCGCGGCCTGGCTTCCAGCGTCTCGCTGGCGGTCAACGTCACCGCGGACGGGGAGGGGGAGGCGGAGCTGTCCATCTCCTTCAACAGTTTCCCGGTGGTGACCGCTCTCAGTGCCAGCCCCACGTCCCTGGCCGTCGGGGAGACGACGTCTGTCTCCGCCTCGGCTTCCGACCCGGACGGTGACAGCCTCTCCTACGCCTGGAGCGCCTCCTGTGCCGGGACCTGGGCGCAGGCCTCCTCCAGCGCTGCTCAATTCACGCCTTCGGCCCTGCCCGCGGGTGCCTGTAACAACTGCCGTCTGACCGTCACCGTCACCGATGGGCGCGGCGGACAGAACACCGGCACCGTCGCGCTGTGTGTCAGCGACACGCCCCCGGCCAATCACTTCCCTCCCGCCATCATCCGCTCCTACCGCTCCTCGGACACGGCCTCCTCGGGCCAGGAGTTCACCTACGAGGTGAATGCCATCGATCCGGAGGGTTCCGCGCTCACCTTCTCTTGGGAGGCCACCGCCGGCTGGCTGGAACTGCCGCTCAGTGACCCCTTCCGCAGCCGCGTCACCTGGACGGCTCCTTCCTGTGCCAGCGCTCCTCCTTCCATCACCGTGACTGTCACCAATGCGTTCAACCTGACCGACACCCAAACCTTCACCGCGACGGGGCTGCCGGCCTGTTCGGGGAGTTGGGCCCTGACGGACTCCCTGGCGGGGCCTCGCGCCGACCAAAGGGCAGCGCTGCTGCCCAACGGCAAGGTGCTCGTCGTGGGAGGGCTCGCCTCGGATGTCGACTACCTCGCGACGGCGGAGCTGTACGACCCGGCCCTGGGGACCTGGAGCAACACAGGCGCCATGGCGGAAGGGCGTTGGCAGTTCACGGCGACATTGCTGCCCGATGGCAGGGTGCTCGCCGTCGGGGGACTCAACTCCAGCGGCTTCCTCGCGACGGCGGAGCTGTACGACCCGGCCACGGGCACCTGGAGCCCCACCGGCACCATGGCCGAACCTCGCTCCAGCCAGACGGCGACGCTGCTCCCTGATGGCAGGGTGCTCGTCGCGGGAGGCAGTGACGTTCCCGGCGCGCCCCCGACGGCGGAGCTGTACGACCCGGCCACGGGCACGTGGAGCTACACCGGCTCCATGGCGGAGTGGCGTCGGAACCACACGGCGACGCTGCTTCCTGATGGCAGGGTGCTCGTCGCTGGGGGATTCACTACTTCAATTGGCAGCACCAGGACGGCGGAGCTGTATGACCCGGCCACGGGCACCTGGAGCAACACCGGCTCCATGACTGAAGCCCGCGCCCTCCAAACGGCGACGTTGCTGCCCGATGGCAGGGTGCTCGTCACGGGAGGCGTGGACGAGTTTGATTCCAGTCTCGCGACGGCGGAGCTGTACGACCCGGCCACGGGCACCTGGAGCCCCATTGCCCCCATGCTCGAACGTCGCGCCCTCCACACCGCGACGCTGATGCCCGGTGGCAGGGTGCTCGTCGTCGGGGGCCGGTTTCCGCAATTGTACGACCCGGCCACGAGCACCTGGATCCCTGCCGGAACCATGGTCGTACCGCGCTCGGACCAGTCCGCGACGCTGCTGCCCGACGGGCAGGTCCTCATCGCGGGAGGATGGGGGGGCTCCCTCGGGTATCTGTCAACGGCGGAGCTATACACACCCTGAGCCCGGAGCCGGCGGCCGGGTGCGAGGTCACGCCATGTCGAAGCCCCAAAGCCCGCCGTCCGAACCGAGCAGTTCCTCCCTCTCCGACGCAGACGACCTCCGGGTGCGTGAGCTCGCGGCCCGGCATGGGCTGTCACTGTCCGGCCCCATCGCGTTCAATGAACTGGGATTGGACTTCCGGGTTGCCATCGCCAGCGCGGGCGATGGCACCCGCTGGGTCCTGCGCATCCCCCGGCATGAGCACGCGACACGCAAGGTCCAGGTGGAGGTGCGCACGCTCGCGTTCCTCAGGGCATCCCGACTGCCGTTCGCGGTGCCGGACTGGCGAGTGGTGGCGACGGACCTCATCGCCTACCCGCTGCTGGTGGATTCCCCCGCCCTGGTGGTCCCGGAGGGCTCCGCCACTCCGGAGTGGAGGATCGACCCGGGCTCGGACGCCTTCACCGGCAGCTTCGCCCGGGCCCTGGCCGCGCTGCACGCGCTGTCAGGGGAAGCAGCGGCCCAGGCGGGGATGCGGACACGGACGCCCCAGCAGGCCCGTCAGGCCGTCGCCGACGACGTGGCGCGAGTCTCGCGGGAGCTCGACGTGAACCCGGCGCGGCTGCGGCGCTGGCGGACCTGGCTGGACGACGACGCGTGCTGGCCGGACTTCTGCGTGCCCACCCATGGCGACCTGTATCCCGGCCACGTCCTGGTGGATGGCTTGGGACAGGTGTCGGGGATGATCGACTGGACCGAGGCGCGTGTGGACGATCCGGCCATCGACATGAGCGCGCACCTCCAGCTCTTCGGTGAGCCCGGCCTGGAGCGGCTCCTCCGGGACTACGCGGCGGCGGGGGGCCGGGTCTGGCCTGGAATCGTCCGGCACGTCGCGGAGCGGCTGTCCACGGCGCCGGTGGTGCTGGCCCTGTTCGCGCTCGATACCGGCAACGAGGACTGGCTGACCGCCGCGAAGGAACAGCTGCTGGCGGATTGACCGTCTCTCCTCACGACGCCACGAAGCCGTGGCCGCGGACCTTGTCCGGCGTGGTGCCCGTCATCCGCCGGAACATCGCGATGAAGGCGGAGGCGCTGCTGTAGCCCAGGTCCAGCGCGATGGCCTCCACCGCGTGTCCCTGCTCCAGCATCGCGAGCGCCTTCACCACGCGCAGCCGCTGGCGCCATTCGCTGAACGACAGCCCCAGGCGCTGCTGGCAGCGACGCTCCAGCGTGCGCTCGGTGGTGTGCAGTTCCTTGGCCCATTCCGCCAGGGAGCGCTCATCCTCCGGGTGTCGCTCCAACGCCGTGAGGACTGGCCGCAGGAGCGGATCATCGGACATGGGCAGGTAGCTCCCATGGGCGGGGGCCAGCGCCAGCTGGTCGATGAGCACCCGGAACAACCTGCGCTCGGCGCTGGTGCGTGGCTGCGCCAGTTCATGGGTGCGCAGGTGTTCCATCAGGGACTTCATCAGCGGGCTGACCGCCATCGCGCACGCCGTCTTGGGCAAGCCCCGGCACCACGCGGGGTCCAGGTAGAGCGAGCAGTGGCTCGCCTCGAAGCGGTTCATGCCCCGGTGCTCCAGGTCGGGCGGCAGCCAGATGCCGTACTGCGGAGGGGCGAGGTAGTGGCTGCCCGCCAGCTTGAGCTCCATCACCCCGCTGTACGCGTAGACGAACTCACCCCAGGGATGGCGGTGCCGCGGATAGGCCGCCTCCGCGGGCAGGATCGCCGCCCGGAAATACACGGGGTGTGGAAGCTTTGAGGTGAAGGGAACCTGCAGCTGCTTCGCCATGGCGGCTTCTCGGGATGGGTTGTCGGAATCTCGCTATATCCATCCGCCCCGTCAGCCGCAGGATGAAGTCATGAGCTCCCAACGAAAACCCGCGGATGGCTTCGCGCTCGCGACCATGGTCGTGCTGTGCGCCATCTGGGGCTTCCAGCAGGTGGCCGTCAAGATGGCCGCTCCCTACGTCCCCAACCTCATGCAGATGGCGCTGCGCTCGGGCGTGGCCGCGCTGCTCGTGGCGCTGCTGTGCTGGGTGCGGGGCGAGCGGGGGCTGCTGCGCCGCGGGCCGTGGCGCGCCGGCATGCTCGTGGGCGTGCTCTTCTCCCTGGAGTTCCTCTTCGTGGCGGAGGGGCTGCGACACACGAACGCCTCGCATATGGGCGTCTTCCTCTACACCGCGCCCGTCTTCTCCGCGCTGGGCCTGCACTGGTTCGTGCCCTCCGAGCGGCTGAAGCGGACGCAGTGGCTGGGAATTGGCGTGGCCTTCGCGGGCATCGCGCTGGCGTTTGGCGGCGGCTGGCTGCGAGGAGGCCTCAGCCCGAGCGTGCTCCGCGGAGATGCGATGGGACTGCTCGCGGGCCTGGCCTGGGGTGCCACCACGGTGGTGATTCGCGTCTCGTCGCTGTCCGACGCACCGCCCACGCAGACCCTGCTGTATCAGCTGGTGGGCGGCGCCGCGCTGCTGCTGCCCGTGGCCTTTCTCACGGGCCAGGCCGGCCCCATCACGATGGTCCCCGTGGCCTGGGCGAGCCTGTTCTTCCAGTGCGTCATCGTCTGCTTCGCCACCTACCTCGTGTGGTTCTGGCTCCTGCGCCACTACCTCGCCTCGAACCTGTCGGTGTTCTCGTTCATGACGCCCCTGTTCGGCATCAGCGCGGGCATCCTCGTGCTGAACGAACAGGCGGACATCTCCTTCGCGGTGGGCGCGGTGCTGGTCCTCACCGGGATCCTCATCGTGAGTGGTGCCGGCCTGCTGCGCTCCGCGTCCGCGTGGAAGCCGGGCGCGAACCCCCAGCTGTGAGCCTGATGTGGCCGGCTCCGCGCTACTCCAGTTCGTCGAGTCTGGCCTCACCCAGAAGTGCAGGATCAGGGCTCTACCAGCGCATCCCCCCAGGCCAAGCGGTCTGGGCCTACGCCCTCCGCGGTGACCTGACGCAACTCTGCGAGCCTTGCGCGCGCAGCCTCGGCGCTCAGTCCGAGCTGTCGCAAGAGCGCATAGCCGAACATGCCCGTGCGGTGAATCCCCGCCGAGCAGTGGATGACCACCTTGCCGCCACCCTCGACGATGGCGCTCAGTTGGCGCAACACCTGCCTGAGCTCCTGGGTCCGCTCGGGGGCCGGGACCGCTCCGCCGTGAAACGGAACCCAGATCCAACCAAGGCCCGCTCGGGTCGCGGCCTCGCCAAGCTGGCGTGCGCCCTCGGCCTCTGCAAGCAGGGTGACGACGTGAGTCACCCCTTCGGCACGCAGCGTGGAGAAGTCCTTGAGCTTGGGGCGATGTGTCAGCGAGATCGCACCGCCGCCAATGGAGACAAGGTGGACATCACTCATGGGGCAGTCCTCGTCACCGGGTGCCGGAGAAGGGCCTTCGCGCTACTCCAGCTCCGAATATGCCTCGTCTAGACCCTCAAGGCTTTCGGCCACATCCTTCGCAGGGCATTTGGGGAGGTGGTCCACCAGCTTGATGACCAGCTCGTCCACCACCTCAAGGCTGACCTCACCCAGCTCGGTTTCACCCGCCTCAACGAATTTCGTAGGCGCCCAGTCCAGGTAGATTCGAACCCGCTCGCCGTCGGCCTTCTCCAGCACGAGCCGCGCGGCATCGTCAGGATGCTGATAGACCCACTTCTTCTCGGAGGATTCGAGCCAGGGAAACACACTGGACCACGCCATCGCGAAGTCGACTCCTGGCACGACGAACAAGGACTTGCTGAAGTCACCCGACTCCGCAGCCGTCACATCCCCAAAGGCATTGGGATGGGAATTCGTACCGAAGAAGATGGCTGTCTGGAAAAGATGGTACCCCACCAGCAAGTCGTCGGCTTCGGACGAGGTGCTTCGCTTGAGCTCCTCGTCAGACAGTACGCACTTCATCCACATGGTGTCCTCACGGAGGAGCAGGGAAGGAGGTGATTATAGCGCCGTCATCGCTAATGGCGACCAGAATGGAGTGAACGGGTTGGCCATCGGGGGTGAATCCCACGGAGTAGGGATACGTCTTCTGCACGCAAAACGAACCGTCAAGACGGACTTTCGTGCCCCACTTGTAGTTGGGACCTATTGTTCCCGTGCGGGCTGAGTCGATGATGGCTTCGAAGATGTCGAAAGATGCCTTGAATTTGCTTTTGCCAGGTTTCGGCGAGTTCGGTCCATGTCCGCCGCCCCACTTGTCGCCATGGATGATGTGATGCAAGCGCTTTCGCGACATTGCCGGAAACCTCCGGAGTCTGTTCGCACGACGTATGTCGACGGGGTTGGCTTGTGTCAGTCTCGAAAGACGAGCCTTCTTATTCGCCTGATGTTCCTGGAGGCGAGCCTTCCCTAATTGGACGCGAGTGTCCTTTAGTTTCGTACGCAGTAATGCTCGGCGTGTCCGAGCCTGAGCCAGCTTCGAGGGATGAAGCCGTGACCAGAAGGATTTCACCTTCCCCTGTGCCTTCACCGCGGAACGGACCCCTGACTTCTTAGCCGCCTGGATCGCCTTGTCCAGGGGCTTCGTGAGGTCTTTCGCCTTCTCCGCGAGCTTCACGAACTTGGGGAATTTCGAGAGGAGCTTGCCAAGCTTTCCAGCCTTGCCTGCCCACTTCACAATGGCGGCTCCCGCAGTAGCGACCGCCAACACGATCTCGACGATGACGTACCCGATAAGCCAGCCCCGGAAGTGCTCGCGGCGAAGGAGATTTGGATCGTTCCAGCGGTTGGCGAGAGCCTGGAGGCCTGCCTCGGTCAGCGTCTTCAGGTTCAACGATGCAGCCAGATCCCACAGGCCCTTCAAGTCCGATAGGATCTCGCCGCTCAGCAAGCTGTAGACGAGCTTCCATACCAACTCCAGCAGATCAATGAACCCTGTGAGGAGATCCCAGACGGATTCGAGCGCGCCGTGAATCAGGCCCGCGGAAAAGGCCAGATTCCCCAGGTAGGCGTTCCCAACGTTCGTGGCGACAGCTTTGACGTCCTGCCACAGTTCATACGAGATGGATCCTGAGCCCACCTTGCCTCGCAGGCTCTTGGCGAACTCCATGCTCGGAATCCAGATGAGGTAGCCTTCACGCGTCTGGGTCTTATCCCAGGCCGCGTCCTCGGTCGGCTTGTAGATTCCGCGGAGCCCCTGGCCCCGATTCGCCTCGACAAGGACATTGGCATAGTAGCGCTCGTCCTGCCCCCATTGGATGGCGGACCCCTTGTAATGCTGCTTGACGATGGCCAGCGCGCCTTCGTTCTTCTTGATTCGATGAAGGGTGGATCCGGGGTCAGGTGGGTTGATGCTGATGTACTTCTTGTAGACGAAGCCGGAGTTTCCATCCTCAGTCGTCACGAAATACCAGTCGCCTGAGAGTTCACGGCTTACGAAGACGCGTGTGTTGAAGGAGAGTTTCTTCTTGAACGTGCCGGCAGGTTGGGGCTGGGCTCGAAGGTTCACTCCATCGCCGTTGGACACCCGGCCAACACCGTAGACTCCTCTGCCCATCTCGAACGGGAAGCCCCTTGGGCTGTTGGCGTTGCCAACTGTTGAGACAGGAGTGGAGATGGTGCTCAGGGCCGCCCAGGTCGAGGGGCCCACGATCCCGTCCGGGCTCAGCTTCCTGTCGAACTGGAACTGTCTGACGGCATAGGCTGTGTCCGTTCCAAAGCAACCATCAATGGGCCTTCGATAGAGTCCAGCCAGCCGGAGGTGATTCTGGAGGTTGGCCACCGCGGACCCCGTAGAGCCCAATCGAAGCAATTCCTCGGAAACCTCAAAGCTTCCTGTGGGTTGGCCCATCTCTCACCCCTGACCTGAAGTCGCGGTGCGTGTGGGCTTGAACTGTATGAAGACGCATCAATGCGAACGAAGAACCCGGGGAGAGGGATTGGGTCTTGTCGCGCAGTGCCCTGGCGCGTTGGGTGAGGCAGGACCTCCGATGAGTCTTTTCAGAGAGCCTTGACGTAACCCGAGACCTTCGGATTGCAGGCGCCGATCTTCTTCAGCGCGGTCTCGGCTGCTTTCTTCTCCGGGTGGATGCTCGTCACGATGAACAGCCCTGGCGTCAGGCGCTTGTGCGGCGTGCTTTCGAGGACCAGGAAGCCGCTCGCGCAGGCTTGAGCCAGCTGCGCGCTGTCGCGGGACGCGATGGCCTCCTGGACCGTCTTGAAGCTTCCGATGATGGCCGCGTAGCGCGCGGGCCGGTTCCGGAGCTCCTTCACCACTTTGTGGCCAGCGGCATCCCAGCGGTAGGCATCCAGCTTCCACTCGTCGGGCTCGGCGGAAAGAAACGCATACTCCCGATAGAAGCCCTCGACCGGTGAGCCCGATGTCAGCGGATACGGGCCGACGTGGGAACTCTCCGGACCCGCGAAGTTCTCATCCCCGTTCCAGGCTTCCGCCACCCCGCCGTCCTTGACCACGTAGAGACGGTGGTGGCGATGGACGTGTTCGAACCCGCCCTGCTGGGTGACGAGGAGTCCCCACTGCCCGGCCTCCAGTCGTACCGGTTGGACGGAGGTTGTGACGTTCTGTTCTTCCTCGCCGGAGGTCCAGCTCTCAGGGGGCGCGGCTTGAATCCCGTAAGCCATGCCTGCGGGCAGCTTCGCCTTGCGCTTCCCGCCAGCTGCGTCACTCGACTCGAGCTCGAGCTGGCAGGTGTCGCCCGCCTTGTGGCAGCCCGTCGCGCGCAGGACGAACATCGCCCCGGTCGTCTCGCTCGCCTTGAAGCGCTTGAGCTCCTGTGCCGCGGGCTCGGCGTTGACCGCCCGCGGAACGCTCGCGCCCAGGAGCATGATGAACACCGAACCCAGCGCGGACTGACTTCCAAAACCCATCTCTCCTGCCTCCCTGATTGCGACCTCAGTGTCCTCCGCCAGAGAGTTTCACGCCGCCGGTCGGGCCTCCAGGGGGCACCCAAGGAGTACAGTGCCGCCCTTTCGCGAGAGGGAGGGGAGCGCATGGGCTGCTACGTGTTGGGTCTCCAGGAGATCGACCAGACGCAGGTCGCGGTCGTGGGCGGCAAGGGCGCGCATCTGGGAGAGCTTTCGCGGATCGACGGCATCCGCGTGCCGGCTGGCTTCTGTGTGACGACGGACGCCTTCCAGCGGATCCTGGCGGAAGCGCCGTCCATCGACGAGCAGCTCCAGCAGCTGTCGCGCCTGAAGCCGGACGACCGGGAGCGGATCCGCGCACTCAGCGCTGAGATCCGCCAGACCCTCGAAGGGACCGCCATCCCTGACGATGTGGCGGCGGCGATCACCCACGCGCTCGCCCGGCTCGGCGAGCACGCCGCCTACGCCGTCCGTTCGAGCGCGACGGCGGAGGACCTGCCCACGGCTTCCTTCGCGGGCCAGCAGGACACGTACCTGAACATCGTGGGGACGGCGGCGATCCTCCAGCACGTCAGCCGGTGCTGGGCCTCGCTCTTCACCGAGCGGGCTGTCATCTACCGCATGCGGAATGGCTTCGACCACCGCAAGGTCCGCATGGCGGTGGTCGTGCAACAGATGGTCTTCCCGCAGGCGGCTGGCATCCTGTTCACCGCTGACCCCATCACCTCCCACCGGAAGGTCGCCTCGGTGGAGGCCAGCTTCGGCCTCGGCGAGGCCCTGGTCTCCGGACTGGTGAACGCGGACTCCTACAAGGTGCGGGACGGTGAGGTCATCGCCAAGACGGTCGCCACCAAGCAACTGGCCATCCACGCATTGCCGGCAGGCGGGACTCAGGAACAGGCGATTGCTCCGGACCGGCAGCAGCAGCCCGCGCTGACGGATGAGCAGGTCGTGCGGCTCGCTCAGTTGGGCCGGCGGATCGAAGCGCACTTCGGCCGCCCCCAGGACATCGAATGGTGCCGGGTCGATGACGCGTTCTTCTTCGTCCAGAGCCGGCCCATCACCACGCTGTTCCCCATCCCCGTGGCCAGCGACCCGGAGAACCACGTCTACGTCTCCGTCGGTCATCAGCAGATGATGACCGACGCCATGAAGCCCCTGGGGCTCTCCCTGTTCCAGCTGACGGCCTTGCGGCCGATGTTCGAGGCCGGCGGGAGGTTGTTCGTCGACGTCACCCAGCTCCTGGCATCGCCAGCGGGCCGCGCGGTCCTCGTGGAGGGCCTGGGGAAATCCGATCCGTTGATCAGGGATGCGCTGCAGACCCTCCTCGGACGTGGCGACTTCATCCGGCCGCTCCCGGACGCGAGTCCCGTCAGGCCTCCGGCTGGCGGCGCACCCGCCCCGATTGAAACCGATCCGGCCATCGTCGACGAACTGATTGGCCGCAATCAGGCCTCCATCGCCGCCTTGAAGCGCGACATCCAGACGAAGTCCGGGGCGGCGCTGATCGACTTCATCCTGACGGACATCCAGGAGCTGAAGCGGCTCCTGTTCGAGCCGCGAAGCCATCAGGTCATCATGGCCGGGATGGAGGCCACCTGGTGGCTCAACGAACAGCTGCAGGCGTGGCTGGGCGAGAAGAACGCCGCCGACACGCTCACGCAGTCCGTCCCCAACAACGTCACGTCGGAGATGGGGCTGGCGCTCCTGGAGGTCGCGGACGTGATCCGCCCGCATCCGGACGTGGTGTCCTTCCTGCGCCAGGTCGAGGACGAGGGCTTCCTGGACAGGATGGACACGCTCGCTGGCGGCCGGGAAGCGCGAGACGCCATCCGCGCCTGGCTCGACAAGTACGGCATGCGCTGCCCCGGCGAGATCGACATCACGAAGCCGCGCTGGAGCGAACGGCCTTCCACGCTCGTGCCCATTCTCCTGGGCAACATCCAGAACTTCGAGCCGGGTGCCGGCGCGCGGCGCTTCGAGCAGGGACGTCAGGAGGCCTGGAAGAAGGAACAGGAGGTGCTGGAGCGCCTGAGGGCCTTGCCGGACGGAGAGGGGAGGGCCGAAGAGACAAAGCGGATGATCGACCGGGTCCGGACCTTCATCGGGTACCGGGAGTATCCGAAGTACGGCATCGTCAACCGATACCTCGTCTACAAGCAGGCCCTGCTGGAAGAAGCCGAGCGCCTCGTGAAGGCCCGCGTGCTTCGCGAGAAGGAAGACATCTTCTACCTCACGCTCCAGGAACTCCACGACGTCGTGCGCACGAGCCAGGCGGATGAGCTGCTCATCCGTCAGCGCAAGGACGCGTTCAGGTCGTATCAATCACTCACACCGCCCCGGGTGCTCACGTCGGACGGCGAGGTCATCGCCGGGGCATACCGACGCGATGACCTGCCGGCCGGCGCGCTGGTCGGCCTGGCGGTCTCCGCCGGGACCATCGAGGGGCGGGCCCGCGTCATCCTGGACATGGCGGAGGCCAGGCTCGAAGCGGGCGACATCCTGGTCACCTCCTTCACGGACCCGAGCTGGACGCCCTTGTTCGTGTCCATCAAGGGCCTGGTGACGGAGGTCGGCGGCCTGATGACCCACGGTGCGGTGATCGCACGGGAGTACGGCTTGCCAGCCGTCGTGGGCGTGCAGCAGGCCACCCGGCTCATCCGGGACGGGCAGCGGATCCGTGTGCATGGGACGGACGGCTACGTCGAACTCCTGTCATCGCCAGACAGGGACTACTCGGCGACGTACACGAGGGTGTCCCCCTGGTAGAAGGGGCGGTAGCGAACGCCGCCACACTGCTGGTAGGCGACGCCGCCCACCGTCGTGGCCGCGCAGCCCGCGGGGAGCGTCGTGACGGTGGCTGCGCCCACCGGCGCCGCCACCACGGTCGTGTTGTTGCCGTAGACGGCGTCCTGACGGGCGGCCGTGCGTCGTGAGGTGCGCCGCGCCACCCGGCGCGACGTGCCGTAGTACTGGGCCAGGGCCACCTCCGGGAGCACCCCTCCCAGGAAGAAGAGCCCCAGCAACATCGCCGCCGCCCGCTGGCGGGGCTTGCGCGTGTGCGTCGTCATTTCGAGCCTCCTTGCTGCGCTCCGCCCTTCGAGTCCGGTGCGAGGAACGACACGCGCGTGGCATCGCGTGGGGGCGTGAACTGGAACTGGTCCGGGGTGAGCTTGGGCGACAGGTTCCACTCGGACAGGGTCACCGAGTACTGCGGTGCTCCCGGCAGGTCTCGCGAGGTGATGACGTACTTGAGCGGCAGGGGCCGCGGGCCGTCCTCGACCCACAGTTCCCAGTCCACGCCGTCGCGGTTGCGGAACGCCAGGTGGTGCACGGGCACGCCGTTCACCTTGGCGCGGCCGAGGTATTTCCCCGAGCGCACGTCCTCGGTGAGGGCGGTGTAGGGATTGCTGACGAGCAGGTCACCCCCGGGCGCATCCAACCCGAGCTTCTGCGAAGCCATGTCCAACGTGGCATCCAGGGTGGAGGGGGCGGGCGTCGTCGCATAGACGTTGGCCTGCTCGCCTTGAACCGTGAGCCGCTGGCCGTCGTAGAAGAGGTGGAGCCTGGCCAGGTCTCCGGCGCGGTCCACGCGGAGCCGGTTGGGCCGTTGCAGGCGCACGTCGCCCGCGCGCTGCAGTTGGATCTTCTGCCCCGAGTCGAGCACTTCATCGAGCGTCCCCTCGGTGCGGACGGAGAACTCGCGCTGCTCGGCCAGGAAGTCGCTCATCTGGCGCAGGATGCGCTGGGCCTGGGAGTCGATCCGATCGTCGGACCCGGTGCGCTCGGCGGTTGCCTGGTCCTGCTGTGCCCCCGCGAGCAGGGGTGTTGTTCCCAGGAGGAGGGCGAGCAGGGGCCCGCACCACCTCTTCCTCAACCTCGCGCTGCTACCTGCGCCTGTCATGAACCCCTCCAGTCCCCAGGACGATGGGGACATGGCCGTGGGGCTCAAAGGCTCACCGGTTCAACCGCCGCGCTGTCTGGTGCCTTGCAAAAGGCCGCCACCGCGGACCGACCTCAGTGGGCGGTCTTGCCAGGCGGGTGCGCGTCGCCGTTGTTGTGGCGCACGTGGGCGGAGGTGTTCCGGATGGCCAACTCCTCCATGGTTGCGAAGGTGCGGAAGGCCCACCAGCCCAGGCTGAACCACGGAGGGGAATCGAGCTTCCCTTTGACGGCGATATCCACCGCGCCCGCCGCCGCGAAGCCCAGCGCCGCCAGCGCGCCCAGGTCCACGTGGCCCTCGGTGGCGCGTAGCACCTCCACGTTGAGTCCCTTGATGAACAAGGTGGCCGCTCGCGCCACGCCGCTGCCCTTCTCGAGGGACCGCAGCAGGGCGTCCCCGTCGGGCAGTTCCTCTCCAGGGCGCACCACCGTGTCCACTCCGGTGCTCCGGCACACCTCCTCTATCAGGCGCTCGACGCCCATTTCCTCGGGGTCGTGCATGCACAGCACGCTGCCGGTGAAGGGCCGCACCTGCACTTCGTTGATGCCCTCCACCCGCAGCAGGTCGTCCGCCAGCGACGCAGCCTCCTTCCCGTCGCGCCGCAACCACGGCAGCCGCAGGCGGATGCGTCCCGGTGACGTGTGGATGACGTGGATGCTCTTCGTCATGTGCGCCCCCTAGGCCCGGGCCTCGTCCGTGGGCCGCGTGCGGCCGCCTCCGCGAGCCCTCGCTTTCGCCTCCGCCATCAGATCCTCGACGTCCTCGTGCTTCATCGCGACGCGCGCGAGCACCATGTCGACGAAGTGGTAGGCCGAGGTGGCCACCTCCACGAGGAGCGGCCGCAGATGCTTGGTCATCAGCACGGTGCTCGCGCCCGCGCCGTAGCCCATGAGAAAGGAGGGAAGGTCGAACTTCATGAAGGTGTCTCCAGGGAAGAGGTTGTGTCAGTCATCCGCCGCGCCCGGTGCACCACCTGCGCGCCCCACGCGGGCGTCGCGCCCACCAGGGCCGGTAGGAACAGTCCCGCGGCCAGCCCGCCGAACGTCAGCGGCGTGGGCGCTGGAAGGCGCAACACCCGCCGCAGCGGAGGGAGGGTGAGCGCCGCCGTGTGCAGGGCCGTGGCACCGCCGACGAAGGCGTACATGCGCCACTCGCCGTCCGCGGGGACATGCCGCCGCGCCTCCCGGGGCGCGCGGCACACGGCCGAATAGCCGAGCTGCACCGCGGTGAGCATCCCGAACGCCAGCGGAGGGCCTCCCAGTGCCATCCCCAGGGCTCCGAAGCCCGCCATCAGCGCGCCGTCCCGCGCCACCCGGCGCACCGCCCGTCTCGTGAGCAGCGGCATCCCCGGTGGCGCCGGAGGCCGGTCGAGGATGGCCGGGTCTCCGGGCTCCAGCGCCAGGGCGATTCCCGGCAGCGTGTCCGTGAGGAGGTTGATCCACAGCAACTGCAGCGGCGAGAGAGGCTCCCGCACCCCCAGCAGGCTCGCGCCCAACACCAGCGTCATCTCCGAGAGGTTGGTCGCGAAGAGGAAGCGCAGCGCCCGGCGCAGGTTGTCCTGGACGATGCGGCCTTCGCCCACCGCGGACATGATGCTGCGCAGGTCCTCGCTGGACATCACCACGTCCGCCACCGCGCGCGCCATGTCGCTGGAGCGCACGCCCACCGCCACACCCACGTCCGCGGCCCGGAGCGCCGGGGCGTCGTTGATGCCGTCTCCCGCCATGGCGACGATGGCTCCCTGCGCGCGCAGGGCCTTCACCAGCTTCCGCTTGTCCTCCGGTGTCACGCGCGCCAGCACCGAGGTGCGGGCGAGCCCGTCCGCAAGCGCCTCGCCCGACAGCTCGAGCAACTCCGCCAGCTCATGCGGGGTGAGGGTGTCCCCCTCCAATCCCACCTGCCGGGCGACGGCCTCGGCCGTGCGGGGCTGGTCTCCCGTCAACACCACCGTGCGGATGCCCGCGCCTCGCGCCTGGCGCACCGACTCCGCCGCGCCCTCGCGGAGCGGGTCCCTCAGCCCCACGAAGCCGATGAAGGTGTACCCCTCCGTCGGCGCGGGGTCTTCGTCCCCGGCGAGCCGCCGCCAGGCCAGCGCCAGCACGCGCAGCCCGTCCGCCGCCAGCGCGTCGTTGCACCTCGCCAGCCGCTGCCGCTTCCGCGCGTCCAGCGGCCCTTTCGAGTCCCGTTCGCAGATGTCCAGCACCTGCTCGGGAGCTCCCTTCATGAAGGCCACCGCGCCATCGCCGGGCGCATGGTGGACGCTCACCACGTAGTGGATGGCCTCGGAGCGCTCGTGGAGGTGGCGGCGGGGAAAGGCGCGGCGCAGCGCGGCCCCGTCCAGCCCCGCGGCATGCGCGGCGGCCACCAGCGCCTTCTCCGTGGAGCTGCCGGACACCTCCAGCGTCTTGCCCCGGTGGTGGATGTCCACGTCGCTGTTGAGCAGTCCCAACGCCAGCGCCAGGGTGGGGGGATCCTCCAGCACGGCCTGGGGGCGCGGACGCAGCGAGGACAGCTCCAGGGGGCCATCCCCCAGGTCCAGCACCTCCAGCCGCATCTCGTTGCGAGTGAGGGTGCCCGTCTTGTCCGTGCAGATGATGGTGACGCCTCCAAGCGCTTCAGCGGCCGCCACGCGCCGCACCACCATGCCGCGCGCGTGCAGCCGCTGCATGGCGCGCAGCAGCGCCGCGGTCGCCACCAGGGGCAGGCCCTCGGGAAGCGCCGCCACGCCCAGCGCCACCGCGCCGCGCAGCACCTGGGGCCCGGAGCGGCCGTGGGCCAGGCCCGCCAGGGCGGACAGCGTCGCCGCGCCCACGGAGGCAGCCGCCACGCGCCGGTCCAACTGACCCATCTTGCGCGTCAGCGGCGTGGACGGCGCGGACTCCTGCGCCACCAGCTCCCGCACGCGCGCCATTTCCGTGTCCGCGCCCGTGGCCACCACCAGGGCGCGCCCACGTCCCGAGGCCACCGCGGTTCCCGCGAACAACATCGGCGTCCGCTCGGCCATCGGCGCCCGTTCATCCACCGGCGCGACCTGCTTGGGTTGCGGCTCGCTCTCGCCGGTGAGGGGCGCCTCGTCCGCGCAGAGCCGGTGCGCCTCCAGGACGCGCATGTCCGCGGGCAGCACGTCGCCCGCGCGCAGCAGCACCACGTCCCCGGGTACGAGTTCCGCCGCGGGCACCGTGAGGAGGACGCCGCCGCGCAGCACCTGCGCCTCACCCGCCTCCAGCTTCTGCCACGACGCGAGCAGCTCCTGGTTGCGGCGCTCGATGCGGTAGCCAATGCCCGCGTTGAGCCCCACCACCGTGAGGATGGCGGACGCCTCCAGCCCGTCTCCCGCGAGCGCAGACGCCCCCGCCGAACCCAGAAGCAGCATCGTGGGCACGGTGGCCAGCTGCGAGCCCATCATGGCCAGGCGCGAGCGCGGTGCCTCCTCTTGCATGACATTGGGGCCAAAGCGCTTGAGCCGCCGGGCCGCCTCCTCGGAAGCGAGGCCTTGATCCGTCCCGTCCAGCCGGGCCAGCACCGCGTCCACGGCCATCGCGTGCCACGGCTCCCGCGGTCCGCGCTGCACGCGTTGCGTCGGGCGGGCCTTGCTCGGAGTGGGGCTTGCTGCGGTCTGTGCGTCGGGCTCCTGGCGCAGCCGGGCCAGCAGCGGGGCCTGCGGCGCGTAGCGCACCAGCAGTCGTCCCGTGCGGGGTTCCGCGCTCACGTCCACGACGCCGGGCCAGGTGGCGAAGGTTCGCTCCATCCGCCTGCAGAGGGAGGTGTTCCACCGCAGGTTGGGGACCTCCAGGCGCAGCCTGCGCGCCGCTGTCGAGTGGCGCACCACCCTCGCGGTCGCGCACTGCCCATCCATGAGGAACACCATCATTCGCGACCCCCACCCGGGTTTCCGAACGTGGGGATGGCGGCCCTCCGGAACAACACGGCCAGGTGGGCCAGCGAAGGCCGTGGGGGTGACACCCGGTCCACCCTCAGGGCGGATGGGCCCGCGTTGGGGGCAGGGTCAACCGGAGGAGCGGCGGCGCCTGACGGCCTTGGGGGGCTCGGGGGGCCGGGCGAGGTGGAGCATCTGGTAGAGGCTCAGCCCGGAGCGCTGTCCACGCCGCGCTACAACCAGGCGACCACCGCGCTGAGCACGGGCGACATCCTGGTCGCGGGCGGCTACCTGAGCCCCAGCGTGCTCAACCCCTCGGTGGAGCTGTACCGCCCGTGACGTAACGGTGACTCACCGCCGCCTTCGACGGGGGGTGAGTCCTTGATGCGTCTGTTCCTCAGCCTCAAGAGGTCTGGCGCTCGAAGCACAGCCTGGCCGCTGGAGGTCGGCGGCCCTTGCATGCGCCGGGCCCCGTCCCGAGCTTGAGCCTTGAGCGTCAGAGGAGCTTCGCGATGGAACTCACACCCCAGGCCATGGCCATTCCCAAGTCGACGGAGCACCTGGAGAAGGGGAAGTACGGCCCCATCTTTCCAAAGACGCCCGCCTGCTACGGCTTCACCATCGTCGCCAACGTCAAGCCGGGGCGCGCCGAGACGCTGCGCGGCTACGGACAGCGATTGGCCGAATCCCTCAAGAAGGAACCCTACCTGCTGGCGCCGCTCAAGCTCCATTACCTGCGCTGGGTGCTCTTCGATAACGATACCCGGTTCATGTATCAGGGCATCTTCGACACCGATTTCGACAAATACACCGAAGACGCGGTCGTCATCTTCACGCGCTCCGGAATCAACACGGCCTTCGAGAACCTCGAGGGCTTCCCCATGGACTGGAAGACCAACACGCAGGCGTTCATCCAGTTCCTCCGGGACCACCAGTGCAACAGCTTCCTCGAATACGGCGAATACCCGTACTTCAGCAGCGATGAGATCAAGAAGGCCCTGAAGCTCAAGGCCGCGTTCACCGAGATGCTCGAGCAGATGCAATAGGACCGCAGCGAGAAGGGCCTGCCATGAGCAAGACGCCCGCACGGACGTACAACCAGGACCACGCGCCGAGGCGCTATTCGAAGGGGCACCGGCGCGTCAGTGTCTACACATCCTGGAGCTACCCCGGAGAAGCCAATCGGGAACCGACTGGAATGGACAACCGGTTCTCGACGATGACCGAGGTCCGCCGGGTGCTCTGGCCCACGTACGAGTCCCCGCAGTGGGCGGACCCGCGGAGGTTCCAGCAGGGAATCTCTGGCTCCCTGGAGCTCTTCTTCTGGGCCTGGGTGCGGTTCCAGAAGCTCGTCGAGGAGGTCACCGGATACGCGGTCCCCATGTTCCAGCGGGTGGACCAGGCGGGCTTCGCCTTGCCGCTCGACGAGCGGGTCCTCGCTGACGCCGACACGCTGCTGGTCTTCAGCCTGGACCACAACGTCACCGAGCAGGTGGCCACGCCGGAGGAGGTTGAAGCGGTCCGAGCATTCCTCGCGCGCGAAGGCACCTGTCTGGTGATGGGCCCCCACCATGACGTCGGGCACTCGGAGGACATGCAGGAGCGCGCCCTCGAATACGCGCACCATGGCGACGCGCTGGTGCCTCGCCAGCAGCGCTTTGGCAACTATGCTCGCTCGTTGATGAAGGGATTGGGAATCCCTGTCGAGAATCGTTGGGGCCTGCGCCCCGCGGTCGTCAAGGGAACGAACCGCAGCGCCCCCCTGCGGGTGCGCGAGGACCTGGACACCCGCGGCTGGCTCGCCGGGGTCCAGAACTTCAACTTCCACATGCACCTGCCGCACTACGCGGTCACGACGGACGACACCCGTTCGGTTCGCGTCCTGGCGACACAGCCCATTGATACGTCCCGGCCCCATCCCTTCACGAACGCGGGGAACACCGAGTTCAACGCCCTGGTGTGGATGCCGCCGGGCGACGGCAGGGCCGGCGACGTCCTGGTGGCGGACTCCACCATCTTCAGCACCCTGTTCGGGGCGGACGAGAGCCTCGAGCGCTTCTGGAAGAACCTGGCCACCGACCACTGACATGCTCGAACTGGACGACATCCAGAGCGGAGTGCTTCGGCCCCGGCCCACGCCGTACGTCGCGACCTACATCCTCCTGCGCATCGACGACCGGAAGGCGGGTCGGGAGCTGATGCGCCGGCTCTGCTCGGTGGTGTCCTCGGCCGCGCATCCGGAGCGGCCGGCCGCGGAATGCTGGGTCAGCGTCTCGCTCACGCATTCCGGGCTCGAGGCGCTGGGCGTGCCACGGGACTCCCTGGACAGCTTCGCGTGGGAGTTCCGGCAGGGGATGGCTGCCCGGGCGAAGGCGCTGGGGGACGAAGGTGAGAGCAGCCCCGAGCATTGGGAGTCACCGCTGGGAACCTCCGACGTCCATGTGGTGCTGACGGCGCTCTCGCCGGACCAGGCCCGGCTCGACGCCGCGCTGGAGCGCGCGGGTGTGGCGCTGCGCGAGCTGGGCGGCGTCCAGGCCCTCTGGCGTCAGGATTGCCACGCGCTCAGCACGGAGCGGGAGCCGTTCGGGTTCAGGGATGGCATCAGCCATCCGGCCGTCGAGGGGAGCGGCATTCCCGGAAGCAACCCCCACGAAGCGCCGCTCAAGGCAGGCGAGTTCGTCCTGGGCTACCCCGATGAGACCGGCAACCTGCCCCCCATGCCCCAGCCCGACGTCCTGGGCCGCAATGGGACGTACATCGTCTTCCGCAAGCTCCATCAGCGGGTGGCCGCGTTCCGGCAGTACCTGAGGCAGAGCGCGAGCAGGCCTGGGGACGAGGAGCTGCTGGCGGCGAAGATGATGGGGAGGTGGCGCAGCGGCGCGCCATTGGCGCTGTGTCCGCACCATGACGATCCCGCGCTGGGCGCCGACCCCCGGCGCAACAATGACTTCCACTACGCGGACGATGCGACCGGCTACAAGACGCCTCCCGGGTCACACGCCCGGCGCGCGAACCCCCGAGACGCGTCCGTCGCGGGCGTGGTGAGACTCCACCGGATGATCCGGCGCGGAACCGCCTACGGCTCCGAGCTTCCCGAAGGCGTCCTCGAGGACGACGGCGCCGAGCGGGGGTTGATGTTCGCCTTCATCGGCTCGCACCTCGGACGGCAATTCGAGTTCGTGCAATCGGAGTGGATCAACGGCGGTGAGTTCCTGGGGTTGGGCGAGGCGAAGGATCCGCTCGTTGGCGCCCACGACGGCAGCGGGGAGTTCACCTATCCAAGGCGGCCCATCCCCCGGTGCCTGAAAGGCCTGTCGCGGTTCGTGGTCACACGCGGAGGCGAGTACGGCTTCATGCCCGGCCTTCGCGCGTTGCGGTGGCTGGCGGACCTGCGGACCTGAACGGGCCACGGAACGCCAGCCAGTGCCTCACTTCTCCAGGTCGCCGACGATCTTCTGGAAGGGCGACGGCTGGCCGGACAGCTTCTGGAAGAAGTTCCGGGCGTCGGTGCCTTCGTCGTAGTTCTTGAAGGCCTGGTCGTTGCTGTTCTTCCCGTCGGGCTTCAGGCCCGAGTAGTCCTGGCGGGACGGCAGGCCGTGCTCGGCGCGGATGGCGTTCTCGGACGGGGCCCAGTTGTTCTTCGTGTGCGGCGTGGGGCGCAGGCCAACGGTCTCGAACTCCTCCGTGAGGCGGAGGCGGTTGTCGACGGTGTCCTTCATGTTGGCCGAGTGCGACGGGTGCTGCTTGAAGACGTCCGCGTTGCTGTGCTTGCTCGCGGCCAGGGGGCTCACCTGGACGCCGTTGGACGCGCGCCAGGCGTGGACCGACTCGTGGCCCAGGCTGTTGAAGCGCTGGCCGCCGCCGTTCTCGTTGTACTTGACGTCGCTGGCCGTGCCGGCGCCGGGCTGGCCGTCGTAGCGGTACGCCGGGCGGGTGGACGACAGGGTGCCGTCGTTGCGCGGGACATGCGAGTTGGGCATCGCCGAGTTGCGGCCCGAGTAGATGTCCATCGCCGTCAGAGGCTTGCTCTGCGTGCCCGTGGCGCCAGGGTTCACGGCCTGGGTGCGGCCGTTGATGTCGTTCAGCATCTGGTTGCCCACGGGCTTGCTCGTGAGGCGGTTGGTGGACTGGCGCACGTCCTGCGTGAAGTCCGCGAACTGAGCGCCAGACTGGCCGTTGTCACGGCGGGTCCGGATGCCCTGGAGATTGGGGTCCACCACGCCGTAGTCCGTGGGCTTGAGGTTGTTCTTGCCCGCCTGCAGCTGCGCTGGCGTCGCCACCGGCTTCGGCTTCGCGGTCTCAGGCTTCGCGGGCAGGCTGTCGCTGCGGGGGCGGGAGGTGGAGGGGGAAGGGGAGCTGGAGCCGAACGACGAAGAGGGCTTGGAGAACGAAGAGGAGCGCAGCTTCATGGGAGGGCCTCGAGAGTGAGTGCAGCGACGGACCACCCCTATTGCACCCCGCGTGCCCACCGTTTCACGGCCCCGGGTTCCGCCGGCCCTTCCTGATTCCAGGGGGTTACGTCGAAGCAACAGGCCTTCCCGGAGGCGGCCCTGGTGACTGGAGTCGAGGGCCTGATGTCTCCAGACATCAGGCCCCCGGTTCACCCCGTAGACATGTCGCTGGGGCCGTAGCGCCGCGGGGAGGTGTCACCCGAGTCGCTGCTTCAGCCTACTGGCACCACGCTGGATACGACGGAGTGATGACGGTCCGCCCCGACTCCGTGATGGTCAGGATGGAACCCTCCGTGGCGCCAGTCACTGCCTTCGCCGTGGCGGTAAAGCCAGTCGTTCCGTTCAGCGTGACCTTGTAGATGAACCGGCAGCCTCCCACCCAGGACGCGTCCGGGACGGCGGCGCGGGTGCCATTCGGACAGCCCTCCGGCATGAAGCCGATCAGCGGCAGGTTGGTGGAGTACTGGTCCCTCTCCGCGAAGTACGACTGCTCCACCACGTGGATGTAGCCCATGTTGAACCGCGCCTCCCGCAGCTCGGCCTCGCAGGTGAAGGATTGCGGCGACTGGCACTCCGCGGAGTCCACGTAGCGGCGCACCCCCTGGCGCTCCAGCCAGAAGAGGCGGCCGGAGACGGGGTGGGTGCCAATCTGGAGGGTGATGCCCGCGGACGCCGTCCCCGTCACGCCCTGCGCCACCGCCGTGAAGCCCGGCGACGGATTCGGCGTGATGCCGGTGACCTTGTAGGAGAAGTTGCACCCGGACACCCAGCCTGCTCCCGGCACGGGGGCGCGGCTGCCGTTCGGACACGCCGCGGGCGCGAAGCCGATGCTGGCGAGGTTCAGCGTGAAGACATCATACTCTCCGAAATACGAGGACTCCGCCGCGTAGATCGACCGCATCTCGCGGATGGCCTCGCATTCCACCGTGCCGCAGTCGACCGGCGTCCCCACGTCCGCCCAGGCGGTCGCGGACACTCCTGTCATTCCCAGGCACAGCACGGACAGCCACTGCTTCAGGTTCGGCTTCATGAGGCGTGAGCTCCTTTTCGGGAAAAAGTCGCGCCTTGGACACGCACGCCCTGTCACAGGTTCCGTTCGCCGGTCACATGTCAGTTCCTGGGGGCAATCTTCGTGTTGTTCGAACACGAAGACTTTCTGGGGAGACGGACATGTCGCTGAAGGGGATTGCGCAGGAGACGGTGGGAATCGTGGAGCGGGGCGAGTACATGGCGCCGTCCGGGCGGCCGGTGCGGTTCCGCGAGCAGGTGGAGCAAGCCCTGCGCGGGACGGTGCTCTACCGGCCCGGAGACTTCGCGCGGCTGCCCCGGCCCGAGCCACGCGTGGGCGGCTCCGCACCGCGCATCGAAGTCACACCCGAGAAGACCGGCGCCGCCGCGCGCCGCTGCGTGGAGGTGGAAGGTGTGGCGGACCTCGTCGCGCTCAACTTCGCGTCCGCGAAGAATCCAGGCGGCGGCTTCCTGGGCGGAGCGAAGGCCCAGGAAGAGGACCTGGCGCGCTGCTCGGCGCTCTATCCATGTCTGCTCACGCAGCGCGAGTACTACGACGCCAACCGCGCGCAGTCCTCTCCACTGTACACGGACCACGTCATCTACTCACCCCAGGTGCCCTTCTTCCGCGACGAGGGACTCACGCTGCTGGAGAAGCCCTTCAGCGTGTCCCTCATCACCGCGCCCGCGCCCAACGCCGGTTCGGCGGAGCGGAATGCGCCGCACCTGTTGCCCCGCATGGGCGAGGCGCTGCACGCGCGGGCCCTCAAGGTGCTCCAGGTGGCGGCGCACCAAGGTCACCGCACCGTGGTGCTGGGCGCATGGGGCTGCGGCGCCTTCCGGAACAATCCCCTCGACGCGGCGGATGCCTTCGCTCGAGCCCTGGACGCGTTCCCAGGCGTCTTCGAGCGGGTGGTGTTCGCGGTGTGGGAGCGGGGAGGGGACGGACCCAACCTGCGAACCTTCCGCGAGCGATTCGCCTGACGCGACGACTTCGTGCGTGTCGTTGCTCCTCTGCGCCGACTTGTCACGATGTCTGGGAGTTGACTAGAAGTCCGCCCCCTATGTTCCGAAAGTCTTTGTCCCTCATGCTTCTCCTCGGCGCGCCCATCCTCTTCGGCGCGTGCTCCGACGAGCCCTCAGCGGCGCTCGTCATCGACCGGAAGTCGTTCGACTTCGGGGATGTGGAGGTGGGGACGGTCACCGTCGAGCAGCTCTTCACGGTGCGCAACGCTTCGCCACAAGACGTGGAGTCGGTGTCGGTGTCCGTCGAGGGCTCCGAGTTCTTCTCCATCACCTCCAACACCTGCGAGAAGTACCTGGCCGCGGGCATGGAATGCGAAGTGCGCGTGAGGTTCGCACCCCTCCTGGCCGGCACGCACGCCTCGCGCCTCAAGGTGACAGGGGCGGACTCGGTGAATCCGGCGGAGCTCCAGGGCACTGCCTTCGTGTGGGTGGACGTGACCTCCATGCCGCCGGGCACCCGCGTCGTGGCGGGGGATGACTCCTTCACGTGTACCCAGCCGTGCAGGCACGCGGTGCGCACGACGGAGCTGACCCTGTACGCCGGCCCGGAAGGGTTCCCGACGTGGAGCAAGGCCTGCGCCAATGCGCCCCGCGGCGGTTGCCTGCTCCGCCTGGATGCGTCGAGGTCCGTCGCCCTGGTGGCGTTCTCGCCTCTCTATCAGTGGGAGGTGCTGCGCAGCAGCCCGCCCATGACCGTGGCGCCGCTGGCCGACGGCAACATCGTCGTGCAGGACGCCCTGGGGGTGACGTCGCTGGACAGGTTCGGATATGAGCGCTGGTCAGTCCCCGTCAGCTCCATGTCGAAGCTCGTCGTCACCAGCGACTGGTACCTCTCGGTGCTGAGCTACAACGGTACGGTGACCCAGTACGACGGCGACGGGCGGGTGCGGTGGACGTACACGCCGCCCCAGCAGTCCTCGAGCGAGGGGCACGTGGTGGCGGACGTCTTCGGTAACACCTACGTGCTGATGACGCAGGGGAGCCATGACACCGCGCTGGCGATGAAGCTCGTCGCGCTGTCGCGCGAGGGCGTCGAGCGGTGGAGCACCGTCATCAGTGAAGCTCAGCTCAACTTCCCCTTCGGCTTGGGCGTCATGGGGGACGGGAACTCCGTCTACGTGGGCGGCACCGCGTACAACCGGGGCACCAACCCACAGGACCTGGTGTTCGTGAAGCGCTTCATCCGGAAGCTCACCCCTGTTGGGGGGACGCAGTGGACGAAGGAGGGCAGCTGGGGCGCCGTGGCCTTCACCCTCTCGGGTGAGATGGTCTCGTTCATCAACAACGGCACGCCGCCGGGAGGCTTCATGGCCTCGTGGTTCGACTCCGCGGGCAACGTGCTGTGGAATACGCAGACGTCACCAGGCCAGGGGCCGGGCCAGGTCGACGCGTACGTTTTCCCCTCCAACTTCAACCTCGCTCCCAGGTTGCTCCTCGGCGGCCATGAGGTGGGTCCCGGCACCAATGTCTACACCTACGGCCGGGGCTGGTTCGCCGATATGGGCGACAGTTCGAAGCTGGCTCCGGGGCCCATCACATACATCGACTCGCCGCTTGGAAATGGGGCCTGGGTCAGCACCCTGGCCTATGCGGACCTCGATCGTCATGTGGTGGTGGGCGGCGGCTTCGGCACTCTCTCGGAACCGGCGGGGGGCTTCATCCGCCTGTACGACCCCCGCACGCTCACGATGGAGCGGTGACGCCTCCGGTTCAGCTGGGACTGGGGGGCCCGGAGAGGGGCCGCGCCTGGAGGAAGTCGATGAGGACGTCGCGGAAGGCGGACACCTTCCGCGGCGCGTGCTGGGCGCGGGGGTGGAGCATGGTCAGGGACGTGGTGGACAGCGTGTAGCGCGGCATCACGCGGACCAGCTGCCCGGAGGTCACGTTCGCCAGGGCGAGGAAGGAGGGGAGCAGCGCGATGCCCGCGCCCGCCTTGGCCGCTTCACGCAGGAAGAGCATGTCGCCGTCCGGACGGCTCGCGGTGGATGCGCCCGCGGTCCCGGGGGCGACCTCCGTGCCCGTCCTCCTGGTGCACGGCGCGAGGGATCCGGTCATCCCCGTGCGGTTCTCCGAGGAGGCCGCCCGGGAGCTCGAGGCGCGCGGAGCCCGCGTCCGCCTGCGGTTGTTCCCCTCGCTCGCGCACGGCGTGGACGCGGCGGTGCTCGACGAGGTCCAGCGGTTCCTGGCGGACACGCTGCCTGCTGACTGAAGTCAGACAGGGCAGGGGCAGATCCTGGGATGGCACGGGCGTCCGGCGCTAGGCTGCCCGGCATGGATTCCCCGCCCGAAGCCGACCTCTCCACCGATGAATTGTTCGCCCGCACGCTCCAGGGCGGCGAAGAGGACGAGGGCGCGTGGAGGGCCATCTGGCAGCTGCACTACCGCGGTGGGGAAGAGGTCTTCCAGCGGGCCGCGGCCTGGCTCCAGTCGCCCTCGCCGAAGGAGCGGGGCCGCGGCGCGAACGTCCTCTCCCAACTGGATTTCCGGCACCGGTCCAGGGAGCGCATCGCCCGCTTCCTGGACGCGCTCCTGCCGGCGCTCGCGAAGGAACAGGACGCCGCCGCGTTGGTGGCGATGACCGCCGCCCTGGGCCACCTGGGCGCTGATCGCCGCGGGCTGCCCGCCCTCCTTTCCCTGCGGGAGCACCCCAACGCCCAAGTCCGGTTCGGCGTCGTCATGGGGCTGTCACGGTTCCGGGACGCCCAGGCGCTCCAGGCATTGATTCAGCTCTCCCGCGACGCCGACGACGCCGTGCGCGAATGGGCCACGTTCGCGCTCGGCTCCCAGGCGCGGGAGATGGACACGCCGGAGCTGCGCGAGGCGCTGGTGGATCGGCTCTCCGAGGCCCACGTCAAGATTCGCGGGGAGGCCCTCTTGGGATTGGCCCTGTGCAAGGACGCGCGAGTCCTCGAACCGCTACGGCGCGTGCTGGAGGGGCCCGTGGTCACCACGCTGGACGTGGAGGCGGCCCAGGCACTGGAGGACGTCTCGCTGCTCCCCCTGCTGCTGGGGCATCGTGAGGCCTGCGACGAGGAAGACGACGACCCCGAGTTCCGCGCGGCCCTCTTCGAAGCCATCCACGTCCTGGAGTCCCTTTCCCGCTGACGGTCGTCACACTTCGCGCCGTCGCCGTTTCGTGACAAAGCGGACTAGCTGGAAATAATCAGAAATCTGCACATATCCGAGCCTCAGGTTATAGGGCGCACCGCGGGGCATTCCGGGTCCAATGCCGGGGTGCTCCTGCTTGTGATTGACGCCTGTATCAAAGGACTCCACACCATGTTGCTCTCCCGCGCCGACTCCGTGCGTGCCCTTCGGGGCGCGTTGCTGTCCTCCCTGTTGCTTGCTCCGAATGCCTTCGCCGCCGACGGGGCCCCCGCCTCGCTCACGACGAGCAGCGAGGATGTGCACTGGGGCTACGACCAGACCCTGAGCCCGGAGCACTGGGGCGAGCTGCCGGGCGACGCGGTCTGCGCGCAGGGCGAGGCGCAGTCGCCCATCGCGCTGGTGACGGCGGGGGCCGCCCACCCTCACCTGGACGTTCCCAGCTTCCACTACGCCACCAGCCGCGTGCGCATGCTCAACACGGGGCACACGGTGCAGTTCACCTACGACGGCGGCAGCACCGTCCGGGTGGGGGCCAGCGAGTACAAGCTGGCGCAGTTCCACTTCCACACGCCCAGCGAGCACACGAAGGACGGCGTGGAGTATCCGCTCGAGCTGCACCTGGTGCACACGGACGCGAATGGAGCTCCCGCGCTGGTCGTCGGAGTCCTCATTGAGGAAGGCGCGGTGAACGCGGCCCTGTTCACGGCCTTCCGGCACCTGCCCCGGCACATGGGGGAGGAGAGCGCGCCGGCGGGGGCTCTCCTCAACGCGAGCGCGCTGCTGCCGCGCGACAAGGCGTTCTTCCAGTACGCGGGTTCGCTGACCACGCCCCCGTGCACGCAGGGGCTCCAGTGGTACGTGATGAAGCAGCCCATCCAGATGTCCGACGCGCAGATCGCCGCGTTCGAGCGGCTGCCGCACCTCAACCCGAACAACCGCCCCCTGCAGCCGCTGAACGGGCGCACGGTCAGCGCGCACTCCGGGCGCTGAAGTCCAGTCGCTCCCGCGACTTTTCGCCGCGCCGTAGGTTGGTCCCCATAGGCAACGCCATGAACGCAGGGCGTACCCACACGGATGGCGGCTCACCTCACACGGGCTCCAGGTCCGCCTCGGTGATGAGCCGCGCCGGAGTGTCCGTCACCGCGTCGAGCAGGAAGGATTGCCATCTGGCGATCGCATAGCCACCGTATCCGTTGCGGTTGAGGTAGGCCTCAATCGCAACGGCCCGCTCCAGCGCTTCGGCGATCTGCCAGCGAACCCCACTGGGAGGGATGCTGGCGCCTTCGCGGATACTGCTCACCTCGAAGGAGATGTTCGAGCCGAGCAGCGCCGGATCCCCTCGGAAGACGCGTGCGACACGCCCTTCAACGACGGCCTCTCCGAACACTTTCGAGGGAAGCACCACGCGGTCAATCTCAACCTGGACGTGGAACTCCGCATCCAAGGCGGCTTGGGTGTAGTCGTCGGGAAGTAGCATGCCCCCAGGCTACTCCGCTTCCGGGGCCGGTGGCGCCTTGAGGACGTCGGTGATGCGCACGTGGCGGGGCTGGGCCTGCACCCGCTCGAACCAGGCGCGGATGGCGGGATAGCGGCCCAGGTCGAACCGGCCCTCTTCCGCCACGTGCGTGTACGCATACAGCGCGATGTCCGCGAGGCTGTAGTGCTCGCCCGCGAAGAAGGGCCGCTTGCGCAGCTCGCCCTCCATGATGTCGAGCGCGGCGTAGCCCTTCTGGATGCGCTCCTCCAGCTCCTTCTCCTTGCCGGAAGGGACACCGAAGAAGGTGAGCCACGCCCGGGCCACGGCGATGTAGGGCTCGTGGCTGTACTGCTCGAAGAACATCCACTGGAGCATTCGCGCCCGCTCCAGCCGGTCGGAGGGAATGAACGGCGTGCCCTCGGCGAAGTACCAGAGGATGGCGTTGGACTCGGCGAGGAAGACACCGGGCTCAAGCTCCACGGTGGGGGTCCGGGCAATGGGGTTCATCGCCTTGAACTCCGGCGTGCGCGTCTCTCCCGCGGAGAGGTCCACCTCCCGCGTCTCGAACGGAATCTCGAGCTGATGCAGCAGGAGGCGGACCTTGTAGCAATTCCCAGAGGGGTTGAACTGGTGGAGCTTGATCATGGGCGGTAAGTCTATGACATTTCGAATAAAGGCGAACGCGGTCCAACCGATGAGGGGCGCATGGAGCAAACCGGCCGGAAGAAGAGGGTGGGGCGCGGCATGACCCTTGCGATTGCATTATTGGCGAGTGCTGTCCTCGGGGCCGCAGCGCTCCTGGTCAATGAGCTGAGAGACCCCTGGGCGCAACCCTGTGATTCTCTCAGATGCAACATGAGCTGCCTTCTCGTCGAGGGAAAGATGCCCAGCCACAAGTGCATCTATGGGGAATGCAGCTGCAGCCACTGAGGCCATGGTTTGTAGGGATTGTGGATGTCTCGCGTTGGCTCCAGGGGCGCCACGCCGTCGCGAAGGGATTGGGGGCGGTTCACGGAGAGTGGCGTAGACGGTCACGCCGAGCCTACCGCCATGTACGACGCGCTGGCTGGAGCCGCGCGCCTACACGCTCTCGTAGAGCTTCAGGCAGCGCTGTGCCTCAGCTTTGAAGTCCGTCCTGGGCGACTGCCGCTCCTTGTCCTGCGGGTAGGGATGCTTGCCCCGTGACGCATCGAGGAGCCCCGCCGTCTTCTGGAGCATCGCGTCCAAATCCGACTTCCGGATGCTCTGCAGCAACTGAAGGGTGTTCTTCCAGAGCTTCAAGAGGAACTGCTGCTCTTCGGTCGTGGTGACCCCATTGATGCGGGGGAGGAGATCGATGAGCCGGAAGAGCGCCTTCAGGAACCGGCGGCGGTAGGCCGGCTGTCCCAGCGCCTGCATGACCGAATTGGCGTACTTGTTCTTGAGGGTCTCCTTGACCTTCTTGTCCTCTCCCAGGGACTGCTTGTGGAGCCGGTCCAACTCCTGGCGCTTTCCCTCCAGCCGGGTCGAGAACCCGGTCGACGAGGACTCGTCGTAAGGGGCCTCCATGAGCAGCGATTCAATGTGTGAATGCCACATCACGGGCGTTGGCTCGGCCTCCACACGCCCCTCGGCCTGGGCGCTGAAGACCTCGTGCACCGCGGGGTCCACCTGGCCGTAGACGACCGCGAGCTTCCGGGTCGCGCCGAACTCCGCCAGCAGCCCCGCGCACATGAAGCAGGGTTCGAGGGAGGTGTAGACCCTGCAGGATTCCAGCTCCTCGCGCATCCCGTTCCGGAGCTCCTGCGTCAGCAGCTTGAGGGTGCTCGTCTCGGCGTGAATGCACGCGCTCTCGTCGATTCCCCAGCTCAGGAGGTCTCCCGCCTCGGACACCAGCAGGGCGCCCACGGTGTGGGGCTTCTCACCATCGAACAACTCCGAGCCCAACACGAACGCGGCGAGCAGGAAGATGTCGTCGAAGAGCTTCTTGCCCGTGGGGGAGAGCTTCTCGTATCCGCGCGTGGAGCCGCTCCGGATGACGAAGTCCCGTGCATCCGCCCGGGGCAGGGCATTGACATACTTCTTCTTGGGCTCGGCTTTGATCGCCTTGCAGACCTTGCTCTCCGGGTCGTCCTTGCCGTTCTCCGAGGCCACGGCCTTGGGCTTGTTGGACACGGTGGGGTCCGCCTTGAAGGCCTTGAGGAGGCCCTTGCGGTTCTCCTTGCTCGGCTGCATGAGATAGAGGACCTGCGCCTCCCAGTCCCTGCAGATGAGCCGGTCGTCCCGCGCCGTGAGCTGCTGGATGCTGATGCCCAGGTCGGACTCCGTGGGCCAGTAGTTCAGATACAGGTAGCAGCCCTTGATCTTGTCCCAGACCTTCGCGACGCCTGAATCCCCATCCAGGACGTTCTGGACCACGTTGACCAGTGGGCTGTGGCCCAGCAGCTCCTCGGAAGCATCGAACGCCAGGAAGTAGAGACCGCTCTTGGGGAAGACCAGCATCGCCGCGGGCTGGCCCTCCGCCAGCTTGTCCAGCCGGATCATCGCCTCATGGTGATAGGTGTACTTGTCCTCGATGGTGACCCCGCGGCCCCCCATCTTGACGAAGTTTTGACCCACGAACTCCCGCTGAGAGTGCAGCGCGCGAATCGTCTTGGTGAACTGGTAGCTGCTCTTGTCCGTCGGGGTGAGTCGCGCCAAGTCCCTGTTGGGAAGGAACGAGGCGATGTGACTCTGGATCTCGAAGGGGAGCGTCTGGGCGAGAGGATTGCCTTCGCCAAACTCGATGACCTGGCCGAAGCAGGAGCAACGCGGATTGTTGCAACGACTGCTGACCAGCGGTTTGCAGCACTTCCAGCAACTGAATGCCATGTCGTGCCTTCTGGAGGAAGCGGGGAAGAGGGGGGCAGAGCCTACGTTGGATGCCGACCAGGCCCCCAGGAGCTTCCTCAACTACAAGATCCGCGTCACCCCGGGTAATTGGGGGCCGTGAACTGGTAGTCGTCGGACCCCACCTTCTGGAGGAAGCGGTTCGGGTGGGCATCTTGTACGGGCCGTAGCGTCACCACGTTCGGAGCTTGGGGCTCCGAGCGGATGATTCGCCCGAGCCCGAGCATTGACACCTTGGCACTCGCCAGCAGGTGGGAGCGCCCGTTGATCGTGACCAGCACGTCCTGGGTGGTCCTGTGAAGGTCCAGGAGCCTCGCCTTCATGAAGGGTCTCCACGGACCTTCGGTCGCTCCGCAGCCTCTGGCGTGCACGCTCATCGCCTACCTCAACGGCGGGCAAGGTGCGTCGGCCACCCCCAGCCTCTCGCTGCCGGCGCCGACTCAACCTGGGACTTATACACTTCGCGCCGCCATCGATTCGTGGAGCGGCTCCTCCTCCCGCAACCCGCAGGAAGGTTGGAATTGAGGGGGCCAGGCCGCAGCCATCGTCGGTGAGGTTCAGGTCAACTGATCGCGACAGTGGAATTCAGGGCTGCAAGTGCGTGAGTCAAGGCCCTGCGTTTCCGAACGGAGACGCGGGGTCTTTTTTCATCCACCGCTTTGGGCAATGGACTCTCAGTGCGGGTCACAATCCGGCGGCGCCTCCGATGCGGCGAGCCGGATACAGTAGCGGGGATGTCCCGCCCTGGTGCCCGCGATCCCCATGTCCCCCTGGCGACGGCTGATGTGTCCACTGCCGCGGATCCGAAGCCGCGCGGGCAGCGACCCTTCGCGCGCCTCGTTCCCGCGCTGACCATCGTCTCCCACACGCACGCCACCCGCATCGGCGAGCGGCTGCTGCTGCACGGGCTGCTTGCCGGCCGGGAGGTCACGCTCTCCCGAAACTCGCCGGACTTCACCCGTCCCGGCGAGCCCCTGGGCCTGCCGCTGGGCGATCCCTTCATGAGCCGCAAGCCGCTCCTGTTCGCTCCCGCGGGCGAGGGCATCCGACTCATCCCGGCCGACGGGGGGCGCTGCACCTGCGCGGGCGAGCCGCTCGACCGCGGCCGGGAGTTCGGCCCGGAGGAGCTGGCGCGGGGAATCCCGCTCGAGTTCACCGGGAGGGTGGTGCTCCTGCTGCACCTGACCGCGCTCCCTGAAATGGACGCACCCACCTCCCTGGGCATGGTGGGCGAGAGCACCTCCCTCCGCCTCATCCGCAGGGACATCGGGCGTGTGGCCGACCTGGACGTGCCCGTCCTGATTCGCGGCGAGACGGGCACGGGCAAGGAGCTGGTCGCCCAGGCGCTCCACGCGCGGAGCCGGCGCGGCGGACGCTTCGTCAGCGTCAACCTCGGCGCCATCCCCAAGGAGCTGGCCGCCGCGGAGCTCTTCGGCAGCGTCCGGGGCGCCTTCACCGGTGCACAGCGCGACCGCGACGGCTTCTTTCGTGCGGCCGAGGGCGGCACGCTCTTCCTCGACGAGGTGGGCGAGGCCTCCCCCGAGGTGCAGGTCATGCTCCTCCGGGTGCTGGAGACAGGGGAGCTGTACCCGGTGGGCGCCAGCACCCCCGTGAAGACAGACGTCCGCCTCGTCGCCGCCACGGACGCGAATCTGGAGGCCCAGATCTCCGAGGGACGCTTCCGCGCGCCGCTGCTCCACCGGCTGGCCGGCTATGAAATCCATCTGCCCCCACTGCGTGAGCGCCGGGAGGACATCGGTCCGTTGTTCCTCCACTTCGCCCGCCAGGAATTGGAGGCGCTGGGGGAGGCCCACCACCTCACCCCAAGCGATCCCTATGCCGAGCCGTGGCTGCCGGCGGCCCTGGCGGTGCGGCTGTTGCTACACCCGTGGCCCGGGAACATCCGCCAGCTGCGGAACGTGGCCCGGCAGCTGGTCATTGGCAGCCGGGGACAGCCCTGTCTGGAGTTGGATCCACGCCTCGCCCGGGAGCTGATGCTTCCCGTGGCGCCGCCGTCTCCAGTCCGCGCTCCCGAGCCGGAGCCCACTCCGGAGCCCACGGCCCGCCGCAAGTCCACCGAGGTGGGCGAGCCGGAGCTGCTCGCGGCCCTGCGCGCGCACGGCTGGGATGTGAAGAAGGCGGCCCAACACCTGGGGATCGCCCGCTCCTCCATCTACGATCTCATCGAGCGCAGCCCCAGCATCCGCCTGGCCGGGGACCTGGGTGTGGAGGAACTCATCCGCTGCTTCCACGCGTGCCAGGGCGACCTGGACGAGATGGCGAAGCGCCTGGAGGTCTCCAAGCGGGCCTTGAACCGGCGGGTCAAGGAACTGGGCCTGGTGCCAAAGCACTCCTGAGCCTGTGGCGGCATGCTGGCCCATCGTGTGCAAATGGCGAGCACCTGCCCCGGTACACCGCCGGGGACGACCCCGGAGAACATCATGGCAACCACCAGGTTGGCGAAAGGCAAGAAGCCGTCCCAGAAGACAGGCAGGGTGACACGGAAAATCGCCGCGATACCTCCACAGCCGCAGGTGATTGATTTCTTGCTCGACTCTCCGTCTCGTCTCAGGGTCAAGCATCCCATCACGATCAACGTCAGGCAGACGCTCCTCTTTGTTGTGTGGACCCCCTCGAAGCTGTCTGCCATTCGTGCTCCTAGAATCACGTGGACGCGGGGGCCCTCGGTCGATCGAGCAGTCATTCAATGTCGGCGGGTCGCCAAGACACCCCAGCTCAACGCCTACGTGGGGGCGTTCACGCCGGAGGTGCCGGGTTGCCACGAATATCAGGTGAAATTGTTCGACGACACGGCGGAAGGGCCCAGGGTCGCCACCGGCACCATCGAAGTATCAGGCGGCGGCGAGCCCGACGGCACGCGCGCTAAGGGCCCCCGCCGGGCCGCCGTGCGGCGGCGAGCAGCCCGCTCCACTCGTGGCTGAGGTTTGGATTGATCGCGAGCGCCTGGGTCAGTTCCTCCAGCGCCTGGTTTTGCCAGGTGAGCCTGTCCCCGGGCCTCGCGGTCTCGTCCAGCTCCAGGCGGATGCTGGCGCGGAGTGCCCGCGCCACGGGCCAGTCCGGCCGGGCCCTCAGCACCTGCTCGGCGAGTTCGAGCCCCCGCTGGAACCGGGGGCCGTCCTCATGGCCCGCGCGCTTCTGTTGTCCCGCCCAGAGGCGGTAGAAGCGGCCGGCCTCCAGGCGATACCCAGGGTCGTCAGGGGACAGCGCGATGGCTTTCTCGAAGGACTTCGCCGCTTCTTCCATGGCCCCGGGCGGGAGTGGCCCATGCCGCTCCTCCCATCGGGCCTGGAGCGCCTGCGCCTTGCCGAGTTGGAGCCACAGCTCCGCGTCCCGCGAGTTCTGCTCCATGGCCGCATGGAGATCCTCCCGGGCGCGCGCGAGTTGGGCGCCAGGGGATCGCGCGTGCTCCACCTCGAAGCGGGCCTGGGCGACGCGCACCGTGCCCACGAGGCCCCGGAGCCAGGCGGCGCCCGGCATCCGCTCACGACCCTGTTCGAGGACCTCCTCGGCCTCACGCGCGCTCGGGCGAGGGTCTTCCCCCCGCGCGAGCAGGTAGTCGCAGCGCCTGGCGAGCAGGGCGCCCAGATTGGCGTAGCCGAAGCCCTGTCCGGGGGCGACCGCGATGGCCTGTTCGAAGCTGGCTCGGGCCTGCTGGAGCACTGGCAGGGGATCTCCTCCCCGATTCCATAGCTCCTCGGCCCGCAGGAGGAGCGCGATGCCCATGCCGTTGTGGAGGTGGGGGAGGCTCGGGTTGATGGCGAGCCCCCGCTGGTACTGCTCCAGGGCGAGCTCCAGCTCCAGCCGGGAATCCTCACCGCGAGCGTACCGCCGCCGGGCCCATTGCTCGTGGACCTGGCCCGCGTAGAAATACGGCACCACGTGCTGGGGATTGAGCGCGCGCGCCTGCTCGAGCGCCTCCGCGGCCTTCTGGAGATCCTGCTCCGGCTCCGCGTTTCGCGGCAGCGATGCCCGGGTCAGCAGCGTGCTCCCCAGGTTGATCCAGTCTTCCGGAATGGGGTCAATCGCCAGGGCCGCCCTGTAGGCGCGAATGGCCTTGTCCCGGTTGCCCTGTGAGGCCACCCCCAGCTGATCCTCGTAGTCGGCCCATGTCTTGAAAACCAGGCCGGAGTCAGCGTGGCAGGCGCGATCCCGGTCCGCCTCGGGGATGCTCTCGAACAGCGCGGCGGCCTTGCCCAGCAGTTCTCGCGGATCCTCTCCCTTCTCGAGCCGGTAACGCGCCTGGAGCCAGGTGCTCCGCGCCAGGGTGTACGTGGCCTCCGAACGCGCGGGGTCCACGGCACGGGCACGCTCGGCGGCCTCCAGGGCCTTGGCGAGGGGCTCCGCGCCAGCGCCTCCCTGGGTGAGCCGATGTTCGGCCAGACGGTGATTCACGCGCGCCATGCGGATCAGGCACGCAGCGTCGTCCGGCATCGCGGTGAGGCAGCGCGACAGGGCCTCCAGGGCCCGCTGGTAGGCGGGCATCACCTCTCCCTTGCCATACAGTTCCACCACCATCGCGCTGTTCTCCAGCCCGGCCCAGGAACGGTACACGGACGGGTCGCTCTCGGCGGTGGCCGCGGCGGCGGCGAAGGAGGTGCGGCCAGACTCGAAGTCGTTCCGGGCGCCCTCAAGGTCTCCCGCGTTCCATCGCGTGAGCGCCCGGGCCTGGAGGATGTCCCCGCGCAGCAGGGGCACCTCATGGAACCAGGGCACCCGGCGGCTGGCGTTCTGCAGCAGGGAGAGTGCGTCGTCGAGGCGACCCTCGTAGAAGGCAACCAGCGCCGACACATATTCCACCGACGGCATCTGGGCGCCCCGGCTCTGCCGGAGCCAGGCGAGCGCCGGATCGCGGTAGCGGCGTTCCGCGTCACGCGTCGAGGACTCTCGCTGCTGTGGGTTGCGCAGCCGCTGTGCCTCCAGGAGCTTCTGCTGGTAGAGCCGCCCGGTCACCAGGGCGAGCGCGTACGCGGCCCGCGGATCATGAAAGCCGTTGCTCCAGGCGGACTCGAGCAGTTCGGCGGCCTTCGTCTCATCCCCCAGCGCGAGGTAGCCGCGTCCCAGCGCGTAGTGTCCAGGGCCCAGGGCTCGTGGGCCGGCGCGTTGGATCTCCGCCTCCAGCTCCGCCATGCGCTCCTTGATGGCCTGGCGGTCCTCGCGCGTGTCATGCAGCCGCGAGAGCGAGGAGTAGCGCACCATGGACTCGATGTGGCTCACCAGCTCGGTGAACCGCTGGACGGTCCGTTCGCGCTCGGCGGCCTCACGGCGCCCCAGCGCGCCCCATCCCAGTGCCACTGCCACGGAGAGCAACGCCGAGGCGCTCACGGAGGCCAGCAGCCGGTATTTGCGCAGCCGCTTGCGTACGCGGTACCCGAAGCCCGTGCGTGCCAGGACGGGCTCGCCGCCGAGGAAGCGCTCCAGGTCCTCCGCCAGGGCGCGTGCCGAGTCGTAGCGAGCGGAGCGGTCCTTCTCCAGGCACTTGAGCGCGATGGCCTCCAGGTCCGCCGGGACATCCGGGTCCACCCCGCGCGGCGGCCGGGGCTCCACGGTCGCGATGTTGTTGAGCACCTCCAGACCGTTGTCGCCGGGGATGGGCGCCTGTCCGGTGAGCAGGAAGTAGAGGCTGGCGCCCAGGCTGTAGACATCCGCGCGGCGGTCGAGCCGGCTCACCTCGCCGCGGGCCTGCTCTGGGGCCATGTAGTGGGGCGTGCCCAGCACCGCCCCGGAGGCCGTCACGGATTCGTTCCACTCGCGTGCCAGGCCGAAGTCCATCACGTAGGGCCTGGGCGTCCCATCCTCGGCGCGCTCGACCATGATGTTGGAGGGCTTGATGTCCCGGTGGATGAGCCCCACGCGGTGGGCTTCGTGCACGCCCAGGGCGGCCTCGCGAAGCACCAGGGCCTTCTGCTCGACGGTGAGCGCGCGCACCAGGGCGCTCAGCGGCTGCCCGTCGATGTACTGCATGGCGATGAAGACCTTCCCGTCGACGTGGCCGACCTCGTACACCTGGCACACGCGCTCATGCTTCACCTTGGCCTGGGCACGGGCCTCGGAGATGAAGCGGCGGGTGTGCGCATCGTCGTCGTCGCGGACGAACTTGAGGGCCACCGGGCGGCGCAGCCGCGGATCATCCGCCAGGAACACGCGCCCCATGCCGCCCTGTCCGAGGAACCGCACGAACTGGTAGCGGTCCCAGTGGGGGAGGGGAAAGGCCGGAGTGCGGGCCTCGGTCGGGGCAGGCTCGACGGGTCTGTGTTCGGGCGTGGCCGGGCCTTCCTTCACGAGCGAGGTCAGGGTCTCTTCGGAGATCCGGCCCCGCTCACGCAGCAGCTCCAGGGGGCTTCGTCCCAGGCGCAGCGCCTCCTCGAGCAGGGCCGCTGACTCCTCGCGGGACAGGATGCCCTCGTCGAGGGCGAGCCATATCTGCGTCTCGTAGCCGTGGTGCATTGGAGGGCATCGTACCCGGTTCCAGGGGGATGGCCGTCGCGGCATGCCGCCGACACGCCGCCGGCCTGTCGCCGCGTCGTCCCGGAGCACAGCTCAGGCTTCACCTCTCAGCAGCCCTCCACGGCCTCATGGGTCCAGCCGATGGCACCTGCGTTGCAATGGCTTGGAGTGCAATCCAATCGACGCAGCGCCTTGCAGTGATAAGGCGCCGCGCTCGCGCGAATTGCCAGCAATTGAAGGCAGCTCAAACACGCAGTTCATTCCTGGAGGATAGGCAACAATGTTTCAGACCTCGAAGAATCCGGCGGACGTCAAGATTGAGAAGGACCGCGGCACCGTGTGGACGCTCCTCAACGGAACCAACGCGCTCGCCAATGACCCGGCCAGCCCGCAGCATTACGTCACCACTCGCACATCCGTTCCCTCGGACCCGAATCAGCAATGGATCATGTCCGCTGCGGACACCAATCCGCAGGCCTTCTACTTCATGAACAAGGCAAGCGGGCTCTACCTGTGCGCACCATTGCCTGGGAGCGGATCCAATCTGGTCTTTCAGATCAAGAAGAAGCAAGGGGTGGTGGGGCCCTATGACTACATGGCGTGGGCGGTCCAGCAGCCCAACGGCTCCCTTCCGGGCTACATCGCGGAAACGGCCTCCCCCGGCCAGGTCATCTCGTGCTCGTTGAACTTCGAGGTCTACATTTCCGGCTGGCAGGACGATCCAAAGCAGCTGTTCCTGGTGTCGGCGCAGGCTTCCCCTGAGGGAATGCAGGGCGCGTACGGCTCTGCGGCCTGAGCGTCGGCCCTGCTCATCCACCTCGGTAATATGACGGTGCCGGAGTGGAGCTTGCCCATGGGGTTGTCGTGGGGGGGCTCCACCTCCGCGCGTCAGCGCCGCACGACGGCGATGAGGGTCTCCGCGTCGATGTAGCCCAGCTGCCGTGAGTCCTGGCTTACTGCATTGTCTCCGGACACCACCACCTTGCCCGGAGGGACTCGCGTCTCGCTGTCGGCACCGAGGGCCGCCCTGGCCCAGTCCGGCACCGGGTCTCCCGCCACGGCGGCCAGCCGCTTGACGAGATAGGGCAGCGCCTGGTCGCCCAGCGTCGCGCGCTGCGCCGCGGGCATCAGGAAGACGACGACATCTGAACGCGCATAGCCGTTCGAACGGTCCAGCCGCCTCGCGACGAGCCGCTGCCCGTCATGCAGCGTGGGCGACATGCTGTTGCCTTGCACCGCGACGACAATCCAGCGGCGTCGCGCCCATGCCGCGCCCCCAGCACCCGCCACGAGCAGCGCGGCCCCCAGGCTCATCGCCGTGAGCATCATGCGACCTCCTTCGGGCCCGCCCGGGATGCGACGCGCTCGTCCTGATAGCCGCTCGCCTGGAGTGTGAACAGGCGCGCGTACTCGCCGCCCGCCGCCATCAGCGCGTCATGCGAGCCCTGCTCGATGAGCTGGCCCCCGGAGAGGACGAAGAGGGTGTCCGCGCCCCGCAGCGCGCTCATCCGGTGGGAGATGAGCAGCCGCGCCCGCCCGGCACCGTGACGCGCCAGGGTCCGGTGGATGTGGAACTCGGCGGCAGCGTCCAGGCCGGAGCTCGGCTCGTCCAGCACCAGCAGGTCGACGTCCTCGCGCATCAGGGCCCGCGCCAGCGCCAGCCGCTGCCACTGGCCTCCGGAAAGCGAGACGCCCGCTGGCATGTCCTCGTCCTCCCCTTCGAGCACGCGGCTGAGCAGCGTGTCGTAACCCGCGGGGAGCGAGGTGAGCTTTTCGTCGATCTCCGCCAGCCGCGCCACCTCGCGGATTCGCGCCGGGTCCTTCAGCCGGTCCAGGTCCCCCAGGCCGATGTTCTCCGCCGCGGTGAAGTCATACGTCATGAAGTCCTGGAAGGTCGCCGTCATCCGCCGCCGCAGCGCCCGGGCATCCAGCTCGCGCACGTCCACGCCGTCCCAGAGGACCTGGCCGCGCTCCGCGTCGTAGAGGCGGCACAGCAGCTTCACCAGCGTGCTCTTGCCGGCACCGTTGACGCCCACGAGCCCCACCGAGCCCCCCGCCGGAATGAAGAGGCTCACCCCCCGCAGCACCCACGGCCCACTGGCGTCGTAGCGGAACCAGACGTCGCGCAACTCCACGCCGTGCCGCAGCCGCGCCACCGGGCGCGAAGCCTCTGGCGCGCGGACCGGCAGGTCCATGATGTCGAGGTAGTTCTTGAAGGTCTGGACGCTGCGGCTCGCGAACTCGACCTGCGAGAGCAGCCCGTTGAAGGCGCCCTGGATGCCCGCCACGGCCGCGAGGAAGAGGGAGACGTCTCCAATCTGGAGCCGACCCTCAATCGCGCCCCGCGCGACGATGAAGGCCCCTGCCGCCGCCACCGCTGCCGTGAGCACCGACAGCGACGCCTGCACGGCCAGCCCCTTGCGCGTAACCGCCATCTCGCGGTCCGCCGCCTTGCGCAGCGACGCCACCATCCGCTCCAGCAGCAGCTCCCCCAATCCGAACAGCCGGCTCTCCTTGGCCGCCCGCACGTCCACCAGCAGCGAATGGTAGAAGTCGCGCCAGCGATACGTCGGCACCAGCGCCGCTGACAGCTCCACCAGCCACCGGCTGCGCACGAGCTGGGCCATCAGGGCCACGCCCCCCGCCAGCACCAGCAAGAGCGCCATGGGGGGCGACACCATCAGGACCACGGCGCTCAGCGTCCCCACCGAGACCAGCATGCGAAGGAGGGCCCTGACGAACTCGATGAGCTGCTGGGGTGCGTCCCGGGCGGCCTCCTCCGCGAGCCGCAGGCGGCCGTGGAAGGCGGGATCCTCGAAGTGGTGCAGGCCCTCCAGGGCCGCCACCTTCGCGAAGAGGGAGCGCTCGACCTCCAGGGTGACACCCCAGCGAATCACTCCGGACAGGTACTCGGAGACGTTGAGGATGGCCATGGCGCCACCGGCCACCGCGGCCGCGCCCACCGCCAGCGTGAGCGCCCGCTGCGAGTCGGCGAGGGCCCCGCGGCCCAGCTCATCCAGCAACTGCTTGGTGAGCCAGCCGCCCACGGCGGCCACGGAGCCGGTGCACAGCGTGAGGAGGAGGGCGAACCCGGACGCCAGCGGCGCCGCGCGCCACTGGAGCGCCACGGCCGCGCCCACCGTGCGCGACACCTCGCGCAGGATGCCCCGCCCGGGGCGCGGCTCGCTCATGACAGGACTTCGTGCAGGTAGTGCCCCGAGGCCGCGACCACGCCCTTGTCGACGAGGACGAGCGTGGGATAGCCCGCCTGTTTGATGGCCCGCGTGACGGAGTCACCCTCGGACAGCAACGCCACCCGGGCCACATGCTTCAAGGACGCCCCCAGCGCCACCGTGTCCGGGTCGCCAGGGTCTCCTTCGATGAACGCCATGAGCGGCATTCCGGGAGGCGATTCGAGCAGCTGCTTGCGCACCGAGGCGCAAGGCCGGCAGCCCGCGGCGAAGAAGCCGACCAGCGTCCTTCCCTCCCGCAGGGCGGCATCCGTAAAGGCCTCGCCCTCCACGGTGGTGGCCTCGAAGCGGCCGACCTCATCCCCCTTCAGCGGCAGTGCCGGGTCGCGCAGGACGACCTGGTTGGCCACCATCTCCTGAAGCGTGCGCAGCCGCCCGACGAGCGCGAGCGTCAGCAAGAGGTTGGCCACCACCAGCACGGCGAGGACGACACCACCCACGACAAGCGTTTCGACCATCGGCTGCCTCAGTTTCGGCGGGTTCGGGACAACGCAGCCAGCGACTGCGGTCCTCGGAACAAGAACACCAGATCATCCCAGCGCGTGACGAAGAGCCCCGCCAGGACCCCGACCGTCCCCGCGATGACGCCCATCCCCACCGCCAGCCCACCCGAGGCGGCCTCGTGGCTCACCGCTCCGACGACCGTGATGGTCAGCAACAGCCCATTGCGAACCAGGTGCGCCGCGCTGACGGGAGCGTTGCTGGCACCGAAGCACCGGCACGCGACCTTCTTTCCCCGGCGAATCACCCACGCGATCCCCAGCGTGAAGCCCACCAGGAGCAGCAGCGCCAGCACATACCCCGCCCCCATGCCCACCAGGAGCAGCAGCGCGGAGGCGGCTTCCGCCAGGATCAACGTGGCCGCCAGCGGCGCCCCAGCCAGGGCGCGCGGAAGACCAAAGCTCTTGAGTGTCTGGATGAAATCTTCAAAAGGTTTGCGTCCGCGCGCCTTTCCCAACGCGGCGAGCGCGAACACCATGGCCAGCATCAGTCGACAGCCTAGATTGACCGCGTTCAACGGAAGCCCTCGCGAAAACCACGGCTGGACGTGAATGGCTCACGTCCAGCCGCGGCCGTGAATCAGGAATCAGCAGACAGTGGACTTGACGCAGGGCCCGGTGCAGCTGTGGGACATCCGCTTGGCGGAACAGCACTCGCCGTGGTTCGGAACACAGGCACCTGCGGGAAGCTCGGACAGGAACAACTTCAGGAAGCGGTCACTCAACGCCTTGAGGATCTTCATGGTGTCTCCCTTTCGGTCTGCGTCGAGGGGAGTCGTTCCCTCGGCGCGACATTCGGGTAGGAGGAGGGCCAGGTGGGCGCGGACGGAGCCTCGGCTGCAAACGAGGCCCCGTCCGCTGTGCCTCGGCGGCTGCACGTTTATTTCTCCGGCGCGGACCGCGCGGCCGCGTTGCACGCGAGGGTGAGTGCGGCTTCGGATGGGAACGTGACCGTCACCCTCCAGCCGGGGCAGGCCAGCTACACGGACACCACGCGCAGGCGGACAGGGATTGCCTCCGGGGAATTCGGGTTGTGGCAACTCCGGTCACATTTCGTCCCGCTTTGCGAGAGGATGTTCTTGGGAGGTCTACGACACCTTGTTCGTGTTCCGGAGTCCATGTGACAGTCTCCGCGCGGCGGCTCACGCCGCTGAACCCAAACCATGGAGCTTTGGACATGCGTCTCCCCAGTGCAACGCCTGAGGTGAAGTCCAAGCAGAACGGGACCGATCTTCTGCGGCGACTCATCGCCGGGGAGCCGGTGCCGGACGTCTACCCCCTGGGAAGCCTTCGGCACGGCGGCCACAACCTCTTCGTCAAGAAGGAGAAGACGGAGGAGGAGCTCGCCAAGGAGAAGCTGGCGAAGGAGAAGAGGGAGGCGGAGGCCGCGGCGCTCGAGTTGGCGAAGGCGAAGCTCAAGCAGGGCCTCATCGCGCAGGGGACACAGCAGGTCCAGGGGTTCGTCGCGGCGTTCCTGCAGAAGCTGGCGGGGCCGCGGCTGGCGGTGTTTCGCGAGGGCACAAAGGATGGCCACAAGCACGAGCGGGGGTACCAGAGCTGGGGCAGCGGCACCTCCAGCCTGGGGAGCGTCTATGAGTTCACCTCCGCCGCGAAACCGCTCGAGGACTACTTCCGCAAGGTCTTCATTGCGATGAAGAACTCCCTGGAGGGGGCCCAGGGGCTCCCGTACCCGTTCCAGATCCGGCTGAGCAAGTATGACACCCAGCACGCGCACCTCTTCTACAACCCGGTGCTCGACGAGATGGGTCTCATCTTCCACTCCAAGGAGTATCCGAAGGACATCCCGAGCCTGAGCGACCCGGGCAAGGCAGGGGACACCTACAACGACTGCGAGGTGCGGGATTCCACCAAACAGCGGTATGCGGAGACCTTCTACGGCCGCAACCTGCTCTGGCTCCACAGCACCCAGTCCCTCTACATGCTGGACGGAGCGCCAGACAGCAGCATCTTCAAGGACCTGATCTGGGTCGGCTGGATCGCCGACATGTTCCTCGAGGACGGTATCCGTGACAGTGACCAGCTCTTCGGCCAGTTCGCCTACAAGGTTGACCAGAGCCTGTTTGGCGTGACGTGGCTCCATATCAACTTCTTTGACTACAACATGTTCGTGGGCGTCGCGGCGTAACCGGGTGCCGCCAAGCGGCGACCCGCCAACGACTGTTGCTTGCGCGTGGGGTCGTCGCTCGTCCCGAGGTGGGTCACGCAGACCTTGTCGCTCTGGGAACCCGCTGGAAGGCCCAGAGCCTGAACATACGCACACAATGGGCGCGCGGCCTGGGGTGGCGTGTAACCCAACGGGGCTCCAGTGACCTGTCCACCGGCCGGGAGCATTGCTTGGGCGGTCCCTCCGCACCCTCCTTCCTCTTCAACAGGGCCCTGTCCCTTTTGTGCGTTTCACGGGAAGTGGGGCATTGTGACTGACTGAAACAAGCCAGTGGGGGGCGCGGCGACAGCCTCCATTCAATGGGAAATTCATGCACGCAATGAGAGCCAGCAGGGTTCTGCTGTTGGGATTGGTATGTGTTGCCTTGAGCTGTAGCAGCAAGGCGCCGGAAGACAAGCCGTTGGCCCGCAGTGCTTCTCCATTGGTGGAGGAGTGGACGGCCACCGGCACCATGGCTGAGTCGCGCAAGTACCACGCAGGCGTGGTGCTGCCGACGGGCAAGGTGCTGGTGATGGGCGGCTACAACGTCAGCGGCTACTTGTCCTCCTCCACCGTTTATGACCCTGCGACAGGCACCTGGACGGCCGCCGCCCCCATGCCGGCGCCTCGGCAGGTGCTCACCGCCACGCTGTTGAGTTCAGGCAAGGTGCTCGTGGCGGGCGGCGAGAACGCGACGGGCCGCCTGGCTTCCACGGCGGTCTATGACCCCGCCACCAACACGTGGGCTTCCGCAGGGAGTCTTGCCTCGGGTGTGGCTCGCGATTCCCTGACGGCGACGCTGCTGCCTTCGGGCAAGGTGCTGGTCGCGGGCGGAGGCAACACCAGCGGCGCCAAGGTCAATGTGGATGTGTATGACCCGGTGGCGGGAACCTGGAGCGTGGGCCCGAATCTGGGAACGGCGCGGCGCAATCACACGGCAACGCTGCTGACGACGGGGCAGGTGTTGGTGGTGGGAGGCGTCGTGAGCGCGAGTCTGGCGACGGCGGAGGTGTATGACCCGACGAGCAATGCCTGGGCGGCGACGGGAGCGCTGGCGACGGCGCGCTACAACCATACGGCGACGCGGTTGCCCTCGGGCAAGGTGCTGGTGGTGGGCGGGCGTGGCAGCGGTGTGGGGGTGGTGGGGACGGCGGAGCTCTACGACCCGAGCGCGGGGACGTGGAGCGCGACGGGCGCGCTGGGGAGTGCGCGGGAGCTGCACACGGCGACGCTGCTGAGCACGGGGAAGGTGCTGGTGGCGGGAGGTCAGAATGGGAGCGCGTTGAGCAGCGCGGAGCTGTACGACGAGGCCAGCGGGACGTGGAGCGCGACGACGCCGATGGGAGGCGCGAGGTACGTGCACGTGGCGGCACCGCTGGAGGGGAAGATTTTGGTGGTGGGAGGAACCGGGAGCGCGAGCCTGGCGACGGCGGAGGTGTATGGGTATGACGCATGCGCCGGGGTGATCTGCAACAGCGCGCCGGGGTCGTGCCACGAGGCAGCGGGCACGTGTAGCAATGGGGTGTGCAGCTACGCACCGAAGGCTTCGGGCGCGGCCTGTGATGACGGGAATGCCTGTACCGGAACGGACGCGTGCAACGGCGCGGGTGTTTGCGCGGGAAGCGCCACCCACTGCGACAGCCCGCCCGGGCAGTGCTACGAGGCGGCGGGCGCATGCAGCAACGGGACGTGCTCCTACACGTACAAGGCGGCCGGCGCGGGGTGTGATGACGGGGATGCATGCACGGTGGGTGAGACGTGTAACGGGAACGGAGGGTGCGCGGGGACGCCGGTGAGCTGCACCAGTCCGCCCGGGCAGTGCTACGAGGCGGCTGGCACGTGCAGCGCTGGAGCGTGCACCTATGCGCCGAAGGCCGCGGGCACCGCCTGCAATGATGGCAACGGGGGGACCCTCAACGACGTGTGCAGCGGGACGGGGGCGTGCGCGGGAGTGCCGGCGTGCACGACGCCTCCGAGCGCATGCCATGACTCCCCGGGCACCTACGCCAACGGGGCCTGTACGTACCCGGTGAAGGCGGCTGGGACGGCATGCGGCGCCGGTCAGGTGTGCAACACGACGGGACAGTGCCTGAGCGGGTGCTGGATTGGAGGGGCGTACTACGCGGCGGGGACCACCCACCCCAGCGTGGCCTGCCAGGAGTGCAACCCGGGCATGACGACGAGCGGTTGGAGCAACAAGGCCGTGGGAAGCACGTGCGCTGCCCCCGCGTACGGAAACTGGGGGAGCTGCGATGGATTCAGTGACACGTGCGATGAGTCGGGGAGCCAGTCGCGCACGGTGACGGCGTCTGCCTGCACCAGCAGTGGGGCATGCGCGGGCACGGGCTCGAGCGAGACGCAGGCGTGCACGCGAAGCACGGGAGGCACGGCGTGCGGTACGAGCTACGGAGGCTGGGGAAGCTGCGAAGGCTTCAGTGACTTCTGCGACACGACGGGGACGCAGTCGAGGACGGTGACGGCTTCGACGTGTGGCTCCGGGACGTGCAATGCGTCGAGCAGCAGCACGGAGACGCAGTCGTGTACACGGGCGGCCCCCAACACGAACTGCGCGGCGCCCAGCTACGGGGCGTGGGGCGCGTGCAGCTTCAGCGATGCCTGTGCGCAGACGGGGACGCAGTCAAGGACGGTGACGAGCTACGGCTACAGCTGCGCCAGTGGGCAGTGCGTGGCGTCCACGAGTACGGAGACGCAGGCGTGCTCGCGCAACACGAATGGCGCCAGCTGCGGTGCTCCCAGCTACGGAAGCTGGGAAAGCTGTGGTGGCTATAGCGATACCTGCGACCAGACGGGAACGCAGTCACGCTCCGTCACTTCGTACACCTGCTCCAACGGGACGTGCGGTTCCTCCTCTAACTCGGAGTCGCAGGCATGCTCGCGAAACACGGAGGGTACGTATTGCGGTACCACCGCCGGCGGTTGGGGAAGCTGCGGAGGATTCAGTGACTACTGCGACGCGTCAGGGTCACAGTCGAGGACCGTGACGGACTACGCGTGCGGAGGTGGATCGTGCAACCCTTCGAGTAGCAACCCTGAGTCGCGGACGTGCACACGGACGGCACCCGGTCCACAGTCCTGCCAGGCTGGCTCCGAGAGTTGGGGCAGCTGCGGCGGGTTCAGCGACTTCTGCGATTCGACGGGTACCCGTTCGCACACCGTGACCAGCTATAGCTACAGCTGTTCCACCGGACAGTGTGTGTCCTCGACCTCGACGGGTTCGGAGTCGTGCTCGCGGACTGCCCCCGGTCCCCAGCCGTGCCCTTCGAGCTATGGGAGCTGGAGCGCCTGTGGTGGATTCAGCAGTGCATGCGACGCGACGGGCACGCAGTCTCGCCAGGTGACTCACTACACCTATAACTGCTCGACGGGACAGTGTACGCCAACCTCCAGCAGCTCGGAGACCCAGGCGTGTACGCGGAATCCCGGTCCGGATGCGTGCGGGGCGCCAGTCGTCGGGCCGTGGGGCACGTGCAACATGGTCACCCCCTGTGGGCAGGGGCTCCAGACAAGGAATGTGACGAGTTACAGCTGCTCAAGTGATGCATGCGTGTCGTCCACGACCACGCAGACGCAGGACTGTTCAGTCCCCGCGATTCCGGGTTGGACGCTGTGCGGCGATGGCTCGTGCTCGACCCTGGAGAACAACAACAATAATTGTGGCGCTTGTGGGAATGCCTGTACGGGCCCCAAGTACAATGTGTGCATGGGCGGGGCCTGCTGCAATTCGCCGACCAATTGTTTGTAGGTCCGCTCTCTTCAGCATGAGGAGCGGTGGCTGTCGGTGAACCCACGCGGAGAGACTTCACCCGTCTCTCCGCGTGGGAGCCCGCGGCCTGATGCGGCGCGGCTAGTAATTGAGCCAGCGGTAGCCCGTGGTCGCCGAGCCCGAGCACAGCAGGGAGTTCGGCTTCTGGGTCGTGGCGTTGCAGCAGTCCTTCGTGGCGTTCGGGGTCGTGCACCGCTGGTTCACGTACTGGCTGCATGACGGCAGCCCGCTGCACGATGCCGGACACGCGGTCGACACGCCGTCGCACGTCACGCCCTGGTTGTTCGTCGACGTGCAGGTGGTCCCCGTACAGGAAACCGACGTTCCCCCAGCGCAAGTCGCCGTACAGGTGGCGAACTGAGACACCGTCCGCGCTTCAGCCTCGGGGGCCATCGTGTCTTCGAGGGCCGGGCCGCCGCAGCCCAGGAGGGAAAGGCCAACCCACGTCGCCATCGCTGCAAGAGAGATCTTCATGAGAAGCCCCTGGAGGTCCTTCGAGTGAGCCTCAAACGCTATCATGGAGACTGCGGAGTCCACCTTGAACCGCGACTGTCAACCATTTCCACGTGCGGCTCTCATGAGCCTTGCAAGACGATTCTCTGGGAACGCATATCCGCCGACGTAGGCATCTGCTCGTCAAAGGCGTTCATCACCCAGAAGACCTTGTTGAGGTGGAATGGGGGGCGTCACAGCACGAGCTGTAGTCGAAAGCGCAACCGCCCGGATGACGAGTTGTGGGGACGCTTCGGCCTGTCGGCGCTTCCAGCTGTGGAGGTGGCGGGACTTGAACCCGCTGCCTACTCGAACACGCCGATGCCCGGGTCGCTGCCGCCGGGCTTCGTGGGCTTCGTGGGCCGGGGCGTCGGAGCGGCACGCACCGGCTCCAACCGCACGCTCACGCGCTGCTCCGCCATGTCCGCGAGCCGGCTGTAGTCCAGGGTCTTCTCCTGGTCCTGATGCCCGGAGAGCTTGAAGCGCAGCTCGGTGACCTTGGAGCGCGGCATGCGCAGCTTGGTGGGCGTGGTGCCGATCTGCGCATCACCATCGAAGATGGCCGCGCCGGACGGCGAGGAGGTGAACTCCACCGTCACGTCCTGCGGCAAGGCCGCCGGAGGAGGCGTCGCCGGCGGATCCTGCACCCGCGTGGACGGCGGCGCTTCCACAGGCGCCTTCGGAGGCGTCATCGCCACGGGGGCCTGCGGCGTCTCACCACCCCCGCGCGCCATCACCACCGCCACGCCCGCGCCAATCAGCAGCAGCGGTACGCCGATGATGGCCGCCTTCACACCTCCGGACATGCCCTTGGGCGGCGGCGGAAGCTCCGGCTCCACGTGGCGGGGGGCAGGGGGACGCGGTCTGCTCGAGGCCACCGGCGCCGGGCTGTTCCCATTGGACGTCGCTCTTGGAGCCGCTGCCTGCGCTCCCGCCGACGTGCCGCCCCGAGGCGGAGCCATGCCCACTCGCGACCCCGTCTTGCCCGTGGCCGGAGCACGGCCCGCGCGGCTGCCGGAACCCAACCGGCTGCCAGAACCCGCGCGGCTGCGGCTGCCCGTTCCTCGCTCGGCGCCGGGCGTGCCGCCCGTGGGGTGCGCGTCCAGCTCCTCGGGGGACAGGCCCTCCACCGCGTCCAGCAGCGAGTCGATGAACTCCTGCGCGTTCTGGTGCCGGTCCTCCTTCTCCGGCGCGAGCGCCTTGGTGAAGAAGGCGTCCAGCTCCGGCGGCACCGGCGCGCCCTGGCGCTTGCTGTTCACCGGGGGCACGGGCTGCGTCAGCGACGCCGTCAGCGCCTTGCGCACCGTGTTCGCGCCGTAGGGCGAGCTGCCCGTGAGGCAGAAATAGAGCACGCCCGCCATCGAGTAGAGGTCGGAGCGCTGGTCCACGGACTCGCCGCCGGCCTGCTCGGGCGGCATGTACTGCGGGGTGCCCAGCACCTGGCCGGTGGAGGTGAGCTGCTCCTCCTCGTCCTGCTCCAGGGCCTTCACCAGACCGAAGTCCAGCACCTTGACGAAGTCCTTCCCGTCGAGCGCCTGGACCATGATGTTGTGCGGCTTCAGGTCGCGGTGGACGCAGCCCTCGTCGTGCGCGTGCGCCAGTCCCAGCGTGGCCTGCTCCAGCAGGTTCACCGCGCGGCGCAGCGTCATGGGCCCTTCGCGCTTCACCAGCTCCTTGAGGCTCTCCCCCTTGAGGAGCTCCATCACGTAGTAGCAGGTGCCGTCCGCGGCCCGGCCGAAGTCGAAGATGGTGATGACGTTCGGGTGGCGCAGGCGGCTGGCGATCTCCGCCTCGCGGCGGAAGCGCTCGAAGAACTGGGGCGCCGCGGCGAGCGACGGGTTGAGCGTCTTCACGGCTACAGGCCGCTGCACGGACGTCTGCGTGGCGCGGAACACCATGCCCATGCCGCCCTGGCCCAGGACGCTTTCAATCTTGTAGCGGCCGTCCAGCACCTGGCCCAGGAGCTGGAGGCTCTGCGCTGAGCACAGGTGATCTTGACCTTCGGTACTACCGCAGTGGGGACAGGGGGCGGCCATGGGTGCCGGGAGTATAGGCAAGCCCCGCCTTCCGCCCAACCGGGGAGATGTGCCCCCTGGGCAGTCAAGCAGGCATCAGAACCGTTCCCGAAGGGCTTGCGGGCTGTTATCTCCCCCCTCCGCCATGAGCCTCGTCATCGCCCAGGACATCAGCCTCGCCTACGGAAAGAAGGTCCTCTTCGACGAGGACAATTTCACCCTCGGTCCCAGGGACCGGGTGGGCCTGGTGGGGGCCAACGGGACGGGAAAGTCGTCCCTCATGAAAATCATCGCCGGGGCGAGCCTGCCGGACGGGGGCACCGTCCAGTACAGCCGCCGGGCCCGGGCGGGCTACCTCCCCCAGGAAATCGCCGGCCTGCCGGAGGGCACGGTGGTGGAGGCGGTCATGAGCACCGTCCCCGGCCGGGACTCCCTGGAGGTCCGGCTGAAGGACACGGAGGCGGCGCTCGCCGGCAGCTCGGACGAGGAGGAGCAGCTGGAGCTGGCCCAGACGCTGGCGGACCTCCACGCGGAGCTGGACGACTTCGAGAACCGCTACGGCCGGCACCACGCCGAGCGCATCCTCAAGGGCCTGGGCTTCAAGGACGCGGACCTGTCCAAGCCCACCCAGGCGCTGTCCGGCGGCTGGCGCATGCGCGCGGCGCTGGCGGGACTGCTCCTCCAGGACCCGGACCTGCTGCTGTTGGACGAGCCCACGAACCACCTGGACGTGCCCACGCTCGCGTGGTTCGACGGGTTCCTGCGCCGCTCCAACAAGGCGATGGTGCTCATCTCCCACGACCGCGACTTCCTCAACCGGCAGATCAACCGGGTGGTGTCCCTGGAGATGGAGGGCGTGCGCGAGTACGCCGGCAACTACGAGGACTACAAGCGCCAGCGCGCGGAGGAGATGGTCCTCCTGCAGGCGCGGGCGGAGAAGGTGGAGCAGCGCCGCGCGGAGCTGCAGGGCTTCATCGACCGGTTCGGTGCGAAGGCCACCAAGGCGAAGCAGGCGCAGAGCCGCGCGAAGATGCTGGCGAAGCTGGAGAAGGTCCAGGTCCTGGAAGAGCGCCAGACGATGAAGTTCCGCTTCCCGGAAGTGGAGCGCAGCGGCCGGGACGTGGTGTTGATGGAGGACATCACCAAGCGCTACGGCGCGCTCACCGTCTACGACGGGCTGAACGCGCGGCTGGAGCGCGGCCAGCGCATCGCCGTGGTGGGCGCGAACGGCGCGGGCAAGACGACCCTGCTCAAGATGGTGGCGGGGGAGCTGGCGCCGGACAGCGGCAAGGTGACGGTGGGGCACAACGTGGTGGTGGGCTATTACGCGCAGCACCACGCGGACAAGCTGGACCGCCGCAACACCATCATCGAGGAGGTGCGGCCCCTGGCCGAGGACAAGCCGGAGAGTTACGTGCGCGGCGTGCTGGGCGCGTTCCTCTTCAGCGGCGACGACGTGGACAAGCCCATCGGCGTGCTGAGCGGTGGCGAGCGCGCCCGCGTGGCGCTGGCGAAGCTGCTGCTGGTGCCGTCCAACTTCCTCCTGATGGACGAGCCGACGAACCACCTGGACCTGGACTCGTCGGAGATGCTGATTGAGGCGCTGAAGCTGTACGGCGGCACGCTGCTGTTCGTCAGCCACAACCGCAGCTTCATCAACAACCTGTGCACGCACGTCTGGGAGGTGGCGGACGGCAAGCTCACGTCGCACGCGGGCAACCTGGACGAGTACCTCTACCACCAGGAGCAGCTGCGCCTGACGGCGGAGGGCGCGGACACGGGCTCGCCGAGCGGGAAGGGCGGGGCGCCGGGTGCGGGTCCGGTGTCGGAGAAGGACCGCAAGCGCCTGGAGGCGGAGGCCCGTCAGCGGCGCTCCGTGGTTGAGGGCCCCATCAAGAAGGAGATCGCGAAGCTGGAGGAGCGCATCGCGAAGGTGGAGGCCGAGCAGAAGGAGCGCGAGGGCCAGCTGGCGGACCCGGTCCTCTACAACGACTTCGCCCGGGCGAAGCCGCTCATGGACGCGCACCGGACGGGCAAGGAGGAGCTGGAGGACCTCTATGCCCGCTGGGAGGCCGCGCAGGAGAAGCTGGCGGCGGCGCAGGCCTGACGCGGGAGGGCTGGACAGGGGAGGGGCCTTGGAATCCAATCCAAGGCCGCCCGAAGTCCGGAGCCTCCATGTTCTTTGGCCGTTCCAACGAAAACCCGACGTTCATTCCACACAGCAAGATTTCAGCGGCGGTCCAGGACCTGATTGAAGGTGCCAAGCGCGAGCTGACGCTGGTGACACCCTATTTCAAGCCCTGGAATCACTTGCAGAATGCCATCCGTGGCCGGCTGAAGGAGCATGTCGCGGTCACGTTGGTCATCCGGGCGGATGAGCTCACCAAGACCTCGGCGCACCTCCAGCCGTTTGCTGCGGAGGGGGCCCGGATCATGAGTCTGGATCGACTGCATGCGAAGCTCTACATGAGCGAGAGGTGCGCCGTCCTGACATCCATGAATCTCCTTGAGACGTCCGCACTGAACAGCTGGGAATGTGCGTTGCAGATCTCAGCCGAGGACTCGCCCACGCTGTTCAAGCAGTTCGCGGAGCAGGTACTTGCTATTCGCAATGCCGCGAACCTTGTGCCGTCTTCGGCGCTCACCGGGACGCCTTCCCCGGCTCCTGCGTCGCAGCCTGCTGCGAAACAAGAGCCCAACCTCATCCAGCACTTCGGCATCTGGAAGACCGACCTGAAGCCCGAGATGATTGAGGCGCGTCGTACCTATCCGCGTGCCTATGAGGGGTGGTCAGACGAGGAGTTGGGTGTCGTGAAGCTGCTCGGGCAGCGCGGAGAAGATGCCGAAACCATCGCCAAGCGATTGGGCCGCCAACCCAGCTCTATTGAGCGGAAACTGAAGGAACTGCTTTAGACCTGCCATGGCCCACATCTCCAAAGAGGTTGCGTACAACCTCATCGTCGAGTTGGGGCTGCCTCAGGTCATCCTGGACATCTTCGAGGGCAATCCACCGGAGGACTGCAGCTACCGGTACGGCCGTCCGGATGAGTACTACCGGATGACCGAAGAGCATCAGGCGAACTACGGCGCGGACGCCGTGGTGCCATTCATGGACAACAGCAACTTCGACGTTCTGTTCGCCTATGATCGACAGCGGCATGCATATCTTCGCTTCTACGTGGAAGCGCCAACGGAGGGCCTCGCCCAGCCCTTCTGCTCATGGCAGCAGCTCATGGCTCAAGAGTTCATCCGTCACTACGAAGATGAAATGGACAACGCCCTCCTTCGTGATTTCGCGAAGCGGTTCGACTTCCATTTCGTAGAGGAGTTGATCGAACTGGGAGAGCGGAACTGCCGGGAGGACGACGAGAGGTGGCTCCCGGAGTGCGAAAAGTTCGTCGCCTGGGTTGGCGAACGAGGGGACAAGGCACTGCCGTAGGCGGGTTATTGAACATCGAAGACCTTCCGGACCGGGGCGCCGCCGCGCTCAATCTGGAGTTCGATGCGCCGGGCGTCCCGTAGCTTCGTGAAGGCCTCCAGCGCCTTGTCGGGGCTGTCCAGGTCCAGGCCGTTGATGCGCTGGAGCACGTCTCCGTTGCGCAGCCCCATCCGTGAGTAGAACGACTCCTCGCGGATGGAGAACAGCTTGAAGCCCACGGGGCGGCCGTCCTTGAAGGCGGGCACCACCCGGGCCTGCATCGACAGCTCGGGCAGGTGCGTGAGTGCTTCGGTGACGTCCTCGCGCGGCACCGCGTAGGTGTCTGGCCCCGTCTCCCGGATGCCGCGGCCCAGGCCTGAGCCTCCGGGCTGCGCGGCCCCCGGATGGGCGTTCACCGCGACGGGCGGCACGCTCCCGAATCCGTCGACGTACTCGAGCCGCCCGTCCACCAGCAGCAGGATGCGCTCCCGCTCGATGGCGAAGACCCTCGCCCCTTGGATGAGGTCGCTGACCATCAGGCTGTGCGCGCTGCCGGCCGGCAGCTCGTGGATGGAGGCCATGGACCACCGGGGATCCTGCGCCACCAGGGTGCCCAGCAGCCGGATGGCCAGCGTGCTCCGGCGCAGGTCCTGCTCTGGCGCTGGAGCCACCTCCACGTGGGGAGCGGATGAGAGCCCCGTCAGCTGCGCCAGTCGCGTCCCATCCAGCGCCGTCGAGGGAGGGACGTTCGATGGCACAGAGGCCGCGGCCCAGGTGTCGCGGATGCCTGGCAGCACGAAGGCGCTGGTCACCTGATTCGCGATCAGCGCGGCTGTCAGGGCACACGAAAAGACAAGCAGGACGAACAGGCCCTGAACGGGCCGCTGCATTCCATCATTCATGACAAAGGCCTCCCTGTTTGGAACAGGGAGGCCTTGAGCAAACCAGGGGCCAGCGGCTCCCCAGAGGGAGCGCGGTGGGCGCTGAAGCCCGGTCAGGGACCTCGTGTCAGGAATCGCGGTGCCAGCAATGACAACCCGTCATGACACGGTGTCCGTCATCCCTCAGTGGCCGTAATAGAAGGACGAGCCCCAGAGGTAGGCGGTCCGGCTGGCGGGAGCCGTGCCCACCAGGCAGTGCGCGCCGTCATAACCGCCGATGACGCAGTGGGGAGTCGGCGTGATGTAGAGGTTGTTCGCCCACTTGAACGGCGTCGAACCCCAGGGCAGCGGCATGACGAAGCAGTTGGCCCCGTCGAACGTCGACGGCGCGGGGCACGCGTTGCCGGGGCCGGGCGTCAGGTAGAGGTTCCCGGACCAGACGAAGTAGCTGGTGCTCCAGGAGGGGTAGGGGAGGATGTAGCAGTTCGCCGTGTCCCAGCCGGAGGGCGCCGGGCAGTAGGTGCCGGGCAGCGCGTTGACGTAGTAGGCGTTGTTGTGGACGAACGCCGTCAGCCCGGAGGGCACGTTCATCACGTGGCAGTTCGCCCCGTCCCAGCTCGCGGTGAGGGGCGCGCCCGTGTGCGACGTGACCTTCGGCGCGCAGGGGTTGTAGGGGTTGTAGGGCGTGGCCGCTGAGAAGAACGCGTACGAGTCCGCGTTGCGGATGGCGCTGCTGGGATCGCTGCTCGCGAGCACCAGGTTGGCGGAGTAGCCGTACTGGACGTCATCCGTCTTCGCCACGACCCGGAAGTGGCTGACTTCATGAATCAGGGTGTCTGCCTTGGAGCCCGCCCCCGTCATGGGCGCGGGCCAGAATCCGGAGCACAGGTGGATCTTGTATTCCTTCCGGGGCTTGACGTAGGCGTAGGCGTTGCTCTGGTTGCAATCGCAGTAGAACTTGAACGTCTCGTTGTCCACGGCGTTCCGAATCTTCCGGAAGTTCTCACGGACGGTGCTGTAACGAGAGCTGTCGTAGGCGCCGAACCATTGGGTGTAGCGAGTCACCGGGTTCCCCGCCACCAGGTAGTCATAGGAGTCGTTCGCGTAGTTGAGGGCGTGCTGCCGGGCGTCGATCAGCGCGTTCTTCTGCGAGCTGCTGCACTGCTTCCACTTCTCGTTGCTGCCACTGACGATCTTGGTCTGCGGCTCGTCGTCGTCCAGGTCGTCCGGATCCAGGGGCGGCTCGCGACCCTCGATGTCGAGGAAGACGACGTTGGAGACCGCCGTCCCCCGGCCCATCCTCGCGTCCAGGAGCTCGGTCTTGAACTGGACCGCGTAGGTCCCCGAGACGGAGAGGTCGTAGTTGTCCCAGAGCGAGGCGATGCCCGAGATGCTCTCTCCCGGCTTCAGCGTGAGGTAATCGCTGTCCGAGGGCGCGTCGCGCCGGTAGAGCCGGCCGATGTAGTCCACCGGCTTGCGCTCCAGGGCGACGGTGAAGATGTCCGCCTGGATGCCATCCACGACAGGCGTCTGGTAGCCGAGGATCCGCACCGGCTCCTTCGATACGTTCGTGAACGTGACCGCGAGGTCCACGGGCGCGTCCGCCGGAAACTTCGCCACCTTGGACGTGAGCTTGATGTCGATGGCCTCCCCGGCGCTTGCGTGTAATGGGATTGAAACGAGCGCGGCCACGATGAGACAGATCAATTTCATCCAGACAGGGTGCAATATCCTGGGTGAAATTTTCAACGTGACAAATGCGTCGTGCGAGACGCTGATTTGTAACCTGAATTGCTACAGCGGCTATTTGAAGATCTTCGACAGGAGCCACACGACGGCGGATTCGGCGGCGCTGTTGTTCAGGTGCCGGGCCCGGCGGCCGTAGGTTTCGCTGGGCTGGGCCTTGGTCAGCTCGTCCGTATACGGCGCGGAACCGTCCGGCGCGCAGCTTCCACAGTACAGCCGCTCCTCCCAGACGAATCCGTAGCGCACGTCCATCCTCCGGCCACACGTCACGCAGGCCGGCTCGTCACCCACGCGCACCTTGGGCAACAGGCTCAGGCTTCGCTTGGGGTCGTACTCGTGCTCGAAGTCAGCGGCGATGGGCTGTGGCTCATGGCGGGCTTCCGGCTCCGCGGTCTTCTGGAGCCGGGCCAGCTCCTCCGCGTTCAGGGCCACACCCCGGCACTTCGTGCAGACGTCCACCGCCACGTCCCGCAGCTCCACCATGGACAGTGGCGCGCTGCCGCACGTGGGGCAGGTGGGCGCCTGGCGCCCGCAGGACGGACAGCCCGGGACGTACTGGAGCGAGGCCTCACAGCCCTTGCAGCGCCCGGGTTTGCCCTTCGCCTGTTCGAAGACGGCCGTCAGCGTGGGCGCGCCGACGACGCGCGCCAGCATCTCCTCCTCGAACCAGGCGGCCCCGCAGGCTCCGCACTCGTCGCGCACCAGCCCCCGGGCGTAGGTGTTGCGCATCGTCGTCTGGCAGAAGGGGCACGCCTGCATGGCGCCCTCAGCCTACCGGGTCTTTCCCGGAAACGGGATGCCGCGGGACTCACCCCGTGCGGCGGCGCTTCTCCTTCTTCGGCTTGGGCTCGGGCGTCTTCGGGGCCGGCGCGGGTTCGCGCAGCTCCTCCGGGACGGGGAGGGCGGGCTGGGAGGGACGCGTGGGCGGCGCGGGGGTGCCGTCCGGCAGCGCGCCCTCCACCTGCTCGGAGGGCAGGGCCGGCAGGCGGATGATGAACGTGGTGCCTTCGCCCGACTTGCTCAGCACGCTGATGCTGCCGCCATGGTTCTTCACGATGCGCTGGCTGATGGCGAGCCCCAGGCCCGTGCCCTTCTGCTTCGTCGTGAAGAAGGGCACGAAGATGTGCGGCTGTTGATCCGCCGGGATGCCCGGGCCGGTGTCGGAAACGCGCACCTCCACGAACTCGCCGCCCGCGCTGCGCAGGTCGCCGAAGCGCTCCGGCTTCTCCGTGCGCACCGTGATGCGGCCCGGCTGCGGCCCCATCGCCTGCACCGCGTTCTGCACCAGGTTGATCAGCACCTGCTTGAGCTGCTCCGCGTCGCCTTCCGCGCGCGGAAGGCGCAGGTCCAGCTCCACCGCCAGCTCCGCCGTGGGCGGCATGTCGTTCTGGATGAGCCGCATCGTGCGCGTCACCACCTCGTTGAGGTCGGTGGGTCCGAAGTTCTGCTTCAGCGGGCGCGAGTAATCCAGGAACGCCGTCACCACGCCGTTGAGGCGGTTGACCTCCTCCACGATGACGTCCAGGAACTCGCCGTCCTCGCCCGGCAGCTTCCGAGGGTCCAGGCACTGCGCCGCGCCCTTGATGGCGCCCAGCGGGTTGCGGATTTCATGCGCCAGGCCCGCCGCCATCTCACCCAGCGCCGCCAGGCGGTCCCGCTCGCGGATCTTCTCGTACAGCTTGGAGTTCTCCAGCACCGTCGCCATCCGCTCGGAGACCTCCAGGATGAGCGCGATTTCATCCGACGCGTACGCCTCTGGCACCCGTTCGTCCCACAGGTTCAGGAAGCCGATGACGCGGTCATTGCCCATCAGCGGCACGCTGATGCCGGCCTTCATCTGGAGCAGCGCGGCGCGCGTGTCGTTGAGCCGCTTCAGTTCGTCGCGGAAGCGCTTGCCCTCCACCGCCTGCACCCGCATCACGGAGATGCGCCGCTCGATGTTCTCCAGCAGCACCGCCTTCTGCCCGCTGGCCACCGCGAAGAGCACGCCGCGCGCGGCCGCCGTGTCCAGCAGCGCCACCGGCAGCGGGCCTCGCGAGTCCAGGAGCCGGTAGCCCGGCCGGTCCTCCGCCATCAGGTACACCGACGCGTGCGTCACGCGCCCCGTCTCGTGCAGCGCGTCCAGCACCACGCGCGCCAGTTCTGAAATCTCGATGACGGACGCCATGCGCACGCGCAGGGTGCTCAGCGTGCCCAGCAGCGCGAAGCGCTCGCGGAAGAAGATGCGCACCACCATCTCCTCCACCTTGGTGCGCAGCGGATCCAACAGGATGAGGATGACGAACGCGGCCACCACCGTGTTGAAGACGAAGAGCGACGTGTTCTCGTCCACCCACGCCGTCAGCACCGTGAACACCGACGCCAGGATGACCGCCAGCACCGTCTGCGAGGCGATCTTCCCCAAGAGCTCGTGCAGGTCCATCAGCCGCAGCCGCAACAGCGTCTGCGCGAGGAAGAACAGGTAGAGCGTCGCGAAGACCGGGCCCAGCGTGGGGAACGGGATGTCGTTGCGCGACAGGAAGTCCAGCCCGTTGAACAGCACCGCCGCGCCCGCGCCAATGGCCAGGTACGCCAGCCGGAACTGCTCGATGCGCGACTCCGTCGTGCGCACCCGGTGCACCAGCAAGGACACGGAAGTGAACAGCGTGCCCAGCACCCAGGCGCCCAGCGCCAGCCGGGCCCACCCATTGTCCGCCAGGGGTGTAACGGCGACGGTCAAGCCCAGCACGCCGGACAGGAGGGCGAGCCGCCGGCCGACCTGGTGGGCTCCCTTGCTGACCCCCAGGAACTCGAGGAAGAAGGCGACCGCCGCCCCGGGCACCAGGGAGACGACGAGCACCGTCGCCCCGAGGGCGATGCGGGACACCCAGGGGTAGTCCTGCGAGGGAAAGATGCTGTGGAAGAAGAGGCTGAGGTAGTACCCGGCGACCGTCAGGGTGAAGACGGAGTAGAGCGTGAGGACCCGGGGTCGTCCGGGGCGCAACAACATGGACACGCCCAGCGCCAGACCGATGATGGAAGCAAGCAGTGCGCTCTGGGTGCGGATATCCATGTGCAGGCGGACAGTCTAACCTCTGTCAGGGGCTGGAAATTTTCCAACCACCCCCAGTTGTCCTCGGGCGTGCCCGAGCGCATCTCCCAGGGTCCCCGAGGCCCCCGCGAATGAAAGTGTCCCTCCAGCATCTCGCCCTCCTCGCCTCCGCGGCCCTGTTGTCCGCGCAGGCTCCCGCCCCCTCGGTCCCCAGCACCGCCCCGGTGGCTCCGGCCGCCACGGCCCCGGCTCCCAGCGACGACACGGATCAGGCCCCCACGACGCGCACGGACAACGCGCCGTCGGAGGCGCAGCTGACGCCGCCGCCGGACGCGGACAAGGCGCCGTTGCCGGTGGGCTACGTGCAGGTGTTCAACCCGGCCTTCCCGGGGATCGTGCCGCCCACGCCAGTGGTGCACCGCGGGCGCCGCTACGGGCTGGAGGACCTGACGCCGTACTTCGCCGACGGCAAGAAGCGGGACGCGAAGGACGCCTTCGACAAGGGCCAGTACACCAAGGCGCGCGCGCTGCTGGAGGGTGAAGGGGACAGCCCGCCGGTGCGCTACCTGCGCGCGCTGTCCGCGGTGCGGGCCGGGGACGACAAGTCGGCGGCGACGGAGATGGCGGCGCTCGCCAACGACTACCCGGCGCTGAAGGACCGCTGCCTCACGCACGCGGGCGTGGCGCTGGAGTCCCAGGGCCGGCTGGACGACGCGGCGGCCAGCTTCAAGCAGGTGCCGGAGGGCTCGCGCATGTACGTGGACGCGCGCCTGGGCCTGGCGCGCGTGCTGCGCAAGAAGAAGGACTACGACGGCGCCATGGAGGCGCTGACGCCGCTCACCCAGCGCATGATGACGGGCTGGGGCCGCAACGTGGGCGCGGAGGCGCTCATCGCCACGGCGGACCTGGCGGTGGAGAAGAAGGACAAGGCGGCGGAGAAGGCCGCGCTGTGGAAGCTGTGGGCAGCCCAGCCCCTGTCGCCCATCGTCAAGCAGGTGGAGAAGCGCCTCAAGGGGCAGACGCCGCCCCTGGACGCCAAGGTGGGCCGCGCGGAGGCGCTCATCGAAGCGCACCGCAACAAGCAGGGCATGGCCATCCTGGAGCCGATGCTCAAGACGATGAAGCTGCCGGACACGCTCGCGTGCCGCGCGCACTTCGCGTTCGGCAAGGGTCAGCGCAAGGAGCGCCAGCACACGGCCGCCATCCAGATCCTCACGCCGGTGGTGGAGCAGTGCAATGACCGCGACCTGCTGGCCCGCGCGCTGTACGTGCTGGGCTCGTCGCGCTCCATCGTGGATCAGCAGCACGGCCCGGACACCTACGAGCGGCTGGCGAAGGAGTTCCCGGACCACTCGTTCGCGGACGACGCGCTCTTCTACGCGGCCGACCTGTACGTGAAGACGAACCGCCCCAAGGAGGCCATGGCGCGCCTGGACGAAGTCGCGCGCCTGTACCCCAAGGGCGACTTCCTGGGCGAGGCGCTCTTCAAGGCCTTCTGGGTGGCGCGCACGTCGAAGGTGGAGGACGGGGGCTTCTCCTTCCTGGACCGCATCGAGGCGCAGTTCGCCAACGCGGACGAGTCCTACGACGTGGAGCGCGCGCAGTACTGGCGGGCTCGCACGCTGGAGGAGCGCGGAAACATCCAGGGCGCCGCGGAGCTGATGGAGAAGCTCGCAGTGGAGCACCCGGCGACGTACTACGGCCTGATGGCGCGCTCGAAGCTGGGCGAGCTGGACCCCAAGCGGCTGGAGGCCGTGTCGTCGTCCATCTTCGACGTGCCGGAGGCCGCCAGCCCCTGGCCGATGTTCGCGGGCCCCATGGGGGACGACCCCCACTTCCGCGCGGGCGTGGAGCTCTTGCGCCTGGGCTTCGCGGACTCCGTGTCGTCGGAGCTGATGCTGGTGAACCGCGCCAACCAGCCGCCGGAGTCCATGCGGCTGCTGGTGATGGTGCTGTCGCAGTCCGGCGACGCGCGGTCGGCGCACGCCATCGCGCGGCTCGCGCTGCGCAAGGACCTGAGCGGGCGCATCACCGCGCAGACGCGGCCCGTGTGGGAGGTGGCCTATCCCAACGCGTTCCGCGATCTGATTGAGAAGCACACCGTGCCCGCGGGCGTGGAGCCGGACCTGCTCCAGGCGCTGATGCGCGAGGAGAGCGCGTTGGACCCCAAGGCCCTGTCCTGGGCCGGCGCGCTGGGCCTCACGCAGCTGATGCCCTCCACGGCGAAGGGCGTGGCGCGCGAGCTCAAGGTGAAGCACTTCACCGTGGACTCGCTGCTCCAGCCGGAGCTGAACATCCGCTTCGGCGCGCACTACCTGGGCGGCCTCATCAAGCAGTTCAAGGGCCACACGCCCTACGCGGTGGGCAGCTACAACGCGGGCTCCGGCGCGGTGAACCGCTGGCGCGCGGCCAGGCCGGACCTGGCGCTGGATGCGTGGGTGGAGGAGATCCCCATCGCGGAGACGCGCGGCTACATCAAGCGCGTGCTGCGCTCCTACAACACCTACCAGCTGCTCTACGGCCGCGTGCCGAAGGTGCCGGTGATGCCCAGTGCATCGCGTTAGTGCGTAATCCTGGCTGAAGCCTGAATTCGAGTTTTCTTTGTGGAGGGGGAAGGGCGGGCCGTGATTTCGTCGGCCGCCATGCTCCCCCTCCGAATGAGAATCGCTCCCCTCGCCGTCGCTGTCTTCACCCTGGTGGCTTTGTGTCTTCCGGCTGAAGCCGAGGCGCAGGCCTGGTCGCTGACGAACGCGCAGCGGCAGGCGTTCCTGCGCTACTACGCGCCGGTCATCTTCAAGCGCGCGAACGCGAACGACAACAAGCACGGCTACGACTGGCTGACGAACTTCGACTTCGACCAGGACGGGGACTTCTCCAACAACAAGCTGCACTGGAAGCAGATCAACCAGTACGTGGACGCGTCGCGCGTGGGCCCCAGCGCGTTCGACAAGTGGCGCATCCGGCCGACGCTCTACACGTCACTGATTGAGTACATGGACGGGGGGAAGAACCTCACCCTCGTGTATCACCTGTATCACGCGCTGGATAAGAACGCGGCGGGCAACTGGCAGCTGCACGACTGGGAGCGCGTCGAGCTCCAGGTTCGCAACGTGGTGGGCAACCCGGGCAGCGGCGAGACCGTGGCGTACGCGGTGGTGACGCAGCACAAGCGCAACGTCGTGCGCCGGGCGGGCAGCGGCGACCTCCAGTTCATGCAGACGGGCACCGGCAGCCACCTGCTCATCTGGCAGGCGGAGTGGTCCGACAAGCTGCTGGCGCCGCACGGGCAGGAGCTGCGCTTCGTGACGGATTCGTACTCGTTCTTCGCGGGCCGGATGGCGTCTGGCGGGAAGGCGGAGGCGGACGTGAACAACGACGACGGGCGCAAGAAGCTGCACTTCGTCTTCGTGCCGGAGGACGACGGGGCGGCGGTGACGGCGTTCAACGCGCAGCCGGTGCGGTACTCGACGGCGGACGCCCAGGCCAGCCGCTATGACAACGGGTCTTCGGCCAATTGGCCCGCGGTGAAGCGCGTCACGTACGAGCTGCAGGACCTGGCGGACATCCTCCCCACGCACTGGGAGCACGGGGGCTATGCGACGCACTGGCTGCCGGACGCGCCGCAGTTCTTCTTCCTGGAGAGCCCGGTGGTGAACGAGGCGGGGCAGGCGGAGGTGAGCGTGGGGATGCAGCGCTTCTTCTCCAAGACGCGCGACGTGGAGGGGCAGGACGACCGCGAGGGCTACCCGTCGAAGAAGTGGCTCTTCGGCACGTTCGAGCTGAACGACAAGGCGTCGGACACGGGCGGTGGCGGGTCCAGCGAGTTCCACGACAAGTCGTGGGCGGGCACGGTGGCGGACTCGCGGGGGCAGACGCGCATGAGCGCCAGCGGCTACCCGGCGTCGGTGAATTCGTACTGGTGGCAGCACGACTACTTCGTGCACTCGGGCGTGACGGACGACACCGACGGGCGAGAGCAGGGCTTCTGGCTGCAGGGCGGGTGGTACCTGCCGCAGAACGGCGGTTTCGACGGACGCTGGGTGCAGCTCTTCGACGACCGGCCGGGCAAGGAGTCCGGCGAGTACTGAATTGGTCCTGATTGCCGGGGGGTGGCAGAGCGAGAAGCGGCGCTCATGTCCCCCCGTGCAGGAGCACTGGAAGAATCTCGGGATCGGAGTGGGACTGGTAGGATTGAGGGGCAGTCCCACCCCCTCGTTTGCGTGAAGGAAACACGCCATGAGTCAGCCCAGCGCCCCCAGCCCTCAACAGATAGACCTCAACCGCACCGCCGTGGAAATCGCCCCGGAGACCTTCTGGGTCGGGAAGCGCGAGCCCGGCGGCATCTTCTTCGCCAACCCGTACCTGCGCCGCTTTCGGGGCACGGACACCCGGACGAAGAAACCCTCTGAGTTCAACCTCCTCATCGACCCCGGGTCGAGCAGCGACTTCTCCACCATCCACACGAAGGTGGTGTCGCTGATTGGGGGGATGGACCGGCTGTCGGCGCTCTTCATCAACCACCAGGATCCGGACGTGGGCTCGTCCGCGAACATCATCTCGGCGCGCTACTCGCCGCGCGCGAGCATCCTGTGCTCCGAGGACACCTGGCGGCTCATCGTCCACTTCAACCTGCCGCGCAACCGCTTCATCCCGACGGAGAAGTTCTCGCAGGGGTTGAGCGTGCCCACGGGCCACAAGCTGCTGCCGGTGCCGTCGCCGTTCTGCCACTTCCGGGGCGCGGTGATGCTCTACGACCCGCAGACGCGGGTGCTCTTCACGGGCGACCTCTTCGGCGGCCTCACGGACAGCAAGGCGCAGGGCCTGTGGGCGGAGGAGTCCGACTGGACGGGTATCCGGGCGTTCCATCAAATCTACATGCCGGTGAACTCGGCGCTGGTGCGCGCGGTGGCGGCCATCCGGAAGCTCACGCCCGCGGTGGAGATGATCGCCCCGCAGCACGGCCGCGTCATCCGGGGCAAGCTGGTGCAGCAGTTCCTGGAGCGCATGGAGCGCCTCCAGGTGGGCCTGGACATCATCGACGAGGCGCAGGACCGCACGCACCTGCAGGCCTGGAGCGCGGTGATTGATCGGGTGCTGAACCTGGCGCGCGGCTACCTGGGGGATTCGGTGGAGGCCAAGCTCACCGCGAGCGATCAGCTGGCGGACACGGCGAAGTTCAACGGCAAGCAGCTGGAGGTGAGCCGCATGGGCAAGTGGACGCTGGAGCACGTGGTGGAGGTGCTCTGCCAGGGCGAGCCCACGGAGATTTCCGGCCCCATCATGGTGGAGGCCACCATCGCCGCCGCTGAATACAACCTGCCCACGCCCCACCTGGACATCGAAGGCGCAGGCGCGCCGGCCCCCGTCTCGCTGCTGGAGTCGTGAGAGGGGAGGGCGGGTGCATTCCAAGGACCGTGACAGCGGAGGGTTGACCTACCTGGGCCCGGAGGCGCTGAACGCGCGGCCGGGCAACGCCGTGGCAGAGGACGGCTCGGAGCCGACGCTGCCGCAGGTGCGGACGCCCGTGTCTCCGGGCGGCACGTTGATCCAGGGCGCGGTGACGCCGCAGCCCCTGGTGCCCACCAGCCAGGGCCTTGTCCCCGGGCAGGTGGTGGCGGGGCGCTACCGGGTGGAGAAGTGGCTGGGGGTGGGTGGGACGTCGGCGGTGTATCAGGCGCTGGATGTGAAGAAGCACCAGCGCGTGGCGCTCAAGGTGTTGGCGGTGCCGTACGCCGACGAGGCGATGGTGACGCGCTTCCGCCAGGAGGTGGACCACGCCCGGGCGCTGGAGCACGTGAACATCCTGCATGTGTTTGACGTGGGCTCGGATGGGGACCGGCACTACCTGACGGTGGAGCTGCTGGAGGGAAGGGACCTGCGTCAGGTGATGATGGAGGGCCGACCTACGTTGGCCAATGCCTTGCGGTGGCTGACGCACGCCACGGTGGCGCTGGAGCACGCGCACGCGCAAGGGGTGCTGCACCGGGACGTGAAGCCCGGGAACCTGTTCATCACGCGCACGGGCGTGCTGAAGCTGATGGATTTCGGGCTCGCCAAGAGCGCGCATGTGATGGGCAACACGGCGCAGGGCGCGACGCTGGGGACACCGGAGTACATGGCTCCGGAGCAAGTGACAGGTGTGCCCGTGTCGCCGGCCACGGACCTGTATGCCCTGGGTGTGGTGGCGTACGAGATGATCACCGGGCAGCTGCCGTTCCGGCATGCGCAGCCTGTCCCGCTGATGCTGATGCACGTGCAGGAGACGCCTGTGCCTCCGAGGAAGCGGTGTCCAGAGCTGCCGGAAGCCTTCGAGAAGGTCGTCCTCACGCTGATGCGGAAGCGACCCGAGGAGCGTTACGCCAGTGCAACGGTGCTGCGCGCTGAACTGGCGAAGCTGTGGCCGCTGGCACTCCAGCACGGGCGCGCGTTATAGGAGGGCTCATCCGCAGGGGGGCCTCCATGTCTGTCAAATTCAATCACACGATCATCGCCGCGAAGGACAAGGTCGCGTCCGCGCAATTCCTCGCGGAGTTGCTCGGGCTTCCGGAGCCCAAGCCCTTCGGTCACTTCCAGGTGGTGAAACTGACGGACGGCGCGTCGCTCGACTACGTCACCACTCAGGACGCGATCCACGGGCAGCACTACGCGTTCCTGGTGACGGAGGAGGTCTTCGATTCGCTGATCGCGAAGATCCGCGACCGGAAGATCCAGCATTGGGCCGACCCGCGCGGCCAGCATGAGAATCAAATCAACACCCATGACGGAGGCCGCGGGGTCTACTTCCAGGATCCCAGCGGCCATTTCATGGAGGCCATCACCGTGCCCTACGGCGGTTGGTGAGCCTCGTGCCTAGATGGAAAGTGGCCTGGGCGTTCATCCAGGGCCGGTTCCGGGCATCAAGGTTCCAGCGTTTGGCAGAAGCCGCCTTAAGGTCCATGCGCAACCTGATCCAGATGCGCAGCTTCGCCTTCTGGACCTGAGCGCCCTCTCCAGCAAGCAGCTCGATGCCATCGCGCACGAACTTAACGGGCGCCCACGTCAAACGCTTGCATGGCGAACGCCTGCCGAAGTATTCGCGTCAGCTGTTGCGACGACTGCTTGAGAGCGCCGACTTTAGCTCAGCCGTTTTCGATGTCAGCTTGCTCGCAGGGGAAACCGAGGCGCTTCTCATGTGCCGATGCGGAATTTCCTGCAGGGGCAGTTCCTCAGTACACTCGCTCCTATCGAATTAGGCTCTTGCGGAGGGAGGAGCCTGTTCGTGTGTTCAGTTGTCCTTGCCAGGTTTTTGGAGCACCTGCTTGGTCGACTATAATGGATGAATTACCGATCTGTCTGCGCGCCCACGAGCATTGAATGTCTTCTAAGTCCCCAAATGCTGTCACTCCGGAACCGGTGTTCATTAGCCATTCCTCTGTCGACGGAGCCATGGCTAACTATTTTGTTGAGCAGCTTCTCGTGGCTGGAGCCGGACTCTCGGCGTCACAAATATTCTGCACTTCGGCAGCAAGTAGCCCAATTTCTGCCGGCACAAACTTTAATCCGAGAATCCGACAGGCAATTTCGCACAGTAGAATTGTCATCGCTCTTGTTTCCCGGAATTATTACAGAAGCCCCTTTTGCATGAGCGAACTGGGGGCTGCATGGGCTGCAGAAAAACTCCTCCCTATACTGGTTCCGCCGGTTGATTTTGGAGATCTGGAAGGGGTCCTCCATGGAGTGCACTGTCTCAGGTTGGAGGATGAGAGGAAAATTTTTGAGATCTACGATCGCTTGCGTGAAGCCAACTGGCATCGACCAAACCCTGCTGGGGTTTACGCAGCGAAAGTCAAGGAGTTCTTGGCTGGCTTAGGTGGCCAACTCGCGAAGTTGCCTTCTCCTGATGTCGTGGACCGCTCTGAATATAAAAAGCTCGAGAATCAAGTGGAAGAGCTTACTTCGAAACTAAAAGCCAGCATTGTCTCGGCTGAGGGTTTGCGTGCGGCGGCAAAGCCCGCTGTGCTCGAGTTGGCCAGGAAAGTCATATTCTCAGTTCCGCCAATTGCGGCCAATGGAACCACTACTGGAGCCGTAAAGCCCTCTGGCGGGGATACTGAATTTAGCGATTTGGTTGAGCGAGTAAGTCGAATTGGAAAGACTGTGCCTAGCGTTATTTTCCGTATGGTCTATGCAAGAGCTGTTGGCAGCGAAGCGCATTTTCGGGTGTTTGAATCCGAGGCCGCTGACTGGGAAGCCGCTGTTGATCAGGGGTTGGTGAGACCTTATGACGATGGCGAGTTCTATTTGAACTTTCAGAGCGCAAGAGTTTCTCAGTTGCATGAGGCACTGCGGGCTGTTGATGATTTTTGGGCTGCCGTGGATGTTGAGTATCGGCTTGACTATGAAGTGTCGTGCCGCCATATCCCGTCTATTCGCGAAATTGATTTTTCGAGAAAGTGGTTCGGGTTTTGGTGGGAGGAAGATCCGGAGGATATTCCGTTTTAATCGGACGGCATGAAGTAATGAGGCTGGAGCACGCAAAAAGGGGGAGCCAAGTTCCAGCACGCATAGAACGAGGCTGGAGAACAGCTGACAGGTCTTGAGTCGAGTAGAGTCTTGACTATGGACGTGAGGATCTCACTAGACGCAAAGAACGCACTGCTGCGCGGCCTTCCGTCCATCGAACAACTCCTGCGGCGGCCGTCGCTGGAGTTCCGGCTCGCGAACCTTCCCCACGCCCGCGCGGTCGCGGCGCTGCGGCTCGCTGTTGAACGCGTGCGTGCCCGGCTCCTCGCCGGTGACCTGCGTCCCTTCGAAGACGCGGACGTGGAAGCGGCGCTCGCGTCCCTCTCCACGCCAAACCTCCGGCGAGTGATCAACGCCACCGGCGTCGTGCTCCACACGAACCTCGGCCGCGCACCGCTAGCTCCAGAAGCCGTGGAACGAGTCGTCGCCGTGGCCCGGGGCTACTCCAACCTGGAATACGACCTGGACGAAGGCGAACGGGGCAGCCGCTACGCCCCGCTCATCGGCCACCTGCGCACGCTTACCGGCGCGGAGGACGCCATCGTCGTCAACAACTGCGCGGGCGCAGTGCTGCTCGTCCTCGCCGCGCTCGCCTCCGGCCGCGAATGCATCGTCTCCCGCGGCGAGCTCGTCGAAATCGGCGGAGGCTTCCGCATCCCCGACGTCATGCGCCAGTCCGGCGCGAAGCTCGTCGAAGTGGGCACCACCAACCGCACCCGCCGCGCGGACTACGCCAACGCCCTGAGTCCAGACACCGGCCTCATCGTGAAGGTCCACCGCTCCAACTTCGCGCTCGTCGGCTTCACGGAAGAGGCGTCCCTCGCGGAGCTCACCGAACTGGGACGCTCCCGTGACGTGCCCGTGTTCCAGGACCTGGGCTCCGGCGCACTCATTCCGCTGTCCGGCCCGGGCCTCACCCCGGAGCCCACCGTGGGCCAGGCCATCCGGGACGGCGCGGACGTCGTCGCCTTCTCCGGCGACAAGCTCCTCGGCGGTCCCCAGGCGGGCGTCATCGTCGGCCGCGCGGACCTGCTCCAGCGCATCAAATCCCACCCGCTCACACGTGCGCTGCGTGTCGACAAGATGACGGTCGCGGCCCTGGAGGCGACGCTGGAGCTGTACCGGGATGGCCGCGCGGACGCGGTCCCCACCCAAAGCCTGCTCACCCAGCAACCGGCTTTGTTGCAATCCCGTGCCGAACGCCTGGCGGCCTTGCTCGCGGCGCTGGGCGTGGAGGGCCGTGTCGTGTCCGTGGATGGACAGGTGGGTGGAGGTGCCATGCCTCTGTCCCGGTTGCCTTCCTACGCTTGCAGCCTCACCGTAGAAGCGCCGAAAGTATTCCTGGAACGTCTGCGCGAAGCCGAGGTGCCGGTTATTGGCAGGATTGCGGATGACGAGGTCGTTCTCGACGTCCGGTGTCTCTCAGAGGAGGACCTGGGGCAGGTCGCGCAGGCTGTGGCGGCCGCCCGTTCGGGAAGCCAGCCATGATCAACAGCGCCGTGCTCGTTTTAAACCGGTACTACCAACCGGTTCACGTGACGTCAGTCAAACGGGCCTTTTCCCTGCTGTATCAGGGCGTCGCCAAAGCCATCGACGAACAGTACCGGCTGTATGAGTTCGAGGACTGGGCCGCCCTCAGCGCCACCCAGGACAGCATCACCACCATCGACCGCACCATCCGCGTGCCGCGCGTCCTCGTGCTCGGCGCGTATGACCACCTGCCTCGCGCCAAGGTGCGCTTCTCGCGCCTCAACATCTACGCGCGCGACAACGACACCTGCCAGTACTGCGCGAAGCAACTGCCCCGCAGCGAGCTCAACCTGGACCACGTCAGCCCGCGCACCCAGGGCGGCAAGACGACGTGGGAGAACGTCGTGTGCTCCTGCGTGCCCTGCAACCTGAAGAAGGGCGGGCGCACGCCGGAACAGGCCGGGATGCGGCTGCTCAAGAAACCCGTGCGCCCGCGCTGGACGCCGCTGTTTCGCGGCGCCATCCGCAAGATCACCTACCGGGAGTGGCTGCCGTTCCTCCACCTCGCGGACGTGTCGTACTGGAACGTCGAGCTGCTCGACGAGTGACAGCGAACGGCTCCCCGGCCGCCTGCTCCCCGAGCCTCCTGGCTCCGGGGCGCGGGCTCCGGGCGCTACAGGGTCGGCCGTGAAATGGCGGGGTGTCGACTCGGGCGGTAGGACGGGCTTTGATGCGAGCCTTCGTGAAGCCCGCCCCCTTGCCTCCATCCGCTCCCGCCCCCCTGGCTGGCACTTCGCCGCGTGCAGGCAATGACGCATCGCCCTCGGGTCCAGCGGGACTCGCGCGGCGCGCCCGCGCGCGGCGGATCATCGCGGTGGGTGGCGGCAAGGGCGGCATCGGCAAGTCGATGGTGTCCGCGAACCTGGGCGTCGCGCTCGCGCAGGCAGGCCAGAAGGTGCTGCTCGTGGACGCGGACCTGGGCGGCGCCAACCTGCACACGTGCCTGGGCGTGGGCCCTCCGGAGTCCACGCTGTCGGACTTCCTCCGCCGTGGGAAGGCGAACCTCGAAGAGGTGATGGTCTCCACCGGCGTGCCGGGACTGTCGCTGATCGCCGGCGCGCAGGACTCGCTGGACGCGGCGAACCTCAAGTACGCGCAGAAGCAGAAGCTCTTGCGCACGCTGCTGTCCCAGACGACGGCGGACTACCTCATCCTGGACCTGGGCGCGGGCACCAGCTTCAACACGCTCGACTTCTTCCTCATCGCGGACCACGGCCTGCTCGTCGTGCTGCCGGAGCCCACGTCCGTGGAGAACGCGTACCGCTTCGTCAAGGCGGCCTTCTTCCGCAAGCTCCAGCAGACGGAGGCGCGCTACGGCATCCAGGACATGGTCGAGGGCGCGCTGTCCACCCGTGAGGGCGCCCTGCGGACGCTGCACGACATCGTCGCGCAGGTGCGGCGCAAGGCCCCTTCGGACGCGGAGCGGCTGGAGCGCGAGCTGGCGGCGTTCCACGTGCGGCTCGTCGTGAACCAGGCGCGCACGGACGCGGATGAGAAGGTCGGCGCCGCGATGGTGTCCGCGTGGAAGAAGTTCTTCGGTATCGACATGGATGACCTGGGCGCCCTGCGCCACGACGATGAAGCGTGGCGCGCGGTGCGCAAGCGCAAGCCGGTGCTCCTCGAGCGGCCCGATTCGCCCGTATCCCAGGGACTCCAGCGCATCGCCGCGCGTATCCTGACGCTCGACGGCATTTCCCCCGAGTCCGCCATCCCATGAAGCCCTTCGCGCAGCAGACCTATTACGAGATCCTGGAGGTGCCGCCCACGGCGAGCGACGCGGACATCCGCGCGGCCCACCAGCGCCTGATGGAGCTGTATTCGCCGGATTCCATCGCGGTGTACGCGCTGGGGGATCCGGATCAGGTGGAAGCGCTACGTGACCGGATGAACGAGGCGATGGAGATGCTCACCGACGCGGACCTGCGCGTCGAGTATGACCGCTCCATCGGGCTGACCACGGAGCGGCTGGCGAAGGCCGCCGCGACGGCGGAGGCCGCGGGTGCGGTGGACTCGGCCGCGCGTGTCGCGGAGGCCCTGGCCACCGCGGCGGCGGCGCTGGCGAAGGCCGCGGGCGCGGTGGATGCCGAAAGGCTGGAGGCGGAGTCGCGACTGAAGGCCGCGACGTCCGTGAACGACGATGAAGGGGAGGCGGCTCGCGCGAGCGGGACGCCTGGAAAGAGCGAGGAGCGGATGCGGGGTGAGGAGTCGAAGCGGCAGGAGTCCTCGGGGATGGACGCGCCCGGCGTGCCCTCCGAGCCGGTGATGGTGGGAGGCGTGGCGGTGGTGGAGGCCTTCCGTGCCTCGTTCACCCGGAGCCTGTCGTTCGTCTACGTTCCCGCGAGTCCGCTGCGCGGCCAGGGCAGGGGAGTCATCGAAGCGCCGGCCCCCGCCGTGGACGCGAAGTCCTCCATCGCCGAGAACGCGCCGGCTGCCTCGGCACCCAAGGACGAGGCACCTGCCCCGGCCGAGACCCCTGCCAATGCGGTCGCGTCCCCTTCGGAAGCCGAGCCTCCGGCTGGATCCGTTTCCGCGCCCGCGAGCTCCTCCGTCGAGCCCCCGGAAGCCGCGGATCCTTCCGCAGCGGTCGCGCCAGACCGCGTGGAGGCCCTCGATGCGCCTGTTGTCTCCGAGGCAACAGAGGTCCCGGCTCCCCAGCCCGTGACGGACCCCCATCCCGTGGCCGCGTCGCCCGTGGCCGAGGTCAGCGCCACGCCCGCCGCGCCGCTCACGCCGGAAGAGAGCGCCACGCCCTCCGCGCCAGTTGCCGAGCCTCACGTGCCTGAAGCGGGCGCCGCGCCGGAAGCCAGCGCCACGCCTGTCGCCGAGCCCCAGGTCCCGGAGGCCGGATCCGTGGCCACCAGCCCCGCGCCCGCCTCGGACGCGGCCGCGGTGACGACCACCCAGGGCGAGTCGGATCCGAACCCCGCCCCGGGCACTCCGACCCTGGACTCCAGTACCACCGCGCTGGCCCGGATCCCGGCCACCGGGGCCTCCCGCGCCGCCGTTCGACCCCTGACGTCGTCTCGCCCCATCGACTCGCGTTCGCCGCAGAAGGGCCCCACGGGGCCGGGCACCGTGAAGAGCCCCACGGTGAAGGGCCCCACGGTCCGCAAGCTCGGGGACGCCCAGGTCCTGGCTCAGGATTCCGCCATCGCGACCGCTGAGTCCGCGCTGGCCCAGGTGGCCGCCAAGGTCCGCGAGGCCCGCCCCCGGGGCGTGGACATCCCCTCGGACGCCGAGTTCAACGGCGAACTGCTCCGCCGCGTCCGCGAGGCCCGGGGCCTCTCCATCCAGCAGCTGGCCGACCGCACCCGCATCTCCGTGCGTCACCTGGAGAACGTGGAGGCGGACCGCTACACCGCGCTCCCCACCACCGTGTACCTGCGCGGCATCCTCATGAACCTCGCCCGCGAGCTGGGTCTGGACCCCCTGCGAGTGTCCAAGAGCTACCTCGCGCTGTTCTCCGAGAAACCCGCCAAGTCGGGCCGTTGACCGGGAGTCGGCCGGGCCCCCTGCCATGCGACGGGAAAAGTTGACTCGCACGGGGTGGGTGCCTAAGTAGTGGCACGATGACGGAAGAGGAAAAGGTCAAGGCGATGCGACTCGCTCGCGCGATCGCCTCCGATATCTCGCTCTACAACGAGCAGAAGATCATCAAGGGCATCGAGCAGGACAACCTTTTCGAGGTCCTCAAGGAGGAACTGGAAGAGGGGCGCGCGCTCTACAAGAGCCGCGTGAGCGTGGAAATCAGCACCCAGGCGAACTTCTTCGAGCGCGCCATCAACGACATCGTGTTGCGCTCCAAGGCGCACGTGAAGTCGAAGATCTGGTAGCGCCCTCCGCCGTGGCCGCACCCGACACGCGCGAGCACCGTGCCCTCCCCGAAGCCCGGGGTGAGCGGCTGGATGCGTACCTGGCCCGCGCGTTCCCGGGCCTCACGCGCTCCCGCCTCCAGGGCCTCATCGCCGACGGCCACGTGCTGTCGGACGGCAAGCCCGCCAAGGCCGCGCAGCGTCTGCGCGGAGGGGAGCTGCTGTCCCTCCACATCCCCGCGCCCGTCGCGGCCATCCCGCAGGCGGAAGCCCTGCCCGTGTCCGTGCTGCACGAGGACCGCGACCTCGTCGTCGTGGACAAGGCCGCCGGCATGGTGGTGCACCCGGGCGCGGGCCACGCGTCCGGCACGCTGGTCAACGCGCTGCTGCACCGCGTGAAGGACCTGGCCGGCGTGGGCGGCGAGCTGCGCCCCGGCATCGTCCACCGCCTGGACAAGGACACCACCGGCTGCCTCGTCGTCGCCAAGCACGAGCAGGCGCTGGTGGCGCTCCAGAAGGCCTTCAAGACGCGCGAGGTCCAGAAGACGTACCTGGCCCTGGTGCACGGCGTGCCGCCCGCGGAAGGGCGCATCGAGACGCTCTACGGCCGCCACCCCATCCACCGGCAGAAGTTCACCGGCAAGGTGAAGGAGGGCAAGACCGCCATCACCCTGTTCCGCGTGCGCGAGGCCTTCGACGGCGCCGCGCTGGTGGAGGTGGACCTGCTCACCGGCCGCACGCACCAGATCCGCGTCCACCTGGCGGAAGCCGGACACCCGCTCTTGTGCGACGCGCTCTACGGCGCCGGCCGCAAGGCGAAGGGCGCGGTAGCGGACGCGCAGGAGGCGGTGGGCCGCCAGGCGCTGCACGCGTGGCGCCTGGCCTTCGAACACCCGCGCACCCACAAGGCGCTGGACCTGGAAGCCCCCCTCCCGGAGGACTTCCAGAAGGCGCTCACGCGCTTGCGCGAGGCGAGCGTCCCCGCGGGCCCGCCCACGAAGGCGAAGCCCGCGGCGAAGAAGCCGGCGGCGAAGAAGGCTACAGGCCGGAAACGCTGATCTGCTGCTGGCGGCGGGAGAGGACCTTGATGGGCTGGATGGCCATCACCCGCATGAAGACGGACAGCAGCTCCGGGTCGAACTTCTGGCGCATCTCCGTCCACATCAGCATCAGCGCCACCTCCGGGCCGTACGCGTCCCGGTAGGGCCTGCGGGAGGTGAGCGCGTCGTACGCGTCGCAGATGGCGATGATCTTCGCGTACACCCCCAGGTTCGTCTTGGGGATGATCATCTGGATGTTGCCGCGCGCGTCCCGCACGGCGGTGCCGTAGTCCGTCTTGTGCTCGAACGTCGTCACCACGCGCAGGAGCGTGGAGCGGCTGAAGCCCTTCTCCATCAGGATGTTGCGCACGCTGATGAGCGGCGCGCGGGCCACCGTCGTCTTTTCGTCCGCGGTGAGCGCGCCGCGCTTGGTGGCCAGCTCCTCCGGCAGCGTCGTCATGCCCGCGTCGTGGAAGAGCGCGATGTAGCCCAGGTCGCGCAGCTGCGGCTTGGTGAGGCCCAGCTCCGCGCCGAACACGATGCACATCAGCGCCACGTTCACCTGGTGGTAGACGAGGTAGTCCTCCTCGCGCTTCTGCGTCGTCATGCCCAGGAAGTGGGTGCGCTGATCGTAGGAGATGTCCACGAAGTCCTGCACCAGGCGCAGCGCCCGCGAGGAGCCGATGGGCTTCCCCGCGCGCACGGACTCCAGGTACTTCTGCAGGAAGAACACCGCGCGGGCGTACACGGTCATCGCGTACTTCTTGCGGTCGACCTTCTGGTCGCCCGGCGTGTCCATGTCCTTGTTCATCTTCTCCTTGAGCTTGGAGAACTTGGCCACGCGCATGTTGAGGAGCTTGCGCCCCTGCAGGCCGTCCTCCTCCGCGGTGGAGGACTGCTCCTTGCTGAAGATCCAGACGAAGTTCTTCAGCTCCTGCACCGTGACGGGCTTGGTCAGCGTGATGCCGCCCACGTCCTTGGCGCGCATCTCCGACAGCAGGTAGCGCTGGTTCTCGATGGAGTTCAGGTCCACCTTCACCAGCATGCCGTTCAGGTAGTACGAGTCCTTGACGCCCGTCAGCTCCAGCCGGCCTTCCTTGCCGATGATCTGGTTGATGATGTCCTGGAGCTGGTGGAGCGGCTTTTCGAAAACGGCGTTCTCCGGGTCATACATCTTCACCGAGCGCACCAGCATGTAGAGGCCGGCGAGCATGGAGCGCGACAGGTTCTGGAGCTTCTCGTTGTGCTCTCGACCGTACTCGCCCAGGTTTTCCTCCTGGGTCTGATTGATCTTCAGATTGTCGGCCATGGTGTCAGCTCGCCTCTTCCGGCAGCGCCGAGTCCCCGAACAGGGCCTTGCGCGTCTGGTACATCGCCTTGCGGGCCGCGGTGAGGACGTCCAAGGGCTGCGCCTTGTCCTCCAACACGCCCTGCAACATCTTGTAGGACTGGATGGAGCCCGCGCCGCCCAGGCCCATGATCGCCAGCAGCTTGTCCTCCATCACGCGCCGCTTGTTCAGCAGTGACGGCTTCACCGTCAGCAACTGCTGCATCATGGACAGCGCGGCGGGCAGGTTGGTGGCCCCGATGGCGGAGTAGAAAGCGGACTTCTCGTCCGTCGTCTTCTTGTCCCAGCCCGGCTCGCGCACCTGCCGCACCAGGTCCGTGAAGGCCCGCTCGCGGTCGAACTCCGGCAGCAGCTTCGCGGCCAGCATGCGCACCTGGGAGACGCCGTCGGTGAGCGCATCCTGGATGATGCGCCGGGCCTCCGCCGTGCGGCCCCGCCCGATGATCTGCATGACCTCCAGCTTCACCACCAGGTTGGGGCTCTTCATCACCTGGCCGAACATCTTCACCCGCTCCGGGTGGTTGCTCTTCTCCAGGATGTAGACCATGTCGCGCACCGTCTGCGGCCGGTCCGACAAGAGGCGCGCGACGAAGGGCTCCGGCAGGTCGCGCGCGAACGTGGCCAGCACGTCGCCAATGAGCAGGCGGTTCTCCGGCAGCTCAATCGTCTCCAGCACGCTAAGCAGCGGCAGCACCGAGTCCACGCCCAGCGCCTGCAGGTAGCGCGTCACGTCCTGCGGCTGCCGCGTGCGCGTCGTCTTCAGCGACTCGCCCAGCCGCGTGAGGCGCTGCTCCTCGCCCATCTTGTGGAGGAAGTTGTTGAGCATGCGCCCCAGGTCCTCGCCGCCTTCGCGCTGGGAGAGCGCGCGCAGCTTGAGGACGATCTGGTTCACCGTGGCGAAGTCGTCCTGGAGCAGCAGCATGTCCAGCAGCTGCAGGAAGATTTCCTCCAGCAGCGCCGCGTCATCCACGCCGCCTTCCACCACCTGGAACACCGCGCCCACCAGCTTGGGGAAGAGGCGCGCGTTCTCCTCTTCGGTGATGTCGCGCTGGATGCGGGCCTTCAGGTCGTCCGAGGCGTGCCGGCCGCCCACGACGAGGCCGCGGATCTGCTCCACGCCGTCCAGCTTCGCGTCCAGGTCCTCCGCGGACACGCGCGCGAAGCGCAGGAAGTCGTCCGAGTTCGTCTGGAGGCGGGAGTAGAGGTAGCCCACCACCTTGTCCACCTCCACCTGGACCTCGTCCTCGGAGGCGCCCTCCATGGAGAAGCCCTCCACCACCACGTACTCCACCTGCTGCATGCCCGCGCGCCACAGCTGCGCGAGCACGTCGTCCGCGCCGCGCTCCGGCTCCGACAGCGCGATGAGCGTGAGGGTGACCAGCTCCTCCAGCGGCAGCCCCGGCCGGAAGATGAGCTGGCGGATGCCGTCGCGGAAGAACTTGTAGGGGAGCGGCGACTCTTCGGAGAAGAGCGGCTCGCCATGCAGCATGAAGTTCTGCTGTTCCACCTTCAGCGAGAGCGGTCCGAACTTCTCCGTGTACGTGGAGATGGCCTCCTGCGCCTTGGAGAGGAACTCCGGGAAGCGCGCCTCGTTGTGGCGGTACATGCCAATCTGCTTGATGCCCTTGAGCAGGTGGAACGCGAACGTCTTCGCCAGCTCCACCTTCTCGCGGACCTCCGGTGACTGCTCCGGCTCCGCGGTCGCGTCCGTGACTTTCTGGGGCTGTGCCATGAATCCTGGAAGAATCCGGAGGGGGTGGAAGGCCCCGGTGGGGGGAGCCTGGAGTGTACTCCCGTCCAGGTCCGGCTCCCAATTCGACAATTGCCCAGAATCCAGGGGGTTGGCGTGACACCTGGGCAACATGGGGCGGACTGGCGGTGAAGCCCCGGTGTGTTACGCAAGGAGTCCCTTTGCAGCCTGGAGTCCCGTCCATGAAGCGACTGGCCGCGTCCGCCCTGGTCCTGGCGTCCCTCACGGGCTGCTTCCGCATGAGCGTGCGCAGTCCGGCGCCGCGCGATGGCGCACCGGAGGCCCAGACGGGTGTGAGCCTGGTGGAGGGGCTGACGACGTCCAACGTGGCCGCGGCGGAGTGCCGGCATGGCCTGTCCCGGGTGGACGTGTACTGGCCGTGGTGGAGCCCGTTCGTCTACGCCTTCACCTTCGGCATCGTGACGCCGCTGCGCGCGGAGTACGTCTGCGCGAAGGGGTCCGCGGACGCTGCCGGCGGCGACACGGAGGTGCCGCCGTCGGTGCCTGGGCTGTGACGTAAACCTCCCCGCGAGCACGAAGCGGGGAGGGTGCTTCAAGCCGTCAGTGCGACGGCGGCGGGGCTTCCGCGCCGCTCTGGCCCTTGACGGCCGAGCGGAACAGGACCGCGGTGAGGACGGCGAAGAACGCCAGGCCCCAGACGTTGGACCACGTCGGGTGCGCCAGCTCGCTCTCGCCCACGGCGTTGAGGAAGGAGCCCACCGCGCCTTCATGCCCGAAGAGGGCGGGCAGGTTGATGGCGCGCGTCCAGGCCCCGTCGCTGGCGATTTCCAGGAACGCGATGAGCACGCCCGCGATGGAGCCGCCCGCGATGTAGCCGGACGACATCAGCGTGCCGGGGGAGAACTCGGACTCCGCCGCGCTGCCACCGCGCAGCTTGTCCACGAAGTGGCGCACCATGCCGCCCACGAAGATGGGGGCGCTGCTGCTGATGGGCAGGTACACGCCCACCGCGAAGGGCAGCGAGGACACGCCGCACAGCTCCAGCATCAGCGCGATGAAGACGCCCAGCAGCACCAGGTCCCACGGCAGCCGCTGCGTGAGGATGCCGTCGATGATGAGCGCGAACAGCTGCGCCTTGGGCGCGGAGTAGCGGGTGAGCGTCTGGCCCTCGTACTCGCTGATGCGGCCGCCGATGCCCGGGTCCACCACGTACTGGATGGCGCCCTGGTCATCCACCAGGTAGCGGCCGGCGGGCACGGGCGTGTCCGCGCCGCGCACGAAGCCTTCCTTGTAGACGCGGTCCGGACCGGCGGTGATGGCGCCCGCGTCCGACAGCTTCAGTGACGGGCCGTTGGCCGGCGTCAGCGTGAGGCCGGACAGCTGCTCGGGCGGCATCGGGCGCCAGCTGCGCAGCTCCAGCGCTCCGTCCACCGGCGTCGCGTCCAGGCGCTCCGCCCACAGCGAGCGCTTGAGCTTTTCGGGCGTCATGCCGCGCTGGGTGAGCGCGTCCTGGGACACCGACCAGCGGTAGGTGTGCTGGGTGCGCGTCTCCTGCGTCAGCTCCGTCACCTGCACACCCGGGTGCGCCTCCGGGATGACCGCAGTGGCGCCCTGGTTGAGCAGCACCAGCACCAGGCCGATGAACATGGCGCTGGTGAGCACGCCGACGAAGAGGGCGATCTGCTGCTTCTTGGGCGTGCCGCCCACGAGGAACGCCGTCTTCAGGTCCTGCGCGGTGGTGCCGCCGTTGGACGCGGCGATGCCCACGATGGCCGCCGTGGTGAGCGCCATGAAGCGGTCCGGCGACGACGTCCACCCGAACAGCAGGTACACGAGGCAGGTGACGAGCAGCGTGGCCACCACCATGCCGGAGATGGGGTTGGATGAGGAGCCAATCTCACCGGTGATGCGCGCGCTCACCGTCACGAAGAAGAAGCCGAAGATGACGATGAGGATGGCGGAGATGAAGTTCACGTGCAGCGGCGGCGCCAGCCAGATGGCGAGGATGAGCAGCGCGCTTCCCACCAGCACCACCGTGATGGGCAGGTCCTGATCCGTGCGCAGCACCGTGGGCAGGGCGCCCTGCGTGCGCGACTGGCGCAGCGTCTCCACGCTGCGCTTGAAGGCGCCCACGATGGTGGGCAGGGAGCGGATGAGGCTGATGAGGCCGCCCGTCGCCACCGCGCCCGCGCCGATGTAGAGCACGTACGCGTTGCGGATCTGATCCGGCGACATGTCCTTGATCAGCATCCCGTTGTGCACCAGCAGCGGCGTCTCCATGCCGCTGCCGAAGAAGGAGATCATCGGGATGAGGATGAGGTAGCTGAGCACGCCGCCGGCGAAGGTGATGCCCGCCACGCGAGGCCCGATGATGTAGCCCACGCCCAACAGCTCCGGGGACACCTCCGTGGAGAGCGTCGCGGCCTTGAGCCCCTTGATGGGCGTGCCGATGGCCTCCTTGAAGAGCTTCATCCCGGAGTAGGCGAACTTGTAGACGCCACCGATGATGAAACCCAGGATGACCGTGCGGGCGTTGGTGCCGCCCTGCTCTCCGACGATGAGCACGTCCGCGCTGGCGGTGCCCTCCGGGTAGGTGAGCTTGCCGTGCTCCTGGACGATGAGGCCCTGGCGCAGCGGAATCATCATCAGCACGCCCAGCACGCCTCCCAGCGCGGCGGTGAGGAACGCGTGCGTGAGGCTGATGTCGTAGCCCAGGATGAGCAGCGCGGGCAGCGCCGCCGCCACGCCGAACGCGAGCGACTCACCCGCGGAGCCCGTCGTCTGGACGATGGTGTTCTCCAGGATGCTGGAGCGTCCCAGGGCCCGGAAGATGGCGATGGAGAGCACCGCCACCGGGATGGACGCGGACACCGTGAGGCCGACCTTGATGGCCAGGTACACGGACGACGCCGCGAACACGATGCCCAGCACCGACCCGAGCACCAGACCGCGGATGGTCAGCTCCGTGGGCGACTGCTCGGGGGGCACATAGGGTTTGTGCGGGGCACCATGCGCCTCCGCGAGGGGGACGCGATCATCGACGACCGGCGGGGAACCGTGGGACAAGCAGGCACTCCTGACAGGAAATCAGGGGGCCCGTTCTAGCAGGGTCTCCGCCGGGGCGCGAAAACAGCCCTCAGCCCTGGGCGGCGAGCGTCTCCGGATCCACCTCCGCCATCAGGGCGGCCAGCTCCGACTTGAGCTTGTCCTTGGCGCGGATCTCCAGCTGGCGCGCGCGCTCGCGGGAGAAGCCGAAGTGCTCGCCCAGCTCCTTGAGCGTCATGGGGCGCTCGTTCATCACGCGCTGCTCGATGATGAAGCGCTCGCGCGGGTCCAGGCGCATCAGGGCGGTGCGGACGCGGTTGTTGATGAGGCCCGCCTCCTCCTTGTCCGCGAACTCGTCGTCCTGGGGCGCCGCCGCGCTCACCACGAAGTCCACGTGGCTGTTGCCGCCGTCCTCGCCCATGGGCGCGTCCAGGGACAAGTCCCGGCCACCCATGCGCTGCTCCATCTCACGCACTTCGCCGGGCTTCACATGGAGCTTGCGGGCAATCTCATCCACGTTCACCACGGTCTCGCCGCTGCCCAGCTTCTCCAGCTCCCGGCGGGTGCGTGCCAGACTGAAGAACAGCTTGCGCTGCGCCTGCGTGGTTCCAAGCTTCACCAGGGACCAGCTCTTCAGGATGTAGTTCTGGATGTACGCGCGAATCCACCACACCGCGTACGAGATGAGGCGGATGCCCTTGTCCGGATCGAACTTCTGCACGGCCTTCATCAGGCCGATATTTCCCTCCTGGATGAGGTCCGACATCTTGATGCCGTAGGAGCGGTACTCGTAGGAGACCTTCACCACGAAGCGCAGGTTGCTCGTCACCAGGCGGTGGCCCGCGGCCAGGTCACCCTTGATGAACCGGCGCGCCAGCTCCTGCTCCTCCTCCACCTTCAGGAGCGAGTACTGGTTGATCTCCGAGAGATACATCGCGAGGGAGCCAGAATTGGACGACTGCTCGGTCGAAGCCTGCATGGATGGATTCTCCAAATCGGGCCTCCTGCCGCGGCGGAGGCGCTTGAAAGGTGCTCTGGGTTCAAGTCCTACAACTTGACGTGTCTGCCCTGAGCAACCGGGATGCCAACCAGGGTTGGATGTATTCGCGTGTGTCTCCGAGGGGTTGGAAGGCGCAGATGGGCGTCCCCTGGCAACGGTCTGTAACCGTTACCCGTGGCCGGTAGGAAAACCGCGGGTCTGCGAGGGGAGAAAATGCACGGCGCGGTGCCCTCGAGCGCACGTCGCCATGACGTTCGCGAATGGGGTTTCGTGAAACGCTTAATGGCGACGGGTGGCGGCTGTGGAGACATTTCTCCACCTCGGCCGGGCGTTCCTGGGGAGGGCGAGCGACCGGCGACGGAAGCCCGCTTCCCTCCAGAGGGCACTTCTCTTCCGCTCAGGAGGCGCGGGCGGTAGGGCCCGCCTGTCCGGCCGGCTTTACTGCTCGACGGGAGGCTTCCGCATCCAGCGCGCGGCGCAAGGTGGCGAGCAGGTGCTCGGCCTCTCCCTCGCGCAGGGCACGGCCGCCGAAGCGGGCCTCCAGGTAGCGGCGGGTGAGGGGCGTCAGCGCCAGCGCCAGCGGATGGCCTTCACGCGCCAGGCGCGTGGTCAGGTCCTCCAGCGTCTCGTGTTCAAAGCGCGGCACATGGGCCTTCTGGAGCGCCGTGTCCACCCGGTCGAGGAAGCGCGTGGCCTCCAGCACCGGGGCGCGGCCCGTCCAGCGGGAGACGAAGCGGCCCGCGCGCCAGATGACGAAGGCCACGACGGCGGCCGTCACCCACGCGCGGGGCGGGGGCAGGCGGCTGGGGCCTTCGTTGGCGGGGGCGCCGGGCGCACGGCGCGGCGGGCGGACCAGGGCGCTCGCCAGCTCGAACTGGTCGCGGAAGGAGTAGTCGACGACGGAGTTGCGCCAGCGCGACTCCACCGCTTCATAGAGCGCGAGCACCTTCTCCAGCAGCACGGAGCCCTGGCTCGTGCGGTTCGACGGGGGCGTCGCGTCCACGGTGACGAAGCCCCGCCCCGGGACGAGCACGTGCGTCCAGGCGTGCGCGTCGCCCGCGCGCACCAGGTAGCCGCCGTCCATGCGCGCGCCGCCATAGAAGCCCGTGGCGAGCCGCGCCCCGATGCCCTGTGTGCGCAGCATCAGCGTGAGCGCGGTGGCGAAGTGCTCGCAGTGGCCCGCCTTGCGCACGAAGAGGAACTCCGCCAGCGGATCCTCCGGCGTGCCTGCCTGCTCCAGCGTGTACCCGTAGTCGCGCTGCAGGAAGGTGGCGAGCTTGCGCGCGGCGGCCAGCGGCTCCTTCTCTCCCTGGAGCACCTGCGCCGCGAGCTGCGCGACGCGCGCGTCCAGGTGCTCGGGCAGCGCCAGGAGCTGGTCGCGCTCCGCCTGGACCAGGCCGTCGGACATGCCCTTCTTCGCGTCCGGCGGCAGGCTGTAGGCCTCGTAGGTGTACGAGGGCGCGGTGACGGTGAAGCGCACCTCGCCCCCGCCCTGGAGCTGCACCGGGCTGTTCCGGGTGCCGGTGGGCGTGTGCGCCATGGCGTTGCCCAGGCGCGAGGGCGTCTCCAGGGCAATCAGCGTGCGGGCGCCGTACGCGGGCAGCAGCTCGATGCGCTGGTGGAGGAGCGTGTCGCTGGCGGGGCGCAGGGTGATCTGCCGCTCCGTCTGCTGCGCGCCGACGACGTTCGTCCACTCCATGCCGTCGAAGGTGTCGTAGGTGCGGCCCACCCAGTAGGCGTCCAGCGCTTCGCGGCCCGGATCCGGCGTGAGCGTGGCGCGCAGCACCACGCGCGGGTTTCCCTTGATGGTGCCCGCGCCGCCCAGCCGCACCGTGTTGGAGTAGCCCGCGCTGCTCACCGCGCCGAAGCCCGGCGCCGAACGGGGCCCCACCATGGCCCAGTTGAGGCGGGGGAAGAGGACGAAGAAGGCCACCGCGCCAGCCACCGCGAACATCACGCCCACGGACAGTGGCCGCAGCACCGCGCGCACCGGCACGGGCTCGCCGTCCGGCACCGCCGCCTCCACCACGCCCAGCGCCAGCGCCAGGCTGGCCAGCACCCCGAAGGCGATGAGGCACAGCGCGTACGTCATGTCGCCCGACAGCGCCGCGCCACCAGCCACCATCAAGAGGCCCGTCAGGTGCGTCTGTCCCTCCGCCGCGGCGTCCGGCGTGGACAGCATCCGCTGCGCGGCGATGAGGCTCGCGAAGGCGCACGCCGCCACCACCGCGTTCATCGCGCCGGCCGTCAGCTGGAGGCCCAGGAGCACCGCCGCGACCAGCAGCCCCAGCGCGGACAGGCGGGAGAAGCGCGCGACGAGCCGCACGTCGCACAGCGCCAGCACCAGCGCTCCGATGAAGACGCCCAGCACCCACACGGGCAGCTGGCCGGACATGGCCATCGCGGCGAAGGCGAAGCCCACCGCCAGGTCGCGCAGAGCGAGCCGCAGCCTCAAGGGGCGCTTCACGCCGCCTCCCGGGAGTCCGTCCCTGCGTCCACGCCCTCGAAGCCCACCCACGCGAGCGCCTGGAGGATGCGCCGCTCCTGCGAAGCCCCCGCCGCCGGCCGCAGCGCGCGCTCCGGCAACTGGAGGCCGACCTCATGTCCCGCGTCCAGCAACTGGTGCGCCTGGGCGGCGACCTCTTCACAGCGGCGCTCCAGCGCGTCACCCGTGAGGCCCGTCTCCAGCGCGAGCTTCCAGATGCGGCGCTCCTCGCGCTCGCGCTCCACCTTCAGGAGTCGCCCCGCCGCGGCGCTCTTCAGCCAGTGGATGCGGCGCGCGTCCTCGTTCGGGGCAAGCTCGCGCAGGCCCGCCACATCGCCGGTGCCGTCCAGGTGGCGCGGGCTGCCTGACTCGCCCCGGGGGCCCTTCTCCGCGGGCCCCGGTTCCTTGCAGGCGTAGCCGCGGCGCGGATACACGAGCAGCGTTCCCTCCAGGGAGAACACGCGCGTCTTGGCGAACAGGCCCAGGGGCCACGTGGTGGTGACGCGCACGCCGGACAGGCGCACGGGGCCCCGGTGCGGCGCGGCCAGGTCCGCCCGGACGATGTGCTCCTTGCCCGCGGACAGGTGCCCCAGCTTCCCGGTGCCGGTGAGCGGGGAGAGGTCCTCGGAGAACGTCAGCGCGAAGCCGTGCCCCTTCTTGCGCGACACCGCCCAGCGGTAGGCGAAGGGCTCGCGCGCGAAGGCCGCGTCCGCGCCCACCCGGCGCACCGTCAGGTCGCGCAGGCAGCGCTCCGACAGCACGCCGGACACCACCACCATGCTGAGCAGCAGGCCCAGCAGCAGGTAGAGCAGGTTGTTGCCCGTGTTGAGCGCGCCCAGCCCCACGCCGAACGTCACCACCAGGTACGTGCGGCCCGTCTTCGTCACCGACAGCGTGCGCGGCGGACGAAGGAGGGCGCGCAGCCGCGCCTTGAGTGGGGGGCGGGCAGGGGCCTTCACCGGGGCGCCGCCACCTTGCGGGCGATCTCCTCCACCAGGTGCGCTGCCTCGTCCCGCGCGGACACGCCCTGCACGGCGCTCCTCAAGAGCACGCGGTGCGCCCAGCAGGGCACCATCATGGCGCGCACGTCACCGGGGGTGACGAAGTCGCGCCCTTCCCACAAAGCCTGCGCCCGGGCCGCGGACCCGAGCGCCAGCACCGCGCGGGTGGACGCGCCGCGCTCCAGGTCGCCGTGCTCGCGCGTGGCCCGAGCCAGCCGCACCACGTAGTCCGCCACCGTCGCGTCCAGCTTCACGTCCTGGGTGAACTCACGCAGCGACGCCAGCTCCTCCGGCCCCGTCACCGCCTCCACCGACGGCAGCGGGGACGCCGCGCCGCGCGTGGTGAGCAGGCGCGCCTCCACGTCCGGCGCCGGGTGGCCCAGGGACAGGCGCACGAGGAAGCGATCCAGCTGCGAGTCCGGCAGCGGATAGGTGCCGGAGAAGTCCACCGGGTTCTGGGTGGCCACCACCGTGAAGGGCGAGGGCAGCGCGTGGGTCTGCCCGTCCAGCGACACCTGGCCCTGGGCCATGCCCTCCAGGAGCGCGGACTGGGTGCGCGGGGGCGCGCGGTTGAGCTCGTCCGCCAGCACCAGCTGCCGGAACAGCGGCCCGGGCCGGAAGGAGAAGGTGGCCGTCTGCGCGTGGAACACCTGCGCGCCCAGGATGTCCGCCGGCAGCAGGTCCGCGGTGAACTGGATGCGGGCGAAGGACAGGGCGCACGCTCGGGCCAGGGCCTCCGCCAGCGTCGTCTTGCCCACGCCGGGCATGTCCTCCAGGAGCAGGTGCCCGCCGGCCACCACGCAGGTGACGACGCGCCGCACCTCCTCCGGTTTTCCCTGCACGGCGCGGCCAAGCTGGGCGGCGAGCCGCTCCATCACCGCGCGCGCGGAAGCAGGGGAGGGAACTGGACCGAGGACGCGAGCGGGCTGGGTCATCTGGGCGCGGACTCTAGCCCAGGCAAACGCCCGCCGGCACCCCTCCAGGCCGCCCGTGTTCCACGCCGGATGCCCGCTTGCCTTGGAGGCGCGGGCACTTGCCGGGGATGCACACGGCCCGGAGGGCCCTTCATCCTCAGACGGAGAGGATGTCCTCGGGCGTGTAGTACGCCCGGTGCGTCGTCGGCGAGGCCAGCACGCCGAAGTAGCGGAACATCCGCTCGTGGTGCGTCGCCAGCCCGCGCAGCTGCACGGCGCCGTCCTTCAGGCCGTGGGTCAGGATGCCCACCGCGCTGTCCTTGAACTCACGCAGGTGCGCGAAGTCCAGGACCACCTCGCTCTGGCCCAGCGCCTGGAGCGAGTTGCGCAGCTCCTGGGCCGTACGGCCGTCCAACGTTCCTTCCAGGCGAAGCGTGATCCGACCCGCCGCCTCCTCCTCCCGATGAATCTGAAGCCCCGTCATGATCCGCGCTCCCGCTAAGGTGTGCACGTGTGTGCCGCCCCGCGATGTGATGGCGGCTGCCGCACGTTTCCGGACCACAGGAGTGGTCCGGGTTCCCACCGTGGGGTGGGGGTGCACAGCCGGAGCCGGACATTGCACCTTCACCTGCGATCAGGTCAGTGCCGGGCATGCAACTTCGGCTGGAGTGTTGGCGACCGGGCGGAGTTCATGTCACGCAGCGGTCAACCCTTGCGGTCGGCTGTCGGCTGCTCGGCACGCAGGCTGATGGCGCGCTCCTGCTGGGCCTTCAGCTTGCGGAACTCCTTCACGACCTTGGCGGGGTAACCGGCCATGAACTTCACCCGGTTTTCCTTCTTGGCCAGGATGCGCTTGGCCAGCCCCGGGCCTGCGTTGTAGGCGACGAGCGCGCCCTCCACGGAGCCGAAGCGGCTGATGAGGTCCGCCAGGTACGCGGTGCCCAGGTTCACGTTCGTCTCGAAGTCGAACAGGTTGGTGTGGCGGCCCAGCCGCCAGCCGGACTTCTCCGCCAGGTACTTGCCCGTGTCCGGCATCACCTGCATGAGGCCCATGGCGCCCACGCCGGACACCGCGTAGTTGTTGAAGGACGACTCGCAGCGGATCAGCGCCACCACCAGCAGCGGATCCAGGTTGTTGCGCTCCGCCTCGCGGACGATGGAGACCGCCAGCCGGCGCTGCTGCCGCTCCGGGAGCCCGGAGGCGCGCACGGCCTCGGCCACGCCCATCTGCTCCGCGCGGAGGTAGTCCGCCTCGTCCTCATAGTGCTGCAACCGGGCCAGGGCGGCCTTGAGCTGTGCGTCCTTCTCCGCCAGCTGCGCCCTCAGGGCCGCGACGTCCGGCGCTTCCCCCTGCGCACCCACCGGAACCTGCACCGGGAACGCCACCGCGTTCGTCCCCATCAGCACCACCGCCGCCGCCATCGCCACCGTCCAACCCCTCATCACGCCCTCCCCTGGCGCCCGACCACACGCGCCCGCTGACTCGCCCACACCCAGCGGCTAAGCAGGCAACGTGCCAGCGTACGTAGCGTGCGCCAGCTGCCTCACGGATCCTTAAGAGAGGGGCTGAAACAGGGCCGGCATGGCCCTCGGCGTCCGGAAAAAATGCCCGGCCTGGGAAGTTTGTTTCCCAACCTGACCCTGCAGAAAGCTCCACCTGTTGCCGCGCTGCCTCCGCGTTCCTAGCTTGCGCCCGGTCTGATTATCCGAGGCCCTGTGTGGCGGGAGGCGTGGCGTGTACTGGACCATGGGCATCATCTTGATGGTGTTGTGGGTGATGGGGCTGATCACCGGTTCAACGGAGGGGCAGTGGGTGCACCTGCTCCTGGTGTTCTCGCTCATCGCGTTCGTGCTGGCCGTCGCGTCGCTGGGGCGCCGGCGGGGGCTGGCATGAACCTGCCGGAGCTGGACATGGCGTGGCTGGAGCTGCCGCGGGACAAGGCGGGCTTCGTGCGGCGCGAATGTCCCCGCTGCCAGCGCTCCTTCAAGACGCGGCCCAGCCGCCACGACGCGGGGATGCTGCAGCGGCTGCTCGCGGGCTACTTCCCCTTCGAAAACCTCCACGAGGCGTACACGCCCGAGGAGCTGCCCGCGTGGCACTGCCTGTACTGCGGCCACCGCGCGCTGCCGGACGCGTGGCTCACGCCGGATCAGTCCGCGCACGTGGAGCAGATGGCACGCGCGTGGGCGAACCACGTGCGGTACGAGCAGCTGGCGTACGTGCAGCGCACGCTGTCCCAGAACCCGCGGCCCACCTTCATCTCCGTGGCGCCGGAGCCGCTGCCCCGGCCGCTGCCTCCGGACGAGGAGATGCTGCGCACGCTCCCCATGGTCTGCTGCGGGGACGAGGTGCAGGCCCAGTGGGAATGGGATCTGCCGATGGTCTGTCCGCGCTGCGGCGCGCACCACGGCGGGCTTTCGGGCCGCCACCAGGTGCAGCTGGAGTTCGTGCACGAGTAGTGGACGGGCAGGGCGCGCGGAGGGCAGGCTCCTTCGCGCGATGAAGCCGTTCCCCCCGGTCCGGGTGGTGTTGCTGGCCCTGCTCCTGCTGGGCCCGGCCGCCGCCCATGCCCACGAAATAGAGGTCGCGCCCGGAGCGGTGGACGGCTTCGCCGGCTGGGTGGGCGAGGGCATCCGCCACATCCTGGCGGGGGCGGATCATCTCCTGTTCCTCCTGGCGGTACTGCTGGTGGGCGGCTCGTTCCGGCGGATCCTCTTGTTGGTGACGTCCTTCACGCTGGCGCACTCGCTGACGCTCGGGCTCACGGCCCTGGGCGTGGTGACGCTGGGCGCGCGGGGCACGCGGTGGGCCGAGGCCGCGATCGCCGCTTCCATCCTCTACATGGCGCTGGAGAACCTGCTCTTGCGCCGGCACGGGCACCGCGCGGGGCTGACCTTCCTGTTCGGCCTGGTGCATGGGCTGGGCTTCGCGAGCGTGCTCGGTGGCTACGGGTTGGGGACGGACGCGGTGCCGGCGCTCGTGGGCTTCAACCTGGGGGTGGAGATGGGGCAGGCGGTGGTGGTGGCCTTCCTGGTTCCCGTGCTGCGAATCGTTCAGCGCAGGCCCCGTCTGCACTCGAAGGTTGTGTGCCTGTCGTCCATTGGCCTCGCGGGAGTGGGGCTTTATTGGATGCTTGCCCGCGCGGTCGGTTGAATTGCACCAACAGCGTTCCTAGCTTGCGTCTCACGAGGGTGGGGGAGGGACGCTGATGGGAGCGAGGCATACCCGGCTGGCAGCCGCATTGGCCGCCGCGTGGGAAGCAGAAGTGGTGTCGGCCCGTCGCATGACGGGGCTGGCGGAGCGCATGAACGACGCGCGGGTCCGGGCGCGCCTGATGGTGCTGGCCGCCTTCTGCCGCGCCCATGCATCACGGCTCCTGGCCCGCCTGGCGGCGCTGGGACGAGGGCCGCTGCCGGTGCCCCCAGAGGAAATCGATCTGGATCCGGACACGGTGCTGGAGCTGCGCCGGGAGGGGGCCTTCGCTCGCGCGTCGGCCGCGCGCTACGAGACAACCGCGGAGATGGCGCGCCAGCACGCGGACCTGTCCTCCGCCTGGGTGTGCGAGCTGAACCGGACCGAGGAGCAGGATCGGGCCCGGGAGCTGCTCGCCCTGGCGGAAGGGGCCCTGGCGGCGGTGCGGCGGGGCGAGTCCCAGGCCGTCGCGGCTCCCGCGGATTCCTGAGGGAGCAAAGAGGGCCGGGCGCGGGGAATGCGCTCGGCCGGTGACAGTCCTGGCGTCTTGGGCGTATGAATCCGCCCATGGCGAAGGAGAGCTACAACGATCTCATCTTCCAGCTCGGCGACCTGGCCCGGGACGTCCTCCCGGGCAAGCCGAACTGCCCCCGCTCCATGGAACGCGTCTACCGCGCCGAAGAGGTGCTGGAGGCGCGCCGGGACGAGCTGGCGGCGCTGGAAGCGGAGATGAACGACGAGGACGTGGCCTATCAGGACTTCCTGGCGCAGCATGAGGACGACTGCGGCGCCCAGAAGGAGATCACCGGCCGTTTCCAGAAGGCCGTGACGGCGGTGGAAGGCAAGGTGAAGGGTCTTCGCAAGACGCTGGCCACCCGCCGCGCCGACCTGCGCTACGCCATCGTGGGCCTGAAGAAGCTGGAGGCGAAGCTCGCGGACCTGGAGATGACCACCCAGGATCCGGTGAAGCTGGACGCCGCCAAGCAGAACCTCAAGAAGAACCGCATCGCCCAGATGCGCCTGGCGCGCGAAGTGGAGGACTGGGAGGCCCAGCTGGCGGCCTCCCTCACGCCCACCCCCGGCCAGCCCGGCGCGGCCGGCATCCTGGCGCACAAGCGCCTGATCGAGCTGGAGGACGCCGCGGAAGAGCAGAAGACGCAGCACGACGCCCGGATGGCGGAGCTCGACCAGGCCATCGCCACCAAGGAGGAGGAGATCAAGGGCGCGGAAGATTATCTGGATCAGGCCCTGTTCCTCCTCGGCGAAGAGGTGTATGCCCAGCGCATCGCGGACGGGCAGCTCAACCCCTTCTACAAGCGGTTGGACGTTGCGCAGTGAGGGGTACGCCCACCCTTGGTGCTTGACGTTGAGGACGTGTTTGCTATCTTGCGCCGCTTCCTGGCGGCCGCAGGTACGCGTGTAGGCCAGTTCATTGAATTCATTGGGCTTTCAGCGCCACGGGCGCTCGCTGTGAGGACGACGTGAAGGGTCTGATTGGCAAGAAGATCGGCATGACCCAGGTGTTCAACGACGAGGGCAACCTCGTTCCGGTGACGGTCATCGACGTCAACACCTGTCTGGTGGTCGGCAAGCGCACCCCGGAGAAGGATGAGTACTCCGCGGTGACCGTGGGCTTCGGCGAGATCCGCGAGAAGCTCTTGAACAAGCCGCAGCTCGGCTTCTTCAAGAAGGCCAGCGCCACGCCGCGCCGTCACCTGCGCGAGTTCCGCGTCACGGCCGAGGAGGCCGCGGGCTTCAACGTGGGCGACGCCGTCAAGGCGGACATGTTCACCAAGGGCGAGCTGGTGGACGTCACCGGCGTGACCAAGGGTCGCGGCTTCTCCGGCGTCATGCGCCGCTGGAGCTTCAAGGGTTCGCAGACCAAGACCCACGGTACGCACGAGTATCAGCGTCACCCGGGCGCCATCGGTCAGCGTAAGACGCCGGGCCGTACGTACCCGAACAAGAAGATGCCGGGTCACTACGGCGTCGACCGCGTCACCACGCAGAACCTGACCGTGGTGGACGTGGACGTGGAGAAGGGCCTCGTGCTCGTGAAGGGCGCGGTCGCCGGCCACAACGACGGCATCGTCATCGTGCGCCCCTCCATCAAGGTGGCCATGCGCGCGCAGCACAAGGCCGCGCGCTGATTCGCAGCCACTGACGCCGGGGCGCTTCACCGCGCCCCGTCAGACGCCCCGCTTCCAGCACCTTCGGGTTGCTGGGCGGGGCGTTCGTCGTTTCCGGGTGCGGTGTCCGCGCGTGCGTGCGGGGCCTGAGGCCGCGTATCCCCGTGGAAACGTTGAGTGCTGGTCGCCCTGGGGACAAAGGGCGAAAACTTTACCGACTGCCGCTGGGATCCGCTTGCGGTGAATGGGCGCCGTGCTCACATCGCTGTCCCACGCCGGAGCCTCGCCGTCCAAGCAGACGGGTTGCCATCCGGATCACCCAACGGCCCACCCCCGGGCCGGGCAGGAGATATGAACGCACGCACGCTTCGCGTCTTCGCCGCGCTGAGCCTCTCGCTGACGGCTCTCGGCGCCGCCGCACAGGAAGACGGCGTCCTGGACTCGGCGGTCGTCCGCAACCGGCTCTACAAGCCCGCGGGCCATCCGGAGCTGTCCCTGTCCGTGGGCCTGCCAGTGCAGACGCACCTGACGGCGCACTACTTTTTCGACGTTGGGCTGGCCTACAACCTGTTCGACACGTTCGCGCTGGAGGCGCGCGCGGGCTACGCCGTCAGCCGCCACACGGGCCTGGCGCGCTCCATCTCCGAGTCCTTCCTGGACCGCGAGGACAAGCGCGTCACGGACGAGTTGGAGGACATGTGGCGGATGGGCCTGCACGGCGTCATCGGCGCGCGGTGGGCTCCCATCTACGGGAAGATCAGCCTCGTCGCGGACATCCCGGTGCACTTCCAGACGTACCTCTGGGCGGGCGGTGGCCTCACCAACCTGAAGCGCCAGTCCGTCATCCAGTGCTCCCAGGTGGTGGACCGGGCCGCGGGCGTCTGTGACAACCGCACGGCCGTGGATGACCGGGGCAGCGCCACGGAGAACTACTGGGTGAAGGAGTCGCGCGTGGCGCCGGTGGTGTCCGCCGCGCTGGGCTTCCGCTTCTTCATCAAGGAGCAGCACGGCATCCGGCTGGAGCTGCGCGACTGGATCTTCAAGGACAGCTACCGCGTGAACCTGCTGCGCGACGACTGGGAGGCCGGCAATCCCACCGGCGAGCCCGCCGGCAGCCCGGGCCTCACGCACCTGGTGCAGTTCGACCTCGGCTACACCTTCTCGTTCTGACCCATTCCTATGCGACCCTTCCGTTCCATCGCGCTCCTCGTCGCCGCGGTGCCTGCCCTCGCGTTCGCGCAAGGCGCCTCCCCGGCGCAGCCGCCGGCCGCTCCGGGTCCGGATGCGACCGCGCCGGCCTCTCCTTCACCGGCTGAACCGCCGGAGCGCCAGCGCACCGAGCGCGACGCGCCGGCAGTGCCCCAGTCCATTCCTGAAGCCGCGCCGGCCATGCCGTCCGCGCCCGCCGTCACCGGTGAGGACGACGCGGACAGCGCGCCGTCCTCCGAGCCGCCCACGGCCCAGGCTCCAGCGGCCACTCCGACCACGGACGCGCCGGTGCTGGACACCGGTGAAGCGCCGCGCACCACGGACGCGCAGCAGCAGCGGCTGGTGAATGGCGCGCCGCTCTACAACCCGAACGTCAACGTCCACATCGTCCAGAAGAAGCGCTTCGCGGACGAAGGCAAGCACGAGCTGGTGCTGTACCCCGGCGTCGTGCAGGTGAACGGCAAGTTCACCAACCACGTGGGCACCGGGCTGAACTACGTCTACCACCTGCAGGAGAACTTCGCCCTCCAGGTGGGCGGTCAGTACAACTGGTACTCCGACGAGAGCGACTTCAACCTGGAGCTCATCGACAAGGTGCGCGAGCAGGCCCAGGCCGCGTCGTCACTGCTGCTCCAGTGGGGCGCGTACGCGGGCGTCGAAGTCACGCCGCTCTACGGCAAGTTCGCCTTCTTCAACAACTCGCTGGCGCAGTTCAGCGTGGTGCTCAGCGGCGGCGCGGGCATCGGCAAGACGCGCCACCTCATCCGCCCGGAAGTGGCGAACGAGGTGGAGGGGCAGACGTTCCAGGTGCCCGCGCGCTTCGGCGACACGGGCAACAAGTTCCTGGGTGAGGTGGGCGGCGGCTTCCGCGTGCAGTTCGGTGAGCACTACGCCCTCCGCCTGGAGGTGCGCGACCTCATCTACACCGCGCGCGTGGACAAGGTGGATGGCTGCAACCTGGCGGACTTCGAGGCGCTGGAGGCCGCGCGTGCCGCCAACCAGCCCTTCGACGGTCTCAGCCTGAGCGGCAGCTGCAAGGTGGCGAAGTTCGACGGCGTGGACCCGAAGACGAAGAAGAACTACCGCGAGGACATCATCCTCGGGAGGGACCTCGTCGCCGAGCCTTCGTCGGACGTCCTCAACAACGTCAGCTTCTACGCTGGCTTCTCGGTGCTCTTCTAACCATGTCCCGACTGCTCCGACTCCTCGTCGTCCTCGGGCCCCTCGCCGTGTCCCCGGTGGCCCTCGCCCAGCAGGACGTGGGCACCTACAACCGCGCGCTCTCCGCCTTCAACGAAGGCAAGCTCGACACCGCGGCCCCTCTCTTCGCGCGGCTGGCGGAAGGGGAGGACGCGGACCTGAAGGGCAAGGCCGAGTTCTACCTGGCGCAGACCTTCGCCAAGAAGGACCTGCCCGTCGCGGCCTTCATCTCCTACGCGGCCATCGTCAACGCTGGCCCCACGCACCCCTCGTACCTCAAGGCCATCGAGGGGCTGGTGGACATGCAGCAGCGGCTGGATGAGCAGAACCTCATCCCCAGCATCCTCAACCAGGCCTACACCGACGAGGTGCGCGACCGCTGGGTCACGCTGCCCAAGGAGGTGCTGGCGCGCATCAACTACCTGGTCGGCACCGCCAGCCAGCGCCGCATGCGCTTCGAGGAGTCCCGCTCGCTCCTGGAGGCCGTGCCCGCGGACAGCCGCGTCTACGCGAAGGCCCGCTACCTGCTGGGCACCGTGCTCGCCGACCCGCGCTTCCCGGGGCGTCCCGGGGAAGGGGAGACGCTGGACAAGGAGGCCATCGCCGCGTTCCAGGCCGTGCTCAACACCCGGGAGCCGCAGGTGGAGCTGCCGGAGACGCGCGAGCTGGCGCTGCTGGCGCTGGGCCGCGTGCACTACCGCCGGGGCGAGTACGCGGACGCGGTGAAGGCGTACGAAGGCGTGCCCCGCTATGCGCGCTTCTGGGACCAGGCCCTGTTCGAGAACGGCTTCGCCCGCTTCCAGAACGAGGACTTCGGCGGCGCGCTGGGCAGTCTCCAGGCGCTGCACGCGCCGCAGTTCGAGGGCGCCTTCCAGCCCGAGTCGTGGATCCTCAAGGCGACCGTCTATTACTACTCGTGCCTCTACGACGAGGTGAAGACGACGCTCGCCGCGTTCGACGAGCGCTATGGCCCCATGGCGAAGCAGCTGGAGCCCTTCACCGGCGAGGACGTGGCGCCCATCCAGGCCTTCAACCTGGTGGCCTCCGAGAACCGCCGCCTGCCGCGCGCCGTCTACCTGTGGATCCGCAACAACGAGCGCATCCGTGAAGTGATGCGGACCCTGTCGCGCGTGGACCAGGAGAAGCGCGCCATCAGCGAGGGCCCGTGGCGCGGGACGCCGTTCGCCGCGCAGACGGTGGCGTCGCTCGAGGACATCCGCACCACGCTGCTCCAGGTGGGCGGCACGCTGGCGAAGAACCGCATCAAGGAGGCCGCGGACAACCTCCGCACCTTCTCCGACCAGGCGGAGATCATCCGCGTGCAGACCGCGCTGGATGAGAAGGACCTCTTCTCCGAGGGCGTGGACCAGAAGGCGCTGCTCACCCGCCAGACGCTCTACCGCCCGAAGATGCCCGGCGCGGCGTGGAACTACTGGCGCTTCCAGGGCGAGTTCTGGATCGACGAGATCGGCTACTACCAGTACACGCTCAAGCGGGGCTGCCCCGCACGGCAGGAGAAGTAGGCAAGTAGGAGCCGGGCACACCCGGCCGCCAGGAGCAGCACCCAAGAGGCCCCGCCACCGTGCGTTTGTCACGGGGGACGGGGCCTCTTCGCGTGATGTTGAGTCCTGGAAGGTGGCTCGGCGTGATCGCGTACGCCGGGGCACAAGGCACGTTCCGGGCCACTTCTCAATCTGGGTACCCGCGTCTACTTTCCGTCGTCCCTCCCAATTGGGCAGAAGTTTTCCCAGGCAGGCGAGGCGCGGTTCTCCAGGAGCTCGCATGAAGGTGGTTCTTCGGTTCGGTGCACTGGCGGTGGGCGTCGCGCTCGCGGCTGGTGGGGTGGGGGAGGCGGCGGAGGAGACGGCACCGCCGCGGAAGGTGGCGACGAAGAAGTCCTCTTCGAAGGCAGCGGCCAGGAAGGCCGAGGCCGCGAGCAAGAAGGACAAGGAGGAGGCGAAGAAGGCGGAGCTGCCACCCGGCGTGGCGCCCCAGGACATGCGCAAGGGCCCGGCGCGGGTGAAGCCCGCCACGGCCAAGTTCGCGGACATGCCGCGCATCGCGGACTCCAAGAAGGACGCGCTCGCGGACAAGAAGCGCGACGAGGCCATTGAAGGCTTCAAGCGCCTCATCCCCAAGCTGCAGGAGACCTCCACGCAGAAGGCGGAGATGCAGTACCGCCTGTCGGAGCTCTACTGGGAGAAGTCCAAGTACCTCTACCAGCTGGAGATGGAGAAGTTCCTCACGGCGGAGAAGGCCTACGACGCCGCCGTGGCGCGCGGTGAGAAGGCCACCGCGCCGGAGCAGGACCACCGCGACTCCGAGCGCTACCGCGCGGAGACGATGCGCATCTACGAGGCCATCCTCAGCGAGTACCCGGACTATCCGGCCCGCGACGAGGTCCTCTTCTCCCTGGGCTACAACCTCTACGAGCTCAACCGCCGCGCGGACGCGGTGGCGCGCTACGAGGAGCTGATCCGCGACTTCCCGAAGTCGCAGTTCGTCCCGGACGCGTACATCCAGCTGGGCAACCACTACTTCGAGAACAACAAGCTCGCGCCCGCGAAGGAGAACTACGAGAAGGCGCGCGCCTCTGGCGTGCCCAAAATCTACGCCTACGCCACCTACAAGCTGTCCTGGTGTGACTTCAACGCGGGCGACCTGGACGCGGGCCTGAAGAAGCTCCACGAGGTGGTGGACTACGCCAGCCAGCGTGGCGAGGAGCTGGGCGACCTGCGCACGGAGGCCCTCAACGACCTCACCGTCTTCTACGTCCAGCTGGATCAGCCGAAGGAGGCGCTCGCCTACTTCAAGCAGAAGGCTCCGGCCAAGCGTCAAGGCCGGCTGCTCGCGAAGACGGCGGCGGGCCTGGTGGACGCGGGCCACTTCGACAGCGCCATCCTGGTGTACCGCACGCTCATCGACGACTCGCCCATGGGCGCGAACGCGCCGGAGTACCAGCAGGCGGTGGTGCGTGCGTTCGAAGGCCTGCGCCAGCGCCAGCAGGTCCGCAAGGAGATGAAGCGGATGGTGGACCTCTACCGCCCGGGTGGCGAGTGGTGGACCGCCAACGCCAGCAACGCGGGCGTGCTGCGCAACGCCTTCAGCGTCACCGAAGAGGCCATGCGCGTGATGGTCACCGAGTACCACCAGGAGGCGCAGAAGACGCGCCAGGTGGAGACCTACCGGCTCGCGCGCGACATCTACAAGCAGTACGTGGACGCGTTCGCCTCCAGCGACAACCCGGAGTTCGTGGCGGACTCCGCCTTCAACATCCGCTTCTTCTACGCGGAAATCCTCTGGGCCCTGGAGGAGTGGGAGGCCGCCGCCGGTGAGTACGACGCCGTGGTGGCGTTCAAGATTCCGGACCGCGACTCCGCGAAGGAGGTCTCCAACGAGGCCTACCGCAAGAGCGCCTCGTACAACGCGGTGCTCGCGTACGACAAGCTGGTCAAGATTGAACGCGGCCAGCTCTCCAAGAGCGACCTGAAGGACGGCCAGAAGGTCGACGAGAAGAAGGACAAGGGCGACGTCGCCAAGCAGAAGCTGGTGAAGCGCGACGCCAAGGAGCAGGCCGAGCAGTCGCTCACGAAGTTCGAGGACCGGCTGGTCGCCGCGTGCGACACGTACAACAACCTCTACCCGGGCAACCAGGATGAGATCGACCTGCGCTACCAGGCCGCCGTCATCCTCTACGACCGCGCGCACTTCGTGGACGCGGCCCGCCGCTTCGGGGAGATCATCGAGAAGTTCCCGGAGGAGCGCCGCTCGCGCGACGCCGCGGACCTGACCATGTACGTGCTGGAGAGCCGCGAGGAGTGGCAGGAGCTCAACACGCTCTCGCGCAAGTTCCTGGGCAACAAGAAGCTGTCCAAGCCCGGTTCGGACTTCGCCCTGCGCGTGTCCCGCGTGGTGGAGGGCAGCCAGTACAAGTACGTGGATGAGGTCGTCTACAAGAAGGAGAAGAACCCGGCGAAGGCCGCCGAGGAGTTCCTCACCTTCGTGACGGAGTTCCCCAAGTCGGAGAACGCGGACCGCGCGCTCACCTACGCGATGGTCATCGCGCAGGAGGCCGGTGAAGTCGACAAGGGCATCATCGCTGGCGAGCGCGTCCTCAAGGAGTACCCGAACAGCAGCTTCGAGCTGAAGACGCGCTACACGCTGTCCGGCCTCTACGAGAAGGTCGCCGAGTTCAAGAAGGCCGCGGCCATGTCCGAGTCCTTCGTGGCCGAGTACGACGCGGCGGTGAAGGCCCGCGAGACTCAGTCGAAGAAGGCCAAGGACAAGAAGGCCAAGGCCACCACGGTCGCGAAGAAGGACGACACGCCGGGCGCCGTGGAGGACGTGGAGTCCAAGCGCGCGCAGAAGGCCGCCGAGCTCAAGGCGCAGGTGGACGCGGCGGGCGAGTGGGTGGCGGACGCGCTCTTCAACGCGGGCGTCTGGTACGACGGCCTGGGCGAGTCCCAGAAGGCCGTCACCGCCTGGAACAACTACCTGGCGCGCTTCAAGGACCGCAAGGACGTGCCGCAGGTGGCCTTCTCCATCGGCCTCGTCTGGGAGAAGGAGAAGAAGTGGGGCGACGCGGCCCGCGCCTTCAACCGGTTCGTGGAGGACTACGGCCGCGACTCGCGCACCGCCGCGGGGCAGGCGTACCTGGCGCGGTACCACGAGCTGCTCTCGTACCAGAAGCTGAAGGACGTGCGCGGCCAGGAGAAGGCGCAGGACGAGCTGGTGCGCGGCTGGAACAAGCTCGCGGAGGGCGTGCGCAAGGACACCGCGGTGCTCAACGCGTACGGCCACGCGCGCTTCCTGGCGCTGGAGCCCACGTGGAAGCGCTTCTCGGACATCAAGTTCACGCGCGTTTCCACCATCCGCCGCGACCTGACGAACAAGCAGAAGGAGATGCAGCGCGTGGAGAAGGAGTACGCGGCGGTGCTCGCCACGGGCTCCGGCGAGTGGGGCATCGCGGCGCTGACCCGCATCGGCCTCGCGTACGCGGACTTCGCTCGCAACATCATGGACTCGCCGGACCCCTCCGGTCTGGATGAAGAGCAGCTCAGCATGTACCGCGGCGAGCTGGAGAACCTGGCGCTTCCGCTGGAGGACAAGTCCAGCGAGGCCCTGGAGAAGGGTCTCCAGAAGGCCTACGAGCTGGGCATCTACAGCGAGTGGACCCTGGCCGCGCAGGATCAGATCAACCGCCTGCGCCCGGGTGCCTACGCCCAGGTGAAGCCGGTGACGTACCGGGGCAGCAGTGATTCGCGCATCGCCTCGGGCGTGCTGAAGGACCTCAACGGCCCCATCAGCGCCTCCGCGGAGCCGAAGCCCGCCGCGCCGGAAGCGGTGCCCGCCGAGGGCGCGAAGCCCGCCGCCACGCCGGAGGGCTCGGAGCCCGCGAAGTCCGAGCCCACCGCGTCGCTCGAGGGGGTGCGGCCGTGAAGACGAACCACAGCATCGACATCAGCAGCCAGTTGAAGGGGATGGGGACGACGGGGATGAACGGCTTTCGCACCAAGCGCATGTTCCTGGCGGGGGCCTTCGCCTTCGCCTTCACCACGGCCTGCGCCACGGGCCCCAGGCCCACGCCCGTCGCGATGAACGCGGTGGAGAAGCCCGCCGTCACGGTCCCCGCCGCCGCGCCCCCTCCCGCTCCGGCGGACAAGGGCGACGCGGACGGCCAGTTCGCGCAGGCCCTGAAGGCCTACGAGGCCGGGGACCTGGACGCCGCTCGCAAGGGCTTCGAGGCCGTCGTCTCCCACGAGCCCAAGGCGCTCAACGCGCGCTTCAACCTGGGCGTCATCGCGGAGAAGCAGGGCCGCCCCGCCGACGCCCGCGTGGCGTACGAGCAGGTGCTCGCCCTGAACCCGGCGCACACGCCGTCCGTGATGAACCTGGGGCTGATGCACCGGCACGCGGGCCAGCTGGACGAGGCCCTGTCGCTGTACATGAAGGCGCTCCAGACGCCGGGCCATGAACACGATGAGCCCGTGCTCAACGCGCTGGCCGCGACGTACCGGCTGGCGGGCAAGCTGGACGAGGCGGAGGCCACCGGCCGGCGCGTGCTCGCGCGCAGCAAGGACAACCCGGAGGCGTACAAGACGCTGGCGCTGGTGGCGTACGACCGGGGCCAGTACCGGCTGGCGGAGCTGCTGGTCATCAACGCGCGCAAGGTGGCGCAGGACGACCCGGCCATCTCCAACACGCTGGGGATGATCTACCTGAAGATGGACGACCGCCCGCGCGCCCTGGCCCAGTTCCAGAAGGCCGTGTCGCTGGATGACACCTTCGCGCCCGGCCACCTCAACCTGGGCGCCCTGGCGCTGAGCTACCGCGACTACGTGGGCGCGGAGAAGGCCTTCACCAAGGCCCTGTCCCTGGAGCCGGACGGCCTGGAGGGCCAGCTGTACCTGGCGTACGCGCTGGACGGGCAGAAGGGCCTGGATCCGAAGAAGGGCGTCGCCGCGGGCGAGGCGTTCGAGAAGGTGCTCGCGCGCTCCGCGGACAAGCCGGAGGCGGTGTGCGGCGCGGGCTGGGCGTACGCGACCGAGCGCGGGGCCTTCGAGAAGGCCATCGCATTCCTGGACCGCTGCAAGGAGCTGTCGTCCACGACGGATCAGGACAAGCAGCTCATCACCGCCAAGGTCAACGGCCTGCAGAACATGCTCAAGAACCCGCCGCCCGCGCCGGCTCCGGCCGCCACCGCGGAGGCCGAGGGCGAGGGCGAGGAGAAGAAGGACGCCGCCGCTAGCGGGGGCGCGGGCTCGTCCGTGATGAACCAGCTGCCCCAGGACACCAGCGCTCCCGAGCAGGAGGCTCCGGCGGAAGAGCCGGCTGCCCCCGCGTCCGACGATGCGTCCGGCAATGGACAGACGGCCCCGACGCCTGCTCCGACGCCCTGAAGAAACAACAGTCGTCCCGGCGGGAGGGATGAGAACTTTCTTCCCGCCTTTAGCCGCCCAGGTGCAAGCGACCGGGCGGCTCCCTTAGAATCCAGGGACTTGGAGTTGGTGCGAGCCCTGCAATGGAATTCGCGAAGCGGGCCTCGGCGGAGACATCACATGAAACGACTGCTGGCAGCGATGGTGATGGTGGGGGGGCTGGGGGTGGCGGCTCCCGCCCTGGCGCAGGACAGCAAGGACTCGGTGAAGATCATCCAGGAGGAGGATCGCACCGTGTACCGCAAGAAGACGGTGATTGATTTCACGGATGTGGCGGTGGAGGGCGAGCTCACCAAGCCGGAGGGCTCCTACGTCCTCAACCGCAAGAAGACGGATTTCCAAAGCCTCATCAAGGTCCGGGAGAACTTCGACCCGGAGCTTCAGAAGTCGGCGGACAATCTCTAGACGACACAGGTGGCGTTGAACGTTTTCGGGACGGGAAGGGAAGAAGGAAGAACTTCATGGCGGCGGCGAGAAAAAACGGTTTGACGCTTCGGATCACCACCCCGGACGGCTCCATCCAGGAGACGGTTTCGGAGGCGGAGAGTGTCATCGTGGGGTCGGGCGCCCAGGCGGCGGTGAAGATTCAGGATCCGCGCGTGTCCAACCTCCACGTGATGCTGAAGGTGGACAACGATGGCTCCGTGACGGCCATCGACCTGGGCAGTGAAGGCGGCACCCAGGTGTCCGGGCAGAAGCTCATCATCCCCACGGCGCTCAAGCCCGGGGACGTGCTCACGGTGGGCACATCAAAGGTGGAGGTGCTCTTCGGTGAGGTGCCCCGGCCGGTGGCTCCGGCGGCGGCGGTGGCGCAGCCCGGCGTGTTCCAGCAGCGCCCGGTGATGCCCCCGGCGGCTCCGGCGGCGCCTCCGGTGGCCCACTCGGCTCCGGTGCCTCCCAACATGCGGCAGGCTCCGCCTCAGCGGCCCGCGATGAACGCGGCGCCCACGAACGTGGTGGGCACGGTGAGCACGCCGCGCTCCGCTCCGGCGGGCGCGCTGGGCACGCAGGTGTCCCAGAACGTGACGTCCACCCCGGTGTTCGGCCCTCCGCCGCCTCCGGTGGCGGCGCGCAAGGCCACGCCTCCCCAGGTGGCCGCGGCCCGCAAGCCGCAGCCTCCGCCGCACCTGCAGGAGCCGCTGCCCCGGGACGCGCAGCCCACGCCGGACGCGAAGGTGCTCCAGGTGTCCATGCTCTGGGGCGACCAGATGCTGGAGGTCCAGCACTTCAAGGACGGCGCGCCGGTCACCATTGGCGAGGGCGCGAAGAACACCTTCACCGTCTTCTCTCCGCAGGTGGGCAAGCGCCACGTGCTCGCGGTGAGCAAGGGCGACAAGCTGGAGCTGCGCGCTCCGGCGGGCTCTGGCGTCTTCGTCACCAACAACGGCGATGTCCGCACGAAGGACGCGCTACGCGCCGCGGGCCAGCTCAACAACGCCGCGTCGGAGCAGGAGCAGCTCTTCACCCTGGGCCTGCATGACCGTGCGGAGGTGTCGCTGGGCACGGTGGCGTTCGTGATGCGCTACGTGAAGCCGTCGCCGGCCATCCTGGCGACGTCGCTTTCGGACCGCGACTTCGGCTTCTTCAAGATCGCCGCCATCTGCATCCTCGCGGCGGCGGCGTTCGTCACCGCCATGCTGCTGACGCCGCACACGGAGACGAAGTCCGCGGACGACGTCTTCGAGTCCCAGCAGCGCGTGGCCAAGTTCCTCATCACCCCGGAGAAGAAGGTGGAGGCGAAGAAGCTCCAGCTCTCCGGCGTGGAGGAGGGGGCCAAGGCCAAGGACGAAGAGGGCAAGTTCGGCAAGGAGGAGGCGAAGCAGGAAGAGGCCGCGCCCTCCAAGCCGGGCACCCAGGTGGTGGACAAGTCCAAGAAGGAGAAGGACCGCCAGGTGGTGGGCAAGGTGGGCCTCCTCGGCGCGCTCAAGGGCATGAAGGGTGGCGCTTCCGACGTGTTCGGTCCGGGCGGCATCGGCACGGGCATCAACAACTCGCTGGGCGGCCTCAAGGGCGGCGCGGCCATGGGTGACGCGCACGGCGTGGGCGGCATGGGTTCGCGCGGCACGGGCAACGGCGGTGGCGGTACGGCGCTGGGCATCGGCGGCCTGGGCACCCAGGGCAATGGCCGGGGCACGGGCGGATCCGGCGGCATCGACCTGGGCGGCCGTGGCAAGTCCGTCACCAAGGTCATCCCCGGCAAGACGACGGTGATTGGCGGCCTGGACAAGGACGTCATCGCCAAGGTCATCCGGCGGCACCAGAATGAGATCAAGTACTGCTACGAGTCGGAGCTGAACAAGAACCCGTCGCTGGCCGGCAAGGTCGCGGTGGCCTTCACCATCGACCCGGCGGGCGCGGTGGCGGACGCCAGCGTGTCCGAGTCCACGCTGGGCAGCTCTCCCGCGGAGCAGTGCATGATCTCCCGCATCCGCCGCTGGAAGTTCCCGGAGCCCAAGGGCGGCGGCGTGGTGAACGTGACGTACCCCTGGCTGTTCTCGCCCTCGGGTGCGGACGCCGCTGAGTAGTCCGGGGCGCACTTCGTAGACTGGAAGACCGAAATGGCGTGGACGAAACGGTCCACGCCATTTTCGTTTTTCCCCGCTGCCGTTTCGTGCCGGGCGTCACTACTGTCCGTGCCACTGCTGCCAGGCGTGCGAGGGAGCAGGAGGACAACGTGACGGGAGGAGTCGTGAGGAAGTCGCTGCTGTTGGCCGCGCTCGCGCTGGCGACGCCGGCCCTGGGGGCCACGCCGCCGGAGGGCGTACCGTTCGAGCCGCGCCGGGGGTTCTTCACCGAGACCGACGTCGGGGTGTTCTTCACGGTGGGCGGCGAGAACAGCTACTCCAACGCGCAGTCGTACGTGCAGTTGGGCATTGGCTATGACTTGACGGAGCGGCTGTCGCTGGGCGCCCACTTCGCGCTGGGCTCCTCCGCGCAGAACTGCTTCGCGGGCTACCTGCCGGACTCCAACGTCTGCGCCCTGTCCGACAACTTCACCGTGGCCTTCGGCGACCTGACGGCCGCGTACCACGTGCGGCTGGCCAACCGCTTCTACCTGACGCCCAAGGTGGCGGCGGGCTACACGCGGTTGGATCCCACGCCGGTGGATCCGGACCAGGGCGACCCGGGCCGCTCCATCAACGCCTTCAACGCGGGCCTGGGCGTGGGCGTGGAGTACGCCACGTCCTTCGACCACTTCTCCGTGGGCGCGGATCTGCTCGGGCGCTACATCTTCGGGCCCAACATCATGACGTTCGCGGTGTTCCCGCGCGTGAAGTACACGTTCTAGCGCGCCACCTGCCGGGCGTATCCGGCGGGTGTGCAGCCCACGATGCGCCGGAAGTCGCGGATGAAGTGCGCCTGATCGAAGTAGCCCAGTTCCAGCGCCAGCCGAGCCAGCTCCGGAGGTGGCGTTTCGCGCAGCCGCTCCGCGGCTTCATGCAGGCGGTAGCGCTGGATGACCCACTTGGGATTCACGCCCACGTAGCGGTTGAACAGCCGCTGCAGCGTGCGCAGGCCCGGGCCTCCGGGCGTGAGCAGGTCCTCCACCTTCGTCACCGCGCGGTCCTCCAGGATGCGCGTGACGAGCCCCTGCACGAGCGCCACGTTCGGATCCGGCGCGGGCATGCGGGCCCGCAGGAAGGCCTCCGCCAGGGCGATGCGTTCGCGGTCCGCGTCTCGCGCGACGTCGGTGGTGAGGATGGCCGCCTCCAGCTCCAGCGCCTCCGGGCCCAGCAACGCACCGGGTGAAGCGGTTCGTCGCGTGAGGGCGGACACGGGCGTCCCCACGAAGGGGAAGAAGCCACCGGGCCGGAACTTGATGCTGAACACGCCGCCCAGCCCCTCCAGCGTGATGGAGAAGCGGCCCGGGTGCGGGCCACCCACGCGCGACGTGCCGTCCTGGAAGGCCCAGTGCACGGAGGGGTGGCTGAGGCTCTGCTGGAGGTAGGGCGGCTGTCCGCGCAGGTCCCATCGCACGGCCCAGAAGTGTTCGACCCACGGGCGCAGGTCCTCCGCGGGCAGGACGCGGACGTGCTCGAAGTGCCGGGGATCCGGGCGGGGATACAGCAGGCCCCGAGGCTTGCCCGCGTTCGACTCCACCCGCCTTGCCGCCTCCTTCAGGACGTCCGTGTCCTGGCGCGCTTCTACTACCGCTTCGACTGACGCCGGACAGGTGCCCCGGCCCGGCGGGCGGATTCAGCTCCGTCGCTCGTGTGCTCACCCTGAAAGTCACCCTCGCGGTTCTTTCCAGGTAATCACATGACCCCCGTTCTCCGTTCCCATGCGCGTGTGTGGGTGCTGGTGCTGTCGTTGCTGTCCGTCCCCGCGCTCGCGCAGGGCATCCCGAACCTGCCGTCCGCGGAGGAGTGCTGGGGCCAGTCGCCGGACGCGGACCACGACGGCGTGAGCGACAGCTGCGAGCTCCAGGTGGCCGCGGCCTTCATGCCCACGCTGTGGATTGCCCAGGGGGAGAAGGGCGTGGCGCGCCGGCCGTACTTCGCGGCGCGGCCGTTGAACTCCGCCCTGCGCACGCTGCGCATCTTCTACCTGGCCGCGTACTCCGAGGACCACGGCATCCCCAGCCTGGGCATCTTCAACGTCTTCGCCCACGACGGGGACTCCGAGTTCCAGGTGCTGGACGTGCACTACGCCGACGGCCGCTGGTACCTGGACCAGGCCTTCCTGTCCGCGCACCTGGAGACGGCGTGCGACGCGTCGGGCTGGTACGGCTACGCGCAGCTCGAGTACGCGGGGGCGTACCGGGGCGCGCCGCGCATCTACGTGGCTGGGAACAAGCACGGCTCCTACAACTCGAAGGCCACTTGCGACCGGGGCTGCTACTTCACCGACAGCTGCTCCCAGGGCCGGCAGGAGTTGTTGGATCCCGGCAACCGGCTCGCGGGCCGCAACGTGGGCTCCATCAGCCTCCCGTTGATCAACGCCGTCACCGTCAATGGACAGACGGAGCGGCTTTGGGACGACGTGGAGTTCAAGGGCTGGGACGACCAGGGGAACCGGAGCAACTCCACGCCGTACCGCGCGCGGCTCGTCCGCTTCGGCTTCTGACGCCGGAACGAAGAAGGGGCCGCCACCCGCGTGTGCGCAGGTGACGGCCCCTGGAAGCTTCAGGCGCTCAGCGGAAAGACTACTCCCCGTCGGCGCGCTCTTCGCGCTTGCGCTCGCGCTCGGCGCGGTAGCGCTCGCCCACGGCCAGCGCCTTCTTGCGCATGCGGATGGACTTGGGCGTCACCTCGACGAGCTCGTCGTCGGCAATCCACTCCAGGGCCTTCTCCAGCCCCATCTCGCGCGGCGGGACGAGGATGACGTTCTCGTCGCGGCCGGCGGCGCGGATGTTGGTGAGCTTCTTCTCGCGGCAGCAGTTGACGTTGAGCTCGGACGGGTGCGCGTTCTCGCCGATGATCATCCCCTCGTACACGGTGGTGCCCGCGCCGATGAAGAGCTGGCCGCGCTCCTGGATGCTGAACAGTGCGTACGGCACCGTGTCGCCCAGGCGGTCGGAGACCATGGCGCCGTTGGCGCGCTTCGGGATGTAGCCGAACCACGGCTCGAAGCCGTCGAACTGGCTGCTCATGATGCCCTCACCGCGCGTGATGGTGAGGAACTCCGAGCGGAACCCGATGAGTCCGCGCGCGGGGATGCGGAACTGGAGCCGGGTGCGGCCCGAGCCCAGCTGCTGCATGTCCGTCATGCGGCCCTTGCGGGGCCCCAGGCGCTCCGTCACCACGCCCACGCTGTTCTCCGGCACGTCGGCGAAGAGCAGCTCCATGGGCTCGTGGAGCTGGCCGTCCACCGTCTTGGTGATGGGCTCCGGGTTGGAGGCCGTGAGCTCGTAGCCCTCGCGGCGCATGTTCTCGATGATGACCGCCAGCGCCAGTTCGCCACGGCCCACCACGCGGAACGCGTCCGGCGTCGCGGTGTCCTCCACGCGCACGGCCACGTTGCGGTAGGCCTCGCGGTACAGACGCTCGCGCAGGTTGCGGGAGGTGACGTACTTGCCCTCCTTGCCCGCCAGCGGCCCGTCGTTGACCTTGAAGATCATCATCATCGTGGGCTCGTCCACGGTGATGCGCGGCAGCGCCACGGGCTTCTCGAAGTCCGCGATGGTGTCGCCGATGCTGATTTCCTCGATGCCCGCGATGGAGACGATCTCACCCGGGCCCGCGTCCGGGATCTCCTGGCGCTTCAGGCCGGAGAATCCGAACAGCTTGACGATCTTGCCCTGCTGCACCTTGCCGCCCTCGCGGACGACGGACACGGGCATGTTCGGGGTGATGCGGCCCGCCTGCACGCGACCCACCGCCAGACGGCCGACGTAGTCGTCGTAGTCCAGGTTGGCGACGAGCAGCTGCAGCGTCGTCTGCTCCGCCGGGGGCGGGGGCGGGGGCGGGATGTGCTTGATGATGGCGTCGTACAGCGGCTCCAGCGTCTTGCCCGGCACGTCCAGCGACGTGGAGGCCTGACCCTGGCGGGCGACGGTGTAGAGGACGGGCATCTCCAGCTGCTCTTCGTTCGCGCCCAGGTCGATGTAGAGCGAGTACACCAGGTCCAGCACTTCCTTGGCCCGGGCGTCCTGACGGTCGATCTTGTTGATGACCAGCACGGTCTTCAGGCCCATGGCCAGCGCCTTGGTGAGCACGAAGCGCGTCTGGGGCAGGGGGCCTTCGGCGGCGTCCACCAGCAGGATGACGCCATCGACCAGGCGCAGACCGCGCTCCACCTCGCCACCGAAGTCGGCGTGGCCCGGCGTGTCGATGATGTTGATCTGCATCCCCTTGTAGGAGACGGCAGTGTTCTTCGCGAGAATGGTGATGCCCTTCTCGCGCTCGAGGTCGTTCGAGTCCATGACCCGCTCGGCCACGTGCTCATTGGAGCGGAAAGTCCCCGCCTGCCGGAGCAGGTGGTCGACGAGGGTGGTCTTGCCGTGGTCGACGTGGGCGACAATGGCGACGTTGCGAATGTTTTCGCGAGAGATCATGCGGACCAACTGACGGAAAAGAAGGTGCGAGGAGAGACGCCCAGAACGGGGGTTTCTCAATCCCACCGGAACCCGGAAGGCGGGGGCTTATATGCCGGGGGCTTCCCACCTGCAATGAAGGCGGGTGTCCAGCAGGCAAACAATCAGCCCCCTGCCTGCTGGGCGCTTATCCCACCTTTGGCGGAATTTCCGCGGTCTCCACTCCCAGACGCTCCCTCAGGAAGCGCTCCACCCGCAGCTCCACCAGGCCTGGAACTTCCAGTGGGGCGGTATGGGTGCCCTCGGAAATCATCAGGAGCTCAGAGGAGGGGATGCGCTCGGCCATCTTCCGGGACAGCCAGCCGGGGGTGAAGCGGTCCTTCTCCCCGGCGACCACCAGGGTAGGTACGTCCACGTGGTCCAGGTGGTCCTCGGCGGTGTGGCTCGCCAGAGAATCCAGGGTTCGCACGAAGACGACGGGGTCCATGCGTGCCAGATGCGTGAAGTAGGGGGCCAGGTCGTTGCGGGCGATGAGGTCCGGGTTCATCTCCAGGCGGATGGCCAGCTGCACCACCAATTCCGTGGTGAGCGCCCCGTGCACGATGCGCGCGGTGTGCCGGGGGAAGCGCTCCACCGCGGCCCTCAAGGTGGGGAAGAGGCGCTTGAGCATCGTGGAGTCATGGAAGGTGTCCAGCGGCAGGCCGTAGCTGCCGCACACCAGCACCAGCCCCTCCACGCGCCGGGCGTAGCGGCGATGGAACTCCAGCGCCACCTGCACGCCCATGGAGTGGCCGAAGAGGACGGCCTTGTCCATGCCCGCCGCGTCCATCACCCGCGCCAGGTCGTCGCAGGTGTACGCCATGCCGATGCGCGTGCGGTCCGTGGGGACGGTGCTCTTGCCGTGGCCCCGGTAGTGCCAGCGCAGCACGCGGTGGCGCCGGCCCAGGTAGGGCAGCAGGTACTTCCAGGCGAAGCCGTCACAGCCCAGGCCGTCGCACAGGACCGTGCCCGGGGCCCCGTCCCCCCGCACCTGGTAGTAGAGGTCCGCGCCGTCCGGCACCCGCAGCGAGTCCTGCCGGAAGGAGACCGCCTGTCCGTGGGGTGCGCTCACGCCTCCACCTCTTCCGTGTCCAGCCCCTCGGGGATGCCCTTGTCCAGCCCGTAGCGGGAGATTTTCAAGAGCAGGTTGGAGCGGCTGATGCCCAGCTCGCGCGACAGCCGGCTCTTGTTGTAGCGGGTGCGCACCAGCCCCTGGTGGATCATCTCCTTCTCCAGGGACTCCACCGCTTCGTGCAGCTTGCCGTGCGCGCGCGGGGCGATGAAGGGCCCGCCGCCGGGGACGACCGCGTCGCGGATGCGGCTGGAGAGCAGGTCCGCGGGGATGACCTCCAGCTCGCCTCCCAGCACCAGCAGCCGCTCGATTTCGTTCTCCAGCTCGCGGATGTTCCCTGGCCACGCGTACGCGCCCAGGATGCCCAGGGCCTCCGGCGCCAGGCCCCGCGCGCGCTGGCCCTCGCGGTGGTGCTTGCGCAGGAAGTGGTCGATGAGGACGGGCAGGTCGTCCTTGCGCTCGCGCAGGGGCGGCAGCTGCAGGCGGATGACGTTGATGCGGTAGAAGAGGTCCTCGCGGAACTCGCCGCGCTTCACCATCTCGCCCAGGTCCTTGTGGGTGGCGGCGATGACGCGCACGTCGACCTCGCGGGAATGGGTGCCGCCCACCGGCAGGAAGGTGCCTTCCTGGAGGACTCGCAGGAGCTTCACCTGGAGGGCGGGGGACATGTCGCCCACCTCGTCCAGGAAGAAGGTGCCCTGGTCCGCGACCTCGAAGAGGCCCTTCTTGTCCTTGAGCGCGCCGGTGAAGGAGCCCCGGGTGTGACCGAAGAGGGCGCTCTCCAGCAGGTTGTCGTTGAAGGCGGAGCAGTTCTGCACGACGAACGGCTTGTCCTTGCGCGGACCGTTGTGGTGGATGGCGCGCGCCACCAGCTCCTTGCCCGTGCCGGACTCGCCGTTGATGAGGACGGTGGAGTCGGAGTGGGCCACCTTCTCCATCAGGCGGAACACTTCGTTCATGGCCCCGGAGCGGCCGATGATCTTCTCGAAGCGGTAGCGGTTGGACAGCTCGGAGGCCATGGACTGGATGGTCTCTTCCTTGCGCGTGAGCTCCACCTCCTGGTTGGCGATCTCCGTGACCGCGAACTCCAGCAGGTCCGACAGCTTGCTCAGCTCCGAGCCGTCCAGCACCGGCACGCGCTCCGCCGCGCCCTCCAGCTCCAGCATCGCCCCGGGCGCGATGTCGCGCATCTTGCCCAGGAGCACCTGTCCGTCTCCGGGCATGAGCGGCTGCCGGGCGAAGCCCTCCACGAAGAGGAAGCCCTCGTACTCGTTGCGGATGTAGAGCGGCGCGCCCACGATGGACAGGCGCAGGTGGCAGTCGTGGAAGAGCGAGCGGCGCAGGTTCTTGGCGGCCTTGAACTTCTCATGCAGCACCCGCACCGACTGGGCACACCGCCGCATCCCCTCCCGCGCCCCCAGCGAGTGGCGGCAGAAGTCGTTGGGCGGCGGGATGAAATCCCCGCGCTGCCAGTCGTGAACCAGGCCGTTGCGATCCGCGAACGAAAGCTCCACCTGCCACCACTTGCGGATGACATCCCTCAACATGACAATGGTGTGCAGATTCTGATGCTTCTCGAAGTCCATCCCCGCGTCCCTCGGCCTGTTGCGGATCAGGACAACGGATCTACGGGGTTGTCCGAAATCAATCCAGCGGCACCTGTCCGAATGAAGGCGCTGTTGGCGTACCCTGGTTCCCTGTGAGCGCACCCCCACATACACACGGCAGGGCCGGGCACGGTCATTCGCACGACCACGACCATGACCACTCGCATCATGGGCATTCGCACGGCCATTCGCACGGTCCCCGCAAGGGCGGGCTGGCGGAGGAGCGGCGCAAGGACCGGCGGCGGCTGCTGTTCGCGCTGGGGCTGACGGCGACCATCATGGTGGCGGAGGCGGTGGGCGGCTTCCTCACCAACTCGCTGGCGCTGCTCTCCGACGCCGGGCACATGCTGACGGACGTGTCGGCCATGGTCCTGAGCCTGCTGGCGCTCTGGTTCGCCGGGCGGCCCGCGGACCTGAAGAAGACCTACGGCTACTACCGGATGGAGATTTTGAGCGCGCTCCTCAACGGGGTGCTGCTGCTGGTCATCACCATCTTCATCCTGATGGAGGCCTGGCAGCGCATGCGCACGCCCGCTCCGGTGGAGTTGGGGCCCATGGCGCTGGTGGCGGGCATCGGCCTGGTGGCGAACCTGGCGGCGCTGGGCTTCCTGCACCAGACGCACTCCATGAACGTGCGCGGTGCGTTCCTGCACGTGCTGGGGGACACGCTGTCGTCGGTGGGCGTGCTGATTGGCGCGGGCGTGATGTGGTGGACCGGCTGGTACGTGGTGGACCCCATCATCTCCGTGCTGATTTCGATGATCATCGTCGTGGGCGCGCTGCGGCTGGTGAAGGACGCGGTGGACGTGCTCCTGGAGGCGGTGCCCGCGCACGTGGACCTGGAGCAGGTGCGCGACCTCATGGGAAAGGTGCCGGGCGTGCAGGCGGTGCACGACCTGCACGTGTGGACCATCTCCAGCGGGATGTACGCGCTGTCCGCGCACCTGGTGGTGGCGGACCCCATGGTCTGCAACAACGACGACATCCTGTCCGCGGTGAAGCACGACCTCTTCGACCGCTTCGGCATCGACCACACGACCATCCAGATTGAGAGCCAGTCCTACGCCCACCTGGGCGAAGTGCACTGACTCACGCTTGCGAAAGGCGCGCGGGGAGGGAATCCTCGCGGGCCTCTATGAGCGTGCTGGACAAGGTGTTGTCGCTGCGGCCGGGCAACGTGGTGGCGCGGGTGGGCCCGGGCTCCCGGGTGCCCCTGTTGGATCCACGAGAGTTGCTTGCGGCGCTGGAATCCACGCCCATGGCGCTGCCGTGCCTGCCGGTGCTGTCCAAGGGCGCGCTGCCGGGCCTGTTGGGCGCGGCCCGCGCGGAGGACTCGGTGCTGGGCCTCTCCTGCCCGCACCCCCTGGCGGACCGGGGCGCGCCGGAGCGCTTCGTGAGGGCGGTGCACGCGGCGGCGCAGGAGGCCGAGCACACCCGGCCCCTGTTCCTCCAGGCCGGCCCACTCCGGGTGAGCTCCACGGACGCGGACGTGCTGGACGCGCTCCATGACGGCATCTTCCGCGTGGTGGACGCGGGCTTCGCGCTGGTGTCGCTGGACCTGTCGCGCCTCACCTCCTACGAGGCCGTGGAGGCGGTGAACGCGCTGGTGGGCCCGCTCAAGGAGCGCGAGCTGTCGCTGGAGGTGTCCCCGCCCCAGCTGTCTTCCGGCGGGCTGGTGGACGCGTGCGCGACGCTGCTGGAGGGGCTGGCGCAGTGGCAGGTCCCGCTGCGCTTCCTGCGCGTGTCGGACGCCCAGCTGGGAGAGGGCGAGCTGGACGTGGAGCTGCTGCGGCAGGTGGTGGAGACGGCCGCGGGGAAGGGCGTGTCGGTGTCGGTGGCGGAATCCTCCACGGGGCCCGCGCGGGGGCTGTCCAGCTACGTGGCCGTGGGTGTGCGCAAGGTGGACCAGGGAGGGCCCTTCGGTCCGCTGGCCCTGCGCGCCTGGCCTCCGGAGGTGCGCGAGGCGGTGGTGGCGCGGGCCCAGGCGGCGGGCATGCCGGCCGGGGAGCTGCTCTCCGTGCTGGAGGAGGGGCTGCCGCCCCTGACGCCCTCGGCCCGGGAGACGCTGGAGGCGCTGTCCTTCGCGGAGGCCACGGAGGCCCTGGTGGCGCTGGGGGCGCACCGGTCCGCTTCGGTGGCCATGGCGTTCCTCGCGAAGCCGGGCGGGGACCTGGGCTAGAAGGGCGCGCATGCGCATCGTTGCAGGCAGCGCGAAGGGTCGGGCCCTGACGGGGCCCAAGCCGTCGTCCGGACACATCCGCCCCACGGCGGACCGGGTCCGGGAAACCATCTTCAACATGCTGGGCCAGTTCCTGGACGGCCAGGCCGTGCTGGACCTGTACGCGGGGACAGGCGCCCTGGGGCTGGAGGCCCTGTCGCGGGGCGCGGGCCGGCTGGTGCTGGTGGACCAGGACCGCGAGGCCCTGGCCCTGTGCCGGAAGAACACCGACGCGCTGGGCTTCGCCGCCCAGGTGTCCATCCTGGCGCAGCCCGTGGTCCGCGCGCTGGAGACGCTGGGCAAGCAGGGGGCGAAGTTCGACCTCGTCTTCGCGGATCCACCCTACGCGGCGCGCGTGGTGGAGACGGTGCTGGAGGCGGTGGTGGCCGCGGGCGTGGTGACGCCGGGCGGCATGGTGATGGTGGAGCACGACAAGCGGGAAGCGGCCCCGGAGGCCCACTCGGGGCTCGCCCTGGAGGACCAGCGCCGCTTCGGGGACACCCTGGTGAGCTTCTACCGGGCCCCGTGACGTGCGCTTGACCGGCCCCGTGGGCCCGCCGAGACTTCAACGCACCCATGCCGGTCGCCATCTATCCTGGTTCGTTCGATCCGCTCACCAACGGGCACCTGAGCCTCATCCAGCGCAGCCTGAAGATGTTCGACCGGCTCATCGTCGCCATCGCGGTGAACCCGAAGAAGACGCCCCTCTTCAGCCAGGAGGAGCGCATCGAGCTCATCCGTGAAGCGGTGAACGACCCCCGCGTGGAGGTGGACGCCTTCCACGGCCTGCTGGTGGACTACGTGCACCAGCGCAACGTGAGCGTCGTCATCCGCGGGCTGCGCGCGGTGTCGGACTTCGAATACGAGTTCCAACTGGCGAACATGAACCGCAAGCTGGCGCCGGACATCGACACCGTCTTCATGATGACGGGTGAGGACTACTTCTACATCTCCTCGCAGCTGGTCCGGGAGGTCGCGACCTTCGGGGGGAACGTGGATGGGCTCGTCCCCCCGAACGTCAACGCGGGGCTGAAGAAGAAGTTCGGCCCGAAACCGTAGCGGCAGGCGGGCGACGCAGGACGTCCGGGAGGCTTGTCCGCTTCGGACGTTCCGCGCTAGGCAGGACGCATGAAACTCGCCCGCCGGCTGCAAGCCATCAAGCCCTCCGCCACCCTGGCCCTCAACGCCCGCGCCAAGGCGCTCGCGGCGAGTGGGAAGGACGTGGTGGTGCTCGCCGCCGGTGAGCCGGACTTCGACACGCCGGAGTTCGTGAAGCAGGCGGCCATCGACGCGCTCCGCACGGGCTTCACCAAGTACACCGCCACCGCGGGCATGCCGGAGCTGCGCGAGGCCGTCTGCCGCAAGCTGGAGAAGGACAACGGCCTGAAGTACGCGGTGGATCAGGTGGTGGTGACGGCGGGCGGCAAGCAGTCGCTCTACAACTGCTTCCAGGCGCTGCTGGACGAAGGCGACGAGGTCATCATCTTCGCGCCGTACTGGGTGAGCTACCCGGACATGGTGCACCTGGCGGGCGGCACGCCGGTCATCGTCCCCACGCGCGAGGAGGACGGCTACGCGCCGGACCCCGCCGCCATCAAGAAGGCGCTCACCCCGCGCACGCGCGCCATCGTGCTCAACAGCCCGGCCAACCCCACGGGCGCGGTGTACTCGCGCGCCACGCTGGAGGGCATCGCGGACGCGGTGCGCGGGCACGACTGCATCATCGTCACCGACGACATGTACGAGAAGCTCCTCTACACGGGGGAGCCGTTCCTCAACCTGGGCAACGTGGCGCCGGACCTGGTGCCCCGGCTGCTGCTGTCCAACGGCCTGTCCAAGTCCCACGCGATGACGGGTTGGCGGCTGGGCTACGCGGCGGGCCCCAAGGCGCTCATCACCGGCATGCAGCTGGTGCAGGACCAGTCCACCTCCAACGCGTCCTCCATCACGCAGAAGGCGGCGCTGGCGGCGCTCAACGGCCCCACGGACACCATCACCGCCATGGTGAACGAGTACCGCGAGCGCCGGGACTTGTTCGTCGCGGGACTCAACGCCATCCCCGGCATCCGCTGCCGGCTGCCGGAAGGCGCCTTCTACGCGATGGCGGACGTGCGGGGCCTGATGGGCAAGACGTACAAGGGCAAGCCGCTGACGGACTCGCTCCAGCTCTCCGAGGCGCTGCTCAACGACTTCCTCGTGGCGGCGGTGCCGGGAGATCCGTTCGGTGCGCCGGGCTACATCCGCATGAGCTTCGTCACCTCGCGCGAGGTGCTGCAGAAGGGCCTGACGCGCCTGCGGGATTTTGTCGCGGCGCTGGGTTGAGGTGAAGAGGCGGTCTGGGACAGTGAATTCCCAGGCCGCTTCGTCGTCTGGAAAGCCACCGGACGCACCGACGAGCCCCCACGCGGGCCAGGTGCGGAAGGCATCGCGCCGGCCGGAGCGCGCTTTCCCTGAAGAACCCACCCATGATGGCCCTGAAGACTCGAAGCAGCGTGCTCTGCGCGCTCCTGATGGCCGTTGTGTTGTCCGCGTGCGATCCCGACGCCGGGTCCTCCATTGAAGCCGAGCGCGATGGCTTCAAGACCGCGTCCGAAATCCTGATCGTGATCCAGGACCCGGATCCCGTGAGCATCACCCTGCAGCCGGCGCCTTGACGAAAGCAGCGGGGCGCCCGGGAGTAACGCCGGGCGCTCCTTGGCGTCTTCAGTCCGTGTACGCGAAGGCGTGCCAGCTCAGGTCCGGGCTGCCGCGGAAGAGGAAGATGGCCGCGTGGCCGGAGAGGTTGCCCACCGCGGCCCAGGTGTCCTTGAGCGCGCGCGGATCCAGGCCCAGGCGCGCGGGTGGCTTGCCGTACTTCTTCTCCATCTCCGCGATGGGCAGCACTTCGATGTCGTAGAGGGTGACCAGGTCCGTGCGGCGCGAGCGCAGCTGCTTCACCCATGCCTGCACCAGCTCGTCGGGCGTGTTGAAGCGCTTGTCCTCCAGCTGGAACGGGAAGATCAGCTCCGTGGACGCGTTGCGCACATCCCCCGTCAGCAGGCTCTGGAAGAGGAAGCGCGCCTCGTTGTGGATCACCGAACGGGCGATGCCCTCGGGGGACAGGTCCTCTTCGGTGGGGCGCGCGGCTTCGCGACCCGGGGCCAACTGGACGGTGCCCGCGGAGGAGGGGGTGGGCGGCGTGGGCGGACGCGCCGTGGGGGACATGGGCACGGAGCCCGGAGGCGGGGTGGGAGCCGGCGTGGGCTTGCGAGGGGCCGGAGTGGGAGCCGCCGCTGGAGCCTGGGCCGCGGGGGGCTGCTGGGCCTCCGGGGGGGCGGGCGTCGGAGCCGGAGTGGGCGCGGCGGGGGCTGGCGCCGGGGTGGGCTCGGCGGGGGCGGGCGTGGCGGCGGCCGGAGCGGTGTCCTGGGCGAGGGCGGGCGCGGAGAGAAGGACGAGCAGGGCCAGGGGCCAGCGACGCATGAAACCTCCGGAGGGAAGCGCGGCAGCGTAGCAGAGGACGCCGGGCCGGGGTCTCCCGAGCAAGCAGGCATCGGACGGTCTCTTCGCATGCCACAACGCACCGCGTGCATGTGGCGGCGGACGTTGGTATGGGGGGCGCCCGATGCCCAAGCGTACCGATATCCGGAAGGTTCTCGTGATTGGCTCGGGCCCGATTGTCATCGGGCAGGCCGTCGAGTTCGACTACTCAGGCACCCAGGCGATCAAGGCGCTTCGGGACGAGGGCGTGGAGGTGGTGCTGCTCAACAGCAACCCCGCCACGGTGATGACGGACCCAGAGTTCGCGCACCGCACCTACATTGAACCCATCACCGTGGAGGCGGCGGAGAAGATTCTCGCCGCCGAGCGCCCGGACTCGCTGCTGCCCACCATGGGCGGGCAGACGGCGCTGAACCTGGCCAAGGCGCTCGCGGAGAAGGGCATCCTGGAGAAGTACGGGGTGCGGCTCATTGGCGCGTCCCTGGAGGCCATCAACAAGGCCGAGGACCGCCAGCTCTTCAAGGCGGCCATGCAGAAGATTGGCGTGGCGCTGCCCAAGAGCGGCTACGCGACGACGCTCACGGACGCCATGGCGCTGGTGGAGGAGATTGGCTTCCCGGCCATCATCCGTCCGTCCTTCACGCTGGGCGGCACGGGCGGCGGCATCGCGTACAACCGCGAGGAGTTCGAGGCCATCTGCCGCTCGGGCCTCAAGGCGAGCCCCAACTCCACCATCCTCGTGGAGGAGAGCGTGCTCGGCTGGAAGGAGTACGAGCTGGAGGTGGTCCGCGACTCCGCGGACAACGTCATCATCATCTGCTCCATCGAGAACCTGGATCCGATGGGCGTGCACACCGGTGACTCCATCACCGTGGCGCCGGCGCAGACGCTGACGGACCGCGAGTACCAGCGCATGCGGCAGGCGTCGCTGGCCATCATCCGCGAGATTGGCGTCGACACGGGTGGCTCCAACATCCAGTTCGGCATCCACCCGCGCGACGGCCGCATGGTCGTCATTGAAATGAACCCGCGCGTGTCGCGCTCCAGCGCGCTGGCGTCCAAGGCGACGGGCTACCCCATCGCGAAGATCGCCGCGAAGCTGGCGCTGGGCTACACGCTGGACGAGCTGCGCAACGACATCACCCGCGACACGCCGGCCTCCTTCGAGCCGACGCTGGACTACGTGGTGGTGAAGGTGCCGCGCTTCAACTTCGAGAAGTTCCCCAAGGCGGACCGCACGCTGACCACGAGCATGCGCTCGGTGGGCGAGGTGATGGCCATTGGCCGCACCTTCCCCGAGGCGTACATGAAGGCGCTGCGCTCCATGGAGCTGGGGCGGGTGGGCCTGGAGTCGCCGGAGCTGCCCACGGAGAAGGAAGAGCGGGAGAAGGTGCTGCACGAGGGCCTGCGCGTGCCCCGTCCGGAGCGCCCGTGGTTCGTGGCGCAGGCCTTCCGCGAGGGCATGACGGTGGAGCAGGTGCACCAGCTCTCCGCCATCGACCCGTGGTTCCTGCGGCACATCGAGGCGCTGGTGCACGAGGCGCAGTCGCTGGCGGACATCGGTCGCCTGGATCACCTGGCGGACGACGTCTTGCGTCAGGCGAAGGCGCACGGCTTCTCCGACAAGTATCTGGGCAACCTGATGGGCTACCCGGAAGCGGAGGTGCGGGCGCACCGGCACTCGCGCGGCATCCGTCCGGTGTTCAAGCGGGTGGACACCTGCGCCGCGGAGTTCGAGGCGTACACGCCCTACCTGTACTCCACCTACGAGGAGGAGGACGAGGCGCCCCCCACGGACCGGCAGAAGGTCCTGATTCTTGGCAGCGGTCCCATCCGCATCGGGCAGGGCATCGAGTTCGACTACGCGTGCGTGCACGCGGCCTTCGCGCTGCGCGAGGCCGGGTACGAGACGGTGATGGTCAACTGCAACCCGGAGACGGTGTCCACGGACTACGACACGTCCGACCGCCTCTACTTCGAGCCGCTGACGATTGAGGACGTGCTGGAGGTGTCCCAGCGTGAGAAGCCGGTGGGCGCCATCGTGCAGTTCGGCGGGCAGACGCCGCTGCGCCTGAGCGTGCCGCTGGAGCAGGCGGGGCTGCCGATCCTGGGCACGTCGCCGGACGCCATCGACCGGGCGGAGGACCGCGAGAAGTTCTCCAAGCTGATTGAGAAGCTGGGCCTGAAGCAGCCGGAGAACGGCGTCGCGCGCAGCCACGCGGAGGCCTTCAAGGTGGCCGAGCGGATTGGCTATCCGGTGATGGTGCGTCCGTCGTACGTGCTGGGCGGGCGGGCGATGGAGACGGTCTACGACGCGTCCAGCCTGGAGCGCTACATGCGCGAGGCGGTGAGCGCGTCGCCGGAGCACCCGGTGCTGATCGATCGCTTCCTGAAGGACGCCATCGAAGTGGACCTGGACCTGGTGGCGGACCGCACGGGGCAGGTGCTGATTGGCGGCGTGCTGGAGCACATCCAGGAGGCGGGCGTGCACTCGGGTGACGCGGCGGCGACGCTGCCTCCGCACTCGCTGTCGCCGGACCTGGTGGAGCGGATGAAGGACCAGGCCATCTCCATGGCGCGCGAGCTGGGCGTGGTGGGCCTGATGAACGTGCAGTTCGCCATCCAGGGGAAGAACATCTACATCCTGGAAGTGAACCCGCGCGCGAGCCGCACGGTGCCGTTCATCTCCAAGGCGACGGGCGTCCCGATGGCGAAGATTGCCGCGCTCTGCATGGTGGGCAAGACGCTGAAGGAGCTGGACCGCACGGAGGAGCCGGAGTTCCGGCACGTGGCGGTGAAGGAGAGCGTCTTCCCGTTCGCGCGCTTCGCCGGGGTGGACGTGATCCTGGGCCCGGAGATGAAGTCCACGGGCGAGGTCATGGGCCTGGCGGAGGACTACGCGTCCGCGTTCGCGAAGAGCCAGCTGGCGGCGGGCGTGAAGCTGCCCAAGAGCGGCCGGGTGTTCATCTCCGTGAAGGACGAGGACAAGCCGGCGGTGGTGGACCTGGCGCGGCGTCTGCGGTCGATGGGCTTCACCCTGACGGCGACGGCGGGCACGCACGACTACCTGCTGACGAAGGGCATCGAGTCGCAGCGGGTGCAGAAGGTGAAGGAGGGCCGGCCGAACATCGTCGACAAGATCGTCGACGGGGAGATCGTCCTGGTCATCAACACCACCTTCGGCAAGCAGGAGATCTCCGACAGCTTCTCCATCCGCCGTGAGGCGCTGATGCACTCGGTGCCGTACTACACGACGGTGCAGGCGGCGCGCATGGCGGTGGGAGCGCTGGAGTCGCTGAAGCGCTCGGACCTCGCGGTGAAGCCGCTGCAGAGCTACCTGTACGGCGAGAACGGCGTGCCCCCGGCGCGCCGGTAGTCCCGTGAAGACTCGCGGCCCCTGGGTGTTGGGGGGCCGCGTGTTTCACTCGCGTCGCGACCCGGGGAAAGCACCCGCCTTGCGATGAGTCGCATGGCCTGGCTGTTTTCACGCATTTGAAGACATGCCCTGGAGGGCTCGGGCTGCCGGAGCACTCCCGCGCCAATGCCCTGCCGGACGCGCCCATGCTGGCCGAGGGCCGTTATCCCCGCTTCGCCACCGAGGGCGAGCTCACGGCGCACTGCTATGGGCAGGAGTCCGCCGCGGCCTGATGCTGGAATGGAGCGGGTTGTAGGTGCCTGGAAGCACATGGCCTCCTGTTCAATCCAGCTCCCTCCGTGGTATCCGCATACTTTTGCGCCCCGCGAGGCCGGGGGCTCGGTCTGCTCCCGAGACGTACGAGTGCTCCCACTGACACGAGGGGTCTTGTCATGACGTCGGCATCTATTCTCCGCTGGCGGTCCCCCTCGTTCCTTCTCTTGATTCCCGCGGCGTTGTCGGTGTGCCTGCTGACCAGCTGCGAAAGCCCCCAGGACAAGGTTGTTCGTGGCTTGATGGAAACCAAGGCGTGCAACGGCTGTCAGTTGGTCGGGGTGCGACTGGAGGGGGCCGTTTTGCCAGGGGCTCAGCTCCGGGACGCCGCCCTGCGGGAAGCACAGCTTGCCCGGGCGAATCTGCGTGGCGCGGACCTGAGTGGCGCCTCCCTGGCTTCGACCGACCTGCGGCACGCCGAGTTGCAAGGCGCCCTCTTCGAAGGGGCCTATCTGACGGGCACCCAATTCCAGGACGCCAATCTGGAAGGGGCGGACCTTCGTGCGGCACGCTCCCTGGAAAGCGCTGACTTCACAGGTGCGAATCTGCGGAAGGCTCAGCTTGCAGGCAGCAGGTTTTTTGGCCCAGCCGGTCCGTATCAGCGCACCGAGCGCTCCCACTTCTACTCTGTCCCCAGCGGTGGGGCGAGCTTGCCTCGGGCGGACCTGCGAGCCGCGGACTTGAAGAACGCGGTCCTCGCATCCTGCAACCTGCAAGGCGCCCAACTTCAGGGCGCCAGCTTGCGCGATGCTTCGCTGGAGGGCGCTGACCTTCGCGGAGCGAATCTCCAGGATGCGGACCTGCAAGGGGCCCAGCTTGAGCGTGCCATCTGGGTGGATGGCACCCGCTGTGGGCCTGGCTCTATTGGCCGCTGCACCCCCGAGAAACCATGACCGTCCGTCTCAGCGTCTCAGGCTGTTGATCTGCTCCTCGATGAGGGCGCGGACCTTGGGATACAGCTCTTGTCGGCTGACGGAATGTGAAACCCGCATGAAGTAGGACAAGCCTCCGTAAGAAACGGGAGGCGTGAACTCCAGCTTGTTCGAAGCAAGGGGGTACGGTTCAGCAGGCTTATAGGGAACGTGCATGCCGCTCGCTTTGGGGAGCGCCTGCATGGACGGAGAAACTCTCAGGGTGACCTCCAATTGCCCGACGCTCCGCTCCTTGAGGATGCCAACATGGGTCTCGAGCACCGCGCACAGCTCCGCGAGGGCCGCGACCGCTGGAATGCTGATCATTCCGCTGGCCTCGCGGAAGAGTCTTCCCGGATCGGTTGGAAGCGCCATCAGATTGGTCGGCAGGTACTTGTTTGCTTTCAGCCAGACCACCAGCCAGTCAAGTGTGCGCCGGATCGTGGTGACGGTTTTCCCCTGTTCGGCGATCAGCGTGCTCACAGGGGCATGATTCGCAAGAAGGGTGAAGACGAGGTTCATCAAATCGGTTCGAGCGGCGGTACTGGCGTACCTGGCTTCACACTTTTCCAGCCGGCCAACGAAGTTGTCGAAGTTGGCATCCAGATGGAACTGCGCGTACGCGTCCTCCTTGGTGATGTCGACGTCGACGATCCGGTTCGCGAAGGGCGATTGCGCGTACTGGGCCTTGGGGGATGAAGTCGTGTTGTCGAATTTGTGGATCTGTTGCTCAAGGACCTGGGCAAGCAGGTCCCATAATGGGCCGCTCAGGGTCTTCGGATTGATTTGAAGGAGTTTGGAGATGGCTCTCAGGGGGCTTGAGACATTCAAGTCGTCGAAAAAGCCCATGAGCGGGTAGCGTCCGCTGGCCTTTCGGGCTTGGAACGCCTTGAGCGCTGGCGACAGACTGGTCTCGACTTTGTTCAGCTCGGCCTGAAGCCGATTGGCGAGATCGTTGCTGATGATCTGTCGATTCTTTGGGGCATCGCCCGTCATCTCGACTGGCACGTCGAAGGTGATGACGTTGTTGAGCGCGCAGATGACCTCGCGGGCCTTGGCAAGGGCGGTCTTGACGCTGTTGAGGGTGTTGATGCAGCTGTCGTAGAGCGCCTTCCCCTTGGCCGGATCCATCAACAACTTCAAGTCAATCCATAGGGAAGGGTCGGCATCCTTGAGTCTCGTGGACTTGACGGCGTCCTCAAACACACGGGTGTCGAACTTTATCTTCTTGAGCTGGGCGCCGAAGTCGTCGAATTCGGACCGCTTGAAGGCATCGTGAAAAGGGAGGAGTGAGAAGTCGGCAACGACCCTCTGGGTCAGGTCGTATTTGTTGTAGACGTTGATGATCTTGCACTCCTTGTGGAGTGCCTTGGTGTTGACGTGGTGTTGCTTCGTGAAGAACGGTGTCGAGAGATAGGTGATGCTGCGGATCTTCCAGCGCTGGGGCCATGCGACGGCTGCCTGGGCCGTCAGCTCGTTGATGACATTCCCGCCATGTGAATGGCCGATGAGATGGAATGCGACTTCCTGGTTGAGGAAGCCCTTGTAGTAGGCGCTTTGTCCGTTGGCGCCACAGAGGCGGTTGGCCAGGTAGGTCCCCGCGATCGTACGGTTGGAGGAACCATTGTCCCCCGTCCATCCGTGAGCCGTGAAGATGTGGACATGGGTGTAACGCTTGTGGATTTCGTCGATGGTCTGCCGCAGGGCGGGGTTTTCCTGCCAGTACCAGTCTGGGTCGTTGATGCTCTTCTTGCGCTGATAACTCGCGGAGCGCGCCTTCAAGTCGCTGTTGACCGGGTCTACTGTTCCGCTCACCAAGACGATGATGTTGGGAATGTCGGACATGGCTTTCCTCGTGTCGTGAACTGGGAACAACAGGGCCAGGTCCGCGCTCACCACTCGCCGCTGGCGCCACCTCCGCCGGAGCGACCGCCCATTCCCTTGAACGCGGTCTCCGTCAGCGGCTGGCTCTTCAACGCGGGGTGGAGATCCAGCAGGTACTGGACCCACTTCTTCGCGTTGAGCTCCCGCGGCGTTTCGAATTCCGCCTTCCGGCGATACACGCCCCGCCATTCAGGTTGGGTTGACCACAGAGAGGCACCGTCATCCGTGCCGTAGGTCTTGGGGTGGCCTACGTTCAGACGGAAGCCCTTGGCGTGGACGTAGTTCGCGAGCAGGTTGCTCCAGAGGGAGATGATGGTCTCGCGGATGTCGACGAAGATCCCGGGATCCACCTCCATGAGCTTGAACAGGAGCAGCGAGGAGCGCTCGACCGCCGAGGACTCCAGGTAGAAGACGGGGGTGGGGCCGCCACTGTAGGGCGTGAACTTGCCGCTCTCGACCTTGCCGACCTGGAGACTTCCTGCGTTCCATCCGGGCATCCCCGGCTGCAAGAGGCCGAAGACCCAGGACCGGCGGCCCGCGAGGAAGTGATACGCATTGTATTGAATCAAGACGGAGAGCGCCGAAAGCGGCAGGATCGACAGGGGCTTCTCCAGACCCTCGGAGAAGTTGCGCTTGAGCGTCTGCGCGGCGAACCCCTTGTTGGGATCCTGCCAGAGGACGTGGACCCAATCGCTGTGGAAGTCAGGCAGGTTGATGCCCAGCGCCGCGAGCTTGACGTCGAGCAGGAAGCGAAGCGTCCGGGTTTGCTCGAACTGCCGGGTCGACCAGGCGACGCTCGCCTGGTTCTCCTGCATGTTCTTACCGAGCCCATTGAAGAACTTGGGAAAGTCCTTGGTGAACTCCGCCACGAGCACCGGGAGTTGCTTCTGCGGATCGCCCTGGAGCCCAGGAACGCTGAAGTGGATCCGGAATTGATTCACATGGAAGTTGCCACTGCCCCTGGCGATCTTGAGCTCCGTAAAGTCCATCACCTACCTCCTGGTGAAGAGCGCTGTGCCGAGCTTCTTCCCAGGCTCCCCTGGTTGATGAGAGGGAGCCTCGTCGCCACGTAGGTGTTGTCGCGGTCCATGGTCAGCCGATCCGGCTGAAGCATCTTCACGTCGAACTTCGGAGGAGGAAGATGCAGCGACTTGATGGCAAGGCCTTGCAGTCCCCCCACTTCATCGAGTGCGACCTTCAGCGTCACAAGCGGAGGAAGGAGTGTGCGAGCGAGTTTGGGCAGGGGAGAGTCGTAAGACATAACCTCTTTCATGAAGGATTTGACCGGAGCCCCCATGATCGCGTCGATCTGCTTCATCACCGACCGGTAGAGTCTCGGGATATTGAGCACCCCCAGGCGCTTCTTGCGCATCTCCTCGACGATGGGGCTGTGGATGTTGTCGCTGGACTGGCCGGATGACTGGGGGCCTACCGTGAGCCGGGTGCGTTTGGTGGTCCCGTTGGGGCCCAGCAATCGCTGGCTGTGGAGAGCCCCAAGCGCCGCTCCCACGCTCTTGGCGGCCTGGGCGTTCCCTCCGGCATATGCGATTGCCACCGCGGCGAGCAGTTGCTTGATGTTGGAGGTCCTCATCACCGCTGGGAACAGCTCCTTCTTGACGACGATCATGAAGAGGATGCCCAGCACGTCGGTGAGGAGATCATCCACCTTGTGCAGAGAGCCATTCTTGAGAAGCCTCCGCAGCTCCGCCGTGGCGGCTCCCTCCAGGATGGTGGCGTTGCCTGCAAGCAACGTCTCGCCTGCGAGTGAGACGACATCTCCCTGGGTGAGATAATGAGTCGCCAGCGGGCCCTTGGGGGCCTTGAGGCGGTTCGCGGTCTTTCTATCGACGCCGGGTGAGTTGAAGGTCACCACCTGGAGAACCGAGTCCCCGAAATCGACCGCCACCCGCTGCGCCATGGCGCCACCCAGGCTGTGTCCGACGACAACGACGTCCTTCCTGCCAATGCGCGTCAGCAGTGTCTGGAAGAGCGCGCGGGTCTGCTTGAAGGCAGTTGCGCCAACCCCCGCGGGGTCCATGTCCGCGACGGCATCAGGTGCCTTCTCGAACTCGGTGCCGCGGACCGCGATGATGGGATGGTTTCCACGGGATGGCTGCAGCCAGTAGGCGAACACGCCATGGGTCTTGTTATGGGGGTCGCTGCCCTCCATCTGGACAATGGTGTAGTACAGGGGCTGTATGCCCGGCTTCTTGGAGTAGGGGCGTTTGGTTGAGACGGCATAGGTCGCCGGGAACTTCAGCTCGGGCATTGCCCAGAGCTCCGGCGTTTCAGCGCGATACAGGAACCTGTCGACCTGGATGCCAGCCTGTGCGCCGCCGCCCTGGTTGTTCAGATAGGCGAAGTCGTGAGCCAGGTACTCGTAGAACTCGTGGTCGGGCGTGAAGTCCTCGGCCCATGGCTCGGGTGGCGCCTTGGGCATGACGATGGGCCGCGTGGCAACCCGGGTGTTGTCCTGGAGGATGTGCTGGGTCTGGAGACGCAGTGCGTTCAGATCAATGTGAAGCGCATTGGAAGGCGACGCGTGTGTCTTTGCCGCTCCCGAGCCGGACGCCACCGCCAACACGTTGGACTCCGGGATGTAGACCTTGTCACCTGGTTTGATGTGGTCAGGATCGGGCCGTGTCTTCCGGAGCGCGGCGTTTCGTGGGTCTTTGTAGACGACGCGCCAGTCCGCGATCCGGTAGGACGCGGCGATGCTGTACAGCGACTCTCCGGCCTTGACGACATGCTGGGTCATGACACCCGCTCCTGCTGGGACTGAGCCCGCCGTCCCTGGCGCGCCAGCCCCAGGCCCAGCAGGAGCAACAGGGCCAGCGCCGCGCCCCCATCCCCGCTGGTTCCACAGGCGCAGCCGCCGCCCGTGCCTCCCAGGGTCCTGGCCTGTGCCTTCAGTGTGAGCGAGGCCTCCGTCGTCGTCTCTCCTCGCAGGCGCAGCTTCAGCGTTCCCTCCGCGGGGCCTCCCACCTCTCCGTGGAAGGTGACGCTCACCGTCGTCTGGGCTCCCGGCGCCAGCTCCGCGTCCAGGGCGCTCGCGTCGATCACGAACGCCGGGTTGGTGTTCTCCACCACGCTCAACCTCGCCGGCGACGCGGACTGGTTCGTGAGCGTCACCGTGCGCGCCGTGCTGGTGGCGCCAATGTCCACCCAGCCCAGATCCAACTCCATGGGCTCGATGGTCAGGAAGCTGGCCACCGAGATGCCCGACAGGGCCACCAGCGCCGCGCGCTCCTGGTCCTTCGTGCCCAGCACCAGCGTCGCCTTCGACGCGCCAATCACTGACGTGTCGTACTTCAGATCCAGCGTCAGCGAGTCACCCTGCGGTAGCGCGCGGCCCTCCGCGCCCAGGACGGGAGACACCACCACGAAGTTCGTGGCCTGGGGTCCCTCCACCTTGGGAGGCATCACCACCAACTCCTGGGTGGTGTCATTGGTGAGCACCACCTTCGTCGTCGCCGGCTCCGCCTGGCGCACGGTGCCGAAGTCCACCGTGCGATTGAGCGCCCGGAACACCGTGGAGAGCCCCCGGCCCGACAGCGACACCTGCGCCTCCGGCGACTCCAGGTCGTTCGTCACCACCAGGAGGTTGGCCTTGGACGTGACGTCCGGACGGGGGACGTACTTGACGAAGACGTCCTTCGATTCCTGGGCTGCCAGCGTGAAGGGGAGCGTGGGCGCCGAATCCAGGCTGAAGTGCGAGGGCTCGGAGTTCTCCGAAGCGGCGATGATCTCCAGCCCCCGCACCACCAACGGCTGGAGGGACTCGTTGGTGAGCTTCACGAAGCGGATCGCCGAGGCGGAAGACTCGGCCACCCGGGCGCCAAACTCGAGCGTGGGAGTGGACAGGCTGAGCTGGCTCGTCCGGCCCTGGCCCCCCAGCTTCACGAGCATGGTGCTCGCCTGGCTGTCTTCGGAGGTGATGCGCAGGTCCGCGTTGAAGCGCCGCTGGGCGTCAGGACGGAACTGGATCGACACATCCAGGCTTCCTCCCGGGGTCAGCGCCAGGGGCAGCGTTGGCTTCTGCAGGATGAACACTCTCGCATCCTCCGCCTCCAGCGAGATCTCCTTCACGGTGAGCGTGTTGGCTTCCGAGCCGCTCCCGGCGTCCGGGGACCCAGCTGGCGCAACATGCGTCAGCCTCAGTCCAATGCCTTCCGAGGTCGCGTTCACCCGGGTTCCTCCAAAGTCCAGAGAACCGTCGAAGGTCTGGCCGTCACGGCGCGCCACCGCGAGCCTTGCCAGCGTGGCCGTTCCCTGAAGGGTGAGCTCCAGCGGAAGCTGGGAGGACGCCTCCACCCGCACCGTGGCCTTGGCCGTCCGGAGTCCGCCCGTCGACCCCTGCGGAGTGAAACGGAGTTTCACCGTGGCACTGCCATTCGCGGGCACCTTGGGCAGCGTCTCCTGCACGGAGAACTCCGAGTTCCCCGCGGGGATCGTCACGGAAATGTTCGCGTCGGTGATACCGGTGTTGTTCACCGTCACCGTCTTTTCCAGGGACGAGCCGAAGTTCACGCGCCCGAAGTCGATGGTAGAGGGCGACAGACTCACGCCACCCACTCCATCCACGATCAGCTTCACGACGGTGGACGACGGATCCGCGTTGCTGGAGATGACCAGGTTGCGCTCGATCTTGAGGAGCTGGGTGGGCTTCGCGGTGACGTAGAAGGCATGCGCGGCGCCGGGCTCCACCGTGAAGGCGGGCACGACGGGACTCAGGGTGGAGGGGCAAACCGCGGTCTTCTGCGTGTCCACGCGCAGGCAGAATTGATCCGGAACGGACACGGAGTAGATCACCAGCGGGGCCTTGCCTTCGTTCTTCACCACCACCGGCTGGGGATCCCCTTCGACCGTGATGGCTTGAGGCGCGAATTCAGGTGTGCCACCGGGCAGTGCCAACACGGGGATGGTGCCCCGGCCCGAGACCGTGATGGTCTGGTCCGTGCTTTCGTTCGAATTGCTCAGCACGTGCACGGCGCCAGTCACTTCCAGCGCGGACTCGGGACGGAAGGTGACATCGAGCTGAAGGGGCACATTTCGCTCAATGGTGACGGGGAACTGCTGGTTGTTCTGCAGCCTGGCTGTGAAGGGACCGCTCCCCGTCGCATTGGTGATGGTGAGGGGGGCGGAGCCGATGTTCGTCAAGGTGACGGTCTGGGTGCTGGAGGACAGCCGAGGGATGTCATTGAAGACAAGCTGATTCTTGTTCATCTGCAGTTGCGCGACCGCGGCGACGCCGGACAGCTTGACGATCAGCCTGGCCGTGGCCGGTGCCTTCGCGGCGAGCTCAAGGTCGCCGAAGTAGTTGCCCGGGCGCTGGGGGACGAACGTGATTTCGATCTTGCGAGTGCCATTCACCGGGATGGTGGAATTGGATCCACCAATCAGATCGATGTTGAAGGTTCCAACGCTGGTGGCCACCTCCGCCAGGTCAACCTCCACCAGCCCTGTGTTGATGATGTCCACGGGCAGCATGAGCGAGCCTCCTGGCTGCGTGGCGGGGAAGACCACGGCAGCCAATGACGTGGAGAACTTGGCCTCCGCGCCAGTCCCCTGCAGTGGGAAGCTGCGCTTCGTCTCGATATTGCTGAGAGTCCCCCGGTAGGTGATCTCCAGGCTGGCTTCGTACTCCTGGTCCTCGATGTTGGGACTGAAGGTCACCCGGAAGGGCTGGGGCCGCTTCGCACCCTTCTCGAGCACGGGCTCGGAGCTGGTGACGTTGTCCACGGAGAACGCCGTGCCGGACGGTTCAATGTGGACATCGGTGACCTTCAGCGGCTCGGACGCGGAGATGCTGTTGCTCACGTTGAGGCTGAGGTTGACGTGGGTGCTCCGGTTCTGCTTGTGGCCGAAGTCGATCTCGCTCGCGGTGAAGATGGCGTTGGGGCCATTGGAGTTGCCCTTGACGACGAGCACGGGCGGAAGTTGCCGGTCATTCGTGGTGTAGAAACGCAGCCGCGCCTCCAGGTCGCCCGTGTTTGTCTTTGGACGGAAGAGCACCTTCACCTTGGTTTCCCCGCCCGGTTGCAGGGTCTGGGGCGGGAAGTCGACGACCTGGAACAAGGTGTTGTTGTCCTCCGGGACGACCTTCGAGAGGAACAGCGCCTGGTTGCCGCTATTGCGCAAGGTCGCTTCCTTCGTGGATTCACCTCCGGGGGCCACGTTGGGCATCACCAGCGGGTTTGTGACCAGGGTCAGCTCCGCGGCGAACGCCCGGCCGGTGATTGTCACGGGGGGCACGGCCTGCGAGGCATCCGTTTGGAGTTGGAGCGTCTTCGAATAGTTGCCCGAAGTGGTCGCGGCGAAGGTCACCGTCACCGGGGCGGTACCCCCGTTCTTCTGGACGGTCAGGCCTTCCGCCGGAATGCCAGAGATCGTGAAGGGGTCCAGGAGCCCGGATGCGACGGGGAACACCTTGATGGGCCAGTTGGTGCCGTTCGAGAGGATCAGCTGCTGGGGCTGGGGCTGATCGCCGACGGTGTAATCAGGGAAGGTCAGCGTGCCCGTGCTGATTCCCAGGGAAGTCTTGCGCGCGGTGCCATGGAGGGGCACGTTGGACACGCAGGTCGTGGTGGGCGACGTACCGAAGGAGAGCACGCCATCCACTGCGCCGCTCTCATTGGCGCCGGGGTTGAAGGTCACGAAGAGCTCACGTGCCGCGGAGCCCGGTGCCAGGGTGAACGGCGTGGTGGGGCTCACGGAATAGGAACTGCCGCCCATCGTCACGGCGGGCGTCACCGTCAGCGCGACCGTCCCCGTGTTGGTCACCGTCACCTTCTTCTGCTCACTCCCCACGTCTCCTGCCTCCTGTTCGGCGAACTCGAACGAAAGGGGGACGATGCCCAGGCAGACATTGCCCGGCGTCTTGGCTCCGGACAGGGAGAGTTCGGGTGCGGCGGGGTCGTTGCTGGTGAAGGTGAGCTTGCCGGTCGTGGCGCTCGTCTGCGTCGGGCGGAACGTCAGCTGGAGGCGCTGGGTGTCTCCGGGCGCGAGGTTGAAGGGGCCCGAGGGATTCACCCGGAAGGGGGAGTCCTGTGGCAGCGTCAGTGCGGTCACCGTGAGCAGGCTGTCTCCGCCGTTCTTGACCGTGACCTCCTGGGGCGCGCTGTCGGTGTCGAAAGGCGTCTGCTCGAAGGCCAGCGTGGTGCGGCTCAAGACGAGCTTCGGGCTGGACGGAGTCGTGCCTGAGAGCGTTACGGATTGATCCGCGACATTGCTCTTGAAGACCAGGGTGTCGGATGGAGTCCCGGTCGGACGCGGTCGGAACGTCACTTTCAGGCGTTGGGTTCCTCCGGGGGCGATGCTGAAGGGGGCCGCGGTATCGACCCGGAAGAAGGAGTTCTGGGCCAACGCCAGTTGGGTCACGGTGAGCACACTGCCGCCTTCGTTCCGGACCGTGACTTCCTGGGGGGCACTGTCGGTGTCCAGGGGCGTCTGCGGGAAGACCAACGCGGTGAGGCTCAGCACGAGCTTGGGCGGGATGACCGCGGGCGTGGCGCCAGACAGGGAGACGCCTGGCACGTCAGTGCCGTCGATGGTGAAGGCGAGGGTCTCGTTCCAGCTGCCCGTCACCGTTGGGCGGAACGTCAACTTCAGACGTTGGGTATCTCCCTTCGCGAGACTGAAGGGACCCACGGTGTCGACGCTGAACGGTGAGTTGGCGGGCAGCTTCAACTGGCTCACCGTGAGCAGGCCGTCGCCGTCGTTCCGAACGAGGACCTCCTGGATATCACTGGCGGTGTTCACAGGCGTCTGCGCGAAGGCCACCGCGGTGCGGCTCAAAACGAGCTTCGCGGGGGACAGCCCCTCACCCGTGAGCAAGGCGTATGGCGGAGTGGGGCACACGGCGGACGCGGTCGTCAGGAAGAGCGCGCTCGAGCGGGGGCCCAGGTGGTCAACGGTCAGGGGGTTGAAGCTCACCTCGAGCGTCGTCGAGCTCGCGGGCGGGATGGTCACCGAGGTGTTGGACACACTGAAGGGGGCGGTGGCGGAAGGCTCCATCGTGAAGTTCACAGTGCCCAGGTTCATCACCGTGACGCTTCTCGATGTCGAAGACCCCAATTCATGGGCGCCGAACGCCACGGACGTTTGTCCGAGGACGATCAGTGGGCCCGAGGCCTTTCCTTCAAGCTCCACGACAATCGTCGGGGCGGCTGGATCATTCGTGTGCAGCGTCAGCGTGCCGCGGAAGGTACCGGGCTGGAGCGGCGAGAATCCGAACCGCACGGTCATGGCTTCCGTGCTGCTCACGGGCGTGATCGGGACGGAGCAGTTGGTTTCACAGCGGTTGGCCGCCGTGTCGTACAGGCCGTTGAAGGTGAAGGCCCCGGTGACGCTCACCCGGTAGATCGTGAGCGCCGTGCTGCCGGTGTTGAACAGCTTGATGGAGTCCTGCTGCGGCGAACAGGAAGGCTGTTCGCCGAAGTCGATGGAGGTGTCCGACACGCTGAGCCCAGGCGTGCCAGTCGCGGGTAGCAACGCCTCGATGGGGGCCTGGGTGGTGCCGAGCTCCGGCGGTTTCTCCGATTCAGGACCGCAGGCAGTGAGGACGCACAGTGCAGCCGTCAGGATGAGCAGGATGCGTTGCATGAGGCGACCTCAGTTCTCGGCGTGGAGGGCCGGGGCCTTGGCGGTGGAGGAGGGTGGGGGCTTCGGGGCGGCGGGCGGTTCGGGCGGCTTCGCCGCGTCGTCGCCTTCCTTGGGGGCCGCAGGCTGGGTGCCCGTGCGGATGCGGCCTTCCAGCAGTTCGATTTCCAGGGAGCCGGGCGCGGGCGTGTTCACGAACTGCTGCCAGGTCCCGTCCGGGGCGGTGAAGAGGAACGACACCGCCACCGGCGTGTTGTCCGGCAGCGGCACCTTCATGCGCTGCAACCTGCCCGGATAGATGACCTCCGAGAGCAGCACGTCCGCGTCCGGCTGGAAGATGCGCGCGGACACCTCACCGTAGGACTCCACGGCGAACTGCTTCGGATCGACCTTGCGCACCAGCATGTACATCGGCCGGCCCTGGTTCGTCCCTGAGGGGGCCTTCACGCTCAGGTGCAGCGTGCTCGGCTGACACGCGGCCAGGAAACACAACGCCAGGGGGATGCAGCCTGCCCACGGTTTCATCGCGGCACCTCGCGGAACGGGATCCAGGGCTCACCCTTGAGCCCGACGCGCAGCTCCATCACCCCGTCCGGGGGCGTGGCGGCTCGCGCTCTCAACGACCACTTGCGGTGCTGCGGGTCTTCCGTGGCCTGGGATGACTCCAGCAGCCGGAAGCAGCTCCACGCCGAACGCGACTTCTCCAGCGACGCGTACTGCACCGCCTGCTCCGTGGGCGCACGCAACTCCAGCATCAGCGACGCCGTCTGCTGGTCCCACCACGCCAGCGGGAACTCCTGCCACGACGGACTCTGGTTGTACGCGAGGAACGTCGTCTTGCCGCACTTGAGCGAACCCAGCGTCACGAAGCTGCCCGGTACGGGCGCCTTCGGCAGCGGCAGCGGCATCACCTGCAACATCAGCGGCCGGGGCCTGCCCTCCGCGTCCCACAGCACGCGGGCCAGCCGCGACAGCTTCCCCAAGGAGGGCAACATCCCCTGCGGGAACGCCAGCCGCGACTGGAGCGCGCTTCGCGGTACCCACTCCGAGCCTCGCTCCTCGCACACCGGTGTCAGCACCCGAGTCACGAAGTCCCAGAAGGCTCCGTCGAGCCGGCGCAGCACCTCCAGGTCTTCCTGCGCCACCTCCTGCGACGCGTCCGGCGTGAACGGATAGTGCTTCAGCAGCGGACGCAGGAACCGGCCCGAGGCCTCGTCCCACTGCCGCTCCAGGGTTCGTTCAATCTCCCGCTGGCCCAGCTCGCGCACCGCGAGGAACGGCTGGCGGAAGGGCTGCCGCAGCTCTCCGATGAGCCCCTGCTGGTCCAGCCACGCGTCCACCTTGCGCAGGTAGGACGTGTCGTCCTCCATCATCATCGCGAAGGCCAGCCTCCCCAGCGGCGTGAGCAGCTCCTGGAGCTTCGCGGCCCCGCCGGCCGGCTGAGCGCTGCCAGTGGCCAGGCCTCCCGTGAGCGACGCTGTCGCCTCCGCGGGCACCATGCCCGGACGGGGCACCGCGTTCAGCTCGTCCGACATCTGGGCCACCAGCGCCCGGTAGGGGTTGAGCGCCGTGTAGTTGCCCGTCTCGTCCGGCTTCATCACCGTGGCGATGGGCTTGAAGGGCGCCACCGCGTTGCGCAGGGATTCGTAGAAGGGCCCCTCCAACGGCTCCAGCGCCACGCTCTGGGCGACGTCGCGCAGCATGTCCACCAGGTCCGAGGACGGCTGCGTGAGACGCGACAGCTCCTCCGCCAGGAGCGCGGGAATCACCGCCTGGAAGCGGTAGCCGCCCACGCGCTGGAACAGGCGGTTGCGGTACTGGACCGCGAACTGGTTCACCTTGCGGCGCACGTGCTCGTGGCGCTGCAACACCTCCTCCACCGGCAGCCCCGAACCCTTGATGCGCGTGGTGAACTCATCCACCAGCGGGCGCAACCGCGTGTCGAATTCCAGCCGGTCCGATGCCAGGCTCGCGCCGCTCCGCGCCGCCACCGCCTCCTCGCCCTCCACCACGCCAAAGGGCATGCGCCCCGTCTTCTCGTGGTAGCGCAAGAGCGCCTGGTGCAGGAGCCGCGAGCTGTCCTTGGGCCGGAACTCGAAGGTGCTCTGGAGCACCGGGACCTGGAGCACCGAGGGGCCGTTGCCCGGCAGCCACAGGCCGTCGCGCACCAGCAGCTCCGCCACGTTCATCTTCTGAACCGCCTTCACGCCCAGGAAGGCCTCTTCCTCCATGCGCAGCACGTTCGTCAGCACTTCGCGGTGGTCGTTGATCCACGCCACCGTCCTGATGGTGGAGGGGATGCCCCGGAAGCGGCTGGTGTCCACTCGCGCCTCGGAGGCGGCCAGGAGCTCCAGCGCGCGCGGCAGACTGCTAAAGCGCGCGCTGTCATCCAGCAGCGTCTGGAGCCTCCGTCGCTCGTCCTGCATGGACTCCAGCTCCGCGTCCAGCTGCTCCAGCGCGCGCGGCTCCACGGCCCGGTTCGCCAGCAGGTCCTGCAACCGCCGCAGGTGCGCCTGCCACGGCATCAACTGGGACTCCTGCGTGAGCGGCTCCGGGTAGGGCCAGCGCGCCCAGCTGGCTTCGGGCGTGTCCGGCGCGGACCACGGCGGATTGCTCATGACGACGTAGTCGGCCACCAGGGAGTCGTTCAGCCCCACCGCCGTCACCCACGAGCGCCCTCCCTCCAACGCCGCCGCGTCCGCGGCAGGCTCCGCCGAGCCGTCCTCCGACACGAAGCCCCAGTTCGGACGCGTCTTCAGGCTGGACAGCACCAGTTGGCCCAGCGGCTCCTCGCGCGAACCGTGCAACGCGGCCAGCAGGTAGACGACCTGCTCCGGACGGCACGTGTCCGGCTGGCGGTGGCACTTCTCCAGGGCGGGCCGGATGTGGGCCTCGCGGATGCCTCGCGCCAGGCGTTGGCGCAGGTCCTCTCGCGCGTCGGTGAAGCTGTAGCGCAACAGCGGCCACGTGTTCATGGCCCGCCACAACGAGTCCAGAGAGTGGCCCGCGGCGACCACCGGTTCCTGCACCGCGGCCCCGGACACCTCCTGCCCCTGGTCGCGGATGCGCTGGACCATCTCCTCGAAGCGCTGCACGCGTGTGCGCGCCTGGCCCAGCCTCCACGCGAAGTGCCCGTACACGGCCAGGAGCGGCAGCGCGCACGCCAGCCCCAGCAGCACCGCCCGGCGCAGGTGGATGTGCAGGTAGCGCTCGTGGACCGCTTTCGCCGTGCTGGCCTCGGCGGACACCGAGAGGACGTCAGGGTCCCTCGTGTCCTTGTCCGCGGACGACAGCGACACCGTGGCGAGCCGGGGCGCATACGCCAGCGTCTGGCCCTCCATCAGCGCCGTCACGAAGCGCGACAGCGCCTCGAAAGGGGCGTGGCCCTCCGAATAGAAGTGCTCCAGCCGTTCGAAGGACTCCACCGGAAGCGACGTGAGACCCAGCGCCAGGTAGTGCTCCTGCGCCTTGAGCAGCGAGCCCACCTGTCCCTCCTGGCCCGACGGGGGCAGGGGGAAGCGCAGCGGCACGTGGTAGGCGCGCAAGAGCTTCGCGAAGTCCGCGTAGCCCTCCCGCTCATCCAGGTGGGTGAGGCACAGGCGCGTCTCCAGCTCGCCCCCGCGCACCTCCGACAACAGGTTGAGCCTGCCTCGCAACAGCTGCGCCGCGCGGCGCACCTCGTCCGGGGGCGTGTCCTGCAGCCAGCGCGCGTCCAGCACCAGCACCGCCAGCGCCTGCTGGCCGCTGCCGAAGCTGTCCTTCCACAGCCGGCGCAGCGCCTCTCGCGCCTGGGGCGACTCGTCCTCCACGAGCTGCGCGGACAGCTCCTGGGCCACCACGTCCGCGCCCAGGTAGATCTGGAGCAGCGAGTCCGTGAGGAGGCTGGGCAGGAACTGCCGCGCCTGCCGCTTCCAGTCCAGGTCCAGCTCGATGAGCCGCGACTTGCCCGCGCCCGCAGGGCCCAGCACCACCACACCTGGCAGGTCCCGTACCGCCACGCGGTGGCGCAGCGGCAGCCCGGCCAGGAACTTCTCGCGCACCTTGCGCAGCCGGTTCTTCGCCAGGGGCTCCGGCGCGGCGGCCCCTCCGGCCGGCGTGCTCTTGCGCTTCGCGCGCCACACGAGGAACAGCGGCACGAAGAGGGCCAGCAGCGCCAGGAGGATCAGCGCGTACGGCTTCCACTTCGGCGGAATGAACGCCGTCAGCTTCTTGAGGACATCCATGGTTCAGCGCTCCCCCCAGCCCAGGACGCGCCCAGCCCGGCCCGAGCGATGCAGGGCCTCCAGGACGTCCTCCAACGTGTCCACCATGCCCGCGAACGACGCGCGCGCCTTCTCCTGCTCCTCCGGTGACAACCGCGCGTCACCCGGCCCCGGCATCAGGCGCGCCAGCGTCTGGCCCAGCTCGTCCAGCATGGGTTCCAGGCCAAAGGTCCCGACCCCCAGGCGCGCGGCGATGAGCCGCCGCACCTCCTGGAGCAGGGCGGGCGCGGCGTCGATGGGGGGCGCGGGCGGAGCCTGGGGGGCCGCTTGTGGCTTCACCGGGTCACCCACCAGAGCAGGCACTGCAGCCCCAGCACGCTCGCGGCGCTGATGGCGTAGTAGCGGGCGGGAAAGGCGTAGAGCAACGGCCCAAGGGACTCGCCGGACGCGGCGGAGGCGGGCGCTGGCGGGGGCGTGACGATGCGCGCGGACAGCCGCTCCTGGTACTCACGCAGCTTCGCCGTATGGCCCAGGTAGCGGCCTCCGAAGCCCGCCGTGATGCAGAAGTGGAGCATCTCGAAGAGCAGCGCGGGCGAGCCCGGCTGATCCAGGCGCTGATCCGCCAGCGTGTAGAAGGCCTCACCGCCGCCGTCCTCGCCGAAGAGGCGGTACTGCAACAGCGGCCACAGCGGCTGCTCCGAGTCCGCGAGCCGCAGGAGGACGCGCTCGTCCACCAGGTACGTGAAGGGCCTCAGCGCGTCCTGCACCTCCTCGTCGCGGGCGTGGGCGCCCAGGCCCGCGCGCAGCCGCTCAATCACCTCCAAGAGCTCGTCGTGGAGCCTGCGCAGGCCCTCGCGGCCCAAGAGCCCCGCCGCCGCGGCCGACCCGGGCGCGGCCTGCGGCAGCCACCCGTCCAATACGGACTGGGCCTGCCGGTACTGCGTGAAGACGACCTGCCAGTGCTCGAGCTTCATCGCGCCCCCCGTCAGCCCACGTTCACCATGCCGCCCTTGATTTCCGCCATGCCGTCCGCCTTGAGCGCCAGCTGCGCCTTGGCGGTCACCTTCACCTGCGGCCCCTCCATGGCGATGTCCTTCTTGCCCTCCGCCTTGACGGACGGGGCATTCAGGGAGAGCACTCCGCTCTTGGCCTCCAGCTGGACGTCGGCGCCCTCCACGCTGAACAGCTTCGCGGCCTTCATCGTCACGGCCTTGTCCGAGGAGAGAGTCGCGTCCTTGGTCGCCGTCTGCGTCAGCTCGTCCTTCGTGGTGACCGTGAAGGCCTTGGCGCTCTCCAGCGCGAACGTGTCGTCGCTCTTCCACGACGAAGCCTTCGTGGACGTCACCTCGATGGTCTCCGCCTTCAGCACGAAGGACTTGCAGGTCACCGTGACGCTGTCCTGCTTCTGCACGATGGTGCTGGTTGCGCTGTCACCCTTCACCTCCAGGGTGATGGACTCACCGTCCATCTTCACCGTCTGGAGGATCTTCCCGTCCTTGTCCTCCGTGGTGAGGGTGAGGCCCTTCTCCTTGTCCATGTCGATGATGCAGATGAGCTTGGGCATGCGCGCCGTTCCCCCGTCGGTCCGCCGTCAGGCCCTGCGCCAGTAGAGGAGCACCTGCGCCCCTTCGAGCGCGGGCGTGGCGAAGAAGGTGAGCCCGTCCTCGCGCGTCGCGGACTGCCATTCCTCGCTCTGGGGCGTCAGTTGGTACCAGTCGATGTCCGCGTCGAAGGCGTGGGGGAACGACGGGAAGGCCACGTGCCGGTACGGCACGCCCTTCAAGGCCTGGCGACGCACCGCCGGCAGCCGCAGGGGACTGGCCAGCTTCACGCCCTCCATGGAGCGGGGCCGGTCGCGCTCCTGCCGGCGCACCAGCAGGTAGAAGTCATCCGGCGCCGGCGTCTCCCTGGGCAGCGGTGTCAGCTTGAAGTGGCCGTCCTGGAAGTCGAAGACCCGGTAGGACAGGGGGCTGGCCTGCGGGCGGAACCCGCGCGTGAGCAGCTCCATCCACCGCGCGATTCCCGGACCCGGCGCTTCGTGCTCGTACGCGGGCAGCTCGTCGTCCGGCTCCGCCTCCAGGTAGCAGCACGTCTCGAAGTACAGCCGCCGCAGCGCCTGCACCAGCGGGTACGGCGGCGGCTGCAGGCCGTGGCGCATGTCCTGGCGCAGCACCTGGAGGCTTCGCACCTCGCACAGCGCCCGCCGCGCGCTGGCCAGCCGGTCGCCTCGCACCAGACCCTCGCGCAGCGACGTGCGCAGCTGCCCCTGCGCCTGCTGGAGCAGGCCGTCCAGCTGCTCGAACAGGGGCTCCAGGAACGGGTGGGGGCCCACGCTCAAGAGCGGCGGCAGGTGCGTGGCGGACAGCTGCCAGGGCCCGTCCGCGTTCCGGGTGAAGACGGCCAGCGACAGGCTGCTCACCGTGTCGTCCACCACCGGCTCCAGCGACAGGCACAGCCTGCGTCCCGCGCGCACCACGCTGGGCGCTTCACCGCCCGCGGGCGCCATGTCCTCGCGGGGCTCCAGCACGCCCAGCAGGTGCAGATACACCGTCACCCGCATGCGCCCCGTCTCCTCGAGCGACAGCGGTGTTACCTCCGCGTTACCCGGCACCTCCACCAGGTGGCCTCCCGGTAACACCGCGGTCAATTCCTCCAGCGCCACCGAGCCCTTGGCGAGCAACACATTGTTGAAACGCAGCGCGCTCACGCCCACCACCGGAAGGCCCGCGAAACCCGCGTAGCGCCGGGCCTCCGTGGAGAGGGATTCCTCCTGCGCCCGGAAGTGTTCGGGCAGCAGGGTCTGCCCCTCCTGCCACAGGACTCGTGCGAGTGTGTCTGGGTTCATGGCAGGGGCGGCGGGAGCGGGTTTCCTGTCACGGGGACCGCCGGGAGCAAAAACTTGCTCGGGCTGGGTGACAGTGTTTAGAAAAAGCTACCGGCCTGGAGCCTGTGACGTCAAGTCAGCCTGGATGATCCACCGTGTCTGGTTTCGTGCCCTGGAGGGCAGGGGATTCCATGGGTTGGGTCCAACTTGTCTCACCGGGTATCGACGCGCCCATCGTGACAGGTCGTGTGTCGGGGGTGTATTGCTTTTGTGTATTGGTATGGTTTATCAATTCCTTCACAAACGGCGGTTCAGTTCTTGGGGGTACTCATGGCCATCACCGACGAAATTCCCAGATCACGCATCACGCTGACCTACCGCACCCAGGTGAATGGCACCCGGGCGGACAAGGCGCTTCCGTTCCGGCTGCTGGTGATGGGGGACTTCTCCAAGGGCACCTCCATTGACCGCAAGAAGGACCTGGATCAGCGGGAGATCCGCAACCTGGATGGCAAGAACCTGAACCAGGTCATCCAGAACATGGGCATGACGCTGAACTTCAGCGTGCCCAACCGCGTGGACAAGAAGGACCCGGTGGATGGTTCGGCGCCGGCGCCGCTGCAGGTGAGCCTCAAGCTGGACTCGATGAAGTCCTTCAGCCCGGTGGACGTGGCGCGTCAGGTTCCGAAGATCAACGCGCTGCTCACGCTGCGCAAGCTGCTGCTGGAGCTGCAGGGCAACCTGGACAACCGCAAGGAGTTCCGCCAGCTGGTGCGCCAGCTCGCGCAGAACCCGGAGGCCGTCCAGAAGCTGAAGACGGAGCTGGCCGCGTTCAAGTCGATGAGCCTGCCGAAGCTGGCCGCGACGAACCCGCAGCCGCCGACGACGTGATGCCGGGCGCAAGCCCCTCCCCACGACCTTCCTGAACGAGAGCTCCTGCCATGCCCACCACTCCTGCGTCTTCCACCACCGCGACGACCGCCGTGGCCGATGTGCCCCTGGACCTTCCGCTGTTCCTCAACAGCGTGCGCCTGGGCTCCGTGCCCACCGCGCGCGACGCCTCCACCCAGACCGACCTGCTGGTCATCCCCGACGACGCCACCCCCGAGGAGCGCTTCGTCTCCAGCCTGGCGGCCATGGTCCACAACATGGACACGGACGAGGGCCGCTTCGACAAGCAGACGGTGCAAGAGCTGGTCGGCACCATCGACGCGCTGGTGTCGGATCAGCTCAATGCCGTGTTGCACGCGCCGGAGTTCCAGGAGGTGGAGGCGCAGTGGACCGCGCTCAACGACCTGGTGCGCAACACCAACTTCAAGGCCAACGTCGAGCTGAGCCTGCTGGATGTCTCCAAGGAGGAGGCCTACAGCGACCTGGAGACGAACGCGGCGGACGTCGCCGGTTCGGAGTTCTTCAAGAAGCTGTACGTCGCTGAGTACGACCAGTACGGCGGCGCCCCCTACGGCGCGCTGGTGGGCATGTACGAGTTCGCCAACACGCCGCAGGACATGCTGTGGCTCAAGACGATGGGGAAGATCGCCGCGGCCAGCCACGCGCCGTTCGTGGCGTCCGTGTCCCCGCGCTTCTTCGGCTGCGACACCATGAAGGAGGTGTCTCAGCTGCGTGACGTGGCCAGCCTGCTGGACTCGCCCAAGTACTCCGCCTGGAACGCGCTGCGTGACACGGACGAGGCCGCCTACGTGGGCCTCACGCTGCCGCGCTACATCGTCCGGCCGCCCTACAACCCGGAGACCTACCCGGCCCCCGGCATGAACTTCACGGAGGCGGTGAAGGGCGACAAGGAAGAGGAGTACCTCTGGGGCAACGCGGCCATGCTGTTCGCGCGCAACCTGGTGCGCTCGTTCGCGGGCTCCGGCTGGTGCCAGCACATCCGCGGCCCCAAGGGCGGCGGCCTGGTGGCGGGCCTGCCCGTGCACCTGACGCACCTGCGCGGCGAGGAGGAGATGAAGCTGCCCGTGGAGATGTCCATCCCGGACTTCCGCGAACTCGAGCTGGCCAACGGCGGCTTCATCCCGCTCATCCACAAGAAGGGGAGCGCGGAGGCCGTCTTCTTCAGCGTCCAGTCCCTCAAGAAGGCCAAGGTCTTCGAGGACACGAAGGACTCGGAGAACTCGCAGCTGGTGACGAACCTGGCCTACACGTACTCCATCAGCCGCATCGCGCACTACGTGAAGGCCATCATGCGCGAGAACATCGGCAGCACGGCCAACGCGGCGTACATGCAGCAGCAGCTGGACCGGTGGATCTCCCGGTACGTCACCACGCTGGTGAACCCGGATGACCTGACGCTGCGCTACTACCCCTTCAAGGCCTACAACCTCACCGTGGCGGAAGTGCCCGGCAAGGTGGGCTGGTACCACTGCAACCTCTCCGTCCTCCCGCACATCCAGTTCGAAGGCATGAACGTGGACCTCCGCGTGGATGCGCGGCTCGGCTGACAAACCCCGCAGCAAAATGGAGGACCGAAACCATGGGTGATGGACCGCTTGGCATTTCGTGTGACTGGCAGCAGACCATCCAGCAGCGCCCCCAGAAGAACATCCCGGTGGGCTACCTGCTGGACATCAAGGGGATGGGCAAGGACGACGGCTCGTTCCCCAAGAGCAGCAGCCTCTTCTACACCCCGTTCGTCGGCGATCCCGCCTACGCCGGTGTGGCGTTGGAGGACGTGGGCGCGAAGAAGGCCGTGCGCGCGGTGGGCCTCATCACCCAGCTCCAGTGGGAGGGCGGCAAGCTCGACCCCATTGACTTCACGGTGCTGATCTCGCCGGAGAACAAGGCGGACTTCACCGGCATCACCAACACGGAGATCCGTCAGCTCAAGTTCTGGATCTGCGAGTGGGACAGCGCCCAGGGCAAGTGGTTCGAGAAGTGCTATCCGCTCGGTGACGAGGCCGGTGGCCCCGCCAACGAGATGTCCGCCCGGCTGAACCAGAAGGGCAGCGAGGTGATGATGCACGTGGGTGATCCGGAGAACGTGGGCGTCACGGACGTCAAGTTCTGCCAGATGACCTTCCAGCTCATCCCGGACAAGGCGCACCTGTGCAACATCCACTACGGGCACAACTCGCTGGACAAGGACGTGTACGCCTGGGGCTACGTCGAAGGCAAACAGTAGTCAGCGGTTGAAGCAGGACGGGGAGGGCGGGAAAGCGCCTTCCCCGTTTCCGCGTTAGGGGGCTACTTGTCAGAGCCCCACTTGGTGACGCGGCGCTCCTGGGAGTTGGTGGCGAACTCCAGGGTGGTGCTCTTCTTGGGCGCGGGCACCACCCGGAACTGGAAGCGGTGGAAGCGGATGTCCAGGTCCTCGGCCAGCGTGGCGGGCTGATTGTCCAGGAAGACCTTGGGGCGGCCCTTCTCCGTGTCCATCAGCGCCTCTGCGGAAGCAGGGCTCTTCAGCTTGGCGGCTTCGAACCAGGTGTCACCCGCTTCATCGAAGTCGATGATGGCCCACGCCAGCTTCAGCCGCAGGTTGTCCAAGGGCTTGGCGAAGTGGTTGAGCACGTTCGCGGCCGTGACGCGGCCCACGTACACGGTGAAGTCCATGGGGCCGGAAGCACCATTCATGGCCAGCCGTTCAATGAGACCAATGCATTGCGCCTTGGGCCCGAAATCACCCACCGTGGGGGAGAACAGGGTGAGGTCCTTCGCCAGGTTGAGCCCCCCGCAGCCGTTCCATTCCAGCAGATATCCCAGCGCTCCACGAAAGCCGGGCCGGTATTGAAACCCGGTCTGCCAATTGCATTCGAGTTCGAGTACGTCGGGCTTGGCGATGGGCATGGGGTGTCTGTCCTTGTGAATGAAAGACATGTAACATGAAGTGGAAAGACAGACCATGAGAGACCTGAGCCTGTGCCTGCGCCCCGTGGAGGGCGGATCGCTGGAGCGCCTGGAGTCGCATGATCCGCGCTTCCTCACGGTGGCGGACCTGGTGCAGCGGGAGGCCTACGTCGAGGCCGCGGACGCCATCGAGGCCCTGGACGGTGAAGGGGTCTACGAGGTCCGGCTGTCGGCCTACTACCTCTTCGCGACGCTGCGCGAGGACGGGCTCGCGCGCCTGCCGGAGGTGCTGGAGGTGCTGGTCGCGCTCTCGCGCGCGGCGGCGGAGGAGGCCGCGCAGGGCGAGGGGAAGGACAAGTCCAAGCCCGCGGTGCTGCTCAACAAGGCGCTGACGTGGCTGTTCCAGATCCTGGTGAGCGCGCTGAAGTATCACCACGGCAAGCGGGACGCCGGCTGGGAGGCGTGGACCAAGGGCTTCACGGACGGCAAGCGCAAGGACGCCCTGCGCGGCATCCAGACCCTGCAGGGCGTGCTGGAAGGCCCCGCGTTCCGCAACGGGGCCCAGGGCCTGGCGGGGCTGGGACAGTGGCTGCGGGAGACGACGCAGGAGCGCGCGGCCGCTCCCGCTCCGGCCCCGGAGCCCGCGAAGCCGGCCGCCCCCGCGAAGGGGCGCGGCGCGAAGACCTCCGCGGCTGCGGCGGCCACGCCGCCATCGCCGTTCCCCCGCACGACGGGGCCGCTGCAGCTGCGGGGATCCGTGCACCTGCTGGAGCTGTGCGACAAGCTCAAGGCCTTCGAGGTGCTGGTGGAACGCGGCGACTTCCAGAAGGCCGCGATGGTGAGCGACGACGTGCTCCGGACGCTGGAGGAGTTCGACCCGCGGCGCTACCTGCCGGAGCTGTTCTCGTCGTTCGGTGCGCTGCTCAACCGCCACGTGGGGGACATCCAGGAGCACTGGGAGCGCAAGGACACGATGGAGTGGCGCACGCTGTCGCAGTTCTACCAGGTGGACCTGGGCGCCTTCGTGGGGCCGGGCGAGTGAGGCGGCTCCGGTCATGATCGGCGCCTCGCCGCTGCTGTCCCCGCTGGAGCGGCGCATCCGCGCCCGCGCGAAGGACTTCGACCTGGGACCGCTGCTGCGGCTCTTGGAGACGCAGGGCTATGGCCGGGACCGGGTGCTCTTTGAGAGCAACCCGGAGCCGGTGGCGTCCGCGTCGCTGGTGGAGGCGGTGACGTTCCACCTTGCCCCGGTGCGCCGGGTGGTGGTGACGCTCAACCTGGGCCTCCTGGCCACGCCGGGCCTGTTGCCCAGCTACTTCCTCCAGGTGGCCGAACAGTTGCCGGAGCCGGAGCCGTTCCTCGACTTCATCCGCTTCTTCGACCACCGGCTGCTGCTGGCGCTGGTGGACGCGCTGCACCCCGAACGGGACGCGAGCCTGGTGGGGGACTGGGAGCGCACGAAGGGCTTCTACCTGCGCATGGTGGGCGTGGATTCGCAGGCCACGCTCCAGTGGCTGTTCCAGCAGGTGTTCCCGGAGCTGCGCGTGACGTGTGTCCGCCGCTCCTTCCGCACGCGCTTCTCCGGCATGCGGCCCGCCTTCGGGCCCACGCCGCTGGATGGCACGGGCATCCTGGGCCAGACGTACGCGACGGACATCGGGGGCTTCCAGGTGGAGGTGTTCGCGGACGAGGAGGCGGACATGCGCGGGCGGGACTGGCCCGCGCGGGTGCGCCACCGCTTCCACCGGCACATCCTGCCGCTGCTCGTGCCCGCGCGGATGCAGCTGGAGGTGGTGCTGACGGTGCTCGCGCACGGGCGGACCGTGCGCCTGGGGCCTCGGGGGCAGCTGGGCTACGAGCGGCTGCCGGGCGCGGAGGGCAAGCCGCTGCGGCAGCTCATCTTCCTGGGCGACACGTCCGTGCCGGTGGCCGCGCCTCCGCGTGTCGAAGGCGACCGGCAGGGCATGGCCATGGGTACGCCGAAAGCAGCTGGACGTTAGGAGGGGAGGGGACCGTGGGCTTTCTGCACCGGAAGTTCCTGGGGGTGGTGGAGACGCCTCGTGAAGCCGTGCTCCGCAACCTGGGCCACCTGCTCCAGGCCAAGCGTGGCGCGGCGTCCGTGCTGCCCGGCTTCGGGTTGACGGAGACGGGGTTCCGCTCGGACGCGGAGCGCCTCGCGGGCCTGGGCCTGGAGATCCGCGAGACGCTGTCGCGCTACGAGCAGCGCGTGGAGGTGGTGTCCATCGACGAGGCGCCCGCCACGGCAGGCGGCGCGCCCGGTCTGGTGGTGCGCCTGCTCCTGCGTGACTCCCACGAGCCCATGGACCTGCTCCTGGACCCGGGCTCGCGCCGCCTGCGCGAACGGCCTCCAGAAGAGGCAGCTGGGGAGGACGACCCATGAAGTTCACCGAACAGCTGAAGCTGACGCTGGACCTCAAGGCCGGCGACGAGTCCTTCACGCTGCCCGCGGGCAGCATCAAGCGCCTGTCGGTGAAGGCGCGCTCCTACGGCTTCGAGGCCCAGGTGGAGTGGTGGGTGATGTGCAAGGAGAGCGGGGACGAGGACACGCTCTTCGCCCCCTTCACCGACACCAAGCCCCTGACGGCGACGCTGACCGTGGACCGCCGCTACGGCGCGCAGTCGGAGGGGCGCGAGGGCGCGGAGGCCCTGCCGCTGAAGTTCATCGGGCGGGTGGAGGAGCGCCACGTCCGCGAGCGCTCGCTGGCGAACGTGAAGGACGCGCCGGTGATGCAGCGGCGCTACCGCATCCGCCTGGTGGACCCCGCGGCGATGCTGTGGCGCCGCCACTTCCCCAGCGGCGTGTGGGTGGACGAGACGCTGCAAGCGGTCATCCAGGCGAACACTCCTGGAGGCCTGGACGTGGCCTACGAGTGGGAGGCGGCGGGGACGAAGCACGGCCTCCACGCGCTGGGGCTGGGCGCGGACGACGACTCCGGCGCCAGCTTCCTGGACTTCCTGCACTGGGTGCAGGCGCGCATGCATGCGGGCATGTTCCTGGACTACGCGGAAGGGAAGTACACGCTCGCGGCCGCGAAGCCCGAAGGCGGCGAGGCGCTGGTGTTCACCCGCGACGAGGTGGCGGAGGTGGACCTGCGCTACCCGGAGCCGCGGCGGGACGCGCTGTCGGTGCTCAACAGCTACGTGGACGCCGGCACGAAGCGCAAGGCGGTGGAGAACGCGGACGCCATCGCTGGTGTCCTCACCGAATGCCTGGTCACCTCCACGCTGGAGGGCACGCTCACGGACCGGGTGACGCTGGAGACGAACCGCCAGCAGCTGGAGGGCCCGGAGGTGCGGCTGTCCTTCGCGGGCTATCCCCGCGCGTCGCTGGTGCTCAACGGGCTCTACACGCTGGGGGACTTCAGCACGCAGGCCGCGACGCACGGCAAGCAGTACCGGCTGCACACGCTGGAGCTGGAAGCACGCGCCGTTGAGGCCGACGCCGCGCACGACCCGGACAGCGACGCCAACGACTACGAGCTGAAGTTGAAGGCCACGCTGGAGGAGGCGGCGGACCCCACCTTCCGGCGCCCTCGCTTCCGGCCGCCGCGCTGGCCCTTCCTCGCGGAGGGGCGGGTGGTGAGCGAAGAGGGCGGGGATCCGGACCGCACGTATCAGATCCGCCAGGACGACGAGACGTCGGTGGAGTCGTACCGGGTGAAGCTGCCCTTGTGGGACAAGGAGGTGCTCGTCCCCTATGAGCCGCACCAGCAGCCCGGGCACTTCTACTTCCCCATGGACAAGGGGACGCGGGTGCTGGTGTCGCTGGGCTACCAGCACGCGCGCATGGACCGCTTCCTGGAATGGCGTCCCGGCGCGCGGCTCCCCAAGGAGTCGCAGGGCAACCACCTGCTCCTGGGCAAGACGGACAAGAGCGAGACGTCCATCCAGCACCTGTACCAGGACTCGAAGCCCATGCTGCGCATCCAGCGCACCCTGGAGAAGGACACCCAGCTCATCGAGGTGACCGAGGGCCGGATGTTCCTGCGCGTGCAGGAGGGGGATTAGGCCATGCGGATGGATGAAGCGCTCTACGCGTCGTTCCTGGAGGAGCTCCAGGCGCTGGAGAAGTTCCGCCTGGGCTACACGGCCCTGCACCCTTCCGCGCCGCTGGACGGCGAGGACGCGGACGTGCGGCGGCTCACGGAGGCCATGGCCCTGTTCACCGCGCGCACGCGCCGGGCGGGGCAGCGCGCGTTGGAGCGGAGCACGCTGCGGTTGTTCCAGCAGCACTTCGCCTACCTGCTCAATCCCATTCCCGCCATGGCCATGTTCCGCGCGGAGCCGGACGCGCGCTTCGTGGACGCCGCGGAGCTGCCCCGGGGCACGCCCTTCCTCCTCAACCCGGGCCTGGGCGGCGGTCCCACCGGGCCGCTCTCCCTGCGCACGCTGGCCCCGCTGCGGCTGTTGCCCGTGCGGCTCACCCAGGCGCGGCTGGAGCGACAGGGCGAGGACGGCGCGCTCCTGCGGCTCGTCTTCGAGGGCGGCTTCCCCCGAAACGATTCACCGGGCGAGGTGCGGCTGCACATCAACCACCTCAACGACTTCCGGGCGTCGCTGGCGGTGTTCTTCCAGCTGAAGAGCGCCGTGCGCTCCGCCACCGTGAGCTTCGACGACGGGGCGATGGAGCAGGAGGTGAAGCCCTTCGACGCGCACTCGGGCCCGGTGCGCTTCGGCGCGCCCCGGCCGGTGGCGGCGGATGGCGAAGCGTCCGAACACCCGCTGCAGCGGCTGAGGCAGTTGCTGCACTTCCCGCAGCAGGAGTTGTTCCTGGAGGCCCGCATCCCGCCGGCCCCCCGCAACTGGCAGGGCTTCACCCTGACGCTGCGCCTGACGGGCCGCTGGCCGTCGGAGCTGGTGGTGGGGCCGGACTCGTTCGTGGCGCACGCGGTGCCGGTGGTGAACCTGCAGCGCGCCATGGCGGCGCCCGTGGAGCACGACGGCACGAAGGAGCGGCACGCGGTGCAGCACCCGGATTCGTCCATGGGCTTCCGGCTGAACGCTGCCACGGGCGTGTACCAGCTGACCCCGAAGGGCATGGTGCCCCTGCGCCCTGGAGCCATCTCCGGAGGCGCGGACACGTACGAGCTGGAGCACGAAGGCCAGGCCCTGGCGCGCACGTCGTGGCTGGCGCTGGACATGCCGGACGCGTTCCTCAAGCCGGTGCGGCTGGGCGTGGACGGCCTGTGGCACCAGCCGCTGCCGCCGCGCTTCGATGCTCGGGGCTACCGGCCGGTGCTGGCGGACCGCTTCCTGGAAGGCGTGCCGTGGAGCCTGGTGGGCGCGGTGGCGCCCGGCGGGGACAACCCGGTGGAGCACGGGCAGCAGGCCCTGTTGCAGCTCCTGGCGCTGCGCACGCAGCGGTTCCTGGGGCGCGAGGACCTGCTGTTCCTCCTGGATGTGCTGGGCGTGCGGACGCAGCGGCACTTCCGGGATCTGCTGCCGTCCCTCACGGAGGTGTCCGTGAAGTCCAAGCCCTTCGCCCGGAGCGCCGCGGGCTTCAAGTACGTGTACCAGCTGGGCTTCGGGCCCATGGACGCGTCGCTGTTGCCGCTGGTGGACCTGTTGTGCGGCCGGCTGGTGGAGCTGTTCGCCGTCTGGAGCGCGGAGGACGTGGTGGAGCTGGAGGTGCGCCTGCCGCAGCGGGAGGCGCCCCTTCGCTACGTGCCCCTGCCGTGAGTCACTTCACCTGGGTCTTCGTCTGGGCGGTCATGTTGATCTTGATCATGCCGCCATAGGCGCAGGTGCACGTGCACGTGTCGGTGAGCGCCGGCTTGCCCTTGATCACCACGGTGGGCGAGCCCGGCGTCCACGGCGCGGGAATCACCGGCAGGCACGGCATGGGCGTGAGGACGCCCATCGCGGCGGCGGTGGCGGTGGCCACGGTGGGGTTCGCCATGGACTTGCACATGACGAAGGGCGGCACGTTCATGCCCGGGACGTTGTCCATGATGGTGGCCGCCGGCGCGGTGGAGTTCACCTTGTTGGCGGGCAGCACCGACAGCGTCGAGGGCGCCATCCCGAAGCTGCACTGGAGCATGGCTCCGGACACGACCTGGATTCCCATCAGCGTGACTCCACCCGGGCGCGCAGTGACGTGAGCGCCTGGAACAGGGGGTCTCCTGATTTCAGCTTCAGGGAGCCCATGAAGTACTGCGCACGGCACCACTCTTCATCCAACGGCCCGTCCTGCTGTCCGTTCAGGCGCCGCGCGTGGAGCGCGAAGCGCTCGATGCGGTCCGGCAGTGCGTCCGCGCCCAGGGCCTGTTCAATGCGGCGGCGCACGTCCGCCTCGCTGACCTCCACGCCGGGAGGCAGGTCGCCGGTGAAGACGACCAGCACGCTGCGATACGCGCCCGCCAGGCCGCTCTCCGGCACGGCCAGCCCCACCGTGTCCAGCCGGGGGCCGGGAGGCTCGCGCAGCGCGTTCGCGACCTCCTCGAAGAGGAACACCCGTCCCTCGCGCCGGGGCTCGCGCACGCCCAGGTGGTGGTACTGGCCGCGCACCCGCGTCAGGACGACGTGCGCGAGCGGCCGTCCGGCGTCCGGCAGGGGGGTGAAGAGCCCCGTGTCTCCCACGGCGTCCTGCCCGCTGTCGGTGAAGTCGCGCAGCGCCCAGGCGCGCCCGGGCGCGGGGGCGATGTCCGTGTGCACGTCCGCCGCCACGCGCCGGTGCGAGCACAGCACCGCGCCTCCCAACGCCGGGTCCACGCACACGTTGCCGCCGGGCACGCTGGCCAGCCCGCAGGCCTTGAGCGCGTCGCGCCAGGCGTAGAAGTCGAAGGGCGCCTGCGGATCCCTGAACCACAGGCCCACGTTCTTGAGCGGAAGGCGCGCGCGGGCCACCAGGTCGCGCACGGCGGGCGTGAGGCCCAGGGCCCGCACGGGGTGCTCGGTGAGCAGCGTGGGCGTGACGTCCAGGTCCGCGGGCTCCACGTGCAGGTACGTCGCGCCGCGCAGGAGCGTGGTGAAGTACAGCGCCGGCAGGTGCTGGAGCGGGTGGAAGCCCGGCGCCGCCAGGTGGTCCCCCGGGTTCAGTCCGAAGGTCAGCAGCCCGTCCACCAGCGCGCTCCGCCACGCGTCTCCGGCGGTGAGCGGCACGGGGACGTCGCTGGGTTTGGCCAGCGGAGAGAAGAGCAGGCCCACCGGCTCGGAGGGCTTGTACGTGTACGACGCGAGCGCGGGCGGCACCTGCGTCTGCATGGGCAGGAGCCGCGAGGCGTGCTTGCCCAGGAGCGGCGCCTGGTGAGGCTCGGCGGCGATGTGTTGGGGCGCGAGCGCGTCCAGCCGGCGCGCCACGAAGGCGCGGGCCCCGGGCGGCAGGAGGCTCACGCACGCGCCCAGGCCCAGCGCGGCGCACAGCGACACCATCAGCTCCGCGCCCGGCGGCAGCATCAGGCACAGCTTCGCGCCCGGCTTCACCCCCAACCCCGCCCAAGCGGTGGCCCGCCGCGAGGCCTGCTCCTGGAGCTGGCGGTAGCTCAGCGTGCGCCAGCCCTGCGTCCGGGAGTACGCGCGCAGCGCGATGCGGTCCGTGGTGGCGTGGCGGGCCACCAGGTCGTGGAAGAAGTCGTGGTGCTGGCCGGTGCGGCTCTTGAAGGGCGTGCTCCGGCCGGCGTGAATGGGGGCCATCGCGGCGGCGAAGCCATCCGGATCCTCCCAGCTTCGCGCAAGCCACGCGGGCACGCTGTCCGGAGGCGGCTGGGTGCCGTCGAACGCGGCGAGGACGATGCGTGGCTCGAAGGTCATGGCGAGGGTGACGGCGCGGGTTCAGGGGGGAGCAGCTCGCGGGTGGGCACCGGCTCCACGCTCGAGTCCGGGACGTACTCCGGCTTCTTCTGGAACTCCTCCAGGCGCAGCTGGGGCACGGGCTCCGGGAGCACCTCCATCCGGGGAGGAGGCTCCTGGCGGAACGACACGCCCAGGAGCACCCGTGCGATGGGCGTGCCCGGCGTGCGTCCCAGGCCAGGCCCCGCGAGCGCGTGCAGCTCCAGGCCCTCCGACAGGGGGATGCGTCCGCCGGCCAGCACCTCCACCGCGGGCTGGTCCATGTCCGCCGCGAAGGCGGCCTTCACCGCCAGCTCGCCGCGCAGCCCCTGTCCGGCCGTCGTCAACCCGGCGCCCAGGCGGACCTCCAGCATCTGTCCGGAGGCGCTCGGCCCGGAGAGCGGGTTGCGCGAGCGCAGCAGCACGCCGGCCTCCAGCGCGGGCTTGAGGAACCCCACCTGCGTGCCAATGGCGGCCAGGGCTCGCACGCGGATGCCCGAGTCCCGGCCCAGCACCGCCGCGCTGCCAATGGGCAGCCCCACGCCCAGGTCCATGGAGAGGTCCACGGGGTGGTCGTCACGGCGCGACAAGAGCCCCAGGCGCGCCTGTATCTCCGGGGTGCCCAGGCCCTGCGAGGCCAGCGGCGTCAGGCCCAGGGGCGCTGGATCATCCCCCTGCTGCCACAACACCACGGGCACCTGCGCGCCCACCTCCAGCCACGGCAGCACGCCGTAGCTGCCCGCCAGGACGGAGGACGCGCGGTTGCGCACGGCCTCCAGGCGGCGCTCGCCGTTGAGGAGCACGAGCGGCAGCTGTTGGTACTGGCCCACCAGCCCCAGGCTCATGCCGCCGGGCACCAGCAGTTCGCCGCTGCGCATCACCGCGGTTCCGCGGCCAGGGTTGATCTCCAGGTGCTCCAATTCAAAGCCGGGAAGGGCGGACTGGGCCCAGGCGGGCAGGGCGCTCAACAGGACCGCGGCGGCGGCGCCGTGCACTGACAGGAATTTGGGCATGGGCATGATGGCGCTCTGACCCGCTTCTGGCGGGACGCGCTCCCCCGGCCGACATCATACCCAGACAGCGATACGAAACATAGGCGTGCCCAGCGGTACGGATGAGCAGGAATGGGTCGGCGCGGCCCTGATGCACGGGGTTGGCGACCTGCTCGGTCCTGGTGTTCCGGGTCAGGGGACCGGCAGCTCCACGATGAACGTCGCGCCATGGCCGGGCTGACTCTCCACGCGAAGGGTGCCGTGGTGGGCTTCGACAATCTGTTTGGTGATGAAGAGGCCCAATCCCAGACCGCCGTAATGCCGTGTCGACACGGCGCGGGTGAATTTCTCGAAGATGGCCTGGAGGCTCCCCGGTGAGATGCCGATGCCTTCGTCCCTCACGCTCAGCCTCGCCCGGTCGCGGACCTGCTCCACGCGAATCGTCACCGGGTGGCCCGGGCCGTATTTCAGCGCGTTGGACAGCAGGCTGCTCGCCACCTGTTCCAGCCGGTGGGGGTCCCAGCGGCCCACGACGCCCGGTGTTTCGTGGACGATGAGCTCGCAGCCCACCTTCGCCGCCTGGGTCTGGAAGCGCTCCACCGCGTCGCGCACCACGTCCGCCAGATTCACGTCCTCCAGTTGCAGCGGTGCGGAGGGGCCGGTGAGTTGTGTCACCTCCAGCAGGTCGTTGATGAGCGTGGTCATCTTTCTTATCTGCCCGGAGATGGTCTCCGCCGTCTTCACCACGCGCTCCCGCAGTGACTCCAGCGTCTGTTCCGCCTGCGCGTCCTTGACCAGGGATTGGAGCTTGAGCTGCAACGGCGTCAGCGGCGTCTTCAATTCATGCGACGCCACCGTCAGGAATTCATCCCGGAGCGACACGGCGTGCTGGAGCTGGGCCTGTGTCTTTCTCAGCTCGGTGACGTCCTGGAGCGCCAGGAGGACCGCCTCCGGATGGCCGTGCTGGGCGGGCAGGGTGCCCGCCTCCATCAGCAGGGAGTAATGCCCCGTGGGCGTGTGCCAGACGACCGGCTCCCCGTGAACGGGATTGCCCAGGATCGCGCGGATGCCGGGGATCTCCTCCATGGTCAGCTCGCGGCCCGCTTCGTCCGTGAAGTGGTGCGCGCCGTGCGTGTAGCTCTCCTCGCGCAGGCCCTCGGGGAAATCACCACCGGCCATCTGCCGGGCCGCCTGGTTCGCGAAGATGATGCGGCCAGTCACTGGCTCCACCAGGATGATGGCCACGGGCGTCTGGTCCAGCATCGCCTCCAGCCACTGCTGCTGGTTCCTCAATGACGCAGCGGACTCCTCCAGCTTCTTCCGGGCCTCCACCCGATCCGTCACGTCGACGGCGAACGACAGCACGGAATCCACCTGGCCCCGCACGTCGCGCAGCGGCTGGTACGCCACGTCGAATGGCCGCGTCGACTGGACCCCGTCGCCCTGGAAGTCGGTGGTGACCGGGACCTCTCTTTCGATGAACGACTCTCCCTGGCGATAGGCCTTCTCCAAGAGCCGCGAGTACTCGACCCCCCGTTCGTCCTCGACGTCCTTGATGGAGGTGCCCAACAGGTCCGCGCCTCCCGACAGCACCTTGTAGAGGGGGTTCACCAGCGTGAAGACCTGCCGCTCGCCGGAGAGGATGGCGATGGAGGCCGGGGCGCTCGTCAGCACGGAGCGCAGCCTCGCGCGTTCGTTCTCCGCCTGGGCCTCCGCCTGCTTGCGCTCGGTGATGTCCTCCGCGGTGGACACCCACTCCCGGATGACACCGTTGTCACCGAACACGGGCACCGCCCGGCCCACGACGTCCCGGTAGCCCCCCGCGTGGAAGCGCAGGCGGAACTCGCCGCGGTAGGACGCCTTCGTGCGCAGGGACTCCACCCAGCTGCGCACCACGCGCTTGCGGTCGTCCGGATGGATGGCGGAAAGCCAGCCCAGCCCCAGGTGCTCCGCGTGGGTCTGGCCCGTGAAGGCCAGCCAGCGCGGCGCGGGCTCCACCACCTCGCCCCGGGCATTGGTGGACCACACCGGCTGCGCCATGGCCTCCACCAGTGAGCGGTAGCGCTGCTCGCTGGCCTGGAGCGCGTCGTGGGCCCTGCGCTGTTCGGTGACCTCCGACACGATGACGCCGATGCCCAGCAAGACGCCGGAGTTGGTGCGCACCGGGTAGTAGCTGACGAGGAAGTGGCGCTCCACGCCCGCGTCCTTGGAGGTGGCGCCCACCACCTCCACCGTCTGCGCGCTCCCTCCCTCCAGGACGCGCTGATACTGGGGACGAAGCGTGGGCCACATCTCCGGGACGATGTCCTGAACCTTGCGCCCCAGGTGCGCGGCGCGCGGGATGCCATTCATGACGGCGAGCGCTTCGTTGACCTGGACGAAGCGCTGCGCCATGTCCACCACCGCGAGGCCCACCGGCGTGCTCGCCACCAGCGTCTCGAGGAGCAGCCGGGAATGCGCGTCGGAGAGGGTCTCGATGGCTTCCGGGTCGAAGCTTGCGCTGGGGCTCTCCACGCGCGCCTCCTTTGACCCCGGCCCTTCCCGGCGAGCTTGGAGGCAGGGCCCCGTGACGCCGCTTCCCACCATGGGAGTGGCCTGACTTGGAGAGTGTGCATTCTCGACCCCGGGGGGCAATCCACACCGGTCCGGAGGCGCGGCTGCCGCCTGGTCGGCACCCAATGACAGACAGGCGGCGGGCCGAGCCCTCCCGCCGGCTCATGCACGCGGAGGGCCGGGCCCCTCCTCGTCAGCTGGCTTGGATTGCCAGGGCCAGCGCCTGTCGATCTCCACCTCCAGGGTGAAGCTGAGGAAGGTCCGGATGAGGACGATGAGGCCCAGGATGAGCACCTGCCGCAGCGTGGGCGCCCCCGCGACCGTGCGGATGATGTCCGCCGCCACGAGCAGCTCCAGTCCCAGCAGGATGGCGCGGCCCAGGTAGTGGCGAAGCTGCCGGTACGCCTCCCCCCGCCGCGGTCCCCGCACGTCCTGGAGGACGAGCGCCACGGACACCACCGTTCCCACCACCATCACGCCCACGCCCGAGGCGTCGAACAATTGGGCGGCCAGGGCCACCAGATCCTCGAATCGCATCCACCGCTCCCTCTCCGGCAAAGGTGGTTTGCGACGCAGCGGACAGCCACCGCGATCCACCCTCCCCTCGGGATGGGAGGCCCGTCGGAATAGACACATAAAATATCAAAGCAATACATGCGTGCAGTGTTGACGGCGGCTGGGTTCCTGATTCATTGTCGCCGCCCTTCGCGTGTCACAGCGGGAGTCGGGCGGTTTCCGAGGGGTGCCGGGGGGTGCCGTGACGCTGCAGCTTGAAACCAGACATGACATTGCCCTGGAGGGTCGTTTCGCGTGATTCGCGAGATCCTCAGCGGACTGCTATGGCAGGGCCGGGTGGCCTTGCGCAGCGGCGACGTGCGCGTCTTCGCCGCGCATGGCTACGTGGATGAAGGCTACCGGCCTTCGCGCGTGCCATTCCTCTCCGTTGTCGGCCCGCTGGGCTTGTTCCCCGAACCCGAGCGAGAGAACGGCCGCACGGGCGTCGCCACCTTCCGTGTGCCGGGCCACCTTGTCGGCAGGCCTCGCGCTTCCGCGGACAGCGTGCCGCCCAATGGCTCGCTCAAGCTGCGCCTGGATGGCCGCGCCACCGTCACCCTCACGGGGTTGCCGGGCGGCTCGTTTGCTTCCACCGCGACGGGCCCCGCGCTCGCTGACGCCATCAACGCGCGGCTGGCGGATGCGCTCACCGGTGGACTCTTCCAGGAGCCCACGGGCGCGCCGCTCACGGACCCGTTGCTGCTGGAGGCGCTCGCTGGCGTCATCGCGCGCTGGGACGTGGAGGGGAGCCGGCTCGCGATCAGCTCCGACGCGGGCATCCCCTCCATGGAGTTCCGCTCCAGCGTGGAGGTGCTGCCCGTCGCTGGTGGCATCGAGGGCCCTCTGGGCCTGGAGCCTCCGGAGCGCTCTCAAGAGGGCAGGGTGTTCCTCAGCAAGATCCGCGCGCCCAAGGCCATGGCCATCGACGTGCAGGTGGACCTGTGGGCGGGCTCGCAGGTGGACCTGGCGTCCATCATGGACACGGTGGCGCTCTCCATCCCCACGCGCGGGCAGCTGGTGCTGCGCCCGTCGCTGCTGGCCGAGGACGTGCCCGAAGGCGCCACGACGGTCCGCCTGCTGACGCGCGGTGAGCCCACCACGGCTCTGTCCCTGGTGCACCTGGAGGCCAGCGACCAGAACCTGGAGCGCGCGCGCGGCGGACGCGTGGACCTGACGCCCGGCGCGTCCTTCCTTCCCACCGCCGAGGGCCTGCGCCTGTCCGGCACCGGCACCGCCTCCGTCCTCGTCTACCCGATGCCCGCCGTGCCCGACCCCTTCCACGCCGACAATCCGGCCCCGGACGGGCTGGCGCTGTCGGTGGGGCTGCGCGTCGCCGCTGGCGCCGTGGCCGCGCAGTCGCTGCCGGTGGCCGTGCTGATGGCGCAGGGGCAGCCCGTGCTGCGGCTCATCGTCCGCTACGAGCAGGTGGACACCCGGCTCATGGGCGAGGTGGTGGCCACCGCGACGCTGGCGCAGGCCACCGGGACGCAGGTCGCGGAGACGCGCTGGCGGCTTCCGGTGGAGCGGCTGGAGGCCGGCGTGGTGCTGCACGCGCGGCTGGAGGCGGGGGAGGGCGTGGTGTGGCTGTCGGCGGACGGGGTGCCGCAGCCGCTCCAGGATGCGGAGGCCACGCCCGCGCCGCCCGTCGCCGCGCCGGGCGTCACCGTCGCCGCGAGCGACATGGTGCTCACGCTGGGGGCGCAGACGGGCACTCCGCTGGACTTCACGGTGGACCACGTGCACCTGGTGGCGGAGCCCGTGGGGCCGTTGGATCCGGCGCTGCGCCGCTCCGTCACGGCGGCCTCGCGCCTCAAGCCCGGTGACGTGGTGGTGCTGGGCTCGAGCGACGACGGCTACCGCGTGGGCAAGCAGCGCTTCCAGGCGCTGGTGCTGGGGCTGGATGGCGACCGCGTGACGCTCAGCCGTCCCGTGGAGGGCGCCTGGGCCCGGGGCCGCACGCTTGTGTTCCAGGAGGAGTGCTTCTTCTTCCAGACGCAGCTGCGCCGCCGCGACGACCTCTTGAACCACCTGTACCGCTGCTGCGTGGACTACCGGGTCTCCGCGCTGATGGACGAGCCGAACGCGCGCAGCACCGCCCGCCTCGTCGAGACGCCGCGGGTGGACCTCATCGCGCGCGGTGCTGCGCGAGGCGCCAGCGGCCATCCGGGAACATCTGTCACCGAAGTCGATACCGCCAGGCGCGGGACCATCTGAAACCAGGAGGATGAACGTGGCTGAGCGACTGCATCCGGGCGTCTATGTCGAGGAAATCAGTGCCGGTGCGCGCCCCATCGAAGGGGTGGGCACGTCCACGGCGGCGTTCGTCGGACGCACGGCGCGAGGCATCCCGGCCCTGGCCTCGTTCGTCACCGGCTTCGCCGAGTACGAGCGGGCCTTTGGCGGACACGAGCCCGGGGAGGCGGGCCTCGTCGCGCAGGCGGTGGAGGCCTTCTTCGATTCGGGCGGGCGGCGCGCCTACGTCGTGCGCGTGCTGCCCTCCGACGCGGTGGGCGGCGTGTCCACGCCCCTGGTCGCCAGAGCGGGCGGCAGCCTCAACGCCCTCACGTTCCTGGCGCGGGGCGCGGGCGAGTGGTCCGACTACTTGCGCGTCAACGTGAGCGACTCCCTCAACTTCCCCAGCGAGGCGTTCCGCGTGGAGGTGATGTGGACGGAGGCCGGGGCCACGCGCCGCCTGGAGACGTTCGAGGACGTGCGCATGGACCCGTCCAGCGAGGACTATGTCGGCGACCGCATCAACGACATCTCCCGCTACCTCCGCGTGCGCGACGAGTTCCAGGTGGCGCTCGCCGCGAGGGCACCCGGCGCGGTGCTCGTCCCGGGCGTGCCTCCCCGGCTCAAGGCCGCCGTGCTGGCCAGCACGAAGTACAGCCTCTATGACGGCGGCAAGCTCCAGGTCTCCGCCTGGGACGAGGCCCAGCCGGACCTGCCCCGCACGACGCTGGACGTCTCCATCACCCAGGCCCTGGTGGTGGCCGCCGTGCCGGCCGCCGCGTTCGTCAACGGCCGAGCGCAGCTGACCGCCACGGAGCTCAAGGCCTTCCTCACCCAGGCCGTTACCGCGGCGGGTCTCACCAACACCTTCGTCATCGGAGGCACGGACTCGCCGGAGATTTCGCTGAAGGTGGCCACCGGGCCCACGCTCACCATCCCCAAGCCCACGGGCGCGACGTACGACCTGGACCCGGAGGACGCGAAGGTCACCGTGGGCTCGCCGAGCGGCACCACGGTGGTGCCCATCCCCATCCTGGCGGTGGACAAGGGCGCGGTGACGCCCGCGGAGTTGAACCACTCGCTGAGCGTGGCGCTGGTCGGCAAGGTCGCGTCGGTGGTGACGGATGCGCAGGGCAACACCGTCATCACGGGCCTGGCCACGGCGGCGGGCACCTCCACGCTGTCGCTCTCCGCCACCGGCTTCACCGGCACCGCCGCCGCCGGCACGGCGGGCACGAGCGCGGAGTCCTTCGACGGGCTCCAGCTCTCCATCAGCGAAACGCTCCAGCCCACGGTGCCTACCATGCTCCGGCAACTGGGCTTCGCGCCGCGCGCACGTGGTTACTCGGATGATTCGCCCGCGAACCCGGTGGTGCGGCCGTCTTCTGTGACGAACCTGCGCCTCCTGGGCGGCGACGACGGCGCGGGCCTCCTGGACACGTCCGACTTCGCGGGCGACGCGAAGCTGCGCACGGGCTTGCACGCGCTGGACACGGAGGACGTCAACATCGTGGCGCTGCCCGGCAAGAACGAGGTGTCGTTCATCGCCGCGGGCGTCGCGTACTGCGACAACCGGGGCGACTGCTTCTTCCTCGCGGACGGCCCCGGCGGCGTGGACAAGGACTTCGCGGTGGTGCCGGACGACGCGAAGCAGTTCGTGGAGGGGTTGCCCTCGCGCTCGAAGAACTCGGCCATGTTCTACCCGTGGATCCGCGTGGCGGACCCCGTGGGCGTGGGCCGCAATCCCACGCGGCTGGTGCCTCCGTCCGGCCACGTGGCGGGCCTCTTCGCGCGCACGGACACCACACGCGGCGTGTGGAAGGCGCCCGCGGGCATCGAGGCTTCTCTCGCCAATGCGCTGGGCCTCCAGTACCCCGTCATCGACGCGGAGCAGGATCTGCTCAACCCGGCGAGCCTCAACTGCCTGCGCCAGTTCCCCGGCGTGGGACTCGTGTCGTGGGGCTCGCGCACGCTGGGGCCGGAACCCGAGTGGCGTTACATCCCGGTGCGCCGCACCGCGCTCTTCCTCAAGGAGTCGCTGAGGCGCGGCCTGATGTGGGCGGTGTTCGAGCCCAACGACGAAGAGCTCTGGGGCCGCATCCGCGTCGCCATCGAGTCGTTCATGCTGGGGCTGTTCCGGCAGGGCGCGTTCCAGGGCAGCACGCCGGAAGAGGCCTTCAGCGTCGTCTGCGACCGGAGCACCAACCCGCAGGAGAACGTGGACGCGGGCATCGTCACCGCGCAGGTGGCGTTCGCGCCGCTGAAGCCCGCGGAGTTCGTGGTCATCGAAATCAGCCAGAAGAGCCTGCTGGCGGCCTGATGCCCACGCCCGTCCCCGCCAACGCCCGCAACCCGCTGCGGACCTTCCAGTTCCGGCTCCGGATGAGCACGTCCGCGGCCGGCGACTACGTGGCGGGAGTGCGCACCGTGTCCGGCCTGTCCGTCAGCGTGGGCGCCTATGAGACGTGGGAGGGCGGCAACAACCTGCACCGCTACGCGCAGCCCCACAAGGTGAACTGGGAGCCGCTCGTGCTGGAGCAGGGGCTGGCGCTGGACGACACGCTGGAGCGCTGGGCGCGCGCGGTGCTGGAGTTCGCACGCACCGGCAAGGCGCCCGGCGAGCCGGTGAAGCGCGACCTCTTCATCGACGTGTGGGACGCCTACGCGCACCCCACGGCCGTGCCGCCGCCCGGAGGCATGGAGGCGCGCATCCGCAGCTTCCACGTGCACAACGCGTGGGTGAGCAAGCTCCACGCCCTGCCCAAGCTGGACGCCATGGCGGGCGAGGTGGCGCTCCTGACGCTGGAGCTCACCCACGAGGGCTGGGAGCCGGTGCCCCGGCCCGTGCTGTCCATGCCCGCGACGAGCCTCCCGACGCCCTGACGTCCCCATTCGAGGAGTGAAGCCATGCCCCGATTCGTCGAATCCACGAAGCGCGACCCGTACCGCAACTTCAACTTCCGCGTGCTCTTCAACAACATCGAGGTGGCCGCGTGCCGGAAGATTTCCGGCATCACCGGCACCGTGGAGGTGGTGAAGTTCCGCTCCGGCAACAGCCCGTCCTCCGTGGACGAGCTGTCCCCGGGCCGGGTGCACTACGAGCCCCTCACACTGGAGGCGGGCCTCACCCAGGACACGACGTTCCGGGACTGGGCCACCCAGCTCATCCGGCACGAAGCCACGCCCGGATTCCGCTCGGCGGAGCCGGACTTCCGGCGCACCGTGGAGATTCTCGTCTTCGACCTGGACTTCAACCGCGCGGTGAAGAAGTTCGTGCTGCGCAACGCGTGGGTCTCGAAGTTCACCGCGATGTCGGAGCTGGCCGCGGAGGCGAACGAGATCCTCATCGAGTCCCTGGAGGTCCAGCACGAGGGCTTCACGCTGGAGCCGGTGGTCTGACGTGCTCCTGGAACCTCCCATCCCGGTGCTGCTGCCGCACGGCCTCTTCGACGAGGACGGCCGCTGCCACCGCCAGGGCGAGCTGCGCCCGCTCACCGGCCGCGAGGAGTGGGCGCTGGCCCAGGCCGGCGAGCGTCCCGGCCCGCGCGCGGTGAGCGGGTGGCTGGCGGCGTGTCTGGGACGGTTGGGGGATTACTCGCGCGTGGACGAGGAGCTGGCGGCCTGCCTCACGCGCGGAGACCGGCACCACCTGGCGCTGCACCTGCGGGCCCGGATGTACGGGGACCGGGCGACGCTGGTGGCGCGCTGCCCCGCGCCTGGATGCGAGGCGATGGCGGACGTGGACGTGCGGCTCTCCGCGCTCTCTCCGGAGCGGGTGGACGCGGCGCCGGAGGTGCTCATTGTGGCGCTGCCAGAGGGACGGGCGGAGGTGCGCGAGCCCACGGGCGAGGACGACGCGCTGCTCGCGGAAGTGCAGGGCACGCGGGAGGAGCGGTCCGCGCTCCTGTGGTCGCGGCTGGTGGTGGTGGATGGGCAGACGCTGACGCCTTCCGCGTGGCTGGCCCTGCCCGCGCGCTCACGGCACGCGGTGGCGCTGGCGTTGGCGGACGGCACGAGCGCGCCGGATCTGGGGCTCCTGGCGCGCTGTCCGAAGTGCGCCGCGTGGTTGGAGCTGGAGCTGGATCCGTTCGCACTGCTGGCTCGCGAGCTGCGGGGTGGGGCGGCGCGATTGGAGACGGAGGTGCACGTGCTGGCCTTCCACTACCACTGGTCGGAGGCGGACATCCTGGCCCTGCCGCGGGCCCGGCGGTGGCGCTACCTGGAGCTGCTTCGCAACGAGCTGGAAGGCCGTCCGCTGGTGGATGGCTGGAGCTGACGAGAGGACGCGCACGCCATGGCCCCACCCCCGGTGCAAGGACAGGTCGGACTCACCCGCCGCGAGCTGGAGCGTGAGCTCGCGTGGATGCTGCGCAGCGTGCCGGACAACCCCAAGGAGTTCGTGAAGCTGTTCACCCAGACGGTGGTGGCGCTGATGGACAAGAACAACGAAGCCATTGCCCGGAGCCTCGCCCAGCGCGAGCCGCCCGGCGCCCGGGGCAACGGATGACGCGCAACCTGGACCCGACGCTCATCGCGTTCGATCAGCAGCTCCAGAAGGGCATGCTGGTGACGCTGCCGCCGTCGTCCGCCGACCCGAAGGCCGAGTCGGGCGTGATCGCGCTGCGCTTCCAGTACAACCCGGAGACGGTGACGCGCACGCGCGCGGGCCAGTGGGAGACGAAGCCCGGCAAGACGCCCGAGCAGACCAAGATTCTCACCGACGGTCAGCGCGGCGGCGGCCTGCACGCCAAGAGCGAGACCATTGCCCTGAAGCTCGTCTTCGACGTGACGGAGGCGCTGCTGCGCGACACGAAGGGGGAGGGCATCCAGGGCGTGCTGCCGGAGCTGGCCATGCTGGAGGGCATGGCGCTGGGCAAGGACCAGACGGGGGACGAGGAGAAGAAGCCCGCGACGAAGCTCGTCTCGCTCAACCCCACGGAGCTGCTCTTGATGCTGGGGCCGCGCACCTTCCCGGTGGTCATCACCGGGATGACCATCGTGGAGCAGCGATTCGACCCGTCGTTGTTCCCACTGCGCGCGGAGGTGGACCTGCGCATGCGCATCCTGGAGGTGGGGGAGAACGCGGCGAACAGCAAGGTGGAGCAGGCGTTCGCGAATCTGCGCGACCAGCGCCTGCGGATGGAGGACCTGGCGGCGGTGAAGGGCGCGGACGCGAGCACCCTCATCGCGCAGGCCCTGGCGCCGCAGGTGAAGCTCAACGGGGCGAGCTGAAGAGACGGCCATGAGCGACCCTTCCTCGCGACACAAGGACCTGCCGACGTACGCGGTGCCGCTGGGGCCGGAGGGCGCCACGGTGTCGCTGTACGTGCCCCGCGTGGCGCCGAGCGTGCCCACGTCCCTGTTGCACAAGGTGGTGGCGGGGGACCGGTTGGACCTGCTCGCGCAGCGCTACTTCAGCGACCCGTATCAGGCGTGGCGCATCGTGGACGCCAACCCCACCTTCGAGCCCGAGGCGCTCCTGGAGCCGGGAACGGTGCTGTTCATCCCGGAGAAGCCCTGATGGCGGATCAGCGCGCGGCGTTCCTCCAGCTGTGGATCGACGGGCAGCCCATGACGGACGCCCGCGGCAGGGTGTCGCGTCTGGAGGTGGACGAGCGCACCGACGACGCGTCCTCCTTCCACCTGTCCCTGGACATGGCGCCCACGAACTCGGGGGACTGGGACGCGCTGGCGGACGGGCGCTTCGCGCTGCTCAAGCGCGTCACCATCAGCTTCGGGCTGGGCGCTCCGGACAGCGAGGCGCCGGACGTGCAGGACGTGGTGTTCGACGGGTACATCACCGCGGTGGAGCCGTACTTCGGCCCCTCCCGCATGCCGGACTCGTCGCTGGAGGTGTACGGGCTGGACGCGTCGTGCCTGATGCACCTGGAGGAGCGCACGCGCTCGTTCAGCGGGCTGTCCGACGCGGGCATCGTGCGGCAGCTGTACGGTGAATACGGCTTCGCGCTGGACGTGCAGGAGACTGCGCCCGTGCGCGACCCGGCGCGGGCGGTGGTGCTCCAGCGCGGCACGGATGCGTCGCTCCTCCGGTGGCTCGCGCGACGCAACGGCTTCGAGGTCTTCGTGGAGCGCAAGCAGGGGCCGGTGGGCGCGGGCGCCAACGCGGCGCCGGAGAGCGTGGGCCATTTCCACCTGCCCCGGCCGGACGGAGCGAAGCAGCCGGACCTGTCGCTCATTCCTCGCTCCACGCCGACCGTCATCGAGCTCAAGGCGCGCTGGGAGAGTCACCGCCCCACGGAGCTGCATGGCGAGCACATCGACGAGCGTACGCGGCGGATCCGCTCCGCCACGGTGACGGCGCCGCGCTTCCCGCGCATGGGACCCACGAGCCGCGCGGACATCCTGAAGGCGCGCATGGCGGCGGTGCTGCCGAAGCGGCCCCAGACGAAGGCGGTGGGCCTGCAGTACGTGGACGTGCCGCACGACGTGCCGGAGGTGGAGAACCTGGCGTGGTCGGACTACCGCGAGGCGGACTGGCTCGCGGAGGCGAACGGCACGGTGCAGGGCCTGCGCTACGAGCGCATCCTCCGCGCGCGGCGCCCGGTGGGGCTCGTGGGGGCGGGCAAGCTGATGGATGGCACCTGGTACGTGCGCGGCGCGCGGCACCGCTGGGTGTGGGCGGAGGCGCTGGCCCGCTACGAAGTGGACGTGGACCTGGCGCGCGACGCGCTCAACGGGGTGGCGTGATGGGGCGCGGCCTGAACTTCCCCTTCCAGCTGGGAGACCTGGGCACGCCGCGCACGGTGGGGCCCTCGCAGGTCATCCGCCAGCAGTTGGAGCAGCTGCTCTTCACGCTGCCCGGGGAGCGGGTGAACCGGCCGCGCTTCGGGTGCGGCGTGCAGCGGATGGTGTTCGGCGCCGCGAGTCCGGAGGCCGCCGCCACGGCCGAGTACATCATCCGCCTCAATGTGCAGGAGTTCATGCGCGACCAGGTGCGCCTGGACGCGGTGAAGGTGAGCGCCGAGGACGCGACGCTCTACGTGGACATCCTCTACACGCTGCTGGCGACGGGCGAGGAACACGCGGAGTTGTTCCGCCGGGACCTGGAGGCGCCGCCGTGAGCGCGCGGGTCCTGACATTGCCGCTGGAGGCGTCGCTCGCGGAGGCACAGGCCGCGTTGGAGACCACTCCGCCGGGCGAGGTGGAGTGGGTGCTGCCCGTGGGCGAGGGCGTGCTCACTGCGGACTTCGTCATCGGAACGCCCGCGCACGCGCTGCGGCTCACGGGCGGCCCGGGCGTGACGCTGAAGCTCGACGGCGGGACGCTCGAAGTCACCGGGCTCGTCACCGGACTGTCGGGCGTGACGGTGGTGGCGTTGGACGCCGGGTTGGTCCTCCTGGGGGCGCGGGTGGAGGTGTCGGACGTCACGGTGAGCGCCACGGCGTCGGGGGATTGCGCGGCGATGAGCGTGGAGACGCCGGACGGCACGGTGGTCATCGACTCGCTCACGGTGACGCAGGCGAAGGGCGAGGTGGCGACGGGGCTCCGGTTGCTGGCGACGGAGGCCCGCGTCACGGGCCTGTCCGTGGACGGCGTGAGGGCCACGGTGGGGGAGGCCTTTGGCGTGCGGGCGGTCTGCCAACGTTCGCAGTGGGCGGACGTGTCGGTGCGCAACGTCATGGGCATGGAGATGGGCGTGGGCCTGGAACTGGCGGGCTTCACCCATGCGGACCTGTCCGGGCTCACGGTGTCGCAGGTCTCCGGGCCGAACGCGACCGGAGCTCGGGTGCTGGTGGCTCGGGAGGAGGGCGAGGGCCTGTCCATGGTGGACGTGTCCGTGAGCGAGGTGGATGCGTTCGGGGTGCAGTGGAGCATCGGGCTCTTGGTGGCCTCGGCGGGCGCGCTCCAGGTGCGTGGCTTCACCGTGCAGCGGGTGCAGGGCGGGTTCCCGATGGGCGTGCTCGCGCTGGGCGGGCGGAGCATCGAAGTGGCCATGGGCCAGGTGGAGGATGTCTCCGCCGGAACGCGCGCCACGGGCATGCGGGTGCTGGGGGGACCTTCGCTGGAGCCGGTGGTGGTTCGTGACGTGGAGGTGAGCCGTGTGTCCGCGGCGCCTGTTCCGGTGTCCGCGCAGCCCGAGGCGTCCTGGTCGGACTGGCTCATCGCCGCATTGGATGCACTGTCTGCTTCGGTCGTGGGGCCGCTGACGCTGCCTGCGTTTCCCACCGATGCGGACGTCGTGGGCCTGCACGTGGCCGCGCCGCTGGGCGGCCTTGAGCCGGTGCTGGACGTGGGCACGCCGGGGGAGATCGCCATCGAGGACTGCTCCCTCTTCGTCATCACCGGCACCGCGTTGCAACTGGAGGGCGGACTGCGCACGGCGCTGGTGCGACGCACCGAGGCCTGGACGTCCGTGCATGCGGGCTGGCTCCAGGCGGAGCAGCTGTTGCTGGCACAGCTCACCTGGCACCGGCATGCGCATGGGCTGCGGCTGGGGCCTGGAGAGATTCGCGCCTACGACTCGCTCTTCACGGCCATCGTGGGCGCGCCGTTCGTGCTGGAGCCGGACGCGGAGCTGTCTGCCTCTCCCGCGCTGTTCGCTCAGGGCGCGGCCCCGCCGTTCCTGGAGGTGGGGCCCCTGCCGTACCGGACGCCGGGGACTCCGGAGGTTCCGCCGGTGTTGCTCACTGGCGGCCTGCCGCCTCCGGAGACCGTGGATCTGCGGCTGGTGCCGGATGCGGCCATCTCGCGCGCGGCCGTGCCGGTTCCGGGCGACGGTCCTCGCGACCCGGCGCCATTCATTGGGGCGTGGGCTCCGGACGTGGTGCCGGGATGTGACGTGAGGGATCCTCAGCCGCGCCCGTGGCTCGCGGCCCCGGAGCGTCCGGCGCCTGGCGCGCTGGTGGACTACCAGGCTCGCGACGCGCAGTCGTTGCTGGCGGTGATGCTGGAGCGGGCCCGCACGGTGATGGCGCCGTGGGAGGACCGGGGGCCCGCGGACTTCACGACCATGTTGCTGGAGGCCGTGGCCGCGCAGCTGGACTCGCTGGCGTACCAGCAGGAGCGCGCGGTGGTGGAGGGCTTCCTGGAGGACGCCCGGTTGCGGCGCTCCGTGGAGGACCACGCGCGTGGACTGGATTACGTGCCGGATCCGGGGCTCTCCGCCACGGTGATGCTGCGGTTCCGGTTGGATCCGGAGGCGCTCGCGGCGCTGGTGAAGGCGCGGTTGGATGAACTGAACCTGTCGGTGCTTCCGCCCGGCACCACCGCGCTGGAGTTCCTTACCGGTGGCGGCGTGCTGGAGATTCCCGCCGAAACGCTGGTGGCGAATGTCTCCACGGACGAGCACTCGCTGGTGTTCGTCACCGAGTCGCCCCTGTCGTACTTCCCCCGGCTGGAGATCGTGACGCTCGCGGAGTCCGTGCAGCCTGGGGACACGGGCGCGACGCTCGCGGGGCTGTACCCGGAGCTGGATCCCGGCCGGTGGCTGATCCTCTACCGGGGCCGCGGCGAGAGCGGGCACGTGGTGCGAGTGACGTCTGTAGCGCTCGCCACCGATACGACCTTCGTCGGGTGGGATCCCCGCAGGTTCGCGCCGGAGGTGTTCCTGGCGCCGGGAGACCCCGCACCCGGGCCTCGCGCGACGGTGCTGGGCAACGTGGTGCCCGCGCATCACGGGCTGCCGGTGACGCCGCTTCCAGAGGGCTTCGAGGCGGACTCGGCGGAGCCCTTCGCGCGCAGCCTCGCGCAGTGGCGTGCGTTGCTGTCCCCGGTCGTGGACGGCAGCGAGGAGCGCGAGTTCGCCCTGCCGTTCCATCCGGTCAGCGTCCAGGCCTTTGGGTATCCACTGCCGGAGGAGACGTCGCGGCGCGGGACGCCCCAGCTCCAGGTGAGCGTGGAGGACGACCCCTGGACGCTGGTGGACGACCTGTCCGTCCAGGGGCCGGGGGATGAGGTGTTCGTGCTGCGCGCGACCCCCACGGGTGGCGCCAGCCTGCGCTGGGGCGACGGCGTCAACGGCGCCGTGCTTCCGCCCCGGGAGACGACGCTGGGACTGTCGCTGCGCGTGGGGCTGGGGACGGTGGCCAACGTGGGGGAGGGCGTGCTCACGCGGTTGCTCCAGGTGCCGTTGGATCCGCAGCGCTCCGCGTCCGCGGGCGAGCTGCTGGCCCAATCGATGGACGACGTGCGCGCGTTGGTGCGCGTGGACAATCCGCTGCCCGCGGTGGGGGGGCGCGACGCGGAGTCGCTCGACTCCATTCGCTATCGTGCACCGGCGGGTGTGTCGCAGCCGCTGTCCGCCGTCACGGTCGACGACTACGTGCGGATGCTCCAGCAGATGCCGGAGGTGGCGGGGGCCTCGGCGCGCGCCGTGGACCGGGACCTGCGCACGGTCATCCGTGTGACGGTGTTGCTGCGCGACGAGGACACGCTCGACCGCGACGAGCTGCTGCGCCGATGGGCGGGGGTGCGCAGTCGCCTGGAGGAATTCCGCCTGCTGGGCGTGGACGTGGAAGCGCTGCCGCCCAAATGGGTGCCGCTCGACTTGGACCTGGAGGTGGATGCCTCGCCGCATGCGCAGGCCGACCAGGTGCGCGACGCGGTGGTGGGCGCCATCGCTGGGGACGGCGGCCTGTTGGATCCGGACCGCTCTGGCCTGAACGGCGATGTGCAGCTCGCGGACCTGTACCAGGCGGTGCTGCGCGTCCCGGGCGTGACGGCGGTGCGGGTGAAGCGCTTCCGCCGGCTGGAGCCCCAATCGCAGGAGCGGCTGGAGGCGGGCGTCATTCCCATTGGACCCGACGAGGTGGCCACTGCTCGGGGTGGTTACTGGCCGGGTTCGGAAGGCGTCCTCACCGTGCAGGTGTGCGGAGGGCTGCGATGAGCCGCGTTCCCTCCACGCACCAGGCGCTGACGCATGAGCAGCTCCGCACCCGGCTGGGCGAGTCGGCGCGCATCGTCTTCACCCGGCTGGACGAGGCGCCCACGTGGAATCCGCTCGCGTACGCGGCGCCATCGTCGGTGGACCTGGGGCGGGGACTGCTGGACAGCGTGGCGCTCGCGCTGCACGTGCTGTGGACGTATCAGCAGGCGTGGGCGGAGGAGGGCTTCCTCGCCACCGCGCGGCTGGAGGACTCCGTCTCCAAGCTGCTCGGGCACATCGGTTATCGGCCGAGTCCGGGCACCGCGGCGGTGGGGCTCCAGCACTTCCGCTGCAAGGCGAACGTGCGCGGCACGCTGTCGCCGGGAACGGCGGTGAATTCAGCGGCGGAGGGGGAAGAGACCGCCGCTGTGTTCGAGACGCTCGCGTCGCTGCGCCTGCTGCCGGAACTCAACGAACTGCGTGCGTTCCTGCCTCCTCTGGTTGGAGCGGGGACAGGAGCTGGAACCGGGACGGAGACGGGCGGAGGAGCGGGAACAGGTGGAGGCACGGGGACGGGTGGTGGGACCGGTGCGCCTTCCGGCGAGGCGGGTGAGCCAGGGGCTCCGGCTCCCACGGGCGGCATCTTCGGGCCCGGCTCGGTGGTCGCGGGGCTCCAGGATCGCATCGAGGTGCAGCGCCACGGTCCGCTGGAGGAACGGCAGGTGGCTCGAGCGAAGCAGGATGCTCGCAAGCTGGCGTCGTTGATGAAGACGTTGGACCTGGGCGGGGATGCGGCGTGCAAGAGCACGCTGGACGCGCTCTGCGAACAACTGTGCGAGGCCCAGAAGGTCGTGGCGCAGGCCGTGCCTCCGCCCGGCCGTCCCGTGGGTGCGTTGTCCGAGTCGCAGGAGATCCTCGCCCGCCAGCTCCGCAACTTGCAGAAGCGGCAGGCGGACGCACTGGCCGCGTTGGAGGAGGCGCTGGCCCCGTGCGCGGACGAGGACCCGGCCGTGCACGCGGTCCGGTTGGACAAGATGGTCACGTTCCTGGATGCCTTCGTGAACAGCCTCATCCAGGAGGCGCGGGATCAACTCGTCATCCTCAAGGGCAGTGAGGCGCTGAACCGGGCGGACCAGGCCTTCGGCGCGGACGCGGGAGTGGCCCGGCCGTTGGGCGTGGCGGCATCCGGTACGGACACGCTCTATCTGCTGCCGCTGACGGATGCCTCCGGGCTCACCTCGCAGGAACCGCCGGTGCGGCCGGGAGACTGGTTCGTGCTGGCCGAGGACGTGGAGCGTCTGGGCCCCGGAGGCGCGAAGGGCACGGAGCGGATCTACCGCGAAGCACTGCGAGTGCTGCGTGTCCGCACGGAGGTTCCGCCCGGCCAGCGAACGCCGATGACGCAGGTGACGTTCCAGCCGCCGCTGTCGCGCGCGTACGCGTTGGACGGCGTGGTGCTGCTGGGAAACAACACGCTCGTCAGCGAGGGCTCCACGGTGGAGGAGGTCGCCGTGCCTTCGCTGGATCTGCGCACGGTGTCGCTGCTGCATGGGCCGGTGACCTGGCTGCGCGACCCGAGCCGCGCGGGAGGCCGCCGGCCGGAGGTGTCCCTGACGGTGGGGGGACGCGCGTGGCATCCGGTGGATTCTTTGTTGGACGCCGCGCCTGATGAGCTGGCCTTCGCGGTGGAGTCGCTGCCGGCCGGGGCCGCGCGGCTGCGCTTCGGGGAAGGGGACCACGGTTCGGCGTTGCCCCTGGGCACGGAGGTGCGGGTCCGCTACCGGGTGGGCAGAGGGACGGGAGGCAACCGGGCCGCGCTGCGGCTGCTGGCGATGGCGAGCCCGCATCCCTGCGTGGAGAAGACGTTCAACCCGCTGCCGCTGGCCGGAGGAACGGATCCGGAGGCACCGGCGCTGGCGCGCGTGCGAGGGCCCGCCACGGTGGGCGCGATGGACCGCGCCGTGTCGCTCTCGGACGTGCAGGCGCTGACGTTGGTGTTCGACGGCGTGCACCGCGCGAACGTGTTCCGGGATGGCGTGCGCCGCCGTTCGTTGAAGGTGGTGGTGGCCGGGCCGGAAGGAGCAGCCCTGGGCGCAGCCGATCTGGAAGAACTCCACGCGCATCTGGCGGCACGGGTGGCGCCGAAGGTGGAGCTGAACCTGATCAACCGGCAGCGTGTGGAAGTGCGGCTGCGGGTGCTGCTGCGCGTGGTGAAGGGGGCTGATCCGGTCGCGGTGCTTCAAGAGACGCGCCTGCGGCTGGGCGTGGACCGAGACCCGGAGCGTGAGCCTGGTCTGCTGGATCCGGATCGCGTGGAGCTGGGACAGGATCTGCAGCTGTCGGACGTATACGGCGCGCTCGCGGAGATCACGGGCCTGCGCTCGGTGGTGGTGCAGCGGCTGCATCGCGAAGGCACGCCGCCAGCACTCTTCGAGCGCATCGTCACCGCGCCCGGCGAGCTGCTCGCCTGGGCCCCGCCGTCCGGAGAAAGCGATGGCGTCGCGCTCACCTACGAGGAGGCCCAGGATCTATGAGCCCCGCCTCGACGCGCCCGACCGGCCCCCGCCCCAGGCCCGCGGACATGGGGTCAGTCTCCGTGGCTGAGAAAGAGGGAACCCTGCGGGGACTCCCGGCTGCGGCGCACCGCATGAACCTGTCCGACAGTCGGACAGGATTAAAGGACCCAGGCCGGGGACCTCCGTGCCAGCCGAGCCGTGAAAACCTGTCCGACAGTCGGACAGGTTTGGAGGACCGAGGCGGGGGACCTCTGCTCCAGCCGAGCAGTGAAAGTTGGGACCGTGTCGGGCGGAAGGTGCACGGCACTGATGTTCGGGCGCTTGGCGTGGCGCGTTACGGCGTGGCCGCGACGCTTCCGGTCGTGGAGGGGCAGGCCCCATGAGCCCTCCTTCTCAGCGGCTGAGCCAGCTCCTCCCGGGTCTCTACTCGGCGCGGGACTTCACGCTCGCGGATCAGCCGCTCCTCAAGCTGCTCGCCGTGCTGGGCATGGAGCTGGATGCGTTCGCGCGCGCGGTGGATCAGCTCTGGGATGATCATTTCGTGGAGCGTGCGGGTCCGCAGGCGCTGCCGTTGCTCGCGGAGTTGATGGGCGCACGGCTGATCACCGACGACCCTCGCGTGCAGCGCGGTGTGGTGGCTCGCGCGGTGGCGTGGCGCCGACGGAAGGGCACGCTCGCGTCGCTGGAGGAGGTGCTCTCCGTCACCAGCCTCTGGGATGCGGAAGTGGACGAGTCCTTCCGTTCGCTGCTGGAGACCCAGGACCTCAACGACTTGCTGCCCTGGCGCGGCCGCAGCGCGGTGATGTGGGATCCCATCGGCCTCGCGGATCCGCTCACCCGCCGCTCGCCTGGCATCGAGCGTCCCCGCGATGGTGTCCCGGAGCGTGGCCCGTTCATTGGCATCGCGCCGGGGGAGACGCTGGACCAGGCCTTGCGTCGGCTGGGGAGCGCGGATGCGGGCCGTGTCGCCGCGACGCCGCGCACGTTGGATCTGCTGGGCTGGGCGCGTCCCGATGTCGCCCTCATCCGCACCGCGCGCTTGACGCTCGTGGAGTTGGAGGAAGTCACCCCGGCCACCGTGCTCACGCTGCCCAACGGTTACCGGGGCTTTCGCGTGGATCCACTGGACCGCGATGGTCCCCTGGTTTGGCTCAAGCCTCTGGAGCGCGCGGATCTCACTGGAGGCCTCACTGCTCGCCATGAGCCCGCGCCTCCGTCGCTCGTCACGGGACGCACGGCGGCGATGCTGCTCACCCCTACCTCGCTGGCCGAGGACGCCGACGCCGCTGAACGCGCGGATGCCATCACCATCTCTGTCGACGGCATTCCGCTGGTGGGTCCGGAGTCCCTGCCGCTCCTGCGCGGACCCCTGCCCACCGCACCCGTGGGGCCCGCTCCCACGCTGCGCTTCGCGGACCGGGGCAGGCCTTCGCCTGGAGACACCTGGCGACTGACGCTGCTGGCCGCGCGTGAGAACTCGGACACGGTGCTCCTGTCCACGGAACTGGTGTCGGACGCACTGAACGCCGTCACCGTCTCGCCGGAAGCGAACCAGCTCCTGGGCGGCACCACGGCGGCGTTGCTCGTGGAGCGGGTGAGCGGTGAGCCGCGCCTGCGCGACGTGGACGGAACGTGGCGCACCCTCACCGTGGGTCTGCGCCAGGGGCCTCCTCGCAGCAATGCCATCCGCGTGGACCTGGCCGGTGCGCCGTGGGTCGCTCGCATCGAGCAACACCTCGCGGATGGCAGCCTGCGCCTTGCCCGCTTCGACGCGAGCGCTGACGGTGCGCCCTGGCAGGTGGCGGAGCTCATCGGCGCGTTGCCTCCAGACGGTCCAGGCATGTCCCTGGCCATCGCTGGTGACGCACTGTTGCTGGTTGCGCCGGACGGCACGGGGAAGCTGGGCGTGTGGTCGGTGACGGGCCTGGACACCGCGACTCCGACGGGGACGCGGTTGGACACCGCGAGCCCACGGCAGCCCTCGGCGCGACTGGCTCCCAGCCTGTGCGTGCGCGGCGGCCGGGTCTTCGTCTTCGGCGGTGACCTGGGCGGTGCGCCCACTGGAGACCTCTGGTCGCTGCCGGTCACGGGCGGACCGTGGCGGCCCCATGCGGTGCGCAACCGCCAGGAGCGCAAGGCCGCGACGCTGCTGAGCACGGCACAAGGACTGATGCTCGTGGGCGGCGAGGCCGTGACGGGAGAACTGGCCGTGCCGGTGATGCTCTGTGATCCGGCCTCCGCGAGCCCTGTCTGGCGCCCCCTTGCCCCACTGCCCATCACCGCGAACCTGCCCGGCACGCTCGTGGCAACCACCACCGCCGACGGCGTGGAGGCGCTCGTCTGGGCGGACACGACGCGTCCTCAACGGATGACGCTGAAGGCAGGCGAGGATGCCTGGGTCGCCGGACTGCTGGAGGCCTCGGGGACGAACCCGCCGGTTCCGGGCGAAGCGCTGTACGTCGACGGGCGCGTGCTCCTCACGGATCCGGCGCCGCTGCCCGCGTCGGAGGTCGTCTTCTCACTGGGCGGGCGGGGCTACCTGGCCTTCCTGCCAGAGTTGGCCCTGCTCCCGGATGAACTCCTGCGTTTCAACGTCGCCAACGACGGCGCCGCGTTCATCGAGCCTCGCGAGGGCCAGCCGCTCCCGCTCGATTCCCGGCCCGGTGGTGCGTACCACTCGCGGGATGCTTCCGTGGCCGGCGGTGCGCGGCGCTACTCGGTGCCAGGACGGCTGAGTCGCCACCCGTTCCAGCTGCGCCAGCGAAGCCTGGGCCCGTGGACGACGCTCGCTCCGAGCATCGCCTCCGGCATCGTCGCGGTGGATCCACGCCTGGGCCGCGTCGTGCTCCAGGACGACGCACCCGTGGGCCGCGTCACCGTCTCCGCGCGGGTAGGGCGGGGCGCCTCATTGGGAGCGGGGCTGCTTCCGCCGGACCGCCGTCCGCCCGCCGCGTGGGCGGAGCCGGACTTCCCATTCATCGATCCGCCGGACCGTCCTGGCGACCGCTCCGGCGCCGGCCTTCCTGTCACCGCGTGGATCTCCCCGGAGCGCGCGGGCGGAGTGCTGGCGGCCGGAGGCCAGGAGCGGCCCATCGTCGCCACCGTCGCGGATGGACTCCAAGCCGTAGCGCTTCCGGCGCTGGCGACTGGAGGCCAGGCGCGCCCCATCGTCGCAAGCGGCTCGCCGTCGGTGCTGACAACCGGAGGCCAGGCACCGACGGACATCGTGAACGTCACGGAAGGAAGCCCATCCGGATCACCTCCGGTGCTGGGCCTCATCGGTTCGCCGCGCCTGGCTCCAGAGCGTCTGTCACAGGGGCTGGACAACGGGCTGTCCCTCTTCGCCGCGGACACGGGCGCGGCGCCCTGCATCGGCGCGGACGAGCACGGCCTCTCGTTGGCGCTCTACCCAGGCTTCGGAGGCAGCGCGGCCACGCGCGTGTGGCTCGCGGGTCTGTGGCTCGCGGGACGGCTGGATCTGGTGCTCGCTCGGGGGCAAGCGGATCTGCGCTGGTGCAACCTGGGCGTCCCCGGACAGGTGGGCCTGTGGATGCCGGGCGGTGGGCACCAGGACATCAGCGCGCGGCGTTCGCTGCCTCCCGCCGACGTGGAGCTGCGCCTCTACGGCTGCATGGTGGGCGCCATCGAACTGCCGCCCTGGGTGCACCTCATCGCCGCGGGCTGCACCTTCGACGCCGGAGACCGCGACGCCGTCGCCATCCGAGCGGCGGGCGCGACCGTGCGACTGCGGCACTGCACGGTGCTCGGGGCCACGGAAGCGGGCGTGCTGGAGGCTTCCTCCTGTGCCTTCGCGGGCGAGGTGCGCACGGACCGGCCGGACCTGGGCTGGCTGCGCTACAGCCTCCTCGCACGCGGCGGACAGCCTCCGGTGTCGCACCAGTCGCGGGTGCACACCGTGTCCTTCCAGTCGAACCGCCAGACGGACCCGGGCTACCTCGTCCTGGGCGACAACAACGGCCCCGACGCGCTCCACGCCTCCGAGCGCGGCGGAGTCCCCGGTGCCCACGACGAGCGCTCCGACCACGAGCGCGAACTCTCCGCGCGCACCGACGACAGCATGCCCATTGGCATCACGCCCTTCCACGCCGACCGCAGCCAGGACGACCTCGTTCGGATGAGCCGACCATGACCGTGAAAGCGTACACCTCCAGGTCCCGCTTCGACGAAGCCCGGCGATTCTCCGGCGTCTATCAGCAGATGGGGCGCATGAGCCTCGACGCTGACTGGAACGAGGAGGTGCGGCTGCGCACCGTGGACTCGCGCCGCCGCTCCGCCGACGTCGCCGAGGGCTCGCCCGACGACGGCTTCCGAATCGTCGACACGTACCTGGTGGATCCCATCCGCAACGTGCTCGGCTGGACGGGGCAGGGCCTGCCCGCGGACGACGAGCGCATCATCCCGCGCGAGCTGCGCCTGGACCGTTACGACTCGGAGACGCTGCCGTTCGTGGTGCGCAGCCGGGGCCACATCGCGCTGCGCCGCACGCTGCCCGCGCCGTTGGATCTCACGGCAGTGCCTCGCTCGGACAGCACCACCTTCACCGCCTCCGTGCTCGTCATCGGCCTGCGCTTCGAACGGCCACTCACCGACGATGAGTTCATCGACCTGCGCGTGGTCGTCGCGGACACGGAAGGGAATGAAGCGGTCCTCTCCGCCGGTCTGGGGCAGCGGCCCACGGGATGGAACGACGTGCGCTTCCCCGTCGCCGCGTTCGCGGGCGTGGACCCGACGAAGCTGAGCTCCTGGGGCGTGCTGGGCCTGCCGCCCGTGGCCCGCACGTGGGTGGCCGCGCTGCGTGTGGAGGACGCGGCGCTGGGCGCCGATATCATTATTAGGGGTGGTGACGGGACGCTGCCGGGCGCGGGCCGCATGCTGCTCGACGGCGTGCGCATCTTCCTGGAGCAGGACCTGCGCTACTCCGTGCAGCTGGATCTACCGGAGGCGGATCCGCTGGCGGCGCTGCCCACGGACGGCTCGCGGCACCACTTCTTCTTCCTCGACTGCTGGGAGCAGACCACCACCCAGTACGACGACGCGTTCCTGGAGGAGCCCGCGCTGGACGGCCAGGACACCACCGTGCGCCTGCGGCTCGTCACCCAGGTGCGCGCGCTCCAGGGGCTGTCTGACACCGACGCGGAGGTCCTGCCCACGCCCACCAGCGGCGCACGCCTCACCACCAACATCCCGAAGGGCGCGCTGCCGGACCGCTTCCCACCAGAGCCGCTGGATCCCTGCCGAGACCGCTGCCTGTCCACGGAGAACGCCTCCACGGGCGAGGGCTACACAGGCTCCGACAACCTCCACTTCCGCGTGGAGTTCTTCCGGGGCGGAGCGCAGCCGGTGGTGCTGTGGTCGCGAGACAACGGCTCCACGGTGCTCCCGCTGACCGCGCCCGCGGCGGCGGATGCGATGACGCTCCAGGTCTCCCCCGCGAGCGCCGCGAAGCTGCGCGCGGGAGACCTCGTCGTCATCGAAGACCGGGTCACCCGGCTCCAGCCGGAAGGCCCGTCGCTGCCAGTGCTGCGGCGGCTGCGAGGCGTCCAGGCGGACACGGGCAAGCTGGAGCTGGCGGACGCGAGCACGGTGCTCACCACGGACCCCGTGCCGCTCCCCGTGGGAGGAACGCTGGGCCGGGCCTTCAGTCCGGAGCAGGGCGCGGTGGTGCGCCGGTGGGACGGCGGCGACCTGGTGGTGCCCAACACGCGCTACCGCTTCGACGATGGCATCACCCTGGCCTTCGGCAACACGGAAGGACGCGCGACCGAATACTGGTCCTTCACCGTGCGAGTGCGCGCGGCGGACGGCGCGGCCCGGGGTGAAGTCGAGCAGCTCACGGACGCGCCCGTGCACGGTCCGGTGCACCACTGCGTGCCCCTGGCGCGAGTGACAGGAGGCGAGACGCGAATCTTCGAGGACCTTCGTCCGCGCTACCTGCCGCTCGCCCAGGTGCGAGACAGGTTGGTGGAGCTCTCCGAGCGCGTCATCGGCCCGGGCGTCTTCACGGTGGTCGTGGGCGACGGCGTGCGCAGCTTCGGCGACGTCGACCAGGACCTGCTCGAAGGCATCACTGGCGACGAGGCGCTCCAGGCGGCGGTGGACCGGATGGGAGGGCAGGGCGGCTCCATCTTCGTGCGAGCCGGCCGCTACAAGCTGGAGCACCCCGTGCTGCTGCGCAACCTGTCCTCCGTGCACCTCCTGGGCGACGGAGAGGCCACCGAGCTGCGCACCCAGGGCTCCGGCGGAGCCTTCTTCTTGGACCGCTGCGGCCTGGATGGCGATGTGCGCATCGAGGACCTCAAGCTGGTGGAGGCCCCCTTCGAGGACGTGGTGATTGGCGGAGGCCTCCAGCCCGTGGTGAAGGCGGTGAAGACGAGCGTGGCCCTGTCGAACGGCCAGCGCTTCGTGCCGCTGGTGGAGGTGGACGACGACCGGGTGCTGGAGGAGGACGACGTGAAGCACCCGTCCGCCGAAGCCGACTTCGTGGACGTGGTCGTCGACCGCATCAAGGCCATCGTCCCGGGCCAGGGCCGCGCGGCGGGCTCCGTGGTGGCCACCCTGGTGCAGCTGCGCAAGCTGCAACGCCAGCATCCAGGCCAGCCGCTGGAGGACGTGCCGGAAGCGAAGCCGCTGCTCGACGCGCTGGCGGCGCTGCCTCACGGCGTGGTGACGCTGGCGGACTCCAGCGGCGTGACGCTGCGCCGCTGCCACATCCAGGCGAACCAGGCCGGCTCCGAGGCGACAGGCGTGCTGGTGACGGGCACCTGCGCTCGCATCGTCATCGACGAGAATCGCGTCGGCGCGGCGACAGGCATCGCGGTGGCGCCGTATGCCCCGTATCTCGCGGAGCGCTTCCTCGCGTCCTTCCCGCGCGCGGGCCTCTTCGTGGACGCGCTGGCCATCACCAACAACCGGCTCCAGCCGCTGGGGGACGCGACCACGGGCATCCACGTGGCGGACGGGCGGCTGGCGGGCGTGGAGGTGCGCGGCAACAGCGTCCAGGGCTTCCAGGTGGGCATCCTGGTGCAGGACCTGGCGGAAGGGGGACTCGCGGGGCCGGTGGACCGCGTGGTGGTGGCGGAGAACCAGATTCTGGGATCCGCGGCCGTGGGCATCCAGGTCGCGGGCGATGGCGTGGACGTCGTGGGCAACGAGATCCGCAACGCCGTGTCGGACAGCCTGTTCCAGGTGGGCATCCAACTGGTGGGCCGGGCGCTGCGCGTGCGCGAGTCGTGGATCTCCCTGCCGGCCGTGCCCGCCGCGTCCGTGCTGGGCGTGGTGGCCGGCATCGTCGTGGGCGACGGCCTGGATGACGGCGCGTCCAACGGCCGCCCCGCCTCGGACGTGGAGGTGGTGGACAACCGCATCGAAGGCGACGGCGAGTCCACGCCGGGCTTCGGCATCCTGCTGGGCGGTCCGCAGCCGGTGTTCGACGTGCGCATCCGAGGCAACGTGGTGCGCGCGCTGGGGGACTCGGCCGTGCGCACCTGGGGCACGGGCGGCGCGGTGGGACGCCTGCGCGTGGAGGACAACCGCTTCGAACAGGTGGCGCTCGCGGACGTGCCGTCGCAGGAGGACAACACGCTGGCGCTGTCCCGCCTGGACCCAGGCCTGGAGGCCGTGCTGAGCGCGGACGCGAAGTCCCGTCCCCGGCCGCTCGTGGAGGCGCTGCTCGCCAACGCCACGACCCGCGTGCGCGCTCCCCTGGACGCGGCGCTGCGCTGGCTGGAGCGGTTGACGCTCCGGGGCGCGGTGGTGCTCGCGGGCGTGGACGAGGCGCAGGTGCGCGGCAACCGGCTGCTCCAGGTGGGGCGCACGGAGGCCTACGGCGCGCCCGGACTCCCGGACGCGGAGGTGCGAGCTGCGGGTATCGCGGTGGTGTCCGGCTCCGGCATCACCGTGGAGGGCAACGAGGTGGACGGCGTGCACGCGCCGGTGACGACGACGCAGCCGCCGCCCGTGACGGGCCCGGTGAAGCTGCCGCCCATCACCGTGGTGCTCCAGCAACTCAGTGTCACGAGCTCCACGGTCCGCCCGGAGCGCGCGGACGTGCACGGCGCCGTGGTGGGCCTGTACGCCATCGTGTTGCAGTACACGGGCGCGAACGTGGACGGACGCCAGAAGGCTGGCCGGGGCCTGTACGGCCCGCTCGACACCCTGGTGGTGGAGCTGGAGGACCTGGGGACCGTGCCCGACTCCATTCTCTCCGCGCTGGAGAACGACGTCGCGGAGCTGCGCGCCGCCCAGAGCTTCAACGACCACACCCAGACCGCGCACGCGGTGCGCTCGTCGCTGAGCCGCGCCTCCAGCTTCACCGCGCCGGACCCCGTGTCCCAGGAGGCGTGGGACATGGTGGCGCAGTTCGATCTGGCCACTGTGTCCGGCAAGGACGCCGTGGTGGCGACGGCGGACCGCATCAAGGGCGCCTTCGACTCGCTGGTGCAGGGCCTGCCCTCCGACACGCAGGAGGGCCTCCTCAAGGCCCTGGCCCGGGTACAGGGCGGGCCGACTGACCTGACCGCGCTGGTCACGCTGGCGGGGGCGTTGAGCCAGGTGGCCCAGCTGCGCGAGGCGCAGGCGCAGCGCGCGAGGCAGCCCGTCATCGGCCAGGCGGTGGGGCCCAAGAAGACCATCATCGGCACCTTCGCCCAGGCCGCGCTGCAACAGCTGCCGCTCCAGCCGGGAACCCGGGACGCGAAGGCCAACACGGACGTGCTCGTGCAGCTGCGCCTGTCCAAGGAGGCCCTGACGGATCAGCTCCAGGAGCTTCACCCCGCGCTGGCCTCGCAGGTGGAGGCGGACTACCGCGACGTGGAGCGCACCGGCGGCAAGATGCAGCCGGTGGTGGACCGCATGCGCGCCACGCTCAAGCAGGTGCTGGACTTCACCACCGGCGTGCTGCCCCCGTCGGACGTCGCGCCGGAGGACGGCACGCGCATCGCGGCGCAGGGGATCACCGCCACCATCGGCCTGTACGCCACGAACCTGGACCGGCAGGCGGCGGGCCTCGTCACGGAATCCGACGACACGGTGGAGAAGCAGCTGCGCGCCTTCGGCACCGCGGTGGGGCAGCTGGGCGAGCTGGTGAGCGGCGACGCGGAGCTGTCCGCGCTCTCGTTGCAGGCGCACCAGGCGGTGGTCGACGCCATCGCCCAGCCGCAGAAGCGCATGGAGCAGGTGGCCATCGCCCGGAGTCTCCTGGACCGCATCCGCGTGCAGACGCTGGAGGTGCTGCCCATGCCCCTACCGCCCGTGCCGCCGAAGGCAGAGCCGCTGGAGCGCTGGGTCTCCGCCCTGGGCGCGCTGGTGCTGGCCGTGCGCGACATGGCGCCGGGGCCGGTGCTCAGCGGCTCGTTGCAGCTCTACCTCTCCCAGTACGACCGCGTGCTGGATATCGCGGGCATCCAGGGGAGGCTCCGCACGCTGGCGCTCCAGCGCGTGAGCGACGCCATCACCGCGCTCACCAGCGGCAACGGCGGCGTGCCCGCGCGCCAGGCCCTGCACCTGCTGGTGGACGAGCCCGCGACCACCGCCGCGGAGGCCGTCGCCAGATCCAGCGCGGTGACGGCCGAGCTGGACGCCGCCGCGGTCCTGCTGCGCGCCGTGGAGCAGGCCCTGGATCCCGACGAGGACGACGCATCACGAGTCGCGCGGCTCCAGGAGTACCTGCGCCAGCGCTCCGACAAGGTCTCCGCGTCGCTCGTCGCCGTCGTCACCGGCATGCAGGAGCTGGACGGCATCCTGGACATGCTGAGCAAGTCGCTGGAGCAGCTGGCGCGCGGCGAGGCCCCGGACCCCGGCGACCTGGTGGACCCCGTCTTCGACACCTTCCCGTTGCCCGCGGACGGCCTCTTCGTGTCCGGCGTGCAGGGCCGCGTTCGGCTGGCGGACAACACCGTGCGCGACACCGTCACCGGTATCACCGCCCTGGGCGCTGCGGGGCACCTGCTGACGGAGGCGCCCACGGATCCAGGCTCGCTGCTGGATGTGGACGGCAATCGGCTGGAGGGCTGCGCGGTGTCGGGCCTGCGGCTGCGGCCGGACCTGTCCGTGACGGTGGTCTCCGACAACCACCTCTTCGCGTGCGCGGGCCTGCCCACCGCGGGCGAGCCCGGCCTGGGCCAGGCGGTGGCCTCGTTCGTGGGCTCTGGCGAGCTGGTGGTGAAGGGCAACGTCTTCCTGGAGAGCGGCAACACGCTGCCGCAGGCGGTGCTCCACGAGGTGGCCATCGACTGGCGAGGCGAGACGGTGGTGCGCGGCAACACCGTGCGCCACGCGGGCGGCGGTGGCGGAGGCGCGGGCGTCCTCGTCGTCACCGACACGCTGCCTCCGGACCTGGTGGCGAAGCTGTCGCGCGTACCCTTCCTCGCCACGGACCCGGTGCCCAAACCGAGCACGGATGGCCGCACGGTCCCCGGCAACTCCGCGCCGTCCTCCATCGCCACGCTCGCGTCGGTGCCCCGCGTGGAGGACCTGGTGCAGCTGGGTTCGTTGAAGCAGAAGTTCGCCGCGGGGCCGGTGCTCAACCGCGCGCTCACGGTGACGGCCGCGGACTTCGCGCCCACCCTGAGCGCCAGCGCGGCGGCCTCGCGCTACCTCTCGGCGACGACGGCGCTCGTGCAGCCCGCGTTGGTGGACTTCCTCGTCAAGCCCATCCCCATCCTTCCGAAGCCGGTGGTGAAGGAGAAGCGGGGCGTGCAGGTGGAGGGCAACGACATCACCGCGCGAGGCCCGGCGCTGCTCCTGCTGGGCAATGGCGGCGCGGTCATCTCCGCGGCCGTGTCCGGCAACGAGCTGCGCAGCGAGGGCGGCGTGGGCGCGGTGTACCTGCGCCGCGCGGACTCCACCGTCTTCAGCGGCAACCGGTGCCAGTGCCTGGACGCCGTGAACGTCGTCGTCCTGCGCGTGGAGAAAGCGCCGGTGACCTTCACCGGCAACGTGGTGCTGGGCGCGGAGACGGTGACGCCGCCCCCGCCGGTGGTGCGTCCCCAGTGGCTGATGCCCTCGGACAGGCTGACGCTCCAGATTCCCGTGGGCGGAGGCTCCACCCTGGGCGTGCCCCTGGACCAGGAGCTGCTCCTGGGTGGCCTCCAGCGCCGCCGCGACGTGGCGAGCGATGCCTTCTCCACGCTGCTCGCGGAGCTCGTCTTCCAACCCACGCCCCTCCCGCCCCAGGCCCGGGCGGAGATCCCCGCCAAGGGCGTGCTGGACAACACCACGATGCAGGACGTCCGCTCGAAGCTGCCCGCGACCATGGACGTGAGCATGGCGGCCCGGACGCTCTACGGCATCGCGGTGACCAAGGACGACTCGCCCACGAGCGCCCTGCGGGACCTGGTGGACCGCGTCGCGATGCACGCGGACAAGCCCGAGGACGTGCAGGGCCAGGTGCGCTCCGTGCTGACCGCGGCGGACGGCGACCCGAAGAAGGCCCTCCAGCTGGTGGACAAGAGCGTGCTCGGCATCGACTCGGCGGCGTCCACGGTGAAGGAGAGCATCCTCAACGTCTCCGTGCTGCACGAGGTGCTGGCGGACTCGTTCTACACGGGCGGCACCACCGGCCCCATCCCGGTGCAGGACGCGGGCATCCGGCCCCTCCCGCCGGAGCCGCTACCGGATCCGTATGCCCACTCCGTCATCATCCTGGGCGGCTCGCGCGTGGCGGCCGTCGGCAACGCGACCACCTCCGGTGTGCACGTCCAGGAAGCCGACGCCGTGGTGGAGCTCAACCCGTAGCGCTGGAAGTCCCTTTCGCGAGGACACCCCCATGCCCGACCCCTTCGCCCTCAGTGGCCTTGTCGCCCTCCAGCGCACCGCGCTGCCCGAAGTCTCCCTCTCCGCCACGCCGGACGCGCCCGACGCGAAGGCCGCGACGCTGGAGAACCTGGCCGGCACGCGCGCGAAGCTGGACCTGGACACCTCCGTGCTCCGGGCGCTGGACGTGCGCATCTCCCGTCTGCCGCCGGTGCCCACGGTGCCCGTGACGCTCCAGGACCTGGTGCGCGCCGCGCGCCGCAGGCTCGCCTCCGAGCGCCAGCGCGACGTGGGCGTCTGGGTGGACACGCGCGTGAAGCTGGCCACGCGGCTGGTGCAGAAGCTGGAGGAGTGATGCGCAAGCTGCTCGAAGCCAGCATGGGGCAGCGCTGCTACCTCTTCACCACGCTGGGCCAGGTGTACGTGGGCCTGGTGGTGGAGCTCATCGACGACGTCGTCCACCTCACCGGGCCGGATGGCGCCACACCCGTCTACATCAACCTGTCGGACGTCTCCGGCGTGCGCCAGTACGACGAGGACGACGACCTGGGGAGCGCGCGATGATCGAACAACTGCTGCAGCAGCTCATCGAACGCACGGAGAGCCGCTACTTCGGCAAGTACCGGGGCTATGTGACGAACGTCTCGGATCCGCTCAACCTGGGGCGCATCCAGTGCGTGGTGCCGCGCCTGATGGGGGACGTGGCCACGGGCTGGGCCATGCCGTGCACGCCATACGCGGGACCGGATCAGGGCCTCTTCGTGGTGCCGGACGTGGGCGCGGGCGTCTGGGTGGAGTTCGAGGGCGGAGACCTATCCCAACCCATCTGGAGCGGCATGTGGTGGGGGCAGCCCGCGCTCGCGGACCTGGGCCAGCCGGACTCCACCGCGCGAGTGGCCCCGGACGTCAGTGAGATTCCCAAGCACGATTACCCGCCCCAGTCCGCGGTGCCGGGCGTGCGGATGCTCAAGTCCGCCACGGGCCACTACATCGTCCTGGACGACCGGCCGGAGACCGCGCGCGTGGAGATCCACGACCGGCAGGGCAACCGCGTCATCCTGTCCGCGGAAGGCCTGGACCGGCTCATCAGCAACGAGCGCACGGTGAACGAGGGCAACCGCTCCGCGGAGGTGGACGGCGACGACCACCTGGAGGTGGCGGGCAAGCAGGACGAGACGGTGGACGGCAGCCACACCCGCGACGTGGGCGGGGACGTGTCGCTGCACGTGACGGGGTCGCTGACGGAAAAGGTGGACGTGGCGGGCTACTCGCGCACGGTGGGTGGCAGCGGCCTGAAGGAGATCGTCGGCGGCCCGCGTGAGGACCGCATCCAGGGCAGCCACACGCGCATCGTCTCCGGCGCGTCGCAGGAAACAGCGGTGGGAGGCTACGGCGTCACGTCCGGCGGCAACGTGAACCTCGCGGCGGGCAAGGCGGTGACGGTGGCCGCGGCGATGCCGGACATGCCGGGCCCGTCGCTCAACGCCGTCTCCATCGACGCGTTGGCAGGCAACGTGTCCATCAACACGATGCTGGGCGTGTGCCAGATGGGAGGCCTCACCGCCATCTCGCCCATGGTGTTGGGGGACGGGCTGGCCATCCACTTCACGATGCTGGCGCAGATCCTCAAGGCGGTGAACCCGATGACGGTGGCTGCGTACGGGCCGCTCCTGGATGTCTGGGCGGCGATGACGCCAATGCTGGACTGGTCCTACTTCGGCTTCGTCAAGCGCATGCCGGTGGGGTGACGCGATGAAGGCTCCCGACTGGAAGCCACTGGAAGCCTCGGTGCTGCGCGAGCGGCTGGAGGAGGTGAAGGCCCTGCTGCTCCAGGCGGCGGCGGTGGGCGTGGCCCAGGACGCCGAGCGGCTGGAGAAGCTGATGGAGCTGGAACAACGCACCCGGGAGGACGCGCGTGGCCGAGTTCAACGACGCCGCTATCGCTGAGCTCCACGGCGCGCTGGAGGCCTGCTGCGAGGACCTGGCGAAGGCATTGGAGGATGCGGAAGGCACGGACGCCACCGGCACTGAGGCCGGGGGCGGGCCCGCGTGGCGGCCGCTGCTGATCGGCGTGCCGCCGGGGTTGGAGCAGCTGGTGGGCATCATCAAGCCGCCGCTGCAGATCATCATCGCGGTGCTCCAGTTCGTGCAGGCGCTGCTCCAGGCGCTGGCGGCCATCCTCCTGGGCCTGCCGGATCCGTTCCGGGCGCTCATCCTCGCGGCCTACGAGCTGCTCAAGGACATCATCAACGACCTGCTCAACGCGGGCGCGTACCTCTACGCCGACGCGCCGGGCATCGGGCCCACGGAGACGAACCTGGCGGAGACGGGCTTCATCCCGAACATCCCCAAGGACTTCAAGGCGGGCTTCGCGCTGGAGCGCCCGCCAGTGACGCCGGACGGCTTCGCGCGCTGGGCGGGGCGGTTCGTCGCGTCCTTCGATGATCCGGGGGACGACTCGCGCCCGACGGTGACGGACGGCGCGCCGGTGCAGGCGGTGTTCATCGTGATGGCGGCACCGTCGCTGGATGCACTCCGGCAGGCGCTGTACCTGCTGGGCAAGCTGCTCAACATCAGCGCGTTCAAGAAGGCGTTCGAGAAATACCCGAAGGGCGCGCTGGATCCGCGCCGCAGCCGGGCGCGTGGCAGGTCGGTGAAGCCGGACTGGAAGTCCGCGCGCATGCGCGACCTGTTCCCGGACCTGGAGAAGCTGCTCATCCTCCCGGAGGCGCTGAGGGCGCTGCTCCTGTCGGTGGACAACCTGGCGACGCTTCTGCGGAGTCTCGCCGCCGCGATGCAGGACAAGGTGCAGGTGTTGATGAAGCTGGCGCAGGCGGTGCAGGCCATCATCGACCTGCTGAACGCGCTCAAGTCCGCGGGCATGTACGCGCTGCCGGTGTCCACGACGGGCGGAGTGGCGGGGCTGAAGCAGGCCTTCCTCACGGCGACGAACCGGCCCCCGGGAGGCTACGTGGGAGGCATCTGCCTGCTGGCGGCGGGGCCCAACCTGGCGAAGGCCGCGATGCTCTGGGAACTGCTGGGCCTGTCCGCGGCGATGGAGCTGGCATCGGGAGACCTCACGCTCCAGGACGTGAAGAAGGCCCTGCTGGAGAGCGAGGCCGCGCAGGTGCTGGAGGCGAGCGGTGACGAGGTGAAGGACGCCTGGGGCAACCTGAAGACGAAGGCCCAGAAGCAGGCGGACAAGTTCGTGAACGCGGTGGAGAAGGCGCCCGAGAGGTTCGTGAAGGCGGTGGGGCGCACGCCCGATGAACTGAAGGCCGCGGCCGAGCGGAGCCGCTCCGCGCTGGTGGAGGTGCTGGACCAGTCGAAGGAGCACGTGGAGGAACAGAAGGAGATCCTGGAGGGCATGGCGTCCACGAAGCACTCCCAGCGCCGGGGAGGGCGTTCACTGGCCATCGGCTTCGGAGGTCCAGGCGCGTCCGAACGTCCGCCGAGTCCGCAGCCCCCCGCGGCTGACACGTCCACGCCGCCACCCGGCACGCCGAAGAAGGGAAACGGCCCGTGAGCGCGGTGACGCGCCTGAGCGCGGAGCTGGACGGCTGGACGGCGGCATGGAAGCAGCTGGAGGCGTTCCTGGACCGCATGGACGGCGTGGCGGATCAGGACGCGCCACACGTCCAGACGGTGTGCGCGCTCCTGCCCGTGTTCAACGTCATCGAGCGGGCCCGTCGTCGCGCGGTGGGCATCGCGCTAGCGCCAGCCCTGGCCGCCGCGCCCCGGGGCGAAGGCCTGCCGAATGTGTCCGTCGGTTCGCTCGTGGGGAGTGAGAGCCGGCTGCCGGGCGCGGAGGAGCTGGAGTTCGCGGTGGGCACCATCGGAGCGGATGGAGACGGGAAGCTCACGGGAGCGGCGGTGCTCGCTGGCACGGTGACGCTGTTCGCGTTCCGCGACGAGAAGCACGGCGGCGAGGTGGCGGTGCGAGTGCCCACGTATGACTTCGGGCCCCTGTCGGCGAGCGGCACCGTGGAGGACGCCATCGACGCGGGGCTGTTCACCACGGACCAGCGGAAGGATGCGGCGGAGAGCGGCGTCGCGGAGCTGGGGACCTGGACGGGCCTGCGCACCACGAGGCGGGCGGAGCTGAAGACGACATCGGAGACGGTGTCCCTGAGCAGCGTGCTGGATGGGCTGAGCGTCTCGTCGACATCCAGCGCCTTTGATCCGGTGGCGTCCGGGGCCTCAACCCGCCAGAGCGAGTGCCTGGCGGACCGGAACGTGCTGCTCCAGGCGAAGGCCACGCTGGAGGAGCAGGGCGCGGCACCTGAGTTGACGGATGCGCTCCAACGCGCGGCGGACTCACTTCAGGCGTCGGCGACGGACTACGGAGCGGTGGCCACGGCGCTCCAGCCGCCACGCACCGTGACTGCGTCCGTGTCGGGGCTTGCGTCGTTGAAGACCACGCTGCGGAGGGCGGATTCACCCGGCATCCCCGGACAGCTGTCCAACGAGCTGACGACGTTGGACATCGAGGCAGGGAAGGGAATGGACGAGGCGGTGGCGTCGCGGCTGGCATATCCGGACGGGTCGCTGCGGATGCTCCGGACGTTGGAATGGTCGCTGCGCTTCCACTGGGTGTTCCGTCAGCGATGGTTCGACGTGCGCAACCGGGCTGCTCTGGCACCGCTGCTGAAGCTCGTGCTGAAGCCATTCTGCGACAGCCTGACGCGAGTGCTCGCGGGACAGTCCACGGGAATCCCGCTGGTGGGACCGGTGGCCCTGGTGAAGGACACGCTCACGCAGGCGACGGTGTTGTCGGTGACGCCCACGGTGGACCTGGGACAAGTGCAGCCGGGACATGTGGCGAACGTGGGAGGGGACCGGCCCACGCTGGCGCTGGTGCTGGGCTGGGAGGTGAAAGGAGCCGAGAAGCGACTGCGAATCGCACCGCTGAATGTGTCCATCGCGACGGACGCGAAGCTGCCGGGTGTCGCCGGGCTGGTGAGGAGTGGCTCGCCCGTGAGTGGAAGCGCGGTGTCCATCTCCACGCAGGAATTGATGGAGGGACACGCGGCGGCGGGTCCGCAGGCGGACGGGGTGGTGCAGGAGATCATCGCTCTGGGAGCGAAGCTGAGCCTGATCCTGGGGCAGGTCGGAGGCGCGCTGGGACTGGTGCCGTCATCGGTGGCCGCGCCGTATCCAGGCCAGACGTTCAAGTTGCTGCCGCCGGTGGAGGTCGGCGCGACGCGACTGTTCCTGGATGGCGTTCCGCTGACGAGCACATCTGGCTCAAGCAAACCGATGCAGGTTGCAAGGCCCGGGGAGCTGTTGCTCGTGCGCGGAGCGGATGATGAAGGAACGTGGTGGCAGGGAGTGGCCACCGTGGACACGGTGGACGTGCGCACGGGCGCGGCGGCCCGAGCGGACGACGAGGTGACAACGACGCCCACTCCGCTGTGCTGCGAGGACGACGAGGAGGTCGTGGTCATCACGCTGCGCGACCTGCAGATGCCCAAGGCGCTGGTGCGCGACGTGACGCTGCGGCGCGACTTCAAGGGCTTCGGAGGCCCAAGTCTCGCCACGGGAGTCATGCTCCCCATCGAGCTGGATTCAGGCACGGCCAACATCACGGTGCAGGACGGCGGCGTGACGAAGACGGTGTTGAGGGACCCGGAGTTGAGAGCCGCGACCACGGTCCTCAAGTCCTGGCTGGGAGTGCCGACATGAGCGAAGCCAGAGACGACCTCTTCGCGGTGGCCGCGCTGCTCGCGGAATTGGACCGGGTGCTCCATCCCCTGGAGAGGGGGGAGCGCGGAGACTTCAAGGTGGATCCACCGCTGCCACCGTCCCTGCCAACGCCGGGTGCGCGAAGGCGGGAAGGGGAGCCAGGCCGCGCGGTGAAGACCGCCTCGCCCTCGACAGGCCCCAGGTCCATGGGGCTCATGGAGTCTGACAACGCGGCACCACTTGTGCTCAAGCGTCCTGAGCGGGTCGAAGTCCCGGCCGTAACGGAACCCATCGCACCCATCCGCCGTCGCGTTCCCCGACCTGTCGGCACGTCGGCACAGCTCAAGGAACCAAGGCCACCGGTCGAACTCGTGACCCGAAGCCCAGATGGGCAACTGCCTTCCACGCTCGCGCTCCCCGTTGTCCCCAGCGCCCCAGAGTTCCAGACGGAGGTCGCGGAGCCACGACCACTTCGTCCTCGCACCGCGGGCGGGGATGTCACTTCACAACGAAGCGACCGGCCCGAACCTGAAAGCCAGAAGGCCCTTGCGGTCCCTCGCGCCGTCGAAACACGCGTGAATGCTGCAAGTCCTCGAAGGAGCCGGGTGCCGAGACCCTCCGTGGAGAGGAACGCCGAACCCCCACGGATCAGCGCACGGGTCCCGGAGTCTCCAACACGCCGCCATCGCGTCGCGCGCGCCACCACCCAAGCGCCACCACAGGCGCTCCCAGTGGAGCAAAGGGAGACGCCCGTCAGGGCATCGCCACGGAGGAGACGGACACCCCGAGCCCTGGACCGACGGCCAGCACCGGACACACGAAAGGTCCCACAGTTCCAGGAGGAACTCGGACCACGTCGTCACGACAGACCTGAGCCACGGACTCCGCATCCATCTCAATCGGAGGAACGGGGCGAATCCATCCTCTCCCCATCACGGGCTACGAGGCACACCACACCAGGCCCGGTGCACATCGAAGTGAAGACGTTGCTTCCTCCGCCGCGAGTCCAGGCACCGCCACGACCCGAAGTCCCTGATGAAGAACCCGTGTGGGAAGAAGCCCCGGGACGCGAACTGGAACCCAGCACACGGGCCTTCTTCATGAACGGTCGCCGACTCACGGCGAGGGACGCTGAAGCGCTCCATCAAGCAGAACAGCGACTGCGGCGCCGGATGGTCGGCCGTTCGCTGTGGAGGAGGCGAGGATGAACGCACTTCCTCCAAGACAGCGATTGGGCCACCTGCTGCGCTCCCTCGCGAAACAGCTTCCGGACCAGCTCGACGGCCTGTTGGAGAACGCCCGGTTCCGGGACGGCGCCTCGGCGCTCCAACGACTGGCGGATCCGGCGCACGTGGAGAAGGCCCTGGAACGGATGTCGCCAGAAGAAGCCGGCTGGCTCGCGGACCTGCTCACAGAGCGCTGGTCCTGGATCGCGGACGTCCAACTTGAGCCCGAAGTGGCCATCGTCGCGCCAGACGAACTCTGGCTGGGCGCGGAACCCATCCGCGTGCCGTTGTCGCTCGCGGCGGTGGGGCTGGACGAAGGATTCGAAGCGGTCTGGGAAGGCGCGGTCCTCCCAGGCCCACCCTCGGCCAGTGCCACGCTCCTCGCGAGACCTCCCGAAGACAAGACACCCGGAGTCGCCCGGGTCCGCGCCCAGGTCCGAGCGAGCGTGAAGGGTCAGCGCTGCGTGCTCATCGCGCAGGCGCAGGTCACATTGAGGCGCCCGTCGGTGGTGGTGAGCGACGACCGGCGCAGGCTGCTGGTCCAGGACCACACGGGACGCCCGGCCGTGGGCTGCCGTCTGGAGATTGGCCCGGACGTGCACCTCACTGGCGCAGGAGGCCTGGTGGACCTGGAAGTCCCAGCGCAGCCCGGTGTGTCGCTCAAGCTGGAAGGCATCCCCGCCGGACGCATTCCCGGAGGCAACCCATGAAGACAATGACGTCCCAGACGCGGAAGACACCCGACCGCAAGCCCGCCATGAACAAGGCCATCGCGCCGTCGCAGCAGCCCAAGACGGACACAGCCAGGGCCCAACTGGGAACCGCGGCCAAGGGGCCCACGATGAAGGCCGCGGCTGGCGGCAGCTTCAAGGCGAAGAGCGCCCCCCGAGTCACGGCGAACCCCAACATCCGGATGCCAAAGAAGTAGCCCGCCCCGACTCGACGGACGAGGACAGTGGCCGGTGGCTCCACGGGGAACGGGCCCCGGGCCTGCGGCCTCGGGAAACCTGTCCGACAGTCGGACAGGTTTGAGGCGCTTCGTCCCCGGAGGTGGCCGCCGGCCTGAAACTCCCCGCCATCCCAGGGGGCCCAGCTTCGTGCGCGGCAGTCCCGGCGTCCTCGCACTGCCAGTCAGCTTCAGGAGGCCAGCACCCACCGCACGGCGCCCACCCCCGCCGACACCTCGCGGCGCGAAGCGCACAGCGGCTGTTCCCGTCCCCCGCACAGCAGTCCCGCCCGCGCCCACTGCGGAAGCGAAGCCACGAGCTTCTCCACGCCCCAGGGGGAAGCCCGCGTAGCCCCGTCGTCCCGCATCGAATTACCCCAGGGGAACAGCCGCCCATCTGGCCCACGGGCCGCCATCTCCCATTCCTCGCTGGAGGGCAGCCGCAGCGCCACGCCTTCAATGCGTGACAGCGCCGAGCACAGCTCCTCTGCCTCCACGAGAGTGCACGGCAGTGGTTCCTCCGCGTCCGGCCCCGCGGTCCCCATCGGCCCCTGTGAAGCCGCCATCGCCCAGGCCGCCGCGGCCCGGCTCACGGGTACCCGAGCAACGAAGAACCCCGGAGACATCACCCGCCGCAGCGTCGGCCCTGTCCCCAGCCAATGCTCCACCGGAGGCACCCAGCGCGCCTCCAACCCGGACCGGCGTAGTCTGTACGTGCCGTCCCGTTCCACCACTGCTTCGGGCAGTCCCACCGGGCGCGGCCCCGGATCCACCGGCGTCGTGAGCGCATGCAACAGCAGCGTGGGGTCGTCCCGAACATCCGCGGGACCCGACAGCGCGCGCAGCAGCGGAGCCATCCGCTCGCGCTTCGGTGAGCCCTCTGGAGGCAGCGGCCGGCCCGCGAGCACATGGACCACCAGGTCCCGCAGGTTCGAATAGAACTGCCGGTCCCTCGGGTCCGCGCCCTCCCGCGTCGACGTAGGCATCCGAGCCTCGCGCAGCGCCGGAAGCACCTCCCTCGCCTGGAGCCGGGCCGCCGCCATCACCGCCGTCACCCGCACCTCCGCGTCCGCGTCCACCAGCGCGGAGCGCAGCACCGCGTCGACGTCCGGATTGGACGCCGCCTGATCATGGATGAGCCAGCGCAATACCTGCCGCCGCTGCTCCTCCCCTGGCAGGTGCGCGAACAGCACGGAGCGGTCCGGGTGCGCCTCCTTCTCCGCCTTCAACCGCGCGAACGCTTCCTCCGTCCCATCCGGCACCAGCGACGCCAGCACGCGCTCCGCGGTCCGAGACACGCTGAACTCCGGATGGAAGCGCAGCGCCGCCACGCGCTCCATCGACGAGCGCTCGCGCAGCGTCTCCGTGGCCAGTAACCCCAGCAACACTTCCCGCGTCTCCGACGAAGCCAGCAGCGCCGCGAGCGCCGGGGCCTCCATCACCGGCACCGCCTTGCGCACGGCCACCCATTCCCCCACGGCGTCAGGTCCGGAGAACTCCAGCACCCGAAGCCGGAGCACCGGGTTGAACGTGTAATGGATCGCCGAGTCCGTCCCGCGCTTCACGTACACCGCGAACTCCGGCTCGCCTGGGATGAGCGGAGGCGTCTGGCTTTCGGACTGGAGGAACCAGCCCAGCGCGGACAGCACCCGGTCCATCACCTCGAAAGAAACCTCAGGCCGGGCGACAAGGGCAGGGGAGCGCATCAGGCCGGTTTCACGAGCGCATGCAGCGACTCACCCACCCGCGCCACCGGCCGCCCCTCCACGCCCACGAAGTACGCCCGAGCCGCCCAAAGCAGGTCACTCCACGAGACCTGCTCCGCGGCCTTCTTCTTCGGAAAGCCCTCCACGAAGGACTCCCACGCGGGCCGCACCGCTTCAGACGGTGCCCCGACCTTCATCGCCGTCGCCAGGTAGCGCACGAAGCCCTGGACGTTGAAGCCGAACTGCTCCCCGGGCGTGAGCGTCGCCGGAAGCGTCCCACCCCCCACCAGCTTCGCCGCCAGGTCCGGTTCCCCCAGGCAGAGCGCCACCAGCCCGCAGCGATAGAGCAACACGTCATCCAGCTTCTTCACCTTCTTCGCCAGGGCCTCCAGCCACGCCTTCGCGGGCGACGCCTGCACCAGCCCCTGCGCGGCCCCGCACGCTTCCGCCGCGTTCACGAAGGACAGCACCTGGAGGGCGACTCGCGGCGGATCCACCGAATCGAAGAACCCCCCGGCCTGCTCGATTCCAGCCGCACACAGCGGCACCAGGGGCGCGGCCGCCGCGCGGGCCTCCTCGGCTCCCGTCAACACGATGAGCGACGCGAGCACATCCGCCAGCGTCCGCAGGTATTGAACGGGCGTGTTCGCCTTCGTCAGCGCGATGGGCGAGAAGCGCTTCATGAGCTCGCGCGCGTGGGTGTTCTCTCCCCACTCGGCGGAGAAGAGCCCGGCCCAGGTGCCTGGAACGTTCACGGGGATTCCAGCCATGTCACTCCGCCTTGTTCACGGCTGCTGCCGTTGCTGGAAGAGGGCCATGTGGTGCTTCCACAGGGCGCGGTGCGCATCTTTGACGGTCGTCGCGGCGCGCTGCAATCGCTCGAAGAGGCCACCGTCCTCCGCCTCCTCGCGGAGCTTCGAGACGAACTTCGTCTCCGTCTTCAGCCCCGCATCCTTGCTCCGCTGGAGCCGCGCCAGGTTGCCCGACTCCCAGGCCTCCAGGTCCAGTTCGCGCGCCAACGTCAGCAGCGTGTCCACCTCCGCCTCCGTGCGGGTGAAGCGCTCCAGGAACCGCTCCACCGTTCCGTATGTCTTCTTCTCCTCCGGCGCGCCGGCCTCGGTGAGCAACAGGCTCTTGGCCACGCCCACGTCCAGCTTGGGGATGCTCCGCAGGGGCGCATCACAGAAGGGACAGGCCGACGGTTCCTGGAGGACGGTCCGCCGGCCTCCGGTCAGGTCCACCCGGTTGTGGACGGTGAACGTGGAGCCGCACACGAAGCAGGTGACGGAGGTGGAAGGAGCGACGCGCATGTCGGAACCTCATCATGGAGGAGGCCAGCGGGGCGGCAAGAGATCGATGACGCGGCGGCCGAAGCTCTCCGCGTCCGTTTCAATGGGCTGCCGGAAGTACCGGGGGTCTCCCGGCCCGTAGTAGTGGCCGCCGGAGCCAGGCAGGTTGCGCCACCACCGGCGTGAGAACGGATGCGACTGTCGGCCTATCGAGTACTGGTAGGCCTGATACGCCTGATAGTAGTGACGCGACTCATGGACGGCGGTGCCCACCGCGTCGCCCACGTCCAGGTTCTCGTTGATGACGATGACGCCACGCCGGCTCACGGGCGCGAGCCGGCCCTGGTGCGTCACGTTGAAGTCCCATTCCATCCATCCGTAGTCCCCAGCCGGCAGGTTCTGGAACTGGACTTGTGGACGGCGCGACCGGGGGATGCCCATTGCGTCCATGGCCGCGCCCACCGACTTCTTGAGGGCCTGCTGCCGGTCCCGGAGCGACAGCGTGCCGAACGTCGAGGGGTCCAGCTCCGGGATGTCCTCCAGCCCCGCTTGCAGGTCCCGCATCTGCGCCAGCTCGAAGCGCTTGAACCGGCGGCTGCTCCAGCTGCGAGAGACGGTGATGTCGAAGTCCCCCCAGCCCAGCACATTGCCGGTGGGACCTATCGTGCGAATGCGCTTCGCGGTCTCGAACGGTTCGATGATCCGGGCGATCTCCCCCGGCTTCACGTTCGGGTCCAGGCTGTGGATGAGCCCCTTCAGCTGTTTGGGATCGATGTTGTACTGGGCCAGCAGGCCTGGCTTGCGCTTCGTGCCCTTGAGCGCTGACTCCACCTTCTTCAGCACCTTCAGCGTGGCCCCGACGCGGCCCTTCTTCAGCTCGTCCCTGAAGACACCCATCAGGGCATCGAGCTCCGCGCGGGGGGCCGAACCGTGGGGCATGACCTCCCGGACCAGCGACATCTTGCGCCACGCGTCCGCGATGCGTTCGACGCGGTCGACGAGCTCCCAGCCCGGCGGAGGCATGGGGGTGATGGGCCCCACGCGCAGCTCGATGGAGACCCGCCACTCGTCGATGGCCTTGGTCAGCGCCTCCAGGTGCGCCGGCCCCAGGCCTCTCGCCCGGGCCCAGGCCAGGTCCGACAGCTGCGCTTGCAGGTCGTCCAGGTTCTTGCGGAGGTTCTCTCCCACCGCAGTGAAGTCCTTGAGCCTGGGGGCGTGCTTGCCGCCCTTCACCTCGACCAGGTGGAGCTTCGCGCTCGTCGGATCCGCGGCGTGGTCGAACTCGACGATGATTTCATCGATGCCACTGCCTTGCTCCGCGCCCCTGGGCTTGAAGTCCAGCCGCCGGAATCGCTCCGTCGGCCCCAGCCGCTCGCCGAGCAGCGCCTCCGTGAACGCCAGGGATTTCTGCTTCTCCACCACCTCGCCCGCCTCGGTGGTGATGAAGCCGCGCGGCTCCCAGCGATTGCCGGAGCGCTTGGACAGGATGAGCTCGATGTATTCCGTCTCACCGCTGGCGCGCGTCACCTCCACCAGCTTGTAGTAGCGGAGCTCCTTGGGGCGGTACTTGACCTCCTGCCACGCGGGGCCGATCTGCGCCACCGTGTCCGACGGATCCAGCACCAGCGTGGTGCGCGCCCGCTGCGCGTCGGTGAACACCTGGCGCGGCGCGCTCTTGATGAACGGGTCATCCAGCTCCGGCCCCCCCTTCGAGAACGGCCCCACCTCCGGGTGGTCGGCGTGGAGCACGGTGTTGGGCCACACGTCGTTGGGCCGGCCTGACTGCCGGATGACCGGCTCCGTGTCCGTCACGGTGAGCACCAGGGCCTTCTTCTTCCCACCTCCGCGCGTCGTGACCGCCGGCGGCTTCGTTTCCGGAACGACCACCTCCGGTGGCTTCGCCGGGGTGAATTCCATCTCCAGCTGCCTGGCCCCCTCCGCCTCCGGCGGAGGCACGGGCGGTTTCTTCTTGCTGAACAGCCGCGGAGGCTCATTCAGGTACTGCGGCTTCGAGCGCACGCCCTGGCCGAACTCCGCCATGTCCAGGGGCGTGAAGGCATCCACCTCCTTCATCCGCTGGCGCAGGTTCTCCAGCGTCTTCTTGCCCTGCCGGATGCGGCGGGTCGCCTCCTCCGGCTCCATGGACACGCCGCGCTTGCCCTCCAGCGACGTGAGCAGCGACTCCTGCGCATCGATCTCCAGGAGCAGCTTCTTGCGATAGAGCTCGAACTGCTTCTCGATGGGCAGCTTGTCCCAGTGCCGCAGCGCCCGTTCGTCCAGGGCCTTGATCAGGTCGCGCGTCGCCTTGTCGTGGCGCTGGAGCAGGTGCAGGCCCTCCTCGCCCAGGTCGGACAGGTCCGCGCCCGCCTTGACGATGATGGTGGGCTTGCCGCGCCGGAACATCGTGACGGCCTGCGCGGACTTGCTGCCGGTGAGGGCTTCGAAGTCCGCCTCGGAGATCAGCTCGATGGGCGTGTTCGCGAACGCCTTTCGCTGCGCGGGCGGGATGTGCTCCAGCAGCTCCTTGCGCATGGCGCGCTGGAGCTGCTGCCGGTCGAAGTCGCCCGACATCTGCTTGAGCAGGCCCTCGTCGAACTCGCGCAGGAACTCCTTCATGTTCCCGGCGGGGTTCTCCGCCTTCCACTTCTTGAAGAGGGTCAGCCGCTCCTTGGGCGTGCCCCGGAAGTTGAGCAGGTCCTGGGTGCGCGGTGGCACGTGGGGCTTGGAGATGCCGCCCAGCGCGCCCAGCCCTCCGGCCATCACCGCGCCCGGCGCCGCCTGCAGGGCGGTGCCGGCCAGCACGTTGAAGAGCGCGTTGCCGCCCTTGTAGTTCGCGTCGTTGAGGACGTTGCCCAGGAACGCGGAGGGCACGGACTGCGCCAGGCCTTCCGCGCCCTGGGCCAGGCCGTGCGCCGTCATCCGCGCCAGCACGCCGCCTTCCTCCGCCATGCGCGCCAGGAACCCCAGCTTGAGCAGCTTCGTGCCCATGCCGGCGGTGGCCGCGGCGGTGAGGGCGTCCACCGCGCCCATGCCCGCGTCGGTGGCGGCCTCCTCCCAGCCGTAGGCGCTGCCCTTCATGGCGGCCTTGGTCACCATCGTCACCGCGGCCGTCGCCACCGCCGTGCCCACCAGCACCGGCGTGCTGGCCATGAACGCGCCGAACGCGGCCCAGAACCCCGCGCCCGCGGGCGGGAAGAAGATGCTGACGATGACGCCGATGATGACCACCACCGCCATCACCACCGCGGTGAGGACCATCACCAGCCGGTCGGTGATGAAGTCCACCTGCTCGCGGTGCATCTGCACCGACTCGTCGGCGTACTCGCCCTGGCGCTGCACGCGCTCGGACTTCTTCTCCCAGTCGTCCTGCCACTTGCGCAGCCCGTCGGCGGTGTAGTTCTTGTCCCCGGGCTTGGGGCGCATCCGCTCGTGCAGCTCCAGCGCGCTCACCTCGGCGTCGAGCGCGGACGCCTGGTCCAGCACCAGCTGGTACTCCGAGGACGCCATGCTGTTGGTGGAGCTCGCCTCGAAGTGCACCCGGCGCCAGGCGCGGTCCGCCTTCTCGCGGGGTGTGACGGGCTCGCCGTAGTCCACCATGTCGAGGATGTCGAAGGCCTCGCGTCCGCTCAGCTCCTCGTCGATGCGCGCGCGGAAGCGCTCGAAGGGCGTGCGCGTGTCGCCAGGGTCGGCGGGGTGGTCCTTGGCCCACTCCTCGGCCATGGCCTGGATCTCCGCCTTCGACTTCCCGGCGAAGACCTCCTTGAGCGCGTCCTCGTCCGTGCCCACGCCCTGCACGGCGTACTGAACGATTTCCGCGTCGGTGAGGTAGCCCTTCTGCAGCATCGCCGCGACGGCGTCCCGGTCCGCGCCGGACGTGTCCATCAGGACGGCCTGCTCGAAGCTCGCCTGCAGGTGCGTGCCCTCCACGTAGGCGCTGTCGTACTCGGCCGCCAGCGCCTTCATGTTCGCCATGGCATCGGCCTGGGCCTGGGCCTTCGCCTTGACGTCCACCTCCTTGTGTTCCTTCGCGATGCGGGCCTGGACCTTCTCCGGGCTCCACTTCTCCAGGAACTCCAGCTCGCTGATGCGGCCCTTGCGGCGGTCCTCCTCGGTGAGCGGGCCTTCGCTGGCGGGCTTGACCTTCGCCTCGTCCAGGCCGCGCTCGATGTCCATCCGTTCCTGGATGTCCAGGTAGCCGTCGCGGCGCGCGTCGGCGACCTGCCGCTTGCCCTGCGCGGACATGGCGTCGCGGATGATCTTGTCGTCCGCGTAGATGATGCTGGTGTGCTCGATGCGGATGCGCGCGGCATCCACCTGGAGTCCCTTGTCGTCGCGCAGGCCCTCGATGAGCTTGAGGTCCTCGCCCTTCATCTCGTCGTGGAACGCGGCGCTGAGCGCGCTCTCGCCCGCGGTGCGCTGGGTCCAATCCGTGCCGTATTGCTGCTCATACGACGCGTCGATGGCCTGGTTGCGCTTGAGCAGCTCCGCGCGGAACGTCTTGGTGTCCCAGCCGTACTGCTGGGCGTCGGCCTCCGTCTCCTTGCGGATGCGGTCGTAGACGCCCTCCATGGCCTTGCGGTCGGTGCCCAGGCCGAAGAACCACCCGCCGCGCATGGCGCGGTCCATCTCGATGGCGCGCGCGTCCTCGGTGCGGCCCTCCACCAGGGCGTGCATCTCGTCCGCGTCGTGCGTCGTGCGCGCGCCGCTGCGCAGCTCGTCGTCCATCTGGGCGACGAGGTCCTTGCCGTACTTCAGCTGGTAGGCCTTCTTGATGGCCTCGATCTGCTCCGGCGTCTTGCCGCGAAGCAGGTTGAAGATGGCGTCCTCGTCCGTGCCCCAGCCGGTCCCGAGGAAGGTGCCCTCCATGGCGTCGTTCAGCTCGACGGCGGCGGCCTTGGAGGCGTTGCCGGAGAGCAGCGCCTCCGCCTTGTCCCAGTCGTGCGTGGTGGTGCTGAAGAAGTCGTCCAGCTCGCTCTTGAGCCGCTCGCGCAGGTTCTCGTTGTGCTCCTGCTGGTAGAGGACCTCGATGTAGTGGCCCTGGAGCGGGTTGAGGTTGGCGAGCGCGTCGAAGATCTTCTTCTCGTCCGTGCCCCACTGGTCCACGCCCTCCCAGACCTTGAGGGAGATGTTGCGAGCGCGGTTGCTGAAGAGGGGCTCCTGCTGGTCGACGACGGTCTTGAGCCGCTCCAGGTCCGTGGACGCGAGCAGCTCCTTCTCCAGGGCCTCCATGAGCGGCTTGCGCCGCTGGCCGATGATTCGCACGGCCAGGCCCTCCGCGAGCGCCTGCACCGCGTCCTTGCCACCCTTGCCGTAGTAGGAGAGCAGGATGGCCTTCTGCTCCTCGCTGAGGGCGTTGTTCCCCTTGATGGTCTCCGCGTCCAGCTCCTCGCCCTGGCGCAGGCGCACCTCCGCGAGGAACAGCATGTTCTGGTCCAACGACGTCTTGTTCTCCGCCGCGCGAGCGGTCTCCCACGCGCGGCTCTCGTCGTGGGCGGCCTCCAGCCAGTCGATGATCCACCCGAGCAGCCGGTCCCAGAAGCCGCGCTCGTAGCCGACCTGCTTCGCGTGCCAGTCGCGGATGACGTCCCGGGCCTCCCTGCCGGCGTCGCGCAGTTCCTGCTGATAGCGCTCCACGCTCTGGTCGATGTCGCGCTTCGCCTTCGTGACGACGGCGCCAATCTCCTTGCGCCGGTCGTCCATCCACTTCTTGGTGGGGCGGTACGCCTCCGTGGCGGTCTTGAGCTTCACCGGATCATCGCCAGCGTCCTTCTTGAGCTCCCACTCGTCCTGGAGGGCGGCGAGCTCGTAGGCGTGCATCTGGTCGCTCGCGGCCTTCGCGAAGGCTTCCTTGAAGCGCTTGCCGTTCTGGTCATACCGGACGACCCAGTTGCTCACCTTGGTGTCCACGGCCGCGATGAGCGCGTCGCGCTTGCGCCGGGCCTCGGTCAGGTCGACGCCGCCCTTGATGGCGGCGGCCTTCGCCTCGGACTGCGCGTCGAGCGACGCGCGCATGCGCGACAGGGAATCAGCGAACGACTTGCCGCCCTCCTCCAGGCTCGTCTTCGCATCCTCGTGGGCCTTGCTGAGCGTGCCGGTGGTGGCGGCGTGTGAGTCCACCAATTGCTTGCGGCGGGCCTCCACCTTCGCGTCCAGGTCCTCCTTCTTGATCTGAGCGGCGTCCGCGACGCGCTGGAGCTCCGCGGCGAAGATGGGGCGTTCGGCGGCGATGAGCGCGATGCCCCAGGACGCATCCAGGCCGCCCGGGACATAGGCCTCGCGGGCCTTCTGGACGGAGGCGTCCGCGTACTTGTCCGGAGCGACGAGCAGCCGAGCCAGCACGTCGCCAATGTCCACGCGAGCGAAGTCAGGGACGTTGATGGGCGCGGGGGCGGCCTGTTCGAGGACGGTGATGCCCTTCGCGGGTTCCTTGGGCTGGACCTTCGCCTTCTTCTGCTTGTCGGCCTCGGCGGTGATCTTCTTCTGGAGACGCGTCCAGTCCTTGAGCTTCTCCGGGTCGGTGGGCTTGGGACCGCCGGGCTTGTAGACGAGGTCGCCGAGCGGGCCCTTGATGAGCATGTGCCCGCCGTCGTCGCGCACGAGCTGCGCGCCAATCTCCGGCACGTGGCCCAGCGGGCTCTTCTGCAGGTCGGGGAGTTTGGCCTCCTTGACGTCCAGCTTCCGGTCGCACTTCGCATCCACCAGCGAAGAGGCCTTGCCGGTGGGATCATCCGGGATGGCTGGAAGGTCCTTCGGCTGCTTCGCCGGGGTGATGGCCTTCTTGCCTTCGTCCTCCAGTTGCTTGAGGCGCGCGGCGCGGACCGCGTTGGGGTCCACGGCGGCCTGGGTGATCTTGAACGTGTAGCGGGGCGCCGGAGGAAGCTGTGGCTCCGGCACCTGCGCCGTGCTGCTGGCGATGCGGCCCTTCCATGCGGCGACCGGATCCGCGTCCGCGCTCACCGCTGGCGCAGCGGGGATGGGCCCCGCCGTGACAGGTGCTGCCGGAGCAGGAGGCGGCGCGGGAAGGCTGGCAGGAGGCTCCACCGCCGCGACGGCACCCGTCGGATCCGGAGCGGTTTCGAGACCGTGCTTGATGCCTTGGACGCCCTGCGCATGGGCCGCGGCCAGCTCCTTCTGCCACTCCATCGCGGCCGGAGGCACGGGCACCCTGGGGCCTGTGTCGACCGTGGCATCCGTCTGGATGGGAGGAGGCTCCTGGGGCCCTGCGCCAGGGGAGGCCTGACGGACGACGATGTGGACATCGCTCTGACTCGACAGCGCGGACACCCGCGTGTCGATGCGCGCGGCGTCGTCCATGCCGCCGGGAGCGGTCCCCGTGGGGATGGATGCCGGCGCGGGAGCTTGCTCAGGCGTTGCCACGTCGCCGCCCGCGCTGGGCGCTTCGACGGTGGTTGCTGCAATGGCATCAGGCGCTGGAGAAGTGCTGCCCCCGAGTCCCGCTGCTTCCGACTCCTCAGTGACCGTAGAGGGTTCGAGGTCTGAAGCACGGGCCTCGGCGAGCCGCGCGGCGGTGTCTCCGAGTTGCTCAGCGGAACCCAGAGGCAGGACGGCCATGCGCGCCGCATCACGCCGTCGAGCATCCTCTTCCTGCTGCTCGAGGGTCGCGGGCTGGGACGCGCCAGCCGCCTGCGCGAGCCCGGTGTTCGGCTGTGGCGCGAGCCCATGGATGCCCAGCTCCGCCTCGACGGCGCCGGGCGTGGAGAGCAGCGCGACCTCCGGTGGGTGGACCGGGCACGGCTCGAAAAGATGCGAGCGCGGACCGCCCAGCGTGCGCCACGCCGGGTCGCTCCACCGGCGCTCCAGGTCGCGAGCGGCATCACGGAGCACAGGCCCGTGGAGAGCAGGGGCCGCGCCCTTCAGCGACGCGAGCCGCGCCGCCAGCTCACGCGCGGGATTGGACGAGGAAGGGCCCCGGGGAACGACACCCGGAGCACGAGGAAGGGCCGCGGAGGACGAGGGAGTGCGCCCGGAGTTCTTCCGGAGCATGGCCTTGGCGGAGGCCTTCGGGCCCTGGTCACGGATGCGCACGGTCCCCCCCGCACCATCAGCGCGAGGAACGCTAGGTCATCTCCACATCGAGGACCAGCGAGGCCCGGATGGGATGTCCATGACTGCTCCAGAAGCGATGGAGCAGGTCAAAGTCATAACTCTCCTGGACGCGAGGTGTGAGCTTGCGGCCATCCAGCTCGTGCGGGAGTCCACGTGAGAGCAACCCATGCAACACGCCAAGCAGCTCATGTTCCTCCTCCGCGCGGTGGGACCACGCGGAGACGATGAGCCCCAGCCGCAGCGCACCGTTCTGGGTGACAGCCAGCCGGTAGAGCGCAAGCGACACGGCGGGCCGCTTCCCCGCGAGCGCCTCCCGGGTGGGAGAGCCGTGGAGGATGTGGACCTCCTTGAGGAAGTGTTGTCTGAGCTGCGAGTCCAGTGCCTCCTGGAACACTTCCGCCACGCGGCGCAAGCGTGTGCCCGCGTCCGAAGGAGCCTCCGCCTCCGGACGCCGCGAGAGCCGGCCCAGCTCGTACAGCTCCAGCGCGACCGCGCGCTCCAGGTGCTCCTGAGACAGCGGAGCACCCGCCTGTTCGGCGAGGAAGATGGCCTTGAGCGCGGCGTTGCGGATGTCGCCGCCCGCCAGCCGGTGCCGCTGCGCCAGGCCCGCCAGGTCGAGCGCCCCCGCGCGAGGCACACCCTCCGGAAGCATCAGCTCCCAGATGCGGCGGCGCTCGTCGACCTCGGGGAAGGGGAACTCGATGCGCGCGTGGAAGCGGCGCAGGAAGGCTTCATCGATGGCCGTCTGCAGATTGGTGGCGAGGATGATCAGCCCGTCGTGACGTTCGATGCGCTGGAGGAGGAAGCCGACCTCCAGGTTGGCGAAGCGGTCATTGGCGTTGCTGACCTCCGTGCGCGCGGAGAACAGCGAGTCCGCCTCGTCGAAGAACAGCACGGCGCCGGAGCGCTCGCCGTGGGACAGCACCTCGTCGATGTTCTTCTCCGTCTCACCCACGTACTTGCTGACGAGCCGGGACAGGTCGATGACATACAGCGGCCGGCCCACCGCATGGGCGATGACCTCCGCCGCCAGGGTCTTTCCCGTGCCGGAGCGTCCAGAGAAAAGCGCCACCGGGCCCGTGTGCAACCGGAAGCGGCGAGACAGGCCACGCTCTTCGGCGACGCGGTCGCGCTGGGCCACGTAGAACAGCAGGCGCTCCAAGGCCGCGCGAGTGGTGTCACGCACCACGAGGTCCTCGAACGTCCGCGATGTCTCCAGCCGGTAGCCATGGCGCAAGGGCACCTGGACCAGCCGAGATGCAGCGGCACGAAGCGCATCCGCGTCACCGCCGGGAGCCGAGTCGAACACGCGGCGGATCTCCTGAAGCCCGCCCCGAAAGCCAGACGCCAGCCGTCCCGCATCCGCCTCCGTCAATGACAGTCCCCGAACCTGGGCCTCCTCCAGCCACAGGGTCCGCCGCTGGACGAAGCCTGGCGCGGGAGCCTCATGGTGCGGCACGGCGAAAGGCTGCGCGGAGTCCGCGAGCACCAGGGCCCGCCCGCCAAACCGTTGGCACAACCCAGACAGCGTCTCCGTGACGGAGAGTGCCAGCCCCCGCTCACCACCGGACATGTCCACGGCCAGCATCGCGCCGCGCACCGACGCCAGACGCCACAGGGCCCGGGCCATGGAAACCGGCTCCGGTGCCCCAGCCCACCGAGCGACAACCAGCGGCACACCGGCTTCGTCAGCGAGGCTCATCGCCACGCCCAGCCGCTCCCCCTCGCCATGCACGACAGCGAACGTCCCGAGTGACGAAGACGGCAGCACCTCCGGTCCATGCCACTCCAGCGAGAGCTCGCCCAGCACGGAGGGCCGGGGCAGCTCCAGCAGGGCCTCGCGGACCTCCGGAGCCAGGTCCACGGGCCGGAGCATGGGAGGAAAAGCGCCAGCGCCCGTCTGCAACAATCCTCCGCCCACCAGGAGTCCGCTGTCGGTCAGGGACGCCAGCAAGCGCTGCGCGCGAGCAGGCGTGCGTCCCAGGACGGTGAGCAGCAGTCGCTCCACGTTCCATCCCTGCGCGGTCTCGTCCTGGAGCACGGCGAACAGGCGCGAATACCGGGGCTCCAGCCACGTCGCGAGCAGGAGCAATAGCGCCTCCTCCTCCACGGTGTCGACGCGAAGTGAAGCCCGCAGCCGCGCGAAGGGAAGGGGAGGCGAAGTCCCCAGGAGCGGCGTCTCCGCGAGCGCCGAGCTGAAGGCGAGCTCGGCGGTGGAAGGGCGCACGGTGGTGCGCACGGCATCCCAGCCATTCTCCTGTTCCCCCCGGAGCTTCGAAGCGCGGGCCTCCTCCAGGTCACACACCTGGACGAGCAGCGCATCCAGACGCCTCAGCGTCTCCCCCCACAACGGATCCATGGGCGCCTCCAGCCGGCCAGCATACGGAGGGCGGGTGGATCCGGCCATGGACGGGCCCGGAGGGCAGGTTCCACTGCGTTGGTATTCCGCCAATGGATTGGAGGAAGTGCTGACCGGGTGGCGGGGCGGGTGGTAGAGACCGGCACATGACTCAGAGTGGTACTGAAGGGGTGTCGGCCCTGGACTTCCGGGAGGCGATGTCCCGGTGGGCGAGCGGGGTGGCGGTGGTCTCCGTCCGTGACGCGGACGGGATCGCGGCGACGACGGTCAGCTCCTTCAGCTCCCTCTCCCTGACGCCTCCGCTGATTGCCCTGGCGCTGCAGCAGTCCTCCCGCACGCTCAAGCGCGTGGAGGCCGCCCGCCGCTTCAGTGTGAGCGTGCTGTCCACCATCCAACGCGACGTGTCGGTCCGCTGCGCGAAGGGGGAGGCCGAAGGCCGGATGTTCGACGAAGGTGCCTTCGTGCAGGACAGCCTGGTGGGTCTGGCGTGCGCTCTGTTGGATGTGCACCGTTACGGCGATCACCTGTTGCTGGTGGGCCGTGTGGAGCGCATCCAGCGGGGAGTGGACGAAGAACCGTTGCTCTACTGGAACCGGGGGTATCGCGCGCTGACGGCGCACCCGGAGCCAGGGCCCGCCCCGAAGTAGCGAACGAGTAGCCGAATCTCACTGAACCCGGAAAGGACGCACCCGATGCCCTTCACTCTGCCCGAGCTCCCGTACAAGAAGGACGCGCTGGCCCCTCACATGAGCCAGGAGACGCTGGAGTTCCACCACGACAAGCACCACGCCGCGTACGTCAACAAGCTCAACGAGCTGACCGCAGGCAAGCCCGAGGCCAGCAAGTCGCTGGAGGACGTCATCCTCAGCAGCGACGGCCCCGTGTTCAACAACGCGGCCCAGGTGTGGAACCACACCTTCTTCTGGAACTGCATGAAGCCTGCCGGCGGTGGCAAGCCGACGGGTGACATCGCGGCCGCCATCGACCGCGACTTCGGCTCCTACGACGAGTTCAAGAAGCAGTTCACCGAAGCCGCCATCACGCAGTTCGGCTCCGGCTGGGCCTGGCTGGTGAAGGACGGCAACAAGCTGGCCATCATGAAGACGTCCAACGCGGACCTGCCGCTGAAGCACGGCAAGAAGGCGCTGCTCACCATCGACGTCTGGGAGCACGCCTACTACATCGACTTCCGCAACCTGCGCCCCAAGTTCATCGAGACCTTCCTCAACAGCCTCGTGAACTGGGACTTCGTGAACGAGAACCTGAAGAACGCCTGATGTGAAGTGAAGTGACGGGAACCGCGCGGCCCGGCTCGGCACGGTCCGGAGCGGCGCGGTTCTCGGATGTGTTCAGTGCCGCTCCGGGGCAGACCGGGCTTGCGCCAGTCCCTCCACCAGGAACAGCCGCGAAAGCGCTTCGTTGTAGCTGTATGCGTAGGACCTTCCGTCCTCGGAGATCGCCAGCGTCATCACGGAGATGAGGCCCGGCTTGATGCCTCCCGCTGGAAGGGTCAGGTGCGGTGTGCTCACGCCGGTCTTCACGTCGACCCTGGAGACGCGCACCGGGAGCGAGACGCTTCGCAGATAGAGCGCCGTTCCGCTCGCGTCCCAGCCCGCCACCCATTGATCCGTGAACCGGCCGGGGACGGTGCCTTGCGCCTCACCCGTCTGGGAGAACAGGCGGAGGCTTCCCTCCGCGTCCACGGTCGCGAGGCGGAGGCCATCGGGTGAGATGACCGTGTGGAAGCCCGTGCCTTCCTCCGTGATGGGCCTGGGGGCTCCGGAGCCGGGTTCGAAGACCCAGAGCCGGGCAGGACGTCCCTCTTCGTGCGCGCGAAGGAGCAACCGCTTCCCATCCGGGAACCAGCGCGCCGTGAGCACCGTGGTGACAGGAGCGAGCGACAGCGACCGAGGCTCGCCCGCGCCCGTGGGCAGCAGCAGGAACTCCATCTGTTCGCCGTAGCGCACCAGCAGCACCTGCTTGCCGTCCGGAGACAGCGCCATGGGGATGCCGTCGCCCAGGCGGATCGGTGGTGCGCCATCGGAGGTGCGCAGATAGGCGCCGTAGGTGGGGCCCTCCACCTCCGCGCCCTCGGTGAAGAGGAAGGTCCGGCCATCGCGGGACATGTCCGTCATGAACGACGAGTCCGACCACGTCAGGTCCCGCTCCGTGCCCGCGTGCCCGAACGCCAGCCCCGTGCGGATCATCGGGTGATCCACCAGGACGGAGCCGTCCTGGGAGATGTCATGCAGCACCATCCGCCCGGCGATCCGATCCACCGGCCGCGTCGTGCCGCGCAGGTCGACCGCGAACAGCTCGGAGTCCGCGCCTGTACGCGAGGCGGTGAACCACACCTCGCTTCCATCGGGAGACCACGCCAGTCCCCGGATGCTCGCCCAGTCCGACGAAAGCTCGCGGGGCGGACCGTCCTTCTCCAGCACCCAGACCCCGCCCCGGTCGTCCTTGGGATGCGCATGGAACAGGAAGGCGATCCGCGCTCCGTCGGGGGAGACGCGTGCGTGGCTGATCCATCCCTGGGATTCGAAGCGCACCGTGCCGGGGGGCTGCTCCAGCCGGAAGTTCTCGCCCACGCGGCGCACCACCGCGAGCGGTCCATCCGCACGTCCCCAGTCCGCCTCCAGCACGCCATCGAGCACGGCTCGGGGCGCGCCGCCCGCGAGCGGCATCAAGCCGAGCGTCCCGCTGCCATGCTCGGCGTCGAAGAACCGGGGCTCGAGCAGCACCGCCAGCTCCCCCTTCGAGGACGCGGCGAGCACATCCGCGTGCTGCCCCAGCGGTTGTGACAGCGGGCGCTCCGTGCGCGCGCTGTAGAGCTCCGCGGGTCCTCCCTCCCACGCCGCGCCATAGAGCAACGTGTGTCCGTCCGCGGAGAACCGGGCGTTGAGCACGTGGCCCCGGCGGAACGTGACGGGGCGGTACGTTGGGCGCGATGACTGCGCCGTTGGCACCGCCACAGTCGCCGTCCGGCGGTCGAACGCCAGGAAGCCAACGACGACGAGCAGCAGCAGCACAGCCGCCGCGGCCGCCAGCAGGGCAGGGCGTGGGAACACCTGGCGCCGCACGGCCAGGGGCGCACCGCGAGCCGCGATGGACTCCAGGGCGAAGGCCAGGTCCTGCGCGGACTGGAACCGGTCGCCTGGGTCCTTCGCCAGACAGCGGGCAATCACCGTTCCCAGCTCACCCGGCAGTACGGGTGGAGCATCGCGGAGCGAGGCGCTCATCCGCTCCACCGGGCTGTCACCGCCAAAGGGAGCCTGACCGCTCACGGCCTCGTAGAGCACCGTGCCGAGCGAGAACACATCCGCGCGAGCATCCACGCCCTGACCGCGGATCTGCTCCGGAGCCATGTACCCGGCGGTGCCCACCACCGCGCCGCTCTGGGTGAGCGAGGCGTCCTCGGTGTGCTCGACGCGCTCGGTGAGCCGGGCCAGCCCGAAGTCGAGGATCCTCGCTCCGCCGTTCGCGCACAGGAAGATGTTCGCGGGCTTGAGGTCGCGGTGGATGACACCCCGCGTGTGCGCGGCCGCGAGCCCCTGGGACAACTGGATGCCCAGCCGCAGTGCCTGCTCCGGTGGCAGCGGCCCACGCATCAGCCGAGCCCGCAGGGTGACGCCCTCCAGCCACTCGGTGACGAGGTAGGGCACGTCCTCGTGGGTGCCCACGTCGAACAGCGTGAGCAGGTTGGGATGGGACAGCGCGCCCGCGGCACGAGCCTCCTGTCGGAAGCGGGCCAGTCGCTCCGGATCCCGGGCGAACCGGACCTGGAGCACCTTCAGCGCCACCTCCCGTCCCAGCCGCCCATCGCGTGCCCGGTACACGTCCCCCATCGCGCCACTGCCCGCATGGTCGACGATGACGTACGGCCCCACCTGCTCCGCGGGCGCGAACGTGCGGGGTGGAGGCGCCGCTTCCACGAACCGGCCCTCCGCGTGCCACGTCGCCGCGACGGCCGCGAGCAGCGACCCACAGGCGTCGCAGCGGGACAGGTGTGCCTCCGCGAGGGCGCGCTGCTCGTGCGGCAGGCGGTCCTCCACGAAGGCGAGAATCGTTTCCTCGGAGGGACATCCCGACATGGTGGGATGCAACTCTAGGAGCGTTCGCGCTCAGGGCAGAAGAGGGGGGACCGCGACCCGGTACGCGCGGAAGGGCAGGGCCGGGGTCCCCGGCGTGCCGAAGAAGAACCCCATCTGCGACTCCAGCACCCACGCGCCGTCCTTCGTGATCGCGGCGGCGGTCGGCTCCACGAAGCCGTTGGCGAGCACCTCCTTCGCGCCAGCGCCTTCACCCAGCGTCACCAGCGAAGCCCGCCCCACCGTGTTCTCCACGACGAACAGCCGGCCCGAATCCACCCACTCGACCCCGTCCGGCGTCTCCAGCGCCGGCGTCACCGGGATGTTCACGGGCGCCGCCGCGCTGCCATCCGGCTGGATATCGATGGAGAACAGCGCGCCCGTGTCGCTCTTCACGACGTAGAGCCGGTTCGCCCCGTCGTAGGCGATGCCGTTGAGCGTGATGAGGCCCGGCTCGGAGGGCTCGTACGCGGCATCCGAGGACCACGTGTCGAGCGCCGTCCCACCCACGGCCAGCCGGAAGACCGCGTTCCCGAACGAGTCCGTCACGTACACGTTGCCCGCGGCATCGACGGCGACGTCGTTGCAGAAGCTGACCTGGCTGGGCATGGCATGGCTGGCCTTCAGGGCACCCGTGGAGAGCGCATACCCGTTCAGGTACGAGGCCTGCGCGGGCAGCAGCAGGTCGTCGTAGGTGCAGGCCCAGAGCGTGTCGTGGGCCTCATCCACCTCGAGCCCGTAGACGCCGAATGAGGCCCGGCCCGGGACGAAGACCTCGGCCCCCAGCGAGCCCGGCTTGACGCGCGCGATGGCGCCGGTGCCCAGGCTGCCCGCGTAGAGCGTGCCGTCCTTCGAGGCCGCGATGCCCTCTGGAAAGAAGGCCTCGCCGGGCCACTGCACCTCGGTGGGGATGGAGGGGGCATCGTCGGGGAACGGCTCGCAGGCGGAGACGGTGGCGGCGAGGGTGACGACGGACAGCCAGGAAGAGACGCGCATGGGGCTTCCTCGGTGAGGCCCGGAAGGGGCCTTTCGACGCCCTGACACCGGCCGGGAAAAACCTTGCAGCGAAAGTTCAGCCCCCCGGACCGAGCAGCCGCGTCAGGCTGAGGTCCACCTGGCTCACGACCAGCGCCGCGATGCTGTCCACCGAGGACGCACCCACCCCCAGGCGTTCGCACAGCCGCCGCGTCGTGGTCTCCGCCACCTGCTCACGCGCGCGGCTGAGCCAACGTGAGACAGTGGACATGTGCACGCGGTAGAGCGCCGCGATGGCGTCCAGGGACAGCGCCTCCACGTGATACAGGCGCATCAGCGTGCGGTCCCGGTCGGACAGCTCACCCAGCGCCGTGCGCACGGCCTCCGTGAAGGCCTCGCGGTATCGCGAGCGCAGGTGTTCGAGCTCCGGCCCCAGCTGTTCACCGAACGCGGACTCAACGGAGTCCTGCGCGGCGGTGTCGGCCCGGGCCTCGGAGCGCTTGAGGTTGAGCGCGATGCGCAGCGCCGCCACCCGCACCCATCCCCCCAGCGCGCCGCCGCCGGTGAACTCCGAAATCTTCGGCTCACAGCCAGCGGCCGCCGTGAACAGCTTCTCCCGGAGCACCTGCCGCACCTCCGCGACGAAAGCGGGCGAGCGGTCCACGCCGGACACGAACGCGCCGACATCGCGCAGGTAGCCGTCCTCGAAGAACTGGAGCGCGGCGCGGTCGTGCCGCAGGCACCCGAAGGCCAGATACAACTCCGAGAAGGCAGGCGAGGCCCCTTCGAGCGCCTCCAGCAGCCCCTTCGGAGACGTCAATCGCTCAGCGACGAACACCACGAAGGCGAGCGCCTCCAGCTCCAGTCCGGGCCAGCGCGACCGGGCGCGCTCGAGCGACGCGCGGAGCAGCTCCTCCAAGCGCGAGGGCTCCGCAAGCGAAGCAGGCGCGTGGCCAGGAGCCGCGAGAAAGGCGGAGGCCAAAGGAGTGGGAGCCGGGGACACGCCTGGGACGCTACCACCCCCACCGGGCGGACGAAGGCCACCGCCCGCCCGAGCCCACGTTGCTCGTGACCCCCGGAGTTCCACCGGCGAGAATGCCGGAGCGGTTCACTTGCCAGAGGACACTGCCATGCGCGTCATCAACTTCAATCCCGGCCCGGCCGGTCTTCCCACGGCAGCGCTGGAGCGGGCCCGGGACGAGCTGCTCGACTTCCAGGGCACGGGGATGTCGATCATCGAGCACAGCCACCGGGGCAAGGCGTTCGAGGCCGTCCACAACGAGACCCTCGCCCTCGTGAAGGAGCTGCTGGCGGTTCCGGACACCCACGAGATCCTCTTCCTCCAGGGCGGCGCCTCGCAGCAGTTCGCGCAGGTGCCCATGAACTTCATGCCCCAGGGCGGCTCCGCGGACTACGTGGTGACGGGAGGCTGGAGCGAGAAGGCGGTGGACGAGACGCGCTACTACGGCACGCCGCGCATCGCCGCGAACACGGTGGACAAGGACAAGCGCTTCACGCGAGTCCCCACCCAGGCCGAGCTCCAGTTGGATCCGAAGGCCGCCTACGTCCACATGACGAGCAACAACACGCTCTTCGGGACGCAATGGCACACGTTCCCGGACGTGGGTCAGGTGCCGCTGGTGGCGGACATGAGCTCCGACATCCTGTGGAAGCCCATCGACGTGAGCCGCTTCGCGCTCATCTACGCCGGAGCCCAGAAGAACATCGGGCCGTCAGGCATCGTCCTGGTGCTGGTGGAGAAGTCCTTCATGGCGAAGGGCCGCAAGGACATCCCGAAGATCTTCCGCTACACGACCTACGCGGAGAACAACTCGCTCTACAACACGCCCCCGACCTTCTCCATCTACCTCTGCCGCAACGTGCTCTCGTGGATCAAGGGCGTGGGCGGCCTGAAGCAGGTGGAGGCCTGGAACCGCGAGAAGGGCGACCTGCTGTACACGGCCATCGACCGCAACGCGGGCTTCTACCGGGCCCCGGTGGAGAAGGCGTCGCGCTCGTACATGAACGTCGTGTTCCGCCTGCCGGATGAAAAGCTGGAAGAGGCCTTCGTGGCCGAAGGCGCCAAGGCCGGCATGGTGGGCATGAAGGGCCACCGCATCACGGGCGGCATCCGCGTGTCGCTGTACAACGCGGTGACCGTGGATCACGTGAAGACGCTCGTCTCATTCATGGACGACTTCGCGAAGCGCAACGGATAGCTCGCTCACCGGTCCACGTGTCTCAATTCGAGACACGTTCCGGTGAAGTTGCTCCCTGTGGCTGTGTTTGATTGTATTGCCCAATGACTCCCACAGGGGCGAAGCGACTCTTCCGGGCCGTGGTGCCCGACGGCATCTATCAGTGGCTGTCTCATCACAAACGCCAGGTCTCCAGGGGGCGGGTGCGGTGGGGCAGCCTGGGCCGGCAGACGCCCATTGGCACGCACTGGGGGCACGACCGCGGTCAGCCCATTGATCGCTATTACATCGAGCGCTTCCTGGCGCGGCACGCGGCTGACGTCCAGGGCCGAACGCTGGAGGTCGGGGACGCGCGCTACACGCGGCGGTTCGGCGCCAGCCGCGTCACCCGCTCCGACATCCTCCACGCGCTTCCTGGGAACCCGGAAGCCACCTTCGTGGGAGACATCGCCCACGCGGTCGACATCCCCTCGGATGCGTTCGACTGCGTCCTCTTCACCCAGGTGCTGCAGTACGTCTTCGATGTCCAGGCCGCAGTGCGGGAACTGCACCGCATCCTCCAGCCTGGCGGCGTGGCGCTGCTGACCGTGCCCGGCATCATCAAGGTGGACTGGGGCGCGATGGAGCAGTGGCCGGACTGCTGGCGGTTCACCTCCCGCTCCGTCCACCGCCTCTTTGAGCAGTCCTTCGGCCCCGGCAACGTGCGGGTGGAGTCCTTCGGGAACGTCCGCGCCGCGGTCGCGACCCTGCACGGCCTGGCCCGGGAGGACCTGCGAACCGCCGACCTCGACGTGCATGACCCCCACTACGAAGTCGTCATCGGCGTCCGCGCCGTGAAGTCCCGGGGCTGAGCCACCGCGTCGGCCCACGCGCTACGGCATACGGGCTGCAATGGTCAGGGGTGCATGGCCCCTGAGAGATCGCTCCTGAGGATGAGCGTCGACGTGCTCGCGTCGTGCGCTCGGCACGTGGTGCAGATCGTGACGGGGCTGGCGACGGTCGCGCTGGTGGTGCGTCTGCTCGGTCCGGAGAGCCTCGGCGCCTGGGGCGTCCTTGGCACGACGGGCTTCCTCCTCGGGTTGTCGGACCTGGGCCTCAGCATCGCCGTCCAACGCACGGCGGCCAGACCGGACGATGCCGCCACGCGCCAGCTCATCCGCCTCACGCTGCTGGTGGTGACGCTCGTCTGTCCCTGTCTCTGCGTCTGTGCGTACGTGTTCTTCCTCCACCTCCCGTCCGCGTCCGAAGCGCTGCGGGCGGACGTGGCCCGCGCCGCGCTTCCGGTCCTCTCGGCAGGACTCGCGGGCTCGCTGGCGGCACCGTTGCGTGCGTTCCTGCTGATGCGGGGCGCCAACACCTCGCTCGCCTGGGCGCGCGCCATCGGAGCCGCGAGCCAGATTGCGTTGACGGCGGCGGTGCTCGGCACCACGCGCTCGTTGCTGGGGCCGGCGCTGGGGCTGTTCGCGGGAGGCACGCTGGAGCTCCTGCTCCTAGCGGCGGTGTCCAGGCGCATCGACCCGCACCTCTCGCTGCGTCCTGGATGGCCGGCGGATCCGGCCCAGGTGCGCAGCGCGTTCCGGCAGGGCGCCGCGGCCCTGGCCATGAACGTGGGCATCGCGGCGGCGGTCCGCGCGGATGTCCTCATCCTGACCCGCTCCGCGTCCCTGAGTTCGGTGGGCGCGTATCAGGTGGCCTCCCGCGCCGTGGAGCAGATCCTCGCCTTCGCGAAGCAAGCGGGCGGATGGCTCATCCATCGCCTCGGAGATGCCCGGCACCGCTCCAGCGCGCTTCGCCTTGGCACGGCCCTTCTGGGCGGCCTGGCCTCCAGCGGTGTCATCGCGCTGGCCCTGGATGGCACCGCCCTGCTGGAGGCCTGGGTGGGCGCGCTCGCGCACGACTCCGTCACCATGCTCGCGGTCGTCCTCCTGGGCACCGCGGCGGTCATCGCGGCCGCCGAGGAGAGCGCGTCCTCGGCCCTGGCCGTGAGCGGTGAGACGCCGTGGCACCTGACCCACCCGGTGCTCATCGGCCACGCGCTGAACGTCGCCGTCTCCATGGCTGGGGTGCGGTACGCCGGTGCGTGGGCCGTCGCCGGGGGCACCGTCCTCGGAAACGGGGTCATCGCCGTGCTCGTCTGGCGCAAGGTCCGCGCCCTGGTCCAGTGGACCGTCCGGGAGGTGCTCTGGGCACTGGCCCCGGTCGGAGCCGCGGGCCTCGTGTCGTTCGTCGTGGGCTGGGGGCTCGCGCCGTTCGCCTCGCGGGGTCCGCTGGGGAGCGCCTGCGTCTGCGCGCTCGTCACGCTGCTGGGGACCGGGATGGCGCTGCTCGTCTGGTGGCGGCGGGATGCACGCCTCGCGGCGGCGGCATCCACTCCGGTGGGCGGCGCGGTGCCGACGTACGCGCCCTGAGGACTACCGCAGCTTCTGCCAGAGGATGCGGAGCAGGAAGAGCGGATTGCCCAGCAGGTAGCGGACGGCCATCCGGCGGGGCTCCTGGAGCAGGCGATACATCCACTCCAAGCCCAGCTCACGCCAGGCGATGGGCGCGCGTTGGATCCGGCCCGAGTAGAAGTCGAACAGCCCTCCCACCGTGAGGATGACGGCCTGCGCGGCCCCGGAGAGGTACTCGCGCGCCCACAGCTCCTGCCGGGGGCTGCCCATGCCCACCAGCACCAGGCAGGGGCCCAGCCGCGAGATGGACTCCGCCAGCGCGCGGGAGCCAGCGGCGGTGAGGAAGCCGTGCGAGACGATGGGGAGCTCCAGGCCCGGGTGGGCCCTTCGCAGGTTCTCCGCGCAGGCCTCCGCCACGCCGGGGGCCGCCCCCACCAGCACCACGGGCCAGCCTCGCGCGGGTGCGTGCTTGCAGAGCAGCGGCAACAGGTCCGTGCCGTTGAGGTTGTGGCGCATGGCCACGCCGAGCAGCGCCGCGCCCACCCGGATGCCAATGCCATCCGGAAGCACCATGTCCGCTTCCGCCAGCGCCCGCGCGAGCGCCACGTCGCGTGCCGCCAGGTTCAAGGCGTGCGGGTGCACGATGGACACCAGCTTCGCGCGGCCACCTTGTCCTTGCGTGAAGAGCTGCTCCACCGCCTGTTCGAGCGTGAGGTTGTCCACGCGGGCGGAGACGATGAACGGGCGCACTTCGGGCTGGGCGCTCTCGGGCGGTGCCAACGCGCGAGCCACCGACGTGCGCAACATCACTCCGAAGTCCGTCGCGGGGGTGCGGCCCTGGAGATAGCGCGCCTCCTCGGCGGCAAGGTCTCCATAAGGCAGTCCGAGCAGCCACCGCGCCTCCACCGGCGACAGGTAGCCGCGCGGCAGCACCTCGTTGAAGCGCGCGCCCACCAGCGGAGCGCGCCCGCGCAGGACGTCTCGCAGCGAGGCTCGGGGAAGGGGTGCCTTCATCGAACACCTCCCACGGCGCGGCACAGGGCCAGCAGGTCGTCGCCCGTGCGGTCCCAGCTGCGCTGGCGGGCGTGCCCTGGACCTTCGCGCCGCACCCGCGCGGCCAGTGGCTCATCCCGCACCACCCGCGTCAGCGCCGCCGCCATGTCCCGCTCGTCGAGCGGATCGCACAACACCCCCAGCTCGCCCACCACCTCTGGAAGCGCACCCGCCCGGGCCGCCAGCACGGGCTTGCCCGCCGCGATGGCCTCCAGCGCTGGCAGGCCGAAGCCCTCGCACAGTCCCACCGCGATGAGCGCCTCCGCGCCCGCGACCAGGCCCGGGATGAGGCCGTCCTCCAGGTAGCCCAGGATCCTCACGCGCTCCTGGAGCCCCAGCCGCTGGAGCTCCTCCCGGATGAGCTGCTCGGCGCCCCAATCCGCGCCGGCCAGCACCAGCTGATGGTCCTGACTCACCGGGGACGCGGCGAAGGCCCGCAGCAGTCGCAGGTGGTTCTTCCCCGGGTGCTCCAGGCGCGACAGGTACAGCAGATACGGCGCCTTCAAACCCAGTCGCTCACGGGCCCACGCGGCGCCAGCGCCGTCTCCGAGCGCGAAGCGGTCCGCGTCCACTCCGTTGGGAATGACGTGGATCCGCTCGGGCGCGCAGGACAGGAAGCTCACCATGTCCCCGCGCGTGGCCTGGCTGACGGCGGCCAGCGCCTCGAAGGACCTCAGCGCCTTGGGCAGAAGCCATCTCACGTAGGTGGTGCGCAGCCGGTCGTACTTGTCCGGCACGTTGAACTGGGCCAGGTCGTGCACCACGCCCACCGTGGGCAGGCCGGGCCGCAGCGCGACGCGGCGGTTGGCTGCGGGCAGCAGCAGCACGTCCGCCCCGGCCCCGCGCGCATGCGCTCCGCAGCGGGCGAGGTACCAAGATGCACCCAGCGCGGGCGTGTCGACGACGGCCGGTGCCACGGCCCGCTCCGCGCCCACGAGCTCCGTGTCATACGCGGCGAAGTCCCGGGCCGTGCCGAGCGCCACCAGCCGGCCTCCGGTTCGCGCAAGCCCTCGTGTCAGCCGGGGCAGCATCGCGCGCACATACGTGCCAATGCCCGAGCGCCCCCAATCCGTTCCCCCCAGCGCGACGGCCAGCCTCACGGAGCGGCCTCCCCGGGACGGGACGCCCGCACCACGCGCGCCGGCACGCCCACCGCCACGGACGCAGGGGGAATGGCCCCACGCACCACGCTGGCCGCGCCCACCAGGCACCCGTCGCCCACGGACGCGCCCGCCAGCACCGTCGTCCCGTTGGCCAGCACCACGCCCCGGCCAATGCGCGTGCCCGCGCCCCGCTGGACGGTGACGCCGTGGAGCAGGGTGCACTCCGGGCCAATCTCCACCCCATCGCCAATGACGATGTTGAAGGGGTGCGGCAGCCTCAAGCCGGGGCCGATATCATCCGTCCACACATCGATGTGGAAGCCCACGCGCAACAGCGTGGACAGGCCCAGTGAAGTGCCCAGTCCGCGCCGGAGCACCGCCCCCCACCGCAGCAGGCCCACCGCCCATAAGGACGGATCCGCCAGGGCCGCGGCTCTGGGAAAGCGCGCCCCCCGGTCCCTGACCGCATCCACCACCCGGGCCCTGTCCGAACGCAGGGCGCGCAACGGCTCCATGCAGGCATGGATTGACTTCGCTGACGCACGCATGGGCGGCTGCCGCTTGCAAGGCAGGAACCATGGCGTCGCACGCGCTGCCGGTGCGTGTCAGGTCGCCTCGGGCCTGTCTGCGTCCCGAACTGGGATGTCTCATCTGGGGACGCCGGGATGTCCCAAACGTAGACAACGCCGGGATTTGTCAAACAGGCCAGAGGACAAGTCGTTGGCCGAGCGCATCCGGATCAACCAGAGGGGATGTCTCGACATGCGGGAATGGTCTGTGCAAACGGATGCGTTTGCTGTCCCGCGTACTCCGATGTGCGAGTGCCCGGCCTCGCGCATCACCGGGACCGGAGGCGTGCTCCCGTCAAGCGCATCCCCCTGTCAGGAGACCCGAAACCGTGAATGTCCTGGACGTGAACCGGCAGTCCCCCGTGGTGATTGTCGACTGGGATGACGTCGCCAGACGTCGCCTGGGCGCCTGGCTGGAGGCGGCGGGCTACGCGGTGCGCGAGTACGCCACCGCGCGCGAGGCGTTGGAGGCGGACAGCGCCGAGTGGCTCGCGGTCTGCCTGGAGCTGGTGTTGGACGACATGGCGGGCCTGGACGTGCTGCGGCATCTGCGCGCGCGGGACACGACGCTGCCCGTCATCGTCCTCACCCGGAACCTGCAGCTCGACACTGCGGTGGATGCCACCCGGATGGGGGCCTTCGCCTTCCTGGACAAGTCCTCCGAACCGGCCCGGCTCGAGCGGACGCTGCAAAGCGCCGCGAAGACGCGCCGGCTGACCTGGCGGGCGCCGAGGGGCGCGCAGGAGGGCGGAGCGGAGCGGCTCATCGGCGCCATCGTGGGACGCAGCGCTCCAATGAGGACCTTGGCGCGCCAGTTGGATCGCATCCTCCAGTCCGACGTGCCGGTGTGCATCTTCGGAGAGACGGGGACGGGCAAGGAGCTGGTGGCGCGCGCCATCCACGAACAGGGCGCGCGGGCCAAGGGGCCCTTCGTGGCGGTGAACTGCGCGGCCTTCTCCGAGGCGCTCCTGGAGTCGGAGCTCTTCGGCCACGAGCGCGGCGCCTTCACAGGAGCATCGGCCCAGCACCGCGGCTGCTTCGAGCAGGCCCAGGGCGGAACGCTCTTCCTGGACGAGGTGGGCGAGATGAGCCCCGCCACCCAGGTGCGCCTCTTGCGCATCCTCCAGGAGCGCACGCTGCGCCGGGTGGGCAGCACCACGGAGGTCCGCGTGGACGTGCGCATCATCGCCGCCACGCACCGGGACCTGGTGGCGGAGGTGAAGGCGGGGCGCTTCCGGGAGGACCTGTACTACCGGCTGGCGGTGTACCCGGTGAAGGTGCCCGCACTGCGCGAGCGGCCCACGGACATCCTCTCTCTCAGCGACCACTTCCTGGAGAAGTTCGGCGGCGCATCACTCGTCCTGGCCGACGAGGCCCGCGAAGCGCTCGTGCGCCACCGCTGGCCCGGCAACGTGCGCGAGCTCCAGAACGTCATCCAGCGCGCCATCCTCTCCTGCGATGGCGAGCGCATCGAGCTGGCGGACCTCCCACCGGAGCTGCGCGTCCTGGTGCTGCCGCCCGTCCCCGTGGCGCCTCCACCGCTTCAGCGGATGTCCGAGGACCTGCCGCCGTCACCCGACGTGGTGGTGCCGCTGCGTGAACTGGAGCGCCGGGAGATCCTCAAGGCCCTCACGGTGACGAACGGAAGCATCACCCATGCGGCCCGGCTGCTCGGGCTGGGCCGGGCCACGCTCTACCGCCGCGTGGCGGAGCTGCGCATCCAGCGGGAGCCGGAGCCGGGGTGACACGCTCCCCGGTGCGCGAGGCGTCGTCATCGGGAGAGCCCCAGCAGGCGCAACGCCGCTCGCGACAGGAGCCGGCGCCGCGCGAGCAACAGGGGATCTCCCAGCGGGAGCAGGGGACCGGTGCCCTCCAGTGAGGCCAGTCCGTCGGGGGTGGCGATGGCATCGCGCACCTCCAGGCCCTCGCCCACCACGGTCTCCTCTTCCACCACGGCGTTCACCAGACGGGTGCCGCGCTCGATGATGGCGCGCGCTCCAATGAGCGCCCCCGGACCGATCCGCGCTCCGGCGCACACGAGCGCCTGGGGGCCGATGAGCACGGGAGGGTTCACCTCGGCGCCGCGCTGGAGGAGGGCGCCGCGCGCCACCCAGACCCCCGGTGCCCGCTCAGCCGCGTGGATGAGGAGCCGCGAGGTTCCTTCCGCCCGCGGCAGCCGCCCCAGCAGCGCCTTGCAGGCCAGCCGCAGGGCCGCGCCCGGAGTCTCCAGGCGCGCGCCCCACCCGGGCAGCTCCTCCTCCGTGACGGGACCGGTGGCAGCGGTGATCAGGTGCACCTCGGCTGGCGCGAAGGGCTCCACGGCCGGTGGTGGCGTCAGCCGGCCCACGCGCACGCCCCGCTCTGGCGCCCGGCGGTAGAAGGCCGCGAGGTCCGCGTTGCCCAGGACGGTGTCCGGCACCACGAGGAAGGGCGCGTGGGCGGGAAAGCCCGCCGAGTCCGCGATGACGCCCGGCGGAAACAGCGAAGCCGTGGGGACGAAGACGACGTTGCGGGCCAGCGACTCCTGCTGTGAGACGAGGCTGCGCAGCTCCTCTCCATGGGCGCCCGCGCCGATGTCGATGGCCACCTTCTCGAAGCCCGACGCGCGCAGCCACTGCAGCTGGCGGGTGACGAGCGGGGGCCCGGCCACGGACAGGAACCCGGCGCCAGGAGCCGCGGCGCTGCGATGGATGACGGCGAACATGGTGTCGTCGGTTCCGTTCCTGGGGGGCCCGCCGGACGGAGGGCTGCCCTGTGATGACGCGCGCGAAGGCGTCTTCCTCTCAGCGCGGCTCCTTTCGCGGGAAGGGCCCTTCCATGCCCCTCGACGCTCCGGAGCCGGACCAGAAGCCCATGACGTCGCCCACGCGATCCGGATGGGTAGCAAGGTCGGTGCCGAGCCCCACCACCACGAAGCCGACGCACGCCTCGCTCCCGAGCAGGCGCCGCAGCGCCCACACTTCGAACACGGAGTGCGCGCCGGAGCTGGCGAGGACGAGCACCCGCGCTCCCTTGCGGACCGCTAGTCGCAGCGCCTGCGGACGCCGAGCCTCCTCCCAAGACACGAGCGTCGCGCCTCGTCCCGGGACGTCATCCCGGGCTGGGACGTCCGTTGCCCCAAGCCGGGACAGCAGCTCCCGGGTCCGCTCCTGCTGCGATTCCCCGAGCGGCAACACCCGCGTCACGCCGCTCGCCTCGTCCAGCGCGGTCCGGAGCTCCACGACGAGCTCCTCCAGGCCTTCAGCGGTGGCGGGCCAGGGAGTGGCGGCCACCACCGGGCCGCGTCCCCAGAACGAGAACTCGGCCGGCGTCCACAGCTTGAAGCCGCGCAGCGAGGAAGCGGTGAGGGCCACCACGGCTAGCAGCGCGAAGAAGGGAGGCAGCAGCAGGGCCACCGCGCGCCGGTAGGACTTCGAGGGACGCGTCGGCGGGGTGGCGGAGGTGAGCACGCGCAGCTCCATCTCGGGCTGGCGCACCTCGCCCTCCACCACCTTCTGACGCTGCTGGAGTTCGGTGAGGCGCGTCTCGGTGATGTGGATCCGCGCGAGCAGCGCACTGGCCTGGCCCTCCAAAGCGGAGAGCCGTGCGATGCGCTCCTTCGCGGCCTCCTCCGCTTCGGCGTAGGCGCGCCACTTCTTCTGGGCCAGCTCCCGCTGCGAACCGGCGTCCAGCAGGCTGTTCTGGAGGAAGGTCCAGGAGGGGTTGGTCCCCACGACGCGGTCGGAGACGGTGCCACCCGCGGGCCGGGACTCCAGGGCCCGCACGGCGGCGGTGAGCTGCACCACCTCGGGATGTTCCATGGAGAGATTGGCTCCGCGGGCGGCGAGCTCCGCGCGCAGCTCGGCCAGCTTGCGCAGCTCGAAGTAGCTCTCGGTCTCCGACAGCACCATCCGGCTGGGCTGCTCACGGGCCGCCTGCTTCAGCAACAGCGCCCTGGCGTCCGAGGACTCCGCTTCGATGCGGAAGCGGTTCTTCTCGGTGCGCAGCCGCGCCGCCTCCTCGATGGAGGACTGCCGGTCGAGCGTGAGCTCCGCGATGCCGTTCTCCTGGCGGAAGCCGTCGTAGTGCGCCCGGGCCTCCTCCAGCTGCGCCTGGACCTTGAGCACCTCCTCGCCCAGCGCCTTCAGCTGCGCCTCGGCCCGAGTCCGCTCCGAGTCCCGCTGATGGTCCAGGAACACCTGGGTCATGGCGTCGGAGAGCCGGACGGCCTCCTCGGGGCTCGCTGCGGTCGCGGAGAGGGTGAGGATGTTGGAGCCGCGGGACACGGCGATGTCCACCCGCCGGGCCAGCGCCTCCAGGGTCACCGGCAGGCCCGTGCGCGTGCGCAGCGCCTCCAGGTTGTTGGGGAGCTTGAGCGTGTCCATCAGCGTCTGGATCTCCCGCTCGGGGTTCGCCGCCGCGCGCGAGCCCGTGGGCTCCCAGACGAGAATGGTGCGAGCGGTGAACTCGCGGGGCATCACGGTCTTGGCCAGCAGCACGCCCAGGACGATGCCCGCGACGAAGCACCCGCCGATGATCCGCCAGCGGCGCCGCAGCACCCGCGCGATGCGCAGGGGATCAACGGGATACCCGGAGCGCACCGACTCCTGTCGCACGGGCGCCGTCTGCGTTTCGGGCTCCGGGCCCTCTTCCAGCGAGAACATCCGGTGAGGACGGCTGCACGGTGGATGCCAGTGTCCAGCCAGCTTGGGTGGGCGCGGGTGGCGGAGCTCTTGCAATGCCAGACACCGTCGCGGACGGCGGGAGCGCTCGGAGCCGTCTCACATTGAGACAGAACCATGTCCCGGGAAGAGATGACACCAGGAGGAGACAGCGCCGGGGCACGGCACTTCCGGCCGCGTCGTGTGCTCGTGGTCTTCGTCGATGCGCTGGGCCCGTCCCAGCTGGAGACCTTCGAAGGGCTGCGTGGGTTGCCGCACCGGGGCCGCCTGCGCGGCATCCTCGGCTATTCATGTGGAGCCCTGCCGACGATCCTCACCGGCGCGCCGCCGGAGCGGCACGGGCGGATGTGCCTCTTCGCGCACGCGGAGCGCGAGGACGAAGGCGTGCTGTCGCCGCTGAGGTGGCTGGGGCTGTTGCCGCGCCAGGTGCATGAGCGGGGCATGCTGAGGCGTGCCGCGGCGCGGGTGCTGAAGAGGACGGAGGGGCTGACCGGGTACGTGGACCTGTACCGAGTCCCTCCGGAGCTGTTCCGCTGGCTCGACCTGCCGGAGCGTGAGGACCTGTTCAACGCCGAGCGCATCGGCGGGGTGGAGACGTTCCTCACGAAGGCGAGGCGCGCGGGCCTGCGCGTGTTCGCGGCGCCGTGGCAGATGCCGGAGGAGGAGCGCTGGGCGCACACCTGCGCGGTGTTACGGGCGAGCAAGCCGGACCTGGCCTTCGCGTACGCCACCGCCCTGGACGGCGCCCTGCACCGTACGGGCAACGGCAGCCAAGACGCGCTCGCGACGGCCCGGCGGCTCACCGAGCGGATCGAACAGACGGTGGATGCGATGCGCGCGGGCGGAGGTGACGTGACGACGGTGATGGTGGGGGACCACGGGATGGCGGACATCCACGAGGTGGTGGATCCAAAGCGGATGCTCGGGGAGCTGCTAGGTACGCGGCTGTTCGTGGACAGCACGATGCTGCGGGTCTGGGGTGATGAGCGGACGCGCGAGAAGGCCCGCGAGCGGATGGTGGCGCACGGGCTCCCGGGGAGATGGCTGGACACGGAGGCGCTGGTGGAGCGACAGGCGCCGGTGCGGGGTGCTCCTTACGGACAAGCCCTCTTCGTGCTGCGGGAAGGAGCCCTGTTCGCCCCCAGCTTCGTGGGCGGCAACGTGCGAGGCATGCACGGCTACGACGTGGACAGCCCCTCGGCGTATGCCGCCATCGCCTCGGATGCGCCGCTGCCCCGGGACCGAGGCGCGCTGATGGACGTGGCCGGATGGGTGTGCGCGATGCTGGGGCTGGAAGGGGAGACGAACCCGGACGGGAGGCCGCCATGGGCCGCGGCTTGAGGGTCGCATGGCTCAACGACGCCGCCACCCCCGTGGGCGGCGCCGAGCGCTACGTGCGAGAGACCGCGCGGGAGCTGCGCGGGCGGGGAGTGACGTCGCTGCTCTTCTACGACGTGAACGTCTCGCCGGATCCGCACCCGGTGATGCGGGAGCCGTTCGAGGGCATCTTCCCCATCGTCGACCTGGCGCGGCAGCTGAGGGAGCTGGCGCCGGACGTCGTCTACGTGCACCAGCTCGCGAGCCTGAACGCGCAGCGCGCACTGTTGGATTCGCCAGCGCCGGTGGTCCGCTTCTTCCACGACCACCGGCTGTTCTGCCTGCGCGAGCACAAGTACACGACGCTGGGAAAGGAGCCCTGCACGAAGCCGGTGGGCGCGGCCTGCTACCCATGTCTCGGCTTCGTGGGCCGTTCAGGGGACTGGCCCGGGCTGAAGTGGGCCTCGCTGGGGAGGTTGCGGGAGGAGCAGGCGCTGGCCCGGAGTCATCACGCCTTCGTGGTGGGCTCGCGGTACATGGCGGACCACGTGGCGGCGCATGGCTTCCCGCGCGAGCGGACGCACGTCATCCCGCTGTACGCGCAAGCTCCGCTTCAGTCGCAGGTGCAGGTGGAGCGAGAGGAGGACCTGCTCCTGTTCGTAGGGCAGCTGACGACAGGCAAGGGCCTGGATGTGCTGTTCCACGCGCTGACACGCACCACTCAGCCGTGCCGACTGGCGGTAGTGGGAAGGGGCCGGCAGGAGGAGGAGCTGCGCGCGAAGGTGGACGTGCTGGGGTTGTCGAAGCGGGTGGCCTTCCTGGGCCCGATGGCGCCCGAAGCGCTCTCCGAGCAGTACCGGCGGGCCGCGTGTGTCGTCTTCCCCAGCCGAGCGCCGGAGACGTCCGGACTGGTGGGCATCGAAGCACTGGCGCACGGGACGCCAGTCATCGCCAGCCAGGTGGGCGGAGTGGGGGAGTGGCTGACGGAAGGCGAGACGGGGCTGGGCGTGCCGCCAAATGATCCGGAGGCGCTCGCGGAGGCGATCGACAGGCTGATGGCGGCGCCGGGCCTGAGGAGGACGATGGAGGCACACGCGCGAAGGACCTACGAGGAGCGCTTCGTCCCCGAGCGGCACGTGACGAGGCTTCTGGCTCTGCTGGAGTCGGTGGCGGGCGCGGGAGGGAGGGCGGCGTGAGGGACGGACGCTTCACGTTGAAGGGCTCGCCCGAGGTGGAGGCGAGGATCTCCCAGGTGGTGTCAGAAGCGGCGGCCGTCATCCACGGGCACGTGCGCCCGGACGAGCTGCGGACGCTGGCCCTCATTGGCGGCTACGGGCGCGGTGAGGGAGGAGTGGAGAAGAGGGACGGCGTCGAACGGCCGCACAACAACCTCGACTTCCTCCTGGTGCTGGAGCGAGCCCCGCGAGAGGGGCTGAAGGCGCGGCTGGACCTGGTGCTGGAGCCGCTGCGCGAGCGGCACGGGCTGGGGTTGGACCTGGGCGTGACGACGGTGCGGGCGCTGCGAAGGTCCCCGTGTCAGGTCATCTGGTACGACATGCGGTTCGGCCACAAGACGGTGGCGGGGGATGCGTCGTTCCTTCCGGGGCTCGAGCACTTCACGCGAGAAGCCATCCCACCCGACGACGTGCGGAACCTGGCGGTGAACCGGGGCACGCTGCTGATCATCAACCAGGTGCTGCGGGACCAGGGCGCACTGGGCGAGGACGCGCGCCGCACGATCCTCCGGCACACGGCGAAGGCCATCATCGGCTACGGCGACGCGCTGCTGTACTTCCTGGGTGCATACGACTGGAGCTACGCGGAGAAGCGGCGGCGGATGGCGCTGCGGCACGACGTGCCGGCCGGATTCCGCAAGCTGTACGACGAGGCGAGCGCCTTCCGCTTGGAGCCGGACTACGCGCGCTTCGCCCCAAGCGAGCTGGGGCCCTGGATGGACGAGGGGAGGGCGAGGCTCGCGGAGGTGCACCTTACGTGTGAGGCCGCGAGGCTATCGGTGCCCGGGCTGAAGTGGTCCGGATACGCGGAGCGGGCGTTGAAGCACTCCCTCAAGGAGGGCGGCCTCCAACCGAAGGTCTGGCTGCGTCGGGTGCGCAACGGCGTGAGGTTCCGGCCAAAGGCTTCACCCGAGCTGGGGCTCCGAGCGCGGTTGGGGCTAAGGCTCGGAGGGCCGCGAGGGGGGTTGGCGGCGGCGTTCCCCTTCGTGGCGTTCGAGGTGGGCGGGCCCCAGGACGCCGAGTTCGCGCGGCAGCTGCTGCGAGCCGCGAGCCGCGAGCCAGCGGACTTGCGGCGCGCCTATCTGAGGTACTGGGGCGAGTCGGGAGACCCCAACTTCGCGCACGTGGCGAGGAAGCTCGGCCTGCGCCTGGGGGACCAATCATGAGTCGCAAGGTCACTGTCATCATGCGCTCGAAGGACTCTGCCTGGGTCATAGGCCAGGCGCTCTCCGGCCTGTTCTCGCAGGCGCGCAAGGACTTCGAGTTGCTCGTGGTGGACTCGGGCTCCAGGGACGCGACGCTGGACATCGTCTCGCGCTTCCCCTGCCAACTGATCCGCATCGACGCCGGGGCGTACTTCCCAGGCGTGGTGCTCAACCGGGCCATCCGCGAAGCGCAAGGCGACATCATCGTCTTCCAGAACTCCGACGTGGTGCCGCTGACGCCGCAGGCGCTGGACCGGTTGCTGGAGCCCATTGAGCGCACCGATGCGGACGCGACCTTCGCGCGGCAGCTGCCGAGGCCGGAAGCGCACACGTGGGTGCGAAGGGATTACGAGGTCGCGTTCCCGGAGCAGGGAACTCCGCCGCCGTGGATGACGTACTCGCTGCCGTTCGCGGCGATGACGCGGGATGCGTGGCTCAAGCACCCGTTCTACGAGGACGCGTGGGGCTCCGAGGACACGGAGTGGGGACACCGGGCGCGAGGCGACGGGCTCCGGGTGCGCTACGTGCCGGACGCGTGGGTGATGCACTCGCACAACTACACGCTGAAACAGTTGTACGGGCGCCGCTTCATCGAAGGAGAGGCGGATGCCTTCATCCGGGAGGAGCCCGCGTCGCTGACGGGACTGGCCCGGAAGCTGGGCGCGTCATGGGCAAGGGATGCGGTCGTGCACATCCGGGCGCGCGACGCCGCGGGCCTGGCGCTCTCCGTTCCCCGGAGGCTCGTGTACCACTGGGCTTATTGGAAGGGACACCAGTGGGGAGAGCAGCGCCTGCGGAGCGGGAACGCGGACGCGAGCGTCGGTCAGCGGGTGGTGCTGCGGAGGCAGTGAGCTTGAGCCGCATCGAGTAGCAGTTCCTCGATGCCGCGAACGTAGGCGTCGAGTGACGCGTGTTCTCGCACGATGTCGAGCGCCCGCTGGACGAGCACCTCCTGTGCCGCCGCGTCCCGGTGGAGGGCCGCCAGCGCCTCGGCGAAGGCTTCACCCGTGCACGCCTTCACCAGCAGCGAAGCGTCGTGCCGATCAAGGAAGTCACGGGCACCGCCGCTGGGGGACGCCGCCACCGGCAGGCCGCAGGCCATGGCCTCCAGATACGTGAGGCCCTGGCCCTCGTGCTCCAGCTTTGACGCGAACAGGAGCGCATCCGCATCCTGATACAGCGGAAGCAACTGCTCGCGGGGAAGTTGCCCGGCCCATGCCACGCGTCCGTCTACCCGCAGCACCCGCGCCCGTTGCCGCAAGGACGTGAGATAGGCCGGATCGTCCGCCGCGCCCGCGAGCGTGAGGGTGGCCTTGACGCCGCGCTTCTCCAAGGCCGCCAGGGTGTCGATGGCCGCATCGGGGGCCTTGCTCGGATGGAGCCGGCCGACGAAGAGCAGCCGAGGCTCCGGGCGCATGGGCCGGAAGGGACGAGGGGTGAAGCGCGACAGGTCCACGCCCTGTGGCCGCACGACACCGAAGTCCAGCGGCACACCCGCCGCGAGGCACGTGCGCCGGACCGCGTCCGAAAGCCACGCGACCCCTGCGGGCTGGATGCCGGTCCAAGTTCGTGAAGGCACCAGCAGCGAATCGAGCACGCTGCCCAGCCGAGCCCAGGGCCGCGCGTCGCGCCCCACGCTGAACGCCACCGGCCAGTCGTCGTTCACCGTGACGATCGCGGGGACGCCTGCCTCGTGGAGCACCCGCAGCGGCGCGAGCCCCAGTCTCCGCAGGCTCATGACCAGCACCGCATCCGGCCTGCCATGGTCCTTCAAGTAGCGGCGCACCGCCGCCGTGTTCCGCGCACCAGCCGCGAAGTGACGGAGGCGATCCCGTCCCGCGGGCCGGCCGAAGCGGCGAGCCAGGCGCAGGGACCGCAGCACGCGCCCGTTCTCGGAGCCATCGCCGCTGGTGAGGACGTCGACCTCGTGGCCGCGTCGCTCCAACCCCTCCACCACATCTCGTGCGAGCAGCTCGTAGCCGCCGAGGACGTCGGGCGGGTACAGGTTGGTAAGGACGGTGACTCTCACGGGCAGGCCCTTCAGCTTGCAGGGGACATGCCTCCCCGCGAGCTGACTCCTTGCCCATGCACCGCCCGGATGTCTCGCATTGAGACGTCTCGGAATGGGAATGGGGAAGGAGGGACGCCGCGGGTGGGGCGCGGAGTGTCTGGTCCATGAATTGCGTCTTGCCCGTGCATATGACGGCTGTGGAGCGCCCCGGGCGGCGCGTGGTGCATGTCCTTCGCAAGTACGACCCGCGTGAGTGGGGCGGGACGGAGACGCACGTCGTGGAGGTAACGCGGCGGCTGGCGGCGTTGGGCTGGGGGCCGGAGGTGCACGCACCGGCGGGGCCCTCGGAGCCGGATCGAGCGCTGGGCCCCGAGGTGCCGCTGCTGCGCTATCAGGCCTTCTGTCCGTTCCTGGGCCCGGCCGAGAAGCGAAGGGCGCTCGTCGCCAATGCCGGCAACCTGGCCACCTTCGATGAGCCGCTCCGGCTCGCGAAGGACGCGGGCCTCGCCCTGGCGCACCTGCACACGGCGGGGCGCATCGGCGGAGCCGTGCGGACGGCCATGCGTCTCACGAGGCGCCCCTATGTCATCTCCGTGCATGGGCCACTGCTGGCGCGGAAGTCCTGGCTGGAGCAGGACACCGCGCGGCGGCTGTCAGGGCTCATGGATATGGGCCAGCCCATTGGATGGCTATTCGGCGCCCGGCGCGTCATCCAGGACGCCGCGCGAGTCATCACCTTCAACGAAGAGGAGCGTCGCGCCCTGTCCGAGGTGGTCGGGGACCGGGCCGTGAGATTGGATCAGGGGGTCGACCTGAAGCGGATGGCCACGGGAAGCGCGCAGCGGGCGAGAGAGCGTTGGCCCCGGTTCGCCCGCGCACGTGTGGTCACCCTGGTGGGGCGCATCTCTCCGCAGAAGAACCAGGTGCTAGCGGTGAGGGCCTTCGCCGTGGGGGCGCCCGAGGATCATCACCTGGTCCTCGCCGGCGCGACGGTGGACGCAGCCTATGGAGAACAGCTGAAGCAAGAGATCCAGGCACTGGGGCTCGGCGAGCGCGTCCATGTCCTCGGCAACCTGGACGCGGCCCGCGAGGTTCCGGATCTGCTGGCGCTCTCCAGGCTCGTGCTGGTGCCCTCGGCGCACGAGGCCTTCGGACTGGCGGTGTTGGAGGCGTGGGCGGCGGGGAGGCCGGCATTGCTGGCGGTGCACTCGGGCCTGGCGGATCTCGCCGGAGCCATTGGTCCGGAAGGGCTGAGCGTGCCGACCCTGGAGGTGGAGGACTGGGCCCAGGCGCTGCGGCAGGCACTCGCCAACCCCGTGCGGCTGGACGTGGCGGCGCGAGCGGGTGCCGCGCAGGTGCGTCAGCGCTTCAGCTGGGACGTGGTGGCGAGCAAGGTCGCGGAGCTCTACCAGGCGGTCCTCGAGGAAGGAGCGCGGCGATGATGGACGGAAGCCCGGTGAGGAGGGGACTTCGTCGCTTGCAGCGGCTGGCGCTGGGACGGCGAGCCCGCACGTTCAACGAGGACGAGCTCCGGTGTCCCGCGATGGTGTTCGCGCCGCACCCGGATGACGAGACGCTGGGGTGTGGGGGCGCCATCCTCCAGAAGCGGCGCGCGGGAGCGGCGGTGCGGATCGTCCTCCTGACGGACGGCGCCAGCTCACACGCGCACCTGATCTCACGCGACGAACTGAAGGCGCAGAGGGCGCAAGAGGCGCTGGGCGCGGCGAAGGTTCTAGGTGTGGAGGAGGCGGACGTCTTCCTGCTGGGCTTTCCCGACGGCGCGCTGGACTCGAACCGGGAGGCGGCAGTGGCCAGGGTGGAGGACCTGCTGCGGAGGCACCGGCCGGAGCACCTCTTCGTCCCGTACGCTCGGGGCGAACACGCGGACCACGTGAGCACGAACCACCTCGTGCATGAGGCAGTGGCAAGGGTAGGGCGGCCCGTCACGGTGTTCGAGTACGCGGTATGGGCCTGGAGGCACTGGCCCATGGTGGGCTTCGGAAGGACACGAAGGCAGCAGCGGTCGGTGCTCGCGGGGACGGTGTCGACGAGGCTGGGACTGCGGATCCTCAAGGACTTCCGGACGAAGGTGTCCCTCCGGGGCGTGGTGGAGCAGAAGCGAGCCGCGCTGGCGCTGCACGCCTCGCAGATGGAGCGCCGAGACGCGGAGCCTCGCTGGCACACGCTGCACGACGTGGACGGAGGCGAGTTCCTCCCGTGCTTCTTCGAGGAAGAGGAGCTCTACCGGCGCATCGACATCGCGGCGCGCTGATGGAGACGAAGTTCCTCCTCTTCCTGGGCCTGTGTGCGGTCGTCATTCCCGCCGGGATTCACGCCGTCGGGAGGTCCGAACGCCTGAAGCACCTCTGCGTCATCCTGCTCGTCTGGGGCACCACCCACGCCTCGGCGGTGTCCCTCAACTTCTTCAGCCGAGCCTGGTATCGCGGCACCACGCGTGGCTTCGAGTTCAGCTGGCTCGACTTCCTATGGATCTTCCTGTGGGTGGACGAGCTGCGGCACCGCAAGCCAGGCCAGCGGCGCGAGTGGCCCCACGGGCTGGCCATCATGGGAGTGTTCCTCGCGTACAACGCGGTGAACGTCCTGCTCTCCGAGCCCCGGTTGTTCGGCCTGTTCGAGCTGTCGAAGATGTTCCGCGCCATCATGGTGTACGTGACGATCGCGGCCTGCGTGAAGAACGAGCGGGACCTCCGGCGCCTCGTCGCGGCGCTGGCCATCACGGTCATCTACGAGTGCTTCTGGGTGATCCACTCCCGGGTCGTGTTGGGGCACAGCCGGGCGGACGGGACGCTGTTCCACCCGAACACCGTGTCGATGTTCAACCTCATCGCGGTCCCGGTGCTGCTCGCGGTCGCGCTCTCGGACGTAGGGCCACGCCTCAAACGTCTGTGCGGCGTGGCCACCTTCCTGGGCTCCATCTCGGTGCTGTGCACCGTGTCGCGAGCGGGACTGGTTTCGCTAGGACTGCTCCTGGTGGCGGTGGCCTTGACGTGTGGGGCGTTGAAGCCAACGCCGAAGACAGCAGGGGTGGCGCTCCTGCTGTTGCTCGCGGCCATTCCCGTGGGCCTCAAGCTGGCACCGGCCTTCCAGGCCCGCTTCGATTCCGAAGGAGGACTCTCCAGTGAGTTCGGGGGCAAGGAGCACGAAGGGCGCGGCGCCTACGTCCACCTCGCCCGGTTGATGCAAGAGGACCATGTCTTCGGAGTCGGGCTGAACAACTGGTCCTACGCGGTGTCCAACCAGTACGGCCGGATGATCGGCTTCGGTTACATCCCCTACACCGGCACGGAGGAAGCACCGCCCAAGGGCCCCATCCCGGCGGGCTCGAACGTGGACGCGGCCCAGGCCCCCCCGGGACACAGCCTGTATCTCATCACGCTGGGAGAGACAGGCTGGCCCGGGGTCATCCTCTTCGCGGCGGTCTGGCTGAGCTGGTTCAAGATGGGAGCCAGCTTCTTCCTCAAGCGTTCGCCCGCGCTGCGCTCACGCTTCGGAGTCGGAGTCTTCTTCGGACTGCTGGGCGCCTTCGCCCAGAGCTTCTCCGAATGGGAGTACCGCCAGACGCCACTGCTCTTCCTGCTGCACATCCTCTTGGGCGCATTGGCGGCCGTGTACCCGGCCCGTCCGTCGGTGATGGCGAAGCGGGCCTCCGCGACATGACGGCTCCGTGTTGGAGCATGGAGCCGTCAGCGCGGGATGGCTCCTACAGGCACACCCACTGGTATCTGGGGCTGCTGCCGACGGCACAAGCAGAGCCCAGCTGTGCGCAGGGTCCATCCGGGGAGAAGTTGTTGCAGTTGACGGTCCGGCAGGCGCGGGAGCCATCGTCGCACGTACCCGTGTTGACCCATCTCGCACCGGAACTGACGCACGTTCCGCCGCTGCACGTCTGGCCACTGCCACAGGTCTGGACATCGGTGACGACTGTGCCAATACAGCCGCCGCCGGCGATGCAAAGGCCGCTGGTGATCCTCTGAATGGTGTTGCCGCTGCAGGTGTAGACGTCATAGGGCGTGCACGTCGTGACGTCGGTGGTGGCGGAGGAACCATTGCAGCCATTGCCAAGGCAAATGCCTCGGGTGGTCTTCTGAACGGTGTTGCCGTTGCAGGTGTAGGTGTCCACGGGCGAGCACGTCCTGACGTTGGTGGTGCTGCTGCCACCGCAGCCGCTGCCGCTACAGAGGCCGTTGGTGGTCTTCTGGACGGTGTTGCCGTTGCAAGAGTAGGTGTCGAAGGGGGAGCACGTCGTGACGTTGGTGGTGGTGCTGCCACCGCATCCACCACCGCTGCAGAAGCCGCTGGTGGTCTTCTGGACGGTGTTGCCGCTGCACGAATAGCTGTCCACCGGGGAGCACGTCTGGACGGCGGTGTCCGTGGAGCCGCAGGAGCCGCCGCTGCAACCGGTGCCGGTGGTCCTGCGGACGGTGTTGCCGCTGCAGTAGTCGTTGCTCGCGGTGGAGCACGTCTGGACGAGGGTGTCGGTGGAGCCGCAGTTGCCGCCGCTGCAACCGGTGCCGGTGAGCTTCCGGACGGTGTTGCCGCTGCAGTAGTTGCTGCTGGAGGTGGAGCACGACTCGATGAGTTGCTGGGAGGATGTGCAGGCCCCGTTGGAGCAGCCGCCGTAGACAGTCTCGTAGGCGCCGTTGCCGCTGCAGTAGGGTCCGCTGCTGCCGGTCTGGCATGTCTGCACGAGGACGTCGGTGGACTGGCAGGAGCCGCCGCTGCAGGTGCCAGTGCCAGTGGTCCGCCGGATGTCATTGCCGCTGCAGTAGTTGTTGCTGGCGGTGCTGCAACTCAGGGGGGAGCCGCCACAGGAGCCCGCACCGTTGCAGACATCGCCCGTCGTGCACGAGTTGCTGTCATCGCAGCTGGCGCCCGCGGCCTTCGGCACATAGGAGCAGGTGCCGTTTGTGCAGGTGCCTGCGGACTGGTAGCACTGATTGGGAGGGTTGTTGCAGCTCAGTTCCGAGCCGCGACAGATGCCCGCACCGTCGCAGACGTCGCTCGTCGTACACGAGTTACTGTCATCGCAGAGGGTGCCCGCGGCCTTCGGCGGGTAGGTGCACGCTCCGTTGGAGTACGTGCCCGGGGAGCCATGGCAGGCGTCCGGCGGTGTCGTGCAGGCCGGCACTCCGGCGCAGACGCCCGCTCCGCTGCACACGTCGTTGATGGTGCCCCCATTGTTGTCATCACAAGCCGTGCCCGCCGCCTTCGGAGCATACGTGCACGCCCCGTCGCTGCACGTCCCCGCCAACTCGAAGCACTGGCTCGGCGGGCTGTTGCAGCCCATGGGCGTGCCTGAGCATCCGCCCGCCCCATTGCACGTCTCGCCCACCGTGCACGCATCCCCGTCGTCACACGCGGCGCCCGTCGCCTTGTACGAGTAGGAGCACGTCCCCTCGCTGCACGTTCCCGCCGTCTCATAGCACTGCCCCGGAGGACTGCCGCACTGGGTGGCACTTCCCGCGCAAACCCCCGCGCCGTTGCACGCGTCCGCGGTGGTGCACGTATCCCCATCGTCGCAGGTGACTCCAACGGCCTTCGGCGCATAGCTGCACACCCCATTGCCACACGTCCCCGTCGCCTCGTAGCAGGGCCCTGGTGCGCTGTTACAGGTCACCCAGGTGCACGCGTCGTAGCCATACAGCTCCGCCGTCTTCAGGCTCGTGCCGCTGGAGCCCAGGCCGCCCACCACCAGCACCTTGCCCTGCGCCCCCAGCGACACCGCCACATGCGAATACCGAGCACCGACCATGGGAGTCGCCGCGCTCCATTGCCGGGTGACAGGGTCGTACACCTCCGTGCTCGCGAGTGCGGCCGTCGCGGCGCTGCCAAACATTCCGCCAGTCACCAGCACATGTCCCGTGCTCAGCAGGGTGGCGGTGTGCAACTCCCTGGCCGTGCCCAGCGCGCCCGTCGCACTCCACTGTCCGGTGCTCGGGTCATACTCCTCGGCCGTCACCAGCAGGCCGGTGCCGTTGCGGCCACCCACCACCAGCACCTTGCCCGAAGGCAGAAGCGTCGCCGTGTGGTTGTAGCGCGCCGCCGCCAGGCTGCCCGTCGCCGCCCAGGTGTTGCTTGTAGGGTTGTACACCTCCGCCGACGCGAGGCTCATGCTCTCTACGCCGCCCGCCACCAGCACCTGGCCCGAAGGCAGCAGCGTCGCCGTATGGTTGCGACGCGGCACGCCCAGATTGGGGCCGGCACTCCAGCTTCCGGAGGCCGGGTCATACAGGTCCACCTTGAAGTAGGCCCCCGTATTGTTTCCACCGCCGGCCACCAGCACCTTGCCCGAGGGCAGCACCGTCGCCGTCACGGCAGCCCGAGCCACGCCCGTGGCGAAGCTCCCCGCGGAGGCCCATGTATTCGTGGCGGGGGAATACACCGCCGCGGAAGCCAGGCGGCCCGTCGCATTCTCTCCGCCCACCACGAGCACATTGCCCGAAGGCAGCAGCGTCAGGGCGTGGATCTGCCGGGCCTCCGGCATGGACGCGGCCGCCGTCCAGGAGCCCGTCGCGGGGTCGAAGAGGGTGGAGGAGGAGAGATAGCCACTGGCGTTGTAACCGCCCGTCACCAGCACCTTGCCAGACGGCAGCGCGACGCCTGCGTGGTACTTGCGAGCCTCCGCCATGGGCGCGGTCTCGGTCCACCCCTCTACCGTCAGTGGCGAAGCCTGGTGAGCCAGCGTCTTCTCTTCCGGTGGTTTGCTACTACAGCCCACGACGACACAGACCAGCCCCAACAGCAGAGCCCTGCTGACTCTCCACGCGTCCATGACAACTCCAGGGAATGGAGGCGCACAGAGGGGCCTCCATGAAATTTGGTTTAGCCCGCCAGCATGGCGATCCGCTTTTGAAACACAATCATTTCGCCATGCGGCCGACGCTCTACATGAGATCGTGCATTGGCCCCAATCACGACCATGGAGTCGTCCCCTGCGAGCCGGGTGTCGACAGACTCATCCACGCCGAGCTCTTGGGCGCCGCGGAGCACCCCGTCGAGGCGAAGCCTCCGTGCGTTGGGGGCGCACGGAGGCTTCCACGCTGAATTCAACAGGTGTGAGTGGGCGGACTGCTACTCACACATTCATTCAGTACGGTGCGCACTTCCATTCGTTACGACCGGTGGGACCGCCGTAAGCGAAGCAGGTGGAACCCACCGGCCTGCAGTCCTGACCGTCCGGGTTGACGGGGGGCCAGCATTCATTGGATGGGCACCGCGTGCTGCACGAACCCACCAACTGCCAGAGCCCATCGTTGGAAACGCATGCGCCGTCGCTGCACATCTCGAACTGGCTGTTGCACGTCTGGACCAGGGTGTCCGTGGAGCCGCAGGTACCACTGCCGCTGCAACCCGTGCCAGTCGTCCTCCGGACGGTGTTGCCGCTGCAGTAGGTCGTGCTCGCGGTGGAGCACGTCTGGACCAAGGTGTCGCTGGAGCCACAGTTGCCACCGCTACAGCCGGTGCCAGTGGTCCTCCGCACGTTATTGCCGCTGCAATAGGTCGTGCTCGCGGTGGAGCACGTCTGGACGAAGGAGTCGGAGGACCCGCAGGAGCCGCCGCTGCAACCGGTGCCGGTGCTCTTCCGCACATCATTGCCGCTGCAGTAGTTCGTGCTCGTGGTGGAGCACGTCTGGACGAGCTGCTGGCTGGACGAGCAGGAGCCTCCGCTGCAGCCGCCATTGACGGTCTGGTAGACGCTGTTGCCGCTGCAGAATGGGCTGCTGGTGCCCGTCGCGCACGTCTGGACGAGCGTGTCGGTGACGCCACAGGAGCCACCGCTGCAACCGGTGTAGGAGGTCTTCCGGACGGTGTTGCCGCTGCAGTAGTTGCTGCTCCCGGTGGCGCAGTTCTGGACGACGGTGTCGGTGGAGCCGCAGGAGCCGCCGCTGCATCCAGTGCCGGTCAGCTTCCGGACGGTGTTGCCGCTGCAGTAGTTGCTGCTGGAGGTGGAGCACGACTCGATGAGCTGCTGGGTGGACGTGCATGCACCGTTGGAGCAGCCGCCGTAAACGGTCTGGTAGGCACCATTGCCGCTGCAGAAGGGGCCGCTGGTGCCTGTCTGGCACGACTGCACGAGGACGTCGGTGGACTGGCAGGAGCCACCGCTGCAGGTGCCCGTGCCGGTGGTCTTCCGGACGTCATTTCCGCTGCAGTAATTGGTGCTCGCGGTGCTGCAACTCAGCGCCGTGCCGCCGCAGGTGCCGGAGCCATTGCACACGTCACCCGTCGTGCACGCGTTGCTGTCATCGCAGCTGGCGCCCGAGGACTTCGGCACGTAGGAACAGGTGCCGTTGGAGCAGGTGCCGGCGGACTGGTAGCACTGATTGGGCGGGCTGTTGCAGCTCAGCGCCGAGCCGCCACAGGTGCCGGTACCGTTGCAGACGTCGCCGGTCGTGCACGCATTGCCGTCATTGCAGCTGGCCCCCGAGGCTTTCGGCACATAGGAGCAGGTGCCGTTGGAGCAGGTTCCCGCCGCCTCGTAGCACTGGCTGGGCGGGCTGTTGCAGCTCAGCTCCGAGCCGCCGCAAGTACCGGCCCCGTTGCAGATGTCGCCCGTCGTGCACGCGTTGCCGTCATCACAGATCGCACCCAAGGACTTCGGCGCATAGCTGCAAGTGCCGTTGGAGCAGGTGCCGGCGGCCTGGTGGCACTGGCTGGGAGGGCTGTTGCAGCTCAGGGCCGCACCACCGCACGTGCCAGCACCGTTGCAGACATCGCCCGTCGTGCAGGCGTTGCCATCATCGCAGAGGGTGCCCGTGGCCTTCGGCGGGTAGGTGCACGCTCCGTTGGAGTAGGTGCCCGGCAAGCCATGGCAGGCATCCGGCGGCGTCGTGCAGGCCGGGACGCCCGCGCAGACGCCTGCTCCGCTGCACACGTCGTTGATGGTGCCGCCATTGCCGTCATCACAGGCCGTGCCCGCCGCCTTCGGCGCATAGGAGCACGCGCCCTCACTGCACGTCCCCGCTGCCTCGAAGCACTGGCTCGGAGGGCTGTTGCAAGTCACCGGCGTGCCCGCGCACCCGCCCGCTCCGTTGCACGTCTCATCCACCGTGCACGCATCCGCGTCATCACACGAGGCACCGGCTTCCTTGTACGAATAGGAGCACGTCCCGTCGCTGCACGCCCCCGCCGCCGCGTAGCACTGCCCCGGAGGACTGCCGCACTGGGTGGCGCTTCCCGCGCACACGCCCGCGCCGTTGCATACGTCCGTCCCGGTGCACGCATCCCCGTCGTCGCAGGTGGCCCCAGCCGCCTTCAGCGCGTAGCTGCACACGCCATTGCTGCACGTCCCCGCCGCCTCGTAGCAGGCCCCCGGAGCGCTGTTGCACGTCACCCCAGCGCACGCGTCGTACCCGTAGACCTCCGCCGTCTTCAGGCTCGCGCCGGTGGCGCCAATACCGCCCACCACCAACACCTTGGCCTGCGTCGCCAGCGAGACCGCCACATGCGAATACCTCGCACCGACCATGGGGCCCGCCGCACTCCACTGCCGGGTGGCCGGGTCGTACACCTCCGAGCTCGCCAGTGCGGCCGTCGCTGCGCTGCCATACATGCCGCCCGTTACCAGCACCTTGCCGGTGCTCAGCAGGGTTGCTGAGTGCAGCTCCCTGGCCGTGCCCAGCGCGTCCGTCGCGCTCCACTGCCCGGTGCTCGGGTCGTATTCCTCCGCTGTCGCCAGCAGCCCGCTGCTGTTGCGGCCACCCACCACCAGCACCTTGCCCGAAGGCAGCCGCGTCGCCGTGTGGTTGTAGCGCGCCGCCGCCAGGCTTCCCGTCGCAGCCCACGTATTGCTCGTCGGGTCATACACTTCCGCCGTCGCCAGGCTCGCGCCCCCGACGCCGCCCGCCACCAGCACCTGCCCGGTCGTCAGCAGCGTCGCCGTATGGTCGCGCCGCGCCACTCCCAGACTCGGGCCGACACTCCAGGTTCCCGCCACTGGCTCATACACATCCACATTGAACTTGGGGCCGCCGGAGTTGCCACCGCCCGCCACCAGCACCTTGCCCGAAGGCAACGGCGTCGCCGTCAGGGAGGCCCGTGCCACGCCCGAGGCAAAGCTCCCCGCGGAGGCCCAGGTATTGGTGTCAGGGGAATACACCGCCGCGGAAGCCAGACGGCCCGTCGCGTTCTCTCCGCCAACCACGAGCACCTTGCCCGAAGGCAGCAGCGCCGCGGTGTGGATCTGCCGGGGCTCCGGCATGGAGGCGGCCGCTGTCCACGCGCCAGTCACGGGGTCGAAGAGGGTGGAGGAGGACAGATACCCGCTGGCGTTGTAGCCGCCCGTCACCAGCACCTTGCCGGAAGGCAGCACCACGCCCGCGTGGTACTTGCGGGCCTCCGCCATGGGCGCGGTCTCGGTCCACCCCTCCACCACCAACGGCGAAGCGCTTTGGGCCAGCGGCTTCTCTTCCGGTGGCTTGCTGCTACAGCCTGCTGCGACAAAGACCAGTCCCAGCAGCAGGACCCTGCTGGCTCTCATCACGTCCATGACAACTCCAGGGAATGGAGGCGCTCAGAGGGGGCCTCCATGAACTTTGGTGTAGCCAGCCAGCATGGCCGTCCCGCTCTGAAACACAAACATTTTGGCGACTGGTCAACAGTTCATTTGGGTTCATACGTCGGCCCCTTTCATGGTCGATGCCTCCACCCGAGGTGGCCGGGTGCCAGGGGACTCATTCGCGCCGAGTTCGGCGTGTCCAAAGGGACACCACGCAGGCCGATGCTCCAGCGGAAGGCCCGATTCCTCTCCAGGAGGAGGTAGAGGCCCAGGGGCCCCATCAGCCCTCCGAACACGCCCAGCGCCAGGTGCAGCGCGAGCGGCGCTCCTGGCAGCACCTTTCCCAAAGCCAGCCTCACTCCGGACACGAAATAGATGTGGAAGAGGTAGAGCGGCATGCTGATCGAGCCCAGGTAGACAATCCACCTCGCCAACCCCTTCCACGTCGCACCCAGGCTCCGGGCAACACCCAGGAGGAAGAAGGCCAGGGTGAATTGCAGGCAGAAGCCCAGCGGCCCCGTGATCAGGCGCGGATCCAGATGCCCCTCCGCGAGCCCCGAGACATGGAAAGAGACCAGCAGCCCCAGGAACCCCGAGGGCACCAGTCCCTGGAGCGCCAGAGGCAACTGGGACAGCCGGGTGCGCGCCAGCGCCAGCCAGGGGGACAGGCTCATTCCCAGACCGAAGAGGCAGTTCCAGAAGAGGATGAAGCGGAGGTATCTCATCCCAATGTCAGACATCGGAGATTCCAGGAGCTCGACAGCGGCATACGACAGCCAGGACAGTGCCAGGTAGCTCAGTCCGTTCCAATTGTACCGGGCGGGCACGATGCGCTGATACACCCACGCCAGACAGGTACAGCCCACCAGGGCGTGAATGAACCAGAAGATGGCGTATGGAGGGAACCAGGCGGCAGGGAACCGGCCCAGCAGCGCCAGCCATCCGCCAGGTGTTCGCGGGCGCGCCTGGGTGAGCTCATGGGCAAAGAGGAAGACGGGCGCCCACACCAACATCGGGACGACGAGCTTGCGCAGCTTCTTGTGCGCGAACTCCCGGAAGGACCTGTCCGGCGCGCCGAAGAGTGACACCGCCACGCCCGAACCGATGATCATCACCGCCATGTTGAAGCTGTGGATGAACTCCGAGGCGAACCGGAGCTCCGCTCGCTCCGGGGAGAAGAGCTTGCGCACCCCCTGGAAGGGCTCCACGCCGATCACATGGACCAGCACCACGAGCATCAGGCTCATGCCGCGGACGAAGAACAGTTCCTCGGAGAGTGTCTTGCGAATCACCGGCTTGCGCATTCACATGTGTCCCACGTGCTTCCTGCTGCCTGTTCCTCCATGCAGTTATCGTGCTCCATGCTTCACGGCCTCACCGCCGGCTGATTGTCCCTGCTGTCTCATGCTGGGACGTCAGGCTGTCTCGGATTGAGAGTCCATCGAGGATGGCTCGCTCCCTCAAGAGGGTCGCCCGTCTTGGCTGTCCAGGGTCGAAATGAGGGGCCGTCCCCGAAACGGACGAGCAGGACTCGAAGGCCCGGATTGAGCTGCCGCTGGCTGGAACGGCAATTGCTCGGTCAGGCTCGTGCCTTCTTTCATGGGTCCCTTCAAGGATGGAGCGAGGGAGCCCGTGAAGATGCGGGTCCTCTTCACCGCCTGGTTTCCGCGCGAGGAGCGACGGTGGCTGGGCGAGTTCCTCTCACCGGAGCGCTTCGCGTGCGCCTACGTGGGCCTGGAGGAGCCGGTTGACGCGACCCGGAAGCGCCCGCCCGCTCAGAAGACGCACCAGGACAAGTCGAAGGAGCCGCTGCTGCGGACGCTGAGGCTGCTCGGCAGGATTCTGAAGGCTCAGCTCAGTCCGACCGCGAGGGTAGGGGGGTGCAAGGAATGGCTCCACTCTCGTGCCCACCTGCCCCGGACCTGGCGGAAATGAGACTTCTCTGGCCAGGCTCGTGGTTTCCCCCCGTCCAGCCGCTTGGGCCGCGGCGTGATGACGACAATCGCCTGCGCTTCGTCGTCCGTGTGGTGGTCATTGCCTCCCTTGCCCTGGCCTTCGCGCGCGGCGTCGTCTTCAAGCGTGTCGAAACAGGTGACGAGGGCGTCAATGGCACGATGGCCCTCAACATGTGCCGTTCGCTGGCGCTCGTGGTGCGGCCCTCGTACATCCCTGGTGGCTCGGAGGATTGGGTCGGCTTCGATCTGCCAGGCATCGGCAACACTCCATTTCACTCGGTGCTCCTCGCACTCGGAGGCTGTCCCCTGGGCGGCCAGCCCGAAGCCATGGGGCTCGTCTCATTCGCGGCGCTGGTCGCCACCCTCTGCTTCACCTACCGGCTCGTCGCCCTGTGGGAGCGTCGCGCGGCGCTCCTGACGACGCTCCTGCTCGCGCTCTCTCCTACCGTCCTGTGGCAATTCCGGCTGATGGAGGCCGAGCCTGTCCTCGTGGCGTGGGGCATGGCGGGCACGTACTGGATTGCGCGAGGGGAGCTCACCGGGAGGAATTGGCACTCCCTGCTGGGTGGCGCATGCCTCGGCCTTGGCTTCTTGACGAAGCTGTGGCTCGTCACCCCCTTCGTGCTGGCTTCGCTAGGGCTCCTTGCCATCGTGCGTCTCCAGCGGCGTCAATTGGCGCTGGTTCCTGTCGCCTGCCTCACCGTCGGCTTTCTTGCCACGGCGTCCCTCCACCTCGCTTTCGTTGCTCTGCGGTCACCCACGGATGTCGCCCTCTGGCTCACCCAGGTCTACTTCGCACCCTTCCTGGGGCAGAGCATCGGAGGGTCGAAGCTGGCTGGGGCGGGCGTGCCCACGGAATGGAGTCATCCCTTCTGGTACTACCCGGCGATCCTCTACCGGGAGCATTTCTTCCTCTGCCCCCTCCTTCTGGCTGCGCTCCCCGCCTTGAAGCGGCGTGCGCCGACCGCGGCCGGACTCTTCGGCGCCATCGGCTTCGGGCTCGCAAGCCTGGTTCCCCTCTCGCTCCCCGCCATCAAGGAGTCGCTCTACATCCTGGGCGTCTTGCCATTCCTCTATGGCCTGGCCGGGCTTGGTGCTTCGGCGCTCCTTGCCGGGGAGGGCACCCTCGAACCACGGGGGGCATCGGGCCGTCGAGCCCTCAGGGTCGCGGGCGTCTTCTCGGCCGCGGCGGTGCTCCTCATCGGGGCGGCTCATGCTCGGGGGCTGAAGCGCGATGACATCACGCCTGTCTATGTTGGCGCGCACGCGCTCGGGGTGGGGGGCGCCTGGCTCCTGGCGTATGCGGCGGCTCGCCTCGAGCGCGCGCGAGCGACGGCGCTCATCGGTGGCCTCTCCGCGCTGGCACTGGCTGGTTTTGGGGCGTACGAGCTCACGGCGCCTCAACCACCGTACAAGGAGATCGCGGAGATCCTTCGCCCCTATTTGGAACCACTGCCGCCCGGGCATGAGAGCTTCATCTCGCCCCGGTACAAGGTTCTTCAGCTCTACCTGTTTCGCAATGGTCGCTACTGGCAGTCCTTCTACACGGAGCTCCGGCCGGAGACGCTCGTGGCGAGCATCGCGTCCGGCGAGTACTGCGCCTTCGTCTTCGGCCCGGAGGAGCGTGAAAACCCTCGGCTCGTGCAGGTGGAGCGGGACATCGCGCTGCAGGCCCTGGACTTGAGCGCGGAGTTGCCGGAGAGCGTACGTGGGGGGTTCCGCGTCTTCGTGAACCGAGCATGCGTGCAGGAGGGCGCGAAGGGATTACGCCACGCGGAGGGATGACGCCCGCATTCAACGCCGGCTGTCTTCAACGCGCCTTTCCCACCCACGCCACATGACCAGCGATCGCTATAGCTGCTCCATGACTGCTCCTGTTGAGTCATGACATGACGTCGAAGCACCACGGCCCGTTCTGGAAAGTCCAGAGCGGGCCGCGGTAGGTCAAGGGCTGGAAGGTGGCGGCGTGGTTGGCGCTCTGTCCAGCGTCGTCAACGTTCCGGCCGGACCTTCAGTCCGCGCGGGCCTCCGCGCTGCTCAGGCCCCGGTGCTTCACCCTGCTACAGGTGTTCGCCTTGCTCCGGAATTGGTGTTCGGCTTGTCCCGGAGCCGGTGTTCGGCTTGCTCCGGAATCGGTGATCGGGATCGTCCGGAGCACGCATCCACCCTGAAGGGATGACGTTGAACCCAGAGGTGTCGCGGGCGCGTGACAGGTGGGCAGAGCCAGGGCGCTTCCTGGGGCAGGGAGAATTTCATGCGAGGGTGGCCCGGATGCGCGTTAGCCTGGAGTTCGCTTTACCAGCCACATCCCGCGCAACCATCGTTGAGATCCCTGCGCCTGCTCGGCGCGGAGAGGGAGAACCATGCAGCGCTTTGTCCTCTTGGGTCTTGCACTGCTCACGGCCTGTGCAACGCCTGTCCATCAGGCCGCATCGCCTGTCCAGCCCAGCCCGGTCTACGTGTTCGAAGGCGTGGAGGTGTTCGGCTCACGCAAGGTGCCCAAGGGCAAGCTGCTGGAGGTCATTGGGATGCCTGCGCCCGGCGCGCGCTTCAACCTCGAGAAGGGGGAGTTCACGCCGTACCTCATGGAGAGCAAGCCGCGGCTCCTGGCGGCCTACAAGTTCGCGTTCTGCAGGTACTCGATGGTGGCCTACCCGCCGACGCGGACGTTCCGGGTGACGGTGGATCTGGTCGATGCCGGAGATGAGTGGCGCATGCCCTTTTCACCCGCGCCGCAGGGCGATATCCCGGAGCCGGAGGGCCTCCTCACGGCCTGGGATGAATACCAGACGGCCTACTGGAAGCTGAGCAGGGAAGGGGCTGTCCCCGAGTACGGCAAGAGCAAGTGCCATGCCCTCAACTGCCATGGAGGATTCGACCACCCCGAGCTCGCGCCGCTGGAGCAGCGCTTCATGGATGGTGTTCCCCGCAATCTCGACACGCTGGTGCGGGTGCTGCGTGAGGATCGCAACGACTCCAAGCGAATGGCCACGGTCATGCTCCTGCCCTACATCAACTCACGCGAGCAACTGGTGAAGCTCGTTCTCCCGTCGGTGCGCGACCCCTACGAGGGTGTGCGCAACGAGGCGCTGCGCCTGCTGGGAACGATGCAGGAGGGACAGCCGCGGGTCATCATCCCGCTGGAGCCCGTGCTCGAAGCGCTCTGGTACCCGCTCGAGACCGACCGCAACAAGGCAGCCTGGGCGCTCGTGCACATCGTGGAAACCGAAGGCGCCGCCCAACAGCGGCAGATTCTCGACAAGGCGGGCGCGGTGCTGGTGGAGATGGCTGGAATGCAGCAGAAGACCGATGCCGAGCCTGCTCGCAAGGTGCTCGCCATCCTGGCGGGGCGGGACCTGGGTGACGAGCCGGCGGCCTGGCACCGTTGGGTCGAGCAGACGCTCGGCTCGAACAGTGCCCATCGGTGACGAAGATGCTGCGAAGGCGGCAGTACGGGGGGCGTAACCCCTGGAACGCATTGGCGGTAGGGCACGGGAATCGAACTCGCCAGGGACTGCTCTCGCAGCCCCTCACCGGTTTTGAAGCCCCGCCACCCCGATCCGCGAGGTGCCCGGGGGGATTGAGGGTCGGCCGGTTTCCCTCTGGCGCGGGGTGGACCGCGAGTCCGTAAAGGTCCACCCGCGTCCGTTCATCTTGGGTACAGCTTGGGTACGCGGGTAGGGACGGCAGGGGTCAGGGGGCATTGGCTGCACCGGGGCCGGTCACGTCCGTGAACTTCGTGCCGGTGATGACCGCGCGCTCCAGGGCCTCCTTGATCTCCTCGGACACGATCAAGGCCACGGTCCAGCCCCAGGTGCGGAACACCTTGGCGCCTTCCACCTTCGCCGGGTCGATGCGCATCCCGGACACGGAGGAGTACGTACCCACCTTTTCGGGCATCCCGTCCTCCGGGGTCCAGTAACGCACCTCCTCGCACGCTGCATCGTCGATGCACTTCACCAGCCGGGTGGCGTTGAGGATGAAGTGCTGAGCGGGCTGGGAGTCGATCTCCACCGGGATGAGCTGCACGTCGTCGGGTGCCAGCTCGGTGAAGAAGGAGGCCACCCGGGCGTGGACGACGGGGATGCTGAATGCCGCGTGGGAATAGTCGAGCGGTTTGCCGGAGATCTTGATGGGGATCCTGATGCGCTCGTCCGAGTGAGCCCGCTGCCCGATCCTGAACTGCCACGGGTCATCGAGCTTGCGCCCTTCCTGATCGAGAGGATGCCCCAGCTCCCACCGGCCGGAGAGGTACACATCATCGCTCAACTTGAAGAACCGCGTCGGCATGAAGTCGTCCATCCGAGGCGGGCTACTCTGGATCGAGCGCCCAGGTTCCTTCTTCCCAGCGCTTCAATGCCTGCCCGGCTTCAAAGGGAACGAGCCCCTTGCCCTTGGCGGCTTCCTCCAGAACCGCCTTCGCTTCGGCCGTCCGGTAGCGGAGCAGATGGGCGGCGGCCATGACACGCACATCCATGCGCTCATGCTTGAGCAGGACGAGGAGGGCATCACGTCCTGCGTTTCCATGGGCCAGGAGCGTATCGACGGCGGCACCGTACTTCCTGGCGTGCTTGTTCCCGGTCTTGGCATCTCCCCGGAAGATGGCCTCGGTCTGTGCCGCCACGTTCAGGGCGAACTGCTCGACCAATCTCTCCAACGTCATCACCAGACCCCCTTCGCCACGTTCTCCATGGCCAGCAGCCCGAAGTCACGCTGGGCCTCGTAGGACTGCGTGCTCAACCATTGCCTCACGGTCAAGGTGCTGGAGCCCGTGATACTACGCCGGATCGACGAGTAGAGCGCGCTGACGTCGGTGTGCAGGATCTTGTCCAGTGGGATGAGGTTCTCGGTGTTGTGGAGGGCCTGGGGGCCGAAGCGCTTCACGTTGCCCGGGGTTTGCTCGACGATGTGGTGCCACTCCTTGTTCTTGCCCGCCGGGCCCATGGCCTTCTTGAAACCACTGAACGAGCTCCAGGCCCTGTAGCCCAAGGGACGCGCCTTGGCGGAGGCGCTGCCGCCCGTGGCTTTGGCCGCCATGGCCACCGCGCCGGGCGCGAGGGCGATGGTGACGGTCTCGGCGCTCACGGCCACCGTTCCCACGTCCGCGACCGCCGCGAGCCTGATGCCCATTTGCGCTTCAGCCTGGACCGCCGCCTGCGCGGCGCCTGGGAGCATTGGCACCTTCGACCCCAGCCCCGCCGCCGTGTTCCCAATGGCGGCCGTGGCCAACATGGCGAACGCGCGCGCCGCGTTGCGGCCCATGACCTTGCCGTAGCGCTCACCCGCCTCGCGGAGTTCGTCAAACGTGGTGGCCCGCTCCGCCTCCTCCACCAGCTGCTTGAAGCCCAAGATGAGGCTCCAGAACGTATCGACCCCGACGTAGGCAATGAGGGAGGCGGTCATCACGGCGGCCACGCCCTTCGAGAAAGGCTCGGGCACCGCGAGCAAGATGCAGTACGTGGTCCACGTCCAAAGAACCGCAGCCATCATGGCCTGGGGATCAGCCATCTCTTTGAAGGCGTCCATCATCTCGTCCCGCACGACGCCTTGGGCCAAGGCCATGGCCAGGGCGTAACGGCCATCCCCGGTGACAGTAGGGCTCTCCACCAGGAGGCGCAGGCAATCGCCGGGATTGCTCGTTCGCTCGCACCAGCGCAGGTATGCGCGCGTCAGATCCACCTCTGTCGAGGGGAGATCACCGTCCAGGTGTTCGCCCGGTCCCAGCGGGATGACACGGTGGCTGCGCGGCTCGTACAGGTATGAACCGCTGCGCGGATCCATCTCGAAAAACCGCCGGGCCGTTTCCTGGGGATGAGTGGACGGACGTACGTTCCGGGCGAGCGCTTCTACGGCTTCAACGAAGTCGTCTTCGTCCAGCGCCACCGGGGCGGTATCGCCGCTGCGTGGGGTAAGGACGATGGACTCGCCGTGGCCCGTGTGCAGGCGCACGGACTTCGTGGTGCCGCTGCATCCAGCCAGCATCACGAGCAGTAGGAGAATTGACCATCGTGGCAGCATGCGGAGCCCTCCTGGCGCGGGCCCCCTTCGCTCGGGAGCGTATCGGCGGCGCAAGGCCTAGTAATACCAGATAGAGCTGACAGATGCTCCGGGCTGACGCCGTCTGTGGTGGAGCGTGTGCGGCCGACGGCGTGCCTTCTGGAACGTCACGCCGAGAGAGAGCGTGCGCTGTCAGCCCGGTCACCACAGCTTGAGCGTGAAAGGCCCCACCGAGCACCGGACGGTTACCTTCGTCTCCGACGCGCGCCTGCCCTTGGACAACAACCGCTCCGAGGCAGCGCTGCGCAAAGCGGCGCTGGGCCGGAAGAACTTCCTCTTCGTCGGCCATGAGGCCGCGGGCGAAAACCTCGCTGGCCTCTACGCCCTCGTCGCCACCTGCGAAGCCAACGGCGTCAATCCCGAGGCCTACCTCGCCGACATGCTGCTGCGCGTCCAGACGCACCCGCTTGCGCGCGTCGGCGAGCCGCTGCCGCACGAATGGGAGCGGCTTCGCGCCGCCGACGCTTCCTGACGCCACCTCACCACGGCATTTCTCCCCGCTGGGACTCGCGGCGCCCGCCGAGCACGGCCAGGGCCTGCCTTCAAGCTCGCCAACACGTCATTGGCCGGACAGTTACGATGGATATAACATTTAGCTTGTTCTGGGGCCCCTCTCTGCGGTGGCCCGAACAGCGAGGGGACCAAGGGGCCGGTCTTGCCGAAGTGCTATTCACCAACAGGGGTGTCGATTGGTGGAACACCTTCCTTCTGTTGGGGGACCTGTGCAGAGGCGTTTGCCGGCTGTGCGGCAAGGTGAGTTGGAGTCAAGGAAGGGCTTGCATGAAGCATAGCTCTTAAGTCGTTTTCGATTTCAGAGAGTATTTTGAGATGAAATATGGCGAACTGGTCGGGATTGAGTCCTTGAGGAGAGGCTGCGCCCGAGAGTCTCTTGAAGACGTCCGCATGCTTCCTTCGTTTGACCGCTACTTTGTTGCCCTTTCCATGATCGACGTCGTGTCTGATTTCTGTGCGAAGCGTGTTTACATCTATGAAGGAAGAAGGTGGCGACTCGCCGAGTCGCTCCCCAGGGCCTTCCCACAAAAGAAAGTAAAGGTTGTCGATCAGCTTTTCATATTCTGCGACGTCCGAAATCAAAACTCCAAGGCTTCTCTGTGCCTTCAGGGTTTTGTTTGTTGGCTTGAAGAGGTCTTTGCCGGTGGCGGATTGAGATTTTGTGTTTATCTGCTCAATCAGTTCTGCGATTTGTTCTGCCTTGGCGAGGACGTCGGCCTTAGGAGTCGTTTTGGCGATGGCTGTGGCGCCAAAAGCACTGGCCAGTTCAGGGTTTTTGGTGAGGAGCTTTTTGGTGAGGATGCGCTGTCGGGCCTCTGGGCCGGATTTGATATTGGCGTTGATTGTCTTCTGGAATTCGAGGTAGTCGCGATCGGTGGCCTTGACCCCTAGTTCTACTTGCTTGGAAAGCTCTTCTGTGAAGGCTTCGGCGAAGCTGGAGAACACCGTCTCGTGTCCAACGGCCTTTCCTGCTGAGACGAGCGTTGCCGCAAGGGTGAAGATTGATTGAACTATGGTCCGGTTGTGTAGTGCTGGGGAAGGGGCGGGAAAGGATTTGTCGAGAAAGGCTAGTGTTGATGTGATTCTTTTGGCGACCGCTGATTTTCTTGAGAATGTCGAGTTGTTTTCGAATATCAGCTTGAGGTCGTCAAAGCGAAGGCCTGTTGTGATCCCCTTGATTTCGATTGCGCAGGCCTTGGCGGCAATGTCGAGATGTGAGTGGCGGTAGTCCTCGACTTGGCATTTTGACTTGAAAAAACTGTGCTTTGATACGTCGAGTGCGAAGTCGCGCAATTCGCTGTGAATGGCGTTTAGTCTCTCGCTGCTCGTGAGCGGAAGTCCGAGTTGGAGTCTTTGAAAGAACTCCTTGAGGTCTGATTCAATGGCCCCGGTGATTACGTCGTACTCGATCTCGAAGTCATCGAATTTGTCTGCTATCGCAGTTGGGAGTTCTTTGTAGAGTTTCCCTCCCATTTGAGTGGGAGAGTCCATAGGGATCTCAAGCTCATTTCCAAAGAAGCGCCAGATGGCCTGAAGGCGCTGCTGCCCGTCGACCACTTCGTACTGGTCGCTGTCGTTGGACTTCTTGACAAAGTAGAATTTTGGCAGCTTCCATCCGCGTAGGATGCTGTCGATAAGATTCTGCTGAAGCTTTTTGTCCCAGACTTTCCCGCGTTGCCAATCTGGAATCTCATAGCGACCGCGCCGTGCATAAATCTTGTCGAGAGACCTCTTCTCTGATCTCATTTCCATGCTCGTGACCTCCTAAAAACGCTGTTGTGAGTAGAGCGTCCCGCAACCCGTTCAGGGCCGCGTCAGAAAAACCCAAGGAAAACATGGCGGTAGGGCACGGGAATCGAACTCGCCAGGGACTGCTCTCGCAGCCCCTCATTGGTTTTGAAGACCAAGCCGGCCACCAGGTCCGGAGGCCCTACCGCTTCCGATTACCGCCGCTCCGCCCCAGTCCGTCAACCGCCGTCACGTCTTGCGCGCGGACACCACGGCGTACTCGTCGCAGTTGAACAGCGCGGGCCACTGGAGTTGCTCCGGTGTCATCCGCATCGCCTTGTGCACGTCCGCGCGCACCTGGTGCAGGGACGTGCTCCCCGGCTGCCTCTCCAGCTGCGTCATGCCCCGCAGCGCCACCAGCGCCGTGTTCACCGCCGGGTACACATCCTCCGCGATGGACTCCACCTTCGCGTCCTGGAACCCCGCCCGCCGCAGCTCCTCCCGGTATCGCTCCGTCGACCAGACGTTCTCCTCCGGGAAGGCAATCAGTCCCCGCCAGTAGCGGTAGCGCAGCCGCGCTCGGAGTCCTGCTCCAGCCTCACGGTCCGTCTTCTGCGCCATGTCCGCCATCACCAGCCGGCCTCCCGGCTTCAGCACCCGGAAGGCCTCGCGCAGGAAGTCCTGCCGCATCCGGAAGTGCATCGCGGACTCCAGCGCGAACACCACGTCGAACGCTCCCTCCGGCCCCGGCAGCGCCGTCGCGCTCCCCACCTCCAGCCGGACCACGCCCTCCAGCCCCGTCAGCTTCACGCGCTCCCGGCCCACCTTCACCTGGTTCGGCGTGATGTTCACCCCGACGATGCTCGCGGGCTTGAACTCCTCCGCCCACAGCAGGTCCTGGTCCGCGTACCCGAAGCCGCAGTCCAAGACGGCATCCCCAGGCCCCAGCTTCGCCGTCCTCGCCAACAGGCGCGCCATCTCCGCCTGGGCGGACCGGAACAGCTCACCCACGCGCTCCACGTTGGTGTCGTCCACCTTCTCCACGTGCTTCCAGTAGCCCAGGTTGATCCAGAAGGGCTCCCGGCCCGTCGTCACCCGGATGTCGCTCGGCGCGGGCATCCCCGCCACCCAGGCTCCCGTCTCGTTCGTATAGAAGCGCTCCGGGTCCGCCAGAAACGCACTCTTCAGCCGCGTCGCGACCTGCCTCACGTTGACCATCGCCAGCCTCCTGGGCCTTCCATCCGACGGCCGGAACCCTAGTCCGTGTCTCGGCAATTCCAGGCCTGGCCTGCATGACGGTTTTCACTGGTGAATGAAGCGGGGCCGCTCGTCCGGTGTCCCAGGGGACGCCTTGCCCGGCGCGTCATCCGAGCTTCATGATGAGCGCTCTTCCGCCATGCGCCGAACCTTCCGTCCCGTCCCCCTGGCACCGGGCTTCCCACCGGCGCTCGTCCTGCTGCTGTGTCTGTGTCTGTCCTTGAGCGTCGGGGCAGCCCCGGCGGCGACGAACGCCAGGCCGTTCCGCGTCGGGCCTCCCGCCGCGTGGGTGAAGCCGCTTCCCATTCCTCCAGACCCCGGCCCGACTCCCGAGGGCGAGGAGGAGACCAGCGTCTCCCGGCTGCTGATCGAGGAACAGGTGCGCGTGTCCGGCCCATCGCGCGTGCACTACCTGCACTCGGCCCAGAAGGTCCTCTCGCCGCGGGGCATCGACCGCGTCACGGACATCCAGTTCCGCTTCGATCCGACGTACCAGAAGCTCACCGTCCACGGCATCTGGCGCATCCGCGACGGCCGCCGCGAGGACGTCTTCCAGCCCGCCGAGGCCCGCGTCATCCAGCAGGAGACCGAGCTCCAGAACCGGCTCTACAACGGCAACCTCTCCGTGGTGCCCTTCCTCCACGACGTGCGCGTGGGCGACACCGTGGAGGTCGCGTACTCCTTCGAAGGCGCCAACCCCGTCTTTGGCGGACGCTTCTCCGACGTCGTCGGCGTGGGCCATTCCTATCCCGTGGTCCACTTCGCCTACCGGCTGCTGTGGCCGGAGGGGCGGGGGCGCACGCTCTTCATCCGGGACTTCGCCGCGCCGGGCCTGTCGCGCTCGGAGTCGATGCTGAACGGCGAGCGTGAAATCATCCTGGAGCGCCGCCACGTGCCCGCGGTCCGCCACGAGGACAACGTCCCCGGCTGGCAGCCCGTCTACCCGTGGATCCAGTTCAGCGAATACAAGGACTGGAACGACGTCGCGCGCTGGGCCTCCACGCTGTTCCAGGTGCCCGCCCGCTCGAAGTCGCTGGAGCAGGAGGTCCGCCGGCTTTCGAAGGAGCCCACCCCGGAGGCGCGCTTCCTCGCCGCGCTTCGCTTCGTCCAGGACGAGGTGCGCTACCTGGGCATCGAGATGGGCCCCAACTCCCACCAGCCCCATCCGCCCGACGAGGTCCTCCAGCGCCGCTTCGGCGACTGCAAGGACAAGTCGCTCCTCTTGGTGTCGCTCCTCAAGGGGCTGGGCATCGACGCGCAGCCGGCGCTCGTGAGCACGGACCTCACGCAGCTGCTGGACGGCTTGCGTCCCACCGCCACCGCGTTCAACCACGTCATCGTCCACGCCACCGTGGCCGGCCGCGAGCTGTGGGTGGATCCCACGGCGACGCTGGAGCGCGGCGGGCTGGACAGCTACGAGCCGCCCTCCTACGGCCGGGCCCTCCTCGTCGCCCCCGGCACCACGGCGCTCTCCGTCATCCCCACGCCCACGCTGACGGAGCCCTCCCTCTTCGTGGACGAGACCTACGTCGCGATGGGCCGCGACGGGGCCGCGACACTCGACGTCGTCACCACGCGCACGGGGGCGGCCGCCAACTCCATGCGCCGCGCGCTCGCGGGCACATCCCTGTCCGAGGTGTCCCGCCTCTACTTCAACTACTACGCGAAGACGGACGCGGACATCTCCATCGCGAAGCCCATGTCGGTGGACGACGACACCGTGACGAACGTGCTCGTCACGCAAGAGCACTACCGCATCGAGGACTTCTGGACCTCGGACGGTCGCCGGGAGTTCCGCGCGCATGGCCTGCGCCAGCACCTCGCCGTGCCGAACTACTCCCACCGCGCCTTCCCGCTGGAGGTGGAGCACCCCGTCTTCGCCCGCCACCGCATCACGCTGAAGGCCGGCGAGCTGCCCCCTGTCAAAACGGAGTACGAGGTCGTGGACGGTCCGGCCTTCCGCTTCGTGGCCGACACCCGCGCCGAAGGCAAGACGCTGCTGCTCGACTACAGCTATCGCAGCACCGCGGACTCGGTCCCGCCCGAGCGCATCGCCGAGTACGTGAAGGCCCTGCGCGCCACCGAGGCCCAGCGCGGCTACGCCATCCAACTCAGGAGCCGGGCCGCCCGCCACCAGGCCTCATCCGTTCCGTCCGGCGAGGCGGGTGCCATCCTCCTGGGCGTCATCGCGACGTGCCTCGTGCTGTGGTTCGTCATCGCGCAGGGCGGCCCGGTCGCGCTCTGGCGCAAGGGCCGCGCCTGGGGCCGGCGCCGCGCCTTCGCACGCAAGTTCGACGCGGACCACCGGGGCGACAGCGCAGGAACCGCCATCCCCATCACCAGCCCCCAGGAGCTGCTCTCCACGCTGGGCCGGCTGCGCTGCGCCTGCGGAGCCACCAGTGAGGCCCCACGGGAGTCGCTCCGCCACGAGGCCGTCGTCCTGGGCGACCGCCACCTCACCCTGGTGCAGTGGCAGTGCCCCACCTGCGCCCGAGCCCGCCGCGCCTACTTCGAGGACATGGGCTCGCGCGCCGCCTGAGACGCCTACTGGCAGATGCCCGGGCAGTCCGCGCTGCCCCCGGGCTGGCACGTGTCGGACGGATCATCCACGCAGGTGTTTCCGGACACGTTCCCCGCGCAGCCCCCGAAGAGGCCGCCGCAGCACTCGACATACCCCTCCGGCACGTCACACGGCGTCGGGAAGGACTGGCACGTCTCGCTGTCCGAGCGCGCGAACACCACCACCTGCGGACACGTGCGCGGCTCTTCGTCGTCGTCGCCCAGACAGCCCGTCAGACCCAGCACCGCCATCAGCCCCAGCTTCGTCCATGCATGCATGGCGCGCATCAGGGCAGGGGAGAACGGCGCTAGTCCAGCCCCCGCTCCCACAGGTCGTCTTCATCCAGACCCATCAAGTGACCGACTTCGTGCATCACCGTGATGCCAATCTGTTCGATGAGTTCCTCGCGGGTGCGTGCGAAGCGCTCCAGGTTCTTCTGGTACAGCACGATGGAGGGCGGGAAGTGATCCGCCGCGTCCATCACGCTGCGCTCGCCCACGGGCGTGCCCCGGAACACCCCCAGGATGCACGGTGACAGTGGCGGCTGCTGACCCAGCAGGTCCTCATCCGACGGCAGGTCCTCCACCGCCAGCGTCACGTTGTCCATGTACTGCTTCACCTGGGAGGGCAGGGCGCGCATCGCGTCCTCCACCGCGCGGTCGAACGCCGCCTCCTCCAGGGCCACCGGCGGCGGCAGCTCCTCCGGGGCCAGCGCCTGCGCCCGGGAGAAGCGCTTCTTCGCCTCCTTCGCATCCTGGCGCCGCTCCGCGACCAGCCCCAGGTAGTGGTGCGCCCAGGCCTCGTCCGGCGCGTCCTTCAACACCCGCTCGAAGGCCTCCTGCGCGGGCGCGAAGCGGCACAACTCGAACAGCGCGATGCCCCGCTCCAGCTGCGCGTCCGTCGAGCGCGGCATGTGCGTCAGCGCCTGGTCCAGGATTTTCAGCGCGGACTCACATTCCCCCAGCTGGTTGAGGCCCATGCCCTCCAGGAGGAGGAACTCGTAGACGAGCTCCACGTCATCGGCCCGCTGCGCCAGCTTCCGCCCGCGGCCGCACCACTCCAGCCCTTCCTCCACCGCCTCGCGGTCCTCGCCGGTGCGGCAAACGAGGAACTCCGCCGCGCCAAAGAGGATCTCCAGGTCTTCCGGGGCCATCTTGAGGGCGGCGCCATAGGCCTTGCCCGCGTCCTCCAGGCGACCCACCTCCACCAGCGCGGCGGCCCGGTAGTGCAGGGCTTCTGGTGAGTCCGGAACGTCCCGGAGCAGGGCGTCGGCGCTGGTGAGCGCGGCCTCGAAGTCCCGCGCCTCGAAGGCGTCAGCGAGCCCCTCCAGCCGCGCGTCCACGCCTCGCGCCTCCCCTTGCTTCGCCATGCGCTTCGCCATTCGGGCCGGCAGCTAAGAAGCCGTCCTTCGCGTTGTCAACGACCGGCGTCGCTGTTACCTTCCAGCGCCCCGTTTTGGCCCGAACCCCGTGAACATCCTGGTCGTCGACGACGATTACGAGCTGTGCACCATGCTCTCTCGCTACCTGGAGATGCATGGCTACACCGTGTTCTCGGCGTCGGACGCGCTCCAGGCCCTGGACATCATGGAGCGTCACCCCGTGGGGCTGGTCATCACCGACTACCTGATGCCCCACCTGGACGGCATCCACTTCACGGAGATGCTGAAGGCGGACCCCCGCTTCCAGCGCATCTCCGTCCTGATGATGACCGCCAGCACGGACGCCAACATCTCCGACCGGGGCCTGCGCAAGGGCGTCGCCATCACCCTGCAGAAGCCCCTGGACATGGGGCAGCTGCTCAACCTCGTGCGCTTCGCGGAGTAGGGCCTTCCCGGGCGGCCCGGGCCCCCCACCCGGGCGGGCCAGTAGGCGTCCTCAGGCCCACACGTCTGCCCCTTTCCGTTGACATCGTCGATGCGGCCCTTATGTTGGCGCTCGACATGGCCGAGTGCTAACGGCCATCCCCATTTGTAGAAATTCCCCAAGTATTATCGGAGGTTACGATGGCAGCGAAGGAAATCTTCTTCCACCAGTCCGCGCGCGATTCCATCCTGCGCGGCGTCCGGATCCTCGCGGATGCGGTCGCGGTGACGCTCGGTCCCAAGGGCCGCAACGTGGTCATCGAGAAGAGCTTCGGCTCGCCCACCATCACCAAGGACGGCGTCACCGTCGCCAAGGAGATCGATCTCGAGAACCGCTTCGAGAACATGGGCGCGCAGATGGTGAAGGAGGTCGCGTCGAAGACCTCCGACAAGGCCGGCGACGGCACCACGACGGCGACCGTGCTCGCGCGCGCCATCTATGAGGAGGGCCTGAAGCTGGTGGCCGCCGGCCACAGCCCCATGGACCTCAAGCGCGGCATCGACAAGGCCGTGGAGGTGGTGGTCGCCGAGCTGAAGAAGATGTCCAAGACGACCACGGACAAGCAGGCCATCGCGCAGGTGGGCACCATCTCCGCCAACGGGGATGAGACCATCGGCCAGACCATCGCGGACGCGATGGAGAAGGTCGGCAAGGAGGGCGTCATCACCGTCGAGGAGGCCAAGGGCCTGGAGACGACGCTCGACGTGGTGGAGGGCATGCAGTTCGACCGTGGCTACGTGTCGCCGTACTTCGTCACGAACCGCGATCGCATGGAGGTCGTCATGGACGACCCCTACATCCTCATCAGCGAGAAGAAGGTCTCGTCGATGCAGGACATGATTCCGTTGCTGGAGCAGGTGGCGCGCTCGGGCAAGCCGCTGCTCATCATCGCGGACGACATCGAGGGCGAGGCCCTGGCCACCCTGGTGGTGAACAAGATCCGCGGCGTGCTGAACGTGGCCGCGGTGAAGGCGCCGGGCTTCGGCGACCGCCGCAAGGAGATGCTCAAGGACATCGCCACGCTGACGGGCGGCATGGTGGTGAGCGAGGAGCTGGGTCACAAGTACGAGAACCTGACCCTCACCGACCTGGGCCGCGCCAAGCGCATCACGGTGGACAAGGACAACACCACCATCGTGGACGGTGCCGGCCAGAAGGCGGACATCGAGGGCCGCATCAAGCTCATCCGCACGCAGATTGAGACGGTCACCAGCGACTACGACCGCGAGAAGCTCCAGGAGCGCATGGCGAAGCTCGTGGGCGGCGTGGCGGTCATCAACGTCGGCGCGGCGACCGAAGTGGAGATGAAGGAGAAGAAGGCCCGCGTGGAGGACGCGCTGCACGCGACCCGCGCGGCCGTCGAAGAGGGCATCGTCCCCGGCGGCGGCGTGGCCTACATCCGCAGCCTCAAGGCGCTGGACGGCCTGAAGCTGGGCGGCGAGCAGGACTTCGGCGTGGACATCATCCGCAAGGCGCTGCAGGAGCCCCTGCGCAAGATCTCCAGCAACGCCGGCGTCGAAGGCGCCGTCGTCATCAACAAGGTCAAGGACGGCACCGGCGCGTTCGGCTTCAACGCCCGCACGGAGACCTACGAGGACCTGGAGAAGGCCGGCGTCATCGACCCGACGAAGGTCGAGCGCACCGCGCTGCAGAACGCCGCCTCCGTGGCGTCCCTGCTGCTCACCACCGAGGCGATGATCGCCGAGCGCCCCAAGAAGAAGGCCAAGGGCGGCGCGGGCGGCGGCGCCATGCCGGAGTACGGCGGCGACGACATGGACTACTGAGCCGACGTAACGGCTCCGTAGCTTCGTAGGGTTTCCGGCCCCGGTGGGCTCCGCGAAAGCGGGGCGCCCGGGGCCGGAGTCTTTTTCAGGAAGCGGTCTTCTTGAAGGCCAGGCCCAGCTCGCGGCTGAGCGCCGTGGTGTCGGAGAGCAGCTTGGGCAGGCACGCGGCGGCCCCGGCGCGCAGCGACGCCAGCGCCGTGTCCATGGTGAGGTGCTCGGCCAGGACGACGAAGGGCGCGCCCTGGCTCAGGGCCCGGGCCAGCTCCAGCGCCTTCTTGCCGTAGGCCGGCGCGAAGTCCCAAGACACCACCACGCCCATGGGCGGCTCCATGGTGGCCACCTCCGCGCCCGCGACGACGCGCGCCTCCAGGCCCAGCAGCGTCAGCGCCTCTGAAATCAGCCGCGCGGTGGCCGGGTTGTCCTCCAGCACGTCCACCCGGCGCACGCCAGCGCTGGGGGCGGGGACAGGCGGCGCGGCCGGTGTGTACAGCGCCTGCCGCAACAGCGCGCGCACCTGGCGGATGTCGTCGAAGGGCTTGAGCAGGTAGTCCACCAGGCCCAGCTGCAGCGCCTGCTGCGTCGTCACCAGCGAGGGGTAGCCCGTCATCAGGATGACGCGCGACGCGGGATCCAGCTTCCGCGCGTGCTGGGCCAGCTCCAGGCCGGAGATTCCGGGCAGGTTCTTGTCCGTGACGATGAGGTCCACGCGCGACGAGCGGAGGATTTCGAGCGCGGCCTCGCCCGTGGCCGCTTCAATGACTTCGCACTCCTTGTCCATCAGGTCCTTGAAGACCATCCGGATGATGCCCTCGTCGTCCACCACCAGCAGGCGCTTGCGCGGCGGGCGCGGCGCGTCCGTGGGCGGGAAGAGCACGCGGAACACGGTGGCCGGGGGCGGCACTTCGCGCAGCGTCGTGGGCGGCACCAGGGCAATCTGCGCGTGGTGCTCCTGCGCGATGCGACGACAGACGGCGAGCCCCAGGCCCGTGCCGCGTTTGCTGGCGGAGACGTAGGGCTCGAAGATGCGCGTCTTCAGCTCGTCCGGGATGCCCGGTCCCCAGTCGGACACGTAGAGGGCAGCGGAGGCGCCATCGCGCGTGAGCGTCACCTTCACGCGGCCCCGGCCGGACATGGCATCGCGGGCGTTGTTGAGCAGGTTGAGCGTGAGCTGCTCAATCAGCCGCGCGTTGCCCTGGATGGTCAGGTCCTCGGGGGCCTCCACCTCCAGTGAGATGCGCGCCGAGTCCGGGTTGACGCTGAACACCTTCGCCGCCGCCCAGATGGGCGCGGCCAGGGACAGCCGCTGCTGCGGGGCCGGCCGCTCGCTGGCCAGGCGGATGAAGTCGGAGACAATCTGCTCCATCCGCTCCACCTGCGCGAGCAGCAGCTTCAGCGGGCCGCTGGAGCCTCCTTCCTCGGCGAGCAGCTGGGCGTAGGCCTTCGCGCCCAGCAGGGGCTGGCGCAGCTCGTGGAGGACCTCCGCGGCGACCTGATGGGTGTGGGCGTTGGCGCGTTGCAGCGCCACGGCCGCGACCCGTGCCTTCTCCAGGTCCCCCGCGTCCAGGGCCTGGAGCAGCTGCGCGAGCGGCGAGGGGGTCTCCATGCGCGGGAGCATGGCGGAGGCAGGTGTTCACGCGCAACGCACCCCCAGCGGGATTCGGTTGACCGCGCTCGCGACCGAACGGATGCTCGCGCACGTCCTCCAGCCCGGCCTGACGGAACGTCGTTGCCCGCTCGCCTGTTGGGGACTCTCCCTGTCGCTGAGGTCCTCATGCCGCAGACGAACCCGTTCCACTCGCTGGTGCCCCGGAAGCTGACGGACTCCGAACTGGCCCGCTCCATCCGGCTCAACATCGAGGCGGAGCTGGACGCCATCAACCTCTACGCCGCGCACCTGGACGCGACGGACAACGAGGAGGCGAAGGCCATCCTGCGGCACGTCATGGACGAGGAGCGCGAGCACGCGGCCCTCTTCTGGCAGCTCATCGCGCGGTTGGATCCGGAGCAGGCCCAGCACGACCGCGAGGCGTCGCAGAAGTACCGCCTCATCACCACCGGCGCGTCTCACGAAGAGGTGGAGGCGGTGGGCGAGGGCGGCGGCGGCGTGCCCGCGGAAGTGGAGCTGCCCAAGCACCTCACCGTGGGCAGCCTGCGCAAGTAGCGCGCGTCCGGCGTTCAGCCCTGGCCCTGCGGGGGCGGGGGATTCTGACGGCGCTCGGCCGGGGTGGCTTCCAGGTCCTGCGCCGCCATGTAGACGACGTTCCGGGTGCCGCGCTTGCCCCGGTACATGGCCCGGTCGGACAGGTCCAGCAGGTGGTCCTTGTCCTGGGCGTGCTCCGGGAAGCTGGCCACGCCGATGCAGGTGGTGAGCTTGAGCGCCAGCCCCTCGCGGCCCAGGAACTGATGGGTCTCCATGGTGCGGCGGATGCGCTCGGCGACCTTGAGGGCCCCGCCGGAGTCCGTGCCGCGCAGGAGCACCACGTACTCGTCACCGCCGAAGCGCGCCACCACGTCCGGGTCGCGCACGCAGCCCTTGAGCACGCGCGCGGCCTCCACCAGCACGCGCGAGCCCACCAGGTGCCCGTGCGTGTCGTTGATGGCCTTGAAGCGGTCCAGGTCCAGGAACAGCAGGGAGAAGGGGCGCTCCGTCTGCAGGGCCTCGTTCACCTCGCGGTCCAGCACCAGGTGCAGGTAGCGCGTGTTGAACAGGCGGGTGAGATCATCGACGTAGGCCAGGTCCTCCACGGCGGCGAAGCGGCCCAGGTTGCGCAGGGCCAGCGCCCAGTTGCGCACGAGGAAGCCCACGGTCTCCGCGTGGTGCTCCGCGGGCGCGTTGTCGTGGAAGAGCACCGCGTGGCCCAGCACCAGCTCGCCGTCCACGGCGGGGAAGGAGAGGGTGCGCGGCCAGGGAACTTGAAGTCCGTCGAGCTCCACCTGCGTGCGCGTGCCCGAAAGCCGCTCGATGAGCAGCGGGACGAGCGCCTCGTGCAGGTCCACCGGCAGCCCGCGCATGCCGTGCGAGCGGAAGCCCGTGCCGCCGGGGTCCCGCTCCAGGAGCATCACCGCGGAGGCGTTGGCCATGGACTCCAGCGCGTCGGACGCGGCCGTGGACAGCCGCTCGCGGTCGAGCGTGGTGGCGATGCGCTGGCCCGCCTCCAGCAGCGCGACGTGCTGGCGCAGGGACGCGTTCTCACGCATCAGGTCGCGCGTGGTGAGCGCGCGGCGCAGCGCGTGCTCCAGGGCCTCCGGCGCCACGGGCTTGACCAGGTACTCCGCCGCGCCGCTCTTGATGGCGCGCACCGCGGGGGCCACCTTGTCCAGGCCGGTGATGACCAGCACCTCCACGCCGGGGTAGCGCTCGCGCACGTGGCGAAGCACCTCCATGCCGTCGCCGCCGGGGAGGATGAGGTCCGTCACCACCGCGTCGAACCGCGCCGCGGAGAGGGCTGCCTTCGCGTCCGCCACGGTGGGCACCGCCGTGACCAGGTGTCCCGCGGCCGTGAGGTAGTCGCCGTAGAGATTGCGGGCGATCTTTTCGTCGTCGACGAGGAGCAGTCGCGCCATGACTGTTCAGGGCTTAGCACCCAACGCTGGAAGGCTGCTAGGGTCCCGGGCCGTGCCCTTTGAAAGCGGACGGCGGCTCTGCCTGCTGGTGGAGGCCGGAGAGACGCGCTACGCGGTGGAGGCCACCTCCGTCATCGAGGTCGCGATGCCGGGCGCTCGCGGCGCGAGTCTGCGCGGCGTACTGGAAGTGAAGGACCTCGCCGCGTTGCTCGGCGGCCTGCCTGAGGAAGTGCCGGGCATGGTGGTGGTCCTGGACGTCAGCCCCACGCTCGCGGTGCGGGTGCGCGCCGTGGTGGAGGTCGCGGACGTCGCGAGGGATCCGTTCTTCCTGCTGCCTCCGGGCCTGGCGGACTCGCTGGCGCCGCTGAGCCGGGGCGCGGTGCTGCACAAGGACCGGCTGTACCTGGAGCTCATCGTGGAGGCGCTGCCGCACCGGGCGGGCCCCCGGGCGACCCCGCCGGAGCCCCGGCCCGTGCACTATGCGGACGCGCCCCCGGAGCGGGCGCTGGTGCTGGAGTCCCAGGGGGTGCTGTTCGGCGTCCCGCTGGGTTGCGTCTCCCAGGTGGTACCCCGGGGCGAGGCGTTCAGCGTGCTCCCGGTGCAGAGCGGGCCGGTGGCGGGCGTCTATCCCCACGCGCAGGCGCTATGGCCCATCTGTTCGATTCCAGCGCTGCTGGGTGCGCCGGCCCAGGCGGAGGAGCTGTTCGTCCTCACGGAACTGGCGGGGCGGAACGTGGGGCTGGCGGCCACCCGGGTGCTTGGTGTGCTGCAGAAGTTCAAGCCGGCCGAGCTTCCCGGAACGTTCCGGGCGCCGGGGCTGCCGGATCCGGTGATGTTACTGGACCTGCAGCGCATGTTTTCTTGATCGGCCCAACGCGCGAATCCTAAGCTTCTCCGATTGACACAGGGCGTGCAGGCAGGCTTGCTCGCCCGAAATCTCAAACGAATTCAGGGGGGTATGCGCCCCCCGAGGCCGGAGCCGATGCCCAAGAATCTACTGATCGCCGACGACTCGCTCACCATCCGCAAGGTGATCGGGATGATCTTCGCGACGGAAGACTTCCAGGTGACCGCGGTGGACAACGGGCTGGACGCCATCTCCCGCACGCGCGAGCTGCGTCCGGACGTGGTGCTCGCCGACGTGATGATGCCGGGCAAGAGCGGCTACGAGGTCTGCGAGGCGCTCAAGGGCGACCCCTCCACGCAGGCCATCCCGGTGCTGCTGCTCGCCGGCACCTTCGAGGCGTTCGACGAGAACCGCGCGAAGGCCGCCCGGGCGGATGACCACATCACCAAGCCCTTCGAGAGCCAGATCCTCCTCGACAAGGTGAAGGCGCTGGTGGGCCAGAAGTCCAACACGATGCCCGCGTCCGCCGCGACGCGCATTCTGCCCCAGACCTCCGCCCCGAGCGCTCCGGTCAGCGCGCCGCCCGCCGCCGCCGTGCCGCCGGGTGCGCGTCCCGCGGGTGCGCCGCCTCCGGGCGCCATGCCGCCGGGTGCGCGTCCTCCTCCGGGTGCGCCGCCTCCGGGCGCGCGTCCTCCGGGCGCCGGTGTGCCTCCTCCTCCGGGTGCGGCGCGTCCGCTGCCGGGCGCTGTTCCTCCGGGCGCGCGTCCTCCGGGTGCGCCGCCTCCGGGCGCCATGCCGCCGGGTGCGCGTCCTCCGCCGGGTGCGCCGCCTCCGGGCATGGGCGCGCGTCCTCCGGGTGCGCCGCCTCCGGGCGCCATGCCGCCGGGTGCGCGTCCTCCTCCGGGTGCCGTGCCTCCGGGCGCGCGTCCGCCGGGTGCGCCGCCTCCGGGCATGGCCGCGCGTCCTCCGGGCCCTGGCGCCCCGAACATCCCGGGCGGCTTCCCGCGTCCTCCGGGCGCCGCGCCGCTGCCGTCCGCGCCCCCGCCCGCCGCGGTGCCTCCGGCCGCCCGTGCCCGGGATCCGTTCGGGCTGGGTGCTCCGGCCGCCCCTCCCGCGGCGCAGGCCCGCACGGAGAGCATCCGCATCGAGGACTCGCTGCCCGAGCCCAGCGGCGCGGAGGAGATCTCCCTGGACATCGGCGGTCCCTCGCCGGCGACTCCGCCCGCGCGCGCCCGTCCGGCCGCGGATGGCGGAGAGGCGCTGCTTCGCGAGGCGCTGTCGAAGGCGTCCCGCGAGGTCATCGAGAAGATTGCCTGGGAGGTCGTTCCGCAGCTGGCGGAGACCATCATCCGGGAAGAGCTGGAGCGGCTCATCAAGGACCGCGAGACCCAGCATTGATTCGCAGTCCCCTCTGATTCCCCGCCGGCCCCGTCGGGGGCCGGCCGCTTGCAATGACTGACACGACTGAACTGTCCAAGGCCTACGAGCCCTCCGAAGTGGAGGCGCGGTGGTACAACCACTGGCTGGAGCGCGACTACTTCCGCGCCGAAGCCCCTTCCTCCAAGCCGCCGTTCAGCATCGTGCTGCCGCCGCCCAACGTGACGGGCAGCCTGCACATCGGCCACGCGCTCACCGCGACCATCCAGGACATCCTCACGCGCTGGAAGCGGATGAGCGGCTTCAACGCGCTCTGGCTGCCGGGCACGGACCACGCGGGCATCGCCACGCAGATGGTGGTGGAGAAGGAGCTCAAGAAGACGGAGGGCAAGAGCCGCCACGACCTGGGCCGCGAGGCGTTCCTCGAGCGCGTCTGGACGTGGAAGGGCAAGTTCGGCGCGCGCATCGGTGAGCAGCACCGCTACCTGGGCGCGTCCCTGGACTGGAGCCGCGAGCGGTTCACCATGGACGAGCAGTCCTCGGCCGCGGTGCGCGAGGTGTTCGTCCGGCTGTACGAAGAGGGCCTGATGTACCGGGCCCAGAAGCTGATCAACTGGTGCCCGTCCTGCCGCACGGCCCTCTCCGACCTGGAAGTGGAGCACGAGGAGAAGAACGGCTCGCTCTGGCATATCCGCTACCCGGTGAAGGGCACGGAGCGCTTCCTCACCGTGGCGACGACGCGCCCGGAGACGCTGCTGGGCGACACGGCCGTCGCCGTGCACCCGGAGGATCCGCGCTACCAGGACCTCATCGGCAAGAGCGTGGCGCTGCCGCTCACCGACCGTGAGATTCCGGTCATCGCGGACGGCGAGCTGGTGAACATGGAGTTCGGCACCGGCGTGGTGAAGGTCACGCCCGCGCACGACTTCAACGACTACCAGACGGGCCTGCGCCACAAGCTGCCGATGCTGTCCATCCTGGACGAAGCGGCGCGGATGACGAAGGACACCGGCAAGTACGCGGGCCTGGAGAGCCGGGAGGCGCGCAAGCAGGTGCTGGCGGACCTGACGGAGCTGGGCCTGCTGGAGAAGGAGGAGCCGCACAAGCTGAACGTGGGCACCTGCCAGCGCTGCACCACGGTGGTGGAGCCGCGCCTGTCGCCGCAGTGGTTCATCAAGATCGAACCGCTGGCGAAGCCGGCCATCCAGGCCGTGGAGGAGGGCCGCACGAAGTTCGTCCCCGAGTCGTGGACGAACACGTACTTCCACTGGATGAACAACATCCACGACTGGTGCGTGAGCCGCCAGCTGTGGTGGGGCCACCAGATTCCCGCGTGGTACTGCGCGGCGTGCACCCCGGCGGAAGAGCGCTCGAAGGACACGGCGGACGTCATCGTGTCTCGCACGGCGCCGGAGTCCTGCCCGAAGTGCGGCGGCAAGGAGCTGACGCAGGATCCGGACGTGCTGGACACCTGGTTCTCGTCCGCGCTGTGGCCGTTCTCCACGCTGGGCTGGCCGAAGCAGACGGCGGACCTCCAGACCTTCTACCCGACGTCCGTGATGGAGACGGGCCACGACATCATCTTCTTCTGGGTCGCCCGGATGATGATGATGGGCCTGCACTTCATGAACGATGTGCCCTTCCGCACCGTGTACCTGCACGCGATGGTGCGCGACGAGAAGGGCGAGAAGATGTCCAAGACGAAGGGGAACGTCATCGATCCCTTGGACGTCATCCTCGGCGCGAAGGCGGAGTCGCTGCAGCCGTCCTTGCGCAACCGCTTCCCGCAGGGCATGCCCGCGCACGGCGCGGACGCGCTGCGCTTCACGCTGGCGTCGCTCACGCAGCAGGGCCGTGACATCAAGCTGTCGATGGACCGCCTGGGTGGCTACAAGGCGTTCTGCAACAAGCTGTGGAACGCCAGCCGCTTCGCCCTGATGAACATGGGCGACTTCAGCCTGGACAAGACGCCGCTGGAGGGCCGCAAGCTGACGCTGGCGGACCGGTGGATCCTCTCCCGCCTGCAGAAGGCCACCGAGGAGACGCGCGCGTCGCTGGAGGCGTTCGGCTTCGCGGAGGCCGCGTCCACGCTGTACCAGTTCCTGTGGGCGGAGTTCTGCGACTGGTACATCGAGCTGGCGAAGGGCTCGTTGTACGGCGACGACGCGGAGGCCAAGGACACCACGCGCGCGGTGCTGGTGACGTGCCTGGACCGCATCCTGCGGCTGATGCACCCGTTCATGCCGTTCATCACCGAGGAGATCTGGCAGAAGCTGCCGATGTCCCGGCCCACGGAGAGCATCTGCATCGCGGCGTACCCGGCGCCGGAGACGGCGTGGGTGGACGCGGCCGCGGAAGGCGAGATGGCGCCGGTCATCGCGGCCATCGAGGGCCTGCGCACGCTGCGCGGCGAGAGCAACCTGCCGCCGTCCGCCAAGGTGAAGGCGGTGGTGCAGAGCCCGGACGCGACGACGCGCGAGCTGTTGGAGCGTTGGCGCGCGTACCTGATGCCGCTCGCGGGCCTGTCCGAGGTGGTGGTGGGCCCCCCGGGCGCCAAGCCTCCGCAGGCGGCGGCGTTCGTGAGCGGCAACCTGGAAATCTACGTGCCCCTGGCGGGCCTGGTGGACCTGGACGCGGAGCGCGACCGCCTGAAGAAGGAGATCGTCCGCTCCGAGCAGGAACTCACCGGTTTGCAGCGCAAGCTGGACAACCCGAACTTCGTGGCCCGTGCTCCGCCGGACGTGGTGGAGAAGGACAAGGCCCGGGTGGCGGAGCTCCAGGAGCGCACGGTCAAGCTGCAGGATCACCTCCAGCGCATCGCCCCGGAGCCCCCCATGTCCGAGACGCCGTCGCCGTTGCCGGGCAGCACCGAGTCCGAAGCCCCTGAAGCGTCCGAGTCCCCCGCGCCCGAGAGCGCCCATGTGAAGGTGGCCACCGAGCCGCAGGCACCGAAGGACGATGCGGTGAACCTGGGCCAGGAGCTGAAGGGCGAGATTGAAGCCGAAGAGGCTTCGCAGGCGCCCCAGGCCGCGGATCCGGTGGTGGAGGAGGCCCTCAACAAGCTGCGCGAGGGCACCAAGGAAGGACTGTCCCCGGCGGACCACCACGACCTGGGCGTCGCGTACATGAGCATGGGCCTCGTGGACGACGCGATGCGCGAGTTCGACCGGGCCAAGGAGGGCGGCGACGCCCGCGAGGCGCCGGAGGGTTCGGCGAAGCCGGTGAAGAAGGCCCCTGCGAAGAAGGCCTCCTCGAAGAAGGCGGCGGTGAAGAAGGCCCCTGCGAAGAAGGCCGCGGCGGTGAAGAAGGCCCCTGCGAAGAAGGCCTCCGCGAAGAAGGCGGCGAGCAAGAAGTCCGCCGCGAAGAAGGCCCCTGCGAAGAAGGCTTCCGCGAAGAAGGCAGCGGGCAAGAAGACGGCCGCGAAGAAGGCGGCGGTGAAGAAGGCTCCTGCGAAGAAGGCTTCGGCGAAGAAGGCTTCGGCGAAGAAGGCGGCGGGGAAGAAGACCGCCGCGAAGAAGGCCGCGGCGAAGAAGACCACTCGGGGCAAGCCGGCTCGCAAGGCGCGCCGGTAGGAGGTGGAAGTGCAGCAGGATTATCTCGATCGGCTCATCGCGCTGTCCCTCGACGAGGACCTGGGTGCTGCGGGGGACGTCACCTCGCTGGCGGTGGTCCCCGCCGAAGCGGAGGGCAGCGGTGAGCTGGTCGCGAAGGAGCAGATGATCGTCGCCGGCCTGGACGCCTTCGTCCGCGTCTTCCACATGGTGGACGCGGAGGTGGAGGTGGAGGTCCTCAAGCGCGACGGCGAGGAGATCAAGCCGAAGGTGGTCGCCGCGCGCGTCCACGGCAAGCTGCGTTCGCTGCTGGCCGCGGAGCGCACGGCGCTCAACCTGGTGCAGCGCGCCGCCGGCATCGCGACGCTGGCCCAGCAGGCGATGACCTCCGTGCGAGGCTCGAAGCTGCGGGTGCTGGACACGCGCAAGACGCCGCCGGGCATGCGGGGCCTCGCGAAGCACGCGGTGCGCATGGGCGGCGCGTCCAACCACCGCTTCGGCCTCTTCGACGGCATCCTCATCAAGGACAACCACATCGCGGCGGTAGGTGGCGACATCACCGAAGCGGTGCGCCGCGCGAAGCTGAACGGTCCCCGGCTGGTGAAGATTGAAGTGGAGGTCACCAACTTCAAGCAGCTGGAGGAGGCCATCGCCGCGGGCGCGGACGTCATCATGTTGGACAACATGGACGACGCGCAGATCCGCGAAGCGGTGAAGCTGACGGCGAGCCGCGTGCCCATCGAAGTGTCGGGCGGCGTCACGTTGGATCGGCTGCCCCGGCTGGCGAAGCTGGGCGTGGACTTCGTGTCGATGGGCGCGCTGACGCACTCGGCGCGGGCCATGGACCTGTCGCTGGAGATCGCGACGACGAAGAAGTCCACGCGCAAGCCCCGCTCCGCGCAGGGCTGAAGCGGTCAGCGGTCTTCACGAATCCGTAGAAGAGCGCCTCCGAGTCCTGGGACTCGGAGGCGCTTGTGTTTACGGCTGGGTGCAGCGCCAGACCCCGCAGGAACCGCCGCTCGTGCCGCACTCCATCTGGGTCGAGCACGGCTTGCAGGTGCGCGAACAGATCATCTGGACCGCAGACGTCTGGTTATCAGTCGTCTCCGCCGTGGAGCCGGGAACCATGGCCAGGGCCGTGCCCGCCATGATGCCGATGATCAGCGCGAATCCAGGAATCGTCTGCTTCAGTCGCGATGCCTTCATGCTTCCTCCGGGGTGGGGGCCACCGGGTCAAGAGCATCCTGGCCCGCTGACAGGAAGGCATTCGAACAGACGCCGCGACGCAATCCAAGGTCACTCAGTCGCGGATCCAGTGGAAGGTCACGCGGTCGCCACCGGTGAGATGGTCACCCAGACCGCCCAATGAATACATCTCCGTGTGGATTCCGAAGAGCTTGGCCTTGCTGAAGATGAAGCGCGTGCTCGAGGCCTGCACGATGGTCGTCCACTGCGAATTGGTGTCGCAGTTGTTCGTGGAGGCATTGGGCCAGTTGCACCAGGAGCTGCCGTTGTGGTTCCAGACGCGCCAGTCATCACCGCCGCCCACGAGGGCGACCTGCTTCCACCACGTCACGTTGGAGCCGGAGTTGAGCCGGAACTCGATGACCTCCGGCCCCGCCACGTTGTGCTCGACCTCCGCGAGGATGACGTCGCCATCGGGCAGCTCGGCGTAGGCCACCTTCTCGCGGATCTCCCGGTCGCACGTGATGCAGGAGTTCTGGATGTCGCTGGGCGACGTGCAGCCGCTCACGCTGTACTCCCCGGAGTACAACGGATGGGTCCCGCAGAAGTAGCACGAGTGGGTATAGGGCCCGGTCACGCACTCGGCCACGTACTGCACCGTCGTCTTCCCGAAGTCGTTCCAGGAGAGGGCCGTCGTGGCCATGGCGGTGACGGTGCGACCTTCGTCCTGCGACGGAGCGACGGGCGCCTGCTCCTGGGGCGCGGCTTCGGGAACGGGCATCTCCTCCGTGGCGGGGCCGCAGCCCACGCCACCCAGAAGTCCAAGGACGAGGAACGACGACGCGAGCCGTGCGCGCTGAAGCATGAGGGTTTCTCCAGATGAGGCAGAGCGGGCGCCGTCGTGGCGCTCCGCATGTCTGTCTGCCTGCGAATACGGAGAACCCCCGGCGCGCTGGTTGTTCGAAATGCGCTCCAGTCTGGAACACCGCGCACCGGAGTGGAGCGAGTGTCCGCGCCAGTCCGGTGCGGTGCGGAGCCGTTCCAGGGCGAGCGGTGACGGCATGGGGCTCGCAATGACTCGCGGCTGAACCCCACTCCCGCGAGCAGGTGTGCCATGCCGTCCGCCCCCAGCACCGAAGCCATCCAGCGCATCTCCCTGAAGAACCGCGAGTACGCATACATCGAGGACGCCAACCGCGGCGTCGTGCTGATGGAGGTGGGCCCGCGCGTGCTGACGCTCGAAGCGCACCTGACGCTCGTGGCGAAGGAGCGGATGGTGGAGCTGGGCGCCGGCAGCTGGTGCGTGGTGCGCAACCCCGTGGTGCGTGTGGACGGCCAGGTGGCGCTGGACGACTTCGGCCAGGCCCGCGTCGCGGTGGGCGACCGCGAGGTCCGCGTGGGCCCGAAGGTGTTCCCGCTGTACCCCGGCGAGGAGCTGGAGGGCGACATCGTCCCGGAATACGTCCTGGGCGTGTCGGAGGCGCTGCGTCTGCGCGCGCTCACCGCCTTCACGGACACCCACGTCCCGGACGCTCCCCGCCGCCGTGAAGCGGGTGACGAGTGGCTGGTGCGCGGCCCCGGCCGCTACGTGCCCGGCGAGTCCGTCACCGTCGTGTCGCTGGAGAAGGCCCGCGTCCTCAAGGAGACCGAGTACTGCGTCATCCTCAATCCCGTGGACCGCGCCACCGGCCGCGTCCAGGAGGGCCGCCGCAAGGTCGTCTCCGGTCCGGATGTCTTCTTCCTCGAACCCGGCGAGGCGCTGGAAGGGGACGTGCGCCGCAAGCATGTCCTGTCGGAGCTGCAGGGCCTGAAGCTCCAGGCCCTGGACGACCTCTCCGAGAACGAGGGTGGCGAACCGCGCGCACGCAAGGCCGGTGACACGTGGATCGTCCGCGGCCCTCGCACCTACGTGCCCAGCGAGAAGGTCCTCATCCACCGGGAGATTGCCGCGCTGTCATTGGGGCAGGGGGAAGGCCTGTACGTGCGCGACCTGCGCTCGGGCAAGGTGTCGCTCGTCCAAGGGCCTTGCCAGTTCATGCCGGAGGCACACCAGGAACTGCACGAGAAGCGCCTGTCCCCGGACGCGGAGGCCCTGCTGGGCCTCACTCCGCCGCTGCCGCTCGCGGAGGCGAAGGACGCCCGCGCGCCACGGCCCACAAGCGCGACGGAGAAGGGGGACCGCACTCGCGCCATCGTGCTGCGCATCGAGGACAACACGGCGGTCCTCATCAACGACTTCGAGTCCAATCACGCGCGCGTGGAGTTCGGCCCCGCGAAGGTGATGTTGCGTCCGTACGAGGACGTCACCGTCCTGGATTTGTCCGGCAGCACGCCCAAGCGCCCGCGTCAGCTCAAGGTGCTGATGCTGCGGCTGGGGCCGGACTTCGCCACGGACCTCTTCGAGGTGGCCACTCGCGACCACGCGCGGCTGCGCATCAAGCTTTCGTACAAATGGCAGTTCGACGTGCAGGGGGACCCGGAGAAGGACAAGGCCATCTTCCGGGTGAACGACTTCATCGGGTACGTGTGTGAGAACCTCGCGTCGCGCATCCGCCAGGTCGCCGCGGAGAACGAGTTCGAGACCTTCCACAAGAACGCCAGCGTGCTCATCCGCCGCACCATCTTCGGCATGGATGACGCGGGCCGCGCTCGCAAGGACCGCCTCTTCTCCGAGAACCAGCTGCGCATCATCGACATCGACATCAAGGACATCGCCCCCGTCGATGAGAAGACGGCCCTGAAGCTGCGCGAGGCCATCGACACCAACATCCAGATCCAGCTGGACGCCTCACGCCAGGAGGCCCAGGCCGCCGCGGAGCTCAAGCGCATCCGCAGCGAGGAGGAGAAGCAGCTCGCGGACATCGCCAGCCACCGCAAGTCGGAGGCGGAGCGCCAATCCCTCATCGAATTGCAGAACCGCAACCACCAGCTGGAGACGCTCAGCCGCGCCAAGGTGGAGGCGGAGGCCCAGCTGGAGCGCGCCCGCGTGGAGAGCGAAGAGGCCCTGGCCCGCGCCGAGTCCGACGCCCGCGCCTCGCGCATCCGCTCCGAAGCGGAGATCGAGCGCGAACGGCTCACCACCCAGGTGGCCCTGGATCGCCAGCAGCGCCTCAATGACCTGGAGGTGGAGCGCCAGTCGCGCCTCGCGGAAGTGGAAGCCGGCCAATTCCGTCAGCGCGTGGAGTCCCTGGGGGGAGGGGAGAACTTCGTGAAGGCCGTGGCCGCGCAGGCCCAGGCCGCCGTCGTCGGAGGCCTGGACAAGGTCGTCTTCCTCCCCAGCGGCTCCAACCTCAACCTCTTCGACGCCATGCAGGGACTCCTGGGGCCCGGCGGACAACCCCGCCTGTCCGCCCACAACGCCCCGAAGCCGCCCGGCGACACTTCGGCCTGAAAATGGGCCGTCGATATTGAAAATGAGAATCGTTATCGAATAGAGATCGTCCCCATCGAACGGCGGCGGGTCTCCGCGGCGAAAGGTGACGACGATGAGCAACCCCGAAGGGGCGGTCCGGAAGCGCGGTGCACGGTGGTTCGGCATGGGGGCCCTGGCGGCCCTCGCGCTGGCCGTGGTGGCGCCGGGATGCAGCAGCGACGAGTGCGTGGATGCGTTCGACTGCCGCGATGAGGGCGCGGCCCCCGCGGGCAAGGCATGGACCTGCAACGCGGACAAGAAGTGCGAGCAGCGCACCCTGACGCCGACCGAAGAGCCTGAGACGGACGCGGGCACCACCACTGACGCCGGGACGACCCCCGACGCGGGCACCACCACCGACGCGGGCACGGGCGGCGAGACGGACGCGGGCACGGAGACCGACGCGGGCACGCCTCCCGCGGATGGCGGCGCGGAGCTGTGCCGCAACGCCGTGGCCTGCACGGAGCAGAGCATCGACAAGCTCCGGCTCCGCACGGTCGGCTCCGACGGCGGCGTGATTGAAGAGGGCACGACGGCGGGCGAGCACCTCACGTACCTGGATGGCCGCGGGGGTGGCACGGCGGTGCCGGACTCGTACACCTACGCGCGCTTCACGGCGACGGGCCTGGAGAAGGTCTACATCGATGATCAGTCCTCGCTGGATTCGACCGCGTGGGACGTCGCGGTGCGCCGGTACGTCGTCCGCTTCAACAGCGGCGTGTCCGGCCCGTCGTGCGTGACCGTGGCGCAGACGGCGGACGGCACGACGTTCGAGTCGGTGACCTCCGTGCCCACGGATGCGCAGTTCGTTGCGGAGAACTACTACACGCCCGACACCTGCACGTTCACCGGGGACTCGTTTGGCCTTCAGAGCCCGGCGACCCAGACCCTCTCGTACTGGGACTACGCTTCCTGCCTGCAGATGACGAACAAGGTCTACCTGGTCCAGCTGGCGGACGGCCGTCACGTGAAGCTGCAGGTCAAGGACTTCTATGAGCCCGCGATCCAGGAGGAGTGCAACACGACGGGCAAGGTGAGCTCGACGGCCAGCTCAGGGTCGATCCGCCTGCGGTGGTCCTTCCTGCCGTGATGACCCTCGGGGTTCCCACGCTGCTCCTGCTGCTGGCCGGCGCGGGAACCCCGCGTGGCCTCCCGCACGAGCGGGAGGCCGTACAGAAGCTGGTCGCCGAGTCCGGGCGGCCCACCTCGCCTGGCGCGCCATCGCCGCGCTACGAGCCCGAGGACACGGTGGAGTCCGTCGTGTCTCCGGGCGGGCGCTTCCGCATCCACTTCACCCGCCAGGGCACCCACGCCGTGCCGCCAGCGGACGCGGATGGCAGCGGCGTGCCCGACTTCGTGGAGCTCGTCGGGCGCACCTACGAACGCGTGGCGACGTTCTACGTGGACCTGGGCTTCCGCCTGCCGCCCGACGACACGAATCCGGCCGGGGACGACGGCGGCGACGGCCGCTTCGACGTGTACCTGGTGGACTTCGCGAGGATTGGCGACGGCGCCTTCCGGCAGGAGACCTGCCTGGAGGGCGTCACGCGCTGCACCGGCTTCATGCTCCAGGAGAACGACTTCACGGGCTACAACTACCCGTCCGACGCAGAGGCCGTGGAGATCCTGGCCAGCCACGAGTTCTTCCACGCGGTGCAGGCCGCCTACCGGCCTGACCTGGGCGGCGTCGCCTCCGAGGGCACCGCCGTCTGGGCCACCGAGCGCTTCGAGCCCGCGCTCGACGACCTGGAGCACTTCACCCGCGGCTACATGCTGACTCCGGACAGCACGCTGGTGCTGGACCCCGCGGGGCCCGGCGTGACCTTCATCTACGGCGCGGGGCTCTTCTTCCAGTTCGTGGGCGAGCGCTACGGTGACGGCGCGCTCGTCGCGCTGCTGGAGGAGTCCGTGCGCCAGCCGGAGGCCCGCTGGCCGGTGCTGCTGGACACCTGTCTGCGCCGCGACTTCGCCTCCAGCTTCGACGCGGCCTTCGCCCAATTCGCCACCTGGAACCTGGGCACCGGCCCGCGCGCGACGCCGGGGTTCGGCTACGCGCGAGGGGAGGGCTATGCACCGGTGGCGAAGACGGCGGCGGAGCTCCCCACCACGATCGACCGCGTGCGCGTCGCGGCGGCGGCCTCGCGGATCTTCGAGGTCCCCGGCGGCGCTTCCTTCGTGGGCGCCTCGTTCGAGCCCGAGCCGGGCATCGACCCGGCCACGGTGCACCTGGTCGTCGCGGCCGTCACGGATGACGCCGTGCTGCGGGTGGCGACCGTGGACGGGCCGGACGCCCTGCGCGCCCAGGTGGCCGCGGATGACGCCACGCGCGTGATGGTGGCGGTCGTGGATGGCCGGATGGAAGGCCTGGGTCGCTATGGCCGCCTGTGCATCGCTGCCACTGGCCAGTCCGCGTCCTGCGCGCCCCTCGAGTCGACGGATGCCGGAACCGACGCTGGGACCCCCGATGCCGGCGCGGACGCGGGCACCGCCGATGCGGGGACCGTGGACGCGGGCAGGCCCGTGGATCCCATCGATGATCCGCGCACGCCCTCGGATGACGGTGGCTGCCAGGCCGCGGGTGGCCCCCTGTCCGGTGCGCTCGTCGCGCTGCTGCTCGGCGGGGGCCTGCGGGCCCGGCGGCGTTCACGGGCGCGTTAGCGCTCGAACTCGTCGCACCCCGTCTCCTGCTTGGACGGGAAGGCGGACTTCTTCTCCTGGCGCACGTAGTCGTGGCTCTGGGAGAAGAGGTCCGGGCTGCTCACGGTCACGGTGCCCTTCGCGGCGTCGGCCGTCTTCCACTGGAGCGCCTCCGGCTTGCCGTCCGCGGCCGTGAGCCCCAGCACCCAGGCCCCGGCGCCCTTGCCGGCCTCCACGGACGTCACCTTCATCGTCGTGGCCTCCTGGCCCAGCTGCACCTCCACCTCGCCCGTCGCGGGCTTGACGGTGAAGCTGCGCGTCGCGGCCGAGCAGGGCTTGAGCACCACGAAGCCCTTGCCCTGACGCGTCAGCTCCACCCACGTCCCCGCGAACGGCTGGAGTTTGTCCGCGGCCACGGGAGCCTTCGCGGCCGTGGGCGCGCCTTCCGCCGCACAGTCCAGGTCCTCGCGCTTGAGCAGCCCCGCCGTGGCCTTCTGGGGCCCCTGGAAGCGCGCGGCGAGGAAGTCCGGCTCCACCGGGTCGACGTAGGCCTCCACCGCGTCCCCGGACACCACGAACGCCTTGCGCGGCGTGTTGGCCGCGTCAGAAGCGTGGAAGCCCGCCTTGGACACCTTCACCTTGCAGATGCTCAGCGGCTTGGAGGTGCTCCGGGCGAACGTGTCCTTGCCTGAGTAGCCGGCGCCGCAACAGGACGGTGACGGACCCGACTCCAGGACGAATTGCTTGGGATTGACGCGCAGCGTCCAGGCGTCTTCCTCACCCGCCTGATGAAGTGACCAATTCGTGGCTGTCTTCTTCTGGACGACCAGGGCGCAATCGCAGGTGCCCGCGCTGCTGCCCTGCGGGAACGAGCCCGAGAAGTGCACGAGCGTCTCGTTGCTGCCCTCGACGATGGCGAGCGTCCCGCTCTTGTTCGAATAGACCCCCGTGAGTCCCTCGGATCCCTGAGCCGAGGCGTCCGGGACCGCGCCTGTGACGCAAATGGCAAACGGCAATGCCAAACTTTTGAATTCCGGTTGGATCCTGGACATCGGACTGGTCCTCATGGGCAGGTTCTTCAGCCTCAGCGGATCGATCCGCTGAAACTGAAGCTGCTGGAATCACTGGTTTCACACGATTGTGACTGGGAATGCGAAACTGATCGCATTGCCTTTCGATAATCCGGGCAATCCAAGCACGTCCGCGGCGCCTTTGGTCGCGGCCAGACATCGAGGGGTCTTCTCCGTGACCGTCTCCAACATCCGCGTCAATTCGGGCGACACGCTTTCCGGCCTCGCGAAGCGCTACAACACGACCGTTGACGCGCTGGCCAAGGCGAACAACATCAAGGATCCGAACAAGATCCTGGCCGGCCAGACGCTGAAGGTGCAGGACGGCTTCGACACGAAGGGCACCAACAAGTCGAGCGCGGGGACGAAGACGTCGGGCGACAGCTTCACGCAGTCCACGGACGGCGCGAAGGCGACCACGCCCGCCGCGAACACGAACTCCAGCAGCGCGACCAACGGGGAGTTGGGTGGGCTGAGCCGCAAGTACGAGGCTCGCGGCCCCGGCACCGTGTCCACGGGCAAGGGTGACAAGGGCGGCGTGTCCTACGGCTCCTACCAGTTCGCCTCCGCGAACGGGTCCGCGCAGTCGTTCGTCAACTCGCTGAAGAAGACGAACCCGGAGTTCCACAAGGCGCTGTCGGGCAGCAAGCCGGGCACTGCGGAGTTCTCCGCCGCGTGGAAGCAGCTGGCCGCGAAGGACCCGAAGGGCTTCGACAAGGCGCAGCACGACTACATCAAGACCACGCACTACGACGCGGGCGCCGCCAACATCAAGAAGGCGACGGGCATCGACCTGGACAAGCGCTCCGCTGCGCTGCGGGACGTGGCCTGGTCCACCTCCGTGCAGCACGGCCCGGGCAAGGCGGACGACATCTTCAAGAAGGCGCTCAACGGGCGCGACCCCGCGAAGGTGAGCGACGAGCAGCTCATCAAGGACATCTACGCCGAGCGCGGCCGCACCAACGCCAGCGGCACCCTGGTGCACTTCTCCGGCAGCTCCAAGGACGTGCAGAAGGGCGTGGCCAACCGATTCAAGTCGGAGGCGAAGGACGCCCTCGCGATGCTGAAGCAGGAGAAGTCGGGCACCACGACCAAGCCGGCCAACACCAACACGGGCGTGGTTCCCCCGTCCGTGAACAACGGTTCGAAGCCGGGCACCACGGAAGGCAAGCCCACGACGCAGGGCACGAACACCTCCAAGCCCACCACGGAGGCGGCCCCCGCGAACACGGAGCAGGTGGCCCCGTCCAAGGACAAGCCGGCGGTGCACGTGAAGGTGCCGTACTACAGCCAGTTCGAGAACGGCCACGGCTACACCGCGAGCGACACGGCGTGCTTCAAGGCCGCGACGGCGATGGCGCGTGACTCCGGCGCGACCGTGCTGGGCCCGGACCGCCGCATTCAGGTGGGCAAGAGCGAGAACGGCGTCGGCGCGCTCAACGTGGACTCGAAGAAGGCCGCCGAGGGCCGCAGCTACATCGACAAGCAGCTGGAGGCCGGCAAGCCGGTGGTCGTGGGCGTGAGCCACAAGGACGCGAGCTACAACGCGGACGGCCTCACGGACCACTTCGTGACCATCACGGGCCGCGGCGTCGACGACAAGGGCCGCACCTACTACACGTTCCACGACCCGGGCACGAAGAACGCCAGCACGGGCAAGGACACGAACCCGAACAACCGCTTCTACGTGGATGACAAGACCGGGAACATGTACCGCCCCGGCAAGGCCGCGAACGGCTACGTGACCGAGCGCCACTACGACGTGGCCATGGTGCGCATCAACAAGTAGCCCCGGCGGCGAAAGCCCCGGAAGTGATTCGGCCCGGCGACCTCGTGAAGAGGTCGACCGGGCCGTTGTGCGTCATCCGTCTGGGATTCGAAGCGCCGGGCCCTACGCCTGCGCCGCCTCGCGCCGCGCGGGCACCTCGCCGCGCAGCTCCGCGACCTCTGCGCGCAGGAGCCAGTCGGTGGGGAAGTCCGTGGACGCGCGGGCGATCTGCTCCAGCCGCTCGGAGGCCAGCTGTCCCGTCTCGCGGATGCGGCGCACCTCCGTGTAGAGGGCGGCCAGCGACGGGGGCAGGGCCTGCGCCTTGCGCTCGCGCGCCTGGGCCTCGCCGTCGCCCGCGGTGAAGGCGTCCATCTCTCCGAACCACTCGTCCCACGTGCCCGGGTCGGCGGGGCCGCCCGCCACGGACGGCAGCCGCTCCGTCAGGTACAGGCGCGCCATGGACGGCAGCGTCAGCTCCTGGCCGGCCAGCGTGCCGCGCAGGGCAATCACCTCTCCGCCGCCCACCGCGAAGCCCTCCAGCACCAGCCCGCTGTCGAGCGTGAGCGTGAAGCTCCCGCGCTCCGGAAGGGTGCCCTGGCCAAAGGCGACCAGCGCCGCGCCGCTGAACGGCTTGTCCAGGGCGTGCCCGTTCATGGACGTGAGGATGGGGCCCTCCAGCCGGGCCAGCGCGGTGGACAGGCCCGGGGCCACGTCCTTCGCGGCGGGCAGCAGCTCCACCACCTTGCCCGTCACCTCGCGGCCGTCCGCGAGCACCAGGTGGTTGACCGTGCGCGCGCGCAGCGCCTCGTTGAGGCCCAGGTCTCCGCCGCGCTTCCACGCGAGCGTGGACTCGAACTCGGCCAGGACTTCGAAGAGGTGCTCGAAGTCGCGCGCCACGAAGAGCTGCGGCTGCATGCGGGTGATGTCGTAGTCCGTGTCCGCGCACGCCACGCCCAGGGGCAGCTTGTGCACGGCGGACGTCAGGCAGTGCCGGGCCTCGCCGATGCTGGACAGCAGGCCCGCGCCGTAGATGCGCGGGTGCTTCAGGTCGCCAATCAGCCCGTACTCCGCGGTCCACCAGTACAGGCGGCTCGCGCGGGTGCTCTCGCTGATGTAGCGGTGGCTGGCGTTGGCGGCCTCCAGGCGGGCCTGGGCGTGGGCGATCTCCTCCTCCGTCGCGGTGGGGTCCTCCTTCACCACGGAGAGGTTGCGGATGGCCTCGAAGACGGCCTGGTCCTCCACGCTGGCGATGGCCTTGAAGCCCACCAGCCCCACGGCCTTGAGGTACTGGGCATAGCGCGCGTTCGCGATGATGGGCGCGTGGCCCGCGCTCTCATGGACGATGTCCGGCGCGGGCGTGTACTGGATGTGCTCGTGCGTGCGGATGTCCGCCGCGATGGCCAGCACGCCCAGCGCCTGCAGCTCCGTGAAGACGGCCGGCGGGATGAAGCCGCGCACCGCCACGCAGGACCAGCCCAGCGTGGACAGCTTCTCGTTCATCTCGTCCAGGCTGGGGATGGCCTCCGCGCCAATGCCCGTGGCCTCCAGGCCCTCCAGGTAGACGGGGTGCGCCTTGTCGCTCAGGTGCTCGCGCAGCTGCCCCAGGATGTGCCGCCACACCGCCTGATCCCGGGGCGTGTACGCCGCGTAGTCCTGGCCCACCACGTAGCGGCGCAGGTGGGCGGGAAGGCGGGCAATGGTCCGTTCCGTGGGCGTCATCGCGAGCGGCTCCTTCAGGAGATGCAGGACTCCTGAAGAATACGCACCCCACTGCAAGACGGAAATCCGGCAGAATTCGACGTCTTCGTCGGATTATCGTCGTTTATTCAGGCGGCGACGCACCCCGTCGAGGATGGCCTGGACGGCGGGGCTGAGGCCTCCGGAGGGCCAGACGGCTACCACCTCCACGACCTGGGGCTCCAGTTCGCGCAGGGGCCAGACGTGGAGATCCGCGGGGAACGGCTGGGTGGGGCGCACGTCCGGGGCGATGGTGCAGGCCTTGTACGCGCGAAGCAGCTCGTAGAGGTGGAGGAAGCTCTCCACCCGGCCGACCTCGGTGACGGAGACGCCGTGCGCTGCGAAGCGCGCGCTGTTGGCTCCGCCGTAGGGGTCGTCCCGCAACCAGTCCACGAAGCGCTGACCCTGGAGGTCCTTCACATCCAGGGTGCGGCGGGAGGCGTGCGCCTTCGCGAGCGGGGAGTCGGGCCCCGCGATGACCGCGAAGGACATGCGCAGCAGGGACTCGGTGTCCACGCCCTCGTGCGGAGGCAGGGGGGTGAAGTCGAGCGCCAGGTCCTGCTGCCGCGTCTGCACCTGCCGCATGAGCTCGTGCGAACCGCCGAAGCCCACCACCAGCTTGAGGTCGGCGGCGGCGGCGTCCTGCGCGATGCCGCCCAGCAGCGACATGGACAGCGTGGGGTTGAGGCCCAGGCGCAGGGTGGGCTCCACGCGGGCCAGGTCCATCAGCCGCTTCACGTCCAGCTGGTGCAGCGGCGTCTGGGTGCCCGCGTAGAGGCGCTCTCCACGCGCGGACAGTTGCAGGCGCCGGCCAGGCCCCCGCTCCAGCAGGGCGGCGCCATCCGCGAGCGCTTCCTCCAGGGCGCGGATGTGCTCGCTCACGACGGAGCGGGCGACGCCCAGGTGCTCCGCGGCGGCGTCGATGCTGCCTGCCTCCACGGCGGCGGTGAAGGACTCGAGCCAGACCAGATGTCGCTGGAGCTTGCGCGGGGGCATGGGGCCAAGACGCGCTAGAGGAAGAAGTCGGGCAGCAGCTCCGCGCCGGGAACGGACTGGTACTTGTCCAGGTTGGTGACGCCGGCGGCGCGCAGCACTTCATCGTCGATGCAGAAGTTGCCGGTGAAGGAGCGGCTGGGCTTGGTGAGGATGGTGTAGGCGGCGTCGGCCATGATCTCCGGCGTGCGGCTGCCCTTGATGGTGTCGTCGCCGCCCAGCAGGTTCTGCACGGCGGCGGTGGCGATGACGGTGCGGGGCCACAGCGTGTTGACGGCAATGCCGTCGTCCTTGAGCTCCTCCGCCATGCCCAGCGCGCACAGGCTCATGCCGTACTTCGCGATGGTGTAGGCCACGTGGGGGCCGAACCAGCGCGGCTCCATGTTGAGCGGCGGCGAGTTGTTGAGGATGTGCGGGTTGGAGGACTTCTTGAGGTACGGGATGCACGCCTGCGAGCACGCGAAGGTGCCGCGCGTGTTGATGCCGTGCATCAGGTCGAAGCGCTTGAGCGGCGTCTCCAGGGTGCCGGTGAGACTGATGGCGCTGGCGTTGTTCACCAGGATGTCGATGCCGCCGAAGGTCTCCACGGCCTTGGCGACGGCGGCGTGGATCTGCGCCTCGTCGCGGATGTCCACCACGCAGGGGAGGGCCTTGCCGCCGGCCTCTTCAATCTCCTTCGCCGCCGTGTAGATGGTGCCGGGCAGCTTGGGGTGCGGGTCCGTGGTTTTCGCCGCGATGACGATGTTGGCGCCGTCGCGGGCCGCGCGCAGCGCGATGGCCTTGCCGATGCCGCGGCTGGCGCCGGTGATGAAGAGGGTCTTGCCTTGGAGGTTGGACATGGGCCGCATCCTGACCCACTCCACCGCCGCGTGCATCTGGAAGACACCCGGTGGACCGGGGCCGCGAGGAGCCCCGGTCCCCGGACTGTCGGTTACTGCGTGATGCAGGTGACCGTTTCGAGCATGGTCACATTGGAGTTGCCGGTGGTGCCCCAGTTGCCCACGCCGTTCGTGCCCACGACGAATGAGTAGGCGGAGCCTCGGATGGCGGTGGTGAAGCTGCTCGCGTCGACGTGGTTGAGATCCTGGCAGAAGCGGCGGGCGGTAGCCGCCGGGGTGCTGTAGTTGCCGGACGGGAAGTTGGGCTGGACGGTGCCGATCTGGTAGCCGTTGACCTTCGGCGTCGTGTACGTGAGCACCGTCGCGTCGAAGCAGGTGATGGTCTCCAGCATGGTCACGTTGGAATTGCCGGTGGTGCCCCAGTTGCCCACGCCGTTCGTGCCCACGACGAATGAGTAGGCGGAGCCACGGATGGCGGTGGTGAAGCTGCTCGCGCCGGTGTGGCCCTGGTCCTGGCAGAAGCGGCGGGCGGTATCGGCGGCGCTGCTGAAGTTCCCGGTGGGCTGGTTGGGGAGGTACGTGCCAATCTGATAGCCATTGACCGCGGGAGTCGTGTAGGTGACGCCCGAGTTGGAGGTGAAGCAGGTGACGGTCTCCAGCATGGTCACGTTGGAATTGCCGGTGGTGCCCCAGTTGCCCACGCCATTCGTACCCACGATGAACGAGAAGGCGGAGCCACGGATGGCGGTGGTGAAGCTTTGCGCGCCGCTGTGGCCCTGGTCCTGACAGAAGCGGCGGGCGGTGTCGGCGGCGCTGCTGAAGTTCCCGGTGGGCTGGTTGGGGAGGTACGTGCCAATCTGATAGCCATTGACCGTGGGCGTCACATAGGTCTGGTAGGTGTCAGCGCTGGCCGACGACGCGAAGCCCACGACGAAAAACAGGGACACGAAGAGGGAGAGAAGACCGCTGCTGCGACGAAACATGTTTTTCCTCGGCTTGTAGCTGAAACGGGGGGAGCAGGACCGTAGCGGCTCGCGGGGTTGAAATCACTGATTCACGGATTGGAGACATTTCAAGAATGCTGTGGGTGCGAGCCGAGACGTAGGCGCGGTGCGCGACCCGCGCATGGTCTACGCTGCGCCCCCATGCGACTGCTCCCACTCCTCGCCCTGGTGGTGTTGACCGTCCGCTGCGCCCACGCGCCGGAGGCCGCGCCGACTGCTTCCGCGCCGCCCGCCGTTTCGTGGCCGGAGGCCCTGCCCCCCGCGCTGCGGTTGCCAGACACCGTGCGGCCCGTGCACTACGCGCTGGACCTGAAGCTCGTGCCCTCGGAGGACACGTACCCGGGCAGCGTCACCATCGACGTGGAGGTCCGCGAGCCCGTGCGCCAGGTGTGGCTGCATGCGCAGGACGTGGACGTGACGCGGGCTCGTGTCACCGTGGCGGGTCGCACGTTCGATGCGAAGCCTGTCACCGCGCCCGAAGGACGTCTGGGATTGCTCCTGCCGGAGGAACTGCCGGTGGGCAAGGCGCAGCTCCTGCTCGACTTCACCGGCAAGGTGGACCGTGAGCGCAGCCAGGGCATCTACGGGGTGGAGGAGGGCGGTGAGCCCTACCTCTACACGTTCTTCGAACCCATCGACGCGCGCCGTGCCTTCCCGTGCTTCGACGAGCCGACCTTCAAGGTGCCGTGGCGCCTGCGCTTCACCGTGAAGGCCGGACACGTGGCGCTGGCCAACCATCCCGTCGTGTCGCGCGAGCCTCTGGCGGACGGACTGGAGCGCGTCACCTTCGCGGAAAGCAAGCCGATGCCCAGCTACCTCGTGGCCTTCATGGTGGGGCCGTTCGACGTGGTGGAGGCCGGCACCGTGGGACGCACGAACGTGCCGCTGCGCTTCATCGTCCCCAAGGGCCGGGGCGCGGAGACGCGCTACGCCGCGAGCATCACACCTCGCATCGTGAAGGGACTGGAGGACTTCTTCGACCAGCCCTATCCGTACGAGAAGCTCGATGTGGCGGTCGTGCCCCGGTACTGGGGCACCATGGAGCACCCGGGCATCGTCGCGCTCGGGCAGCCGCTCACGCTCATTCCGCCCGGTGAGGAGACGCTGGCCCGCCGCAAGTCGTACGCGGTCATCGCCAACCATGAGCTGGGCCACTACTGGTTCGGGGACGTCGTCACCTGCTCCTGGTGGAACGACATCTGGCTGAACGAGTCCTTCACCGCGTGGTTGGACCGGCAGACCGTGGACCGGCTGGAGCCGTCCTGGGACTACCAGCAGGAGCGCGCCATGTCCGCGACCCGCTCCGCCCTGGCGTCGGATGAGCTGGCGTCGGCGCTGCCCGTTCGCAAGCCGGTGGAGAGCAATGACGACATCGTGGGCTCGTTCGACAACGGGACGACGTATGACAAGGGCTCGTCCGTCATCGCCATGTACGAGGCCTGGATGGGGCCCGAGCGCTTCCGCGACTTCCTCCGGGGCTATGTCCGCAAGCACGCGTGGAAGGTCGCGACGATGGAGGACTTCCTCGCGGACCTGTCCCAGGCGGCGGGGCCGGAGGTGGCGCAATCCTTCGGCGGGTTCATCGAGCGGAGTGGGGCGCCTCGGATCACCGCGCGGCTGTCGTGCCCGGCGGGCGGTGCTCCGTCCGTGAAGCTGTCGCAGGAGCGGTACCTGCCCGTGGGCTCCAAGGCGGACTCGCGGCAGGAATGGCAGGTGCCCGTGTGTCTTCGCGTGGGCACGGGCACGCAGTCGTCGCGGGTGTGCTCGATGTTGCAGGGGCCGTCCGCGGAGGTCGCGCTGCCCTCGAAGCAGTGCCCGGCGTGGGTGCTGCTCAACGCGGGCGGCACGGGTTACTACCGCAGCGGTTACACCCGCGAGCAGTTGACGAAGCTGCTCGCGACTCCGGTCGCCGCCTTCACTCCCGCGGAGCAGATGGCGCTCTGGGCGGATGTGGATGCGGCGGTGAGCCGGGGCGACCTGCCGCTGGGGGAGGCGCTGAAGTCGGTGCCTGCCTCCGCGAAGTCGACGAACCGGCTCGTGGTGCAGAGCGGTGCCTCGCTGCTGGAACTCGTGCGCCTGGAGCAGCTCACGCCCGAGGAGCGCCAGCGCTTCCGCGCGTGGGTGGCCTCGCTCTACTCGGCGCGCGCGCGGGCCATGGGTTGGGTGCCGAAGCCGGGCGAGGACGACTCCGTGAAGGATTCACGCTCCCTGTTCCTCCGGCTGGCCGGTGGTCTGGGCGATGACCCTCGGCTGGTGAAGGAGGCGCTGCCCCTGGTGCGCGCATGGCTGGCGGACCGGAAGTCGGTGGACCCGGAGGCGTTCAGTGCCGCGCTGCCCCGAGCGGCGACGCACGGCGATGCGGCGCTGTTCGACGCGCTGCTGAAAGCGGCGAAGAAGGAACAGGACCGCACCGAGCGCTCCCGGCTGCTGATGTCGCTGGGCTACTTCCGGAACCCGGAGCTGTTGTGGCGGGCGCTGGGGCTCGTGGTGTCGCCGGACTTCGATGTGCGGGACTCGCAGAGCATCCTCCGGATGGCGTTGATGTTGCCGGAGTCGCAGTCGCTGGCGTGGAACTTCTATCAGACGCACTTCGATGCGCTGACCCAGCGGCTGCGTTCGGATGAGCTGGGTCGGCTGATTGGCCAGACGGGGAGCCTCTGCGATGACATCCACCTGGCGCAGGTGGAGACGTTCCTCACGCCCCGCGTGGACAAGATTGAAGGCGGACCGCGCGCGCTCACCCGGGCCCTGGAGTCCATCCGGCTGTGCATCGAGTCCCAGAAGCTCCAGTCCCCGAGCGTCAAGGCGTTCCTCCGCGCCCGGTGAGCCCCACGGCCTGAAGCCTCACGGACCGTAGGGACACATCTTCAGCATCTGCGCGATGGGCGGGCGGCAGAGCTCCAGGAGCTGTGTCTCGTCCAGGAACGAGGAGGTCCGCGCCTTGAAGAAGCAGGCCGCGGGATCATCCGAGGGCTGGGCGTACTGGCAGAGCTGGAGCGCCTGCGGGTCGGCGAGGAAGCCCTTCTCCTGCACCCGGAGGAAGCACTGTGCCGGGGTGTCGGAACGGGCACCCTGGCAGAGCTGCGCCGCGATGCTCTCGCTCACCGAGCTGCCCTGGCGCGCCGCTTCGAAGCAGGAGTATTGCGACGCACCCTCGGGTGGGCCTTCCATCTGCCCCACCGCCGGAAGCCCGAGCAGCGCGGCAGCCAGCCCCCAGGCACCTCTCCAATGGCCTCGCTTCATCGTTCACCCCCCAAAGAAGGTGGGGGAGTCATGGCCCGCATGGGAGGGACGGGCGGGAAGACAGCCGCCGTGCGCCGGCCGCGTCAGTCGTGCACGGTGCGACTGTCGGCGGGCACGGCCGCCCGGTCCTTCAAGCCGTAATCCCTCACGACGTGCGCCACCCGCAGGCGGTAGTCGCTGAACACGCCTCCTCGGCCTTCGCGCTGGGCTTCACGGTGGGCCTCCTGGCGCCGCCACTCCGCCACCGCCGCCTCGTCGCGCCAGTAGGACAGGGACAGCAGCTTCCCAGGTGTGCTGAGGCTCTGGAACCGCTCGATGGAGATGAAGCCGTCGATGTCCGCCAGCAGGGGCCGCAGCTCCGCCGCGAGGTCCAGGTATCGCTGCCGATGCGACTCGTGTGTCCAGACCTCGAAGATGACAGCAATCATTCCAGTCCTCCCAGGACGCGGGCATTGGTGGAAGCACGCCAGGTGACGGGGCCCGACAACGGTGACAGGTCCAGGCCGCTCGCGAGCACACGCTCCGCCGCCGCCTTGGCCATCGTCGTCGCGAGCAGGGGTCCAGGACAGGCATGCGAGCCCAGGCCGAAGGTGAAGCTCTGGCGCCGCGCGCGCTTTGGCAGGAAGGCGTCGGGCTGGGGATTCTCGAGTGGATCCCGATTCGCGGCGGCGAGCACGACGACCACGGTCGTACCGGCCTCCAGCGCCTGACCCGCGATGGTCGCGGCGGCATGGGTGAAGCGTCGCGTGTTCTGGACCGGGGAATCGTGTCGAGCCGCTTCCTGGACCACGTCGTCCATCGTGCACGCGCCATGTGAGAGCTGCTCGCGCAACTCGGGCACGTGAGCGAAGGCCCGCAGCGTCGCGCCCAGGAGCCCGGCCGTCGCTTCATATGCCTGGGTGAGCAGGCCCACGGCGTTCGGGATGCGCAGGTCCTCCGAGCCATGGCCTTCCAGAAGCCGCGTCGTGAACGCGGTCCTCGCCGTGGACTGGAAGCAGGCCGCCACGCGTTCGTTCAGCCTCGCCGCACCCTCACTGCCCGCAGGAGGACCGGCGGCCGAGCGGACATAGGCATCCACGTCCTGCACGCTCGCCTCCAGCGTGTCTTCCGGGAAGCCCAGCAGCGACCCCAGCACGAACACGGGAAGCTGGAGGGCGGCGTCCGGCAGCCGAGACAGTGATGGCGTCGCGAACAGCCGTGCCGCCCAGCGGTGGCTCTCCGCTTCGACCTCACACAGCGCCTCCGGCAATGCGCGTGAAAGCGTCTGCTTCACGGCGGGGTAGGGGCCTCCGTCGTTCATCCGCACCAGCCGGCCAAAGAGGGCCCCGGCGGCGGTGCCCACCAGATGCGGAGGCACTCGCTCCGACAGTGGCCGGACCCGGCAGTGCTCGCTCGTGAGCACCGCGCGGACGGTGGCCGCATCCGCCGCGATCCATGGCCCGAAGCCGGGGACGCGGTGCAGTCCTCCCCGGGCGCGAAGCTCCGCGTAGTAGGGGTACGGGTCGGTGTGGGTGACGGCCTGATACGGGTCGGTCGGCGGTGTCATCGGTCCTCGTGGCCGGGCACTCTGCTGCCGTTGCCGTGTCCGTGTGTTAGAAAATGGTTCGCCATGGACCGAACGATGAATGCAGGGCCGGACCTCACGACGCTGGCCACGGCCGTGGGGGACGCCACGCGGATCCGGATGCTGGAGCTGCTCATGGAGGGACGGGCGCTTGTCGCGAAGGAACTCGCGTTCGGCACAGGCGTCAGCCCCGCGACGGCGACCGCGCACCTTCAGCGGCTGGAGCAGGCCCGGCTGGTCCGCGCCACCCGGCAGGGGCGCAACAAGGTGTTCCGGATCGCCACGCCCACCGTGGCGCGGATGGTGGAAGCGCTGATGACCGTGGCGGTCCGTGGACCCCGTGTGTCAGTGACTCCGGAACCCCTGCGTGCCGCGCGCTACTGCTACGACCATCTTGCGGGCAGATTGGGCATGGGCATCACCGACGCGCTCCTGCGGGCCGGGCATCTCGCCCTTCGTAAACGCGCATTCGCGCTCACCCCGAGTGGCGAGGCGTGGTTCCAGGACTTCGGAATCGACCTGGCGCCCGTGCGCGAGCAGCGGCGCCGCTTCGCCCACCGCTGCCTGGACTGGAGCGAGCGGCGCGACCACCTTGCAGGGGCGCTGGGCGCGGCGCTCGCCGCCCGGGTGTTCTCATTGGGATGGGTGGAACGTCAGCCCGACTCTCGCGGCCTCATCGTCACGCCTGGAGGCCAGCGGGGGATCAAGCGTCACTTCGGCGCGCTGTAGGCCGCGGCGTTCGCGTCCGCGCGCTCCCGGGTGCGCTGGATGGCGACGGAGACCGCTTCGCCCACGACGCGAGGGAGGCCGTGAGAGTCCATCGCCATCAGGCCCGCCTCGGTGATGCCTCCCGGGGTCGCTATCTCCGTGATGAGGCGAGGGGTGGTGGCGCCGGGTTCGGCCAACAGCTTCGCCGCGCCAATGAGCGTTTCCTTCGCGAGTGCCGCCGCCTCCGCCGCGTCCATTCCGTGCGCCATCGCGGCCTGGGCCAGGGCCTCCACGAAGCGGAAGACATACGCGGGGCCCGTGCCGCACACGCCCGTGCAGACCGTGAGCGCTTCCTCGGTCATCCACATGGGCCGTCCCGTCGCCGCGAAGACGGACTCGGTGGCCTGTCTCGCGGTCTCCGTCGTCCGAGTTCCGGCCGACAGGGGCGTCACGCCTGCTCCCACGCGCACGGGCGTATGGGGCAGGGCGCGGATGACAGAGACGCTGGAGGGCAACGCCGCTTCCAACTGCGCGAGTCGCACGTCCGCGGAGAGCGACACCACGGTCTGCCCAGGTTCCAAGGCAGGCGAGATGACCGCCATCAGGTCCCGCAGCTGCGCCTGGCGCACCGCCAGCACGACTACGCCCGCGCCCCGCACCGCCTGCGCGTTGTCCACGAGGACGTGCACGCCGTGCCGGGAGCGCAATTCCTCTCCGCGCTCGGGCCGGCGCACCGTGACGCGAAGGTCCGAAGGACGTACGTGGCCGGACCGCAACAGTCCCAGGATGAGGGCTTCGGCGATCTTGCCGCCCCCCAAAAGGACGACGGGGGCGGGAATGGAGGGGGACGCCATGGCTGAAGCCTAACCTCAGGTAGGCCGCCAGGAGTTCGCCAACAGGGTCCGTGACCCTGTGGTCTCCGCGACGGGGCGCGCCTTGGCGGGGTGCGGCAATGGGGACCGACGGGATGCAGGCGCGGACGGCGTGGTGAGCCCACGAAGAGAGGCGCCCGCCCGGGGCCGGTTACCTCCAAACTTGTCCGACAGTCGGACAGGTTTTCGCCGCATGGGGCCCGGGGCCGTGCTGGCCCGACGGGTGACGTCGAGTCCATGTCAGACCCCTGTGGTTGGATGGCGATGCTGGGGCGAAGAGGGGATGGGGATGGTGCGAGTGGGGAGCGTGGTGGATGTGGGGGCGCAGTTCGAGCGCGGGCTTTCGCTGGGGGGACTGACGGCCCGTGCGCGATTCGGATCGGAAGCGAAGCTGGCGCGGGGCATGGTGGTGCAGCGCCCCAGGCGCACGCCGCGCGCGGTGACCGTGGATGAGCCGTTGATGCTGGAGAAGATGCTTCCTCCCGAGCCTGGCTTCCGCGCCCGGTTCGTCAACGCGCTACTTGCCACCCACTCAAAGCTTCACACCCACCGTGGTGCGCAGCTGCGTGTCCAGGGCGGGCACTGTCGCGGGCGGCGCGCTGTCGTAGGTGAGGTTGAAGCCGATGCCCACTGTGACGCGGGGATTGGGTGTCACCGCGAAGATCGTCTCGTTGAGCACGCGCAGGTCGGAGGGACGGGTGACTCGCGGCTGGATGTAGACCGTCTCCACGAGGTTGATGTTCTCCATCAGCCTTATCCGTCCCAGCAGGTAGCTGGAGACTCGAGGATCCGTGTAGCGGTCTCCCGCGTCCGGCTCGCCGTCCTTGCGCAGCCGCTCGTGCTCCAGCATCAGCGCCACCCCGAAGGTGAGCCCCAGGCGGTCCTCGTTGAGCAGGATGAAGCGCGGTCCCGCGCCCAGCAGGATCCGGAGCTGGAGCCGGCGGAACTCGTTGTATTCGTGCTGCGCGAAGATCTCGCCCGACACCGTGTCCGTGAGCTTGCGCCGGTAGCGCACGTGCTCCAGCACCTGGCTGACGATGCGCTCGCCGCTGGCGAACGAATACTCACCCCGGATGACGCCCAGCCAGACGTCACGCTCGGAGCGCAGCTGGCCCACCAGGGAGCCCCGAATGGAGAACAGCTCCGTGCTGCCCGTGCGCCAGTCGCCGCCCAACTCGATGGCCGCGGCCGGCCCCGGCTCCGCCTTCTCGTCGAAGAGCGCCTGCACGTTGACGATCTGTGCCGCCGCGCCGCTCGCGTGGAGCAACACCACCAGCACCACCCACCCACCCGACTTCAGGAGATTCATGCACCCTTGCTGTGCCTACTCTGGCGCTCCCGTTCAACCCTGTTGTGGGGGCTCCGGTGCGTCGGTCCAGCGCTTGACGCCAACGGTCCAGGCGGAGCATGCCTGCGCTGTTTCCCAGGCCCTTGCCCTGTCCGGAGTCCGCCCATGCAGGTTCACATCATCGATGCCTTCACCCGCACCGCCGGTGCGGGAAATCGCGCGGGCGTGGTGCTCGACGCCTCGGCGCTGGATGTCCCCACGATGCAGCGGACCGCCGCGGCCGTCAGCGCGTCGGAGACCGCGTTCCTGCTGTCCCGGCCCGGCGACGCCACCGTGCGCCTGCGCTACTTCACGCCCGTGGATGAGATTCCGTTCTGCGGCCACGCCACGGTGGCCACCTTCCATCTGCTCGCGGAGAAGGAACTCCTGCGAAGCCCGGGGACGTACACGCTGGAGTGCCCCGGCGGCACGTTCGGCATCGAGCTGGAGCCCCAGGGCACGCGTGGGACTCGGGTGTGGATCGCCACGCCCCCGCCTCCCGCGCAGCCCAACCCCGTGGCCCTGGACGCGCTGCTGGCCACGTTGGGCGGGACCGCGTCGCAGGTGGACCCGTCACTGCCGGTGATCCGCCAGGGCCACCGGTTGGTGGTGCCCCTCCGGCGGCTCGCGGACCTGGAGGCCCTGACGCCGCGAGGCGCGGCGATGAACGCGCTGCTGATGCCGCACGGCTTGCGCGGCGTCTACCTCTTCACCCGCGAAGCGAAGGAAGAGGGGAGCGTTGCCCAGGCGCGCTACTTCGTCCCGGGCTTCGGCATCCTGGAGGACCCCGTGACGGGCTCCGCCGCGGGACCGCTCGCGGCTTACCTCGCCGAGCACGGGAGCCTTCGCCTGCCGGAGCACGGCGGCACGGTGTCGAGTCGCATCGAACAGGGCGACACGATTGGCAAGCCGGGTCGCATCGACATCCAGGTCACCGGCCGACCAGGCCACATCGAGCGCGCCCGCGTCGGTGGAGTGGCCCTCTCCGTGATGGACGCCACGCTGCTCGCATAGCGAGGCTCACGTGCATGACGGACCGCGGGGCCGGGCCCCTTGATGGCCTCGCCGCGCACCTCCAGGTTCGAGGTTGGGATGATTCCATCCCCGCTTGAGTGACCGGTGCGGTCCGGCGGCCAGGCGGCAGCCGGCTCCACCGGGGGAGGACGTCATGGCAACCGATAACAGGAACCCAGGCGCGCAGGGGGGGCCCTCCTCCTCGCCTGTCATGAAGAACGCCCAGGCCGAGGTGCCGAGCGCCACGTCGCCGGGACAGGACCCGAGGACAGGCGCTGGCATCAGCCGCCGCGAGTCGCAGGCACCGGCCATCGGCAGGGAAGCCGCGCCCGCGAGTCCGTTCGGGCTGCTGCGCCGGATGATGGAGGACATGGACCAGCTCGTCTCCGGCTTCGGAGGCCGGGGCCTCACCGCTCGGAGCGGCCTGCTGGACGAGGGCCTCTGGTCACCGCAGGTGGATGTGCTGGAGCGGAACGGGAACCTCATCGTGAAGGCCGACCTGCCAGGAATGCGGCGGGAGGACATCCACGTCGAGGTGCTGAAGGACCTGCTCATCATCGAAGGCGAACGCTCCTTCGAACTGGAGGAGGAAGAGGAGGCCGAGGGCATCTGGAGCCTGGAGCGCAGCACCGGTCAGTTCCGCCGCGTCATCCCGCTCCCGGAAGGCATCGACACGGAGTCGATCCAGGCGAACTTCGAGAACGGCGTCCTGGAGGTCTCCCTGCGGCTTCCGGGGGAGCTGCCCCAGGGCAAGCGCATCGAGGTGAAGGGAGGCTCGCGCGAGCAGGCCCGGCGGATGACGCGCGGCAAGCCCATCCACTGAGGGAGGGGCGCGCGGATCAATGCGTGTGCCGGCGGCCCTCGTCTTCCACGACGGCCGCCGCCACCTTCTCCGCCGAGTCACGCAGCTCCGCTTCGGGCGGCGAGTGCCAGGACTCGAAGGCGAACAGCTTCCGCATCAGCTTCCCGGCCTGATAGCCGGGGCGCAGTTCGATGGCGTCGAACATCCAGGACAGCGCTTCGTCCGCGAAGGTGTACCAGGACTCCTCGCAGCCCGTGGCGTCCATGGTGAGGTTCATCGTGGTGACGAGTCCATCCGCCAGCGCCAGCGTCCGGATGTCATTGTCGCCGGGGCCGGACGGCAGGTCCCGCTTCAGCGCCTGGAAGTGGGCATCCAGCTTGAACAGCCATTCGCGCGACTGCTCCAGCGCGTTGATGATGAGCTGGATGTTGTATTCCACGCCCATGTTCGGGGTGGGCTTCTGTCTGAAGAAACGGTGGCACCAGCAGTAGCCGCCGAAGCTCTCATTGCCCAGATACAGACCCGTCTCCGTGTACCAGGGCCCCAGGTTCTGGTTGAGCATCCGCTGGATGTGCTTCGCCATCGTGTCGTGCTGCTCGTCCGTGAGCTTGCGTGTCCCCGGGGGCACGCGCGGCGCCAGGTATTCGCGCAGCAGCCGGATGAGCTTCTCCGGCTCATACCCGTCCAGGCTGTCTCGGATGAGCAGCCAGTGCCCCAGCGCCGAACGGCTCATACGGCCACCTCCGCCACCCGCGCCGCGGCGTCCCGGAGGACCTCCGGAGGAGGCGCAATCCAGGACGTGAAGACGAAGGCCGTGTCCAACTGCTCCTGGGTGGCATCCGACAAGGGCAGTCCCATCGCCTCGATGCACCACGACATGGCGTCCTGCGCGACCTGGTACCAGGTCTCCTCGCAGGACGTCGTCTCCGCCGTCAGGTCCACGGTCCGCACCAGCCCTTCCGCGAGCGCCTTCGCCCGGAGAGCCTTGTCGTCGGCCGCCAACTCGAGCTGACGGCGCGCGGCCTGATACACGCCGTCCAGCGCGTACAGAAACGAACGGATCCGCTCCAGCGCCTCCAGCATGAGCTGGATGTTCGCATCCACGTCCATCGTCCGATGCGGCGGGTTCTGGTTGAAGAACGAGTGACACCAGCAATAGCCCCCCAGCACTTCATTGCCCAGGGGCAGGCCGCTCTCGATGTACCAGGGCCCCAGCTCGGCCTGGAGCAGGTCCTTCACGGCGTTCTGCGCCTGCTTGAGCCGGCTTGCGTGGATGCTTCCGGACCGAAGGGGGGCCAAGGCCTCCCTCAGCCGGGACGCCAGCGATTGCGGTGCGTAGGCATCCAGGCTGTCGCGGATGCGGCGCCACGTGAAAGCCGAAGCGTCACTGCTCATTCGGGCACCTCGTTGGGGCACGGGGCGTCCGGCCCCGCGATGGTCCGGGCCAGCAGCCTTGCCAGCCGTGTGTAGTTCACCGCGTCTCCCGGACGCTTGGGCCACAGCACCACGGGCGCCAACGGTGGCGTGGGCAGCCGGCCCCGGCGCAGCATGTATTCCAGCCACAGCCGCGCCGCGCGGGCGTTGCCGTCCGGGAAGGGGTGGAAGAAACACAGGTCCAGGTACAATCGCGTGGCATGCGCCACTGGATGACGCTCTTCCCTCGCGTCCGCTTCCACCTTGGCGCGGAAGGCCGCCTCCAGGCCGGGCGCTTGCGCATAGCGGTGCGCGCCTCCCCGCGCGAAGGCGTCCCCGGTGCGGAAGCCCGTGGGCGCGCCCAGGAGCTCCGACTGGACCTCCACCATCCGGGCGAAGGTCAGCGGCTCGCCCAGGTCCGCGAGCCGCCGCACCCGGTCCAGGGCCCGTTCGAAGCGCTCCTTCCGCGCAGGGCCCTGGGCTTCATGGGCCGGTGCGTCATGACGGTGCAGGAAGTCCTCCTGGGCCCCTGTCTCCCGGAAGGGCTGTCGCGCCGCCGCCGCCAGGTCCGCCCGGAGCGTGGGCAGCGCCCAGTCCAGGGCGCGCGTGGCCTCCCGGTGGGGCGCGAGTTGCTCGGTGGGGGACGGGGTTTTCACTCGGGGGCTGGGACGAAATAGGGGGGCGGAGAGCCCCGCATGGACGGGGCCGGGTGACAAACACCCCGGGCGATGAGGCCCTCCCGTGGGTCACGGAGTGGAGCCTGGGCTCACAATTGCGTAAACAGGCCGTTCTCGCAGCAGGGAGAAGGCACTGAATGAAGACGTTCCTCGTGGTCAACCCGCGCAGCGCCAACGGGCAGACGGGGAAGCGATGGGTGGAGATCTCCGCGCAGGTGGGCAAGGTGCTCGGTGACTTCGGGTACGGCTTCACCAGCGGCGGCATGGATGCGGCGCGTCTGGCGCGGCAGGCCATCGATGATGGCTATGAGTGCATCGTCGCGGTGGGCGGCGACGGCACCCTCAACGAGGTCACCAACGGCTTCTTCCGCGACGGGCAGGTCATCAACCCCCGGGCCACGCTGGGCCTGTTGCCCCGAGGCACGGGCGGCGACTTCCGCCGCACCTTCGGGTGGGACCTGGAGCTGACATCCGCGCTGGAGCGGCTGCGCACGGAGACGACCGAGCCCTTCGACGTGGGGCGGCTGGAGTTCACCGACAACGACGGCAAGCCGGCCACGCGCTTCTTCGCCAACATCGCCTCGCTCGGCGTGAGCGCGGTGGTGGCCCGCGAGGTGAACCAGGGCAGCAAGGCGCTGGGCGGCAACCTGAGCTTCATGTGGGGCACCGTGAAGGGCCTCATCAAGTACCAGGAGCAGCAGGTGCGCCTCACGGTGGACGGCGGTGAGCCGGAGACGGTGAGCGTCACCGCGGTGGCCGTGGCCAACGGCCGCTACTTCGGCAGCGGCATGTTCGTGGCGCCCGAAGCGGTGACGCACGACGGCCTCTTCGACGTCACCATCTGGTCCAACTACGGCCTGTCCGACTTCGTCCTCAAGTCCAAGGGCGTCTACAACGGCGACCACGTCACCTGGAAGGGCACGCGGCGGCTGCGCTGCCGCACGATCCACGCCGAGCCGCTGACGGGCGACGTGTTCCTGGACGTGGACGGCGAGACGCCGGGTCGGCTGCCCTGCACCATGACGCTGTTGCCGGGCGCCATCCGCCTCAAGGTGTAGCGCCGGAGCGGGGCGAGCGCCGCGCGTCCTCCACGGGCGCGCCGACGCCAGACGAGGCGGGCGTGGGGCGGTACCAGCTCGTCTGTCCAATCAGGTGCCGCGTGAAGCCGTCCTCCACCAGGGGCGAGGCCTCCGCGGCGCCCAGCACCAGGTAGCCGTCCGCGTGGAGCATCCGCCGCACGCGGGCGAGCACCGCGCGCCGCGTCCGCCGCCGCCAGCAGCGTGGACACCCGCTCGCGGTCCAGCACCAGTCGCCGGTCGCGCGCCAGGCCGAGCATCTCCTCGGCTGCGTGCATCAACGCTTCCAGGCGGCTGAAGCCCAGGAAGCCGCAGGTGCCCTTCACGGTGTGCAGGGCCCGGAACAGCTGCGCCAACAACGGCTGCGAGCCCGGCCGCGCCTCCAGCTCCAGCACCGTCGCCTCGATGCTCTGCACGTGCTCGCGGGACTCGAGGAGGAACTCCCGCATCACGTCGTCCCAGCCCGGAGTGTCACCCACGGACAGGACGCTTCCGGACGGAAGTCCACACAGACTGTATGTGTTTGATGAGACGGATTTGACTGGCGCTGCCCATAGGCAACGGCCCCCCCGACCCACAAGACTCCGGAGTCGAAGTCCCAGCATCCTCCAAAGTCAACGGCCTGAAAGCTGTCCCAGAGGGAAGGCGCCCTGATCAGAAGAACAGTCGGAGCAGGTCGTATCGCGTCTCCGCGCCCAGTTTGCGGAGCAGGTTGGCCTGGTGGAATTTCACAGTGCGCTCGGTAATCCCTAACACGGTCGAGATGTCGGTCGGCGAGCGGCCGAGCGCGAGATATCGCAACACATCGCCTTCCCGCTCGGACAGCCGCGCGGCGCTGGCCATGCGCCGCACCTTCGCCTCGAAGAGGCCGCTGAGTGTTTCATCACCGATGGTGTGAACGCTGACACGCGCGGTGCCAGCGCCCGTGGGCGTGGCGGTGATGACCTCGTAGCCCTCCGCATGCTCGGAAGCCTGCCGCACGATGGTGTGCGGCCAGGAGGTAGGCGCGGCCATCGTCAGCGGACAGTCCAGGCAGGGCGCGTCGCGGTGGGCGAAGGCGCCGAAGCACGGCCGGCCCACCATCTCCTCCTGCCGCGCCTCTCCGGACGTCCACACCGCCTTGAGCGTCCCGAACGACGACAGCTCGGTGGAGATTTCGTAGCTCAGATCCCGACGTGCTCCGTGTTCCCGGGCCGGCTCCGGGAAGACGGTGCGCTCGGGGATGGAGAGGGGCGGGGCGGAGCGCGTGATGATGGCCACCAGCCGCAGGGGAGGGCGGCCCACGGCGGCCACGTCCAGCTCCACCGACAGCCGCTCGCCGTCGCGCGTGAGCACCTCTGTCTCCAGCCGCGTCTCCGCGCTGGTGAAGATGGCCCGCAGCGCCTGTCCCACCTCGCGTCCGTGCTCGCGTGGCGTGCAGACATCCGTCCAGCGGCGCCCCAACAACTCCTCGCGGGGCCGGCCCAGGAGCGACGTGAACGCGCCGTTCGCCAGCTCGATGCGGCCGCGCCGGTCCATCACGACGATGGGGCGTGTGTCCCGCTCCGCGAGCAGCGATGCGGTCAACGACCAGTCCATGAGGCCCCCCGGCCGTTGCAATCCAGTCCAAGTTTTACATAGGTAGTGCTGAATTTCTTGGTTTAAATAGCTTACAGCGATGTGACTGCGTTTGCATTTGGACAAAGGTCCAATCACATACCGTGGTGATTGGAGGGGGACTGTCCGTGTGTGGCCGTCCGCCTGGGGGGCTTGCCAGAAACCTGGAACGTCCTCCTGAATCCGGGCAACCTGCTGCATCACCTGGGCTCGGGGATTACTCCCAGGGGTTCCCCGCCGTCCCCACCGTGGGAGAGGAGCTGCACGCATGAGCGCACCGCGACGACCCGCGCAGTTCGACCTCTTCACCGGCGCGGTGGAGGAGCCAGCCGCGTCGTCGCGGCGCAGGACCCAGCCGGTGGGACCCGCCGAGCCGTCCGACAGCCTGCGCATGTTGGGCGAGCAGCTCCCGCGCGGTGTCTACCTGGGCACGTCGTCATGGACCTTCCCGGGTTGGAACGGGCTCGTCTACGACCATGAGGCCAGCACGACCCAGCTGGCGCGCGAGGGCCTGGCTGCCTACGCGCACCACCCGGTGCTGCGCACGGTCGGCATTGACCGGACGTTCTACGCACCGGTGCCAGCCACGACCTTCGCTGAGTACGCGCAGCAGGTGCCGGACGGCTTCCGCTTCCTGGTGAAGGCCCACGAGGCCTGCACGTTGGCGCGCTTCCCCGTGCACGAGCGCTACGGCGCGCACCGGGGGCAGGTGAACGAGCGCTTCCTCCAGGCGGCCTACGCCGTGGACCACGTGGTGGCGCCGTTCCTGGAAGGGCTGGGCGACAAGGCCGGACCGCTCGTCTTCCAGTTCCCACCCCAGGACCCCGCGGCGCTGGGTGGCGCGGGCCGCTTCGTGGAGCGGCTGCACGCGTTCTTCTCCGCGCTGCCCCGGGGGCCGCTGTACGCGGTGGAGGTTCGCAACGAGGAGCTGCTCACGGAGGGCTTCGCGCAGGCGCTCGCGGACACGGGCGTGAGCCCGGTGCTCGCGGTGTGGGCCCACATGCCGCCCGTCGCGCGGCAGGCGAAGCTCACGCGCGCGTTCGAGGCCCGCGCCGTGGTGGTGCGATGGATGCTGCCGCCGAACCTCGGCTACGAGGAGGCCTACGCCCGCTACGCGCCGTTCAACCGGCTGGTGGACGAGGACGTGGGCACCCGCGACGTGCTGGCCCGCGTGTGCATGGCGGCGGTGCGGCGCGACCGTCCCGTCTTCGTGACCATCAACAACAAGGCGGAAGGCAGCGCCCCCCTGTCCGCCGTCCGGCTCGCGGAACGCGTCGTGTCACACAAGGAGGAGGGCGGCCAGAGAGGCGCCGTTCACGCAACATGACTTGCGCGCGAGCACGGCGCTTGCTTACGTGAATGCTCATGATGGTGATGACCCTGGCCGCGCTGTTGATGCAGATGACCGCCTCCGGTGGAGCCGGCTCGGAGGGCAAGCGTGCGGGCAACCATCACGACCCGGCTGGCGAAAGCCACCCGCGAGCGGTGAAGGAGGACATCTCCTCGCTCAAGGGGGAGATCACCAGCCTCAAGGAAGAGTTCCGGCTGGCGCGCGAGCGTCAGCGCCTGGCGGCCGAGGAGAAGCAGCGCCAGGAGGAGGCACGCTACGGTGTCACGCCGAAAGCCACTCCCGCCCCTGCCGCCGGAGGGTCCGGAGCCTCCGCCCACGCCAGATGAGCTGGGAGCAGTAGAAATTCCGGTCGATGGAAACCTCGACCTGCATCTCTTCCAGCCTCGCGAGGTGAAGGAACTCGTCACCGAGTACCTCTGGGCATGCCGCCAGAAGGGCGTGCTCGACGTGCGCATCATCCACGGCAAGGGCACGGGCGCGCTGAGGCGCACCGTGCAGTCCCTGCTGCCCACGTTGCCGGAAGTGGAAGGCTTCCAGACAGCCTCCGAAGCGGACGGAGGCTGGGGCGCGACGTGGGTGCGGCTCAAGCCCCTGTGACGGGGCTCAGGACAGCCAGAAGTACGCGGAGGCGATGAGGGTGCGCTTCTCCGTCACGCGCGCCTTGTTGGCCAGCTCCGCCATCTGCCGGTCCTTGGAGGCGTAGCGCTTCTCCTCCTCGTTGCGCAGCGACGCCAGCTTGCGGCGGTAGTCGCGCTCCTGCCGGTCCGAGTGCGCCCGGGCCTTCGCGCGCTCCGCGACGTCCTCGATGCCGGAGACTTCCTTGCGCGCGTCGAACCACGCCTGACGGGCGGACTCCACCACCTCGCGGGACTCCATCAGGCAGTCCTCGACGTAGCGGTCCGCGCGCTCCTTGGCCTTGTCCAGCTCCAACGCGTTGCGCCGCTCCGCTGCCCGAATCAGCTCATCCTTGGCGGTCATGAGCGACTGCTCTTGCATGAGCTGGACCGACACCGGCGCGGGCTGCCGGCGCTTCTCTTCCTTGGCGTCGAGCTTCGTGAAGTGGACACCGTCCGTCAGCGGCAAGGCGCGGAAGCCGCCGTCCCGGTCCTTCACCAGCACCAGGTGGACCAGCTTCTCCTCCGGCTTGAGGCCCGTCGTCTCGAACTTGTAGACGAACCACCAGCCCTCTCCGCCGGCCAGCCGCGCCAGCCGTGAGGGGAGCCCCGCGGCGTCCAGCTGCAGGTAGCTGACGGTGTCCTGGGTGCGGTCGCGCACCGCGTAGGCGGCCTTGGCCACCTGGAGCCGTCCGGAGGTGCGGCTGCCCAGCACGGAGCCGGTGAGTGCCTTCGCCTCCTGCTGGCGCTTGGCCACGACCTCCTTGGCCGCGTCTCCCGCCACGCGCAGCCGGCGGCGCACGTCGCCGTCGAAGCGCTCCAGCACCACCGAGCGCATCGACGTCATGCGCTGGTTGATGGTGCCCTCCAGCTCCTCGCGCAGCTTGTCGAAGGCGACGTTGATGTCCTTCGGGTCGCGGCAGGACTGGTAGATGTCCAGCACGCGGCGCTCGAAGTCGACGCCGCTCTCCAGTGCGCCCAGGATTTCGTCGGACGCGCCGAACACGCCGTCGAAGAGGTTGAGCTTCTTCTCCAGCAGCTCGAACAGGCGCGCGTCCGCCGCGTTCTGCCGGTTGAGGAAGTTCACCACCAGCACGTCGCGCTGCTGGCCGTAGCGGTGGCACCGGCCGATGCGCTGCTCCACGCGCTGCGGGTTCCACGGCAAATCGTAGTTCACCACCAGGTTGCAGAACTGGAGGTTGAGGCCTTCGGCACCGGCCTCCGTGCAGATGAGGATCTGCGTCTTGTGGCGGAACTCCTCCACCAGCGCCCGGCGCTCCTCGGGCGTGCCGCCGGCGTCGCCGGACAGGAGCGAAATCTTGTCCTTGTAGCCGTGCTCCGACAGCAGCCTGAAGAGGTACTGCTGCGTGCGCTTGGACTCCGTGAAGATGAGCGCCTTCTCCGGCCAGGAGTGCGTGCGCATCACCGCGAAGGTGCGGTCCAGGGCGCGCTTGAGCGCCTCACCCTTGGCGTTGATGCGGATGGAGTCCGCGAGGTCCGCGTACTGACGCAGCTCCCAGACCTCCTGCTCCAGCGTGCGGACCTGGGGCGCCTTGGCGGGGTCGTCGGACCACTCCTCGCCTTCCTCCACGAACTGCTTGGCCTCTTCCGGCTCGAAGAGCGACAGGGCCTGCTGTCCCAGCCGCGCGGCCGACAGGCGCTTCTCCAGGTTCTCAGAAAGCCGCCGCAGCGTGGGCGCGATGGCGAACGTGGAGGAGGCCAGGAGCTTGCGGTAGCACAGCGTCAGGAGCGTCTTCTTGCCCGGCTCGATGGCCGCGGCCTCCGAGCGCTGCAGGTACTCACTGACCTTCTCGTAGAGGTCGTGCTCCTCGGGGGAGGGGAGGAAGTCCTCCACGATGCTGCGGCGGTTGGTGTAGCGCACGTACTCGCGCACCTGACGGCGCAGCGTGCGTTGCACCACCGGGGCCAGCCGCTCCTTGAGCTCGCACGCGGCGGCCTCCGTCATTCCGCCGCCCTCGTCGGCGCGGTAGCGGCTACGGAAGGCGTGCTCGGGGCCCAGGATCTGCTCGTCCAGGAGCGACATCAGGCCGAACAGCTCCATCAGGTCGTTCTGGAGCGGGGTGGCGGTGAGCAGCAGCTTGGGGCGGCCCGCGAGCGACGCGCGCAGCGCCTGGCCCGTCTTGTTGTTGGGACGGTGCGCGTTCCGGAGCCGGTGGGCCTCATCGATGATGATCAGGTCCCACGGAATCTCCGACACGAGCGCGGAGCGGTTCGCCGCGAACGGGTGCGAGCAGATGACGGGGAATGGCTGATCGAAGCAGTTGTTGTGCTTCTTCACGTCGCGGCCGTCGACGAGGACGCTGTCCAGGTCGAACTTCTCGCGCAATTCAGCGTTCCACTGCGCGCGCAGCACGGCGGGGGCGAGGATGAGGATGCGGTTCTTTCCCTCCGCCATGAGCTGGGCGATGACGAGGCCCGCCTCGATGGTCTTCCCCAGGCCCACCTCGTCCGCGAGCATGCAGCCGCCGCGCGACAGCGCGTCCAGCGCGAACATCGCCGCTTCGACCTGATGCGGGTTGAGGTCCACCTTCGCTTCGGCCAGCGCGTTCGCCAGCCGCTGCTGCGTGTCACCGCTGCGCGCGAGCAACTCCTCGGCGAGGAGCCGCTCGTGGAAGGGCGTCAGCCCCGCCTCCACCAGCTCCTCCGCGGCGCGGGCCGCGATGGCCGCGGCGTCTGCTTCCACTTCCAGCTTCAAACCCCTCGCTACCTCCGCCAAGTCCCGCCTCCCGTCCGGTTTGGAGCGTGCGCGCGTGCGCGCGAACAGTTGAGGCGCGCCATTGTGGGCAGCGATCGCCATCTGTAAAGGGGGTCCTCCCCGAGGCCGAAAACTCGGCCTCCGCGCGATTGGCAAGCGTGCTGTTCGGCGGAACGACACATGCGCGCGCGCGCGTTGGAATGTCTCAAAGGGCTTGACGAATGCGTCGTGAGCGCTCAGAGCCGCCCGCGCGCCTTCACGTCCAGGTACACGTTGAGTGCAGCGGCGCCGAATCCGCGTGCCGGTGCGCGCACCACCAGCGCTCCCGCGTCACGCAGCGTGGTGGCGGTGCGGCGGTACTCGGACTCCATGCGGGAGGCGGCCTGCCGCGCGTAGGCGGATGTCGCGTCGCCGGGCACGTCGGTGGCGGCGGCCTCCAGGTCCTCGTCCAGCAGCGACGCGACGACGGGCAGGTGCCGGGGGCGCAGGGCCAGCGTGCGCGTGAGGAGCGCGGAGGACGCGTCTGGATCCACCAGGTCGGTGAAGAGCACCACCAGCGCGCGGCGCGTCTGGCGGGCGAAGGCGAAGTCGAACGCGCGGCCGTAGTCGCTCTCCTCCAGGCCGGCCTCCGCGCGGTAGAGGGACTCGGTGATGAGGCGCAGGTGCTCCGCGCCCTTGCGCGGGGGCAGGAAGGTGCGCACGTCGCTGGCGAACGCGAGCACGCCCACGACGTCGCCCGCGTCCAGGCTCACGCGCGCCAGCCGCAGCGCCGCGTCCACCGCGTGATCCAACTTCCGGCGCCCCTGCACCCGGCCCGCCATGTGACGGCCGCAGTCCAGCAGCAGCAGCACCGGCTGGTTGCGCTCCGGCTGCCACGTGCGCACCAGCGTGTGGCCGTGGCGCGCGGAGGACTTCCAGTCGATGTGCCGGTAGTCATCGCCGGGGCGGTACTCGCGCAGCGATTCGAACTCGCGGCCCTCCACGGACTTGCGAAGGAGCGTGCGCGCGGACACGGCCTCCGACGCGCGCGCCAGCGTCAGCGCCTCGCGAGAGAGGGCGCGCAGGTCCGGATACACCTTCACGTCCTGACCCGCGGGCAGCCGCACCTGCCGCGAGCACAGACCCAGGGGCCCCATCAGGCGCAGGTTCACGTCGCCGAAGCGCGCATCGCCCCGGGAGGGAGGGTGCACGCGGTACGTCAGCCGCGTGGTGTCTCCCGGCTCCAGCGTGAAGGGCTGACGGTGGCCGTGGCTCTCCACGTCCAGGGGCGGCTCGTCGCGCAGCTCACCGCGCACGGGCCTGTCCGTTCGCGAATGCAGCTCCCAGCGCACGGTGTTGTCCACGCCGGAGGAGAGGATGGGCTCCACCTCGCGGCGTGCGTCGACGTCACGGGCATGCGGCGCGCGCAGGAAGTCCACCGCGCACAGGAGCAGGACGGCCACGTCCACCGCGAGCGCCAGCCATCCGAAGGCGGGGCTCGCCACCGCGAGCGCGGCGGGCACCAGCGCTCCGGCGAACAGCGCCACGGCGAGGCCGCTGGGGACGGGGCGCCCGAGGCTCACCGGGGCACTCGCACCCGTTCGAGCATCTGCCTCAGCACGTCATCAGGGGTGACGCCCTCCACCTCCGCCTCGGCCTTGAGCAGGAGGCGGTGGTTGAGGACGCTGGGCGTGACGTCCTTCACGTCGTCCGGGGTGACGAAGTCGGTGCCCCGGAGCGCCGCGTGCGCCTTGGACGCCGCGAGCAGGGCCTGCGCGGCACGGGGGCTCGCGCCCAGCCGCACGCGGGGATGTGCACGGGTGTCGCGCACGAGCTGCACCACGTACTGGAGGATGGAGTCGTCACACGCGACGCGCGCGGCGCGGTCCTGCAGCTCCGTCAGCGTGGCGGCGTCCAGCACTCGGGACACGGCGGGTGGCCGGCCCTCGCGCTGGTGGAAGGCGCGCAGGAGCGAGGTTTCGGCGTCGCCATCCGGATAGCCCACGCGCACGCGCATGAGGAAACGGTCCAGCTGCGCCTCGGGGAGGGGATAGGTGCCCTCCAGCTCCAGCGGGTTCTGCGTGGCGACGACGAAGAAGTGCGGCGGCAGCGCGTGCGTCACGCCGTCGATGGTGACCTGCCGCTCCTCCATGGCTTCGAGGAGCGCCGCCTGCGTCTTGGGCGGCGTGCGGTTGATTTCATCCGCGACCAGGACCTCCGTGAAGACGGGTCCCTTCATCAGGCGGAAGGTCTGCTCCTGCGGCTGGAAGACGTTGGTGCCCAGGATGTCCGCGGGCATCAGGTCCGGGGTGAACTGCACGCGGGAGAAGGACAGGCCCAGCGCCCCCGCCATGCTGCGCGCGGTGAGCGTCTTGGCGACCCCGGGCACGCCCTCCAGCAGCACGTGGCCGCGCGCGAGGAAGGCCGTCACCAGGTCGGCCAGCACGCGGGGCTGGCCCACGACGGCCGAGCCCAGCGCGTCGAGGAGGCGGGAGAGGGGCGTGGCGTCGGACATGGTGGCGGGCGACGGTAGCCCGCCTCCTGTCCGGCGCGGCAGCGAAATCCTCGGGCCTACTCCTGGCGCTTCAGGCCCATCAGGGTGCCCAGCACCGCGATGACGCCGCCGAGGATGCCCAGGAAACAGCCGATGCTCGGCGACGAGTTCATCATCTCCGCGTTGCCCATGGGCGACGGCACGAGGGTGGTGTCCGAGGAGAGCTTCAGGAACACCAGCGACCAGACGAGGGTCACCACGCTGCAGACCATCTGCGCGCCCCACGGCAGCATGGGGTTCACCCACGTCATCACCTCACGCGCCCGCAGGCCCACGAAGACCATGGTCGCGACGGCGAAGATGAAGGAGATGAACCCCAGGCTGATGAGGCCCAGGAAGTCGCCGCCCTCCGCCGTCTCCTTCCACGGAATGAAGCAGGAGAGCACCACCAGCGCCGCGCCCCAGAACGCGATGCGGTCGCCGCCTTGCAGCTCGCCCAGGAACGAGCGCGCGTCGTCCAGCAGCACCTCCGGATCATCGATGGGCGAGCGAGAGGACTCCAGCTCACGGGCCTCGCGGGACCAGGGATCCGCCACCGCGTCGCCGGCGTCGTCCTCATCCTCCTCGACGGGAGCGGGCGCCGGGGCGCGGCGGGCCGACGCACGGGCGGGAGCGGCCTTGGCGGCGCCACCGCCCCGGGCGGGAGGAGCGGCACGTTGGGCCTTCTCCCGGGCGATGTCGTCCATGCTCCGCACGTTGGTGGCGTCGTCGCTCGGTGGCGGCGCGGCGGGGCGTGCGCCCGTCCTGGCGCGGGCCGGGGCAGGGCGTGCGCGAGGCTCCGGAGCGGCGCGGGCCGGAGGGGGCCGCGAGCGCGGCGGCGGCCGGACTCCGGTGCTCTCGTCATCGCCGCCAGAGTCCCCCTCATCCCCGGCTCCCCCGAGGAAGGACTCGTCGATGATGTGGTCGCAGTGGGGGCAGATGGCGGTGTCTTCCGCGACCTTGCGATTACAGCCTGGGCAGTTCAGGGCCGGTGCTCCGGGAGGGGGGAAACGGCCCGATATCTTCCCGGCCCCAGCGCGCGGCTGTCAAACCCGTTCAGCGCCATAACCCCTGGATTTTCGCGGGGAATTGACCTAGCCCGTTCGAGCATGGCCCGCCTGCCCGCCGCCGTGTCCGCCGGTTTCCTCCTCGTGAGCGCCTGTGTCCGGTCGGTGCCGACGCCCGACGTGTCTCCGCCCCCGGTCGAGCCCTCGAAGGCCATCGCGCAGATCCAGGACTGGGAGGACCGCCGCTCCCTGGGAGGCGGGGACCTGGTGCGGTTCGCCACCTCCGCGCCGGATTGGGCCGTGCGCGTGCGCGCCCTCCGGGCCCTGGCGCGGATCCAGGACGTGGAGACGCTGGAGGCCGTCCTCGTCGGGCTGACGGCGCGGCGCACTGCCGTGCGCGACGAGGCCGCCTTCGCGGCGGGGGAGCTGGCGCAGTCGTGGGAGCCGCTTCCGGAGGCCGCACGGACGGCGCTCACGGAAGCGCTGGTGCGCGCCGAGGCCTCGGAAGCCTACGCCCGGGTGCACGACACGCTGCTGGAGTCCCTGGGCAAGCTGGCCACGCCTGGCGCCGTGGAGGTGCTGACGGCCCGGCTGTCTCCGGCCAATGGCCCCTGGTCCGAGGCCGCGGCGACGGCGTTGGGCGTGGCCGCGCGCAAGGCCGGACCCGCGGCCGTGGCGAACGTCCCCCTGGAGACGATCCGCGCGCTGCTGGATCCCCGCTTGCGGAGCGAAGTGAACGTCGCCGGGGCGTACCTTCTGGCTGCGTCGAAGCGGCTGGACGGCGTGGATGCGCTCCGCTCCTGCGTGGCCAATTCGATACCGGATGTGATGGCCCCGTGCGTGAAGAGCCTGGGCGACCTGGGCAGCCCGCGGGACGCGCTGGCGCTGAACCTGATGTTGGGCGAAGCCACGTCCCGCGCGTCGGCGGAGGTGGCGCGTGCGCTGGCGAAGCTCGCCGCGAAGTGCGAGGCCGGCTCACCCTGTGCCCCGCTGAGCGCACTGGAAGGCCAGTCGCACCTGGCGAAGCAGGTGGCGGAGGGGAAGGCGGCGAAAGGCCACGTGTTGCTGGCGGTGGCGCAGCAGGGACTTCCGCTCCAGGGCCGGCCGGTGTTGTCGCGCATGAGGAGTGCGCTGGCGGAAGCAGACCGCACCGCCGTGTCCGACGAAGCCCACACGGACCTCGCCTGGCTGGACTGCCGGTTCGCGGCGGCGATGGACCGACAGCTGGGCACTCTGGAGCAGGTCCTCCAGTGCGGCTACGGCCGCGTCCCCGAAGCCCGATGGCTCGCGCTGGGACTGCACGAGGTGGCGCAGTTCAAGGGGCAGCCCACCGGCGCTGCGTTCGCGGTGCCCTACCTGGACCACGTGAGCCCCATCGTGCGCGGCGCCGCGCTGGACGCACTCGCTGAACGCCCCGTGCCCGAAGCGCTGGCGCCCATTCGCGCGCTCATCGGAGGAGGGGACGCGGTGGTGGCGGGACTGGCCGCGTCCGCCGCCGGCAAGCTGAAGGACGCCGAAGCCCTGCCCGCGCTGGAGGCCCTGGCCGACCGCATCCCCAAGGAGCCGGACCTGGCGGAGGCGGTGGCCGGTGCGCTCGTCGTGTTGAAGGGCCGCGCGGCGGAACCCCGCCTGCGCGAATGGCTGACCCATCCACACGCCAACGTGCGCCGGATCGCGGCCGAGTCCCTCACCACGCTCACGGGAGCGCCGGTTCGCTCTTCCCGCGTGGAGCTGCCTCCGGAGACGTACCGTCCGCCGGCAGCGCCCTCCGGCACGACGCTCACGCTGCGCACGCGCAAGGGCGACATCACCGCCCTGTTGGATCCGGATGCGCCGCTCACGGGCGGCAACCTGATGGCGCTCGCGAAGCAGGGCTACTTCCGGGGCATCACCTTCCACCGTGTGGTGCCGGACTTCGTCGCGCAGGGCGGAGATCCGCGCGGAGACGGGGAGGGTGGGCCTGGCTATTCCATCCGCTGCGAGATGACGCGCCGCCCGTATGCGCGAGGCACCGTGGGGATGGCGCTGTCGGGCAAGGACACTGGCGGCAGCCAGTTCTTCTTCACCCACTCACCGCAGCCGCACCTGGACGGCCGCTACACGGCCTTTGGTGAAGTGATTCAAGGCATGGACGTGGTGGACGCGCTGCTGGAGGGCACGATCATCGACGATGTCATCGTCGGCACCCGCGCCCCCTGAAGCAGGACCCTCGCGCGTCAGGCCCCGGCGGCGCGCGCGGGCACCGGCTCGCCCTGGGCGTTGAGGTTCGCGCCCGTCCAGCGGTGGCTCTCCGCTTCCTCCATCGTCTCCACCTCACGGCGGATGCGGGCCCACTCCGTCTCCGGCAGGCCGAGGAACGCCTCCGCGAGCATCGGGTCGAACTGCGTGCCCGCGCAGCGGCGGACCTCGTCGCGCGCCACGCTCATGGGCCGCCCCTTGCGATAGGGCCGGTCGGAGGTGATGGCATCCAGCGTGTCCACGAGGCAGAAGATGCGCGCCCCGATGACGATCTCCTCGCCCTGGAGCCCCAGCGGGTAGCCCTTGCCGTCCCAGCGCTCCTGGTGCTGCAGGACGATGAGCGCCGCCTCGTGCAGGTAGGGCATCTTCGCCAGCATCCGGTAGCCGAACTCCGGGTGCAGCTTCATCTCCACCCATTCCTCCGGCGTGAGCGGCCCGGGCTTGAGCAGGATGGAGTCCCGCACGCCAATCTTCCCGATGTCGTGCAGGAGCGCGCCCTGCTCCACCACGTCCAGCGCCGGTCCGGTGAGGCCGATCTCCTGCGCCAGCCGCCGCGCGTACAGCGACACGCGCCGCGAGTGCCACTGCGTCTCCGTGTCGCGGTAGTCCAGCGCGCTGATGAGCCCGTCCAGAAGCCCCGTGGTGCGCTCGATGACCCGGCGCTCCAGTCCCTCGTTGATGGCCAGGAGCTCCGCGTTCTTCTCCGCGACCTCGCGTGTCAGCCGCTCGTTGGTGGCCACCAGCCGGTGGTGCTCGAAGGCCTGCCGGATGCTGCTGGTCAGGTCGCTCAGCGACCACGGCTTGCCCAGGAGCCGGAAGACCTCGCCCCGGTTCACCGCCTCCGACGCCGTCTTGAAGTCCGCCGCCGCCGTCAGCATCAGCCGCACCGCGCGAGGGTTCTTCTCCCGGAGCGCTGACAACAGCTCGATGCCGTTGAGGTACGGCATCATGAAGTCCGTGAGGACGACGTCGAATCCCTGCTCCCGCGCCGCCACCACCGGGTCGCTGTGTGTCACGACCTCGTAACCCTCCGCCTGGAGGATCCGGGACAGCGCGGCGAGGATGAGCACGTCGTCGTCCACCACGAGGATTCGGGCCATGGGCTGATACGCTCCGAGCGAGTGGGCTGCGGTTTTCTCAGACTCTTATAGCCGGTCCACAGACAGCCAGACAGGCCCCCCCAAGCTTTCCAGTACCGCCAAACTACCGGAATTCTTGAGGTTTCCCTGAAACAGGCGGTCGCTGGATTCCACGTCCTGCTTGCCTGCCCGTCGAGCCGTGTTCTATGGTGGCCGCCTACCCAACGTAAATGGCTGTAACCCCTTGGAATTCGGGAGCAATCTCCGATGGCTAGAGCCCCTGATGGGCCGGTGCCGGTGGTGGTGATGGGGCTGGGGTTTATCGGGCAGGAGATTGCCAGGGCAGCCCTGTCGTCCACCGAAGTGGAGTTGATGGGCGCGGTGGACTCGCAGCCCTCCCTGGTGGGTCGTCCCCTGGGCGACGTGCTGGGGCTGGCCGGACCGCGCTTCAAGGTCGCGGACTCGCTGGAGCGCGCCGTGGGGCGCCGCAAGGGCGTGGTGGTGCTGCACGCCACCAGCTCGCGGCTCTCCCAGGTGATGGATCAGCTGCTGGACGCGCTGAAGCTGGGCCTGCCGGTGGCCAGCACCTGCGAGGAGCTGGCGTTCCCGCACCTCAAGTACCCGGAGCTGGCGGAGAAGCTGGAGCGCGCCGCGGAGAAGGCGGGCGTCGCCATCGTGGGCACGGGCGTGAACCCGGGCTTCGTCCTGGACCGCCTGGTGGCCACCGCCGGTCAGGTGTGCGGCCCCGTGCGCAAGGTGCTGGCCAGCCGCGTGGTGGACGCGCGCACGCGCCGTGAGGCCCTGCAGCGCAAGGTGGGCGCGGGCCTGACGGAGGAGGAGTTCTTCGACCTGGTGGACCGCGAGGAGCTGGGCCACGTGGGGCTGGTGGAGTCCGCGGCGCTGGCGGCGGTGGGGCTGGGGCTGGACTGTGACGACTTCGAGGAGGAGGTCGCGCCCGTGTTCGCCGAGGAGGACATCACCGGCGGTGCATTTGTCGTGAAGAAAGGCCGCGTCGCGGGCATGTTCCAGTCCGTGGTGGGTTTGGAGGAGGGGCAGGAGCGGGTCCGCCTGGAGCTGACCATCGCGGTAGGGGCGGACAACCCACGGGATCGCATCGAGATCGACGCGGACCCCAGGCTGGTGCTTGAGATACCGGGGGGAGTGGCGGGCGACCGGGCCACCGCGAACGCGCTGGTGAATGCCGCGCCACGTTTGACGGCCGCGGAGGCCGGGCTCCTGACGGTGCTCGAGCTTCCGTCAGGTCGCTGAAGGTTCATCAGGAGAGGGAAATGCTGGACAAGAACGCGATTGGCCGCGCCTCGCCGCCGACGCTCAACGAGGTGGAGAAGGGCGCCATCCGGCGCTTCGCCGAGGCAATCGGCGACTACAATCCCATCTACTACGATGAGGAGTACGCCCGGGCCTCGGGCTACCCCACCATCGTCGCGCCGCCCACGTTCCCCGCGTCGTTCCATTCCGCCGCGGACCTCCGGGAGCTGTTGGGGGTGGGCATCAAGAGCCTGCTGCACGCCGAACAGGGCTTCGACTACGAGCGGCCCATCTTCGCGGGGGACCGCATCTACGTGTCCACCCGCGTGTCGGACGTCTTCGAGCGGCCGGGCATGTCCGGCAAGATGGACATCGCGGTCATCGAGGACGAAGGCCGGGACGAAGAGGGCAACCTCGTCTTCCGCGCCCGCCGGACCCTCGTGGTGCGTGCCGCCAAGGAGAACGCCTGATGCCCGCGCGCAAGCTCTACTTCGAATCCATCCGCGTCGGTGACGAGCTGCCGGCGTTGGCCAAGGCCCCGGTGGACCGCGTCCAGCTGTCGCGCTACGCGGGCGCCTCCGGCGACTACAACCCCGTGCACGTGGACGAGCTCTACGCCAAGAGCGTGGGCATGCCGTCCGTCTACGCCCCCGGCATGCTCGTCATGGGCATGTTGGGCCAGCTCATCAGCGACTGGGCCCGGGGCGGCCAGCTGCGGCGCTACAACGTCCGCTTCATCAAGATGGTGTGGCCGGGCGACACCGTGGTCTGCAAGGGCCGCGTGAGCGACCGCCACGGCTCCGGCGGCCGGTACTTCGTCGAAATCGACCTCTGGGCGGAGAACCAGAAGGGCGAGCTCGTCATGAAGGGCGGCTCGCAGATCCAGCTCTTCTATTCCCTGGAGGACGAGAACCGGCAGCGCTCCGGCCAGTCCCCCATCGTGGTGGAAGTGCCCCGCGAGAGCCTGGTCGTCCCGGCCCCCGCCACCCCGGAGGCCGCCACCAGCGCCCCGGCGCCCGCCGCCCCGGAACGCGACCGGGACGAGGACGACGACGAGGAGACGGACGAGCCCCGCAACGGCGCCTCGTCCAAGAAGACCGCGCCCCGGGAGAAGCCCGCCGCCAAGACGGCGTCCCTCCCGGCCGCGAAGAAGGCCAAGAAGTAGGCTTTCCAGGGGCGTTCCAAGGCGAATTCCCGCGTTCCAGAAGGGCGGCTTCGACCGCTCGTCAACGCGGGGTGTCATCTTGGGTTGACTCAAAAATCAGTCGACGCCACACTTCCTGCGTCACATGGGCCGCTGACCCTTACTTTTTCCCGCCCTGCGGGAAGCAGGCAGGCAGCGAGCCCCTACGCAGGAGTGGCCATGTCCGCCGGCATCAACACCTACAAGACCGACCTTCGAGAGATCTTCTTCACGCTGTTCGAGCAGTTCGGCTTCGGCCAGGTGGCGGGCACGGCCCCCTATGACGCCTGGGGCCCGGACGAGGCGAAGGCGGTCCTCACGGAGACGTACCGCTTCGCGCGCGAGGTGCTGGGGCCCCTCAACTCGGTGGGTGACCGTGAGGGCTGCCGGTTGGAGAACGGCTCGGTCTTCACGCCCAAGGGCTTCAAGGACGCGTGGAACAAGCTCTACGAGCAGGGCTTCAAGACGGTGGCGGTGAGCCCCGACCACGGCGGCCAGGGCGCGCCGATGATGCTCCAGGTGACGGTGGAGGAGATCCTCTCCGGCGCCAACACCGCGTTCAACATGTACCCGGGCCTGGCCTTCGGCGCGGCGGAAGTTGTCGCGGAGTGCGGCACGCCCGAGCAGCAGAAGCAGTTCGTGGAGCGCATGCTCAACGGCACCTGGGGCGGCACCATGTGCCTCACGGAGCCGCACGCCGGCTCCGACGTGGGCGCGGCCAAGTCCACCGCGAAGCGCAACGGGGACGGCACCTACAGCATCAAGGGCACGAAGATCTTCATCTCCGGCGGCGACCATGACATGGCCGGGAACATCATCCACCTGGTGCTCGCGCGCATCGACGGCGCGCCGGCCGGCACCAAGGGCCTGTCGCTGTTCATCGTCCCCAAGCTGCGCATCAACGCGGACGGTTCCTCCGGCCAGGCCAACGACGTCACCGTGGGGTCCATCGAGCACAAGATGGGCATCAACGGCTCCGCCACCTGTGTCCTCAACTTCGGTGAGAACGACGGCTGTCTGGGCGAGCTCGTGGGCACGGTCGAGCACGTGGGCATGAGCCAGATGTTCAAGATGATGAACGGCGCGCGCATCGCCGTGGGCATCCAGGGCGTGAGCCTGGCGTCGGCCGCGTACTACAACGCGCTGGACTACGCGAAGGACCGCAAGCAGGGCTCCCACTTCACCAAGTGGAAGGACCCGTCCGCGCCGCGCGCCTCCATCATCGAGCACCCGGACGTCCGCCGCATGCTGCTGGACATCAAGGCGCACGTGGAAGGCATCCGCGCGCTGGTCATCAAGCTGGCCATGCACCTGGACAAGGCGAAGCAGCTGGCGGGCAAGGACGACGACGCGGCCACCTACCACAAGGGCCAGGTGGAGGTGCTGACGCCGCTGGTGAAGTCCTACGGCTCCGACCAGGCCTTCCGCCTCTGCGCGCAGGCCATCCAGGTGTACGGCGGCGCCGGCTACATCCAGGACTATCCGGTGGAGCAGTACACGCGCGACTCGAAGATCTTCTCCGTCTACGAGGGCACCAACCACATCCAGGCCATGGACCTGGTGGGCCGCAAGATGGGCCAGGCGGGCGGCGCGCACTTCCAGCAGTTCATGGGCGATGTCGGCAGCTTCGTTGAAGCGCACCGCGAGCACCCGGTACTGGGTGAGGCCGTGAAGACGCTGGCCGGCGCGCAGGAAGGCCTGATGTCCAGCGCGATGGCGCTGTTCGGCTGGTCGCAGGACGCGGGCCGCTTCCCGCTCATCCCCCTGTCCGCCAACCGCTTCCTCAACATGATGTCGGAGGTCGCCGTGGGCTGGCTGCTGCTGGACGCGGCCGTCATCGCGGAGAAGGCCGCCGCCAACGTGGCCGCCGACCACCCGGACAAGGCGTTCTACGAGGGCAAGAAGTTCAGCGCCCTGTGGTACGCGCGCAACGTGCTGCCCAACGTGGAGTACGCCGCGCGCCTCATCGCCACCGAGGACACGTCCCCGATGGACATCACCGACGCGGCGTTCGGCGGCGTCTGAAGCGGCACCTGACACACCTGAAATGAAGAAGGCCCTCCGGCACGTGACGCGCCGGGGGGCCTTTTCCTTTTCGGGCCTGAGCCTAGTCGCCTTCGCGCACGCCGATGGCGAGCTGCGCGAGGCCGGCCTTCTTCGCCAGCTCCATCACCTGCACCACGGTGCCGTGGGGGACGCCTTCGTCCGCCTGAACAATCACCACGGTGTCGGGGTTCTGGTTCTTCGCGTTGTCGAAGGCCTGCTTCAGCTCCGCCTCCGCGACGACGTTGCCCGCGAGCACGAAGCGTCCGTCCGCCAGCACCGCCACGGACAGGTCCGTGGTGCGCGCGGTGACGTCCGCGGCGCCGCCCTTGGGCAGGTTCACCTTGAGGCCCGCCTTCGCGCCGCCGCCCGGGCCCTGCTGGGTGATGACCGAGCTGGTCACCATGAAGATGATGAGCAGCACGAGCATCACGTCCGTCAGCGGCGTGATGTTGATCTCCGCGAAGCCCGCGCCCTCCACCTCGTCATCGCCCGAGCCGGGCGTCTTTCCCATGGCCATGGTGGGCGTGTCTCCTTACGAGGCGGGCTGCGGATCCGGGCGGGCCGCCGGGGGCGTGGTGCTTTCGCGCGGGGGCGGCGTGGTGTCCGGCAGCGGGCCGCCGGCCGAGCGCTCCTTGAGCACCTCCGCGAACTCGTCGCCCAACAGGCGCAGCTCCACCAGCACGCGGGACAGCCGAGCCTGGAAGTAGTTGTAGAAGACCATCGCCTGCACGGCGACGAGGATGCCCACGGCGGTGGCGACGAGCGCTTCGGAGATGCCCGTCATCACGGCGGCGGAGCCGCCAGTGCCGCCGGCCTCCACGTCCACGCCCAGGTCCTTGAAGGAGCGCATGATGCCGGCCACGGTGCCGAAGAGGCCCACGAAGGGCGTCGTCGAACCGATGGTGGCGAGCAGCCACAGGTTGCGCCGCAGCTTGAGCCCCACCTGGGCGCGCTCGCGCTCCACGGCGGACTCGATGCCGTTGCCGCCAGTGGAGCGGGAGCGCTCCCAGCGGTCGAACCCGGCGAGGAAGATGTCGGCCGCCACGGCGTCGGAGCGCTCGGCGGCGGTGCGGGCGGCGGCCACGTCACCCCGGAGGAGGTGCTTCTGGACGATTTCGCCCAGGTTGCGGGAGCGCTCGCTCACGCCCCAGAGGGCGATGAGCCGCTCGATGGCCACGCCCAGGGCCACCACGGAGGCGCCCAGGAGGAGGGCGAGGGTGACGCCGCCCAGGCGAAGGTAATGAAGTAGATCGTTCAGGCTCATGATGGATGACCGGGCAGGCGGCCCTGGCTCACACTAGGACATATGAACCGCGCAGCCGCCGCAATCTTCCTGGCCCTCCTCTGTTCGGCCTGCCCCAAACGTCTCGAGTTCGGTCCGGAGGGCCGCATCGAGGACGCCCAGACGCTCTACCAGCACGTGCGCGAGCGGCAGGCGAAGGTGGTGACCCTGGAGGGTGACGCCAAGCTGCACGTGGACTCGCCCCAGGGCAGTGGAACGCTCTCCACGTATCTCTCCATCACCCGGCCGGCCCTCATCCACCTGGAGACGTACGACTTCTTCAACCGCCCGGTGGCCTCGCTCGTCTCCGATGGCGAGCGCTTCGGGGTCTACCAGGCGGGGGAGAACACGTACCTCCAGGGCCCGGCGAGCGCGGAGAACGTGTCCCGCTTCCTTCCTGTCGTCCTGCCGAGCGAGGAGCTGGTGGCGGTGATGCTGGGGCAGGTCCCCCTCCTGCCGCCGGAGTCCATGACCCTGGATCTGGACGAGAAGGAGCGGGTGTACGTGCTCAAGCTCCAGCGGGGGCCCGCGACGCAGACACTGCGCGTGGATCCCAAGCACCTGCGCGTGGTGAAGAGCGAGGTCCGGGGCGTGCCGGGCTACGACCTGGCGTTCGAGGACTTCCAGCAGCGGGGCGACCAATTCTTCCCGGGCAAGGTGCACCTCATCGCCGCCACGGCGGACACGAAGCTGGACCTGAAGTACACGGACATCCGCCTCAACGGCCGCCCGGACCTGACGCTCTACGAACTGGGCGCGCCCCAGGGGGCGAAGGTGGTGGACGTCGACGCGCGGGGCCAGGAGGTCCGCTCGGAGGGGGCGGTGTCCCAGCCGCCCCCCGCGCCGGGTTCCTGAGCTTCCAGGCGTCGAAAGGCAGCGTCCCGGCGCAAACCGGGTACTATGGCGCGCACGACATGGCACAGATCAAGCTTGGAGAACTGCTGATCAAGGCGAACGTCCTGCAGGAGAGCCAGCTCAAGGCGGCGCTCGCCGAGCAGGCCAAGTGGGGCGGGAAGCTGGGCGAGATCCTCGTCCGGATGAACCTCGTCTCCGAGGACATCCTCGTGCGCGCCTTGTCGAAGCAGCTGGGCATGCCGGCGGTGAACCTGGACTCCGTGCAGATGGTGCCGCCGCACGTGAAGGCCAAGATTCCTGCGCAGACGGCGCGCGACTTCTCTGTCGTCCCGCTGCAACTGCGCGACGACGGCAAGACGCTGGTGGTCGCCATGTCGGACCCGCTCAACGTGCGGGTGCTGGACGAGCTGCGGGCCCTGTCCAAGTGCCGCATCGTGGCCAACGTGGCCGGGCGCACCTCCGTGGCGCGGGCGTTCGCGCGCCTCTACGAGGAGACGGCGGAGCTGGAGGACGCGGACACCAACTTCAAGGTGGTGGACGCGCAGGGCCGCACCGTCGTGAAGAACCTCAAGGACCTGGACCCGGCCGCCGCCGTCGCCATGTCCCCCAAGCCCGCCGCCGCGCCGCCTCCCCGCCAGGCCCCCCCGCCGGAGGCGCCTCGCGCGGCCTCAGGCAGCCCCTCGGAGCTGCTCAAGAGCGTGGAGGATGTCCAGCGCAAGGAAGTCGCGGCGCTGAAGGCCATGGTCGAGCTGCTCATCGAGAAGGGCGTTTTCTCCCGCGAGGAATACCTCGCCAAGGTCAAGCGGTAGCCCCCGGCCATGCGCAAGAAGATTGGTGAACTCCTCGTCCAGGCCGGAGTGGTGACGGACGAGCAGGTGAAGCAGGCCCTCGCGTCCGGACGGCGCGGCCAGGGCCGCAAGCTGGGTGAGGTGCTGGTGTCCATGGGCCTGTGCACGGGCCGGGACATCGCGCGGGCGCTGGCGGCGCAGCACGAGCTGCCGTTCGTGGAGATCCCCGAGTACATCCCGCATGCGGTGTCCTCGCTGGTGTCCATGGACTTCCAGACCGAGCACCGGGTGCTCCTCTTCGCTGCGGAGCAGGACGGCCGCAGCGAGAAGATCCACGTCGCGGTGGAAGACCCGGGCAACCTGATGCTCGTGGACGAGCTACGCTTCCAGTTGCGCAAGCCGCTCAAGGTGTTCGTCGTAGCGCCGGACGATCTGGAGCAGGCGCTCGCGCGCGGCCGGGGCGAGCCCCTGGACATCGTGGAGGCTGAACCGATGGACATGGACGAGGACGATTCGCCGGACATCCTGCCGCCGCCCCCTCCCTCGGCCGCGCGCCCGCCTCCGCCGCCGCGCCCGCCCGCGCCGCCGACGCTGGACTGGGACCTGCCGCCGCCTCCGCCGCACGACGGCGACGCGTCCGCCGACGGCGCGGAGGTGCTGGAGGACATCCTGGGCTCCACGCCCCGTCCCAAGGTCCCCAAGGCCCCGCGTCCGCCGCCTCCTCCCGCCGCTGCCCGTCCGCCGCCTCCTCCGCCTCCCGCGGAGCCGGAGGACCCGAGCAAGCCGCGCGTGCCGGTGGTGCTCTTCGGCGGCGCCGCGCAGGGCGTGAAGCCGTCCGTGGCGCTCACGCCCAAGCCGGACTTCTCCGAGGAGGACCTGGCGGTGCTGGACGACATCGACCGCATCTCGCGCGGCGAAGAGGCCAGCCTGGACACGGAGAAGGTGAAGCCCGCGCGCATGGTCGCGAGCCTCATCCGCCTGCTCATCCGCAAGGGGCTCATCCAGGAGGCGGAGTTCCTGGAGGAGCTGGCCCAGAAGTGACGGGTGTCGCGCCGTCCCCCGGGGCCTCTGCCGGTGCCCCGCTCCTGGACGTGCGGGGGCTCGTCACCCAGCTGTCGCTCCCGCGCGGCACGGTGCGCGCGGTGGACGGCGTGTCCTTTTCCGTTCCTCCCGGCGGCACGCTGGGGGTGGTGGGGGAGAGCGGCTGCGGCAAGAGCCTGACGGCGCTGTCGGTGATGCGGCTGGTTCCGCAGCCGCCCGGCCGCGTGGTGGGCGGCGAGGTGCGCTTCCGGGGCAATGATTTGCTGGCCCTGCCGGAGAAGGAGATGCGGCGCGTGCGCGGCCGGCACGTGGCCATGGTCTTCCAGGAGCCCATGACGTCGCTCAACCCGGTGTTCACGGTGGGCGAGCAGATTGGCGAAGGCGTCCGGCTGCACCTGGGGGCCACTCGGGCGCAGGCGCGTGAGCGCGCGGTGGAGATGCTCCGGCAGGTGGGCATCCCAGCACCCGGCGAGCGCGTGGACGCATACCCGCACCAGCTCTCCGGAGGCATGCGCCAGCGCGTGATGATCGCCATGGCGCTCGCGTGCGACCCGGCGCTGCTCATCGCGGACGAGCCCACCACGGCGCTGGACGTCACCATCCAGGCCCAGATCCTGGAGCTGCTCAAGCGCCTGCAGGCCGAGCGGAACATGGCGGTGGTGCTCATCACCCACGACCTGGGCGTGGTGGCGGGAAGCTGCGACGCGGTGGTGGTGATGTACGCGGGCCGCATCGTGGAGCAGGCCCCGGTGCGCGAGCTGTTCGCCCGGCCCGCGCACCCGTACACGGCGGGCCTGCTGCGCTCCATCCCGTCGCTGCACGACGCGGGCGCGGCGGCCGAGGGCGGGCGTCAGCGCCTGAAGGCCATTCCCGGCATGGTGCCGTCGCTCACCGCGCTGCCGTCCGGGTGCGCTTTCCGGGACCGCTGCGACCGCGCCTCGGAGCTGTGCGCCCGCGTCACGCCCGCGCTGGAGCCGAAGCGCGGAGGCCAGTCCGCCGCCTGCCATCACCCGGTGCCCGCGCCATGAGCGAACCGCTGGTCCAGGTGCGCGACCTGAAGGTGCACTTCCCGGTGAAGGGCGGCTTGTTGGGCCGCACGCGCGGCACGGTGCGCGCGGTGGACGGCGTGTCCTTCGACGTCGCCCGGGGCGAGACGCTGGGCCTGGTAGGGGAGAGCGGCTGCGGCAAGAGCACCCTGGGGCGCGCGGTGCTGCGCCTCATCGACCCGACCTCCGGCTCCATCCGCGTGGCCGGGCGTGAGCTGACCGGCCTGTCGCAGCGCGAACTGCGACCGCTGCGCCGCCAGATGCAGCTCGTCTTCCAGGATCCGTACGCGTCGCTCAACCCGCGCATGACGGTGGGGGACATCCTCGCGGAGCCCTTCGCCATCCACGGGCTCGTGAAGGGCAAGGCTCGCGAGGACGAGGTGCTGGCGCTGCTCGACGCCATGGGGCTGCCCCGCGAGGCGCGGCACCGCTACCCGCACGAGTTCTCCGGCGGCCAGCGTCAACGCATTGGGATTGCACGTGCCATCGCGTTGCGTCCGGAGCTGGTGGTGGCGGACGAGCCCATCAGCGCGCTGGACGTCTCCATCCAGGCGCAGATCGTCAACCTGCTGGTGGACCTGCAGCGCGAGCGCGGGCTCACCTACGTCTTCATCGCGCACGACCTGAAGATTGTTGAGTACGTGTCCACGCGCGTGGCGGTGATGTACCTGGGCCGCATCGTGGAGGTGGCGCCGTCCCGGTCGCTGTACGCAGGACCGCGCCATCCGTACACGCAGGCGCTGCTGTCCGCGGTGCCCGTGCCGGATCCGGAGCGTCCCCCCACGCGGCTGCTGCTGCCGGGAGAGCCGCCTTCGCCCCTGTCGCCGCCGACCGGCTGCGCGTTCCATCCGCGCTGCCCGCATGTGATGGAGCGCTGCCGGCGCGAGTCACCCCCACTGTATCCCCTGGGTGGAGGCCACGCCGCGGCGTGCTTCCTGGCCGAAGGGGATTCGCGCAACGTGCAGGAAGGGCCCGCTGTTTCCACGTCCGGAGGAGGTGCCGGTGTTCTGGCTCAGCCATCATCACCCGGATGAGTACAACCGCACGTACGTGCTCGCGGGCGTGCGCGTGTGCGCGCGGTGCCTGGGCACGTACCCGGTGCTCGCGGGCGTGTTCCTCGCGCTGTTCGCGCTGAAGGCGCCGCTCCAGTGGGAGTGGGACGTGCCGGTGGTGCTGGGGCTCACGCTTCCCGCGCTCGTGGACTGGGCGGTGGGACGCTTCCGGCCCGCCTCGGGTTCCAACGCGGTGCGCACGCTGACGGGCATCCTGTTGGGAGTGGGGCTCGGCCGCTCGCTGTACGTGCACGTGCAGCGCCCACTGCCGGCGGTATTACTTGCGCAGGCACTTCTGGTGACAGGGGTGGCGGTCCCTGTCATTCTCGCCACTTACCGGCGGCCACGGCCGGAATAGACCTTTCGCGCACGGCTGTCCGTTACAGGCCTTGGGCGGTGAAGGGGATGGCACCCGTGGCTTCATGGGCACTGGGGGAAGTTTGGCACCCGAAACCTCAGACGAGCAGCTGATGCTCGCCTTCCAGGCGGGAAACGCGCGTGCGTTCGATGCGTTGGTGCGCAAGCACCGCGCGCCGGTGTTCAACTTCATCCTGCGCTTCGTGGGGCACCGGGCGCGAGCGGAGGACGTGCTGCAGGAGACCTGGCTCAAGGTGGTCCGTAGCGCCCGGGAATACGAGCCCAAGGCCCGGTTCACGACCTGGCTGTACACCATCGCGAGGAACCTCTGCGTGGACAGCACGCGCAAAGAGAGCTACCGCCAGACGACGTCCCTGGAAGCCCCCTCGGCCGGTGCCGACGGCGACGAGGGACGTCCGTTGGGCGAGGGGCTGCCGGACGCCGGGGCCAGCCCGGAGCGCGGCGCGCACAACGCCCGCCTCCGGCCCCTGCTGGAGCGGGCCCTGTCCGCCCTGCCGGAGGAGCAGCGCGAGGTGTTCGTGCTGCGCGAGTACAGCGGCATCCCGTTCAAGGAGATCGCCGAGGTGACAGGCGTGTCCGAGAACACGGTGAAGAGCCGCATGCGCTACGCGTTGGAGGGCCTGCGCCGCCGCCTGGGTGAGCTGGGCGTGGACGGCGACCTGTCGGAGGATGGAAGGACGGTGGCGGGATGAGTGCCCAGAATGCCCACGCGCACGAGGACCGGCTCCTCGACTTCGCCTACGGCGAGCTGCCTGCGTCGGAGGCCCATGTGCTGGAGCAGCACGTCCAGGGCTGTGCGCGCTGCACGAAGGCGCTGGCGGACATCCGCGGCGTGCGCACCACCATGGCGCAGCTGTCGTCGGAGCCCGCGCCGGACGCCGGCCTGGAGTCGCTGCTCGCGTACGCGCAGCAGTCCGCGCGCCGAGCCGCCGCGGGCCCCGAGCCGAAGCCCTCGCGCTGGCGCCGCTTCCTGCTGCCCGCGGTGGGCCTGGCCACGGTGGGCACCTTCGGCCTCCTGACGTTGACGGTGAGCGAGAACCTGGACCTGGCGCCGAACCTGTCGCAGCGGGCTCCCAGCCCGACGATGGCCGCGGCGAAGCAGGAGTCGCCGCCGCGGGAGAAGCGCGCCCCGAGCGCCCTGGCCCCCGCTCCTTCGAGCGCGACCCTCGAAGTGGACGTGCCCGAGGGTGCCTCGGACGAACTGGCGGCCGCGCCCGCGCCGGACGTGATGAAGAACCAGGTGGAGGCCAAGGTGCAGCGCAAGGGCACCGCCGCGGCCCGTCCGTCCGACTGGATGAACTCGGGCAGTGGTGGCGCGCTGCTGGAGCGCCGCGCGGAACCCGAGGCTCCCAAGAAGAAGATGTCCAAGGCCGTCCGGGACGCGGACGACGAGTTCGCCGCGCTCTCGCAGGCGACGGCCGGGGTGGCCGAGCAGGAGGCGCCTCCGAAGGAAGAGCAGGCCAACGACGGCTCCCTCGCGAAGGATGAGCCCGCGGCGCGGCGCTCCTCGGGAAAGCTCAGCGACAAGGCCATGGGCGCGAAGGGCGACTCCCTGCGGCTGGGTGAAGCGGCCTATGGCCGTGGGCTCAGGACGGATGACGACCAGGGAGTGGCCGCGGGCGCGGCTCCGCCGCCTCCTGCCGTGGCCTCCGCGCCCGTGGTCCAGGCCGTGCCCATGGCCCCCGCCGCCGTGGGCTCCATCGGCGGTGCGACGCCTCCGTCCACGCCCAAGCGGGAGTCCGCCCAGGCCCAGGCCGCGAAGCCTGCCTCCGCGGAGAAGTCCGCCGCCAAGGAAGCGATGACGGCGCGCGACCTGTCCGCCCAGGCCCAGGCCGCGGCGAACCAGGGTGACCGCGCCCGGGAGGCCCAGCTGCTGCGCGCCGCGCTCGCGGCTGGAGCCAGCGGCAGCGAGCGGCTGGCCCTGCTCTCACGGCTCTGCGAGTCGGAGTCCGTCCAGGGCCGGACCCAGGAGGCCGCCGCCGTCTGCGGGCAGATCGTCACCGAGGCCCCCGGCTCCAGCGCGGCGCAGTTGGCCCAGCGCCGCCTGCGTCAGGCCTCGCCCGCCACGGCTCCGGAGTCTGATCCGGCCAGGGCCGCCCCTTCCCAGCCCGCGCAGTAGGGGAGGGCGGCAGTCCACATGACCGATGCTTCCGGGGCCTGGGTCCTGGATAATGGGAGCATGACGTCGGACGTGCACGCTCCCCCCGTGAACAGCCCCCGGAAGTCGCCGCCGCGCTCCCCGCGCCGGGCCCGCCGTGGCCAGGCCATGGTGGAGTACTCGATGATCAACTGGGTGTTGATCGTCGGGCTCGTCGTTGGCGCCACGGTGAAGATCCGCTGGACGGACGACCGGCAGACCAACGTCATCGACCTGTTCCTCGAGGCGTACCAGATCTACTACGACTCGTTTTACTTCGTGCTGAACCTGCCGTTCCCCTGAGGGACGGAAGGCCGCGGATCAACTCACTGCGTCGAGCCGTCCTCCCCCCTGGGCGGACAGGCTCCGCGAGCTCCGGGCGTCCCGGGATTCCGCTTTGTCACGAGAGGTGGTTTTGACACCTGCTCTGGGGCATGGCTAACATCTTGCCTCGTTCGCGCCCTGGCATCGCCCCCTCGTCCAAAGCAGTCCTGCCGCCACGACGGCGCCCCACCGTTCTGGAGGACTTTGAACCATGTTGAAGGGTAAGACCCCACTCGTCGTCGCACTGGTGCTCGGTTTGCTCGCGGGCATCGTGGCCTACTCGGCCATCAAGAAGAAGGAATCCGATGTGCGCCGCGGGTGGAACCTGGTTCCCGTGGTGGTGGCGGGCCAGGACATGCCCGAGGGCTCGGTCATCACGTACGAGATGATCTCCCAGCGCTCGGTGCCGGAGCAGTTCGTCACCTCGTCGGTGGTGAAGCCGGACTCCGCCAACTACATCGTGAACCAGAAGGTGCTGGTGGCGCTGCAGGCCGGCGACCCCATCCTCTGGAGCCAGTTCGAGACGACGAAGGCCGCCGAGCGCCTGTCCACGAAGGTGCAGAAGAAGGCGCGCGCCATCACCATCGAGGCGAAGCAGACCACGTCCGTGGGCGGGTGGATTCGCCCGAACGACCACGTGGACATCATCGGCACGTTCCGCGATCCGCAGACGGACGAGAGCGTCGCGGTGACGCTGCTGCAGAACATCATCGTGGTCGCCACGGGTAAGATCACCGGCACCACGAACATCAACCTCATCCCGGAGAACCAGCGCGAGTACTCCAACGTCTCGCTGATGGTGCTGCCAGAAGAGGCGGAGATCCTGGTGCTGGCGGCGGAACTGGGCCAGCTGACGTTGTCCCTGCGCAACGAGGACGACGTGGACCTCATCGAGGAGCGTGGCCGCGCGACCATCAGCACGCTGCTCTCCGGTGAACGCACCCGTGTGCTGGAGCAGAAGCGCCGGGAGATCATCCAGATCATCAAGGGCAGTGGCGGCGGCGAGAAGGCCTCGGCCGGCTCTCCGTAGTCCTGCGCGCGGGGCCGCTTCGCTCACGGCTGAAGCGGCCCTGCCGACCCCTCCCTCATCCCCCGGGGATTCGCGCCCATGCTCGCAGGTATCGTCCTCCTTCTCGTCACCGGCTCGGTGTTCTTCTTCAGCCTGGTGATCTTCAGCGTCCTGTCGAAGGCGTATGAGCAGTACCAGGAGCGGTACGTCGCCAAGTCGATGAACGACTTGAGCGACATGTTCCTCTTCATCGACGCGCGGCAGATGTTGATCCTCAACATCGCCTGCATGTGCCTCCTGGGCATCCTCAGCTACATCGTCTTCAACCCCATCCTCGCGGTGCTCGCGACCATCTTCGGCTTCTTCCTGCCGATGCTGCTCGTGAAGCACTACCGCAAGCGCCGCATCAAGAAGTTCAACGTGCAGCTGGTGGATGCGCTGCAGGCCATGGCCAACGCGTTCAAGGCGGGCCTCACGTTCCCCCAGGCCATCGAGCACGTGGCGCGCGAAGCGATGCCGCCCCTGTCCCAGGAGTTCGGCCTCTTCGTGAAGGAAGTGAAGCTGGGCGTGCCGCTGGAAGAAGCGCTCGTCAACATGGGCAAGCGCGTGGGCAGCGACGACCTGGAGCTGGTGGTGGTGTCCACCAACATCGCGCGCCAGCTGGGCGGCAACATGGCGGAGATGTTCGAGACCATCTCCACGGTGATCCGCGAGCGCTTCCGTCTGGAAGGCAAGATCGACGCGCTGACCTCCCAGGGCAAGCTTCAAGGGTGGATCGTCGCGGCCATGCCGGCGGTGCTGGGCATGGTTCTCAACTACATGCGTCCGGACCTGATGGAGCCGATGATGAACCACATCTTCGGCTACATCCTGGTGACCATCATCGCCATCATGGAGATCATGGGCATCCTCATCATCCGGCGCATCGTCAACATCGACATCTGAAACGAGGCGCACCGTGCAGGAAGTCCTGACATTTCTGCTGATGGGCGGCTCGGCACTGCTGACCGCGGGCGCGGTGGCGTTCCTGGGCATCGGCCTGTACTCCAACCTCCTGGAGCGCTTCCTCACGGAAGTCCGCGACGAGTCCGCGGGCGGCATGAAGGGCGCGGGCTCCGTCGCCGTCCGCAAGCTGGGCTCGATGAACCGGCGCTTCATGTGGCCGGGCTACGAGTCCAAGACGCGCCGCAAGCTGATCAAGGCGGGCGAGCCGTCGCAGTACAAGCCCGAGGACATCATGGCGCTGCAGGAGATCAGCGCCTTCTTCGCGCTCCTGGCCGGCCTGTTCGTCGTCAACGGCATGGGCATGAACCTGGCCTGGTCGCTGCTGGTGATGCTGCTGGGCCTGTTCTATCCGCTCATCTGGTTGAACGATCAGGTGAAGCGCCGTCACCTGGCCATCAGCCGCGCGCTTCCGTACAACCTGGACCTGCTGACGCTGTCGGTGGAAGCGGGCATGGACTTCACGGGCGCGCTGGCGAAGGTGGTGGAGAAGGGCCGCCAGGGTCCGCTGCGCGAAGAGCTGCAGCTGGTGCTCAAGCAGCTCAAGATGGGCAAGACGCGTGAAGAGGGGCTCAAGAGCATGATCGTGCGCGTGGACCTGCCGTCGCTGACGACGTTCGTCACGGCGCTGATCCAGGCGGACAAGATGGGTACGAGCCTGGGCAAGGTGCTGCGCATCCAGTCCACGCAGATGCGCATCGACCGCACGCAGCGCGCCGAGAAGCTGGCGGGCGAGGCGCCGGTGAAGATGCTCTTCCCGCTCATCGCCTGCATCTTCCCGACGGTGTTCATGGTGCTCTTCGGGCCCATCGTGTTCCAGTTCATGTTCGGCAACGTCGGGGGCTAGTCCTCTGCCCATCCTGCTCACCATCACCCAGGGGCTCCAGGTCGGACGGGAGCTCGCCTTCGAGCAGGCCGAAGTGAAGATCGGCCGGACCTCGGAGAACGACCTGGTGCTGCATGACCACGGTGTCTCCCGGCGTCATGCCCGCATCACGGCGAAGGATGGGCGCTACTTCGCCGCGGACGTTGGCAGCGCGAACGGCACGCAGCTGAACGGCCAGCCCCTGGCCGGTGAGAAGCAGCTGCGCGACGGCGACCGCATCACCGTGGGCCCGGTGGAGTTCACCTTCGTGTGGATGCCGCCGGAGGATGACGACGACGTCACCCGGCCCATCCGGCGGATGCTCGCGCCGCCCCACGCGAACGTGTCGCCGCAGGGCATGGGGCAGGCCTCGCTCGCGGAAATCGAAGCGGCGCCCACGAGCTACCAGCAGTCGATGCCGGCCATGGCCCGGCCTGCATCCCCGCCGCGCCCGGGAATGGCGGTGCCCGTGGTGAAGGGTGGGGCCACCCCTGCGATGCCGGTGCCGGCCGCCACACCGAAGCGGCCCTCCGCTCCGGATCTGCCGGCGGTCAGTGCCCCCGCGCCGGTCCGGCCTCCACCGGGGCCTGTGCTCAGCGCTTCCGTGCCGGGTGCGGCGACTCCTCCCAAGCCTCCCGCCGGGCCTCCTGTGCTGGGAGCTTCCTCGCCGGCATCCGCTGCGCCTGTCCGGGCTGCATCGGGAGCTCCCGTCCTGGGGGCTTCCGCGCCGGCATCCGCTGCGCCGGCCCGGCCTGCACCGGGAGTTCCCGTGCTGGGGGCTTCCTCGCCGGGTGTGGCGACTCCGCCCAGGCCTCCTTCGGGCCCGCCTGTGCTGGGTGCCTCCGCGTCGGCTGCTTCGGGCAAGGTTCCCGCCGCGCCTCCTGTGTTGGGTCCTTCGGCGCCGGGAGCGACCGCGCCCGCCAGGACTCCGTCAGGGCCCCCGGTGTTGGGGCCTGCCGCTTCGGGCGCGGGTGCGCCGGCCAAAACTCCCGCTGGCCCCCCGGCGCTGAGCGCTCCGGCCGCGAACAAGGCTCCGGGACCTTCCGCCTCCGTCCGAGCCTCCGGGCCGGGACTGTCAGCGGTCGGTGCCTCGGGACCGGGCCGGTCATCCGCGCTGGAGGCTGCCCCGGCCCCCTCGCCCCCCACCGCGAGCGAACTTCCCGCGGCTGGAACTCCTGTCTCGACGGCGACCTCCGCGCCGGGGAGGGTCGCCGCTTCAGCTCCTGTCGAGCCCGCGGCTCCCGCCAAGCGGAACGGCGTCGCGAACCTTCCTGGTGTCGGTGCGCCCGCGCTGAACCGTCCCTCGCTGGGGCTTGGCGCCGCGCGCGCGTCCGCTGCTCCGGTGTCCCGGGACGCCGCGGCTTCCGCGCCCGGCCTGCCGTTGATGTCGCCGCCGGGGCTCATGGCTCCGCCGCCTCCGGCTCGGCCTTCCGTCGTACCGCCTCCCGTGGACCTGGCCCCCGTGGTGCCGGATGAACCCGAGGAGCGCACGCTGATGGCGATTCCCACGGCGGACGCACCCTCCGTGGCGCTGCCTCCCGTGCTGCCGCTCCCGGAGCTGGACGAGCCCGAGGAGCGCACGCTGATGGCGATCTCCACGGTGGACTCGCTCGTGCCCGCTGCGGTGCCGTCCCCCGTGCTGTCGCTCCCGGAGCTGGACGAGCCCGAGGAGCGAACGTTGATGGCGATTCCGGCGACCCTGGAAGCGCCGCCCGTAGAAGCCGCGGCGCCGCCACAGGAGGCCTCGCCCGCGCTGCCTCCGCCGATGATGGAGGAGCCCGAGGAGCGGACCGTTCTCGACCTCCGGCCCATCACTCCGGTCAGTCCGCTCGTGGCCCCTCCGGTGCGCGTCGCGAGCGCTCCCGTCCCCGCGCCCGACTCCAGCGAGCCCTCGACCTTCGTCGGCCAGGACGATGACCTCTTCGCGACCCCCGAGGAGACCCGGGCTTCGGGGACCTTCACGGGCCAGCTCGCGCCTGGCCCCGTGGCGCCTCCTCCGGCCTGGAGCCCTCCCGTCCCGCCGCCTTCGCCGGAGCCGGTGACGTTCGTCGGCCGGGACCGGGCCGCGCCTGCCCCGACCCTGGACCCCGGCCCGCTGCCGGGCGAGTTCCCACTGGCCCCCGTGCCCTCCTCGGACGTGGAGGGGGACGCCACCCAGCCCGTGCCGGCCGACCTGGAGGACTCCTTCGTCCAGCCCGTGTCCAACGGCCCGGTGACGGTCGTCGCGAAGGTCGAGCCCTCGTCCGCCGCCGACAAGGCCCGTCAACGGCGTCAGCTGGGCAAGTCACTCCAGGGCCGGTTCATCCTCTTCTGGAAGCGCCAGTCGCTGCCCAAGCGGATCGCCTTCGCGTCGCTGGCGGGCGTGGCCGTGCTGTGCGTGGTGACGCTGCTCGTGGCGCTCGCGGTCCCCACGGCCATCCGGCTCCCGGGCAGCGAACCCTTCAAGCTGGGCATGGAGCCGGTGACGGACTCCTTCGGCCTGGGCGACGGCGTGCGCTGGGTCCACGCGGACGACAAGCTCTTCGACTTCCGCTTCGTGTCCCCCACGCGCGCCGTGGCGGTGCTGCACTACCAGGCCAGCAGCATCGCCCGGGACGAGGTCAACCTGTCCCTCAACGGCGTGTCCCTGGGCTGGGTGCCCCCGGACACTGCGCAGACGGCCGAGCGTGAGCTGGAGCAGATCCTCCCGCCCAGCCTCCTGCGGCGCAACGCCAACAACCAGCTCCTCTTCGACAACGCCCTCAACCCGCCCGGCCGCGACCCGTGGCGCATCTGGAACCTGCGGCTGGAGATCATCCCGGTGCCGGAGGCGCCGCCGGATCAGCTGGTCGCCTCCGCCCGGGAGGCCGCGACGGCGGGGGCCCGCTTCTACGAGCTCAAGGATGTGGGCGCGGAGAACCTGTTCAAGGCGTGGCGGGAATACCGCGCCGCGTGGATCACCCTGGAAGCGCTGGACGACAAGCCGGAGCTCTACGAGGACGTCCGGGAGCGGATCGCCCAGATTTCAATGGAGCTGGACCACCGCTGCAGCCAGCTGATGATGCAGTTCCAGCGGGCGGTTCAGTTCCGCAGCCGACGGGATGCGGTCGCGACCCTGGAAGACGTACGGAGACGCTTCCCTACGGCCGAGCATCGCTGCCACAATCTCGCGCTGGAAAAAGCCTATGAGCACGAGCTTTAGGGCCCGTGCCCCCCTCAGCAGGACGCGGTGACCGCCATGTCGAACGCACCTCCCCCCGCCCGCCGACGGCCTACGTCCGGTACGCCCTCCTCCGGGAGCGGTTCGCGCGCGCCGGTCCGCCGGTCGACCTCCGGTGCCGCCGCGGCCCGCCCCGCGAAGCTCGTCGTCGTCGCCGGCCCCATGGAGGGTGAGGAGTTCGCGCTCTCCGAGCTCGAGTACACGGTCGGCCGCTCCGCCGACAACCCCATCTGCATCCAGGACACGTCCGTCTCCCGCAAGCACGTGACGCTGCGCAAGGAGTCCTCGGGCTGGATGGTCAGTGACATGGGCTCCGGCAACGGAACCATCCTCAACGGCGAGCCCATCGCCGAGGAGACGCTCCTCGCCAACGGCGATGTCATCACGCTGGGCGACTCGGAGCTGCGCTACGAGGACACCGCCAACAGCACCGCGAAGGTGCAGGCCCCCACCGGCTCCCGGCCCCGTCCGTCCACGGCGGCGGGCCGCGGTCCCACGGCCGTGCCCACGCGTCCCGCCCGGGAGGGCCGCGCGCGCCCGCAGACGTCGCGCGCCGCCGCCGCCGCGGAGCTCACGCCGGAAGCGCAGCGCAAGCGCATGCGGATGAAGCTCGCGGGCGTCGCCGTGCTGGTGCTGCTCTTCGCGGGCCTGGGTGTCGCGCGCTCGCGCATGCGGCAACAGGCGGAGGAGCAGGGCCGCATCGAGGCGGAGCAGCGCGAATACCGCGCGCAGCTGGGCGGCCTCTTCCAGGAGGCCAAGAACCTGGTGCGCGAGGGCCAGTGGGAGCAGGCCAAGGCGAAGCTGGAGGAGCTCCACACGCGGGCGTCGGACTATCCCGGCGTCGAGGACTACCTGAAGGCCGCGGAGCGGGAGATTCCCAACCAGAAGCACCTGGGCACGGCCCAGGCGGCGCTGGACAAGGGCGAGCTGGCCAGCGCGAAGGCGTCCATCGAGAAGGTGACCAGCGACACCCAGCAGTACGAGCAGCTGAAGACGGCACGCAAGAACCTGACGGACGCGGCCGACAAGCGCACGAAGGAGGCCAAGGGGCTCCTGGACACCCGCGCGCTGGAGAACGTGCAGAAGGCCAAGGCCATCACCGACGACGTGCTCGCGACCTTCCCCGAGCACCGCGACGGCAAGCTGGTCAATGACGACGCCGTGCGCGTCATCGCGGACCTGACGCGTCCGGACCCCGTGCGCGTGGCCGCGACGCCCAAGCCGTGGGAGCCCGCGGTGGACCGCTTCCGCGACGCGGACATCACCGGGGCGGTGGCCATCCTCAACGCGTGCTCGGCCAAGACGTCCCAGTGCAAGCAGCTGATGGCGCAGATGACGGAGTTCGGCAACCTCTACAAGAAGCTGGAGGACCTGGACGCCAAGGGCCTCACCCGCCTGCTCGCGCTGGACAAGGAAATCACCGAAGGGCGCACGAGCAAGATGGCGCGCAACGCGGGCACCCGCGCGGGCAACATCTATTACAAGAGCGCCGCGGGCGCGAAGGCCGCCGGCCAGTGGTCGCGCGCCATGGAGTTCGCTCGCCGTGCCCTCCAGGCGGACCCCAGCCACACGGGCGCCGCCAACATCGTCAACGACCTCAAGGGCAAGGCGAAGGACCTGTACATGCAGGCCTACTCCATCAAGGACTCCAGCCCGGAGGACGCGCTGCCCAAGTTCCGCGACGTCGTCGCGATGACGCCGCCCGACGACGAGCTGCACGGCAAGGCCCAGGGCTGGGTCGAGAAGCTGTCGCGATGAAGAAGCGCAAGGGGCTGGAGCCGCCCCCGGCCGAAGAGCCGGGGCAGGGCGACCTGTTCGGCACGTCGCTGCTACCCCCCTTGCGTCCCGCGCCCGCGAAGGCCGCCAGCGGAGGCAAGACGCCTCCGGCCCCCCCGGCTCCCCTGGCTCATTCGACCGCGCCGGTGGCCGAAATCGCCGCGACGCCCCCTGCCGCCGTCACCCCGCCGCCGCGCCCGGAGCGCACGGTGTTGTCGGTGGGCGAGCTCACCCGGCAGATCAAGCAGACGGTGGAGACGCGCTTCCCGCGCGTGATGGTGCGCGGTGAGGTGTCCAGCTTCCGGGGCGCCAACGCGCGCGGCCACTGGTACTTCACGCTCAAGGACGCGGACGCCTCCATCGACGCGAAGGTGTGGGCGTCCATGGCGGGGCGGATCCGCTTCGCGTTGCGCGACGGCATGGAGGTGGTGGCCGAGGGCAGCGTGGACCTGTACGAGCCGCAGGGCCGCTACAGCCTCATCGTGTCCCGGCTGGAGCCGGTGGGCGAGGGCGCGCTGGCGCTCGCGTTCGAGCAGCTCAAGCAGCGGCTGGCGGCGGAGGGGCTCATCGGCGACCGGCGCGTGAGGCCGCCCCGGCCCGTGCCGTTTCTGCCCCGGCGCATCGGCGTCGTCACCAGCCGCACCGGCGCGGCGCTCCAGGACTTCCTGCGCGTGCTGCACTCGCGCAACCCCCGGCTGGGCGTGCTGCTGGCGGACGCGCGCGTGCAGGGCGAGGGCGCCGCGGAGGACGTGGCGCGGGCCATCGAGCGGCTTTCGCGCACCGACGTGGACGTCATCGTCGTGACGCGCGGCGGAGGCTCCGTGGAGGACCTCTGGACGTTCAACGAGGAGCGGGTGGCGCGCGCCATCTTCGCCTCGCCGGTGCCGGTGGTGTCCGCCATCGGCCACGAAATCGACTTCACCATTTCGGACTTCGTCGCGGACCTGCGCGCGCCCACGCCCAGCGCGGCGGCGGAGCGGCTGGCGCCGGTGCTCGCGGACCTGGAGCTGACGCTGGCCACGCAGTCCGGCCGCCTGCGCCGGGCCATGGAGCGCCGGGTGCTGGAACTGCGTCAGAGCCAGGGCCAGCTTCGCGCGCGGCTGCCGGATCCTCGCCGCGAGGTGAACCATCAGCGCCTGCACCTGTCCGAACAGGTGGAGGCGATGATGCGCGTGCTGCGCCCTCGCGCGCGCGCGCACCGGGAGACCTTGCGCGCCCTGCAGGAGCGGCTGCAGCGGGCGCGGCCCCAGACGCGGCTGTCGGAACAGCGGGCCCACCTGCTCAAGCTGGCCATGCGCCTGTCGGAGGCGGCACGCGCGGGCGTCACCCGCCGGCGGGGCGCGCTGGCGGACGCGCGGCTGGGGCTGGAGCGGCAATCCCCCACGGCGCGGGTGGCGGCCGAGCGGGCGAAGGTGGCCCAGACGCGCTCGCGGCTTCTGGAGCTGCAGCGGGGCATGCTGGCGTCCGCGCAGACGCACTTCGGACGGTTGGGGGGCCGCCTGGACGCCCTGAGCCCCCTGAAGGTGATGTCTCGCGGCTACGCGGTGACGTTCCGCCAGCGGGACGGCGTCGTGGTGCGCTCCACGGCGGACGTGGTGGTGGGGGACGTGCTGGGCATCAAGCTGGCGGCCCACGGGGCGAAAACCCTGGGCGGGTGTGAAGAAATCGAAGCCACCGTTACCAGCCTGAAAGGCCCGGTGGACTGCTAGCGGGCCACCCTCTACATTCCGCGCCCCGCTCGGGGAGGTGGATGGCCGTGGCGAAGTCGGACAAGAACCCCAAGGTGGAGCCCGCTCCGGAGCAGTACGGAGACGTGGTGTCGCGCCTGGAAGACACGGTGGCGCGGCTGGAAAGCGGCGACCTGTCGTTGGAAGAGTCGCTCAAGGCGTTCGAGGAGGGCATCCGCCTCGTCCGCCGGGGTGAGAAGCTGCTCACGGAGGCCGAGCAGCGAATCGAACAGCTGCTGGTGGACGAGGACGGCCAGGACGTGGCGGCGCCGCTGGCGGTGGCGGCCCGGCCCGCTCCGCAGGCTGCCCCCCGGACGACCGCGCAGGCGCGTCCGCCACCGGAGGACGATGTCCCGTTCTAGGTATCAGGGGAAGGGTGGAGGCCGGGCATGTCGAAGCCGAAGATTACGATTGTCGATGACGACCGCGACACGCGCGAGCTGCTCGCCGAGGCCCTGGGGGCCGAGGGGTTCGAGGTCATGTCCGCGGCCAATGGCCTGCGGCTCGTCGCGTCGCTGGAACTGCACCGGCCGCACGCCATCCTCCTGGACGTGAACATGTCCTGGATCAACGGCTTCGAGCTGTGTCAGGCCGTGAAGCAGAACAAGCAGTTCCGGGACATCCCCATCATCTTCATCAGCGGGCGGGGAGACCCGGAGGACAAGCGGCGAGGCATGGAGGTCGGCGCGGCCGACTACTTCGTGAAGCCGCTGGAGCTGGACGCGCTCGTCAAGCGCATCCGCGAACTCATCCCCGCCGACGTGGCGAAGGAGCCCTGACGCCGATGGCCGCTTTCAACCTGGACCCCTTCATGCGCACGCAGCATTCGCGGGTGGAGGCGCTCCTGCTCGAACGCGCGGACCGCCTGGGTCCCGCGGGCACGCCGCCCCGGCTGGCGGAGTCCATGCGCTACTCGCTGCTCGCGGGCGGCAAGCGCCTGCGCCCGGTGCTGTGCCTGGCCTTCGCGGACGCGGTGTCCAAGTCGAGCACCGAGGCCGCCGTGGTGGCGGACGCGGCCTGCGCGCTGGAGTACGTGCACACCTATTCGCTGGTGCACGACGACCTGCCCTCCCTGGACAACGACGACCTGCGCCGGGGCCTGCCCACGAACCACAAGGTCTACGGCGAGCCGGTGGCGCTGCTGGCCGGGGACGGGCTGTTGACGGAGGCCTTCAACGTGCTCGCCTCGGGGCCGGAGCCGGTGCGCGGCATCCTGTGCGCGGAGCTGGCGCGCGCGGCGGGCGCGAGCGGGATGGTGGGCGGGCAGGTGCTGGACATCGCGGCGGACCGGGCAGCGGCCCTGGACTACCTCCTGCGGCTGCACCGGATGAAGACGGGCGCGCTCATCCTCGCGGCGTGCCGGATGGGCGTCCTGGCGGCCGGGGGCGACGCGGCGGCGCTCGCCAGCGCGGTGACGTACGGTGAAGCGGTGGGCCTGGCCTTCCAGATCGCCGACGACGTGCTGGACGTGACCTCCAGCGCGGAGGCCATGGGCAAGCCGGTGGGCGCGGACGCGGAGGCCGGGCGCTTCACCTTCCCGGCGGTGGTGGGCCTGGACGAGTCCCGCCGCATGGCCGACGAGCTGGTGGCCCGGGCGGAGGCGGCGGTGCGCCCGCTGGAGGGCGTGGACGGTCCGCTGGCGGCGCTGGCGCGCTACTCGGTGGAGCGGAAGTCCTGATGGCGGACGTGCTGTCCGGTGTCGCGTCTCCCGCGGATGTGCGCGCGCTCCCCGAGGACGCGCTGCCCGGCCTGTGCGAGGCGCTGCGCGAGGCCATCATCACCACGTGCGGCCGCGTGGGAGGCCACCTGGGCGCGTCGCTGGGCGCGGTCGAAGTGGTCGTGGCCCTGCACCGCGTCTTCCACACGCCGCAGGACGCGCTCCTCTTCGACGTGGGGCACCAGGCGTACGCGCACAAGCTGCTCACCGGCCGGCGCGACCGGATGCACACGCTGCGGCAGGCGGACGGCATCGCGCCGTTCCTGGATCCACGGGAGAGCCACCACGACGCGCTGGCGGCCGGTCATGCGTGCACGGCCATCTCCGCGGCGCTGGGTCTGCTTGCCGGCCGGCGGCAGCTGGGGCACTCGGGCCACGTGGTGGCGGTGGTGGGCGACGGCGCGCTCACCGGGGGCCTGAGCTTCGAAGGGCTCAACAACGCGGGGGGCAGCCCGCTGCCGCTCGTGGTGGTGCTCAACGACAACCAGATGTCCATCAGCGCGAACGTGGGCGCCATCCCCGCGCTCCTGCGCACGCGCAACGCCCGCGCCTTCTTCGAATCGCTGGGCTTCACCTACCTGGGCCCGGTGGACGGGCACGACCTGGGCGCGCTCACGCGGGCGCTGCGCGAGGCGAAGGCGTCATCACGCCCGGTGGTGGTGCACGCGCTGACGAAGAAGGGGCGCGGCTTCCCGCCCGCGGAGGCGGACGAGCAGACGCGCGGCCACGCGATGGGGCCGTACGAGTGGCGCGACGGAAAGCTGGTGCGCTCGCGCGGAGGACGGCCCACGTACAGCGAGGCCTTCGCCCAGGTGTTGGGTGACGCGCTGGAACGGGACCCGCGCGTGGTGGCCGTGACGCCCGCGATGCTGGAGGGCAGCGCGCTCACCGGCTTGAAGGCGCGCTTCCCTGACCGCGTGCACGACGTGGGCATCGCGGAGCAGCACGCGGTGACGTTCTGCGCGGGGCTGGCCGCGGCGGGCGCGAAGCCGGTGTGCGTCATCTACTCCACCTTCCTCCAGCGCGCGTACGACCAGGTGGTCCACGACGTGTGTCTACCGGGGCTGCCCGTCGTCTTCGCGGTGGACCGGGCGGGGCTCGTGGGCGCGGACGGCGCCACGCACCAGGGCGCCTACGACGTGTCCTTCCTCCGGCCGCTGCCGGGCCTCACGCAATGGGCTCCGGTGGTGGGGGAGGACCTGGGGCCCATGCTCGCCACCGCGCTCCAGGCCTCCGGGCCCTCCGTGCTGCGCTTCCCGCGCGGCACTCTGCCGGACCTGCCGCCGGAGTTGGCACGGGACGGGACTGAGGCGCACGACGCGCGCGCTGGCGCGGAGGGGGGCAAGAGTTCCACGGCCTCGCGGCTGACACCGGCCGCGCTCCCCATGCCGGGCGCCCGCTGGCTGAAGCGTGTGCCCGGCTCACGGCTGACCTTGGTGACACTCGGACCTCTGGGTTTGTCCGCGCTGGAGGCCGTGCGGAGCGAGCCGGACTGGAGCGCGCTGGACGCGCGCCGGGCGTGGCCCTTGGATGAAGCCGCGCTCCTGGAGGCCGCTGCGGGCGGGCACGTGGTGGTGGCGGAGGAGGGCACCGTCCGGGGCGGCCTGGGCAGCGCGGTGCTGGAGCTGTACGCCGCGTCGGGCGTGTCTCCCCGGGTGACGCTCCTGGGCATGCCGGACGTCTTCCTGCCGCATGGGGACGCGCGGGTGCAGCGCACACAGCTGGGACTGGATGCGGCGGGCCTGCTGCGCGCGGGCCGTGCGCTGCTGGGAGAGGAGAACCGGTGAAGCCGAAGAAGGAACGCCTGGACGTGCTGGTGGTGGAGCGCGGGCTCGCCGAGTCGCGCACCAAGGCCCAGGCGCTCATCCTCGCCGGCCAGGTGGTGGTGGCGGACCAGCGCGTGGACAAGCCCGGCTCCCTGGTGCCGGTGGAGGCCGAGCTGCGCCTCAAGGGCGAGGTGATGCCGTACGTGTCGCGCGGCGGCCTCAAGCTGAAGGGGGCCATGGACCGCTTCGGCCTGGACGTGACGGGCCGCGTGGGCGCGGACATCGGCGCCAGCACGGGCGGCTTCACCGACTGCCTGCTCCAGCACGGCGCGGTGCGGGTGCACGCCATCGACGTGGGCTACGGCCAGCTGCACGAGAAGCTGCGCGTGGATCCGCGCGTGCGCTCCCGCGAGCGGGTCAACGCGCGCTACCTCACGGACGAGGACCTGCCGGAGAAGGTGGGCGTGGTCGTCATCGACGTGAGCTTCATCTCGCTCACCCAGGTGCTGCCGTCGGTGCTGCCGTTCCTCTCACCGGGCGGGCTGCTCATCGCCCTGGTGAAGCCCCAGTTCGAGGTGGGCCCGGAGCGCGTGGGCAAGGGCGGCGTGGTGCGCGACCCGGAAGCGCGGCAGGACGCCATCGACACCGTGACGGCCTTCGTGCGCGAGCACGGGCTCAGCGTGCGCGGGTTGATGGACTCGCCCGTGCCCGGGCCCGCCGGCAACGTGGAAGCGCTCCTCGTCGCCGACAGGCCCTGAGGCCCGCCGTCACGGCTTGACGGCGCGGTATTCAGGCAGCGTGAGGGCCTGGACCAGGTTGTTGCCCACGCGCATCCACAGCCGCCCGCTGTCATCCACGGAGCAGGACAGGCTGCTGGAGACCTCGTAGCGGAACAGCTCGCCCTGTTCGGCGGAGTCCACCGCGACAATTTCCTGGGGCAGGGCGCCCGCCACGTTCGGGCCGGTGAGCAGGTAGAACTCCGCGCTCGTCGGCTGGCCCAACTGCACCTGGAGGATGCGCAGCTGCCCGGACGCGTCCACGGACGTGCCGCCCTTGTTCATGACGAGGCCGCTCGTCGAGTTCAGGAACCACACGCGCTGGTCTCCAATGGCCGCCACCTTCGAGCCGCCATTGAACGGCAGCAGGAAGCGGATGGGCACCGGGAAGGTGGTGCTGGACCACCGGTACGCGTTGCCCTCGCAGCCCGCGGCCTCCGTGGAGCAGGCCTCGATGCGCGACTGGTTGTTGTTGAAGTCGAAGGACATGAAGAGCGTGGAACCATCCACGCTGAACGACGCGGGCGGCGGCGCGCTGATGAGGCCGTTGTACTGGTAGATGATGCGCGTGCTCACCGGCTGGAGGTCCTGGCTCGTGGCGTTCGCGTCCAGGGTGGCGACCTCGATCTGCAAGGCGGGCCCGCCGCCACCCGCGGTGTTCGGATAGGCCACCAGCACCTGCTGGCCCTTCTCCTTGGGCGGGGTGATGGGCTGCAGCGGCGCGTTCTCGAACATCCACTGGAAGGAGCCGCCGGACGACGTGTGCTTGAGGCGCGACACCGTGTACAGGTCGTTCACCAGCGCGTCGCCGTTGGCCATCACCGACAGCTGCTGCAGCTTGTACGTGGCCGCGGTGCGACCGGAGGTGGCGAAGTTGGAGTCCACCGCCACGGCGCCCGAGCCCGGCGTCCACACCCACCGCTTGCCGCTCGTCGGGTTGATGCTGGTGATGACCGTCGAGGAGCTGCACGGGATGCCCAGCTCCACCGAGTTTCGCACCACGCCCGTCGAGTCCACGCGGAAGAGCGTGCCGGAGCCCGTGGTGGGGTTGCCGCACCCGATGAAGGCGACGTTGGTGCCGCTGCCCTCGGCGATGAAGAAGTCCGTCACCACCTGGCCGTTGGGGTCCGGATCCTTGATGACCTTCGTCACCGGCAGGAACGTGGCCGCCTGCGGCTGGGACGAGTTTGTCCGGCCGTCGGAGCACGTCGCCCGCGCGTTGAGCGACAGGCTCACGGCGAGGCCGCGGGTGTACTTGATTTCATTCGAGGCCAGCTCGAAGTCCATGGACCCGCTGGTGTAGGGCACGGTCTTCAGGAACGTGTCCTTGTCGTAGATGTCCACCCGCGACACGGCGTCACACCCGGACACGATGACCCGCACCGTCAGCGACGGGGCCGCCGTGTTGGGCTGCGGCACGGTGAGGGTCACCGTCGGCGGGTCCGGAGTGGGAGCCGGCTTCTCACCACCACAGGCGGCGAACACGGAAGCGCAGAAGGTCAGCGAGGCCAGGAAGGCCCGCGGCGCGAACGGGCGCGAAGGGACGGAGTGCATGGTTTCGCACTCTACCGCGCTCCCCCGGGAAGCGGGCGGGGCCACGTCCCTTACCGCGCCCGTCCCCCGGAATCCTGATCGCGAGAGCCCTGAAAACCCCCGCCGGCGCTTGCCCGCCCACCCTGCCTCCGGCCGGGCGGCGAGGGTGGTGCTGGAAGAAAGTGACAGTATGACTGTTTTCGTGGGATTCCACCGCTACATAGGGGTGGGCGGGCGGTTTCCGGTCACCGGACCGTCACGCGTGTGCGGGATTCCGGAGGAAGAACACCGGTCCGGGGTATACGTCGCGCGCCTTTTCCCACCCCTCTCGCTTGAGGAGAGCCCCGTTCAACCGCTGGCCCGCGGACGGGTTAGACGGCATGATCCGGAATCGACCATGACCCCTTTCGCACCCAACGGGTTTTCGCGACGTCGTTCCCAGTCTGGGCGGGGCGGAGGCGCGCCGTGAGGATCGAGATGTTGTCGTCTGAGCAGAGGGGGCGGGTGCTGGTGCTCGCGGCCAAGGCCGCGGGTGACGCGTTGGTGGAGCGGCTCACGGCGAGTGGCTACCAGTGCGCCTCCACGGAACGGGAGACCGGGCTGGCGGAGATGGTGGATCAGCTCCAGCCGGAGGTGGTGCTCCTGGCGGTGACGGCCAAGCGGGCGGCGGAGTTGCTGGAGACGGTGCGCAAGACGGACAAGCTCCAGCGCCTGCCGGTGCTGGTGGATCAGGGCCGCGCGCGCTCGGCGGAGGCCTTCAAGCGGCTGGCGGTGGACGACTTCGTGCGCGGCGCCGACGAACTGGTGCCCCGGCTGGAGTCCGCCCTGCGCGCCTGGAGGCTCAAGGAGCGCGAGGAGCGCATCCGGATGCGCATGGGGATGCTGCTCGAAATCACCCAGGCGGCCACCAGCTCGCTGGAGCTGGAGGAGATCCTCCGCATCGCGGTGGAGAAGGTCGGCCAGGTGACGGGCACGGACCGCTGCTCCGTGGTGTTGGTGGAGGGCAGCCACGCGCGCACGGCCACGGTCGTCGCGACGCAGGAGGACCCGAGCCTCGTCCAGCTGGACATCGAGGTGGCGCGCTACCCGGAGCTGCGCCGCGCGCTGGAGACGCGGCAGCCCGTCCTGATTGAAGAGGCGCAGCGCGACCCGCTGATGGCGGAGGTGCGCACGTCGCTGCTACCGCAGGGCGTGAAGTCCATCCTGGTGCAGCCGCTCATCTGCCAGGACGACCTGCTGGGCGCGCTCTTCCTGCGCGTGTCCAAGGGCGAGGCGTCCATCGGCCGCGACGAACAGGAGTTCGCGGAGGCGGTGGCGGGCGTGCTCGCCAACTCCATCCGCAACGCGCGCCTGCACACGGCGGTGAAGAAGAAGCGCGAGGACCTGGAGCTGGCGTACGTGGAGCGCTACCGCGAGCTCAACGACGCGAACCGCCGCCTGAAGGAACTCAACCGCCTCAAGGATGAGATCATCGCGGTGTGCAGCCACGACCTGCGCGCGCCGCTCCAGGTGCTCCTGGGGCACGGCCGGCTGCTCCTGGAAGGGCCGCTGGAGACGCAGCAGAAGCAGTCCGCGGAGGCGATGATCCGCCAGGGCCGGAAGATCCTCACCCTGGTCGAGTCCCTGCTGGAGAAGGGCAAGGGCGAGGCGGCGCGGCTGTCCATCGAGCCTCGCGTGCTGGACGTGGCGCAGCTGTGCCGCGACGCCGTGGCGGAGCTGGAGATCCTGGCGGCGGAGAAGGCCGTGTCGCTGCGCTCCGAGTGCCCCGACAGCCTGATGCTGATTGGCGACGAGGTGAAGCTGCACGAGGTGCTGCAGAACCTCATCAGCAACGCCATCCAGCACGCCAGCGACCCGGGCGTGGTGGTGGTGCGCACGCAGCGGCTGTCGCGGCCGGACGGCGACGCGGTGCGGGTGATGGTGAGCGACAACGGGGTGGGGATTCCCCCGGACGAGCTGCACCTCGTCTTCGACCGCTACCGTCACGGGCCCAAGGGCACGGGGCTGGGGCTGGCCATCTGCAAGGAGTTCGTGGAGCTGCACGGCGGTGAAATCTGGGCGGAGAGCCCGGCCGACGGTGGCTGCACCTTCGTCTTCACGCTGCCCCTGGCGCAGGAGGCCGCGCGCAACCCCCGGCCGCAGCCCGCGCCCGGCGCCGCGCCCGAGCAGCCTCGCGTGCTGGTGGTGGAGGACGAGCCCGAAATCGCCGCGGTGCTGTCGGAGGTGCTGCGCTCGAAGTACCGCGTGGAGGTGGCGCGCGACGGCGCGGAGGGCCTGGCGAAGGCGCGCGCTTCACGGCCGGACCTGGTCGTGATGGACGTGTTCCTGCCCAAGCTGGACGGCCTGGACGCGGCCATGGCGCTCAAGTCCTCGTCGGACACTGCGCACATCCCGGTCATCCTCCTGTCCGCCCACCAGGGCGTGGCCGACAAGGTCCGCGCGCTCAACCTGGGCGCGGTGGACTACATGGCCAAGCCCTTCAACGCGGTGGAGCTGCTCAACCGCACCGAGCGCGCCCTCAAGCTGAGCCGGGGTGAGAAGGATCAGCAGGACAAGACGAACTCGCTGCAGCGGCGCACCGGCAGCGATCCGGTGACGGGCCTGCTCGACCGCCGCGGCCTGCTCCTGCGCTTGGAGCAGGAGGTGGCCCGCAGCCGCCGCTACCACCGCGCCCTCACGCTGGCGGTGCTGCGTCCGGACCGCGACCTGGACGCCATGCCGCCCAACATGGCGGAGGTGATGCGCAAGCGCGTGCGCCACCCGGACTCCATCGCCCATCTGGGGCTGGGCGTCTTCGCGGTGGTGCTGCCCGAGTGCAACGCGGACGCGGCGCGCACGGTCATCAACCGCCTGATGCCGGACGTGGAGAACGTGACCTCCATCGAGTACCGGGCCGCCATGGCGGACGTCAGCCAGGACAGCGATCCGGTGGAGAAGCTGCTGGAGAAGCTGGGAGCCCCCCCGCCCGAGGCCCACTAGCCCGCGTGCGCCCGCTCCCGCTCCTCAGCCGTGCCGCCGTGATGTGCCTCGCGCTGGCCGCCGGAGGTTCGGGGGCCGCGCCCGCGAGGAAGGCCCCGGCCCCGCACGTCGACCGCGAGGCGATGCGCGAGGCCATGGATTCGAGCGACCGTGACGACGAGCCGTCCGCGTCGTCCGCCAGCTACGCGCACTACCTCCAGGCGCGGCTGATGCACCTGGAGGGCAACCACCGGGCCTCGGTGGACGAGCTGCGGCTGGCGCTCGCCACCGACGACGGCAACCCGACCCTCCTCACCCAGCTGGGCGAGGAGTACGCGCGCCTGGGTGACCTGGAGCGCGCCGAGCGCGAACTTCGCCGGGCCGTGGAGAAGGCCCCCACGCACTACGCCGCCCACGTGCTCCTGGGCCGGGTGTTGCTGGAGTCCGGCCGCACGGCGCGCGCGAAGCAGCACCTGCGCCGCGCGGTGGCCCTGCGTCCCCGCGAGCCTGAGGCGTACCTCGTCCTGTCGCAGCTGTACCTGGACGCGAAGGCCCCCGACGATGCGGTGAAGGTGGTGGAGTCGCTGGCCCACGCGCTGCCGGGAGAGGCCTCCGGCTACCGGCGGCTGGGGCTCGTCCTGGCCGAGCGCGGCGACGCGGCCCGCGCCGAGCGCCTGCTCGCGAAGGCCTCCGAGCGCGACCCGGGTGACGTGGAGGTGTGGTCCACGCTGGCCCGTCTCTACGAGGACTCCGGCCGTCCGAAGGAGGCGGAGGACGCGCTGGCCCGCGCGCTGGAGGCGGATCCGGACAGCCGCGAGGTGCTGCTGTCCGCGGGCCGTGCCGCGCTGAAGGGCGGGTCGGCGACCCGGGCGCGGGCTTACTTCGACCGGTTGCTGTCGCTCTCCGCGTCGCCGGAGTTGGCCGTGCGGGTGGCCTTCAGCTACCTGGCCTCCGGAGAGCCCGCCGCCGCGAAGGAGGTGCTGGACGCCGCGCGCAAGGACGCGCCGGACGAGCCCCGCCTCGCGTACTACGCCGGCCTGGTCGCGGAGCGCACCCGCCGCTTCTCCGTCGCCGCCGCGGACTTCGCGAGCGTGCCCCCGGACTCGGAGGTGTTCCCCGACGCCCGCGTGCGCCAGGCCCGCTGTCTGTCGCTGGTGGGAGACCACCCGCGCGCGCTGGTGCTCTACCGCATGGCCATGTCGGAAGCGCCCGACGACGTGGAGGTACACGTCGGCTACGCCCGGGCGCTGGAGCGCAGCGGGGACGCGACGCGAGCGGAAGGCGTGCTGCGCGAGGCGCTGGCGGGGGAGGGCGGGGCGCTGGCGTACGACGCGCTGGCCACCCTGCTGGAGCGCCAGGGCCGGGCTCCGGACGCGCTCGCGCTCTTGAGGGACGCTGTCGCGAAGACGCCGAGGAACCAGGACCTGCAGTTCGCCCTGGCCACCCTGCTGGAGCGCCAGGGCGACGTGGCCGGAGCGCTGTCGCGCATGCGGGGGGTGCTCGCGTTGAAGCCGGACCATTCCGCCGCGCTGAACTTCATGGGTTACGTGATGGCGCAGCGGGGCCGGGACCTGGACGAGGCGGAGCGGTTGGTGCGCCGCGCGCTGGCGCTCCGGCCGGACAACGGGGCCTACGTGGACTCGCTGGGGTGGGTCCTCTTCCAGCGCGGCGACGCGAAGAAGGCCGTGGAGGTCCTGGAGCGCGCGGTGGAGCTGGCCCCGGACGACCCCGCCATCCTGGAGCACCTGGGGGACGCGTACCTCAAGGCGGGCCGCGCCCCGGAGGCCGTCCGGACCTGGAAGCGCGCGCTGGAGGTGCTGACGCTGGAGCCGGAGGCCGCCGAGCCCGCGGACCAGCGCACCACCCTGGAGCGCAAGTTGAAGGCGCTACCCTCGACCGCGCCGGGCCGCTAAGGTCCCGGGCTCATGGCCCGCCACGACGAAGGCTTCTTCACCGGGAAGGACAACACCCGGCTGTTCTGGACGCTCGACCTGCCGGACGCGCCCCCGCGCGCGCACGTCGCCATCGTCCATGGCTACGGCGACCACATCGGCCGCTACCGGCCCGTCATCGACGCGCTGGTGCAGGACGGCTTCGCCGTGCACGGCTTCGACTACCGGGGCCACGGCCGCGCGGACGGACGGCGCGCCTACGCCGCGAAGTGGACCGAGTTCCTCGACGACCTGGACGGCTTCTGGCAGCGCGTGCGCAAGGCCGCGGGCAACGAGAAGATCTTCCTGCTCGCCCACAGCCACGGCGGCCTGATGGCCGCGCACGCCCTGACCGGGAGACTGGAAGGCCTCTCCGGCGCCATCCTCTCCGCGCCCTACCTCAAGCTGGCCATCAGCCCGCCGGCCGCGAAGGTGCTCGCCGCGCGCATGGTGGGCACCTTGGTGCCGTGGATGAAGGTCCCCTCGGGCCTGGCCCCGGAGATGCTCAGCACCGACCCGGACATCCAGAAGGCAGTCGGGGCGGACCCGCTCTACGTTCCCTTCGCCACGCCCCGCTGGTTCGTGGAGTCCACGGCCGCCCAGGCGCAGACGCTCGGGCTGGCGCCGAAGATTCAAGTGCCGCTGTTCGTGCTGTGCGGCCAGGAGGACGGGGTGGCGCTGCCAGCGGCGGCGCGGGCCTTCTTCGAGGCGGCGGGGACGGCGGACAAGAAGTTCAAGGAGTACCCCGGCATGCGGCACGAGCCGCTCAACGAGCGGGACCGCGCGACGGTGTTCCAGGACATCTCCGGCTGGATCTCCGCGCATCTCTGACATAATCAGGTCGCCCCGCTCCCGACGGAGCAGGCGCTGGCGAGGATCACCTCATGGCACAGGGTGAAACGGGCATCATTGGCAAGGGCATCGTCATCAGGGGCAACCTCACGGGCGGAGGGGACCTGGTCATCGAAGGACGCGTGGAGGGGCAGATCGCCCTGAAGAACCACCTCACCATCGAAGGCACCGGGAAGGTGCAGGCGGACATCCGCGCCGAGGAACTGACCATCAACGGCGAGGCGAGCGGCAACATCGACGCCTCCACGCGCGTGGCCATCAACGCCTCGGCGAAGGTGGCCGGCGACATCAAGGCCCCACGGGTCGTCATCGAGGATGGTGCCGTGTTCAACGGCTCCATCGAGATGGACGTGAAGTTGCCGGACGACATCTAGCATCCACCGGGGACCGACCCACGGCCCCCCAGGCGCACAGCTTCGAGAAGGCGGACAACACTCATGGCGAATACGATCATTGGCTCGAGCATCGTCATCGATGGGGAGATTTCCGGGGACGAGGACCTGGTCATCCAGGGCACCGTGAAGGGGAAGATCTCCCTCAAGGAGAGCCTCTACGTGGAGGGCTCGGGCGTCGTCGAGGCGGACATCGAGACGCAGAACGTGGAGATCGCCGGCCGCGTGACGGGCAACATCGCCGCCACCGACAAGGTCGAGCTGAAGACGGACTGCCGCGTGGTGGGCGACATCAAGGCCCCGCGCATCCTCATCGCCGACGGTGCCTCCTTCAAGGGCAACGTCGACATGGACATGAAGGAGCGCTGATCCGTGGCGACCGCGAAGGATCTTGCAGGCAACTCCGTCGACAACACCGTGGTGGGGCCTTCCATCCTCATCAGCGGTCGGCTCACGGGTGACGAGGACCTCACGGTCCGCGGGCGCGTGGAGGGTGAGCTCACCCTCAGCCGCACCCTCATCGTGGAGCCGTCCGGCGTGGTGAAGGCCAACGTGGCGGTGAGGAACGCCATCGTCAGCGGCGTGGTGGTGGGCAACATCAACGCCACGGAGAGCGTGGAGCTCACCCGCGAAGGCCGCATGGTGGGCGACATCCGCGCCCCCCGCGTCATCATCGTGGACGGGGCCAGCTTCCGCGGCCGCGTGGACATGGGAGACGTGGAACCGGGCCGGCTGCCGTCCGAACGCCCCGCCGTGGCCCGTCCGCAGGCGGTGACGCGTCCCACGGTGCGTCCGGGCGCCACCCCGCCGCGTCCTCCGACGCCGCCGGCCGCTCCGCCTCGCGCCGCCCCGACGCCGCCCCCGCCTCCCGCGCGCACGCAGCCCGCGTCGGCGCCGGCCACCGTCGTGGCCCGTCCGTCGGCCAAGCCGCTGCCGCCGCCCCCGCCTCCCGCCGCGACCACGACCCGGGCTCCGGAGCCTCCGCGTCCGGCAGTCACTGAGCAGGCGAGCAGTGCCGGCGCGCCCCTTACCCGCGTGATGGGTGCTGGCGCGAAGAAGAAGGTCGTGGTGAAGAAGTCCCGTTAGAGCCCGCCCGCCGCGCCGTCGTTTCCGGCGGCGCGGGGGTGGAACAACCGGGGGTGCCACCATGGACGCCGAGCACAGGGCCGAGGGACAGGAAGGGATGCCGGGCACACCTGGAGAGAATTCGATGCCGTCCCAGCAGGAGGGAGCGGCTGACGCGTCCGCGCCGAAGCATGGCGAGGGCGCGAGTGGAGACGTGACGCCGGAAGGTGCCCCCCAGGCCGAAGCGGGTGGGGCGCAGACCGACCTGCCTGGAGAGGGTGGGCAGGCCACCGCGAGCGCGACCGAGGCCAGCACGGCCGCCGGAGCCTCCAGTGAGCCGGAGACACGCACCGAGGGCGGCGAGTCGCCGGGCCGCACCGGGGAAGAGACTCCCGCCGGGGACGCCGCGACGTCGGGTGGAGCATCCGCCCAGGGCGGCGAACCGGAAGGCTCCGGGGCGACCGTGCAGGGCGAGAGCACCAGCACCCCGGCGGACGCGGAGGCCTCTTCGGGCCCCGGCCGCTACGTGGAGCTGTCCTCGGGCGAGAGCGTCCAGGACGCCTCCGGCACGGGCAGCGACGGTGGCGGGGAGGCGAAGGACGTGGTGACGGAGCCGAGCTCCGGTCCGGTGTCGGGCGCGGATGACGCGCTGCTGAGCGCCGGCATCTGGGACGTGGCGAGCCGTGCGAGCCAGGAGGACGCGGGCTCCATGGGCTCCGGAGACGGTTCGGAACACAGCGCCAACGACGGCGCGGCGACTTCGGATGGGGAGCCCCACGCGCAGGCCATCGAGCCGCGCGTGATGGGACAGGTGACGGCGATGGTGCTGCCGCTGGAGCGACTGGAGGAGGACACCACCTTCCGCCTGCGGGACGAGGGCGACGTGTCCGAGCTGGCGACGGACCTGGCTCGACTGGGCCAGCTGTTCCCGGTGGACGTGCGCCCGCGCGGCGAGGAGCGCTACCAGCTCATCTGCGGCTTCCGGCGCGTGGCGGCGCTGCGCTTCCTCAAGCGCGACCAGGTCCAGGTGCGCGTGCACGAGGAGCTGTCCGACGAGGACGCGCTCCTGTTGTCCCTGGCGGAGGCCATCCACGCCTCGCCGGTGGAGCACGACGTGCTGGAGGCCAAGCGCGAGTCGCTGGAGGCCGAAGGCCGGCTGACGGCGCCGGTGCGCGACATGCTGGAGAAGGCGCTCGCCACCGAGGAGACGCTGGCTCCGGAGGGCGTCGAGGAGGAGATCGACGCGGACGAACTGGCGGCGGACGTCGCGCAGCGCATGGGCGTCCTCAATCAGGAACTGTCGCTGCTCGCGGACGTGTTCGCCGCGCTGGACGAATCGCGCAGGGCGGAGTTGCTGATGCAGCTGCGCTACTCGGCGCAGCTGGTGGCGTACCTGGAGGGTCTGTAGGCCATGGCGGAAACGCTCGAACGCGACCGCGCCCGGCTCCTGGAGGTGCTCACGCAGCGCTCCTTCGAGCGCAGGCGCGTGGTGCTCTCCTCCGGCAAGGAGTCGGACTTCTACATCGACTGCAAGCGCACGGCGCTGCTCGCCGAGGGCCACTACCTCATCGGCCGGCTGCTCCTGGAGGCCATCCGGCGCGACGCTCCGTCGGCGGTGGCCGCGGGCGGGCTGACGCTGGGCGCGGATCCGCTCGCGTCCGCGGTGAGCCTGACCAGCTTCCTGGAGGGCGGCGGCCAGAAGCCCCTGCACGCGTTCATCGTGCGCAAGGAGCCCAAGGGCCACGGCACCGGCCAGTGGATTGAAGGCCTGTCCGCGCTGAGCCCCGGCGCTCCGGTGGCCATCGTGGAGGACGTGGTGACGACGGGCGCGTCCACGATCAAGGCGATTGAGCGCGCGAAGCTGGAGGGCCTGACGGTGCTGGGCGCCTTCGCGCTGGTGGACAGGCTGGAGGGCGGACGCGAGGCCGTGGAGTCCGCCGGCCACCGCCTCACCACGCTGTTCACGCGCAAGGACTTCATCCCGTGAGAAGGCTGCTGTTGGCCGCGGTGCTGCTGGGCGTGCTGGGCGGCTGCTCCACCTCGCCCCCCATCGTCGGTGAGCCCGCGCCCACGCTGGATGACCCGAAGCAGGAGTCCGCCTACATGGCGGTGTTGGACCGGTACTCGGACCGCAAGGAGATCTACGACGGCTTCGACACGCGCGTCTTCGCGGGGGCCACGTTCCAGACGCCTGCGTTCCGCGAGGCCCGCATCCACCGCCGCGCCATCTTCCAGACGCTGCCCGCGGCGAAGGTGGAGCAGCTGCTGTCGGAGGAACTGGCCGACGCGGCGAAGTTCCACGAGTTCTTCCTGGCGGTGCACGTCAACGACTACCGCTACGACGACTTCGCCCACCGCAACAGCATCTGGCGGATCGCGCTGGTGACGCCTGGGGGCGAAATCACGCCCATGGAGATCCGCCGCCTGGGCCGGGCGGACCTCAACGTGCGCGCCTACTACCCCTACGCCAGCCTCTTCTGGGTGGGCTACCGCGTGCGCTTCCCCAAGACCTTCACCGACGGCCAGCCCGTCATCCCCGAGGGCACCGAGCAGGTGATGCTCCGCGTCGCCTCATCGCTGGGGAACGCGGAGCTGAAGGTCCACGCGCGCTGAACGCGGCGGGACGGCCTTCAGGTCTGCTGGCCGTCCTTCAGCCACTTCGACGTGAGCGGCATCGTGGGCCCCGCGAGCAGGCGGTCCAGGAGCGCGTCCGGCGAGGCATTCACCGCGAAGGGCACGCCCTGCGTCTCCGGGACGAAGCCCGCCTCCACCATCTGCTTCGCCATCGCGAGCAGCGGCTGGAAGAAGCCGTCCACGTCCAGCAGGCCCATGGGCTTCCGGTGCAGGCCCAGCTGCGCCCAGGTGACGATTTCGAAGAGCTCGTCCAGCGTGCCGAAGCCGCCGGGCAGGGCGACGAAGGCGTCCGAGCGCTCGGCCATCATCGCCTTGCGCGAGTGCATGGAGTCCACCCGGTGCAACTCCGTCAGCCGCGGGTGGGCCAGCTCCTTCGCGTCCATGAAGTGGGGGAGCACGCCCACGGTCTTGCCGCCGTTGGCGATGACCGCGTCCGCCACCGCGCCCATCAACCCCACGCTGGCGCCGCCGTAGACGAGCGTCAGCCCCCGCTTCGCCAGCGCGGCCCCCATCCTGGAAGCGGCCTCGCGGTACTCGGCGCGCACGCCGGAGCGCGAGCCACAGAAGACGCAGACGCTGCGCACGGTGGGTTCAGCCATCGTCAAAAGCCTCCAAGGCGCCCGGGATGGGCGGCGACCACGGCCAGCGCCGCGGCGATGAACAGCAGGACGGGGATGGCGCGCGCGTAGACCTTCGGGCCCATGCGCAGCGCCATGCCGCACGGCAGGCCGAAGACGAAGCCGCCCAGGTGCCCCGCCCAGCTCACCCCGGGCAGCAGGCTGATGACCGCCACCTGCACGAGCCAGAACATGTGATCCCTGCGGCCCTGCTGGTTGAGGATGGGCAGCATCGCGCCGCCCCAGCCGAGGATCATTCCGGACGCGCCCACCGTCACGATGTCGAAGTTGAAGAAGAGCGCGAACGCGGAGCCGCCCAGCGCGGTGACGAGCGACAGGCCCAGGAACCTCAGGCTTCCAATGCCGCGCTCCAGCGACGCGCCCAGCGAATAGACGGCGAGCATGTTGAAGAGCAGGTGCATCGCGCCGCCGTGCTCGAACACCATGCCCAGCAGGCGCCAGTACTCGCCCGCCTGGACCCACGGCCCGTAGAGCGCCAGCGGCCCCACGATGCCGTAGTTCGTCCCGTCGATGATCAGCGGCCGGCCCAGGGACCGACTGAGGACGAACATCCCCACCGCGCCCGCGATGATGGCGAAGCTGACGTAGGGCGTGGGCAGCGCGGGCCGGGGCTGCTGGGGGCCCGGGGGCGGTCCGTCCCCGCCCTGTCCACGTGGCGCGGGGGCCTGCTCATCTCCCAGCCCGGAGGGGCCGGGGAGGTCATCCAGCATGCGGCGCGGACGGGACATGGGTTCTCACAGCTCCCGTGAAAGGACGGTGTCGCGCGTGCCCTGGTGCTCGTCCGTGTGGGGGTAGTCCAGGGTGTAGTGCAGGCCCCGGCTCTCCTTGCGGCGGCTGGCGCAGTCCACGATGAGGTGCGCCACCTCCGCGATGTTGCGCAGCTCGATGACGTCGCGGGTGACCTTGAAGCGCCAGTAGTAGTCGCGGATCTCCTCGCGCAAGAGCTCCAGCCGCCGCCGCGCGCGCATCAGCCGCTTGTCCGTGCGGACGATGCCCACGTAGTTCCACATCAGCCGGCGGATCTCATCCCAGTTGTGGGTGACGACCACGCTCTCGTCGGAGTCCACCGCGCTGCCGGAGTCCCAGGCCGGCGGGTCCTCCTTCGGCAGCGTCAGCGAGGACAGCTCCTCCGAGGCCAACTGCACCGCGCGGTGGCCGTACACCAGGCCCTCCAGCAGCGAGTTGGAGGCGAGCCGGTTCGCGCCGTGCAGGCCCGTGCAGGACACCTCGCCGATGGCGTAGAGGCCCGGGATGTTGGTGCGCCCATGCAGGTCCGTCACCACGCCGCCGCACTGGTAGTGGGCCGCGGGCACCACGGGGATGGGCTGCACCGCCATGTCGATGTTGAAGGCCTTGCAGGTGGCGTAGATGTTGGGGAAGCGCTCGGTGAGGTACGCGCGGCCCAGGTGCGTCATGTCCAGGTAGACGCAGTCATTGCCCGTGCGCTTGAGCTCCGCGTCGATGGCGCGCGCCACCACGTCGCGTGGGGCCAGGTCCCGCATGGGGTGGTAGCGGTCCATGAACGTCTGGCCGCCCTTGAGCCGCAGCTTGCCGCCCTCGCCGCGCAGCGCTTCGCTGATGAGGAAGCTCTTGGCCTCCGGGTGGAAGAGGCACGTGGGGTGGAACTGGTAGAACTCCATGTTCGCCACGCGCGCGCCCGCGCGGTACGCCATGGCCACACCGTCGCCCGTCGCGACGTCCGGGTTGGACGTGTAGAGGTACACCTTGCCCGCGCCGCCCGTGGCCAGCACCGTCACCTTGGAGAGGAAGCGCTCGATGGAGCCATCCTCCATCAGCGCGTACGTGCCCAGGCACCGGCTGCCGGCCGGGGTGTGCGGACGCCGGTCCAGGATGAGGTCGATGGCGGCCGTGTTCTGGAAGAAGGTGATGTTGGGCTGCGCGTCGCACGCGGCCAGCAGCGCGCGCTGCACCTCGCGGCCGGTGATGTCGCCCGCGTGGATGATCCGGCGGGCGGAGTGGCCACCTTCGCGCGTGAGGTCGAACTCGCCGCCGCGCTGGTCGAACGCAGCGCCCAGTGCCACCAGCTCCTTGAGGCGCGCGGGGCCCTCCCGCACCGTCACCTCCACCGCGTCGCGGTGACACAGGCCCGCGCCCGCCACGAGCGTGTCCTCGATGTGCGAATCGAAGGTGTCCGTGGGGGAAAGCACGCCAGCGATGCCCCCCTGGGCGTAGGCGGTGTTGCCTTCGCCGCGCTCGCGCTTGGTGAGGACGGCGACCGTGCCGTGCCGTGCCGCCTGGAGGGCGAACGACAGTCCGGCCACGCCGCCGCCCATGACCAGGAAATCGAACCGATGGGGCATGGCCAACAGCCTTAATGGCGGTAAGTGCTGGAAACAAGGCGTTTTCTTGAGGACTTTCCGGGCGTTGTCTAAGGTTTCGCACCGCCGCCATGCGTGTCCTGCCCGCCCTCGTCGTCCTGTTGACCGCCGCCCTGCCGGCCGCTGCCTCGGACGGCATCTACAGCTACGTGGAGAAGGACGGCACCATCGTCTACACGAACGTGCCGCCTGGAGGCGCGCGCAAGGCCCGCAAGCTGTCGGGGACCTTCACGCCCGCGCCGGCCAAGTCCGCTCCCGTGCGGGGCCGTTCGCGGACGCCCACGGAGTTGGATCCGCACATCACCAACGCGGCGCTGCGCTACCGCATCCCGCCGGCGCTGGTGCGCGCCATCATGCACACGGAGAGCAACTTCAACCCGAACGCGCTCAGCCACAAGGGCGCCAGCGGGCTGATGCAGCTCATGCCGGGCACCGCGTCGGACATGTACGTGAAGGACATCTTCGACTCGAAGGACAACATCGAGGGCGGCGTGCGCTACCTGCGCGTGCTGGCCAACATGTTCGACGGCGACATGGTGAAGATGGTCGCCGCGTACAACGCTGGGCCGGACGCGGTGAAGAAGTACGGAGGCCAGGTGCCGCCGTACGCCGAGACGCAGGATTACGTGCGCAAGGTCCTCCAGCTCTACCAACACTACAAGGAGCGCGAGCGGCTCGCCCAGGCCGAGGCCAGCAGCCGTGAGCCCACACCCGAGAATGACGACGCGCACGAAGGGGACGAAGCCGCCGGGCCCCGATGACGAGGAGTTCCTGCAGCAGCTCCATCGCGGGAGCGAGCTGCTGGGCGCCGGCAAGGTCACCGAAGCGAAGGACTTCCTGGAGCGTGCGCACCAGCTCCAGCCTCGCCACGAGAAGGCCCAGAACCTCCTGGGCCTGACGTATTTCAAGCTGGGCCTCTTCGACCGCGCCGCCGACCTGTACGAGATGCTCGTGCGGGACAACCCGGTGGACCCGACGCTGCGCGTGAACCTGGGGCTCGTCTACCTGAAGACGAACGCGCTCCAGCGCGCGGCGCGCGAGTTCGAGACCGCCACCGACCTGGCCCCGGACCACAAGAAGGCCCACAACTACCTGGGTCTGACCTTCGCCCAGATGGGCGAGTACGGCCGCGCGCGCGAGCACTTCCTCCTCTCCGGCAGCGACGCCATGGCGGAGAAGATGTCGCGCGCCATCGCGGGGGAGGTCTACAGCCGTCCTCCCGCCGCCCCCATGCCGGCCCGTCCGCGCCAGGAGGAGGAGGAGGAGGAGACCGCCGCGCCGCCTGCGTCCGCCTCCGGCGAGAGTGACTGGGGGGCCCAGTTCGGTCTGGATGAGGCGCCGCGCAGTCCTCGCGCCGCCGCCGCGCCGCCGCCCCAGGTCGCCGCGAAGCCTCCGGACGACGACATGCGCTTCGCGGAGGACGAGGGCCCTCCCGCTCCCACGGATGACCACGCCTTCACCTCGGGAGCCGCGACCCAGGTCCAGGAGGACGAGGACCCCAGCCTGGCCGCGGGCGAGAGCCTCTTTGACGAAGACGCGGAGCTCGCCGCCACCACGGACGCGGACACCTCCGGTGACGACGTCGAGGTCGCCGACGAGCTGCCCCCCACGCCGGTGTCGGAGGAGATCGAGGTCTCCGAGGAGCCGCCCGTCCTCGCGTCCGACCTGGAGTCGGAGCCCGGCGACGCCTTCGCGGAGACCTTCGCCGCGCTGGCCACGAGCGAGCCGCCCCCGGCGACCCGGCCTGCCGAGCCGATCCAGCTGACCCGGTCCATCGGGTCGCTCCAGGTGACCCACTCCGCCGAGCCGCCTTCGTCGCCTGAGGCCGGAACGGGCGCGAGTCCGCCGGTGCTCACCGCGTGGGTGCCCTCGGTGGCGCTGCCGGGCGCGGTGGAGGGCCAGCCCTTCACCCAAGGTGCGTCCGCGATGGCGCTCGCGGTGGAGGGCGAGCTGCTCACGCGCCTGGAGGGGCTGATCGCCGTGCGCGGGCAGGTCACCTTCGAGCCGGAGATGAAGCGCTTCCGGGGCCGGGCCACGGACAAGCCCTTTGGCGAGGGCGACCAGTCCATGGTGCGCGCCCGGGGGCAGGGGACGCTGCACCTGGAGCCCGTGTCCGGGCGGCAGTGGGTGGCCGTCTCCCTGGACGACGAGTCCGTCTACCTGCGCGACGCGTGCGTCTTCGCCTTCGAGGAGCCCGTCGTCTTCGAGAACGGCCGCGTGCCGTCGGACCTGGCCCAGGACCTGGACCTGGTGCACCTGCGCGGGCAGGGGCGGGTGCTGCTCAGCCTGACGGGCCCGCTGCGCTCGGTGCCGGTGGCCATGGACCAGCCGGTGACGGTGCCCCTCACGCACCTGGTGGGCTGGGTGGGCAACCTCACGCCCCGCGTGGTGCCGCTCGTGACATCCGCTGCCGGGGAGACACTGAAGGCGGCGGTGGAGCTGGGCGGTGAAGGATTTGCCCTCATCGCACTCGGGGTCCGGTAGAACGCGCGCTCATGGCCACCGAGCGAGCCCTCAGGAAGCAGCGCAAGCGCGAGGAGCGGGCCCGCCGCCGCGCGTCCCGCCGTCCCAGCATCCTGGTGCAGGAGTTCTGGAACCTGCCCAACATGCTGACGCTGGGGCGCATCCTCCTCATCCCCGTGTTCGTCTGGCTCACCTACGACGCGGACCCCCTGCACTCGCTGCTGGCCGGCCTGGTGTTCGCCGTGGCCGCCATCACCGACGTGATTGACGGCTACCTGGCGCGCCGCTGGAACCTCATCACCGTCGTCGGCAAGTTCATGGATCCGCTGGCGGACAAGCTCATCGCCATGGCCGCCCTGGTGATGATGGTGCGCCTGGGTCGCATCGCCGCCTGGGTCGTCATCGTGCTGCTGGCCCGCGAGTTCATCGTCACCGGCCTGCGCACCATCGCCGCCAGTGAAGGCATGGTCATCGCCGCGGGGCAGGAGGGGAAGTGGAAGACCTCCCTCCAGCTGGTGGGGATCATCTCCCTGTGCGTCCACTACGTGCACCCGCTCGACATGGGCTTCCGCGTCGTCACCGTGGACTACAACCAGGTGGGCAAGGTGCTGGTGTACCTGTCGGGTGCGTTCTCCGTGTGGAGCGCGGTCGTCTACTTCCGCGCGTTCCTCAACATGCTCGCCCGCCGGGGCAGCACGGATCCGGATGCGAAAAGTGTTTGACGTGTCCGGGAGGCCTCTGTATATCGCACCCCACCTCCGGCGCTGCACCGACCGGCGGGTGGCAAGCAACACAGCGTTACCTGATGCGGGAATAGCTCAGCGGTAGAGCATCGCCTTGCCAAGGCGAGGGTCGAGGGTTCAAATCCCTTTTCCCGCTCCAAACGAAGCACGCAGCACTGCAGTCCCTGATGCGGGAATAGCTCAGCGGTAGAGCATCGCCTTGCCAAGGCGAGGGTCGAGGGTTCAAATCCCTTTTCCCGCTCCAAACGAAGCACGCAGCACTGCAGTCCCTGATGCGGGAATAGCTCAGCGGTAGAGCATCGCCTTGCCAAGGCGAGGGTCGAGGGTTCAAATCCCTTTTCCCGCTCCAATCAAAGGCCCTCTGGGAAACCAGGGGGCCTTTTTCTTTTCCCCACCGGCCTTCCACGAAGGGGCGTGAGGGCGGCCGGGCGGGCTTCCATCGCCTCGTGCGTCCGGTTGGCGCCCTCCGGCCGCGGCTAGGGCCACATCTGGAACGGGCCCTTGATGGCGCAGACCGTCACGCGGGTGGCGGTGTTCTCGCCTTCGGCTCGGTGCTGCACCGAGACGCCGGAGTTGGACGCGGCGGTGAGCCATGCGGCCGCGGGGTACGCACTCAAGGGCGTGATGTCCGCGGAAGAGAAGGTCTCAGAGGCCTGCCACGTCGTGGTGCCTGGCACGTTCGTGCAGAACATGCTCGCGGACCTGGTGCCCACCTTGGCGGACGACTGGTTGAAGACGGGGCCATTGCAGAACAAGGCCTGGAACTCCACCCACACCCTGGCCACGTACGTGGCGACGACCGAAACCGTCACGACGATGTCCTGCCCGTTCGACGCGGGGGCGATCGTGGCGGTGACGTCGCCGAACTGCACCAGCTGCACCGTCACGTCGAACGTCTTTTGCGTGACCGTGCCGTCCACCCAGGTCGCCTTCAGGACGTAGGGCGAAGCCAGGGTGGCGGGTGGGGGCAGGTCGATGCCAGGGATGCCGGTGTCGGGGAGATCCCTGGCACCTGGCGTTATCGGGAGCCGTGCCTTGACCGTCGGCCCCGCCAGGCTGAAGTCGACGCCTGCGCCCTGCACGGACACGGACTGCACGTGCGCGACGTCCACATTCAGGAACGTGGTCGGATGGTGGACATCGACGCTCGCCGGCGACGCCGAGAAATCGATGATGTTGAGCGGGATGAAGCCCGGTATCGCACTGTCGAGCTCGTGCACCGAGGAATGGAGCTCGTGCGTCGCGGCGTTCGCGTTCGCGAAAGCGTACGCCACGAGATGGGTGCCGCCATGGGAGAGCACCAGCGAAGCCGAACCGTTGCCTGGCTCATGTCTCGTGCGGACACCGTTGACCTCGATGTAGATGCCATCGGCATCGCGAGTCCGCCACGTCACCGTGGTCGGCGTCGCGTAGTCGAGCTCGACCGGGTCGCATGTGAACTCCAGCATCTCGGGCAGGGTCACCTGGATGGGAATCTGGAGCGTGCGCGTCGCCGAGGCCTGCGTCGTAGGGTCGGTGTAGGTCGCGTAGACCGTGAAGGTGGTGTTCCCCATGAGGGGCGGCGAGGTCCACGGACCTGCTTCGACCCGAACAGGGCTGCCGTTGTCGGTGGCGACGCTGTAGAGGGCGTCGGCGGATCCCGCCCAGGTGAGCGTGACCCCCTCTCCGACCCGGACCTTCACCCGGTCCGCGGCCAGATTGGAGAAGAAGAACTGGCTCGGGAACTTGACCGCATCCCAGGACCTGCCGCCGGTCGGCTGCTCGGGGACCTCCGAGCCTCGACCCGCGGCAGCCCACTCCTTGAGCACGATCTTCGCGGTGCCAACCACGACGTTCACGGGAATCTTGGCGATCGTGATGCGCAGTGATTGGTCGGATATTTCGACGGGACCGCCGTCGGGTGTGAAGACGAACCAGCCGTTGGTCAGGGCCGGGGTCCACGTGTCCGTGCCAGTCGACGTGAGGGTCGCGCAATCCCTGGTCAACGGCGACGCGCTCAGGTTCCATGCCTCGGGCTTTGAACTGTCGACCGGCACATGGATCGCGATCTTCCCGACCTGGATGACCTGTCGCGGCGGCGCGTTGACGGCGAACGTCAACGACGCCAGCGTCGGGGTCGCCGGGTCCGTGCTGACGTGAATCGTCGCTGGATCCACTTCCAGACCATACGTCAACAGCGGCGGTGGCAGCGTGGGGTCACCTGGCATCGAAACCTCTCCTATTGCGAATCGTCGGTCAGTGAGATGCCGCTCAGTTGCAGCTGTCCTTCCCGCAGGGTCGGTGCGGTCGTCACCACCGGCGCCGACGCGTCCGTCGGCGCGAGCGGACGCTGCTGCCATTGCTGCCGCGAGTCCTGCTCGAGCCATTGCCAGCGGCCCCGGCGTTCGGCGGGCTTCGGCAACTGCAGGCCCGACACGGGAACCGTGGCCCCATCGGGCAGCACGGATTGCTCGTGGACCAGGGCCGGACCGACCCGGAACGTCGCGGACATGCCCGCGAGCGCGGCATCCACCCAGCCACGAGGCAACGCGAGTTCCTTGACCGGCAGGATCCCGCATTGCGCGTGAACGCTCCCCCGTGGATCGATCAGCATCATAAGTGACGCTGGCGTCCCTGCGCCCTTGGCCGCGAACGACAGCTTCACGGAGGTGTCCGGGCCCATCTGCTTCAGGTAGCCGGCGGGCTCCGGCTCGCCGTTCCCCGACGCAGGGACGTGGATGGCATTGAAGGTCGTGTAGACGCCCTTGTCGAAGTACCCGACGAGGCCGTCCTCCTGATAGCCGAGATCACCCAGGCGTACCGGAAAGCGGTAGCCCAGCAGGGCCGGGTCCGGCGGTGTCTTCTCGAAGGTGTATGGCCAGTCGAGATCGCGCACGACCTCGGTCTCCAGCTCCAGTGAGAGCCGCGTCTCCACCAGGGCCAGCGGCCGGCCGAGGAGCACCGAGAGGTACGCGTCACCGCGCGCGCCCATTGGATCGATGGACCAGAGCGTTTCGTCCACGCCCCTGAGGAACTCCGCCAGCACGGCTCCGCCACGCTGCTTCAACGTGACCAGGACCTGGATGAAGTCATCCTGCGTCTGCTCGGGGTCTGCGGGCAGTACCGGCAACGGAGAGCCCGGTGCCGGCAGCCACTCCGCGCGGCTGGAGTCCATCGCCGCCCGCAGCTCGCCATAGGCGATGCCTTCCGCCGAGTACGCGGTCAGCGCTCCGTCCAGGTGATTGGGCAGGAGCCAGCCGACGATGGCCGTGGCGCGGTCGCCGCACACCAGCTCCATGTTCAGCCTGGCGGGCTGCAGCAGTCGCGGCGGCAACTGGGCGAAGCGCGACGAACCGTCGAGTGGCACCGCGGGCGTGAGCCCGTCCGACAGCACGGGCGCGAACACCTGCACGTCGACCTGGCCCGGCAGCGGATACGCGAACCGAGGCAGCGCATCCGCTGTCGACGACGGCACGACGACGTCGCACGCCTGGCCGAAGGCGTCGATCAGCGTGAGCTGCTGGAGTGCAAGCTGGCCGGCCCGCATGCCCTCGAAGCTCGACGGCGGCGGAAACGTGTCCTCATCCGGATCGGACCGTTGTGGATTCGGCGGATGCCGGGCCTCGTCGCCCACGAGCGCGCCAATCGTCTCCGGACTGTCTTGCAGGGGCTGGTTGACCGAATGGGCGGTGGCCATCGCGGAGCGGCCCTCGAGCTGGGCCTGAAGCCCGCTGAGCCGCTGGGACATCAGCTGCCACGAGTCGAGACCGTCGAACAGGTTGTCGAGCGCCCGCAGCGACGCCGTCGCCGGGCTGTCCGGGTAGTCGCTGACGAACTGCGCGATGCGTGTCCGGAGCTCGGTGGCTGGCCGAGAGGTGAGGATCGACCGTCCGGTGTACGTCCGCGACTGCCGCGTCGTCGGCTTCGGGTTGACGAGTTGGTAGTCGAGACCGTCGAAGGCCCAGTTCGACGTCTTGCCGTCATCCTGCATCAGCGGGATGGGGACCCATTGCACCTCCCAGTCCAGGTACATCGGCCGCCACGGTTGCCTCCACGGGAAGGGCGGTGACAGGGCCGGGGCGACACCGGCGCCCATGACCGTTGGCGGCGGTGGCGCGTCCGAGACGGACGGTCGTGCCTGGCCCATCGCCTTCGCGGCCCACCCGAGGTTGCCGGGATCGAGCAGGAGGAACTCGGCGAAGAGGGCGGGCGCCATGGCGGGAAGGTTCGTCCACGGCGGCGCGGTGACCGCCGCCAGCAGCGACGCGGCGTCCGCGGCGAACGTCCCGCCGGTGGCCGCGCTTCCGGCGACGGCCTGGGTGACGACCTCGGAGGGCCAGCGGCACGGCAGGAGCTCGGGCGCGGGCATCTCCGTGGGCCCGGTGTTCGACAGCACCACGACCGGGTCGACCGCCGACCAGAAGCGCGGGTTCGCGCTCGCCTTGAGGACTCGCGACGCGGGCAGCTTGCCGGCGGCGAACGCCGCGATCGCGTCCACGCTCGACTTCGTCGAGGTGGCATCCGGCACGAGCGGACTGAGCGCGGCGATCCGGTCCAGCTGCTCCTTCACGCTTCGGGCGAGGCCCTGGATGGCCGGAGCGAACTGAACCGGCGTCGTCCCCCAGGGATCCGACAATCCGTCGGACTGATCATCGAGCGTCTTCTTGAAGGCCATGTCGAACAGCTGCTGCTGGAGATGGCGCAGCGTCCGCGTGGCCTCGTCGAGCTGCGTCTGCGTCTCGTTCAGGCCCTGGAGCCAGGCTGCCTCCGCGGCCCGTGCTTCCGCGCTCTGCCGCACGCGCGCCGCGCCATCGGGCGTCGACTCGGCGTCGACGATCGTCCACGTGGTGCCCCCCGGCGTGGACGCGAACCAGCGGCTGCGAATCGTCTGTTCGACCATCGCCTCCGCGCCGGGGTGTTGCAGCATCGGCAGCACACCGTACTGGAATGCCTCCAGCAGGTCGGCCGCCGCGTCCGCGGTCAGGCCCTGCGGGGGCGTCGTCATCGCCGATATCGCGGCACGCGCGAACGCGACCATGCCGTCGATGCTGGTGTTGCCGAGGGCGACGGTCGGCCGGAGCGTGTCCTGTCGCGAGACAGGCGGCGCCGTGCCCGGCCATGGAACGCCGAACACGGCGCCGTGATACAGCGACGCGCAGGTGCTCGGTCCAGTCTTGTCCGTCATCGCGCTGACGCTCCACTTGAGCGCCTTCAGCGCGGCGAGGAAGTCCGGCCGCCCGTCATCTGGCGCCGTGGCGCGAACGTCGTCCCTGGTGAGAGGCGGAACCGCGCGTCCCGGCGTCAGGATGTCCCACGCAGGCTGTGAGTACCAACCGGTGACGAAGTAGCTGAGGGTGCCATCGGCCATGGCGTCCTTCGACAGCGGGTCGAAGATCGAGAACACGTCCGCGTTGAACGGCTGGTGCGTCGCGAACGCCGGGTTGCTCTCGGCCACCGCTGTCAGGAAGTAATCCTCCTGTGGGGCGGGCTCCTGCCACGGCGTCGCCGCATCCAGGTGGATGCGACGGCCAATCGACGTGGGCATCCTGGTGACGGGATGGATGTACGGCGACGTGCCCTCCGGGCCAAGGAAGTCGCTTTCGACGATCCACGCGGTGATGGCTGGAGGTGCCGCCGGGTCGGCTGTCTTCGCGCGGAACGCACGCACGACCAGCCAGCGATTGGGCACCTTGCGGAAATCGATCGACTTCCCGTCGTGGGTGCCGTGTCGCAAGCCTTTCGGCAGCGTCCACATCACGTAGGCGCCGTGGTTGACGTAGTGCTGCTGGGAGTCCATTCGGCTGGCGAAGGTGCCTCCGGCATCGTCGCCCAGCGGAGGCGGCGAGGGATCCTCGCCGGGTGCCAGGTTCGAGTAGCGCATGCCCGCGCGCACGAAGCGCATGCCAGGGTTGTTGACGACCATCGCCTGGACGTCGGTGGGCACGAGCAGCGGCCCGGGGGCGTTCATGGCCGCTCCGGTGCGGGAACAACCTGCGGTGGGCGCAGCGCGAACACGATCTCCTCCGGTCCCTTGACCATCTGCAACGCGAACTGAGCCGGCCCCACGGTGACGGGGTACCCTATCGCGCTCAGCGCCTGTTCGAGCCTGTTCACCAGATCATCGCCGTGCGACGCGCGGAGGTTGAGGACGCGCCGGCCGCCGGACCGCAGCGTCGGCGTGTCGACGCCGGGGTGCTGCGGGTCATAGATCGACACCGGCTTGTCCTGGTGCTCCTTCGCGACCCCGTCAACGACCCCTCGCGGCTGGATCTGACCTTCGTCGTCCACCCCGAACTCCAGTCCTTCGCAGGGCTCCGAGAGGATGACGGTGTCCGGGATGCCATTGAACACCGCGATGAGCACATCGGGCGCCAGATGATCGAGCCGGAGCAGCGGAACCTCCGTGCCGGCCGCCATGCCCTTGACGCCAACGCCGGGCCAGCCGACGACGAGCGACGAGCGCACGAGCAGGCCGGTCGTGGTGTCGGCGAATGCCGTCGGCGCGGGCCGCCGCAGTCGCGTGGCCCTCGCGGCCAGGGCGGAAGCATGGGCCATCCGCTCGAGCTCGGTGGTGAGCGCCCCCTGCAGGGCCGACTCGTGGCTCGTGCTGAGACCGATGGAGAGCGCGCCGTCGATCATCGCGTCGATCCAGCGGGTATCGACGAAGAAGAAGCGGATGGACTCCGGTGGCAACATGCGGAAGTCCGGCACGAGGTGCGCGAAGGGCACGCCGACGAGCAGGCGGCGGTCACCCAGCCAGGCCGAGACCGTCGGAGCATCGGGATCGTCGCTGAGATTCGCCGCGATCGTCGCGAGCGCGTCGGGCCGCGCCAGCATCGCCTGCATGGCGTTGGCCGGCGATCCGCTCGAAGGCGCGCGCCGTCGCGGTGCCGGTGGCGCGGCCCCGCCCGGAACGCTCCCGAACCCGTCGAGCGCGGTCGACGCGAACAACGTGGCCAGCGGTGAGTGCGCGTGCGCGCTCGGGGCGACTGGCGTGGACGTGTCCTGGTGCACCATGCGGCTGACGGTGTTGCGTGCGCGCTGACGCATCCGCGACAGGGCCACGGCGAAGGTCTCGCTGGACAGCGCCAGGCCGCGGCCGCACTGCCAGGCGGCTGACAGGCTGTGATCGAAAACGCCGCGGGTCGGATCGAAGATGGCGCCGGCGGAGGCGCTCGGCATCGGTGCGCGGGCGCCGGCGGCCGGGAGGTTCGGCACGAGCGGTCCCCGATACCAGGCGAACGCGTCTTCTCCCGTCGGGGCGTGGTAGCCGAGCGCGACATAGCCGTCGGACAGCCGCTGCCGCGCGGTCATGACGGCGGCATCGGCGCCGTCGCTGGCGGGCGGCACCGGCAGCCGGAGCGTGAGCGCGGCGGGATCGCGCCGCGTGGCGCCAGCGAAGGCGAGGTTCCTGGCCAGCCCGCTGAACCGTTGGGATGGGTCGGGCAGGCACGAGAACGTCCAACTGCAGAGCGAGACCATCTTCACCCGCGATTCTCGCGGTTGGACGGGGGTGTCGCCGCTCAACAGATCTCCGAAGCCCTCCAGCGACACGAGGTGGACGATGGCCTTCGCGCCTCGCGTCGGCGTACCGGGCCGCGGAAAGCGGTTGGCCACGACGACGGAGAACCAGTCGTGATCGAGCAGGTCCAGCAGCTTCTTGTTGCTGACGTCGACCTGTCGCGAGTGCGCCAGGTACGGCAGCTCACGCGCCGTTGGCACGATGGCGGCGAACGTCGCGTTCGACATCGTGATCACCCGGCAGGCGAGCACCTGTTCTTCATCGGTGGCGGTCAGCACGGGGATTCGCGTGTCGGCTGAGCCCATCTGAAGGAGCGCGCCGACGGTGGTCGTGCTGGCGTAGTTGGCGGTCTCCGCCGCCGTGGCATCGCCTGGGGGACCCTCGGCCACGAGCTCGCCTTCGTCGAAGACGAGCAAGGCCACCCAGGGGACCGTCCTGTCGAACGAGGAGACAAGGCGCTCCCACGGCAGCAGTCGCTTGCCGAGGACGAGGTGCGGCAACACCTCCGCGTACTGGCTGGTCGAGCCCTTGGGCGGGAATCGGGCGTGGAGGTCCGCCGGATCCAGGGTGAAGCGCGGTCCGTCCACGATGAGGGTCTGCGACACCGACTCAATCGCCGTGTCGGGCGCGTCCAGCGTGTGGTCGATCTTCAGGGTGTACTGACCGGCCTGGACCCCTGGCAGGTATGCGTCCACGAACAACATCTGCCCGAGCGGGGTATCGAACGGATCGCTCATGTCGCGGGCTCACCCAATGGAGGCGGCGGTAAGGGGAGTGTCAGTGAGCAGGACGTCGGCCTGCGCCGCGAACAACGACAGGGGATCCGACGTCGGGGGGGCCGCGTTCAGGCTGGCAAGAGCCGCGACGAGCGCCTGTTGCGCCGTGCGGACGTCGTCATCCACCGCCTTGCGGATCGCCGCCAACACCCCTGGGTCCGCCGTGGGCGCTGGCGTCGACGGCCGCTGGGTGGAGACGTCCAGGGGCAGCGCGCCAGTGCCGAGCTCGGTGACGAGCGTCGCCGGTTCGACGGGGCCCGCCATGTCACCGGAGAGCCCCGAGCGCGGCGCGGTGAACGAGACGCCGGTCGGCAGATCGGGGATCATCACCGCGGTCGGCAACGGCGCGGCGCCGGCAGCCAGCGGTGCTCCCCAGAGTGCTTCCGGCAGGCTGCACGTGACGACCGTCGGCGCCCAGTTCGACAGGTCGCAGTCTCCTTCCGGCGAGCTCAGCCTGACCGTATGCGTCGCCGTCACGCCGGCCAGACCCATCGGGCGGATGTTGATCGACGCAGGAGCGGACGACGGCCGCGGGAAGGTCTTGTTCGCGGTGCTCTCCGACGAACCTGGCACCGTGTAGGAATACTGCAGGCAACTGGCCGGCACCGCGGAGTGGGTGGTGAACATCAGCTCGTCGGCGCGGACGATCCAGATGTCGCCGTCGCGGCGGATGAGCCCACGACCGATCTCGCGGGTCAGGATCGCCGGCTCGCGCGAGTCCGCTTGGGCGGCCGTAGGCGCCGCCTGACCCGTGGCGGTCGGCAGCAGCGTCTTCATCCGTGACCAGTCGAGCCGCAGGGCGGAGCTGTCCGGCGGATCCGCACCGAAGGAGATGTTGAAGGAGCAGATCGCCAGATCGATGTGGACCGTCCCGCCGGTCGGCGGTCCCCAGAGCGTCAACGTCGCGTCCAGTTCCACCGAGAGGGTGACGCTGGTGAAGCCCAGGTTCAGCCGATACGAGGCGCCGATGCCGACGCCGATGTCCGCCTGGAAGAAGAACGGCTTCCAGCGGATCATGATGTCGGCATAGGCGGTGAACCACGCCCGCAGGTCGCCGGCATGGAAGAGCACCTCGAGGCTGCCGCCCGCCATGATCGCGGTGGGCGTCAGCGCGAAGTACGACCCGCCCTTGACCACGACGGCGCTGCTGACCGACCAGTTGTAGCCGACCCGTGCCGGCCGCGGGTACCAGTCCGGGATGGTGAACGCCGGGTGGTAGCCGCCGATCGCCAGCACGAAGTCACCGGCATACTGGCTCTTGCCGAACCACAGACAAAAACCGAAGCCGCCGGTGAGTCGCAGGGCGCGCGTGAGGAGGAACGAGTTCGGCGTCAGCGAGGCGAGCACGCTGAACGTACCGCCGTCGACGTCGAGCGTCGCCTCGAGCTGCAGCTCCGCGTATGCATAGGCCGAGTCCGGCGATGCGCCCTGCGGCAGGCTCGCGCTGGCCAGCCCCAACAGCGCCACCTCGAAGCCGTGGCCGAACGTCACCACCACCAGGGCCCGTCCCAGGATCAGCTCGAACGACCGGAACATCACGCCCGCCGCGATCCAGCCATCCCCCGCCGAGGGGGTGAGCACGGCCGCCTTCCCGCCAGTGCCGTCGAGGGCGTCGAGCACGTCGAGCGGCGCGGACGCCGACCCGAGCACCATGGGATCCACGAGCCCCGCCACGAACGGGAATTGATCCACCGCGTCGACGGCGGGCAGAAGCAGCCGTGAGTTGTAGCCAAAGCCGCCCATCAGCCCGACGACGAAGAACGGCGGTGGCCCGCCGAGCGCGCCAACGACCTGCGCGAAGATGAACAAGGAGGGGCTGCCGCCCGTCTCCGCGTAGCCCGCCACGCCGCTGATCAGGTAGGGCGGCACCTCGATCGTCACCGCCCCGGCGTATTCGTGGGTGACGCCTGCGCGCTTCGTATCGACGCGGAGCAGCGCGCCGTCGATCGCGACCGGCCCCGCGTCGAAGGCCACCGAGAGACCGTCGAGTTGGACCTCCGGCTCGAAGGACGCCAGGGGCGACCCGAGCCCGAGCCCGTCGAGCCCGAGCGTCAGCGGGCCGAAGGAGAGCGCCGCGTCGAGTAGGAAGAACAGGCTGCCGCCCGAGTACTGCAGACCGATCCGCCGGAGTGAGATCGGGCCGAGCGTCTTCTGGAGATCGAACCACTTCGTGGTCCCGCCCGAAGCCCCGGCGGGCGCCGCGGAGGAGGAAGCGGCCCTGACGCGCGCCGTCGCCTGCCGGCCGCCGTCGCTCGGGTCGGAGAGGCCCAACCGCACGGGGTGCACCGCGTCGCCGCAACGCACGTCCGCGCTGACGCTGACGCCCGCCGGCAGGTCTCCCGACGGGAACGGCGTGACGCCGGAGGGCAGCTGGGGGTTGAGCGCCGCGACCTGCGCGGCGCTCAAGGCCGAGGAGCAGTACGTCACCTGCAATCCGTCGATGGACAGATCGAGGTCCGGCGGCAGCATGTGGCCCACGACCGGCAGGTCGGACAGCCCCACGGTCATCTTCAGGTCGAGCCCGAAGGCGAACGACGCGCCCGCGTCGGTGTCCCCCGTCTTTCGGGCGAAGACCAGCTTGGCGTCTTCCAGGTCGATGTCGATGTCCGCCGGCACGTCCGCCGCCAGGGCGGGTGACACCGCGGCAATCAGCCTTTGCAGGCTGATATGGGACGGGGCTCCCGGTTGCTGGCTGTAGCTGGCGATGAAGCTCGTCGCCGCCGGGTCCTTGTCGAATCCCAGTGTGAAGCGCAGCGGCCCCACCTGCAGCGTTCCGCCGAACGCGTAGGTGTATTCCGCGTCCTTCTTCGTCAGGTCGATCGACAGCAACAGCTTGATCGGCTCGGACTCCACAGTGGTTTCCAGCGAGCAGGCGAATGACGCATTGCCGGAGTGCGTGTCGACGTGCACCTGCACGGCATCCAAGGTCACGTCGGCGAGCGCTCCCGGGACAGTGACGGGTACGCCAGTGCCAGCCACGAAGGCCTTCGCCAGTCCCTCCACCAGCTGTCGGATCGGAAGGCGGGTGCCGGGATCGGTCTGCCCATCCAGGACCCAGCCGTCCCCATCAGCGAGCCGGCTCACGACGATCTCGCACGCCAGCGCGGGCGCCGCGTCGGGATCCGGATCGGCGGTGCCGCCCACCGGCGAACCCAGCGTGAACGTGCCGCCAATCGTCGCCGAGATCGACGGGGTCGCCTGTCCGTCGTATCGGGCCTCGATGGTCCGGATCGTGACGTTCGGCAGGGCGCTCGACGAACCCTCGAGGCTGGCGACGAAGCCGTACTGCTGCTGTGCCGGCGCGACGTCGATCGAGAACGCGTCGACCTGGACCTCCGGCAGGTAGCTGAGTCCCGGCAGGAAATCCGGGAGGAGGGTCGACAGCGGCATGGCCTGGTCCGTGTCGCTGGTGACGGTGAAGACGAAGCTGTCGTCAGCCGACGACTGCGCGGTGACCCGCAGCGGACAGGGGTGCTCAAGGGATGCGGTAGCGCCGAAAGAGAGCGAGGGCGTGCCGTCCGTGCGTGTGAACGTGAGCTCGAGTTCCTCGATCGCGATGGCGCTGAAGGTCTGGAACGGCTTGAACCCCTTGAGGTCCACCGAGAGCGTCGCGGTCGCCCGCTGAATCGCCCCGGCCTGCGGATCAACGCTGAACGCGAGCCGGGTCAGCGAGATGTCCTGGGCGACGGCGTGAACCTGGGAGCCAAGCTCCGACGGCAGCGCGGACAGCGGGTCCACGGGGAAGAAATCCTCGAGCGCGGACAACGCGTCCAGTGTGACGTTGGCGAAGGTGACGTCGCACGAGAGCAGACGGGAGTCGGCGGTGGGGAGGTTGGCGACCAGCTGACCTGTCGCGCTGTTCGGCAATGACAGCGTTGCCTTCAGCGACATCAGCGGAGTGACGCCCGATACGGGGGCCGGCGGGGCTCCGGATGCCGATGGAGCATCGTCGTCGTCATCGTCACCGGGGGCGTCTTCGTATTGGACCTGCTCCGTGGCGAATCGGCACGACACGTCCGCGAGCGTGACCTTGCCGAACGAGACGGGGAATGGGCTGGTGGACAGCTCGAACAGGGGCAGCGTCAGGTCCGTCACGGCGCCGTACAGCACTGGAGCGGCCTTCGGGTCGACGAACGGCTGCAACAACGGAAGGCTGGCGGCCATGTCGAAGGGACCGACGAGGCTCAGGCCGCGTGGCAGCGCGACACGGGTCACCGGGTCGACGTACGGGCCCGACGCAATCACGAACCGCAGGTTCGCCGTGCTCAACCCGCGAAGGGCTGACGAGGCGATGATCGGAAAGCGCGCCGCCCCCGGCGCGAACACCTGGTCCAGCGTCCAGGCGCCACCTGGCGTGACGTCGAGGACCAGGGAGATTCCGGTGTCGTCGGGCGTCAAGGTCATGGCGAACCCGCAGCCCTGGAGCTGCTGGAACGCGCCCACGCCGCCGACGAGCACGCTCTTGCCGTCGGCGCTGGGAGACACGGTCGCGGAGGCAAGGGCGACCACGCCGCCGTCGAAGTATTGCCCGAGCAGCGTTGCCAGCTCGCTCGAACCGGCGAGCGTGCCGGTGAAGGCAAGCCCCCCGTCGCTCGGGTTCCGCGCGGCGTTCAGCGCCTGGGTGAGACTTGCGACGTCCACCGTCATCTGCACCACCAGAACTGACGGTTGTTGGCGTAGATGTTGACCGCCTGGGGAGTGGTCCCGCCAAAGGAGTAGGCAGTCGGCGTCGCGGCGCCGACGCTCCACACGTTGAGGTTGGCCTTGAGAACAAAGGCCACCAGCCCTGCTTCCGGCAGGACCATGGCTCCCTGATTGAGCAGGCGAAGATATCTTGTGTATGCGCTGCGAAATCCTGCATCCAGGAAGAGGTTCTGGGTCGTGTCGACGGTGGGGCCAAGATGGATGGCTTCGACGGAGTCTCTCAGGCGGAGCTGCATCGCGGCGAATACCCACTGCTGGATAGCGCTCGACGGAAAGCGCTTGTCCTGCTCGTAACCCTTGAGCTCCTTGACCACCTGCTTCCGCAGCTCCGCGGCTTTTGAGGTGAAATGAGGACTGTCGCCGAACGACAGACCCTCCACCGCATGGAACAAGGAATTCCCATCCTCGTTGGAGGTCAGCACCGGCCGTGGCGCGGATGTGGCGTCTGGAAATTGAAGGGTGATGTCCGCCCACACGGGCAGGTGATCGCTCAGACCGGAGCCGCCTTTTTGTGTGGCATAGACGCGATTGAAGACCCACTGACGCCATGCACCGCGATCCGCATTCACGACATGCGGCCCCAGCGCTTGGAGCTCGTCCTCGATGATGTCGATCGCGTCGGAGGTAGGCGGGGCGCCTGGCGCCGGAGCGGAGTATTGACACTTCGCCACGAAGCCGTTGGCGTGTGAATTCAGGACGAAGATGTTGTCGTAGGCACTGCGCTGTTCGGGAGCGCCATCGCGGTCGCGGCCGTACATGGTCGTGACCGTCCGCGCTGCTCGTGTCGGCGTCCCGGGCCAACTGACACACGCGGTGTAGTGGGTGAGCAGGCTTTTGTAGGCTGCGTCAGCCACCGGGGCGTCCATCTTGCAATTGAAGTCACCCAACACAATTGTATCAAGGGTGGGGAGCGGGGCGAAGTCTGGCCAGTAGGTCGGTAGGGTGCGGCCATCCCTTCGCCAGACACCGCCGCCGACTTCAGGAAGCCTGGCCAGTTGTTCGACGCCCTTCACCTCGTCGGTGCTGGACTTGGTCCTGCCGTCAGGAAGCCGCGCGTGATACGAAATCACGTTGAGGGGCAGCCATGTTTTACCACTGCTGAGCAGGAAGGTCGCGAGGGCAGGGCGACGGCTGGACCACGCTCCGCAGTCGATGTCGAGGATCTCTGGAGGAGACAGCAGGTCGATGCTCATCTGCCCGTTCGCCGCGGCTTGTTTCCACAGATAGGCATAACCGTCGCGCATCGCGCGGCCGTACCCCTTGCTCGCTCCCGACAGTGTCCAACGCCAGCCGGCGTCCCGGTCCAGGGCGCCAAGCAGCTCCGCGAGCCTGGCGACCTGCATGTGAGAGGCAAAGGACAGCTTCGCGCCGATTCGATTGGGTACGCTCTTGCCGATCTGGATCTCCTGCAGCGCGACGATGTCCGCCCCACTGCGCTGGAGGACCTTCGCCATGGACAGGAGGTCGTCGCCCGACTCCTCGTACAGCGCGAACGTGCGCAGGTTCCAGGACAGGACGCGGAGCGTGGGCATGGCCTTGATCGAGTGTTCGTGCGCGATGTCCGGCGGAGCGGACAATCTAGCGTGGGCACGCTCGACGGCTCAAGCGGAGCGGCTCCGGCGTCCGCGTTCCAGGTCCTGCTCACCCCAGCTGTCCGAGGGGGCTTGGAGCTCGGCCGCGCGCGTCGTGGACGCTTTCGGGTGGGATAGGGTGGGACGAGACGGAGCGTACGACGTCGGCCGACCAGACGGGCTTGCGCGCGGAGGCTGGGGCCCCCTTCACCTCCCACCTTCTGGCGGCATGAGGTATGGATGGCGCCGCATGCTTCGCAACCTCCGTGAGCTCTACCAGTACCGGGGCCTCCTGCTCAGCCTGACCCAGCGCGAGCTGAAGGCGCGGTACCGGAACTCGGTGCTCGGCTTCTTCTGGACGTTCCTCAACCCGATGCTCCAGATGGGCGTCTACTCGCTGCTCTTCACCGTCTACATGCGGCAGAAGATCCCCGGCTACACGTTCTTCGTCTTCATCGGTCTGCTCCCGTGGATCTGGTTCTCCACGTCGCTGGGGACGGGGGCCAGCGCCATCAGTGATCGGCGCGACCTGCTCACCAAGGTGCGCTTCCCCGCGCAGGTGCTGCCGGCCACGGTGGTGGTGACCAACCTGTGCAACTACGTGCTGTCCCTGCCGCTGATGGTCGCGCTGGGGCTGCTGCTGGGCTACGTGCCCAGCTGGCACGTGGTGGCGTTCCCGGTGGTGCTGCTCACCCAGCTGTGCATGACGGTGGCGCTGGTCTACATCGTGTCCGCGCTCAACGTGACGTTCCGGGACCTGCAGCAGATCATCGCCAACCTGCTGACGATGTGGTTCTTCGTCACGCCGGTGTTCTACCGGGTGGACTCGCTGCCGGAGGTGGCCCGGGGGCCTATCGTCCTGCTCAACCCCATGGCGGTGATGGTGACGTCGTACCAGTCCATCTTCTACGAACACCAGCTGCCGCAGCCCGGCCCGCTCCTGATGTGGATGGGCATCTCCCTGGCGCTGTTGTGGATCGCGGCCGGCATCTTCGAGCGCCGTCGCGAGGACTTCGCGGAGTTCATATGACCAGCGCCATCGCGTCTCCGGACGCCATCGTGCTCCGCAACGTGGTGAAGAGCTTCCGGAAGAGCACCATCCGGCGCGAGTACACCACCATCAAGTCGGAGCTCATCCGCCTCCTGCGTGGCCAGCGCGACACGGACGGCAAGTCCATGATCGAAGCGCTCCGGGGCATTGACCTGGTGGTGCCCCGCGGCAAGACGGTGGGCATCATCGGGCGCAACGGCTCCGGCAAGAGCACGCTGCTCAAGCTCATCTCCGGCATCTACACGCCGACCACGGGCACCATCGACATCAACGGGCGCATCAGCGCGCTGTTGGACCTGGGCGCGGGCTTCCACCCGGACTTCTCTGGCCGGGAGAACATCCTCATCAACGGCATCATCCTGGGGATGTCGCGCGCGGAGGTGAAGGCGCGCATGGAGGAGATCATCTCCTTCAGCGAGCTGGGCGACTTCATCGACGAGCCGGTGCGCACCTACTCCAGCGGCATGTACATGCGCCTGGCGTTCTCCGTGGCCACGCACGTGGATCCGGACATCCTCATCATCGACGAGATCCTCGCCGTCGGTGACGAGCACTTCGGCAAGAAGAGCCTGGCGAAGATGACGGAGTTCAAGCGGGCCGGGAAGACCATCGTCATCGTCACCCACGACCTGGGGACGCTGGAGCGCTGGTGCGACCTGGGCGCGTGGATCGACGCCGGGCGCATCCGCGAGTTCGGTCCGCCCGCGGACGTCATCCGCAGCTACCGCCGCGCGGTGGCGCTGGCGGAAGAGCGCGGCATGTCCATGGAGGCGCCCGCGTTGGCGTCGGACGGTGGTGCGCTGCCATCGCTGGCGGCACCCCAGGCCGAACCGTCTCCGCTCACCGTGGACGCGGTGCGGCTGCTGGGCCGGGACGGCGCGGCGGTGGAGTTCGTGGACACCGAGGACGGCTTGGAGCTGAGCGTGGCGTACACCGCGCGCACGCCCGCGCCGGAGCTGGGCCTGGGGCTGGAGCTCTCCCGGGCGGACGGGGTGCTGGTGCACGCCACGGACACGTTCGCGGAGGACGTGCCCTTCTGCGCGGCGGCGGCCGGCAGCGGGACGGTGCGCTTCGTGGTGGACCGGCTGGGCCTCACCGCGGGGCGCTATGCGTTCACGGTGGTGGTGCGCGACCGGGCGGGGCAGGTGCTCGAGAAGCGCGAGGCGGTGTGCTCCTTCGAGGTGCGCTCCAGCGTGCGGGACGGAGGCCTGACGCGGCCTCCGCACCGGTGGATCGTGGAGGGCGCCGCGGCTCGCGTGGCGCCAGTGCGAGACGTCGGCTCGTGAGCGGCCCTGCTTCGGCGAATGGGGGAGGGCCGGGCATCTGGCTGGGTATCGTGCTTTACCGGAACCCGGAGCGGGAGCTGGAGCGACTGTGGGAGTCGCTCCGGTGGAACCGCGAGGTCCCGGGTGCGCCCGCGTTCCGGGTCGTCTGGATGGACAACTCGCCGGACGACACGCTGCGCGCGCGGGTGGCGCGGCTGGACGCTAAAGCGGACTACCGGCACGCCGGGAGGAACCTGGGCTTCGGGGCCGCGCACAACCGGCTGATGACGGAGGCCTTCGGCTCGGGTGGGGCGCGGTACTACGTCTGTGTGAACCCGGATGGACTCCTGCACCCGGACTGCGTGCGGGAGCTGGCGCGGGTGGCGGATCAGCGGGCGGACACGGGGCTGGTGGAGGCCCGGTTGTTCCCGGACGAGCACCCCAAGCCGTACCATCCTGCGACGGGCGAGACGCCCTGGTGCAGCGGCTGCGTGCTGCTGGTGACGAAGAAGCTGCACGCGACGGTGGGTGGCTTCGACGAGCGCTTCTTCATGTACTGCGAGGACGTGGACCTGTCGTGGCGGGCGAGGGCCTCCGGGCTGTCCATCCGGGTGGCGCCCTCCGCGCTGGTGCACCACTACACCGTCACCCGGGAAGAGAGCCCGGTGCGCGAGCGGATGGTCCGCCGCAGCGCGGCCCTGCTCGGGGCGAAGTACGGTGACGCGGCCTTCACGAACGCCCGCCTGCGGGAGTACGCGCAGCTGGGCGGCGAGCCATTCCAGACGCCCGACATCCTCAAGCCCGGGCGGCGGCTCGCGGGCATCGCGGACTTCAGGCACCATCTGGAGTTCGCTCGGAGGCGCTGGTGAACGCTCTATCCGAAGGGGCGCCTCCGTCCGCCGTGTCCGCGCGGTGGATGGAGCTGGTGCTGTCGCGTGCGCACGCGGGCGCGTCGGTGTGCCTGGTGGGCGCGTCGCCAGCGCTGGCGGAGGCCCTGCGGGCTCGGGGCGGCTCCGTGCGGGAGCTGCCCGGGCCGGAGTGGAAGCGGGGCAAGGGACCCGCTCCGACGCTCGTGGTGCTGGAGGGCGACGCGGTCGAGCGGGTGCTGGAGGAAGGGCTGGAGGCGCTGCGGCGCGAGGCACCGGGGGCGGAGTTGGTGTTCAGCCTGCGCAACGCCGGTTCGGCGCGGGCGCTGATGGGCGCGCTGACGGGCGAGGCGCCGGTGCGCGCGGGGCTCTCCGAACAGCGGATGCTGCGGCTGCTGTCCGAGGCCGGCTACCGCGTGGCGCATCGTGAGGTGGTGCCGTGCGCGTCTGGGGGCACGGCGCTGGCGGAGGACACCGCGCAGGCTCTGCGGGCGTTGCTGGCCCAGCTGTCGCCGTCCACGCAGGTGGAGGAGGGGCTCTACGTCGCGGTGCCGGATGGGCCCGTGCGCGCGCCAGTGGCGGGGCTGCTCAGCGTCGTCGTCACGGTGGATCCGGGGACTCGGGACGCGGCACTCGATGAGGCCCTCTTCGCGCTGGCCTGTCAGGAGCAGCAGCCGCTGGAGCTGCTGCTCGCGGCGCCCGAGGGCGTGGACTTGTCCGCCGCGGAGGCTGCGCTGGAGCGCTACGGCAGGCTGGGGTCGTTCCAGGCTCGCACCGTGCGCGCGCCCTCGGGGGCTCTGTACGCGGAAGCCGTGCGCGAGGCCCGGGGACAGTATCTGGCGTTCGTGGATGCTCGGTGCCTGGTGTACCCGCGGCACTACTTGGAGTTGGTGCGCGCGCTCCAGACGGGCCGCGAGGCCTGGGCGTTGGCGCGGGCGTTCCGCACCGAGTGGGCGTCCGGTGCGGGGACCCCGCCGTATGTACGCGCGAAGGTGCCGTTCCCGCTGGGTGAGCGGCTGGAGGTGGAGCACCTGGTGATCCACCCGGAGCTCGTCCACGCGATGGTGATCGACCGGAGTCGCATCGGGCCCTTCCCGGTGGCGATGGAGTCGGGACTCGGGGACCTGCCCGCGCGGCTGGGGGCGCTGTTTCCTCCGGTGTTCCTGGGCGGCATCGCCTCGTGCGAGGTACGCGGGCCGCGCGAGCCGCCGGCCGTCGCCGTGGCTCCGGGGACCTGGCTGGTGCGCCCCCTGGATGCCTGGGTGGATGTCGTGGCGCGGATCCGCGAAGAGACGCTCCAGGCCCGGGAGTTCCGCCACCGGGTGGTGGACATGCTGAATGCCCGCGTCCACGGCATCCCCTGGGTCCACGGCACGCTCAAGGCCCTGGCGAACCGGCTCAAATCCGGCAGCGGGCGCTGAGACGATGGGCACCGCCGACAGTGACGGCCCAAGTGGCTCGTGGGAGATGCCGGACGTCGAGGCAGCGACGTTGGATCAGGCCGACCGGAAGTCATCCTCTGCTTCGGAGGCCGCGACGTTGGAGCAGTCCGACCGGAAGCCCTCTTCCTCCGCGCGGGCCGCGTCAGGACCTACCGGCGGACGGGCGCATCCGCCGCGCGATAGCTTCGTCGAGGTGCTGGGCTTCGACGTGCCGCGGTCGCACCGCGCGCGCTGGGGCCCGGTCATCACCGCCGCCAAACGTTTGGGGACGCGGGGGCTTTCGCCTTTGCAGCGCTGGGTGCTGGACCGCCAGCTGCGCTTCGACCTGCGGCTGAGGGCGTTGATCCGTCAGCCGGAGCGGACACTGCCGGAGCTGGCCCGCGAGGAGCTCGGGCGACTCGCGGATCCGCGGCCCGTGGGCTTGGTGGGCCGGTGGCTTCCCTCCGTGCCCGGGCTGGAGGCGCAGCGGGCCTGGAACCTCGCGGTCGTGGCCCTGCTATCCAGACCTGGATGGCCCCTCCGGACCGAAGGTGCCGCGGAGGCACTGGACGCGCTGGAGGCCCGCTGCGACGTGCTGGCGCAGGAGGCCGGTGCGGTGGGCCTGCCTTTGTGGCGCGAGCTGTGGCGGCGGCAGGTCGCCTTCAATCACGCGACCGTCCGCCTGTTGCGGCGCCTCCTGGGCGTGGCCCGTCCGGCCGTGCTCCTGCCCGCGCCGGTGGGGTACACGCGCGACGCCCTGGAGCGAGAAGCCCACGAGGTCCGTGACGCGACCGCCGCGCTGGCCCGGCTGGAGCGCCGGCCGCTGATCAGTCTGGTCACGCCCGCCTGGGAGACGCCGGTGGACGTCCTCCGCGCATGCGTCGCGTCCGTGCGCGCGCAGGTGTATCCGCACTGGGAACTGTGCATCGTCGACGACGGCTCACGCTCGGCGGCGGTGGCGGACACGCTGCGAGAGGCCGCGGCCGGCGACGCGCGGATCCGCTTCGAGCGGCTGGAGTCGAACCAGGGCATCGCCCGCGCGACCAACGCCGCGCTGGCCCTGGCCACCGGCGAGTACGTGGGCTTCCTCGACCACGACGACCTGCTGGCGCCGCACGCGCTGGCGGAGGTCGCGCTGCGGCTGGGTGAAGCGCCGGACGCGGACGTCGTCTATTCGGACGAGGACAAGGTGGACGCGCAGGGGCTGCGCTTCGCGCCCTACCTGAAGCCGTCGCTGTCTCCGGAGTTGCTGCGCGCGGTGAACTACGTGTGCCACTTCCTCGTGGTGCGTGCATCGCTGCTGCGTGAGGTGGAAGGCATCCGCTCGGGCTTCGAGGGGGCGCAGGACCACGACCTGCTGCTGCGCCTGATGGAGCGCACGCGGCGCTTCGAGCACATCCCCCGCGTGCTCTACCACTGGAGGACGCTGCCCGGCTCCACGGCCACGGACGCCAGCGCGAAGCCCGCGGCCTCCGAGGCGGGACGCAGGGCCGTGGCGGAGCATCTGGCGCGCATGGGGGAGGGCGGCTCGGTGGAGACGGTCTCGCCAGGGCTGTACCGGATCCGCCACCCGCTCGTGGGCCGTCCCCGGGTGTCCGTGCTGCTGTCAGAAGCGCCCACCGAGGCCGAGCTCACGGCGCTCCTCGCCTTCACGGACGACCTGGACGTGGAGGTCCGCGTCCCTGTTTCGTCTCCAGCGGCTTCCTCCACCGGCAACGCCATCCGCGTCCAGGTGGACGCGGCCGCGACCCCGGGCGCCGTGGCGAACCAGTTGCTGCGCGAGGCCCGGGGCGAGCTCATCCTCGTCCTGGAGGCAGGTACGCTCCCGACCGGACCGGGGTGGCTGCGGGAGCTCGCGTCGCAGGCCTCGCGCCCCGGCGTCGGCGTCGTGGGCGCGCGCATCGTCTCTCCCTGGGGACTGGTGCTGGAGGCCGGGCTGCGCTTCGACGCCGAGGGCCGGGTGCTGCGTCCCTTCGCGGGGCTGTTCGATCCCACGCTCGGCGCATTCGGCGGCTCGCATTGGCCGCGGGACGTGCGCGCCGTCTCCAGCGCCTGCGCGATGATCCGCCGCGAGGTCCTGGAGTCGCTCGGAGGTTGGGACGCGGCCTTCACCTCCAATGAGGGACGGGGCGTGGACCTGTGCCTGCGCGCGGGCGAAGCCGGGCTGCGCGTCCTCTACGCACCCCACGCGCGACTCGTGCGCACCCGTTCCCAGGACGACGCACCCGAGGCCACCCACGACGCTGACCGGCTCCGTGACGCGTGGGCCCGCGCGGGACGGGCCGACCCCACCGCACATCCGCGCCTCGGCTTTCTCCAGACACCGTAGAAATGAACAGCGAACGCGCCTCCTCCCATGGGGAGCGGGCGGGCTGCCAGCCTTGACGCTCCCGGAGGGGGGTGACATGGAGGACATCCGCCAAGGAGAGGGGGGCGTGCCTTGCCTGCAGCGAGGGTCGGCCTTCCGGACGCCACCAACATGCATCCACAGCTCAATCCCCTGGAACACCCCCTCTGCCTCACGCAGCCCCTGCGGCTGCTGGCCTCCTCAGCCTGGGTGGAGCACGTCCCGTTCGCGATGTTCCTGATGGACCTGCTGCGTCCCGCGACGCTGGTGGAGCTGGGTGCGCACACCGGCGTGTCCTACTCCGCGTTCTGCCAGGCGGTGGACGCGCTGAAGCTGGAGACGCGCTGCCACGCGGTGGACACCTGGCAGGGCGACCCGCACGCGGGTTTCTACGGGGCGGACGTGCTCGCGGACCTGCGCGCGCACCATGACCCGCTCTACAGCCGGTTCTCCCAGCTGCACCAGATGACCTTCGACGAGGCCCTGAGCCAGTTCGCGGACGGCTCCATCGACCTGCTCCACATCGACGGCTGCCACGAGTACGCGCAGGTGAAGGCGGACTTCGAGCACTGGCGCCCCAAGATGAGCGCGCGCGGCGTCATCCTCTTCCACGACACCCACGTGCACGAGCGCAACTTCGGCGTCTGGCAACTGTGGGAGGAGCTGAAGGGCCAGCATCCCTCCTTCGAGTTCGAACACGGCTTCGGTCTGGGCGTGCTCGCCGTGGGCCCGGAGCAGCCGGAAGGGATGCTCGCGCTGACGAGCACCCGGGACGCGGAACGTGAACACGTGCGGCAGGCCTTCGCCACGCTGGGCGGGCGCCTGACGCTCCTGCTGCACCGGCAGCACCTGCGCGACGCCTACGGCCAGAAGGAACAGCAGGCCGCGGACCACGCGCGCCAGGCGCAGCAGCTCCAGGCGGAGCTGGACGCCGCCCGTGAAGTGGCACGCGACACCGCCAGCACCCTGCGCGAGTTCGAAGGCCGGCTCGCACGGCAGGGCCTGGCCCAGCGGATGCTCCAGGAGGAGCTGGGCCGCAAGAACGCCCGCATCTACGAGCTGGATGCGCACGTGGCGCGCCAGGGCTCGGAGCTGGCGCACATCAACGGCAGCCTCGCGTGGAAGGCCATCAACCGCTACTGGGCCATGCGCGAGCGCGTGCTGCCCCCCGGCACGAAGCGCGGCCACCTCTACCAGAAGAGCAAGGGCACGCTGCACAAGGTGGGCGCGAAGCTGATCAAGCTGCCCGCGAAGCAGGGAGCGCTCAAGGCACTGCGCGCCGCCAAGGCCGCCCTCACGCCGGCCACCCCCGCCGCGCCCACCGCCTCCATCTCCGCGGCCGTGGCCCCGAGCGCACCGCTCGCGCCCCCGGCTCCGTGGACCGCGCCGCTGACGCAGCTCTCCCAGTCCAGCCTGGGCCGGCGCATCCTGATCATCGCGGAGCTGTCGCTGCCCCAGTGCAAGCGCTACCGCGTGGATCAGAAGGTCGCCATGTTCCACCGGCTCGGGTACGACGTCACCGTCCTGCGCTGGAACGACCACGAGGAGTGCAAGGCCGCGCTCCAGTTCCACGGCCTGGTCATCTACTACCGGGTGCCCGCGTTCCCTGGCGTGGAGGAGCTGCTGGCGGAGACCAAGCGCCTGGGCGTCCCGCACTTCTTCGACGTCGACGACCTCATCTTCGACGTGGAGGAGTACCAGAAGAACACCAACGTGCAGCGGCTGCCGGAGAACGAGCGCGAGCTGCTGCTCAACGGCGCGAAGCTCTACCGCAAGGCGCTCAGCCTGTGTGAGCACGCCATCGCCAGCACGCCCACCATCGCGGAGCAGATGGCCCGCGTCATCTCCGGCAAGGTCTACGTCGTCGAGAACTGCCTGGACGACGGCATCCTGGAGCTGGCCCGGGAGATGGAAGCGCGCCCGCCCGCGGTGGACGCGGACACGGTCACCATCGGCTACGGCAGCGGCACCCGCACGCACGACGCCGACTTCGCCATCGCCGCGGACGCCATCCTCGCGGTGATGGAGCGCCACCCGAACGTGCGCCTGGCCATCCACGGCTTCCTGGAGCTGCCGGCGGGCTTCGAGCGCTTCTCCGACCGCGTCTTCCGCATCCCGTTCCTGGACGCGGACGACTACCTGCGCGCGCTCGCGTCCTGGCAGATCTCCATCGCGCCGCTGGAGACGACGGTCTTCAACGACGCCAAGAGCAACATCAAGTTCATCGAGGCGTCCATCTTCCGCGTGCCCGCGGTGTGCTCCGGCTCCGGGCCGTTCCGGGAGATCATCGACCACGGCCGCAACGGCTTCGTCGCCACCACCCGTGAGGAGTGGGAGTCCGGGCTGTCCGCGCTGGTGCAGGACGCGTCGCTGCGCAAGCGCATGGGCGAGGAGGCCCACCGCAGCGTGATGGCGCGCTACCACCCGGCGGTGGTGGCCACGGAGCGGCTCCAGCCCATCCTCCAGCACCTGCCGCCCGCGCCGCCTCCGCGCCTCAAGGTCCTGGAAGCCAACATCCTCTTCGCGCCCTTGAGCTTCGGTGGGGCGACCGTCGTCACGGAGCAGCTGGCGCACCAGCTGAAGGCGGAGGGCTGCGACGTCACCGTGTTCACCGGCATCCTGAACTCGCCGCTGCCCGCCTATTCGGTGGTGCGCTACGAGGCGCTGGGCCTGCCGGTCATCGCCACCCAGGTGCCGGCCCTCACCGACCGCGCCCAGGAGTACCAGAACCCGCGCATGGGGGAGACCTTCACCCAGGTGCTCAAGGCGGTGCGCCCGGACGTGGTGCACTTCCACTCCATCCAGCTCCTGAGCTCCGCGCTCGCCACGGCGTGCGCCGCGGAGGGCATCCCGTACACCATCACCGTGCATGACGCGTGGTGGCTGTGCGAGCGGCAGTTCATGGTCCGCGAGGACGCCACGTACTGCGGCCAGAAGGGCATCGACCTGCGCGTGTGCACCAAGTGCGTGCCGGACTCGCGCTTCACCTTCAAGCGCACGTTCGCCCTGCGCAAGGTGCTGGACGGCGCGGCCCTGCTGATGGCGCCCAGCGAGTTCCAGCGCCAGCTCTACATCGCCAACGGCGTCGTGCCGGAGCGCATCGTCGTGAACAAGAACGGCGTGCTGCTGCCCACGCGTGCGCGCGCCCCGCGCCCCGCGAACGCCCCCGTGCGCTTCGCCTACCTGGGCGGCCACGCGGTGCACAAGGGGTACTTCTGGCTCAAGGACATCCTGGAGTCGGTGCCGGAGTCCGCCTGGGTCCTGAAGATGACCGACATCCAGCTGCGCATGGGGTCGGCCTCCATCGACGCGAAGGAGTGGAAGGTGAAGGGGCAGGTGGAGGTGGTGCCTCCGTATGATCAGGACGGGATGGACGCCTTCTTCGACGGGGTGGACGTGCTGCTGATGCCCTCGCAGTGCAAGGAGAGCTTCGGCCTGACGGTGCGCGAGGCCATGGCCCGTAACGTGTGGGTGGTCACCACGGCGTCAGGCGGCGTCAGCGAGGACATCGTGGAGGGCGTCAACGGCAACGTCGTGGACATGGCGGACGCCGACGGCTTCCGCCGCGTGCTGCGCGACCTGGTGGCCCACCCGGAGCGTCTGTCGCGCGCCCCGAACGCCCAGCGCACCACCGTGCGCGACTACGAGACCCAGGCCAAGGAGCTCCACGGGCTCCTGTCCGGCCTGGTGAGTCCGGCGGCCCGAGGCGCGGCCCGCGAAGACGCCAGCGCCACGGCCATTCAGCGCTGAACCGGACGGAGCCACCCCGCCTGGAGGCGGGGTGGCTCCTGGAAGTGCGGAAGCCTTCAGGCCCTACGCCGGGCCGTAGTAGCGCTGGTACACCGTGGTGAGCGTCACCGCCGCGGTGAGCAGGATGAAGCAGGCGATGAGCACCGGCTTGAAGCGCGTCAGCGTGCGCGGTGCCCAGGCGGGCGGGGCCATCGCCACCACCAGCAGCGGCGTGTAGGGCAGCAGGTAGCGGCCCTGCACTCCGTCCACGTGGTTCGCGCCCGGCGCAGTCCACGCCAGGTACAGCATGGCCTGGATGGCCAGCACGCCCGCCACCGCCACCCCCAGCGCCACCACGCGCTCGCGCCAGCCCACCTTCGGCGCGGCCCCGTCAGCGTCCAGCACCATCACTCCCAAGAGCAACGCGGCCAGGGCGAAGAGGGCAGGGCGGGGCACCGGCGTGTCCAGCCAGCCCAGCACGCCGCCGCCCTGGTGCAGGAAGTCCGGCAGCCGCCTCCAGAAGTCACTCACCAGCACGCCCAGCACCTGGAAGGGGTGCGCGCGGATGTGGGCCACCTGCGCCACCACCTCACTGGGGCGGAAGATGTCCCGCACGGTGGAGGACCACGCGAACTGGAGCAGCGCGGGCACGGCGACGATGGCGGCCAGGGCCAGGGCGTAGCGGCCGCGCGTCCCCAGCCGGGTGAGCGGCAGCAGCAGGAACACCAGCGACAGCGGCAGGTAGGCCTGCTTGCACAGCGCCACGAACACCGCGCTCGCCAGCAGCAGCCCCAGCTGCTTCGCGCCCAGCGGCCCCGGGTGCGCGAAGGTGTAGTGCAGCGACAGCGCCACCAGCAGCAGGCACGCTGACATCGTGATGGGGTCCGCGGACACCGACGCGCGCTGGAAGAGCACCATGGGCGTGAGCGCCAGCAGCGCGAAGGCCCACCGCTGGAAGGGCATCAGCCGCAGCGCCAGCGCGGTGAGCAACAGCGCCACCAGCACGTTGCCCAGCCGGCCCGCCCACAGCACCGCCACCGGGGACGCCTCCAACAGCCGCGCGGGCACCATGCCCAACGACTGCGGGAAGTAGACCAGCGGGAAGTAGATGGCGGACGCGGCGAAGCGCCACTCCTGGGTGTCCTGGGGCGCCAGCGCCGCGTGCATCGCGTCGCTCAGGCGCTGCCGGTCCTGGCGCACCTCGGGATGGCCGCCCACGCCGTCGGACACCTCCTGCGCCACCCGCACGATGCTGCGCGGAAGCTGCCCGCCCGCGTCCCCCACCGGGATGCGCGTGGCCGTCAGCTGTCCCTCGGAGACCTGGTACGCGCGGTAGAAGTGCGCGGGCTCGTCCGCCACCTGGAACGGGGGCGTGAGGAAGCTCAGCACCGCGCCCAGCACGGCCGCCACGACGAGGAAGGCCACGACGGGCGCGATGAAGAACGGACGCAGCGGAGATGGGGGCGGTGAAGACGGAAGCATGGCGAAGGGATGGGCCCGGTGGGCCCTCAGACGGCGTGCGAGTCGCGACGGGCGGCGACGGCGGAGGAGACGACTTCAGGACGGGGCTGCGCACGCGCGGCGCGCTCGGCCTCCGCGGAGGTGAGCAGGGCGACCTCCTGGGCCAGCCGCTTGAGCTGCTGGCGCTGGTCGGCCACCTGGAGGCTCAACCGGTACACCAGCCACATGAGGCACGTCAGGGCGATGAAGAAGAGGGCGGACGGGGCGTAGTAGATGCCCATGGCCGTCGCCAGCGCGTCGATGCCCTGGCGCCACAGCGACAGGCCCGCGATGGCCACCGCCACCAGCAGCCACGCGAAGGTGTGCCGCTCGCTGGTGCGCCGGCCCCGGGCCGACCACAGGACGCTGAAGGCGAAGGCGGCCGCGAAGGCCACGCCGATGAGGCTGGAGCGAAGCATGGGCATCAGACGGGACGGACCCGCTCCATGAGCAGGGCGAAGGACACCTTCGCCATGTAGAAGGCCGACTTCCACGGCGTCAGCGAGCTGGTGCCGGTGAGGCGCGGGCGCATGCGCACCGGCACCTCCGCGATCGCGAAGCCCTGCCGCGCCGCCATCAGCACGCTCTCCGGCTCCGGGTAGTCATGCGGGTGGACGCGCGCGAAGAAGCGGATCGCCTGCGGACCGAAGCCCCGGAAGCCGGAGGTGGGGTCGGTGATGCGGTGGTTGCTCAGCGTGGACAGCAGGCCCGCGAGGAACTGGTTGCCGAAGCGGCGCAGCCACGTGGAGCGGAAGCTGGTGACGCCCGCGAAGCGGCTGCCGATGACCAGCTCCACGCCCGACTGGAGCGCCTCGCGCAGCGCGGGCACGGACGCCGGGTCATGCTGCCCGTCGCCGTCCATGCGGATGACGTGCTCGTACCCGTTGCGGGACGCGAACAGCAGGCCGCTGGCCTCGCCCGCGGCGACGCCCAGGTTGAAGGGATGGCTGAGCACCCTCGCTCCGCAGTCCCGCGCGCGCTGCGCCGTGGCGTCGCGTGAGCCGTCGTCGACGACGAGCACGTCGAACTCCGGCAGCGCCTCGCGCAGCTCCGCCACCGTCGAGCCGATGCACTCCTCCTCGTTGAAGGCCAGCAACACGATGAGGCCCTGTCGGGTGTCCATTCAGCCCCCTCCTGCGTCTTCCGGGCTTCTACCGTTACCCGGCACGCCGGAACAACCCGCTACGCCCGGTTCCCGCTCACGCGAGCGATGAAGATACCCGCGTCCTCCAGGCTCAGGCCTCGGGCCACGGCGCCGAGCCCCTGGCCCGCCAGGGAGACGAGCGGCCTTGGGAGCTTCCGCAGGGCATGCGCCCTGTCCGCCAGGCTGCCGGCCTCGAAGTCCAGGTCCCCGAAGGCGTCCACGCGCTCCAGGCCCACGCGCGGGAGCAGGGCCTCCATGGAGTCGTGGGTGAAGTAGCTCTCGTGCGGAGGAAAGGTGCCGGCCTGGTAGAGCTGCTCCAGCAGCCCCGACGAGGCCACGCCGGCCATGGCACGGGAGACGCGGTAGAGCAGGCCGCTGGCCACCGGCACCTTCAGCACCACCCACTCCAGCTCGGGCGCCAGCTGTGTGACGAGGTGGCGCACCATGTCCGTCAGGTGCGCACCCGGGAAGTGCTCCACGACGTCCAGTAGCGTGAGGATGCGCGGACGGAAGGGCAGGTCCTGGAGGGGCAGGGGCCACTGTCCGCCCTCCGGAAGGGGCAGGCGCATGGCGGGGATGCCCGCGTCGCGCATCAGGTTGACGGACAGCTCGGAGATGTCCGCGCCGGCCAGCTCCTGGACGCCCGCCTCGCGGCAGCCCTCCAGGAACCAGCCCCGGCCCGCGCCGAAGTCCAGGAGCCGCGTGGGCTGGGGGATGTGGCGGCGCAGGCGCTCGACGATGCTCCGGGCCTGGCGCTGGCGCGTGACGCGCAGCGAGTCCATGAAGCCGCCGCTGTCGTATTGCGCGTGGTAGTCGGCGGTGTTGCGCGGCGCGCGGTGGGTCGCCACGCGGTGGCCACAGCTCGCGCAGGTCTCCACGTCCAGCCGGGGTCCCTGGAAGGACGGTCGGAGCGAGGACGAAGCGCAGGCGGGACAGGAGGGGGCGGACATAGGGGGCGGCACCCTACCGCTTCCTCGCGTCCCCCGTCACGTGTCCGCCAGGCTCCCAGGCCGGCTAGCGGCCCCGTCGCCGCGAAGGCCCGCGGCGCGGCGGTTCCTGCGTGGGCTCCGGCGACGGCTCTGGCGACGGCTTCGGCGAAGGCTCCGGCGTCGCGGCAGGCTGGCGCGACGTCAGCTGCTCCAGCTGGCGCTCCACCTCCTGGCGCCACAGGGACTGCGTGCGCGCCTGGACCCGCTGGTGCTCGTGGATGAGCGCGAGCGCGTCCAGGATGGCCTCGTTGAACTCCACCTGCCGCCGGAGCGCCTCGTTGATGAAGGGCTGGAACGCCAGCCGGAAGGCGCGCTTGGCCATCACCAGCGCGGGCCCCACCACGGGCCGGTGGGACGAAGGCGGGTCCGCGTAGCGCGCGTCGCGCTTCATCCGTGCGCCCTCCAGGAACGGGGGCCACGCGGGGCTGGTGGCCGGGCCCTGGGTGGCGGCGAGGCGTCGGCGCAGCGCCTCCACCTTCTCGGGCTCTGGCGTGGGCAACCGCTCCAGGGACTCCAGCACCGCCTTCACGGTGGGGTCGCCGGTGATGAGGTCCTCAGCGCGCATGCGGGTGTCCTCCCACGTCCAGCTCTCTTGCCAGCTCCGCCGCCAGCGACGTCAGGTCATGCCCCGGAGTGAGCTCCCACAGCCTCTTTCCCAGGACCTGTTTGACGCCCGCGTCCGGCGCGCGGCGGGGCTCCCAGATGCCCGCGACGCGCGTGTCCGGCGGCAGCCGCGACACCGTGCGCCGGGCCACCTCCTCACCGGCACCCGCGAACAGCAACGGCCCCGGGGCGCACCGCACGCCCGTCTCCAGCGACGACGACGGCGGGCTGACCCCATCCAACCCGAAGCACGGCTCGTCCGGCGTGAAGCGCCGCACCCGTGTCACGCCGTCGCGCTCATCGCTCGGGGCCAGCTGCAGGGGCATCACCTGACGGCGCACCGTCCACAGGCTCGCGTCCGGCAGCCGGTCCACCACCGCGCGCGCCAGCTGGGACATGGGCGCATCCGGCGCGGCGTCGAAGCCCGGGCACACCACGGTGACGGCGGGCGCGGCGGGCGGACGGGCCGGGGGCGCATCCCCCTGGAGGAAGGGCATGAGCGCCTCGCGCACGCGCTGGGCCACGGACTGCTGGTCCAGGGACGCCAGTCGCTGGCGCTGCGCCTCCACCACCCGCGAGCGCAGGGCGGGGTCTCGCTCCAGCACCGCCAGCAGCCCCGCCACCTGCGCGGGGTCGTCCGACAGGGTGGTGAGGCCCGCGCCGCCCATGGTCTCCGGCACCGCCGCGGCGCCGTAGGCCACCACCGGCACGCCCCGGTACATGGCCTCCAAGAGCGGCACGCCGAAGCCCTCGTGGCGGCTCATGGAGAGGTACGCGGTGGCGGAGGCGAAGCACGCGGACAGCTGCGCGGCGTCCACGCGCCCTAGGAACACCACGCGATCCGGGCCCAGTTGCTCGCGCAGCGCCAGCACGGACGCGTCATAGGGCGCGCTGCTGTAGAGCGTCCCCGCGACCAGCAGCCGGCTCTTGGGCTGGTACAGGCGCTGGTAGGCGGTGAAGACGCGCAGCACGTCCTCCAACCGCTTGCTGGGCACCGTGCGGCCCACGAAGAGCACGTTGGCGCACCCGTCCTCCACCTGCTCGCGCAGGGCCGTGTCCGGCGGCACGTTGAACGCGTTCCAGTCCACCGCGAAGGGCAGGACGCTCGCGTCCGGGTAGCCCGCGGCGGACAGCTCCTCCACGCTGAAGTGCGAGTACGCCCAGGCGTGCGTCACGTGCTCGCGCAGCTGGAGCAGCTCCTCGCGCGCCAGCATGCAGCCGCGGGCGACGTGGCGGTCCGTGCCCTCGAAGAACCGTTCGGGCGTGACGTTGTGGTACAGCAGCGCCTTGCGGCCCTTCGCCTTGGCCACCAGCGGCACCAGCCGCGACTCGAAGCTGTGGTGGACGAGCAGCGCGGTGTCCCGGCCCGCGTCGCGCGCGTAGTCGAGGGCGGGGCGCACCTCGTCGCGACACGCCTCGTCCCACTGCTCGGCGTAGATCTCCGACGCGTATCCCCATCCGCGCAGGAGGTTTCGCAGGTAGCGCACCTGGTTGCCCACGGCGTCGCCCCAGGCCAGCCGCGGCACGAGCTGGTGGATTGCTCCGGCGCTCGAGGACGCGGTCCCTCGCTTGCTGTTCCAGAGGCTCACGTTGGGCATGGCATTTACCCCTGGCCCGGACCGGCCACAAGTGGTCGCGCGCTTGCCTTGACGGGGATCCTTCCCTCCGCTACGGAGGGCGCTTTCTCTCGAAGTGCGAGTGGTGGCTTGTCAATGAACGTCCTGGTGACAGGGGGCTGCGGCTTCATCGGCTCCAATCTGGTGAAGTACCTGCGCCGCGAGCGGCCTGACTGGAAGATCATCAACCTCGACAAGCTCACGTACGCGGGCAACCTCGAGACCCTCGCCGACCTGGAAGGTGACCCGAAGCACGTCTTCGTGCGCGGCGACATCGCCAACCGGGAGCTGGTGGAACACCTCATCGTCCAGCACGGCATTGACGCCGTGATGCACCTGGCGGCCGAAAGCCACGTGGACCGCTCCATCCTGGGCCCGGAGGTGTTCATCAACACCAACGTGCTGGGCACCCAGCAGCTGCTGGAAGCCTGCCGCGCCCGGGGCGTGAAGCGCTTCCTGATGGTCTCCACCGACGAGGTCTACGGCTCGCTGGGCCCCACGGGCGCCTTCACGGAGACCTCTCCGCTGCAGCCCTCCAGCCCGTACTCGGCCTCCAAGACGTCCTCGGACCTGATCGCGCTGGCCTACCACCACACGTTCAAGATGGACGTGGTGGTGACGCGCTGCTCGAACAACTACGGCCGCTACCAGTTTCCGGAGAAGCTCATCCCGCTGATGGTGGTGAACGCGCTGCACGACAAGCCGCTGCCCGTCTACGGCGACGGCGCCAACGTGCGCGACTGGCTCCACGTGGAGGACCACTGCCAGGGCCTGCTGGTGGCGCTGGAGAAGGGCCGCGCGGGCGAGGTCTACAACATCGGCGGCGGCTCCGAGCGCCGCAACATCGAGATCGTCAAGGGCATCCTGGGGCTGCTGAAGAAGCCCGAGTCGCTCATCCAGTACGTGGCGGACCGGCCGGGCCATGACCGCCGCTACGCCATCGACCCGACGAAGATCCGCACGGAGCTGGGCTATCAGCCGAAGCACACCTTCGAGCAGGGGCTGGCGGACACGGTGACCTGGTACATGGAGAACCGCGCCTGGTGGGAGCGGGTGACCAGCGGCGCCTATCGCCAGTACTTCGACACCCAGTACAAGGCCCGTCTGCAGGGGCGGGGCTGACGCCATGCGCTTTCTCGTCACGGGAGCCAACGGCCTGGTGGGCAGCCGCGTCTGCGCGCAGCTGACCGAGCGCGGTCACGAAGTGGTGGGCCTGGGGCGCGGTCCCCGGCGCACGGGCGGCACGCACGGCTACGTGGAGGTGGACCTCACGCGCGAGCAGGACGTGGCCGCGGCCATCGCCCAGGCCCGTCCGGAGGCCATCATCCACCCCGCCTCCATGACGGAAGTGGACGCGTGTGAGAAGGACCCGGACGCGGCCTACGCGGCGAACGTCCACGCCACGGCGGCGGTGGCCCGCGCGGCGAAGCTCGCGGGCGCGCACCTGGTGCACGTCTCCACGGACTACGTCTTCGACGGAGACGCCGGGCCGTATTCCGAGGACGCGCTGCCCAACCCGCGTGGCGTGTACGCGCTGACCAAGCACATGGCCGAGCAGGCGGCGCGCGTGTTCGCGCCGGGCTGCGCCATCGCGCGCACGGCCGTGGTGTACGGCTGGCCGGCAGCGGGGCGTCCCAACTTCGGGGCGTGGTTGGTGGGGGCGTTGGAGAAGGGCCAGCCGGTGAAGCTCTTCGAGGACCAGGTGGTGTCCCCCAGCTTCGCGGACAGCGTGGCCGCCATGCTGGTGGAGCTGGGTGAGCGCCGGCTTGGTGGCGTGTGGAACACCTGCGGCGGCACGGTCATCGACCGGGTGGGCTTTGGCCGGGCGCTCTGCGAGGTGTTCGGCTTCGACGCGTCGTTGATCACGCCCACGCGGATGGCGGACCTGAAGCTGGCCAGCCCCCGTCCGCTGCGCAGCGGCCTCAAGACGGACAAGGTGCGTACGGAGCTGAAGGCCCAGCCGCTGGAGTTGGCGGAGTCCCTGGCGCGCTTCCACGCGGCCTGGAAGGCGCACCGCGCCGGTTGAGCATCGCGCGCGTGGCGGCCGGGCCGCGCGCATCCGTTTCGCGGCCGCGCCGTGGAACACAGGGGAGCACGCATGAAGGGAATCATTCTGGCCGGGGGTTCGGGCACGCGCCTGTATCCACTGACGCGCGTGGTGAGCAAGCAGCTGTTGCCCGTCTACGACAAGCCGATGATCTACTACCCGCTGACGACGCTGATGCTGGCGGGCATCCGGGAGATCCTCGTCATCTCCACGCCGCAGGACCTGCCGCGCTTTCGCGAGCTGTTGGGCGACGGAGAGCAGTGGGGCATCCGCCTCCAGTACGCCGAGCAGCCGCGTCCGGAGGGCCTGGCGCAGGCGTTCGTCATCGGCCGCGACTTCGTGGGCAACGACCCCGTGTCGCTCATCCTGGGTGACAACATCTTCTACGGCCACGGCATGGGGGAGCTCACCCAGCGCGCGTCGAAGCGCACGCAGGGCGCCACGGTGTTCGGCTACTACGTGAAGGATCCGGAGCGCTACGGCGTGGTGGAGCTCAACGCCCAGCACAAGGCCGTCAGCATCGAGGAGAAGCCGACGAAGCCCAAGTCGCACTACGCCGTGACCGGTCTGTACTTCTACGACAACCAGGTCATCGACATCGCGGCGAACCTCAAGCCGGGCAAGCGCGGCGAGTACGAAATCACCGACGTCAACGCGGAGTACCTGCGCCGCGGCCAGCTCAACGTGGAGCTGATGGGACGCGGCTACGCGTGGCTGGACACCGGCACGCACGAGTCGCTGATGCAGGCATCCAACTACATCGAGATCATCGAGCGCCGTCAGGGCCTCAAGGTGGCCTGTCCGGAGGAGATCGCCTTCCGCATGGGCTACATCGACGAGCAGCGGCTGACGGCGCTGGCGGAGCCCATGCGCAAGAACGAGTACGGCCAGTACCTGTTGGACCTGGTGGAGAAGCGGGGGGCGGTGTCGTGAAGGTGACCCCGCTGGCGATTCCGGACGTCCTGCTCATCGAGCCGAAGGTGTTCGGCGACGACCGGGGCTTCTTCCTCGAGTCCTTCCACGCGAAGCGCTACGCGGACGTGGGGGTGGTCGGCCCGTTCGTGCAGGACAACCTGTCGCGCTCGGTGAAGGGCACGCTGCGAGGCCTGCACTTCCAGGAGCCGAACGCGCAGGGCAAGTTGGTGCAGTGCCTGGCGGGCGCGGTGTGGGACGTGGCGGTGGACATCCGCAAGGGGTCCCCCACGTTCGGCCGCTGGGTGGCCGCGGAGCTGACGGGCGAAAACAAGCATCAGCTCTGGGTGCCCGCGGGCTTGGCGCACGGGTTCTGCGTGGTGAGCGACTCGGCGGACTTCTTCTACAAGTGCACCGCGCTGTACTCCCCGGAGTCCGAGCAGAGCGTCGCCTGGGATGATCCAGACCTGGCCATCCCGTGGCCGGTGAAGCAGCCGCTCTTGTCGGCGAAGGATCAGCGCGCGCCCCGGTTGAAGGACGCGCCCGTGCTGCCCGTTTTCTAACGCGAAGGGCGGCCGGGCAGGCGTGGCGCGGGGGCTTGTCATTCCCCGCCCCCTGCGCGGTAAGCAGGCAGGGGGACGAGCACCGTCCCAAGGGAGGAAGCCAGCCGGGGGATGGAATGCCCAATCTCCTCCAAGGAGGAGACGCATGGTCCTGCCCGGCAGGGGAATGAGTTGGAAGGAGTTCTTCAAGTCCCTCAAGAATGAGTGGGGGCGCGACAACGTGGGCAACGTCGCGGGAGCGCTGACGTTCTCCGCCATCATGGCGCTGTTCCCGTTCCTGCTGTTCCTCGTGTCACTGGCCGGTGTGTTGATTGATCCGCACCAGGCGCAGCAGCTCATCCAGGAGCTGTCGAAGGTGGCGCCCCAGGAGGTGACGAAGATCCTGGGCGAGCGGCTGGAGGCGCTGGCGAGCAGCAATCCGGTGGGGCTCTTGACGATCGGTGGCGTGGGCGCCATCTGGGCCGCCTCCGGCGGTGTGGTGGCGCTGATGGATGCGCTCAACACTGTCTACGGCGTGACGGAGAAGCGCCCGTTCTGGAAGAAGCGCGGCCTCGCGCTGCTGACGACGCTGGGGACGGCGGTGACGGTGGTGCTGGCGGCCCTCGTCGCCATCGTGACGCCGGCGATCGCGAACCGGCTGGGCGAGCCGTTCACCGGCATCGTGCTGTGGCTGCGCATGCCGGTGGCAGGCCTGCTGATGATGATGCTGCTGGCGGTGCTGTACTACGTGCTGCCGGACGTGAAGCAGAAGTTCAAGTTCATCACGCCGGGCTCGGTGGTGAGCGTGCTCATCTGGGTGATCGCCTCGTGGGGCTTCTCGAAGTACGTGGCGAACTTCGGCTCGTATGACGTGAACTACGGCGCCATCGGCGGTGTCATCGTGATGCTGCTGTGGATGCAGATCTCCTGCATGGTCGTGCTGCTGGGTGCGGAGATCAACGGCATCCTCGAGCACAAGTCGCCGGACGGGAAGGCTCCGGGTTCGCGTGATCCGGACGCGCCGGGACCGAACGTGACGAAGACGGAGGCGGAAGAGAAGGGCGCGAACCTCCCCGGTTCCACGGACTTCCGTCCGGTTCCGCCCCAGCCGCGGTACGAGAACCGCCCGGTGCCGCTGAGCAAGACGCCGCTGGCCGCCGCGGCGAAGTGGGCCGCGGGCGTGGGCCTGGGCGTGTTCCTGATGCGCCGCAAGTCCACGGCGCGGTAGGCCTGTGGGTCAACGGCGGGCGGTCCTCGAAAGGGGGCCGCCCGTTGTCATTTTCACGGCAGCGGTGACGTGACGTAGTCCGTCCCGTCGGAGTGGCAGCCGTGGCAGGCCGAGTGGGCGCGGCCGTAGTAGTTCCGGGTGTAGTCGGGGCCGAAGCCCTCGTAGAAGATCCAGGTGTCCTTGCCGGGGCCTTCCGAGACCTTCACGTCCAGCGCGTGGCCTCGGAGTGTCTTCCCGTCGTCCTCGAAGAGCTCCTTCACCAGGATGCTGCCCACGGGGTGTGTGGCGTTGCCGTCGCGCAGCGAACGCACGACGACGTCGTTGAAGAACACGCGGACCTTGCTGCCGTGGGGCGCGCGCGTGTCGTGGACCGAGGGCTCCGCGAGCCAGGAGGCGTACTCGCCCGAGCGGACGAAGGCGGTGATGCCGGTCTCGGATGTGTCGATGCCCTGGACGACGCCGAGGCCCTCGTCCACGGAGGAGGAGGGGCCGCAGGCGGCGGCGAACAGGACCATGAGCGGCAGGATGTGGGCGCGCATGGTCAGGACTACGCCGGGGGCGCGGAGGCGGTTACAGCCTCATTGCGGCGCGTAGTTGTGGCTCAGGTCGAAGACGAGGGCCTTCACGATGGGCGTGATGGAGAGCTCGATGCGGCCCCGGTTCAGGTCCGCGCGGGTGACCTGGTAGGAGAGGCCGCCGAACGCGTCATCGAAGGTGAAGTCGTCGTTGTCGAAGATGGAGATTTCGAGCGGGTAGCGCAGCAGGTTGGACGTGATGACCTGGCAGCCGCCGGAGCGCCATTCGGGGTCCCAGCTCTCGTCCTCCTCGGTGCGGGAGCGCTCGGGAGCGCCGGGACACTTCATCTCCACGACGACGTCCGGAGGAGAGCCGTCGGAGTCCCAGTCCTCGCCCGTATCCGGGTCGACGTCCGCGATGGTGGCGTACCGAGGCTGGATATAGGTGCGCATCACGCCCACGTAGCAGGTGTGCTGGTCGAGCCGGCAGACGCTGCCCTCCGCGCAGGGTTCACAGGCGCTGCCATTGGGGCCGCATTCCGAGTCGCTCCGGAACGAGATGCACTCATTGAACGAGGAGCAGCAGCCGTCCGCGCAGTTCTCCGGGGTGCAGTCGTAGGGACCGCAGGCGGGGAGCCACAGCGCGCACATCAGGACGAACATCCACCAGCCGATGACTTTCATGAGCGCGGTGAACGCTACCCGCTTCAGGTCCGTCCGTCCCGAGCGTTGCGAGCGACGGCCTTCTCGTAGGCGGCCTGAAGCTCGCGGAACACCGAGCGGGAAGGGCGCGGCGCGTCCAGGTGCAGGTGGCGCAGCTCTTCCATGAATGCGTTCCAGAGGGACGGGCCGCCCTTTTCCAGCAGCTCCGCGCGCACCGACAGCTCTTCGCTCACCTGCGTGTGCCGGCGGCCCCAGGCACCCATGTGCGCGAGCAGGGGCACCAGTTGGATGGACGCCTCCGTGAGGCTGTAGATGCCTTTCTGCTGGTGGTTCGGATCCGGGCGTCGCGACAGCAGGCCGGACGCGGTCAGGCGCTTCAGCCGGTCCGCGAGGATGTTGGAGGCGATGCCTTCCTCGCTCTGCGAGAGCAGGTCGCCGTAGCTGCGCCGGTTCCCGAACATGACGTCGCGGATGACGATCAGGCTCCAGCGGTCGCCAAGCTGTTCGAGCGTCAGGTTGATGGGGCAGCCGGAGCGCCCTGTCTGCGGCATGGCCGTGCTCCTGGGGTTCCTGCTTGCAGTATGCAAGCGGTCCAAATACGGTTCAACCCGTTGTGAAACGCAAGTGGTCGAAAGGAGAGGTCCGACGATGTCGCTCGCGGTCTACGGTCACTATTTCTCTTCGTACACGCAGAAGGTGCTCATCGCGCTGTATGAGAACGGCACGTCCTTCGAGTTTCGAAGTATCAGCCCGGAGACACCGGAGCATTCAGCCGAATGGCTGCGCCGCTGGCCGCTGCGCAAGTTCCCGCTGCTGGTGGACGGTGACCGTCAGGTCGTCGAGACGAGCATCATCATCGAGTATCTCCAGCTGAAGCATCCCGGGTCGGTGCGCCTGCTGCCCGAGGATCCGCTGGCCGCGCTGGACGTGCGGTTCCTCGACCGCTTCTTCGACCTGCACGTCATGAACATGGTCCAGCACGCCGTGGACGGCGCGCTGACGGGGGACCCCGTGAAGCGCCAGGACGGGATGAAGCTGGCGGTGGAGAAGCTGGAGCGCGCCTACGGTTGGATTGAAGGCCAGCTGGGCGGCAGGACCTGGGCCGCGGGCAACGACTTCACGCTGGCTGACTGTGCGGCCGCGCCGTCCTTGTTCTACGCGGATTGGACGCACCGGATTCCCGAGTCATGTCCCCAGCTGCGCGCCTATCGCGCGAGGTTGCTCGCGCGTCCGTCCGTGGCTCGGGCGGTGGATGGAGGGAGGCCATACCGCCCGCTCTTCCCGCTGGGAGCGCCGGACCGGGATTGAGATGGGGTCAAGGCCGCGGGGGCGTGGAGACCGCGGCCATGATGTATCGGGGCAGGAGTTCCTCGCGGAACTTCCGCCAGAGGGCGACGTGGTTGTAGTTGCCCGCCGTGAACAGCACGACGAGGTCCAGCTCCGGGACGACCATCACCAGCTGGCCACCGTTGCCGCTGGCTTCGTACTGCGAATACACACGGCCGCCGACGCGCAGGTCATGGCGCCACCACGTGTAGCCATAGGTTCGTCCGTCCGGCATCGTCGCCTGGTTCGCGACGGAGCGTTCCACCCAGCGCTGGCTGACCACGCGCTTTCCGTTCCAAGTGCCACCGGAGAGGTAGAGCTGCCCGAGCTTCAGGGCATCGCGCGGGCGCATGTAGATGCCGCCGCCGAGGTACTGCTCGCCGTCGGGCATCAGGTCCAGGTGGTAGCCGCGCATCTGGAGGGGCGTGGCGACGTTCTTCGTGAAGAACTCGGGGATCCAGGTGCGGGTGGTGTTGCGGAGGACGCCGCCCAGCAGGTTGATGTTCGCGGAGCAGTACACGGCCTTCCCGTCGCCGGGAGCGCGGACCATGGGGAGGTCCAGCGTGTACTTGTACCAATCCGGTACGGAGTCCTCGAACCGGTCCTCGTTGCCGGGTGAATCCGGATTGTCGTCGTCACAGGCCAGGCCCGTCGCCATGGTCATCAAGTGCGCGACGGTGAGCTTGCGCTTGCGCGCATCCAGGTTGGAGAGCTTGCCCTTGTACTCGGGGAAGAGTGAGGCGACGGGCGTGTCCACGGTGAAGGGGGCACCCTGGTCCAGGGCAATGCCAGTCAGCAGGGACGCGTAGGACTTCGAGGAGGACCGCAGGTCGTGGGGGCGCTCCTTGTCGAAGCCCTGGAAGTACTCTTCGACGATGAGCTTTCCATGGCGCGCGATGAGCAGGCCCTGGATGGCGGGGACTGACTCTGGGCTCGGTTCCTGGTCGAGGATGCGCTGCACGAGCTGCTGGAGCGGCTGGACGTCCATGCCGACGTCGGCAGGGGATGCCGTGGTCCATCCGTCGTCCTCCGCGATGGGCTTCTGGTAGGCGTAGGGGCCTGGGGCGGGCGTGCGGGAGTGGAGGCCCACGGCCTGCGAATGGTCCCGGCGGGTGAAGTCGAACGTCGTATCGAAGGGAGGGTAGGGGAGCGACAGCCGTCCGGACTGCGCGTCGAACGTGCCTTCGATCTGGGTGTCGCCCTTGGTGGACGTGAGCCGGACCGTGCGGCCCTGGAGGTCGACACGGAAGAGCATCCGGTTCCCGAAGTTCCGCTCCGGATTGCGAATGAACGCTGTCACGGAGCCGTCAGGCTGCTTCTGGACGACGAGGTACAGCGAGAACCGGTCCTCCAGCGGAGCCACCGTGCCGCGCCAGACACCCGGCTGAAGTGTGCGCAGTTCCACCGGACTGGCGAACTTCATCCCGCTCATGAGCACGCGCGGCTGGATCCAGTGGCCGGTGATGCTCTGCCCATTCTCCGCCAACGTCGCTCGGAGTTCGCCTCCTGAGAAGACGACGGAAACCTTCCGGTTCTCAACCCGCGCAGGAACATCGAATCCGGCGATGCGCGCGCGCCAGGTGTTCCCTTCCCGAACCAGCGTCAGTTCGCCTCGGACTTGAGGACCCAGGACGCGCTCACTGCCCCAGATGCCCACCAATTGCTCGGCTGGAATGGAAACAGCGCCGACATGGACAGGGAGCAGCGCCAGCAGAAGCCCAAGGAAGCGGTAACGGGTCATGGTCTGCTATTCATACGTCTCGTGACATCCCACGTCGGCAAATACCAGCGCATCCGCCTGCTCACCGAAGGCATCATCGAGGATCATCTGGCCAAGACTGCTGGCCCGCAGGGCGTCGAGAAGACGCTGGTGCTCCAGTGCCTGCGCTCGGACATGGCCGAGCAGGTGGATTTCCCGGAGATGTTCCTCGACACGGCGAGGGACGCCGCCCGGCTCACTCACCCGCACCTCGCGAAGGTCTTCGATTTCGGTGAAGCGGACGGCACGTATTTCCTAGCCAGGGAGCACATCGATGGGCCTGGTCTGCGCAGGGTGATCAAGCACGTGGCGGCCGAGCGGATGACCCTGCCGGCGACCCTGTGCGCGCGCATCATCTCGCAAGCCTGCGAGGGGCTCGCCTATGCCCACGACCTCACCGACCCCAAGACGAGCCAGCCGCTGCGGCTCATCCACCGCTGCATCCGGCCGTACAACATCCTCTTGTCGCGCCAGGGGGAGACCCAGGTGGTGGACTTCGGCATCGACCATTTCCGGGCGCGGTGGACCCCCCAGCACCACATCCCCGATATGAGCAAGTACAGGTACATGGCGCCCGAGGAGATCAGGGGCGTGCCGGTGGACCGGCGGGTGGACGTCTACGCGCTGGGTCTGGTGCTCTACGAACTGCTCACCACGCGCAGGCCCTTTGAATCCACGTCCGACTGGGACTTGTTTCGGGCCGTCGTATCCGAGCCCATCGTGCCCGCCGAGCAGCACCGGCCGGACCTGCCCGATGCCCTTCGATCCATCCTCGCCCGGGCGCTCGCGAAGGATCGGGATCAGCGCTACCCGGACTGTCACGCGTTCCGGAAGGACCTGGAGGATTTCATCCGCTCGGTGGGTGAGCCGGTGACCCCGCGGCAGGTGGCCCAGCTCGTCCAGCAGGTCTCTCCGAGCGACGACCCGACCGCCATCGCCCCGGCTCCGGACGGCCCGGAGAGCCAGGCACGGCCCCGCGTGGGACGAGGCTGGATCCTCGCGGCGGCAGTCGGCCTGGCGGTCCTGCTCGGAGGCGGCGCCCTGCTCTGGAAGATGGGCGCCGCGCCAGAACCCGGGAAGGTTCGCGCTACTCCACCGTGAGCAGGAGCTGGGCAGATGCTGGATGGCCCGTCACCGCAAGGACGCGAGACTCCTCTTTGGTCTGCCACTGCCACTCTTTGCCCTGCGACTGCCAGGAGCATGGCTCGACGGTGATGGTCAGCGGTCCTGAGCCCTCGCCCCGGGGCTTGAAGGTCACCTCCAGCTCCGCGGTGGCCCCTCCCTCCAGTCCGGCGGTAACGCCCACGACGTTCACGCGGAGCTCCTCCACCATCGGGAGTGGCTGACCGCGATACCGCACGCTCACGTCCACCACGCGAGCGCCGACGAGCACCCCGGACACCCGGATCCGCACCGCCTCACACGCGGTCCCGTCATTGCGCACCACCGCCCGCCACGTCTCAGTCACGGGCGAGGACACGGTCAGCGGCGCCGAGGTGTACTCGGTCCAGTGGATCGCGGGCGTCTTGTAGCCCACGTGCATGAGCGGCGCGCCCGGGCTCACCGGACGGTTCGAGGCGTCGAGGCGCAAGGGGTGTCCGGGCTCAGCGGTGAGCAGGAAGAGCGCGTCACTGTCCTCGGGGCCCACCCACCACCGATCAGCCCCCGCGGGCGTCACGGACACGAAGCGGGGCCATTCCCCCGCGAGCGTCTCCATCACCTGGAGCCCGGGCAGGGACACCAGGAGGACCTTGTCCTGGACGAAGAGGAGCGCCCGGTCCGCGTCGAGGACGCACACCCCGGCACCGCCCCAGGTCAGTTCATCCGCATCGTCTTCATCGTCCTCATCATTCGCCTCCGGGATGGAGGCGAGCAGGGTGCCGTCGAGCGCGAAGTGGAGGAGCACCGTCTGCCGGTAGTTGATGACGAGCAGGAGGAGCACGCCGTGAGGAGTGGCCTGGGCCCGCCAGATGTCCTGCTCATGGCCCGGCTCCACCTGGAGCGCGCCCTCTGGCTGAGCTGCCCCCGCGCGGAGCACGTAGACGCGGCCCCGGCCCTTCTCCACGACGGTGATGCCAAAGGGGCTCGTGTCGAGGAACGCCCCATCGGGAGACTGACGGTGGGGGCGCCCCTCGCTATATCCGTACCCGTGCGTGGCGCGCACGGGCCTGGGCAAGGTCATGGGCTGCCACTGCTGCCCGGACTCATCGGTCGTGAAGAGGGTGGTCATCTTGAGGGCGCCGTCCACCACCGTTCCAATGAGCCGGTCCCCATCGGAGATGAGATCGAAACATTCCTTCGGGATGGCATGGACGGGAGCGCTCGCGCCGGCCCCCACGGAGAAGACACGCCGATCCCCGCTCCCCACCCAGACGTCCTTTGCCTCGTCGAGCGCGGCGAGCACCACCGGCGCGGACGGATACTCCGGCACGTCTCCGCCTACCTCCCGGCGCACGCCTTCGGCTCCGTGGAAGACGATGAGCCGATGCGGTCTGAGATCGAACAACCACTGTCCATGGGCCAGAAGACGGCGTCTCGGGTGCATGGTTCTGCATCATGCCCGCTAACGCCGGGATCAGTTGAGTTGAAGGAAGGAGAGGCAGTGGCGGAACCAAGCCGCGAGCTTCGCGAGCGGAGTGCCCGCGCGTAACTGCCTCACCGTCTGTGCCAGGTCCTCAATGGCCCGAGGCGCAAGCCGACGAAGCTGCCGCTTCAGGTCTGCCCACCACAGCTCGATGGGATTGAAGTCGGGGCTGTAGGTGGGCAGGTACACCACGCAGGCGCCAACGGCTTCGACCGCTTGGCGCACACCGGCCACTTTGTGGGCACCCAGGTTGTCCATCAGCACCACATCGCCTGGATGGAGCCAGGGGCAAAGCCGCTGGCGGACGAAGCGCACGAAGATGCGGCCATTGATGGCTCCTCGGTGAGTCACCAACTTGGGCCGGCAGCCCACGCGGATGGCCCCCACGAGCGTCAAGGTCGTCCAGCGGCCTCCAGGACGCACGCCTCGGGCGCGTTGGCCCACAGGAGCCCAGCCGTACTCGCGCGCCATGGAGGTATGACAGAAGGACTCGTCGAGGAAGACGAGCCGCCGCACGTCCACGACACTCAGGAGCGCGGCGAGGACGCGCCTGCGCCAGAGGTTATGAGGCGCGTCGCGCTCGCAGGCGGTGAAGGACTTTTCTTGTGTGAGAAGCCCAGTCGATGCAGAGCCCTCTGCATGGAGGGGCGGCTGGTGACGATGCCCGTGCGGGCCGTCAACGCGGCCATCAGTTCGCGCACCGTCGCGTCCGGCTTCTGAGTCACCAGTCGCTTGATCACGATGGTCACCTTGCCCCGAATAGGCGAGAAGTTGCCGCCACCTTTGGGACGCGGCACGACGTCTCCTGTCTCTCGGTACAGCCGCAGGACGCGGCTGACCGTCGCCTCGCCAATGCCCAACAGGTGGGCAATTTGCGCATATGCCAAGCCCTCGTCGTGGCAGTCTCTCACGATGGCTCGTCGCAGCTTCTCCGGGGTGGGATGCCCTTCGCTCATCCCCAGAGAAGATCAAACCTCGACGATCGCGTCAAACGAGCCCCGGGTTAGTCACGAGTGCTACAGTGTATACTCGGTTTCGACAGTGATGCTGCCAATGTAGTTCGAGAAGGTTGTGCATTCTTCGTCATCTAAGTCATCTTTTGTGTAACTTGGGTTGGAGACGTAAAAATGCACTTTGTCGCCGACGCATTCCATTGTGATATCGCCGGCGCTGTTCTGAGTGATTGTCTTGTAGCCCGTGTAGTAGTTCAGATGTCTTGACGGCGCTTCGCCGAGCACGATTATCTGGGGGTCGAGCTGCTCTAACCATGAGTCTGGAATCTTGCCGGAGTCGCGCCCATGATGGGCGGCGAAGACCACGGTCGTCTTCTCAAGCTTGATGCTGTCGGCGATGTTCTTCATGAATTCTGTCTCGAGATCGCCGAGCCACATTATGGAAGCACCGTTCTGAACAGAGTAGCGAATTACTGCTGATGTGTTGTTGTAGCTCTCGCCCGCATCGCACGATGCCAGTGCTTCTTGGAAGTGCTTGTTTGATGTGTCAGGCCAAAGGATGTTGATGCCGGAGGAAGATCGTTCGTTGTCGTCCAGGTTCATCCATTTTCGACTACATCCCTTGTAGATATAGAATGCCTTGTCGCTATCTCTGAGTTGGCAGTAGCGCTTAAACGATACGGTCTCCTCGTCCTTGGTGGCCTGATTTTTCACTACGTAAAAATTCCAGATCGGCATTGCTTTATCAAGTAGCTCAATGCCTCCGAAGTGATCTTGATCGGGGTGAGTGCAGATGAACCGGGTTATTTTCTTGCCTGCTGATTTTTTCTTGATTTCACTGATGATGCCATCGGCATTGTTTCGGTTAGATTGCAGTCGATGATGGTGAAGTTGTCGCTGTTGTGTTTTATGTAAAACATGTCACCATTGCCGACGGAGAAGCTTTTGATGATGGACATTTGTCCTCTCTGTTGTGGCTGGGGTGTGATTTGGCTGGGTGTGAAGTGTTTGTGGTCGGCGATTGCTTCGTGTGTTGCCTGTGTGTGTGCTTAAGATGGTCGCTTTTTTGTCCTCTTGTGGCTGTGGCTGTGGCTGTGGCTGTGGCTGTGGCTGTGGCTGTGGCTGTGGCTGTGGCTGTGGCTGTGGCTTGGTTCGGGTAGATGACGTTGTGTCTGGTGTGTGTGTTGTCGGTCGCCGTGCTTCCCGGGTGGACGAGGCCTTGCTGCATTAGATGGCAGTCGCATCCCTATTCGTGAGCCTTCCGGCGGAAAGTCGATCTTGAGCCGCGCGCTCTTTGATTGAAGTTCTCGGTGTCTGCCCGGTCGATAGAGAAGGCGTAGACTTGGCTCCTGCGCTTGTTCGGGCGGATCAGGGTTTCGGAGGCAACGAGGGAGTCGCGGAGGCTGGGGCTAGTGTCTTCAGTTCCATCGCAAGGAAGACCTCATAGAGGGCCTGTTCAGCGAGTGGTTGATAGCGACGGTAACGGCTGTAGAACGCAACAGCAGTTCCCACGCTAAGCGCTATAATGGCGGCAACCTGCCAGGCCTGAAGGCTGTTATATCTCTCTCCTAGCGTAATCGCGCCCCCAACAACCGCTGCGACCATGAGCCCTCGCGACATGTCGCGGAGAGCCACGAACTTGTCGTAGACTTCCCGCTTGCCCTCAACTTGCGTCAAGCAAATGCCCAGCAGCGCAGAGTCCGGTACCTGCACCTGGGCAGCGGACAGTCGCTGTCCTACGATGCGTGCCACTTGCTCTCGGAGTGCGTTACAGGTCTTGTAGTCTTTGTTGGCTGCACGAGGCGGATCGATTCTTCGAGTGACTAGGTCGCCGACGCCCTGGTTGAGAATTCCTGCAATGTAGGCAAAGACGACCAGCGATTCTGTGCTGGATAGATTGATGTGCCTCTGGAGGGTGACTCCCCATGGCCAGATTGCCATGATCACGGATCCGGGCACTAGGACGGCCAAAAGCTCGTAAAACCAGCTCTTGAGGACATTGAAGACTTTCGAAATGAAGTCCATGGAATCTCAGACTTGAGAGGAGAGAAGGTGGACTCCTGCTGCTGCGCTGATCAAGGCAGCCCTCTATCGCTAGCAATCCTAGCTACGTCAGCCAGTTCTCCTGCGTCAGGCAGACCGCCATCGGCGTCCACCTGACGTGACCGCGCAGCGGAACTCCCGGTGGACCCTGGAGAGGCGATGGTGATGGCCAAGGGTGGTGGCTTGAGTTCCGGCCTGATCTGAGCTGAAAGCAGCACAAGCCCTGCGCCAAGGCCAATAAGGAACACAAGAACGGTGCCCTTACGTGGTGCAGGTGCAGAGAGACCTTCCTCCTGCTGTTGGGCAGGTGCTGTAGCGACAGGCGCAGGCGTAGCATGGGCGGCGAGCGCCTGCGAAGTCCGGGCCGACGTTGGTGGAACAGGCGGCGTTTTCACCGGTGCAGCGGTCTCAGCGGAGGCGGGCGAAATTTGGACCGGTGCGGTACTCGTGAGCGGTGTTGTTACCACCGCAGCGAACGCAGTGGATGCGTGAGGCTCTTGTGCAGGCGTAGCAGGAGTGGACGCAGGCGGCGTGGGCGCCGATCGCGCTGCTTGAAGGGTTGTGTCTAGCGAAGCTGTAGTCGGGGCAGAGAGGACGGACGGTGGCTGAGCAGACGCGGCAGATGCGATGGGCGCAGGTGGCGGTTGTGCAGCGACGAGCGTCGGGGAAATGTTTTTGTCTTCCAACGTAACAGGGCGCGGGGCCACAGACTCGAAGTCGTGCACCAACCCTGCCAAGCCCACGACGGCACAGCCCAAGGCGATGGCTAAAATTGCGGCCTTGAGAAACATCACCTCTTGCAGTGCGGAAAGGCTCACGACGGCGTAGAGGTGTGAGACCAACTCTGGACTTGCCGCTTCTTGTTCCCCAAGCGCCGTCAGCGCCCGGGATGCCCCACTGCTAAGCCGGGATGCAATGCATATAAAAGAGACCAGGATGAAGACGGCAAGCATCACGCTGGGCCATCGCTTAGGAGCCATTTCTATCATGTGTTGCCTGGTTGCATTGGTGCCATGCGCAGTGGTTTCGTAGTGTTGGGCTCTTGCGAGTTGAAGGCGAGCCTATGTGGGCGTCAAGAGCCGTACCCTTTCTAGTGGGCTGTTGAAGATGTCTGTGTTGGAGTCCTGAGAGTCGCCTCGCATGTGCGCGTGGCTGCTTTATGGATCTGTCTGTGGCAGCGGAGAGTCGGTAAATTTAGACGCATGCGGCCGTCGGTCGCGTCATCCTCAGTAGGTTGCATGCGGCTCCGAAGAAATAGGCGGCCAGTTGCGTTCTCGGTTCGCCTTTAAAGATTGTCTTGCGGATGCCGCCCTCCGTCTTCATTTAGTCCCAAATCTCCTCGACTCATTTGTGTTCCCGCTGGCCGGTAGCCCGCGCTCGCTGGCGTAGGCATGCCGATGGCAGAGCGGCGTCGAGCGCTGGCTTTCTGTGGAACGAGCTGCGTGACGGCCAGATGGTAACAATCCGCCACGAGGGCCTGCGTGTTGTTAGAGTTTACGCTACGAGCTCACTTGGACTCGTTCTCCCGCTTGGAGTGTCAATGTCTTCCGGTAATTCCGCCACTTTGGCAGTCCGATTTAATTCAGGCTGGCCGTGGCGTTTGCGAGCCGCCTCGGGGGTTCTAATCAAGCTGACGCGGAAGTACTTGTTAATGCGTTGTGTGACACTCCACGGCCTTCGCGGCCTTACTTCTGATACCAGTTTGTCCCGCGCTGCGGACTGACGTATGGCCCCTCCCTCAGTACGGTGTGGCCGTCGAAGCTCACAATGCAGGTCGTCCGGTCCACGAATTGAACCGAGGCGATCCGTGCTTCAGCACAAACAATGGGGCTGGAGGCGCCATGGCCGCACCTGTGAAATCGAACCTCTTCACCTCGCTGGGCAGCCGCTTCACAGAGACGCCCGACCTCACTGGTCGTGGTGATGAGCTTGACCCGGTCAGCGTCAATCCAATCATTCATCCAGGTGCGATTTGGGTCGTCTTTGTGGTGGACAACCAAATGGAGCATGCGTTCCTCGGTCTGAGCGGCTTTGGCCATACGAGGGGTTGTCATGCCAGGGCCTACGGAAAAAATTAATGCCTCGAACGGGGGATTGACACCCGTACGAAAACGCCGCCTCGCTTCCGGACTGACCGGAAGCGGGCGGCGTGGGCACTGCCTGAAGTCGCGAAGAACTACCGGCGCTTGAGCGCCGCGTCCGCGTGCTTCTCCATGAACTCCGAATACGGGCCGTTGAAGTCGAGCACTTCCTTGCCCGCCTCCAGGCTCCAGATGCGGGTCGCGACCTCGGAGATGAGCTCCTGGTCGTGCGTCACGCAGATGACCGTGCCGTCGAACTTGGACAGGCCTTCCGCCAGCGCCGCGATGGACTCCAGGTCCAGGTGGTTCGTCGGCTCGTCGAGGATCAACACGTTGTCCTGCGTGATCATCAGCTTGGACAACAGCACTCGCACCGTCTCACCACCGGAGAGCGTGTCCGTCGCCTTCATCCGCTCCTCACCCGAGAAGAGCATCCGGCCCAACACGCCTGAAATCTCCTCGTTCGTCAGCTTCTCGCTGATCTCGCGCAGGTAGCCGAAGCACGTCGTGCCCTTGTGGATGACGCCGTGGTGGTCCTGCGGCAGGTAGCCCACCGTCGCCTGGTGGCCCCAGGTGATGGTCCCCGCGTCCGGCTCCAGCTGGTTGGCCAGCATCTTCACCAGCGTGGACTTACCCACGGCGTTGCGGCCAATCACGCAGATGCGCTCACCCTTGCAGACCAGGCCCGTGAACGGCTTGATGACCGGCACCCCGTCGAAGGACTTCTTCAGGCCCTCGAACATCAGCGTCTGACGACCGCTGATCACCTTCTGGTCGAACCGGATGAACGGCCGCGCGATGTTCGAGCGCTTCAGGTCCTCCGTCTTCAGCTTGTCGATCTGCTTGATGCGGCTCTGCACCTGCGACGCTCGCGTACCGGCGTGGAAGCGCGCCACGAAGTCCTGCAGCTGGGCGATCTTCTTCTTCTTCTCTTCCGTCTCGGACTCGACCCGGGTCCGCAGCTGCGACTTCTGCCGGACCATGTCGTCGTAACCACCCGTGTACTGGATGATGGTCTCGTAATCGATGTCCGCGATGTGCGTGCAGATGGAGTTCAGGAAGTGCCGGTCGTGGCTGATGGTGATCAGCACGCCCTCGTACACATGCAGGAAGTTCTCCAGCCAGCGGATGGAGTCGATATCCAGGTTGTTCGTGGGCTCGTCGAGCAGCAGCCCTTCCGGCTTGCCGAACAGCGCCTGCGCGAGCAGCACGCGCAGCTTCAGGCCGCCCGTCAGCTGGCGCATGGGCTCTTCGTGGAAGGACTCCTCGATGCCCAGACCGGCCAGCAGCGTGGCCGCGTCGCTCTCCGCCGAATAGCCGTCTTCTTCCGCGATGACGCCTTCCAGCTCACCCAGCCGGTTGCCGTCCTCCTCGGTGATGTCGGACTTGGCGAGGAGCTTGTTCTTCTCGTCCATCGCCGCCCACAGGTGGCGGTTGCCCATCAGCACCACGTCGATGACGCGGTCGCTCTCGTAGCGGAAGTGGTCCTGGCGCAGGATGCCCAGCTTCCGCGGGCGGATGATGTCGCCCATGTCCTGCTCCTCGTCTCCCGCGAGGATCTTCATGAACGTGGACTTGCCGGCCCCGTTCGGACCGGTCAGGCCGTAGCGGCGGCCCGGCGAGAAGGCGACGTTGACCTCCTCGAACAGCTTCTTGGGCCCATAGGCCTTGGAGACGTTGATGACGTTGAACATGGCGGCGGCTTGTAACGGAAATGGCGCGGCGACCCAAGACGCGCGGTAAATCGAAGCCCGGCGGCGTACCGGAGGACCCAATGTAACCGCCGGACCGCCCCGGAAATGCCGCCTTCCCACCGGGTTTCCACCCCCCAGGCCACCCCCTCATCCCCGGGGCTGGGTAGGGAAACCGGGGCCTCCCGAGGGCGGGGAGGGGAGAGACGGCCTCCAGGAGACCAGGCGGGCGTCCCCAGGAACCGGGTGCCCCCGGACGGGCAGGCTGGGTATAAGGCCCGTCCAATGGCCGTCCGCTTCGAACTCCTGAATACCGACCCCACCGGCGCCCGCACGGGCATCCTCCACACCCGCAAGGGGTCCTTCCCCACGCCGATGTTCATGCCGGTGGCCACCCACGCCGGCTTCCGCCACCTCGCCATGGAGGAGGTGAAGGAGACGGGGGCCAAGGTCCTCCTCGCCAACACCTACCACCTGATGCTCCGGCCCGGCCCGGAGGTGTTCGAGCGCTTCGGCGGCATCCACCCCTTCATGGGCTGGGACGGCGCCGTGCTGACGGACTCGGGCGGGTTCCAAATCTTCTCCCTGCCGGAGGACCGGCTCATCACGGAGAAGGGCGCGCACTTCCGCAGCTTCTACGACAACAGCCGCCGGCTCCTCAGCCCCGAGTCCAGCATCGCCATGCAGCAGGCGATCAACTCGGAGATCATGATGGTGCTGGACGTGTGCATCGACTCGCGCACGGACGAGGCCGGCACCCGCGAGGCCATGGAGCGCACCCACCGTTGGGCCGTGCGCAGCCTCGCCGCGAAGGAGTCGAAGCCCACGGGCCAGGCGCTGTTCGGCATCGTCCAGGGCGGCGTCCACCCGGCCTTGCGCGATGAGAGCGCCGCGTTCCTCACCCAGCTGCCCTTCGACGGGTTCGCCATCGGCGGACTGGCCGTGGGCGAGACGAAGGTGGAGCGCGACACGATGACCGAGCGCGCCACCGCGTCCCTGCCGCAGGACAAGCCTCGCTACCTGATGGGCGTGGGCACGCCCACGGACCTGCTGGAGGCGGTGCTGCGCGGCGTGGACATGTTCGACTGCATCATCCCCACCAAGATGGCGCAGCAGGGCTACGCGTACACGTTCCAGGGACTGGTGCGCATCACCCGCACCGTGTACCAGTTGGATGACGGGCCGCTCGACCCCGAGTGCGACTGCTATGTGTGCAAGCGCTACACGCGTGGCTACCTGCAGCACCTGATGCGCGGCAAGCACCACCTGGGCTCGCGCTTCCTGTCCGTGCACAACGTGCGGCACTACCAGCGGCTGATGGAGCGCGTGCGCGAAGGCATCCTGCGCAACGGCTACGCGCAGACGTACCGCGAATTGAAGGCCGCCATCGCCACGCCCAAGGACCTCAAGGACGAGGCCCTGGCCAGCGCCGCGACGTTGAAGGACGTGGGCTGAAGTCCGGGCGGGTGGCCCTCCGCCCGCCCTCCGGCCGGGTTGTGATGGGCCGCACGCGGGCGGCGGTGCGGCGGGACGTGGCGGGTTAGCCTGCGGTGCTACCTGCCGCATGGACCCGCGCGTCGCCACCCTCCTGAGTCACGTCCGCTCGAGCGCGGAGAACCGGCCCGGCGTGTACCGGTTCTTCGGTCCAGCCGGGGAGCTGCTCTACGTGGGCAAGTCCGTGCGGGTGCGCACGCGGCTCCTGTCGTACTTCCGCGCGGACGAGGGCGAGAAGGCCTGGGAGATCGTCGCCCAGGCGCACCAGGTGGAGTGGGAGTACACGGCCAGCGAGTTCGCGGCGCTGCTCCATGAGTTCCGGCTGATCAAGAGCCACCGGCCCCTCTACAACGTGGAGCACAAGCGCGACCGCGCGCACTGCTTCCTCCAACTCACGCGCGAGGCCGTGCCCCGGCTGCGCGTGGTGGGCCAGCCCGGTGGCGGTGGGCGCGCGGAGTACTTCGGGCCCTTCCATGGCCGGCACACCATGGTGGACGTGGTGCGCGCGGTGAACGACCTGCTGGAGCTTCGCGACTGCCCGTCCGAGACGCCCATGCGGCTGGCGGATCAGATCCAGCTCTTCCCCCTGAAGGACGACCCGCGGTGCATGCGCGGGCAGACGGCGCGGTGCCTGTCGCCGTGCGCGGGCGGGTGCACGACGGCGGAGTACCTGGCGCAGGTCGCGCTGGCTCGGGCGTTCCTCAACGGCGAGTCGGACCGGCCGCTGGTCATCCTGCGCGAGCGCATGGCGATGGCGGCGCGGCGGCTCCAGTTCGAATACGCGGCGGAGCTGAGAGATCGCGCGGAGCGGCTGGAGAACGTGCAGGCGTGGATCGTCGAGCTGGGGCGCACGCTGCGGCGGCTGTCGCTGGTCTACACGGTGCGCGGGCACGGCAGGGAGGACCGCACGTACGTACTGCGGCGCGGGCGGATCCGCGCGGAGGTGCCCACGCCCCGGACGACGGAGGAGCAGGCGGCGCTGGACGCACGCGTGCGGGACATCTTCGACGTGCCGGAGCCCGAGGCGATTGGCCTCCGCGCGCAGGAGGCCCAGGAGGTGATGCTCGTCGCGAAGTGGTTCCGCCTGCACCCGGCGGAGCTGGATGCGACGGTGCCTGCCCCCGCGCGGGCCGGGAGCGACGAGCCCTTCGAGGAGGCCGCGGAGGCGCGGGCCGCGCTCGCTCGCACGCTGGAGCGCACCGTGGAGGGGCCGGACGAACCGGAGCCCGACGTCGCCTCCGAGCCGGTGGGGTGATGACGCCGGACATCACCCCGCGCACGGCTGTCATCAGCGGTGCGGGCCTTCGTTGACGAGGACTGGCCCACGGGCCTTGGAAACACAGGGGTTTGGCGTTCACCCCAGGAATCACGAGCGCTGGCACGCGCCGTGCTCATGGGACAGGCATCCCCGCTGTTTCCACGAGGCCCTGTCCCATGGCGATCTCCTCTCTCTCTCGTCCGTCCTCCACCCCATGCGCGAAGGTGTCCCCCGAAGCCGCGCAGGCCCCGAGGAATGTCGTGGTGAAGGTCGTCAACGCCGACGGCTCTCCCGTGAAGACGGTGGACTCCGCGAAGCAGCCCCAGGAGTTCGCCAAGCTGCTGAAGGAGCTGGGTCTGACGAAGGAGTCCCTGCTGAAGGGCGAGGGCGCGAAGGCCCAGGGCCCGAAGCCCACCGGCTCGCAGAGCTTCCAGCAGAACTGGCAGCGCGACAGCTTCGAGCCTTCCAAGGCCCAGGCCCAGAAGCCCCAGCCCGCTCCGGCCCCGACTCCCGCTCCTGCACAGGCGCAGGGTGCGAAGGGCCCGTCCTCCGGCAAGAGCGCGGATCAGGTGGCCCAGGACATCGCGAAGGAGGCCACGTCCTGGAAGTACGACTACTCGGGCGGCAAGACGTGGGATGCCGCCATGAAGAACTCCAGCAACTTCGACGCGTCCAAGTCCGGCGTCTGCGTGGACATGGCCATCGAGGCCGAGCAGCGCTTCGAGCAGGCCGGCGTGGACGCGCGCGTCGTCTTCGGCAATACGGACCGGGGCGCCCACGCGTGGGTGGAGTTCAAGGACGACAAGGGCCAGTTCCAGGCCTTCGACCCTACCGCCGCGGCCTGCACCAAGAAGGCCGACGACGCCATCACCCCGTATGACAGCGGCGCCTACCAGTACCAGGGCGTCACCGAGACCCACCAGGCCGTGGGCTGAAGTCCCCTCGGCTCAGTGTGAGAGCTTCGCGGCGATCCCGTCGAGCATGAATTCCAGTCCCTGATCGAACACCGCGTCCAGGGACATCTCCACAGGGTCCTCGACCACCTGGACGGTTCGCGGGAACCGGCCGGATTCGAGCATCCGCTGGTAGTAGGGCCCCACGGTGTCCCGCAGCTCCATCCATGCCTTGCCGAAGCGGCGCCCGTAGCGCACCTCGGCGGATTCGCCCTGGACGGCGCCACCGGCGTAGGCACCGACGTTCTGCAGGGTGCGCATGGCGATGCCGATGTCCTCGAACCCGGGCTCATCCGTCAACGCGGCCAGCGACACCTCCGTGTACACGAGCGCGTGGGGAACCATGCTGAACCGAGGGCCCTCCAGGTCGGTGAACCACAGGTGTTTGTGCACGGCCCGCCGAAACTGTTGGGCGACTTCGCGCAGGATCTGGCGCCAGTCTCCGGCGTACAGGCTGTCCGCGACCAGCTCCCGATAGAACGCGTCGACCATGAGCTCGTGCAACTCCTCCTTCGAGAACACGGAGCCGCGAAGCCGCTTCGAGTCCACCTTCAGCGCGGCCGCCACGGTGCGCAGGGAGACGGCGCCAAGCCCCTTCTTGTCGGCGCGGCTCACGGCCGCCCGTGCGATCGCCTCCCGTCGCAGCGGGACCGTCCCGGGCTCGTGGGCAGGCTCGGGGCGCTCCCAGATCATGGGCACCTTCTTCGCTGGCGGTAGCAATCTCAGGCTCATTGCATCGAGTCTTGCTCGGTTCCGGGCCGCAATGACAGTGCGCTACCGGAGGTTCCGGATGACGCGACAGGGATTGCCGGCGGCGAAGACATACGGAGGAATGTCCCGCGTCACCACGCTGCCCGCGCCAATCGTGGTTCCCTCGCCGATGGTGACGCCCGGGCAGATGATGGACCCACCGCCAATCCACACCTTCGAACCGATGGTGATGGCGCGGCCCAGCTCCGGACCCTTGATGCGCTCATCCGGGTCCAGCGGATGCGTGGCCGCGTACACCTGCACGCCCGGGCCGAAGGACACGTCGTCGCCAATCGTCACCGTGTTGCAGTCCAGGATGACGCACTGGAAGTTCATGAAGACGCGCTCGCCCAGCCGGATGTGCTCGCCGTAGTCGCAGAGGAACGGCGGTTCGATCCACGTTCCGGCGCCCACCTTGCCCAGCAACTCGGCGAGCAGGCTTTCACGCAGCGGCAGCTCGTCCTCGGTGGACTGGTTGTAGGCGCGCAGGATCTTGCGGGCGCGGCCCCGCTCGGCGGTCAGCTGCGGGTCCACGGCGACGTACAACTCGCCCGCGAGCATCTTCTCTTTCTCGGTTCGTGCCATGCCCTGAAGAGTAGACACCCGTTCTCCGGGATGGTGAACAGCCCGCCTTCCGGCTTCGCGGCCACGGGTGACACCGGCCAGTGCGGCCAGCGAGGATGCCGCCCATGAGGATTGAGCGGGTCGAGGAGACGCTGGAGCGCATCCGTCGCGAGGTGGAGCGGACGCCGGACGGTGTGCTGGCCTTCGACGGTGACGGCACGCTGTGGAGCGGGGACGTGGGCGACGACCTGTTCATGGCCCTGCTGGAGCACGGCGGCGTGCGCCCCGAGGCCCGCGTGGCGCTGGAGCGGCTGGGGGCCCGCCACGGCGTGGAGTCGCATCCGGACGCGGTGACGCTGGCGCACGCGCTGTTCAAGGCGTTCGAGGCCGGGCGCCTGCCGGAGAAGGACACCTACGAGATGATGGCGTGGGTCTTCGCCGGCTGGCACGCGGAGGAGATGCGCGGCTTCGCCCTCGACGTGGTGGCAAGGCGAGGCGTGGCCGGCCGCGTCCATCCGGAGGCCCGCCGCGTGGTGGAGTGGGCGCGGGGGCAGGGCGTGGACTGCTACGTGGTCAGCGCATCGCCGCGCGCGGTGGTGGAGGCCGCGGTGCGCGAGGTGGGCATCACGCCTGACTTCGTGGTGGCGTGCACACCGAAGGAAGCGGGCGGACGGCTGCTGACGTCTGTCTTCGAACCCGTGCCCTACGGCCCCGGCAAGGTGAACAGCCTGCGGCTGAGGACGAACCGGCCGCTCTATGCAGCCTTCGGCGACAACGTGTTCGACCTGGAGCTGCTCGCGGCCTCCCGCGTTCCGGTGGCCATCCGCCCCAAGGCTCGGCTGCGTGATCGCGCGGCGGATCTGCCCGCGCTGGTGCAGCTGCGCCCCGAAGAGGCCTGACGCAAAAACGGGCGTGGAGGAGGCCTCCACGCCCGTCTTACTGAGACATCCACGCGCCGCTTCGTGGGTGACCACGAAGCGGCGTCACGTTGGCGCGGTCAGCTCCCCGTGACGGGGACGAACTCCACGCGGCGGTTCGCGCTGCGGCCTTCCGGCGTCTCGTTGGACACGCGCGGACGGTCGGGGCCGAAGCCCTTCGCCTCCAGTCGCGAGCCCGCGATGCCCTTTTGGATGAGGTACTCGCGCACACGGTTCGCGCGCTGCTGGCTCAGCGTGCGGTTGGCTTCCTCCGGACCGCTGTTGTCCGTGTGGCCTTCAATCCGGACGTTCAGCTTCGGGTTCGCCTTCAGGTAGGCCGCGATGTCATCCAGCTGCCGCTGCTCGTTCTCCTGGAACTCCGACTGGTTCACCGGGAACTGGACGATGTGCTCCAGCGGCGACGTCGTCTCCGCGGGCTTCTCCTCGGGCTGGGGCTTGGGCTCCTCGGGCTTGGGCTGTTCCTTCGCGGGGCAGCCACGCTCGGACGCGGGGCCGGCCTCGTTCGGGCAGGCGTCGTCCTTGTCGGGCACGCCGTCGCCATCCGTGTCCTTCACGGGGCAGCCACGCTCGGACGCGGGGCCGGCCTGGTTCGGGCAGGCGTCGTCCTTGTCGGGCACACCGTCGCCGTCCGTGTCCTTCACCGGGCAGCCGCGCTCGGACGCGGGGCCGGCCTCGTTCGGGCACGGGTCCTCGCGGTCCACCACGCCGTCGCCGTCCGAGTCCTTGTCCGGGCAGCCGTTGTTCTCCACGGAGCCGGCCTCCAGCGGGCAGCGGTCGTCCTTGTTGGCCACGCCGTCGCCGTCGTCGTCCTCGTTCGGGCACTGCTCCGGCGTGTGGCTGCGGCCGGTGCGGCACCGGTCCACGGGCTCGGGCTCGTTCGCGTACGCGATGCCCGCGGCCAGCCGGAACGACGGCGTGCCCGGGATGTCCGTGAAGCCGTGCCCGCCAATCGCGAAGGCCTCGAAGCCCGCGCCCACCGGCAGCCGCACGCCGCCCAACAACTCCAGCGCCAGGTCCGACTCCACGAGCGACTCGGCGGCCTGCAGCGCGATTTCGGCGCGCAGCCCCTTGCCGCGCGTGGCCACCACCACGCCCTGCTCCAGCTCCGTGCCCACGTCGCGGCCCGGCTCCACTTCACGTGAGCGGATCCGGATGCCCGCGTTGGCGCCCAGCACCACGGGGCCCACCTCGCGGCTGACGGACACGCGGGGCGCGAACTGGAACCCGGCCCAGCCCGCCTGACGGCCGAACGCGTCCGCCGTGCCTCCCGGCAGCCCGATGTCCAATCCCAGGCCCAGGAACACCGGCGCGCCTTCCTCGCGCCGCAGCAGCTCGTAGCGCACGCCCAGCTCCGGCGTGCCCAGGCCGAACGAGTCCGGCTCGCTCACGCCCACCAGCTGCTCCGCGCCGTGACCGCCCTGCGCGATGATGACGGGCAGCTTCGCGGAGAACTCCAACCGGTCCACCGGCGACCACGCGCCGGCCAGCCAGCCCGCGGTGCGGTAGTGGAGGATGGAGCGCTCCAGCCCGTCACTGCCCTGGAGCAGGAGGATGCCGCGCTCGTAGTTGACCATGAGGAGCAGGCGGTAGCCGCCCTCGGGGAGCACGCGGCCGGTGTCCACCAGCATCGAGTCCGTCGCCGCCGGCGTGAAGCGCAGGCGCTCCAGGTCCAGCGGCCTGAGCGGGCTCGTGGTGGTCTGCCCGAACGCGGCGGGGGTGACGGCGGTGGCCAGCAGCGCGGCCAGCGCCCAGCTCTGAGCCTTCGTACGCAAGGGGAGGTCCATTCGAGAAAAGAGGGAGCGCATGTCTCAGTTCCCCCGGGCCGGGTTCTGACGGCGACGCGACGAGCCCCAGGCCGCCAGCGCGGCGAGGAGCGCCAGCGCGGACGTGGTGCCACCGGTGCTGTTACAGCCACCGCCAGCGATCTCCACGACCTGCGCCTGGACCCGGACCTGGAACGTGCACTGCGCGGTGTTGCCGGCCGCATCCGTCGCGGTGACGGTGACCTGCGTGGCTCCCGCCGGGAACTCACTGCCCGACGCGGGCGAGGACGTCACGGTCGGATTGGCTGTCACCGCGTCCGTGGCCGTGGGCGTGAACGTCACCTGCGTGTTCGGCGCCACGGTGATGTCCGCGGGGCAGGTGAGGGTGGGCGCCGTGGTGTCCTGCACCGTCACCTGGAACGTACAGGTGAGGCCGGTGGAGGTCGCGGTGACCGTCGTGGTGCCAATCGGGAACAGCGCGCCCGACGGCCGCGAGTAGCTCACCGGGAGCCCTCCCGCCGGTTCCAGCACGGCGGGGTCGTAGGTCACGAGCGCGCCGTCCGGATCCGTCGCCTCCACGGAGAGGTTCGTGGGGCAGGTGAGGGTGGGGGGGGCCGTGTCCTCCGTCACGTTGAGGGTCACGGTCGCGATGTTGCTGTCGTCGGCGCAGTCACGGACCCGGTAGGTGAAGCTGTCCGTGCCCACGAAGCCGGGGTTGGGGGTGTACTCGAGCGTCCCCTGCGCGCTGGTGCCGAGCGTGCCGTGCTGCGGCTGGGTGACCGCGGTCCAGCTCAACACCTGGCCGGGGTCCTGATCCGTGCCGGCCAGGGCGATCGCCGTGACCGTGTCCTTCGGAACGACGACCGTCTGGTCCGCCGCCGTCGGAGGACGGTTGGCGACGACGGTCACCATCCGGCCGCCAGAGATGGCGTTGGCGAAGACAGTCAGCCCGTAGGTGCCCACCGGCACGTCCGCGGGGACGGTCACCGTCGCGCGCGTGGCCGAGGTGTTGCTGGAGGGAAGCGTCCAGAGACGCCCGCCTTCCGCGGCGCGGAACCGCACCAGGGGGAAGTCGGTGGAGGAGTCCGAGTAGCTGCCGCTGCTGCCTCCGGAGATGCCCCGGAACAGCATGCCCTCCAGGACGGTGGGGCAGGCCGCGACGAGGGTCACCGGAATCGTCACCGTGGGCCGCCACGCGGGCTGGGCGCCGTTCTCGTTGAACAGCTCCGCGTCGGGCGCGCCCACGCCTCCCACGAGGAGGGCCTCGCCTGAAGGCAGGGCGGTGGAGATCAGCCCTCCGCGTGTGGTGGGGTCCGCGACGGTCGTGAAGATGCGCAGCTGGGGATCGAAGATCTCCGCGGTGTCGACGTACGCGCCCAGGTCGGTCAGGCCGCCCGCGATCAGGACCTTGCCGGAGGGCAGCAATGTGGCGGTGTGGTGATAGCGCGACTGCGAGAGCGAGCCCACCGGAGTCCAGGTGTTCGTGGCGGGGTCGTACAGCTCCGCGGACGTGAGGTACGTGAGGCCCACGAGTCCTCCCGCCGCCAGCACCTGGCCCGAGGGCAGCAGCGTCAGCGTCAGCTCGTCCCGGATATCGTTGAGGTTCGCTGCGGGGGCCCAGGTGTTCGTGGCGGGATCGTACAGCTCCGCCGAGGCCGTCTCCGCGCCGGTGTTGTCATGGCCGCCAGCGACGAGCACCCTGCCGTCATGGAGCAGCACCGCGCCGTGGCCTGCGCGCGCGACGCTGGGAGGCGACGCCGTGCTCCAGGTGTTGGCGTCGGGCGAGTAGAGCTCCGCGGAGGCGAGCACCGAGGCGTTGCGCTGTCCGCCGGAGACGAAGACCCGGCCATCCGGAAGGAGCGTGGCGGAGTGGAGGTGCCTCGTGCCGAGGAGGTCGGCGGTGGGCAGCCAGGTTCCGGTGGTGGAGTCGTAGCGTTGGGCGGAGGCCGTCGAGACGCCCGCGTTGCGGCCACCGGCGACCAGCACCTGGCCGGAGCGCAGGACGGTCGCGGTCGCGCGCTCGCGGGGCACGGCGAGCGCGGGCGCGGCGCTCCAGCTGTTGCTCGCGCGGTCATACACCTCCACCGCCGCCGAGGAACTGACGCCACGGCCTCCCGCGACGAGCACCTGGCCGCCAGGCAGCAGCGCAACCACGGGATCCGTCCGGGGCGTGCCCATGGCGCCGGCCGGGGACCACTGGCTCGCGGCGGGGTCGTAGACCTCCGTCTGCGCGAAGAACGTCGTGCCGGGGAGCTGGGCGAACCCGCCCGTGACGAACACCTTGCCCGAGGGCAGCAGCGTCGCGCTGTGGTTCTCGCGGGCGGTGTTCATCGTGCCCGCGGCGGTCCAGGTGCCGGTGGCGGGGTCGTAGATCTCCGATTCGATCTGCGCCACCCTGGAAGTGTTGGAACCGCCGGTGACGAGGACGCGGCCATTGGGCAGCAACGTGGCCATGTGGCTGGCGCGCGGGAACGCGAGGTTGCCGGTCGCGGTCCAGGTGTTGGCGGCCGGGTCGTAGAGCTCCGACTGGGCCGTGACACCGCTCGCGGTGAAGCCACCCGCGACGAGCACGCGGCCGTCGGGAAGCAGGGTGCTGGTGGAGTAGTGGCGGGCCACCAGCGGGGGTGCGGCGGCGGACCAGGTGCCGCTGGCCGGATCGTAGAGGTCGGCGCCGGGCACCTCTCCGCTGCCGCTGAAGCCGCTCACCGCGAGCACCCGCCCGTCACGCAGCCGCGTCGACATGTGCGCGTTGCGGCCCGCGGTCATGGCGCCCGTGGCGGTGAAGGTGTTGGTCGCGGGGTCGTAGAGTTCCGCGGTCGTGAGCCGGACGCCGCCACCGCCGACGCCGCCCGAGATCAGGACCTGTCCCGTCCCCAGCAGCGTGGCCGTGGGGAGCGCGCGGGTCGTGGACATGTTGCCCGTGGAGGCCCAGGTGTTGGCGACGGGATCATAGAGGCGCCCCCCCTGCGAGCCATCGGTCAGCACCAGCACCCGGCCCGTGGGCAGGAGCACGGCCAGGGTGACGTTGCCCGTGAGGCTGGAGGGGCCCGCGGAGGCCCAGGTGCTGGTGGCGGGATCGTAGGTCTCCGCCGTGCCCACGAATCCGGACGAGTTGACGCCGTTGACGACGAGCAGCTTCCCGTTGGGGAGCAGGACGGCCGCGTGTTGCCCGCGTGCCGTCGCCATGGACGGGGTGGCGTACCAGGCCGGTGCCGTCGCGAGACGGGCGTGCGTGGTGCGGATGCCCTCGGATGCAGCCGGGCGCTCGTTCCCGCCGCAGGAAAGAAGGCCCAGGCTCGCGGCGAACAACAGGAGCCTGCTCCAGACAGCGCGTTGTGACCGCATCGATGAAACCCCGATCCGCGAGGGCTGGCGCGACCACGACCGTCGGCCTGCCGCTCGACGTGAACACTCCGGGTTGCGGATTATCAGTGCGCCGGGTGCTGGGGCAATGCGTGAAAAAATCCGGCGCGGTCATCCGCCGCGTGGGTCGTAGATTTTCTCGGGAGGGGCCTCCAGGAAGCGGCGCCACCAGAGACGGGCCTCCTCGTCGGTGTAGCCGTCCCAGGTGTTGACGTGTGGGAAGGGCAAGAGCCAGGGCTCCAGGAACCGGGCCAGTTCGCGATACGCCGGCAGTGTCTCACCCCGTTTCGTGTCCCCCGCGAGCGGCTCGGCGCCCAGGCTGATCAGGGCACGGCCTCCGGTGAGCTCCTGGACAGTGGTCTCCGGATGGCTCAGGTGCGAGCGGAGCGCCTGGATGCCGCCAACGGTTTCGAGCAGGGGTGGGCCCAGGAAATTCAGCCAGTGCACGTCGTCGATCCACGGTCCCAAGCCCCACGTCAGCGGAGGCGGAACGTGCCAGCCGGGATGCCTGGACAGCTGCTCCTTGAGAAGGGGAAGGAGCTTCGACCTCCCGCGCGTGAATGAGAGCGACAGCCCGGCATGGCCCGTGGAGAACGGAAGAAGCTCCGCCAGAGACCGTGCCAGTGCAAAGGCCTTCTCGGGCCCCTGAGTCTCCAGGAAGCTTATCGGGAGCTTCACGCTCAGAACGCTGTGCTCGGAACTGGGTTCTCTCCATGGGAGCCGAGACTCGAAACTGAATTCGTAGCCATCTGGCTCCGAATGTCCTCCCTTGAGAAGAACCCATGTGTCGTAGTTCCTCTTGGTCAGGGTCCAAAACCAGAAGGAGTCCTGGTCCATGTCCTCCAGAGGCCCAAAGCGAGCCTTCTCCAACTCCGTGTGGACCTCTCCCCAGGTGTCAGGAGTGAGTGGGAAGGAATCCTCACTGATGTCGGGATCATAGCCAGAGGTCAGTGCCCCACCACTGGCCGCAATGAATCCAAGATAGGTGTCGAGGACCTGTCGTAGGACGGGGGCCAACACCCGGTGGTCATGCGGCAGATAGAACACGATGCGCAGGACCAGTTGGACCCGGGGGAGCGTCGTGGAGAAGTGTTGAAGGAGCGGATACTTATTCACGCAAGACTCCAAACTGGGGCGTGATGATCGCGGGCTTGCACTTTCCTCTCAGCTCCGCGTAGCGGGACATTTGTTCACGGGTTCCGTCGTTGGAGAGGGGGTCGCCCTTGCTTTTCAGCGTGCACGGGAACTTGAGGTCGAAAACGCATTGGATCTGGAGTGGCTGGCCAGTGGCATGAAGGACGATGTCGGGCTTCTTCGAGCCCTTCCATATGTTCGTCATTGTGGGGCCACCTGACGTAGGGGAGGTCCCGTAGCGAGGCTCGATTGAAACGTTATCGGGAAAGAGTCGACGGACTTCTCTCTGAACGCATGCGAAGGCAACCGCGTGTTTCAACTTCCCCAGCTCTGCTTGCCGCCAAATGGGTTTGCCGTCCTTGTCGTGCCCCACCACACGAAAGCACTCCTTGTCGTCCGGGTATTTCCCCTGGCCGTACTCACGCTCATTGACGATGAAGTCCGCCTCCTTCGCGCACTCCACCAGCAGGTGCTCGATGCGGGCCACATCCGCCGCCTCCAGGAGCTTCATCGTGGCGCCCGCGGAAGCCGCTGCCCTCACGGCCTTGTCCATCCAAGGCAGGAACGCTTCGTCCCCCGGCTGCGTGTAACAAGTGGGATTGCGAAGGCATCCACTGGTCGCCGAGTCCGTGGTCTGCGCGTACTGCCTTGGACCCGAAGCGCAAGACAAGCAGAGCAGGGCCACCAGCCCAGCCAGAAGGCGCAACTCAATCATCGTCTTCACCCACGTCGTGCGCCGCCGCGTTGAACAGACCGAAGCCCCCGGCCTCCTCACTGGAGATGTCCGCCCGGCGCAGGGCAGGGGAGTCCTGTGTCTGTCCCACCGCCATCCACCGGGGAGCGGCCAGCAGCACGCCATCCTTCGGCAGCTCCGGCAGCAGGTGCTCCAAATCCCCGAGGATGAACTCCGCGTGCCCCACGTCCGCGGGCTCCGGCAGCCCCACCGGCGGATGCCACGGCCCTCCGTCCAGGTGCCCGAAGGGGAAGCTCCCCGTGCCGCTCGCGCCCCCGTACCCCCCTTCCAGCAACCGCCGCGTCCGCTCCGCGCCCCCCGTCACCGCCGGCAGGCACACGCGCGTCAGCCAGTCCCAGGTCGCCGTGCCCTGCTCCACGGGCCAGTCCAGCTCCACCGTGTCATCCGCTTTCGCCAGCAGCGCATCGATGTACGCACACGCCGCTCGCGGCCCCAGCACGCCGCCTCGGCGCGCCTCCTCCACCGCCGAGGCCCACAGTTCCTCGCGGTAGTAGTGCGCGAAGTAGAACCCGGGCTCGTCCCACTCCGGACTCGCGCCCCGGGGCAGCTTCGCCAGCACCAGTCCGCTCGATAGGTACGCGGGCCCCGTGGCCCGGGGGTGGAACTGGCTGAAGGCCAGCCGGAACACCCGCACGGCCAGCCCTGCCTCCTCCGTCGCCTCCAGCCCGTCCGGACACCCCGCGCGCAGGTGGAAGTCGTCGAAGCGCAGGAACACGTCCACCGCCATGCCCACCGCGTTCTGACACAGCGACTCCAGGCACGCCGCCAGCGGATGCCGAGCGTCCACCGAGGCTTCCACCGACGCCTCCCACGCCGCCGCCAACACCGTGCGCGTTCCCGCCTCCACCCGCAGCGACAGCCGCACCCGGCCGCCCTCGAACGGAGCCTCCCCGTGCCGGACGTCCTCCCCGTGAAGCGCGCCCCGATGTTCCTGCCCTGGAGTCGTCATGCTAGGCACCCATCCTTTCCCACACATCCCCTCCAGGCCAGGAGCCCCATGTCCGAGCCCTCCCATCCGCGCGACGGCGACTTCGAGCTCGTCACCCTTCGCAACGGCCACCGCGCCGTGCGCCACCTGGGCCATGGCGAGGTCATGCACCCCGCGGTGGGCCCGTGGCAGGAAGCCCTGCGCCTCTACGTCGAACAGCCCGGCCTCGCGGACCGCCTGCGCCAGCCCGGCTCGCCGCTCGTCATCCACGACGTGGGCCTGGGCGCCGCCACCAACGCCGTCGCCGCGCTCACCCGCGCCCGCGAACTGGGCCCGGACCGCGCCCGCGACCTGCACATCGTCAGCTTCGAGGTGGACCTGGCCCCGCTGCGGCTCGCGCTCGCGGACGCGGAGGGCTTCCCCTTCCTCCAGCCTTTCCGCGAAGCCGCTGAAAGCCTCATGAAGCACGGCGCCTGGAGCGAGCCCGGCATCCAGTGGACCCTCAAGCAGGGGGACGCGGTGCCCTTCCTGGATCCGGACGCGGGGCTGCCCCCGGCGGACCTCGTCTTCTTCGATCCGTTCTCACCCGCGTCCAACCCGGACATGTGGACCGAAGCCGTCCTCGCCCGGGTGCGCCGGCATTGCCGGGAAGACGGAGAGGGCGCCCTGCTGATGACCTACAGCGCGGCCACGCCCACCCGCGTCACGCTGCTGCTCGCGGGGTTCTACGTGGGCGCCGGCGTGTCCACCGGCGCCAAGGGGGAGACCACCGTGGCCTCGACCCGCTACGAAACACTGGCCGCCCCGCTGGGGACCCGGTGGCTGGACCGCTGGGAGCGCTCGTCCTCCCGGGCCCCGCACGGGGGCACCCTCACGCCTGAGGTCGAGCGTCGCCTCCGGACCCATCCTCAGTGGCGCTGAGCGCCCCTTCCGCGGAAGCCTCGCTCCAGCGCAGGTGGAACGTCGCCGCCGTGCCGTCGAACTCCTCCGGCAGCGCCACCACCCGCCCGCCCCCGCACAGCGCCACCGCGCGCGCCAGCAACCCCGCCGCGAACGTCGGCTGATCCGCCAGCACGTCGTTCATCCAGAGTTCTAGTGACGTCGCGCTGCGCTCCACGATTTTGATTTCACTGAAGTTGTTGCCGGCGCGAAAGCCCAGGTCCGCCCGCAGCAGCATCCGCCGGGGACCGGCCAGCCGGCCCACGCCCAGGAGCGCACGGCCAAAGAAGGTGCCGAAGTAGGCGTCCATGAAGCGCTCGCCCAGGGAGTAGTACGCGGCCTCCGCCGGCACGCCGCCGTAGACGTGCCCGGCCGCGATGCGCAGGAACTCCCGCCACTGCTCCAGCGAGTAGGAGCGCTCCAGCTTTTTGTCGAGGTCCAGCCCCGCCCGCTTCAGGTGCTCGCGGCACGCCGGCGTCAGGCGGTTCTCCAGCGCGCGGACGAAGAGCGCGTCGACGGTCTGGGCGAAGACAAGCTTCTCAGGATTCATGGGGAGCACCCTACACGAAGCCCCCCATGCGATGCTCCCCCACCTGTGTACTGACGTTCAGTGTCGCGTCCCCCGAGTGTCAGGAAGCTGGCGCGCGCCGCACCCTTCGTGAAGTCCGGGTGTTTTCAGACCCTACGTCGACGGACCGTGCCACCAATCCGCGGAGCCACTGGTGCGCGGGGTCGCCGTCGAAGCGCTCGTGCCAGACGTGGAGGATGTCGAAGGGGCGCAAGGGGATGGGCGGGGGGAAGACCTGGAGTTCGTACGCGTCGCGGAACGCGGCGATGAGGCGGCGGGGCGCGGTGAGGACGTGGTCCGAGCGCGACACCGCCAGCGGCGCGATGAGGAAGTAGGGCACCCGCACGGCGATGCGGCGCGGGGACAGGCCGCGCTGGGCCAGGGCCAGGTCCACCGCGCCCACTCCGTCGCCTTTGGGGCTGATGAGGATGTGGGACAGCTTCAGGTAGGTGTCCACGTCCAGCGTGCGGCGCACGGTGGGGTGGTCCTTGCGCACCACGCAGACGAAGTCCTCGGTGAGGAGCTTCTGCTGGCGCAGGCCCGGCCCGGACGGCACGGGCGCGACGATGATGGCCAGGTCCACCTCGCCCGTCTCCAACTGGCCGGCGAAGGTGTTGCTGTCCACGTGCAGCACGGACAGGTCCACGCCGGGAGCCTCGCGGCCCAGGAGCTCCAGCGCGCCCGGCAGCAGCACCGACCCGAAGAAGTCGCGCGTGGCCACGGTGAAGCGGCGGGTCGCGGTGGCGGGATCGAACGCGGGCTCGTCGCGCAGGGCACGGCGCAGCTCCGCCAGCCCCCGCTTGAGCGGCGCGGCCAGCTGCTGCGCGCGAGGTGTCAGCACCATGCCGCCCCGGCCGCGGATGAGCAGCGCGTCGCCCAGCAACTCCCGCAGCTGCGCGAGCGCATGGCTCATCGCGGACTGGGTGAGGCCCACGCGCGCGGCGGCGCGGGTGACATGCGCCTCCTTCAGCAGCGCGTCCAGCGTCACCATCAGGTTGAGGTTGATGCCGGAGAGGTCGACCTCCGCGGGGGAGGGCGCTGGGGTTTCATGAGCGCGGCGCATGGGCCCATGCATAGCATGCAGTGGCCTCATGAATGGCGCGGGAGCACTGTTGCGCCATCTCGCTGTCGCTGGAGGCACCCCATGTCCATCGTCATCAACACCCCGAACGGCAACATCGGTCGTCCCCTCGTGGAGAAGCTGCTGAAGGCGGGCCGTCAGGTCACCGTCATCTCCCGCACCCCGGAGAAGGTGGCGGACCTGGTGAAGCTGGGCGCGAAGGTGGTGCAGGGCTCCATCGAAGAGCAGGCCACGCTGGACGCGGCGCTCGTTGGCGCGGAGGCGCTGTTCTGGTTGTCGCCGCCCGCCATCCGCCCGGACTTCCAGGACTGGGCGAAGGCCAACGGCAAGATGGCCGCGGAGCGCGTGAAGGCGCACGGCGTGAAGCGCGTGGTGCTCCTCTCCAGCGTCGGCGCGCAGAGCGGTCCGGGCACGGGGCCGGTGTCCGTGCTGAAGCCCATTGAAGAGGCCTTCCAGGCGGCGGCCCCCAACGTCGTCAGCCTGCGCGCGGGTTTCTTCATGGAGAACCTGCTTCGCGACGTGCAGGGCCTGGCGAAGGCCGGCGCGCTCTTCAGCGCGAGCCCGGAGACGAAGGCCTTCCCCATGGTCGCCACCGCGGACATCGCGGCCAAGGCCGCCGAGGTGCTCCTGGACCCGTCGTGGACGGGCCACCGCTATGTGGGCGTCCACGGGCCCAAGGACCTCACCTATCCGGAGGTCGCCAGCATCCTCACCCAGGTGCTGGGCCAGCCCGTGAAGTACGTGCGGGTGGGACTGGAGGACCTGCGCAACGGCATGACGGGCGCGGGCATGCCCGCTTTCGCGGCGGACACCTTCGTGGAGATGTACGGCGCCATCCAGGACGGACGCATGGACCCGGCCGAGCCCCGCTCGAAGGAGACCACCACGCCCACCACGCTGGCGGAGTTCGCCAGCACCGTGCTCAAGCCGGTGGTGGAGCAGGCTCGCGCGTCGTGACGGCGTCCGCCCGTTCGCTCGCATAAGGAACAGGATGGGGAAACGTCCGCTGCCCCGTCCCCTTCCTCACAACTGGTGCACGATGGGGGCCTGCCGGAGATTGCTCCGGTACGGCCACCCACCGAATACGAGCGCACCATGGACGAGCAACGCCCCGCCACGCCCCCGGCCCGGACGGACCCTTCCATCGACCTGCTCCACCAGCGGACCCGTCAGCCGCTGGAGGTCATCTTCTCCCCCCGCAGCGTCGCGGTGGTGGGGGCGAGCGAGCGCCCCGGCAGCGTGGGCCGCACCGTCCTCTGGAACCTCATCAGCAGCCCGTTCGGCGGCACCGTCTACCCGGTGAACCCGCAGCGCCCCAACGTGCTCGGCATCAAGGCGTGGCCGTCCCTGCGCGCGCTGCCGGAGCCCGTGGACCTGGCCGTCATCGTCACGCCCGCGAAGTCCGTGCCCGCCATCATCCGCGAGTGCGCGGAGGTTGGCGTCAAGGGCGCCATCATCATCTCCGCGGGCTTCAAGGAGACGGGCCCGGAGGGCGCGAAGCTGGAGCAGGAGGTGCTTCAAATCGCGCAGGCCGCGAACCTGCGCATCATCGGCCCCAATTGCCTGGGCGTGATGCGCCCCACGAGTGGCTTCAACGCCACCTTCGCCAAGGGCATGGCCCGCCCCGGCAACGTGGCCTTCATCAGCCAGTCCGGCGCGCTGCTCACCTCCATCCTCGACTGGAGCCTGCGCGAGGCCGTGGGCTTCAGCGCCTTCGTCTCCGTGGGCTCCATGCTGGACGTGGGCTGGGGAGACCTCATCGACTTCCTCGCGGATGATCCGATGACGCGCTCCATCCTGCTGTACATGGAGTCCATCGGCGACGCGCGCGCCTTCCTGTCCGCCGCGCGCGAGGTGGCCCTCACCAAGCCCATCATCGTCATCAAGGCCGGCCGCACCGCGCAGGCCGCGCAGGCCGCCGCGTCCCACACCGGCACGCTCGCCGGCAGCGACGAGGTGCTCTCCGCCGCCTTCCGCCGCGCGGGCGTGCTGCGCGTGGACTCCATCGAGGACCTGTTCCACATGGCGGAGGTGCTGGCCCGCCAGCCCCGGCCCTCCGGCCGCAGGCTCACGCTGCTGACCAACGCGGGCGGCCCCGCGGTGCTCGCCACGGACGCGCTCGTGTCCGGTGGCGGCGAACTGGCCGTGCTGTCCGACGACACCAAGAAGCAGCTGGACGGCTTCCTGCCGCCGCCCTGGAGCCACGCCAACCCGGTGGACATCCTGGGAGACGCGGACGCGGAGCGCTACGCGAAGGCGCTGGAGACCACCGGCGCGGACCCCAACAGCGACGGCCTGCTCGTCATCCTCACGCCGCAGGACATGACGGAGCCCACCAAGACGGCGGACCGACTCAAGGGCTACGCGAAGCTGCCCGGCAAGCCCGTGCTCGCCAGCTGGATGGGCGGTTCGGAAGTCGCCGCCGGTGAGCGCATCCTCAACGACGCGGGCATCCCGACCTTCGGCTACCCGGACACCGCGGCCCGCGTCTTCAACTACATGTGGCGCTACGCGGACAACATCGCCGGGCTCTATGAGACGCCCACGCTGGCGGAGGAGCCCACCGGTGGAGCCCGCGACGTGGCGCGCGCCCTGGTGGACGAGGCCCGCGCCTCCGGCCGCACCCTCCTGTCCGAATACGAATCCAAGCGCCTGCTGGCCGCCTACGGCATCCCCACCGTGGAGACGTGGCTCGCCACGTCCGAGGACGAGGCGGTGGAGAAGGCCCGCGCGCTGGGCTTCCCCGTGGTGCTCAAGCTGAACTCGCTCACGGTGACGCACAAGACGGACGTGGGCGGCGTGCGGTTGGACCTGCGCGACGAGGCGCAGGTGCGGGAGGCCTACCGCGCCATCCGCGACGCGCTCGCGGAGCGGGGCCTCCAGGACGCGTTCCAGGGCGTCACCGTGCAGCCCATGGCGAAGCTGGACGGCTACGAGCTGATTCTGGGCAGCAGCCTGGACGCGCAGTTCGGGCCGGTGCTGCTCTTCGGCGCGGGCGGCACGCTGGTGGAGGTGATGCAGGACCGCGCCCTGGGCCTGCCGCCCCTCACCACCACGCTGGCGCGACGGATGATGGAGCGCACGCGCATCCACCACGCGCTCAAGGGCGTGCGCGGCCGGGCCCCCGTGGACATGGGCGCGCTGGAGCGGCTGATGGTGCGCTTCAGCCAGCTGGTGGTGGAGCAGCCGCTCATCCGCGAGCTGGACATCAACCCGCTGCTCGTCTCTGGCGAGCGCATCATCGCGCTGGACGCGCGCGTGGTGCTGCACCCGCCAGAGGTCCCGGCCGCGGCGCTGCCGAAGCTCGCCATCGAACCGTACCCGCACCAGTACGCGAAGCTGCTCACGCTGAAGAACGGCGAGCAGCTCCTGGTGCGCCCCATCCGCCCGGAGGACGAGCCCGCCATGGGCCGCTTCCACCAGGCGCTCTCCGAGCAGACCGTGTTCATGCGCTACGCGGGCCTGATGAAGCTCAGCCAGCGCGTGGCCCATGAGCGCCTGGCGCGCATCTGCTTCAACGACTACGCGCGCGAGATGGCGCTCGTCGCCGAGCGGCCGTCGCCGGACGGGAAGGGCGGGGGAGAGATCCTCGCGGTGGGCCGGCTCACGCGCCTGCGCGGCACGAAGGACGCGGAGTTCGCCATCACCGTCAGCGACCCCGCGCAGCGGCTGGGCCTGGGCACGGAGCTGTTGCGGCGGCTGGTGGAGATTGGAAGGGACTGGGGCCTGCGCCGCATCGTCGCGGACATCCTCACACGCAACCGCGGCATGCAGGCCGTCAGCAAGAAGCTGGGGTTCACCCTCGTGGAACACGAGGAGTTGGCCCCGGACATGGTGAAGGCCGTGAAGGTGCTCAACGGCTGACCGTGCCCGGGGCTCCCCGGTGCTACGGAACTACACGTCGTCGCAGGGCGTGCCCAGCCGCGCGCCCGTGTAGACGCCCAGCTCGTTGTAGATGAAGGGCAGGTTCTCACCCACCGGCACCGCGCGCAGCTTCTGGCGCTTGCTCTTCACCACCCAGAACGACGGCTCCTCGCGGTCCACCACGAGGCGCAGGTCGCCGCCCTGCGTGGAGAAGATTTCTCCCTGCGAGTCGGTGACGACGTTGAGCATCTTCTGCTGCTTCACCTGGCCACGCTGGCCCGTGAAGATGCGGAAGCTCTTGTTGTCCGCGCCGATGCCGCGCTCGACCAGGTAGTACACACCCTTGTCGTCGCGCAGCAGCGCGTACGGCTGGAACTTCACCGGGCTGGGCTGGTACGTGGCCTTGCGCAAGAGCTCCTTGGCCTCTTCCGCCGGCACCGGCTGCTGCGGCAGGTTCTTCTCCCCGCAGCGCAGCGCGCACGTCTTGAAGTCCTCGCTCAGCTTCACGTCGGAGACGACGCGGTAGTCCGTGCCGCGGAAGTTGTCGTTGGCCTTGGGGTTGAAGAAGCGGGGCTCGAAGAAGGCGCCGTCCGTGGCGGAGGTGTAGCCCACGGGCACCACCTGCGTGAACGTCTTGCCGTCCCCGTAGAACAGGTCGCCCTCGTGCTCGGGCGTCTGGGGGATGAGGACCGTGTAGTGGCCCTTGCCGTCCGCGCAGACCTTCGCGGACTCCAGCACCATGCGGTCGCGCAGCTTCTGCTCCTGCTTCCAGGGCGGATCCAGCGCGAGCGCGGCTTGCGGGGCCAGGACGAGCCCCAGGGCGATGACCATGCGTCGAAGCGTCATTGTCGGTGGGCTTTCGTTCTAGAGGTTGTCGGTGAAGAAGGTGGTGGTCTCGTCCGACTGGACCGTCCGATCCGCGGTCACGGACCAGATGACCTTCTGGGCTTCCATCTTCAGCGCGGCCTTGGCGTCGTCCAAGCGGCACTCCACCGCCTGGAGCTTCTGCTGGACGGCGCGCTTGGCCTCGTCGGAGCGCTCGCACAGCTTCTGGAGCGACTCCATCGGGCCCACGCAGTAGCTGCCAAAGGACATCTTGTTGATCTGCGCGTCCGTGATGGAGTCCCAGGCCACGGTGGACGTCAGCTTCGAGCCGCACGCCTTGTTCGTCGCCGCAATGGCCTCGGACAGCTGCGTCTCCGCCTGGCTCGTCCAGAACTTGCGGTCGAACGCGAGCAGGCCCTGGTACTTCTTCTCGCCTTCCAGGTCCTGGTAGCGCTCGAAGACCTTCTCCACCTTCAGCGCGCCCGTCTTGCCCGTGTCCGGCTTCAGGTGCGTGTAGCCCGTGTGGTTCACGCCGCTGAAGACCAGGTCCTCGTAGCCGCCCCGATCATGCACGGTGACGAAGCGCTGCTTGTGGCCGCGCCACATCGTCCAGTACTCCACGGCGCGCCGCTGCTGCGTGTCCACCCCCGCGACCAGCACCTGGCCGTCCAGCTCGCTCTTGGTGCCTTCGAACGCGACCAGCGCCTTCTTCGCGTCACCGGGCTCCAGCGCGATGAGGGTGATCTTCTCGCCGGCCTCGTTGGTATACACCTTGCCGGTGGTGGGCTTCGTCCCCGCCACCTCGCTGTCGGGCCGCACGCCCCGGGAACATCCCAGGGACAGCGCCACGACCCCCACTGCCAGTAGCACTCTCACGACGACTCCTTGGATTGCGGGCGCGCCCCCGCTCTGGAGTTTCCGCGCGCCCGGACGACCCTACAGGTCGATATCGTACTGCGAACAGTATTGTCGGACCCTTGGACGTTCCGTTGCCGGTACGCGGGTCCAATTTGCCCGCGAGTTCGCCAGGTCGTGTTGCTGGCAGTACACGCGGGTGAGCAGCGAGAACGACAGGCCGGTGATCTTCGTGCGCTGGCTGCGCCGGATGTGACGCAGCGCTTCCGCCGTGTTCGAAGCGTCCAGTGCCTTCTGCGCCGCCGCCAGATCCTCGCGCACGCTGTCCGGCATGGACTCGGGGGCGACGCGAGGCTTCGGCTTTGCGTTCACCGTGGGCTGCGTGGAGTTCTCCGGTTCCGTCGGCTGGGGCTCCGGATCCACGGGCTTGTTCACGTCCTCCGGCGGCGCCACGACCACGGCGGGCGGGGTGACGGGCTCCGTGGGCTGGGGCTGCGGCTGGACTGGGGTCGACGGGGGATTCACCACCCCGACGGCGGGCGCCGTCACGCCCGGACGCTTCCAGAAGAAGGCGACGGCGAACGCGATGATGACCGCCATCCCCACGGCCACGGCCACCGGCCACTTCGCGCGAGCGGGGGCCAGCGGCTGGGCGGCCAGGGACTCCGTCCGAGGTCCCGCGGAAGGGGCGGGGGATGACGTGTCGTGGCCGGCGTGGGGACGCATGCCCACCGTGGGGATGTGCTCCTCGCGGTCCGGCGGACGCGGCACCGACGGCGGGGCCGTGGGATTGGCGGGACGCGAGCGCTGCTCCGGCTTCACTTCCGCGAGCGTCTGGAGCGGGCTGCCCGTCAGGTCCAGGATGAACGAGCCCACGTCCGGGTAGCGGTCGTCTGGCTTCTTCGCCATCGCGCGGGAGATGGCCGTCACCACGTGCGGCGGCGTCTCGGGCGCAAGCGTCAGGAGCGGCGGGGGCTCCAGGTGGACGATCTGGTAGATGAGCTCCGCGACGTTGTCGCCGGAGTAGGGCGGCCGGCCCGCGATCATCTCGTAGACGATGCAGCCGAACGCGAAGAGGTCCGTGCGCGCGTCCACGTTGCTGTTGTGGCCCATGGCCTGCTCAGGGGCCATGTACTGCGGCGTCCCCATCAGCACGGAGTCGAGCGTCATCAGCGTGCGCGAGTCCACGAGCTTGGAGATGCCGAAGTCGAGCAGCTTCACGCGCTCGCCCACGACGCCGCCCGCTTCCGTGGGCACGAGGAACACGTTGCCCGGCTTCAGGTCGCGGTGCACCACACCCGCGCGGTGCGCCGCCTGCAACGCCGCGCCCATCTGCCGCGTGATGGAGAAGACCTCCTCCAGCGGCAGCTTCTTCTGCTTGCGAAGCCGGCGCGACAGGCCTTCACCGCGCAGGTACTCCATCACCATGAAGGGCGTGCCGTCCTCCAGGGTGTCGAAGTCCAGCACCTCCACGATGTTCGGGTGCCCCAGCCGGGAGGCGATCTCCGCCTCGCGCCGGAAGCGCAGCGCCACCTCTTCCGACACCTCCTCCGCGCCGTGCAGCACCTTGATGGCGACCTGCTTGCCCGGCAGGCGCAGGTGGCGCGCGAGGAACACCGCGCCCATGCCACCCTTGCCCAGCACGGTGCCAATCTCATACGTGGAGCGCAGGACCCGTCCCGTGGTCAACGGCTCGCTCTGCGCGGAGGTCGGTTCGGTTGGCTTTTGCATCGGCGGTCCAAATTCCTACTAAACCGGTCCGACACGATTGGAAAGCACCTGGGTCGAATCCTCCCCCACGGGTCGTGTGAATGCACTCGGGCTCTCAGGATCTGAGAGCCCGAGCTGTATTTTTATCCGGAGACGGAAACGCTCCGGCTACGGCGTGGCGGGTGGCATCACCAGGTTCGACTGGATGGTCGCCGCGGAGTTGATGTGCATCTGCACGCCCTGCCGCTCGGTGGTCGCCTCCTGCTTCAGGGCCGGGTTGACGATCTGGGGCGACAGCAGGCTGTCGGCGAGGAAGGCGACTCTCGCGTGTGCGTCGAGCTGCGCGCTGATCAGCGCCAGGTCGCGCGCGGCGCCCGCGGGCGGTGCGTTCGGACCGGCGAGGATCTGCATCAGCTCCTGGACGTCCGTCTGCAGTTGGAGGCTCAGCGTGGTGTCCTCGGGCGTGATGCCCTGGGCCGCGAGCAGCGCGTCCAGCCGTTGTTTCACGGCGGTGTGCTCGGTCACCATCTGGTTGTTGAAGTCGATCACGGCCTGCTCGGTGGCGAGCGGCGCGGCGTACTGGCCCAGCATCACCTCGCCCTCGTTGGCGACCTGCAGGACGCGGGCGATCTGCGCGTCGGTGAGCGTCAGCAGCACGCCCGCGTCGGTGCCCGCGTCCGGGTACTGCTGCTGCGGTGCGTCCTGCGGCGTCGGATCCTTGTTCGCCTCGCTTCCGCAGCCGTAGCCCAGCGCCAGCGCGCCCGCCAGCAGTGTCCCCATCCAGAATTTCGCTGTCCGCATGTCCAACCCCCGTGAATGTCGCGGAGGCAGGATGGGGAGGCCCTCCGTTCATGGCCATGCGCGTCTCAGCCGTTGCCACTGTGCCCGGGTGCACAGGCCGGGCAGGCAGGGGACCTCTCCGGATGCGAGTGTCGGCCCGGGGACGCGCGATTTTTCACGGGGATGGGGCGGCACCTCCTAGAGTCGGGCCCGATGAGTGCCTCCGCCGACACCCGCGCCCCGCTCGCCGCCTTGTTGCCGAAGCCTGGCGAGCCCCCTCTCGATGCCGACGAGATCCTCAACCGCTTCGTGGGCTACGTGGCCACGAACGGCCTGAGCCTGTACTCCGCCCAGGAGGAGGCCATCCTGGAGCTCTTGAGCGACAAGCACCTGTTCCTCAAGACGCCCACGGGCTCCGGCAAGTCGCTGGTGGCCATGGCGCTCCACTTCAAGGCCATGGCCGAGGGCAAGGTGTCGTTCTACACGTGCCCCATCAAGGCGCTGGTGAACGAGAAGTTCTTCGCGCTCTCCAAGGCCTTTGGCCCGGAGAACGTGGGCATGCTGACGGGCGACGCGTCCATCAACCGCGAGGCGCCCATCCTCTGCTGCACGGCGGAGATTCTTTCGAACCTCGCGCTGCGTGATGCCTCCGCGCGCGTGGACGCGGTGGTGATGGACGAGTTCCACTACTACTCCGACAAGGAGCGCGGGGTGGCCTGGCAGATTCCGCTGCTGGCGCTGCCCAAGACGCAGTTCCTGCTGATGTCCGCCACGCTGGGCGACACGCACGTCATCGAGCAGAGCCTGGAGAAGCTCACCGGCCGCGAGGTGGCCACGGTGCGCAGCTCCGAGCGCCCCGTGCCGCTGGACTTCGACTACCGCGAGGTGCCGCTGCACGAGACCATCCAGGACCTCATCGCGCGCGGGAAGTACCCCGTGTACCTGGTGAACTTCACGCAGCGGGCCGCCGCCGAGCAGGCGCAGAACCTGATGTCCGTGGACTTCAACACCAAGGAAGAGAAGGAGGAGATCCGCCAGGCGCTGCTGGACGCCCCCTTCGACACGCCCTACGGCAAGGACTTCCAGCGCTTCCTGCGCCACGGCATCGGCATGCACCACGCGGGCCTGCTGCCCAAGTACCGCCTGCTGGTGGAGAAGCTGGCGCAGCAGGGCCTGCTCAAGGTCATCAGCGGCACGGACACCCTGGGCGTGGGCGTGAACATCCCCATCCGCACGGTGCTCTTCACGCAGCTGTTCAAGTTCAACGGCGAGAAGCTGACGACGCTGAGCGTGCGCGACTTCAAGCAGATCTCCGGCCGCGCGGGCCGCAAGGGCTTCGACACCGAGGGCAGCGTGGTGGCGCAGGCCCCGGAGTACATGGTCGAGAACATCCGCCAGGCGGCGAAGGAGGCCGCGGGCAAGAAGAAGACGCCCAAGGCGAAGCCGCCACAAAAGGGCTTCGTGCAGTACGACAAGAGCACCTTCGAGCGGCTCCAGAACGGGATGCCGGAGCCGCTGGAGTCGCGCTTCGACGTGAGCCACGGCCTGCTGCTCAACCTGCTCCAGAGCGACAAGACGGAAGGCAGCGGCGGCTACAAGCGGCTGGTGCAGCTGGTGATGCGCTCGCACAGCTCCGACTACACGAAGAAGAAGCTCCTGAAGGACGCGGCGATGTACTTCCGCACGCTGCGCGACGCGGGCATCGTCAAGGTGGTGCAGTGGGAGAAGCACTCGGCGACGGTGGAGGTGTCGGAGGACCTGCAGCGCGACTTCAGCCTCAACCACACGCTGTCGCTGTACCTGCATGAGACGCTGGAGCTGTTGGACCCCACGCTGGAGACGTACGCGCTGGACGTCGTCACGCTGGTGGAGTCCATCCTGGAGAACCCGGACGTGGTGCTGTACGCGCAGCTGCACCAGCTGAAGGGGGAGAAGATCCAGGAGATGAAGGCGCAGGGCGTGGAGTACGACGACCGCATGGAGGAGCTGGAGAAGCTGGAGTGGCCCAAGCCGAACCGCGAGTTCGTCTACGGCACCTTCAACGCCTTCGCGAAGAAGCACCCGTGGGTGGGCGAGGAGAACATCCGGCCCAAGTCCATTGTCCGGGACATGTTCGAGCGCTTCATGTCCTTCCACGACTACGTGCGTGAGTACGGCCTGCAGCGCAGCGAGGGTGTGCTGCTGCGCTACGTGGGTGACGTCTACAAGTCGCTGGTGCAGACGGTGCCGGAGAAGTTCCGCAACGAGGACCTGGACGACATCCTCGACCACCTTCGCGCGACGCTGCGTCAGGTGGACTCCAGCCTCCTGGACGAGTGGGAGCGGATGCGCAACCCGGAGGCCCCCGTCGAAGTGAAGCCGGTGGTGGACCTCAAGCCCAAGGAGCTCACGGAGGACCCCAAGGCCTTCGCCGCGCGCGTGCGCGAAGAGCTGCACCGTTTGTTGCGCGCGCTGGGCCAGCGCCGCTACCTGGACGCGCTGGGCATGCTGGACAACGCGCTGGGCGAGTGGACCGCGCCGAAGCTGGAGCTGGCCATGGCGCCGTACTTCGAGGAGCACAAGCTGGTGGTGCTCACGCCCCAGGCGCGCAAGCCGGCGAACACGCAGCTCAAGGAGGCGGGCACGCGCCAGTGGGAAGCCCAGCAGCGCATCATGGACCCGGAGGGCCATGGGGACTGGGTCATCGACTGTGAGATTGACCTGCGCGGCCGCCGCATGGACGACGGCCCCATCCTGATGCTGCGCCGCATTGGCGGGATGACCGCCTGGTCTTGACCGTCAGGTGTGGGGCGGCTTGGAGGCTCCAGAGCCTCCGGCCGCCTCGCGCACGGTGAGGGTGGCGACCTCCACCTCCGCCAGGATGCGGCGCGCGTGGTGGAGCAGGGCCTCGCCGGTGGGCAGCAGGCGCATGCCTTTGGGGACGCGCTCGAAGAGGGGCGTGCCCAGCTCATCCTCCAGGGCGAGGATGTGACGGCTGAGCGGCGGCTGGGTGATGTGCAGCCGGAGCGCGGCCCGGCCCACGTGGCCCTCTTCCGCCACCGCGACGAAGGACTGGAGGTGCGTGATGCTCACGCGCGGAAGGTTAGCGCGAGTCGTGCGCGCCGTGCACCCAGGCCGCGTCATGCCAGAACAGCATTGGACGCTCCGGACGGGCGGGTGCCACCTTGCCCGCCATGGGAATTCCTCTCTTCAAGGGCAGTGAAGTGGAGCGGTTGCGGCTCGCGGGCCGCGCGGCGGCGGGCACGTTGGCGCACGTGGGCTCCCGGCTCCAGCCGGGCGTGACGACGGCGGACATCGACGCGTGGGTTCGCGAGGACACGGCGCGGCGGGGAGGGACGCCCAGTCAGCTGGGCTACAAGGGCTTTCCCGCCACGGTGTGCACCAGCCGCAACCACGTGGTGTGCCATGGCATCCCGCGCACGGATGAAGTGCTGAAGCCCGGCGACATCGTCAACGTGGACGTGACGACGCACCTGGACGGCTTCCATGGCGACACGTCCGCCACGTTCATGATTGGCGAGGTCTCCGCGGACGCGAAGCACGTCGTGGACGTGGCTCGACGTTGCCGGGATGCGGGCGTGTCGGTGGTGCGGCACGGCGCGCGGCTGGGGGACATTGGCGCGGCGGTGATGGCGCTGGCGACGGCGGAGGGGTGCAGCATCGTGGAGGAGTTCGGAGGCCATGGCATCGGCAGGCAGATGCATGGGGAGCCGCATGTGCCTCATGTGGGCAAGGCGGGCACGGGCATCACGCTGCGCTCGGGGATGGTCATCACCATCGAGCCCATGGTGAACCTGGGTCGGCCGGACATCCGGATGATGCCGGACGGGTGGACGGTCGTGACCGCGGACGGCAGCCTGTCCGCCCAGTTCGAGCACACCGTGCTCGTCACCCGCGACGGCTGCGAAATCCTCACGCCCAACGAGCTGTCCCTGCTCATCCCCGTGAGCCATCCAGAAAACTGATGCCTTATCGCTTCTGACATCTGGTGTCCGGAGGCCGCCCGGCGCATCTCCTGGCGCATGGAAACGCCTCCACCGCTTCCCGTTGTCCATCCCCGGACCTGGACGGCCGGACATGTCCTGGTGCCGCTGTGCGCGGCGCTCTGCCTGCTGCCTTCTGTCTCCACCGGCGTGGCCCTGCTCGCGGGGCTGTGCGTGGCCCTGACCGTGGGCAATCCCTTCGCCGGGACGACGCGGGCCCTGACGCCCCGGCTGTTGTCCCTGGCGGTGGTGGGGCTGGGCGCGGGCATGGACCTGCGCACGGTGCTCGCGGCGGGGCGTGAGGGGCTGGGCTACACGGTGGTGGGCATCGCGGTGTGCCTGACGCTGGGGGTGGGGCTCGCCCGGCTGCTCGGTGTTCCCCGCGTGACGGGGCTGCTCATCAGCGTGGGCACGGCCATCTGCGGCGGGAGCGCCATCGCGGCGGTGGTGCCGGTGCTGCGGCCCCAGGAGCATGAGACGTCCGTGGCCCTGGGCACGGTGTTCCTGCTCAACGCGGTGGCGCTGTTCGTCTTCCCCGTCGTGGGCCATGCGGTGGGGCTGACGCCGCATCAGTTCGGCTTGTGGTGCGCGATGGCCATCCACGACACCAGCTCCGTGGTGGGTGCGGCGCTGCGCTACGGACCCGAGGCCCTGGCGGTGGCCACGCCCGTGAAGCTGGCGCGCGCCTTGTGGATCCTCCCGCTGACGGTGGGCCTGGCCGCGTGGCGCCGGCGCGAGGGCCACGCGGTGACGGGCCGGGTCCGTAGGCCGTGGTTCATCGCCGGGTTCCTCGGCGCGGCGGCGGTCGTGACGGTGTTCCCCGGGCTCGCGCCGGTGGGGCAGGGAGTGGCGGCCGTGGCCCGGCAACTGCTCGTCGTGACGCTGTTCCTGTTGGGAGCGGGGCTGACGCGCGAGACGCTGCGGGCGGTGGGCCTTCGTCCGCTCGCGCAGGCGGTGACGCTGTGGCTGCTCATGGCGGGCCTGTGCCTGGGCGCGCTGCGGCTGGGCTGGGCTGCATGAGCCGCGGGCTCAGGGCAACCGCACTGGGGGCGTGGCGGGCATGGCGCGGCGGCGTGAGCCTCGGCCTCAGGGCAGCAGCACCGGGGGCGTGGCGCGGGCATGGCGCGGCGGCGTGAGCCTCGGCCTCAGGGCAGCAGCACCGGGGGCGTGGCGCGGGCATGGCGCAGGAAGCGGCCCGCGGCTCCGGACGGATCATCCACGGGCAGGGCCCAGGAGAACGCTCGCGGGATGCGCAGCCCTGGCACGGGTAACACCTGGAAGCGGCCCAGGGACAGCTCGCCGTCGATGCTCCAGCGGGACAACAGCGCCACGCCCAGACCCAGGGACACGGCCCGTTTGATCGCCTCGGTGCTGCCCAACTGGAGGTCCCCGCGTCGGGGCCCCTTGCGCACGCCTGCCTTGCGCAGGGCCCGGTCCAGCACGGCGCGTGTGCCGGAGCCCTGCTCGCGCCACAGCAGCGGCACCTCCCGCAGTGCTTCCATGGTGCGGATCCGCGACCACTCCGCCGGCCCCTGTGACGAGACCACCGGCACCAGCTCGTCATCCAGGTAGCGCTCCAGCCGGATACCGGGCGCCCGCGCGTGGCCCTCCACCAGCCCGAGCGGCACCCGGCCCTCCGACAACCACGTCAGCACCTCGCGCGTATTGCCCACTTCCAGACGAACCTGGAGCTCACGGTGCGTGCGCAGGAACGACGCCAGCAGACCGGGCACGATGGCATTGGCCACGGTGGTGCTCGCCGCCAGCGCCAGCTCTCCGGTGAGGGTCTCCTCGGCCGCGATGGCGAGCGCCGCCTCGTCCAGCAGGCCATGGATGCGCTGGGCGTAGTCGAAGAGCACACGCCCCGCCGCGTTCAGCCGCACCCCGCGTGCCGTGCGTACGAGGAGCGGTTGGCCGCAGTCCGCCTCCAGTTGCCGGACCTGCGCGGTGACGGCGGGCTGTGACAGGTGGAGCAGGCGGGAGGCGGCGGAGATCTGCCCCGTCGAGGCGACGACGCGGAAGGTTTCGAGCCGGCGGGGGTCGACGAACAAGGGCGTCATCCTAGACGAGGCGCGAGGGGAGGGGCGCCTTCATCGCTGGGTGTTGAGAAGGGGGCGCTTGCGTCCGCCTGCCCGGCAGGGCGCACGGTGGTTCTCGTTGGAAGCGTCAGGGCCTTTGATAGGTTGCCGCCCCATGAAGAAGATCCTGGTCGCGCTCCTCGTGCTCATCGTCCTGGCGGTCGCGGGTGCAGGCGGCGTGTTCATGCACTTCCAGAACGCCACCACCGCTCCGCACGCAGCCGCGGATCCGGCTCCCAAGGAGTTCGTGGTGAAGAAGGGCGCGTCCGCGCGCTCGCTGGGCCAGCAGCTCCAGTCCCAGGGCTTCCTGGAGAATCCCGCCGTGTGGCGCTTCCACCTGTGGCGCCGGGGCAGCCTCAACGTGAAGGCGGGCCGCTTCATGCTCAACCCCACGGCGTCCGTGGCGGAGCTGGCCAACGCCCTGGAGGGCCAGCCGCTTCCGGAGGACGTGCCCTTCGCGATGATCGAAGGCTGGCGCCTGCGCGACACCGACCAGGTGCTCGCCGCCCAGGGACTCATCAAGCCGGGCGAGTACATCGCCGCGGCCAGCCGCACGAGCAGCTTCGCCGCGCCGTTCCCGCTGCCCGTGCGCAGCCTGGAGGGCTACCTCTACCCGGAGACGTACGGGATCATCGCGGACAACTTCAAGGTGGAGGCGTTCATCCAGCGGCAGATCGACACCTTCCGCGCCCGCTTCTACGACGAGCACAAGGACGAGATCGCCAAGAGCGGCCGGTCACTGCACGACATCGTCGTGATGGCCTCCATGCTGGAGCGCGAGGAGCCGGTGCCCTCCCAGCGCGCGCTCGTCGCGGGCATCCTCTGGAAGCGCGTGGACAAGGGCTTCCCACTGGGCGTGGACGCCACCAGCCGCTACGAACTGGCGGAGTGGAACGACCGCAAGGCGTTCCTCAAGCGGCTGCGGGACAACTCGGATCCGTGGAACTCGCGCACCCGCGCGGGCCTGCCGCCGGGCCCCATTGGCGCGCCCACGGTGGACTCGCTGCTCGCCGCGCTGCGGCCGGTGAAGAGCGACTTCTGGTACTACCTGCATGACGCGCAGAAGGTCCTGCACCCGTCGCGCAACGCGCAGGAGCACGAAGCGCTTCGAGCCAAGTACAACGTGTACTGAGGCACCTCGATGGCGTCCCCCCTCCTGGACCCGAGCCGCGTCTCCACTCCTCCCGCCGGTGCCGAGGTCGCCCTGCGCGAGGAGGTGGCCCAACTGCGCCAGGAAGCCGAGCGGCTCCGCCGGCTGCTGGAGACCGCGGCGCAGGTCACCTGGTCGACGAACCCCGCCAGGGATGCGCTGGCGCCCATCTCTCCGTCATGGACGACCTTCACCGGCCAGACGGAGGAGCAGATGCGCAACCAGGGATGGCTCCTCGCCCTGCACCCGGATGACCGGGCCGGGGCCCTGGCGGCGTGGGAGCGGGCCAGGGAGGGGACGCAGCCCTTCGCCACTCGCTACCGGCTGCGCCGCGTGGACGGGGCTTACGTGTGGATGCTCGCGCGGAGCATTCCCGTGCTGGGGCCGGATGGCTCCGTGCACGAATGGGTGGGCACCTGCATCGACATCCAGGCTCAGGTCCTGGGTGAGGAGCGCGCCGCGTTCCTCGCGCGGGCCAGCGAGTTGTTCGCGTCGTCGCTGGATGCCTCCGCCACGCAGGAATCGCTGGCGTCGCTGGCGAACCTGTCGGTGTCGGCGCTCGCGGACTGGTGCATCGTGGACGTGCTGCGCGCGGACGGCCACTTCGAGCGCGTCCAGGTGGTGTCGGCGGATCCCTCCCAGGCGCCGCTCGCGGCCACCGTGCAGCGGCTGACGCCGGTGCCTCGGGAGCGGCCCGTCTATCCTCCCGCGGTGGCGCTGGCGACCGGCCGGTCCACACTTGCGACGGAGGTCACGGACGCGGTGATGCAGTCCGTGGCGCAGGACGCGGATCATCTGGAGACGATGCGGCGGGTGGGCATCCGTTCGCTGCTCACCGTGCCAATCATGGCCCGGGGCCACATCCTGGGCGCGCTGTCCTTCCTGGTCACCACCTCCAGCCGCCGGTATGGCGACGAGGACCTGCGGTTCGCCCAGGAGCTGGCGAACCTGGCCGGGCTCGCGGTGGACAACGCGCGGCTGCTCCAGGGCGCACGCGAGGCCATCCGCCTGCGCGACGAGTTCCTCTCTGTCGCGAGCCACGAGCTGAAGACGCCGCTGACGCCGCTGAGCCTGAAGCTCCAGGCGCTGTCGCGCGCGGTGAAGTCGCATCCGGACTCGCCGCTCGTGCCGATCATCGAAGCCCACGTGGAGACGGGGCACCGCCAGGTCCGCCGGCTCACGGAGCTGATGAATGACCTGCTGGACGTGTCGCGCATCAGCGCCGGCACCTTCCGCCTGCAGCGCGAGGAGGTGGACGTCGCGGAGGTGGTGCGCGAGGTGGCCGCGACGTTCGCGCCCAGGTTCGTCCTGGAGCACTGCGAGTTCCAGGTGGAAGCCCCGGAGTCGGTGCGCGGCTGCTTCGACCGGGTGCGGCTGGCGCAGGTGTTGGATCACCTGCTGGACAACGCCCTCAAGTACGGCCCCGGTACACCGGTGTCCGTGCGGCTCGTGGCGGATGGGCCCGTGGCGCGGCTCACGGTGCGCGACGGGGGTATCGGCATCTCGCCGGAGCAGCGGCCCCGCCTCTTCGAGCGCTACTGCCGCGCGGTGTCCGAGCGCCACTATGGCGGGCTGGGTTTGGGGCTCTACCTCACCCGCACCATCGTGGAGGCCGAGGGCGGGCGCGTGTCCCTGGACAGCCGCCTGGGCGAGGGCGCGACGTTCATGGTGGAGCTTCCGCTCACGCGCTCCTGAGCCGCTACGGCGCGCCCGTGCCGGGCGACTGGGGTGATGTCTGGAACATGCCCGCGAGGATGCGCTCGGCCGCGTCCGCGAGCAGATCCCTGGCCATGCGCGTCTCCTCGCCGAAGATGCCGCGTGACGTGTTCGCGTCCAGCACGTGCGTGGCGAGCAGCGCGAACGCCGCGGGCTCGTCGAACGTCGCCTCCGAGGTGAGCACGCGCTTGCCGGGCTGTTGATCCTCTTCGTGGAAGCGCCCCTCCCACGTGTCGCCCAGGGTGATGGAGAAGTACTGCGCGGCCACGTTGCCGGGCCGCGACATGTGCGAGGCGGCCACCACGGCGCGCAGCTGACCGCGCTCCTCGGCGGTCATCTGTCGTTTCCACGCCTCGACCGAGGCATGCATGGTGTCGATCTGATCCCTCGCCGCGTCCTCGGCGTTCTTCAGGAGGTCTGGCACCCGGGCGTGGATGAACGCGGAGAGCTCCGCCTGCGTCACCCGGTTCGCCGCCAGCACGCCGTCCACGAGCGCGAGCGACGCGTCGAGCAGGCGGTGCTGCCGCGCCAGGGCTTCGGCCGGAAGTCCCCGGCCGTCCAGGCTCATGCGCGAGGCGGTGATGAGCCGCCGCATCGTGGTGAGCCGCGTGCGCGTCTCTTCATCGAGCGCGTCCTTGCTGGCGAGCAGGACGTGGAGCGCGAGGGGCACGTGGGTGACGGCCTTGGACACGTGGTAGCGGCGCGTGCGCGCGGGCGCCTCGAAGCGCTGGCCGCGCATGCGCAGGAGGAGCACGTCGTCGATCTGCGCGATGACGGGCCCCATGCGGGACAGCACGGCCTCACGGCGCGCGGCGTACGCGTCGCGGAACGCCTGGTTGAGCACGGAGAGCGGATCCGCGGGCTCCAGCGCCACGGTTCGCGCGACTTCGGAGGGCGGCTCGGGAGGAGGGGAAGGGGAGGCGGGACCGCCCACGGGGCACTCGGCCATGCGGGCACCGTAGCGCCCCCCGCGCGACCGTCATCCATGGCCGCGCGCCGGGTGTCCGGATTCCTTCAACCCGAAAGCGAAAGGCCGGCCCCGCATCGACGCGGGACCGGCCCTCCTTCACTGCTCAGCGGTGACGACGGTCAGAGGACTACTCGACCGGGCGCACCTGGACCTGCATCACGGTCTGGGCCGGGTTCGTCGACAGCACCTCGATGATGGTGCCAGTCTTCGGAACCTTCACGCCGCCGTACGGCTGCGTGGCGTACCAGAACTCGTTCGTGTCGTTGAACACCGGCACCGCGGGCTGCGAGGCGTACTCGCTGCGCGGGAAGCCGTTGGGCTTGAGCGACAGCGGGAAGCTGGGCTCCAGGCCGAACGTCGCGTCGTGCGTCTGCACGCGGCCGGACCAGTAGCGGCCGTCGCTGCGCTGCAGGGGCTGCGGGCGCGAGTCGATGGGCAGGATGCGGCCCGAACCCGGGTGCTGAGACACGTTGTTGTTCGACTGCGACGTGTCCCAGTAGGTGATCAGCAGGCCGGGGTTGTACGAGTAGCGCTCCGCCCAATCCACCAGGCCATCCGAGCTGAAGCCGAAGTTGTAGGGACCCGTGGCCAGACCCTCGTCGTAGCCGCGGAACTGGCGCCACTCGGCCAGGTAGTAGTTGTCGTAGAGGGTGTTGGTGCCGTCCGTCACGAAGAACGTCGACTTGTCCCACCACTTGTGGCCCCACTCACCGTCGTCACCAAAGAGGTAGGTGTTCTTCGCCCACAGCTGCACGGCGTCCACCAGGAAGCCCTTGTTGAACTCAGCTCCGTCCGTCTTGTAGCGGAGCTTCAGGGTGACGGTCTTGCCCGCGTAGGCGGACAGGTCGAACTCCAGGGGAATCCAACCAGCGGACGTGCCGGTGATGCCGTTGCCCAGGTTGTTGCCCCACGGGTTCGTGGTGCGGCTCACGGGGCTGGCCAGGTTGGTGAACGGGCCACCGTCCACGGAGAGGGCGACGTAGGCGTAGTCCCAGTCCTCCTCGATGTCGAACCAGGTCTGGAAGGAGAAGGTGATGGGCTTCTTGTTCGGCAGCTTCACCGTCTTCTCGAGCACGCGGTCCAGGTTGTTGCCCTGGCCGCCCTGCCACATGCCCTGGCCCTCGAACGGGGCGGTGGTGGGCTGCACCACGGGCTTGCCGGGCAGCTTCACCACGAGCGCCTGCTTCGCGTTCTGGGACGTGACCTCCGCGGGGCCCAGGTTGTGGTACGAGTACAGGCCCGCATCCGTGGTGGCGTAGTCCAGCCAGCCCAGCTGCAGCTTGTCCCAGGCGAAGAAGTCACCCGGACGGCTGCCAATGTCCTTGGTGCCGTCGTTCAGGTACGAGCCGGACGACATGATGGTCCAGAAGCCCGTCCCGTTGTCCGCCGCGTTCGTCGTGTCGTAGTGGTCCGGCAGGCCCAGGTCGTGGCCGTACTCGTGCGCGAACACACCCAGACCACCGTTCTCCGGCTGGATGGTGTAGTCGCCCACCCACTTGTCGATGCCCGTCCCGAAGCGCGTGCCGCCGTTCTGGTTGTACGCGGGGCCGATGCCATCCGCGCTCGTGCCGTTGCTGTACGCGAACCAGCGGTGGCTCCACACGGCGTTGGGGCCCTGCGCGCCGCCGCCGACTTCCTCACCCATGCCGGCGTGGACGATCTGGAAGTGGTCGATGTAGCCGTCCGGCTCGTCGAAGTTGCCGTCGCCGTCGTAGTCGTACCGGTCCCACGTGTCGAACGTGTCCAGGTACGCCTTGATCTCCGCGGGCGTCTTGCCAGCGGCCAGCTGGGCGTTGGTCCACGCCTTGATGGCGTCGCTGACGAGCGGCCAGATGGAGTTGGAGCAGCTGGAGCTGCCGCAAAGGTTGTTGCCGTAGCGGGCGGCGTTGTACGGCACCTTCACCCACTCGGACACCGTGCCGGACACGGTGTAGCGGCCGGAGGACGCGGCCTTGTAGAAGTTCGCCACCGAGTCCGCGCCGGGCGTGGTGTCGAAGTAGAGCTTTTCGAAGTGCTCGCGGTTGTAGTCCGGCTGCCAGATGGTGGTGTTGTCCACCGTGCGGTCCGGGCCCGGAATCGCGTTGTGCAGCGGGCCGGGGATGTTGCCGCCCGGGTTGGTGGCGGGGTTGCCGAACACCGGGTGGATCTGCGTGCCGTACTCCACCAGGATGACGAAGATGCGGTCCGTGCGCTGCAGCTCCAGCTCCACGAACTTGCCGTTGGCCAGCTTCTGCACGCGGCCCGGCTGACCACGACCCTCCAGACGCATCTGCAGCGCCTGCGCCTTCAGCTCCTTCTGCTGCTCACCCAGACGGTGGGGCAGGTCGTCCGTGATGTCCTGGACAACCGCCTGGCGCAGCTTGGTGGACGGCGCGGCGATGTCGGGTTGCGGCTTCTCGTACCACGCGCGCTCCGCGTACGCCGTCGGCGCCGCGAGCGTCAGCAGGCCCAGGGCCAGCCAAGATGGGTTTTTCCGCATTACCACTCCTTTGGGTCAGGTCAGACATCCCGGCGGGGTCCGGGAGTGCCCACTTTCTAGTGGAAGCCGCGACTCTTTGGGAAGACCGGGAGGTTGAATTTTTCCTGCAAGGACGGAGTGGGTCATCCGTCGGCTGGCGGTCGAAAATTCGAGAATGGGTAGGGGCGGTGGGGGGCCAAAGGACTACGGTTCTGGTCCGTTATGGCGCGTTCACGTCCCGTGGATCCCCCGCTGCGGCGGGATGTCCGGCTCTTGGGCCGGTTGTTGGGTGAGGTGTTGGTGGAACAGGAGGGGCAGGCCCTGTTCGACAAGGAGGAGGAGGTCCGCCACCTGGCCATCCAGCGGCGGCGGGGCCCGGTGGCCGGACGACGCGCCGCGGCGGCGGAGCTGGCGGCGGTGTTGCGGCGGCTGCCGTCGGATCAGGTGGAGCCGGTGCTGCGCGCCTTCTCCGTCTACTTCCAGCTGGTGAATCTGGCGGAGCAGCACCACCGCATCCGCCGCGCGCGGGCCCACGCGAGCCCCACCTCCACCCGGCCCCAGAAGGGGTCGCTGGAGTCGACGCTGCTGGCGCTGAAGGCCGCGGGCGTCAGCGCCGACAAGGTGCGTGAAACGTTGGGGACGCTGAAGGTGACGCTGACGTTCACCGCGCACCCGACCCAGGCGGTGCGCCGCACGCTCTTGGAGAAGCTCTACCGGCTGGCGCAGCTGTTGGAGGAGCGCGACCGGTGCACGCTCACCCCGCGCGAGTCCGCCGCGAACCTCACCGCCATGCGCGAGGAGATCACGGCGCTGTGGCAGACGGACGAGCTGCGCCGCGAGCGCCCCACCGTGGGCGACGAGGTGAAGAACGTCCACTGGTACGTGGAGGAGATGCTGTCGGAGCCGGTGGCCCGGCTGCCGGAGGCGCTGGACTGGGCCTTCGAGCGCGCCTACGGCGAGCCCCTGGGCGCGCTGGACACGCCCGTGCGCGTGCACTCGTGGGTGGGCGGCGACATGGACGGCAACCCGCTGGTGACGCCGGAGGTGTTCGCGGACACGCTGCGCGCGCACCGCGCCCGGGGCCTGCGGTTGCTCCTGCGAGACGTGGAGCTGCTGGGCGGGATGCTGTCCCAGTCGGAGCGTCACGCGCGCCCCACGCAGGAGTTGGAGCGCTCGCTGGAGGAGGACGCCAAGGCGCTGCCGGACGTGGCGAAGCAGCAGGGCCCGCGCACGCTGGGCGAGCCGTGGCGCCGCAAGCTGCGCTTCATGGAGGAGCGGCTTTCATTGGCGCTGGAGCACGTGCTGGCGCGGCGGCAGGGGCGGGAGTCCACGCTGCCGGCCGAGGCCTACCGTTCGCCGGAGGCGCTGGGGGATGACCTGGCGGTGCTGGAGCGGTCGCTCTTCGCGGCGCGCGCGGAGCACGCGGGCCTGCGCGAGGTGCGCCGCATGTCCGAGCGCGTCCGCGCGCTGGGCCTGGGCCTGGGGGAGTTGGAGGTGCGCGCCCCCGCGGAGGACGCGGTGAGCGCGGCGGCGTCCTTCAACGGCGGGCCGGCCCCTACCGAAGGCGGCAAGCGGCTGCTGGAGGTGCTGGCGAAGCTGCGCGAGGGCCAGGACGAGGGCGGCGAGTCCGTGTGCCGCACGCTCATCCTCTCCATGGCCTCCACCGCGGACGACGTGCTGGCGGCCTTCCAGTGCCTGAAGCACGCGGGGCTCTGGGACCCGAAGCTCCAGTGCGCCACCGTGGACGTGGCGCCGCTCTTCGAGCAGTTGGGCGCGCTGGACGGCGGCCCGGACGTGCTGCGCCAGCTCTTCGCGCATCCGGAGTACCGCCAGCACCTGAAGGGCCGTGGGGTGCAGGAGGTGATGGTGGGCTACAGCGACTCCGGCAAGGAGGTGGGCCTGCTCGCCGCGAGCGCCGCGCTGTACCGCGCCCAGGTGGCGCTCACGCAGGTGGCGGACGAGAACGACGTGCCCCTGCGCCTGTTCCACGGCCGAGGGGAGACGGTGGCGCGAGGCGGCGGCCCCGCCCAGACGGCCATCCTCGCGTTGCCGCCGGGCACGGTGGCCGGCGCCTACAAGGCCACCGAACAGGGCGAGGCGATGGACCACAAGTACGCGCGCCCGGAGCTCACCCAGCGCACGCTGGAGCTGGTGGTGGGCGGCGTGCTGCTGCACACGCTGGACGCGCAGCCGCGCCCGTCCCCGGAGGATGAGTCCGCCTTCCGCGCCGCCTTCGACGCGCTGGCGGAGTCCGGCCGCAAGGCGTACCGCGGGCTCGTCTGGGAGGACCCGGGCTTCGTGGAGTTCTTCATGAAGGGCACGCCGGTGGATGAGATTTCCGCGCTGCCCATCGGCTCGCGCCCCAGCAAGCGCAAGGCGGGCGGGCTGGACACGCTGCGCGCCATCCCCTGGAGCTTCGCGTGGACGCAGACGCGCGCCATCCTCCCGGCCTGGTACGGCGTGGGCAGCGCGCTGGAGGAATACGCGGCCACGCCGGAGGGCGCGGCGCTCCTGCAGCGCATGTACAAGGAATGGCCCTTCTTCCGCACGGTCATCGACAACGTGACCATGGTGCTGGCCAAGACGGACATGGCCATCGCGGCGCGGTACGCGAAGCTGGCGCCCGCGTCCACGCGGCCCCTGTGGCTGCGCATCCAGCAGGAGCACTCCCGCACGCGCCGCGCGGTGAAGTCGCTCACGGGCGAGGCGAAGCTGCTGGACAACAACCCGCAGCTGCAGCGGAGCATCGCGCTGCGCAACCCCTACGTGGACCCCATGTCCTTCCTCCAGGTGGAGCTGCTCAAGCGCAAGCGGGACGGGGACGCGGAGTGCGACCGGCCGCTCCTCCTGGCGCTCAACGGCATCGCTGCGGGCATGCGGAACACCGGTTAGAGAAGAGACCATGGCCCAGGACACTTTCGTCGTGGAGGAGATCAACCCCAAGCACGGCTTCGCGCGCGTGCGCCCGGAAGAGGGGACGGGGTTGCTGCACACCGCCCTCTATCCGGATCCGGAGTTCACCCAGGCTCCGCCCTTCCAGCTGCGCAAGGGGGACCGGGTGACGGGCCTTCGCCGGGGAGAGACGGTGTCGGAGGTGTCCTGGCTCACGCGCGTGGAGCCGCCCTGGGAGGAGGTGGAGCGCGTGGCGGAGCTGCTCGCGCTGCTGGAGCGCTGGGAGATCCGCATCCCCCACGAGGCCCGCGTCCTGGCCGAGCACGCCTGGCGCGACAGCAAGGACAACCCGCTGCGCGACGAGCTCCAGGCGCAGCTGCCCACCTTCTTCGACCTGGAGGGCGCCCACCCCTTCGAGGACCCGACGCTGCTGGAGCGCCTGTCCGCCGCCATGCAGCCGTACCTGCCGGGGTTCGTCATCCAGCCGGTGCAGGGCCAGCCCGCGGTGCGCGTGGAGCCCGGAGCCGTGGAGGTCCAGGCCGGCGTGGGGAGCTGGGACGTGCCCCAGCCCACCTTCGTCCCGATGATCGCGGAGGTGAACGCGCGGCTCGCCGCCGCCGGAGCCCCCGTGCGCTGGGTGCCCACACGCGAGGACTGGATGCTCGCGCCGCCCGCGCTGGCCGCGCTCCTCCAGAAGCACGGCCTGCTCGAAGCCACCGCGCCCCCCGCTTGAGGGAGGGGGCTCCCGCCGCGCTGTGTCACAGGGCGGTGTGAGGTCAAAGCATTGTCTGCTACAGGACGGAGACCCTCATGCGTCTCCGTCACTTCGCGTCCTTCGTCCTGGGTCTCCTCCTCGCCGGGGCCGGCTGTGAGCCCGCCCCCGAGCGGCGGCTGAATGAGGCCGAGCTTCCACCGCCCTCCGGGCCTCGCGTCACCATCGACGGGCACGAACCGGACACGCACCGGCTGTTCGGCGCGGTGGCGAGCGACGCCGGGCCGTCACGGGTGCAGGTGTACGAGGACGGGCGCTTCCTGGGCCATGCCGACATCGACAGTGGCCGTTGGAGCCTGCCCTGGTGGCCAGGCCGGCGCGCGCTGTCGCTGGAGGTGGTGGCGCGCGACAGGCAGGGGGCCGAGGCGCGGGCCCGCGTCGACTTCCAGCACCTGACGTTCGACGCGCGGCCCGGGCTCTATCAACCGGAGACACTGCTGGCGTTGCCCACGGCCCAGGGGTTGCGGACGTACTTCACGCGGGACGGCTCCACGCCCACGCCCGAGTCGTCGCGCTACACGGCCCCCATCGCGCTGCTGGCGCGCTCCACGCCACCGGCGCGGTGGTCCTTCGTCCCCACGACGCCGCTGGATGCCCCGGAAGTCCTGCGGTGGATCGCGCCGCTGGAGGAGCCGCCCCAGGTCGCGGTGGTGCGCTACCGGCAGTTCGCGGGCGCGGAGCCGGTGGGCCCGGTCCGCACGCGCACGTTCGTCATTGGCCGGGCGCCGTACACGCTGCCGGTGCTGTCGCTCGTCACCGACGCGGCGAACTTCTTCGACCCGGAGACGGGCATCTACGTCCCCGGCCTCGCCGCCGAGGCCCGGCCCGATGATCCGCTCGCGGCCAACTACAGGCAGAACGGCAAGGAGTGGGAGCGCCCCGTCCACGTGGAGTGGTTCGAAACCTCCGGCCAGCGCGTGTTCGCCCAGGACGCGGGCGTGCGCATCCACGGTTCTGGCAGCGCGGCGTTTCCGCAGAAGAGCCTGCGGCTGTACGCGAAGGAGGACTACGGCCCGAAGACGTTCGCGGGGCCGGTGTTCCCCGGCTCCCCGGTGACGGAGTTCACCCGGCTGATCGCGCGCACGTCCGGACAGGACCAGGGCGTCACCAAGCTGCGTGACTGCATGCTTCAGGGCCTGCTGGCCGAGACGCGGCTCGCGATCCAGGCCTGCCGTCCCACGCTCGTGTTCCTCAATGGCGAGTACTGGGGCCTGCACGAGCTGCGCGAGCGCCTGGACGAGTACTACCTGGCTTCACACTACGGCGTGGACCGGAAGAAGGCGGTCATCCTGGAGAACGCCGGGGTCCTGGACGTGGGGGAGGAGGGAGACGAGCAGCCCTATCAGGAGCTCATCGACTACGTGGCGACGCACGACCTGTCGGTGCCGGAGCACTCCGCCTGGGTGCGCGCGCGGATGGACGTGGAGGACTTCATCGAATACCAGGTCGCGCAGCTCTACCTGGGCAACTCGGACTGGCCGCGGAACAACGTGAAGTTCTGGCGGCTGCGCACGAAGAAGCTGGAGCCGGGCGCGGCCCTTGGACACGACGGCCGTTGGCGCTGGCTCGTGTACGACCTGGACGCCGCCCTGTTCCACGGTCCGGACCACGACAGCCTGGGGCGCGTGTTGGACGAGACGTCGGATGCGGGGGCCTGGTCCACGCTGCTCTTGAGGGGCCTGCTCCAGTCGCCGGAGTTCAAGGCCCGCTTCATCGAGCGCTTCCTCTGGCACATCGAGCACACCTTCGCCGAGGAGCGGGTGACGGCGGCCCTGGACGCGGCGGCGGAGGCGCTCGAGCTGGAGATGCCCGACCAGGTGGCGCGCTGGAGCCAGCCGGCCTCCATGGAGGGCTGGCGCGAGAACCTCCTGTTCTTCCGGTCAGCGCTGATCCGGCGGCCGGAGATCATGCGCCAACAGCTGGAGCAGTACCTGGGGCCTCAGTAGCCGTAGGAACCGCTGCGCACGTCCACCAGCCGGCCGTCGCGGAAGATGGCCACCTGTATCAACCGGTGGGGCCCGAAGTTGTAGGTCCACTCCTCCACGGTCGTGGAGGTCGTGACCTCCGTGGAGGCCTCCCCGTAGCGCGTCTCACCCCGCGCCCCTTCCTTGACCTTGTGGGTCACGTACTCCGTCTTGCTCTGCTTCGTCGCGGGCTGCCCACACTTGGCCAGCGCGTCCAACTGCGAAGCTCCTTCCGACACGATCTTGTTGTCGCAGCGCAGCGCGGACGCGTGGACGAGGGAGGGCAGGGCGAGGCCGGCGACGACGAGGGCGGCGGGAAGGGCGCGCATGGGGGACGCTCCGAGGAGGAGAAAAGGCAGGGAACACGGCCTGGACGTGGCGGCCCCGAAGCTATTCAACCGCCAAGACCAGATCGCGCGGCGCTGGACTCAGTAGCCGTAGCCGCCGCTGCGCACGTCCACCAGCAGGCCGTCGCGGAAGATGGCCACCTGCAACAGCCGGTTGGGCCCGAAGTTGTAGGTCCACTCCTCCACGGAGGTCGAGGTCGAGAACTCCGTGGAGGAATCCCCGCGGCGCGACCCGTCCCGTCTGCCTTCCCGGGACTTGTTGGTCACGCGCTCGCGCTTGGTCTCGGTCGACACGGGCTGGCCGCACTTGGCCACCGCGTCCGCCTGCGACGCCCCCTCCGACACGAGCTTGTTGCCACACCGCAGCGACGCCGCGTGGGCGAGCGAGGGCAGGGCGAGGCAGGCGACGACGAGGGCGGTGGGAAGGGCGCGCATGGGGGAAAGCTCCGGGAGTTGTGAAAGACGGGAACACCGCCTGGACGCAACGGCCGCGAACCTATTCAAACCCTCCGTACGGTTTCCAGCCGGGCAGGCGCTACAGACCGCCCTTCGCCTTGAGGGTCCGCGCCGCCTCGTCCGCCATGACCCGGTGGCCTTCCACGGACGGGTGGATGCCGTCCACCTCCAGTCCGTCGATGAAGAGGTCCACGTTGCCCGGCTGCCGCGTCACGGCCTCCAGGTCGATGAGCTGCGCGCGCGTCAGGGAGCGCAGCCACGCGTTGAACTCGTGGCGCTGGGCCTTCATCAGCTCGAAGTCACCGCCGTCCGCGCCCATCTTCTCCTTGGGCAGCAGCGTGCTGACCCACAGCTTGCACATGGGCTGGAGCTGATCCAGCAGCTGCGTCATGCGCTGCTGCAGCTTCGGCACCGTCATGCCCTCCGCGGCCAGGTCGTTGACGCCCAGCAGGACGACGCAGTCGGTGACGCCCTGCAGGGAGAGCACCTCCTGCGGCAGCTGGAGGTTCGCGTCCCAGAACCCCTGCCCGGACGCGCCCGAGTTCACCACCGGCACCCCGAGTTGCTTCTCCACCCGGGACGGCCACGCGTTGCGCGTGTCGTTCCACGTGCCCGTGTAGCCCTCGGTGATGCTGTCTCCAATGGCGACGAAGGCCCGGCCCGGCGCGCCTTCCACGTCCACCGTCGCAACGCCCGTGGCGTACTCCCAGGTCTGGCCGCCCAGCGCGCCCTGCGTCGTCGCGAAGGCGCCGGTCCTCATCCAGCTGTCCGGGAACGCCTGGATGCGGCTCTTGCCCAGCGCGCCCTTCACCTCGAAGGAGATGGCCACCTCGTCTCGGAAGCCCACCGGGAAGGCGATGGGATCCGACGTCACCAGCGTGCGCGTGCCCGTGGTGAAGCCCGCTTGTCCGCCGAAGGTGAGCGCCACCGGCGCGGAGCCCAGCGCGCCATTGGCGCCGGCCTTCGCCACCGTGGCCCGCTGCAGCGTCAGGCTGCCGTCGCCGGAGCGGAAGGTGACGCGCACGCGGCTGCCCGCGCGCCCCAGGGGCACCTTGATCCGGTACGTGGTGAAGCTCCCCACGGAGACGGATTCGCGCAGCGACTGATGGAAGGCGGGCTGGAACTGAGTGGGCAGGGGCGCCACGGGCGGAGTGGCCTGCACCTGGTGCCCGTCGTGCAGCGTCAGCGTGGGGGCGGCCTCCACGGACTCCGTGGCGGCGGGCGCGTTCACTTCCGCGTCCGTGCGGCCCGGCCCGGAGGACTCCTCGGGCGAGCGGCCGTCATCCATGCCTCCACACCCCACCAGCACGCTCAGGGCACCGAAACACCCCCAGCGCAGCGCCATCCTCAGACCCATGCCCACGACCTCCCGGCGCAAGACAATGTGCACGATGTGCCCGCGTGGCGACCCGGGGATTCATGGCGCGAGCCAATCGCCACGGACCGTGAACTTCCAACAGCCGGGCACGGACGGCGCAGGACTTCCCCCACGAGGTGGCGGGCCGGGCCCCTGGCGGACCCGCGCGCTCGCCACCCCGGGTGGGGACGCTTCCTTCCGTGGGCAATCCGCTGCCTACGGGACGCAGGCCCCCACGTCGCCGTTGTTGTTGTTGATGGCCCGGCAGGTCGCGCCGTTCGCACACCCCGGTGAGCCCGCGGGCAGGCGGCACAGCGTCCGGCACGTGCCGCTGCCGCCGGTCATCACGCAGGTGCTGCTTTGTGAACACTGGTTGCTGAACTCGCACGCGGCGCCTTCCGGCAGCGAACCCTGGCCCGCGCACACCGCGCCGTTGGCGGCCGGGTAGCAGGCCAGCGGGCTCTCGCAGTCTTGCGCGAACGGATCGCACCGCGCGGACGCGGGGCCACACACCAGCGGCAGCTCTCGCGTGCCGTTCAGCCGCAGCACGGTGTTGCACTCGCCGGAGCCACAGTCGGACGGCGCGTGGCACAGCTTGCGGCAGAAGAAGCCCGTGCCGCCGTCGTCCTGCGACGCGTCCTTGCAGTACAGGCCCGCGGCGCACGTGTCATACGTCTGGCCCGGAGGCGACTCGGCCAGCGTGCACGGCGCGCCCTCCGTGGCGGTGCCCGCGGCGACGCACTGGCGCGCGGTGGTGCCTCCGTCCGTTCCCACGTAGGTGCACCGCTGTCCGGACGGACAGTCCTGGCGAACCACGTCGCACGCGGCCGCGAAGCACTGACTGCCCGTGCCGCCATCCGCCAGGTCCGTGTAGAGACAGCTCTGGCCCGCGGCACAGCCCTCCTGCTTCGCCACGTTGCACGCGAAGTCGGAGCTTCCACCGCCGCCGCCATCGCCAGCATCGACAGTCCCGGAATCTCCGCCATTGGTCCCGGAATCCAGGGACGTGCCCCCATCCGTTGGCGGGCGGACAGTTTCTCCGTCATCGCAGCCCGCCACCCACAGCCCCAACATCAGGGCTCCACCCAACAACACGAGACGTGCACTCATCCGGAAACTCCTGGCTTCGAAGTAGCCTGGGACTTACACGAGCCATTCCGTTGTCCGTGGGCCCTTGAACCGGGCCTGGAAACCAGCCGACACTTCCGGTCCGAGAACCGAGGGGGTCAGGGTGCGCATGAACACGAAGTTGGATGGGCCGGTGGAGCCAGACCCGTACATGAACCGTCGCGCCGAGGAGCGCGTGGCGGCGCGGTTCGAAGTGCGCTTCGAGCAGATGGAGGACGCGGCGCGCGCGCTGCGGGCCTACTCGCTGAATGTGTCCGCTGGCGGTCTGTGCCTGCGCACGCGCAAGTCCTACGACGTGGGCGCGCAGGTGCGGTTGGCCATGGTCATCGACGGGGAGGACTTCCACCTCACCGCCGTCGTCGCCTGGGTGCGCGACGAGGCGGAGGCCATCGGCGTGCGCTTCATCGACGTGAGCGAAGAGGACCACGAGCGCCTGCGCCGCGTCATCGCGAGCTTCAAGCGCTGAAACGCTTCACTCCGCGAAGGAGCCCGGCCAGGACGCCGGGCCCTCGCGGACGCTTCCCGCTACCGCTGGGGCTGCTCGTACTCCGCGTGGCGGAACACCCCGGAGTCACCTTCCACGTAGCCGCACGCCCGGTAGAAGGCGCGCGTCTCCTCGGTGACGTTGATGGGGGCGATGAGCTGCAGCTGCTTCACGCTCAGCACCTTGCCCCGTTGGGCCACCTGCGCGAGCAGCGCGCGGCCCACGCCCCGGCGGCGCCAGCCCTCGGACACCACCAGCTCGTCCACGGTGGCCACGCGCCCGCGCAGCCGCAGCTGCGGCCGGTGGGAGAAGGACACCATTCCCACCGCGCGGTCCTGGGGGTCTCCCGCGACGAAGATTTCAATCTCCGGATGGCTGATGACCCAGTGCACCGTCTGCTGATCGGTGCCCTGGGGGTAGCCCAGCTCGCGCAGCAGCTGGGCCATGACCTCGGCGTCACCGCGACGCGCGCGGCGGATGCGGAAGGCGTTGGCGTCTGGGGCGGGGGTCATGGTGCGGACGATGGGCTGGGACACGGAAGTTGGGATTCTAACGACTGGGCCGCCGGCCTCCAAAGAGGAACGGCGGCCCGGATGTCTTTCTGCGGTGTAGGCGGAAACCCGGGCCAGCGCCTACGGCTGCTCGCGGCAGAGGTTGCGCAGGGCGGTGGTGACGTCGTTCTGCTGCGGCACGGACGCCATCTCCAGCGCGTCCGCCAGGCCGATGCCCGGGACGAACTTGCCGGCGACCAGCCGGGGCGGCGCGAGCAGCGAGTAGAACAGCTCCTCCACGGTGCGCCGGACCAGGTGCTCGCCGAAGTTGGTGACCTCCGTGTCCTCGTTGACGAAGAGCACGCGGCCCGTCTTCTGGACGGAGGCCTTGATCATCTCCCAGTCGTACGGCCAGAGCGAGCGCAGGTCGATGACCTCCACGCTCAGGCCCTCTTCTTCCAACTGGGCGGCGGCCTTGATGCACAGGGGCATGGTGCGGCCGTAGCTGATGACCGTGGCCTGGGTGCCCTCGCGCACGAGCTTGCCCTTGCCAATGGGGATGGCGAACGCCTCCACCAGGGGCCACTGGGGCTTCCACTGCGAGCGGTCACCCAGGGGCGCGTCGATCATCTTCGACAGCGCGCGGTCGTCCTCGGGCTCGCCCGGGATGCGCTCGTCGCCCTTCACGCGCAGGAGCGCCTTGGGCTCCAGGAACATGACGGGGTTGGGTTCCTGGCACGCGGAGATGAGCAGCCCGTACGCGTCCAGCGGCGTGGAGGGCATGACGACCTTCCAGCCGGGGATGTGCGTCATCGTCGCGTCGAAGGAATGCGAGTGGTACAGCGACCCGCGGATGCCGCTGCCCACGGGCGTGCGCACCACCATGGGCACGGACCAGTCACCGTTCGTGGACCAGTGCGTGTTGCCCACGAGCTTGAGCAGGTCGATGGTGTTGTAGATGTAGTCGCAGAACTGGATCTCCGCGACGGGGCGGTGGCCCGCCATCGCCAGGCCCATGGCCGCGCCGATGATGCCGCGCTCGTCCAGGGGGCTGTTCCACGCCGTCTTCAGACCCTGCGTGCAGGTGAAGACGCCGCCCAGCGGGGCACCCACGTCCTCGCCGAAGATGTCGGTGACGCCCAGGTTCTCTTCCGCGTAGTGCAGGGCCATGCGGATGGCCTGTGCCATGTTCGCCATGGTTATTTCTTCTCCGCGTAGATGTGTTCCCAGATGGAGTCGCCAGAGGGCTGCGGCTCGTCGCGAACGGTGCGCGCCGCGGCGGCCAGCTCCTCTGAATACCGGGTGCGCGCCTCGTCCATCTGCTCGCGGTTGAGGACGCCTTCCTGCTCCAGCCGCGCCTCGAACAGGCGCAGGCAGTCCTGCTCCTCGTTCACGAAGTTGGCGCCGGACGCGGACGAGTGCCCGTACAGGCGGGACACGCGAGCCTCGATGAAGAAGGGCTTGCGCTCCTTGCGCACGTACTCCATCGCGGCCTGGATCTCCTGGTAGGACTCCACCGGATCAATGCCGTTGATGGTCTTCGCCTGGATGTTGAAGGCGCGCGCGCGGTCGCTGATGTTCGTCTCGCCGTGCTGGCCGTCCGAAGTGGTGCTGATGCCCCACTTGTTGTTGGTGACGATGATCAGGATGGGCAGCGGGTTGGCCGGACGGCTGCTCCAGATGAGGCAGCTGGCGAAATCGCCCTCGGCCGTGCCCGCGTCGCCGCCGGTGACGATGGTGATGCCGTCGCCGCCGTGGCGCTTCTGGGCCATGGCCGTGCCCGGCGCGACGGCGTACTGCACCTCGATGGGGGAGGTGACGGGCGCGATGTTCTTCGAGCGCCGGCTGAAGTGGCCCGCGAAGTTGCGGCCGCCGGAGTAGGGGTCCGTGGCCGTGTTCTTCATCTGCCGCAGCGCCCCGATGGGCTCCTCGCCCATGGCGAGCAGCGTCGCGGACTGACGGTAGTGCGCGTGCAGGTAGTCGTAGGCCGGGCCCTCGCCGACCTTCATCAGCATGCCCAGGGGGACGTTGAACGCCTCCTCACCGGGGCCGCCGATCCAGAAGTAGCCGTGGCCCTGCTTGTACATCTGGATCAGGCGCTCCTCCAGGACGCGCGCCTTCACCATCAGGTCATGGATGCGAATGAGCTGCTCTCGGGGCAGGGAGAGCGGCGCGGAGTTCTCTTTGATCAACCGGGGCCGAGACACGGGCGGACGACCTCGAAGGGGAAAGAAAGGGACGCCCCTATACTCCGAACGCGGCCTCCCGACTCAAGGACCCTGATGTCTTGGGTGTTCGCCAGCACCTTTCTGCCCCCGGGTGGCGCGACGCGGCAATGAGCGGAACTCATCCATGCCCTCGTGACGTGCTGCTTCCAGGAGGCGGTTGGACGCTCCCGGTCCGGGCTGATCGCACGGCCGTTGGGGGGGCGGGTGAGGGGGCGACCGCGAGGAATAGCCCGACAGGTGGACTCCTCGCGTCAATCAGGAAGTGAGATAGAGTCCGCCCCGCCCCGACCGCGTTCTCCGACGCGGGCTCCCCCAGGTGTGCCTTTGTCCCGTACGAACCCGCGCCTCGATCCCGTGCCCGAATCACCTGATGCATCCGATGCGGCGCCCGGCACCCCGCCTCCTCCACCGGAGTACACCGGCACCCATTCCCGGGAGCTCACCGGGCTGCGTGGGGAGAACACGGCCACCCGGCTGACGGGCTCGGTGGGGCTGCCGGCGACGGAGCCCACGAGCACGGTCATCGCGCCCATGGAGGCCGGCGAGCTGCCCAACGTGGCGGCCATCCGCGGGCTCCGGTTGGATCAGCTGCTGCTGCTCACCACGGGCGCGCTGGTCATCGTGATCGTGGGCCTGTTGGCCGCGCTGTCCGCGAAGACGACGGAGGCGCAGCTCACCGCGACGTCGGACCGCTTCACGCAGCGGCTCCAGTCCCAGGCGCGCGAACTGGGCCAGACGGTGAGCCACACGCTGGCGCTCACCTCCGCCACCAGCCTGCGCGACAACAACTACGCGTTCCTCACGGAAGTGGCGCGCTCCATCATCGCGGACAACCGAAACATCCTGCGCGTGCAGATGTTCGACGCGGACGGGCAGCTCGTCGCGGACAGCGACCCGTCCGCCAAGCTGGGCGAGTCCTCCGGAGGCCGCACCGCGGAGCGCCGCTGGGCCAGCGCCTTCTTCCAGGGCCAGCCCGTCTTCGAGTTCCAGGAGCCGCTCGACTACGGCTCGCAGGCCGGCAAGGGCGTGGTCGTCATCAGCTACTCGCTGGAGGACCTGCAGAAGCAGCTGCATGAGTTGGAGGAGACCAACCGCGCCGCGGTGCGCGCCAACACGCTGCGCATTGTCGGGCTGGGCGTGGGCTTCGTCGTCCTGGCCGGCGTGCTGGCCGCCTTCCAGAGCCGCCGCATCACCAAGCCGCTGGGCGTGCTCACCCACCGCGTGATGCAGCTGGCCGCCGGTGACCTGGGCGCTCGCGCGGGCACGGCGCCGGGCGCGGGCCGCGAGGTGACGACGCTGGGCGTGGTGTTCAACCACATGGCGGAGCGCATCAAGGTCCTGCTGGAGGACGTGCGCGCCAAGGCGCAGCTGGAGCGCGAGGTGTCGCTCGCGCGCACGGTGCAGGAGACGCTCCTGCCGGGCCGCGAGGCCGTGACGGTGGGGCCGCTGCGGCTGGCCGGGCTGGTGGTGCCCGCGGACGCGTGCGGCGGCGACTGGTGGTTCCGCGCCGCGCTGGACGACCGGCGCGTGGTGATTGGAATCGGAGACGTGACGGGCCACGGTCTGTCCACGTCGCTGGTCGCCACCAGCGCCACCAGCGGCTTCGCCTCCGCCATGACGCTGCGCGAGCCGTCGCAGGTGCACGCGCAGATGCTGATCACCGCGCTCAACGTGACGCTGGCCAACGTGGGCCGCGGCGAGCACCAGATGTCCAGCGCGCTCGCGGTCATCGACGTGTACAGCGGGCAGATTGATTACGCGGCGGGCGCCCACCCGGCGGCGGCCATCTACAACCGGAACACGCGGCAGATGGCCTCGCTGCCCGCGCGTGGCCCGCTGCTGGGCGCGAACGTCGCCTCGCAGTTCACGTCGCGCCAGGCGGTGCTGAGCCCCGGCGACATCATCGTCTGGTACACGGACGGCCTCACCGAGGCGCGCGACGGTGCCAACCGGCTCTACGGCACGCAGCGGCTGGCCGCCGCGCTCCAGACCCACGCCCACCTCCCCGCCGACGCCCTTCGCGACGCGCTCCTCGCGGACGTGCGCGCGTACAGCGCCGGCCAGCCCCAGCGCGACGACATCACCGTCATCGTCGCCGAATTCAGCCCCGCCCCCTCGCCTTGACGAATCGCATGCGCCCATTCCTTCGTTCCCCGCGCCGCGTCTCCACCGCGCTCGCCCTGCTGGCCACCCTGGCCGGTCCGCCGGCGGCGCTCGCCCAGTTCCGCCCGCCGCCCGCCACCGAGGCGCAGCGCATGACGGAGCAGGGCGAGCAGGCCCTCGTGTCCGCCAACGCCGCCGCCTCCAAGGGTGACAAGAAGGAGGCGGAGGAGAAGTTCAAGAAGGCGCTCCAGCTCTTCGAGCAGGCGCTCACGCAGGAGCCCCAGTCCGTGTTCGCCGCCGCGGGCCTGGGCAGCGCCGCCAACGCGCTCCAGGACTTCCAGCGCACGGTGACGCGCCTTGCGCCGGTGTTCGCGCAGAACCCGCAGGAGCTGTCGCTCGCGTACCCGCTGGGCACCGCGTACTTCAAGCTGCGCCGCTTCCAGGAGGCGGTGCCGGTGCTGGAGCAGGTGGCCGCCGCGGATCAGCCGGACCACCTCATCGTCCACTACTACCTGGCCAGCTACTACCTGTACGTCCAGGACGGGAACCGCGCCGTGACGCGGCTGCAGCGCTACCTGACGCTGCGCCCGGAGAAGCTCGCGGGCAACGACTTCCAGATCCACGAACTGCTGGGCAAGGCGCATCTCATCCGCCGGGACGCCGTCGCCGCGCGCGCCTCGTTCGAGAAGGCGCAGGCCGGCCGGGCCGAGTCCGCGACGGCGCAGATCGGCCTCGCGGCCGTGCTGGAGATGGAAGGCCACGTGCCGGAGTCCCGCGCGCTCCTGGAGCGGCTGGTGACGAAGTTCCCGCAGGTGGCGGAGCCGAAGGAGCGCCTCGCGCGCCTGTACCTGGCCGCGGGCGACGTGCCGCGCGCGGACCTGCAGGCCACCGCCCTGATGAAGCTGGGCTCCACGCCCGCCGCGCACCTCTTGATGGGTGACGTGCGGCTCGCGCAGAAGCAGCCCGCGCAGGCGGAAGCGGAGTTCCGCAAGGTGCTGGAGCTGCAGCCGGGCCTGCTCCTGGGACAGATTGCCGTGGGCAAGGCGCTCCAGGCGCAGGCGCGCCACGAGGAGGCCATCCAGTTCCTGGAGTCCGCCGTGAAGTCGGGTGGCGGCAGCCTGGAGCTGTGGGCGACGCTGGGCTCCGTCAACCGCCGCGCCGGCCGCTACCAGCGCGCGGTGGAGGTGCACCGGCGCGTGGTGGAGATGGCCCCGCGCCAGGCGCTGGGCCACGTGCTGCTGGGCGCGGATCACTTCGCCACCGGCCAGTGGGATCAGGCCATCGAGGACTACGGCAGCGCGCTCCAGGTGGAACCCAACCACCCCGGCGCGAAGCAGTGGCTGGCCCGGGCCCTGGCCCACCGCGCGAGAGATCGCGCCGGCACCCAGCGCCTGGAAGACGCCGTGCGCGACCTGCGCCGCGCGTATGACCTGGACCGCTCCGTGCCCATGGCCCGCCGGCTGGGCGCGGCGCTCCTGGACAGCCACCAGTTCGCGGAGGCCCGCAAGGTGATGGAGGGCGCGGTGACGCTGCCGGGCGCGACCTGGCGCGAGCACCTGTTGCTCGGCTACACCCGGCTGGGCGGTGGCGATGCGCAGGCCGCGCTCGCCGCGTTCACCCAGTCAGGTGAGGCCACGCAGGAGCCGGATCAGCGCGCGGAAGCGTCCGCGGGCGCCGCGCTCGCGGAAGTGGAGCTGGGCCAGGTGGACGCCGCCGTGCAGCGGCTGACGGACGCGGGGCCCTCCAAGACGGCCGCGAAGGTGGCGGAGGCGAACCTGCCTCGCGTGCTGGTGCGCCGGGCCCTGGCGAAGCTGGAGACGGGCGACGCCGCCGCGGCGAACCGGGACCTGGACGCGGTGGACCGCCTGGGCACCGGCAAGCGCGCGGACGTGGCGAAGCTGGCCGCCTTCGCCCGGGCGCTCACGCGCGCGGAAGAAGGGAAGTTCGCGGAGGCCACCGCGGGCCTCAAGCGCTCCCTCACGCCTGCACCGGAATGGGCGTGGCCCAACACGCGCGCGCTCGCGGACGCGTGGGTGCTCTACCGCCAGGGCAAGGTCGCGCCCTCGCGCAAGCTGCTCACCGCCGCGCAGAAGAAGCCCATGCCCGGGCAGCCGAAGTGGATGGGCAACCTCACCGGCGCGCTGCTGCGGCGTGAGGCGGCGCTCGCGTACGCCTCTGGCAACATGAAGGCGTCGGAGAAGGCGCTGAAGGCCGCGCTCGCCGCGACGCCCGACGACGCGCTGGTGCAGCACAACCTGGCGTGCGTGGGCTGGCGCCAGGGCGACAGCGCTTCGGCGCTCGCGACGTGGAAGCGCCTGGAGACCGCCGTACCTGTCGCCTCGCTCAACCTGGGCATCGACGCGCAGGAGCGACGGCATGAACCCGCCGAGGCCGTGGACGCCTGGCGCCGCTACCTGGCTGCTGGCGCGGGCCCCCGCGCTGCCCAGGTGCGGGAATGGAAGGACCGCCTGCAGGGCCTCTATGGACTGGGTGACGCGCAGGGCGTCACGCCGGCCACCGGGGTCGCGGAGGAGACGCCGTGAAGACGCCATCCCTTGTCGCGCGGGGGAGCCTCCTGCTCGCCGCCGTGCTGTTCGCCGTTTCCGTTGCCAGCCCCGCGTCCGCCGCGCCGAAAAAGGCCACGCTGGGCGTGTTCCTCGCCACGACGTTGTCGGACGGTCAGGAGCGCTTCCAGTACGCGGAGGCGCTCGCCCAGAAGCTGGAGGCCAGCCTGGGCCGCCCCGTTGGCGCCAAGAGCTTTGGCCGCTACGAGGACTTCTCCAAGGCGGTGGGGGAGGGGCAGATCGACTTCGCCGTGGTGGACGGCTGGGCCGCGGTGCAGCTGGGCTCCAAGGCGGATCCGGTGGCGTACGCGCCGCGCGCCGGTGAGACGCAGCAGCGCTGGGCCATCATCTCCCTCCAGAAGGGCACCGTGAAGGACCTCGCCGGCAAGCGCATGGCGCTGGTCAAGGGCGCGGGCTCCGCGGATCCGAAGTTCGTCTCCCACGTCGTGCTGGGCGGCGACCTGGATGCCCAGAAGCACTTCAAGCTGGTGCCGGTGCCCAACGTGGAGTCGGCGGTGAAGATGCTGGAGGCCAAGGGCGCGGAGGCCGCGCTCGTGCCGGTGGCGCACGTGCCCAAGGACATGCGGGTGCTCTTCAAGAGCAGCCGGGTGCCGGGCGCCGTGCTGGTGGACCTGAAGGGCGGGGGAGACGCGTTGTCCCAGTCCCTGTCCTCCGTGGGTGCGGTCGCCCCGTTCGACGCCTTCGCCCGCATCCAGGGCCGCGAGTTCGAGGACTTCCGCAAGCTCGTCACCCAGGGCCCCCCGCGCCGTCAGCCCGTCCTCGCGGACTCTCCCGACCTGCGGGTGGAGACGCCCGTGCTCGTCCAATCCGAGTCGCTGGGTCCCGCCCTCCCGCCGTTCGTGGACGACCTGGCCGTCTCCGCCGAACAGCCGGATGACTGATTGCGCCGTGAGCTGATCCGCGCACGGGGTTTCCACCGCCGTGCGCGTGTTTCACCGCGATCGACAGCCATGACTTGGCCTAAGGCGAGTTATTGCGGTAATTTGAGAAGTCGAGCGGAACGCCACCGTTCAGGGGTGGAAACTCATCCCTGAGAACAATTGCCAGTCGCACCGGCTCTGGTTCCTGGCGCTAGAACCGCGGATACCCCCTGCTTCCCCTCGTGGAATTGAGAACGATGGACTCGACTGAGTACGGTGGATCGCGCACCAACGCGGTGAAGGGGTTTGCCGGTCGGATGGGCGCGCGCGCGTGCCTGACCCTGGTGGTTTGCGCCCTGTCCCTCTTCGCGGTGGAGACGGCCCAGGCCCAGGAGGCCCAGGAGCCCGCCCCCAAGACGCGGACCAAGGCCCCCCGCAAGCGCGCGGCGACCACGCCGGGCGCCAAGGCCGCCACGCCGGGTGCCAAGGCCGCCACGCCCGGCGCGAAGCCTCCGCGCACGGCGAAGACGCGCCGGGGCGCGAAGGCGCAGCCCCCGCCGACGGACGTGGAGCCCATTCCCGGGGACGAGCCCGCCGCGCAGCCGCCGGCGCTCGCCACCGAGCCGCCGCCCGCGCCGCTCGCCCCCGTGGCCGGCCCTGGCCCGTCCGTTTCGGATCCGCTGCCCGTGGCCTCGCCGTCGCCGTATGACGGGCCGCTGACTTCGGACATCCCGTCCAACCCGCCGCCCGCGCCCACGCTGGGTGCCGGCGCGGTGCTCCCGTCGTCACAGCCGCGCACGGCGGACAACGTCCCGGACCGCGCGCCCTTCACGGAGCCCACCTCCGACCGCGCGCTGCCGCCGCCCTCCAGCCTCTCCGGCCTGGACGGCCCGGACCTGGGCGGTGGCGACGACCTGGAGCAGAACATCAACAGGGCGCTGAGCGAGGCCGTCGTCACCACGGCGTCCAAGCGCAGCCAGCGCATCTCCGACGTGCCCCTCACGGTGTCCTGGATTCCGGCGGAGGAGCTGGAGGGCACCGGCCAGTTCTCGCTCTGCGAGGCCATCCAGTACTTCCCCGGCATGGAGTGCCGCCGGGGCTCCATGCGCAAGGCGGCGGTGAGCGCGCGCGGCCTGGGCTCCAACTACCTGTCCAACCGCCTCCTGCTCCTCAAGGACGGCCGTCCGCTGACGGACCCCTGGACGGGCCAGTTCTACGCGGATGAGACGACGCCGCTCACCAACCTGAAGCAGGTGGAAGTCATCCGCGGCCCGGGCTCGTCGCTCTACGGCTCCAACGCCTTCAGCGGCGTCATCAACATCATCGAGCGCCAGCCCGCGGACCTCATCGCCAAGGGCCAGAACGTGGGCGCCGACGCGCGCATCCTCGCGGGCCAGGACAAGACCTGGCGCCTGCAGACCAACGTCGCCGGCCGCGGCGGCCCGGTGGAGGCGCTGCTCGGCTACTACGGCTTCGGCTCGGACGGCCCGCAGCTCTTCAACAACCCGCAGCTGAACCAGACGGACACCAACGAGGACTCGCTGGTCCACCAGGTGAACGGCAAGGTCCGCGTGGGTCCTCTCGCGCTGGACGCGGACTTCACGGACGGCAACATCGGCCGGCCCGGTGGTCAGAACATCTCCACCGTGGGCAACTGCGGCCGCTGCCACTACACCGCGCAGGACAACGAGCACGTCCAGAACCTGAACACCGCCCTGCAGCTGGATCAGCAGGTGACGGACAACGTGCGCGTGTTCGCCCAGGCCTACGCCTTCTTCAAGCGCCGCAACGTGACGCTGGAGAATGAAATCACCGGCGCCCTGGAGGACACGCTGGGCAAGCGCAGCCGCCTGGGCGGTGAGGCGCGCGCGCTGTTCTCCCTGGACAAGCTCTCCGTCACCGTCGGCGGCGACGTGAAGGCCGACCAGGTGAACAACCAGAACATCCTGCCCGGCCTGACCCTGGACGACACGAAGCAGACCATCCTGGGCGGCTTCGTGGACGCGGAGTACCGCATCACGGACCGGCTGGTGGTGGGTGCGGGCGCTCGCTACGACAACTACCAGATCCCCTCCAAGGTCTGGGAGGCGAAGACGGATCAGGTGTCCCCGCGCGCCAGCGTCGTGTTCCACGCCATCCCGGAGCTGCTCACGCTGCGCACCAACTACGGCCGCGCCTTCCGCGCGCCCACGCTGGCGGAGCTGGCCATCAACCAGCAGATGTACGCCGCGACGCTCCTGGGCAACCCGTCCCTGCGCGCGGAGACGCTGGACACGGTGGAGGCGGCGGTGGACTTCTGGCCGCTGGACCGCAGGGTGCGCCTGACGGGCACGGGCTTCTACAACCGCGCCCGCAACTTCATCAATCAGGAGCTCCTCTTCGGCTCCACGTCCCAGTTCAAGAACCTGGGCGACGCGCGCGTGGCGGGCTTCGAGGCGGAAGCGGCGGCGCAGGTGCCGTCCCTCAACTCGTCCTTCGACGTGGCCTACCAGTTCCTGGACGCCCAGGCGCTGCCGGTGGGCGGCGGATCCAGCTACCCGCTGGACTACGCGCCCAGCCACCGCGTCTACCTGCGCGGCCGCACCAACATCGGCAAGTTCGCCTTCGTGGAGCTCTACGGCCTGTTCGTGGGCGCCCGGTATGATCCGGGCTTCGTGGTGGACGAGAACGCCGGCACCACCACCCGCGTGAAGCTGCCCAGCTACATCACCGCGACCGCGCGCGTGGGCTTCAACGTCCACGAGCGCGTGGCGGTGTCACTGTTGGGCACGAACCTCTTCAACGCGAAGTACGAGGAGTCCCACGGCTTCCCCGCACCGCCGCTGGGCGTCTTCACAGAAGTTCGACTCCATTATTAGGGCGCTGTTTGGATACCGTCGCCGCCGTGAAGGATGCTCCCCTGAAGTTGACGCCGGACACGACGCTCACGCCGGAGGCGCTGGAGAAGGCCTCCGGAGTGCTGGCCCGGGACGGCCTGTTGTTGGGGCGCGGTGACGACGCGGCGCCGCAGCTGGTGCTGTTCGACGGGCGGTTCACTCCCGCCCACGCCGCGCTCCTGGAACGCCGTCCCCCGGCGCTGCTGCTGGCCACCCGTGAGGGCGGCCAGCCGTCCGCCTGGGAGGCGCGGCTGTTGAGCGCGCTGTTGCGCGGCGAGCCCATGATCCCCAAGGAAGCAGCCACGTCCGTGGCGTGGCTGGGCAGCGTGGCGGAGGTGACGGCCGTGGGCGAGCGCGCGGCCGAGGCCGTCCTCCAGGCTGGCGGCTCCAAGGGCGCGGCCAGCCGGGTGGCGGATGTCGTCCATGAGATTGGCGTGAACGCGCTGCTCGACGCGCCAGTGGACGGAAGCGGCGAGCCGAAGTACGCCCACCGGCGCGGCCAGGTGCAGTCGGTGGCGGATGAAGACCGCTGCCTGGTGTCGTGGGCGGTGGCGGACGGCAGGGCGTGGCTGGAGGCGACGGACCGCTTCGGCCGCCTGTCGGTGTCACCGTTGGTGCGGGTGGTGAAGGCCTGGGGTGAGAAGGCGCAGGTGGATGCTTCGGGTGGTGGCGCGGGCCTGGGTCTGCGGCGCATCCTGGAGCACAGCGACGCAGTGGCGGTGCGGGTGACTCCGGGAAAGCGCACACAGTTCGCCTGTGGAGTGGACCTGGGCGACGGTCGCCGTCGGGCCGCGCAGCCCAAGTCGCTGCTGTTCAGTCTGGAACGAGGGTAGGCGGGTGGAGAGCCAAACTTCCAATGCCAGCATCACCTCCCTGCGCGTGGGCAGTCTGACCCACGTGCGCGTGGCCGGGGTGATCGACGAAACCTTCCCCCTCACGCCAGCCTCCAAGGGCATCCAGGGCCTGGTGGTGGTGGACCTGGGCCTGGTGGAGCGGATCAGCTCCTTCGGTGTGCGCCGGTGGATCGAGTTCGCCGGCCACCCGCCGCAGGGCGTGTCGGGGCTGTACGTCGTCAACGCGCCGCCGGTGGTGGTGGATCAGCTCAACATGGTGGAGGGCTTCGCGGGCGTCGCGCGCGTGCTCTCGCTGTTGGCGCCGTACACGTGCCGCTTCTGCAAGGAGGACCGGCTGCGGCTGGTCCGCCTGGTGGAGGAGGCGAAGGTGCTGGAGCAGGGCGGGGCCCCGCCGCACCAGTGCCCGGTGTGCTCCCAGCCGCTGGAGTTCGCGGACGAGCCCACGGAGTTCTTCGACTTCGCGCGCCGCCAGCAGTTCTCCGCGGTGGATCCCGCGGTGCTGCGCTACCTGCGCTCCGGCATCCCGTCGGAGCCGTCCGAGCTCTCGTCGCACCTGAAGATCGTCCAGGACGACATCACCTTCATCACCCTGGCCAGTACGCTCAAGGGCGACCTCAACGTGCGCCGGCTGGCGTCCGGCCTGGAGGGGCGCGTCGCGTTCGACTGCTGCCACGTGAGCGTGGTGGAGCAGGAAGCGCTGCCGCGCATCGAACAGGTGCTGGAGGTGGCCGCGCAGGGCGCCCAGGTGGTGCTGTGCCGCGTGCCGCCGCCGCTGCTGGCCGTGCTGGCGAAGTCCACCAAGACGCTGCCCGCGAAGCTGGCCACGCTGTGGCTGCCGTGTGACTGCCGCAACTGCGGCCAGGTCACCCACCAGCGCATCCAGACCTCCGAGTACCTGGAGGTGCTGCGCGCCAAGGGCACCATGGAGCGCGTGTGCCCCGTCTGCGGCGGCAGCGCCCGGGCTCCGGCGCTCGCGCAGTTCCAGGGGCTGCTCGCGCGCACGCCGCTCACCGACAAGCCGCTGGAGGACATCGAGGCGCTGGAGCAGCGCGCGCTCAGTCAGTACCTCTTCGGCTCCACCAACACGGACCCCGGCGCCCGGGGCTCGTCAGCCACGGACACGCACACCAGCGGCGCGCGGCTGCAGATCATCCGCCGGCTGGGGCAGGGCGGCATGGCGGAAGTGTTTCTCGCCAAGCAGCAGGGCGTGAAGGGCTTCGAGAAGTTCGTGGTGATGAAGAAGATTCTCGCGCAGTTCGCTGAGAATCCTGAGTTCGTCGACATGCTCTTCGCGGAGGCCCGCGCCAACGCGCGCCTCACGCACCCCAACGTCGTGCAGACCTTCGACGTGGGCGTGACGGACGGTGTGGCGTACATCCTGATGGAGTATGTGCGCGGCCCGGACCTGAAGCGCCTGCTCACGGAGCTGCGCCGCAAGGGCATGGCGCTGCCGCTGGAGCACGCGCTGCGCATCGTGGCGGAGGTCGCCGCGGGCCTGCACTACGCGCACAGCTACGTGGACCCTTCCGGCACGGCGCACCCGGTGGTGCACCGCGACGTCAGCCCCCACAACGTGCTGGTGTCGCTGGACGGCGCCATCAAGCTGTCGGACTTCGGCATCGCCAAGGTGCAGGGCGAGGAGCACACGCAGGCGGGCGTCATCAAGGGGAAGATTTCGTATCTCTCCCCGGAGGCCGCCAGCGGCCGCCCGCTGGACTGGCGCAACGACGTGTTCGCGCTGGGCGTGGTGCTCTTCGAACTGCTCACCGGCCAGCTGCCGTTCCGCCGGGACCATGACGCGGCCACGCTCGCGGCCATCGTGCGCGAGCCCGCGCCGGTGCCCTCGCAGCTGCGGCCCCACATCCCGCAGGACGTGTCGGACCTCATCCTGCGCGCGCTGGTGAAGGACCCGGCGCGGCGCACGCCCTCCGCGGCGGCGATGCGCGAGGAGATTGAAGCCGTCATCGCGCACCACCGGCTGTCCTCGTCGCCCGCGTCGGTGGCGCAGTTCTTCAAGGAGACGCTGGGCGACCGGCTCTCCGAGTACGCGCCGTCATCCATCGCCGGCCCGGGGACGGGCTCCAACCCCCGGGCGCTGATGCCGGGCACGGGCTCGCACTCGCGCAACGTGGGCACGGGCTCGGGCAGCGACATGCGGGCCCCCTCGGACCTGTCCCGTCCGCCCGTGCGCGGCGGTTCCGGCAGCATGCCCCGGATGGAGCCGCCCCCGGTGGCCTCCCCGCCGGAGCCCGCCGAGCGGGGCACCGAGGTCGTCTCCGTCAACGGGCCGCCCATGGCCTCCGCGCCTCCGGTGGCACCGCCCGTGGCCGCCGCGCCCCGTCCGTCGCGCCCGGCCGCGCCTCCGCCCACGTCGCCGATGCCGCCGCCCACCGCGGTGCGCCCCGCGGCGTCCGCCAACGTGCCCACGCGCGTGGGGCCGCCGCCGCAGGCGCCCGCGCGTCCGTCGGTGGCGGTGCCGTCCGTCGCCCCGCTGACCGCGGCTCCGCAGCCGCACCCCGTGGCAGCGCCCCCGTCGCATGGGGGCACCCACGCGCAATACGGGGCCGCCCACGCGCAGCAGGGAAGCGCCCCGCCGCCGCCGCTGGGGCACCATGCGCCGCCGCCGACCGGCTCCCACGCGGCCTATGGGGGACACCACCCCGTGGCCGCGCCGCCGCCGCACGTGGCTGCCCCGCATGCTCCGCCGGTGTCCGCTCCCGTGGCTCCGCCCACGCGGCCTCCGGCGGCTCCCGTGGCCGCGCCGCCGGCCCCCGTCCACGCGGTCTCCCCCACGGCTCAGGCGCCCGGCGCCGAAGCGACGGGGAAGGGACTGACGCCCGGTCAGCGCAAGGGGCTCATCGTGGGCGGCGTGGGCCTGGTGCTCGCGGGGCTCGCGTTGGTGTTCCTGCTGCCCAAGGGCGGCGTGGAGGTGCGCAACGCCCAGGAGGGTGAGCGCGTCTACGTGTCCGGCGTCCTGCTGGATGCGAGCCAGGGCCTGCCCGAAGGCAACACCGGCTGGCTCATCTCCACGGCCGTGGACGGCAAGCTGCACCGTTTCGGCAAGGTGCCGAAGTCGGAGCACATCGACCTGCGCACGCTCGCGGACGCCCCGCCCCAGGCGGAGGCCCGGGGCATGCTCAGCATCACTGGTGCCCAAGGCTGCCGCGTGGCGCTGGGCTCGCAGGTGCTGGAGGGCCAGACGCCCCTGTCCAACCAGATGCCCGCGGGGCGCGAGTTCGAGGTGCGCGTCACCTGCGGCGGCAAGCCCGACGTCGTCCGCTGGGTGATGGCCGTCCCGGGGCAGGGCGTCGTGCTGGACGTGCCCTGAGCCGGACGGAATGTCCCGTGCCGGAGGACACCGCTGACAAAGCGGCCCTCCGGTCGGTGAGGCCGTGCGGGGCCTACAGCTTCTTCAGCAGGAAGGCCCGGTACGTGCCGTAGCCCGGCAGGTCCTCGCCGAGCGAGCCGTCCACCTTCGCGCGCAGGGTGAGCGTGCCGTCCGTCAGGTCCAGCGTGAAGCCCGGCGCGTCCTTGTGGACGATGTGCAACGTCTGGATGCCTTCCCGGACGGCCTGCTTTCCGATGGCGTCGCTACAGACGGACTTCATGTCGTCGATGAGCCGGTCGAAGACGCCGTTGGAGAGCATCTGGATGGCGGCCACGGTGGTGAAGCTCGCCTCGTCCAGCGTCACCTGGATGTCCGCGCCCGCCGCGGCCTCCTTCAGCTCCGCCACCTTCGAGGCGAAGGTGTCGTTCTTGAACGCGGCCATCTCCGACCGTTCGGCGAGACCCATGGTGTTCGTGCTCCGTGCTGTGTCCGGGCGGGAATGCCTGAAAGAAGGCGGAAACCTCGTGGACAGGCCGCCCGTGTGTCAACGCCCTCAGTCGTGGGTGCCCACGTGCAGGTCGCCGTGGCGCGTGCAGACCCAGTGGAAGGCGCAGGAGCAGGCCACCGCGCGGGCATGCGTGCAGCACCGGCCCCCGAAGTCCTCCGGGAGGACTTCGCGCTCGGGAGGTGGCGGGTCGGGCAGCTCCTTGGGGGCGCCCCGCCCGGAGTCCGCGGGTGCGCTGCCGCAGCAGCCGCGCACGAGGCACTCGGGACACAGGGACAATTCGCAGTGCGCGCACCAGTCGAACACCTCTCCGGCGGTGCCACGGCGCTCACAACCTCCACAGGCGTCGAACATGGGCAGCCTCCTTGCTCACCTGCGAGGAAGGTAGAGGAGGGGTCCGACATCACGGGTCGTGCGGGAACGTCTGGCGCTCCGGGAGGAGGGAAGCGACGGCTGGCCGACGCTCGCGCCACGCACCTTCCACGGGTGGACGGGAATCAGGACGCACGCCGGTCCGTGAGCCCTTGCGGCGTTGGCCGGGGATTCGCATGGAACAGGGGCTCACGTAGTTCCAGTTTTTCGGGGAGGACGCAGTCATGCGCAGACACCGCCGCATCATCGGAGTGTTCGGCTCCGGGGCGCACTCCCACGACGAGTGGGTCGTCCCCCTGGCGCGGTGGATTGCGGAGGCCGGGTTCGACCTGCTCACCGGCGCGGGTGGCGGCGTCATGAGCGTGGCGGCGGGGGCCTTCGTCCAGGTGGAGGGGCGGCGGGGGGCGGCCATCGGCATCATCCCCGGCACCGTGGGCGCGGACGGCCGTTACCAGCCCCGGGCCGGCTACCCGAACACGGACATCGAAATCCCCATCTACACCCACCTGCCGCTCAGCGGGGAGCAGGGCACGGACCCCATGAGCCGCAACCACATCAACGTGCTGACGCCGCATGCCCTGGTCGCGCTGCCCGGGGGCGCCGGCACCGCGGCGGAGGCCGTCCTGGCCTTGCGCTATGGCAAGCCGCTCATCCTGCACGGGCCACCGGAGCTGTTCCGGCGCTTCCCGGTGGAGGCCGAGCGCACCACCTCCCTGGAGCGGGTGGCCGAGTTCCTCCTGGCCGCCACCCGCTAGGCGGCAGGCGGGCTCAAGCAGGGCCTTGGTGAAGGGGAAGCCGCCCCACGGGGTGGCAAAAGATTCTAGGATGGACGTCGTGGGGAGGGGTGTGCGCCGCGGGTGCACGTCCGTCACCCATCACGTCCGCCATCATGATCAACCCCGACTATCCGTTGGCCAGCTGGTTCCTCGCGGTCTCCACCTCGGTCTTCCTGGTCGTCTACGCATTGCCGTTGCTGTTCATCCCGTTGCGCTGGGCGCGTTGGTTCGGGTGGGAGCTGCCCACGGGCAACAACGACTTGACGGTCTACTTCGCGCGTTGCCTGGGCGGCCTGGCGCTGTCCGTCATCATCGCGGTGGTGCAGTTCATCCCGGACCCCAAGAGCCACCTGGTCATCTTCGAGCTCATCGGCCTCATCGGTGGACTGATGACGGCGGTGCACGTCTGGGGCGCGGTGCGCAAGCAGCAGCCCTGGCCGGAGACGGCGGAAATCCCCCTCTACGGCGCCATGTGCCTGGGCGCCCTGTACCTGCGCTTCGCGAACCTGTCCTGAGCGGAAAGCCCCTTAAGGATGCCCTCCACGCAGCCCATTGATCCCGCTGTCGCGATGCTGGCCCCGTACATGCCGGCGGCCATCCTCGCGCGGCTTGGGAGCCAGGATGCGGACGCGCTGCCCCGGGTGGAGGGCGTGCGGGGCGCCATCTTGCTGCTGGACATCGCGGGCTTCACGCCCATCGTGGTGGGGCTGAGCGGCGCGGGCCCTCGCGGCATCGACGCGCTCCAGCGCCTGCTGACGAACTACTACACGGAGATGATCGACGTCGTCCGCGACCACGGCGGGGACATCTACCAGTTCGCCGGCGACTCCATCCTCGCGTGCTTCGAGTCCGCGCCTGAGGAAGCGGACGCGGACGTCGTGCAGCGAGCGGCGGTGTGCGCGCTGGGCGTGCAGCGCAGGCTCGCGCGCTTCGCCCGGCTGGAGCTGTTGGGCCAGCGCTTCGGCGTGTCGTCGCGCATCGGCATCGGCTTTGGTGAGGCCACGCGCATCGTGATGGGCACCACCGGCCTGTGGATGCACCCGGCGCTCGTGGGAGAGCCGCTGGCGCAGGCGGTGGGCGCGGAGAAGCAGGCCACGGTGTCGGAGGTCGTCCTCAGCCCGCGCGCCTGGGCGGCGCTGCCGGAGTCCGCGCGCAGGGGCGACCCACGCGAGGGCGGCAACCACCGGCTGGCGCTCGACGCGCCGGTGGAGTCGGTGAAGCGCCCGCTGCCCGCGCCCACGGGTGGGGCGGAGCTGGTGGGCCGGTGCGCGCTGCTCCTGCACCCGGTGCTCTTCACGAAGATCACCACCGCGCACCAGGAGTTCGCGGGCGACTTCCGCGACGTCACCTGCTTCTTCGTGCGCTTCACCCACGCGCGGGCGGACACGGATCCGGACGCGTTCACCCACGACCTCAACGCCTACTACGAATACGTCCAGCGGGAGTCCGCCCACCACGGCGGCGTGCTGCTGATGACGGACTTCACGGACAAGGGCAACGTGCTCTACGTCCTGTTCGGCGCGCCCACCGCCCAGCAGAACAAGGAGGTGCTGGCGTGCCGGCTGGCCTGCAAGCTGCTCAAGGCCCGGGCGCAGTTCCCCTTCCTGGATGAGCTGCAGATCGGCATCGCCACCGGCCACGCCTACTGCGGGGACATGGGCTCGCCCACGCGCAAGGGCTACTCGGCGCTGGGCGAGGTCGTGAACATGGCCGCGCGCCTGATGACGCACGGCGGACACCAGGACGGCGTGCACCTGTGCGCCAACACCCAGGCGCGCTCGCAGCAGGGCGGCTTCGCCACGGAGTTCGTGGAGGACGCGAAGCTCAAGGGCGTGTCGCGCTCGGTGCCGGTGTACCGGCTCTTGGGGGAGACGCGCCGCAGCCTCTTCATCAAGGGCCGGGGCGACATCATCGGCCGCAGCCGCGAGCTCAACGTGCTGCACGCGTCGCTCAACGCGGCCTTCGCCGGCCAGGGCCGCGTGAGCGTGGTGTCCGGCGAGGCGGGCATCGGCAAGTCGCGGCTGGGCGCGCGCGTGCTGGAGGACGCGGAGGAGGGCGGCGCCCGGGCGCTGTACGGCGTCTGCTACTCCTACGAGGCCTTCACCCCCTTCTTCCCCTGGAAGGAGGTGCTGCTCCAGGCCTTCGGTCTGCACGACTCGGACGACACCGAGGCGCAGCTCACGCGCCTGCGGCAGGGGCTGGACGGCCTGGAGGACGTGGGGCCGGAGTGGATTCCCGTGGTCGCGGGCATCCTCGGCATGTCGCTGGAGGAGACGTCCGCCACGGCGGGGATGGACGCGCGGCGCAAGCAGCAGAAGGTGTTCCAGATCGTCTTCCAGCTCCTGGAGAAGCTCAGCCGCGCGCAGCCGCTGCTGCTCTTCTTCGAGGACCTGCACTGGGCGGACTACATCTCGTTGGATCTGCTCCAGTACCTGGCGGTGCGCGTGGGCTCGCACCGCATCATGGTGCTGGCGACGATGCGCCCGGGCGACCAGCTCCGCGGGCTGCGCGACCTGCCGGAGTTCGTCCCGGTGGACCTGACGAGCCTGGACGAAGAGGACACGCGGGCGCTCCTGCGCTTGCACCTGCGCCTGTCGCCGCCGGACGTCGCGCTGGAGGACCGGTTGCTCGCGAAGGTGCAGGGCAACCCGTTCTTCATCGAATCCATCGTGGAGGGCCTGGCGGAGCAGGGCTACCTGGGACCGGTGGAGCCCGGATCGCAGCGGATGGAGCTGAAGCGCGGCCTCCAGGACCTGCTGCTGCCGGACTCCATCCAGGACGTGGTGCTGTCGCGCATCGACCTGCTCAGCGAGACGGAGAAGCTGGTGGTGAAGGTGGCGTCCGTCATCGGGCGCATCTTCACGCTGGACGCGGTGGCGGCGCTGGTGCCCACCCTGGGCCACGGCGTGCTGCGTGAGGCCATGGACACGCTCCAGCGCCTGGGCCTCATCCTGCTGGAGACGGAGGAGCCGTACACCTGCCTCTTCAAGCACATCGTCATCCGCGACGTGGCCTACAACACGCTGCTGGTGTCGGCGCGTGAGGACCTGCACCGCCGGCTCGCGCGCTACCTGGAGGCCCGCGCCAACGACAACCTCGCGGCCTCCGCGGGTCTGCTCGCGTTCCACTTCCTCGCGGGGAACGTGGAGGACAAGGGCCTGGCGTACACGCTGATGGCGGCCCGCAGCGCGCGGGCGCAGTACGCGAACGACGACGCGCTCTACCACTACAACCGGGGACTGGAGCTGCTCGGCACCGTCGTTCCGGTGGACCCGGAGGTGACGCTGCTCCAGACGCGCCGGGTGATGCAGGAGCTGGCGGAGACGCTGCTCCAGGCGGGCCACTACGCCAACGCCATCCTGATGTTCGAGCAGTGCCTGGTGGACGAGGAGGAGCCCCCTCGCCAGGCGGAGCTGCACCTGGGCCTGGGCCGCGCGCACCAGGAGAAGGGCGAGTCCGCGCTCGCCACGCAGCACCTGGAGAAGTCGCTGGTGCTGAGGGGCCGCAGCCTCCCCGGGAGTCTGGCCGCGCTGGGCCTGCGCACGCTGGCGAACCTGGTGCTCCGGGGGCTCGCGACGCTGCTGCCCTTCATCTTGCGTCCGCTGCCGGCGGCGAGGCTGGGCAACTACCTGCAGCAGCTGTCCACGCTCAACTCGCTCATCCGCATCTACTACTTCGCGGACATCACCAAGCTCACCTGGGCGACGCTGGTGTCCACCAACATGGCGGAGCGCTCGCGCAACGACTACGCCATGAGCATGGCGCGCGGTTACTACGGCACGCTCTTGTTCGGAGCGGGGCTGCTCAAGCGCTCGCGCTACCACTGTGAGAAGGCGCTGGAGTACGCGCGCCGCTCCAAGGACCCGGTGGCGGAGGGGCTCGCGCTCAGCCGCCTGGGCATCCAGGCCTTCTTCGCCAACGAGCTGGAGCGCGCGCGCGAATTCCAGGAGGAGGCCGTCTCCACGCTGCGCCAGGTGGGCGAGCGCTGGGAGCGCCAGACGTCGCTGATGATGCAGGCCACGGGCGAGTTCCTCCACTCGCGCTTCCGCACGGCGGTGGCGCTCTACGAGCAGATGGGGACCATTGGCGTGGAGCTCAACGCGCTGATGCACCAGGGCTGGGCGCACTCGTGGGCGCCCATGTGCCGCTACCTGTTGGGCGAAGGTGACGTGGGCGAATTGTGCGCGGAGCTGGAGCAGGGCCTGCGCATCAGCGAAGAGGTGGCGGACCTGGCCAACCAGTGCGCCAGCTTGAACCACCTGGCCAACGTCACGGTGCGCGAGCACCAGGTGGAGGAGGCGGCGCTCGTCGCGGTGCGCTGCTTCGAGAGCATCTGGAGCTATCAGGTGCTGGTGCCCTTCCTCCAGGTGGGGCTGGTGGACGCGGCGGAGGCGGCCCTCTTCGCGCTGGAGGAGGGCGCCACGGTGGTGCCGCGCAAGAAGCTGCTGAAGGTCGTGCGGCTGTCCTGCCTCAAGGCGCGCGTCATCGCGAGGCTCTATCCGTACCTGAAGGGTCCGGCGCTGCGCGTGACAGCGCGCTCGCTGGCCCTGCGCAAGGGACCCAAGGCCGCGGAGCCCGTGTTCCTGGAGGCCATCGCCGTCCTGGAGAAGAGCCCCAACCGCTGGGAGACGGGCGTGGCCTACTTCGACGCGGCGGTGGCGCTGCCGAACCGGCGCGAGGAGTTCCTCGCCCGAGCGCGCGCCATCTTCACGGAGGTGGAGGCCCGCGCGGAGCTGCGCCGCATGGACCGCTTCCAGGGCCACCCTCCAGGCCCCGCCGGTGGAGGCGCTTGTTGCTCCCCAGGCCTCAAGGTCCCGTGACGCTCGCGTGATGTGACGCGCCTGACGCATTCCTTGTCCCGTCAGGCGGGGCCCCTAGACTGCGTGCTTCTCCTTCGACCTCACGCACCGGGCCATGATCACCGCGCCGCTTCGCTTCCAGCTCAGTCCCGTCATCGTCATCTACATGCTCGTGGTCCACGGGCTGGCCGCGCTGGCGTTCTTCCTGCCCTGGCCGCCGTACGCGCTGCCGGTGGCGCTGGCCGTGTACGTGTCCATTGGCCTGGGCACGACGGTGGGGCTGCACCGGCTCCTGTGCCACCGCGCCTTCGCGTGCCCCCGCTGGGTGGAGTACGCGCTGGTGTCGGTGGCCATGCTCACCGCGCAGGGCAGTCCGCTCCTGTGGGCCGCGAACCACCGGCTGCATCACGCGAAGGCGGACGTGGACGGGGACGTGCACTCACCGCTGCGCGGCTTCTGGTACGCGCACATGGGGTGGATCCTCAACGAGTCCTCCACGGAGGAGGACGGCTGGCGCACCTGGTGCCGCGACATGGCGGACGACGGCTACTACCACTGGCTCTTGCGCTACCGCATCGCGCCGCAGGTGCTGGGGGTGCTCTTCGTGGGGCTGACGTTCGGCTGGCGCACGGTGCCCGCGTACTTCTTCCTGCCCGTGGTGTGCTGGATGCAGAGCACCTACGCGGTGAACTCCGTGTGCCACGCGGCGTTCGGCGAGCGCGTCCACGACACGCGCGACCACAGCCGCAACGTGTGGTGGGTGAGCGTGCTCGCGCTGGGCGAGGGCTGGCACAACAACCACCACGCCTTCCCCGCGTCCGCGCGGCACGGTTGGGTGTGGTGGCAGTGGGACCCGGGTTGGCTCTTCATCCGAGCGCTCCAGGCCCTGGGGCTGGCGTGGGACGTGCGCCTGCCGTCCCGGCTCAGGTCAGGACCTGCGGCGTGAGGCCCAGCGCGGGCATCCGCTCCGCGTCCCACGCCTCGATGGCGTCCAGCCCCGCGATGTAGCGGCGCTCCTTGTTCTTCACCGGGTTGCGGATGCTGACGATCTCCGGCCCGGAGAAGAGGATGGTCTGCTTGTAGCGGGGCAGGTCGCTCATCATCAGCTTGGACGCGTAGTGCCGCGCGATGTTGGGCAGGCTGCCCAGCGTGTGGCACAGCCGCTGGAAGTGCTCCACCACCTCCGACGCGTGCATCTGCTTGGGCCGGTGGCACAGCGTGTAGCCGTCGTAGTCGCGGCTGGTGGTGCCGGGCAGCAGCCGGTCCTCGGCCTTGAGCTCGCGGAAGAAGGGCGTCTCCGGATACGGGCACACGATGCCCAGGAACGTGACGGAGAAGTACTTCAGGTCCGCCAGGTAGTCCGGCAGCCGGTGCAGGTACTCGTTGGTGTCTCCGTCCGAGCCGACGATGAGCCCGAAGGACAGCAGGATGCCGGCGGAGAAGACGCGGCGGATGACGGCGTCCACCTCCGACAGCTTGTTCTGGCCCTTGTTCATTGCCTTGAGCGACTCCGGGTTGAGCGACTCCAGGCCGGTGTAGACGTAGCGGCAGCCCGCCTTCGCCATCAGCTTCACCAGCGAGTCGTCCTTGAGCACGTTGAAGGTGAGCGCGCAGCCCCACGTCTTCTTCAGGGGGATGAGCGCTTCACACAGCGCGCGCAGGTACTTGGGCGAGCCGCCCAGGTTGTTGTCCAGGAAGACGAACGCGTCCCCCATCAGCCCCAGGAAGTTCGGGTTCCAGCGCATGCGCGTCTGGATTTCGTCGATGACCTCCGGGATGGGCCGGAAGCGATAGCGCTCGTGGCCGGTGAGCACGCAGAAGTTGCACGTGAAGGGGCATCCGCGCGACGCCTCGATGCCCGGCAGGCGCACCTTGTTGTGCGTGAAGTCGATGAGCTCGTAGCGGTACGGCCGGATGGCGGCGGCGCCCTGCGACGGCAGGCTGTAGCGGGGCTTCAGCTCGCCCTTCTCGAAGTCCGCGATGAGCGCGGGCACGTTGGACTCCGGCTCCCCGGTGATGACCGCGTCGAAGTACTTGGCCGCGTCGTCGGGGAAGTGGCCCGCGTGCCGGCCTCCCGCCACCGTCGTCATGCCGCGCTGACGGAAGAGGGTGGAGAGGACCTTGGTGTGCTCGTAGTACGAGTGCAGGTACGAGAAGAAGACGAGGTCCCAGTGCCGGTCCAACGGCAGCTCCGCCTCCTTCTCGTTGAAGATCTCCACCTCCGCGTGCTCCGGGCACAGGCCCGCGATGAGCTCCGGCACGGAGGACTGCATGATGGAGGGTTCCTTGATTCGCAGCCGGGTCGGATGGGTGTACGTGGCGATGATGGCGATGCGCATGCGTGCGGGCCCGGCGGCGGCGCGGACGAAACGAGGCGCGCTCGCATTCGTGTTTTCACCTGCCGGACCGCGTCCCCCTTCGTCGGCGGAGGATCACCCGGAGTCCGGGCGGTGGCAAAGGATCTCCATCGCACGCGCCGCACTCCGCGTGTTTCCGGTGGCAGCGGACGACCCAGGAGGACCTATCTCGTGTGGGGGCCGTGCTGATAGATCTTTGAAACATGGATACTTCTCCTTCGCCAGCCGCCCCGGGTTGGCCGTTTAAGCGCTACTTCTGGATTTCCATCGTGTTCGCGGTGGCGCTGGGCTCGCTCGCGTTGCGCTCGGGATTCATGCCGGATGACTTCATCTGGCTGGGCGTCTGGGACAACATTCCGCCGCCCGCGCCGCTGGGGAACACGCCCCTGGACGTGTACCGCACGGCCACGGGCATCCCGGAGCACACGCTGCACCTGGCGCAGGTGGGCGTCTTCCCGTGGTGGGTGGAGCCCACCGTGCGCGTCGCGTTCTTCCGGCCCCTGGGCAGCCTGCTCTACGGACTGGACCACGTGCTCTACAACCGCGTGGCGGTGGCCTACCAGTTCCACTCGTTGCTCTGGTACGTGGGCCTGGTGGTGCTGGCGGGCGTGCTGCTCAAGCGCGTGCTGCCCACGGCGGTGGCGGGCGTGGCGATGTTCCTCTTCGCCATCTGGGGCTCGCACGCGGCGGTGCTGGGCTGGCTGTCCTACCGCAGCGTGGTGATGTCGCTGCTCTTCGGCGTCCTCGGCATCTTCCTCCACGTGAAGTGGCGGGAGGAGAAGCGCACGAGCACCCTGGTGGGCGCGCTGGTGTCCTTCGCGCTGGCGCTCCTGTGCGGCGAGACGATGGTCATCCTCAGCCCGTACGTGCTGGCCTACGAGGCCTTCTCCGGCCCGGGGCAGGCGAAGGACAAGCTCAAGGGGCTCATCCCCTTCGGCGTGCTGATGGCCATCTACTTCGCGGCGTACCGGGCCATGGGCTACGGCGCGGGCGGCTCGGACATGTACCTGGACGCCCTGGGCACGCCCGTGGCGTGGTTCCAGGCGATGCTCGGGCGCGTCCCGGCCGCCATCGCGGGCCTGACGCTGAACGCGCCTCCGGACTTCATCTTCGACCAGTCCCTGGTGCCCCTCTTCACCCTCCTGGGCGCGGTGGGTTTCACGCTGTTCGCGCTGCTGGTGTGGGGCGTGTGGCCCCGGCTGGAGTCCGCGGAGCGCCGCACGGTGGGCTGGATGCTGACGGGCGCGTTCGTGGCCACGTGGATGTCCAACTCCGCCTTCGCCGGCTCGCGCACGCTCATCGTGCCCAGCCTGGGCATGGCGGTGGGCCTGGCCGTGGTGCTGCGCCACGCGTGGAAGGGGCGGGCGAAGACGTTCCGCGCGGGCGCGGTGCTGGCCGGCGCGGCGCTGATGGCGCTCATCCACGTCGTGGGCTCGCCGTACCTCTGGTGGCAGACCATGGAGCAGTACTCCCAGGCGGACGCGCTCATGGGCCGCGTGCAGGCGCGCTACGAGGAGGCGTTTGACCAGACGAAGCTCTCCAATCAGCGCGTGGTGGTGCTCAACGCCCCCAACGGCATCATCGGCATCTACGGCTCCGTGCGCTGGTGGTCCTCGGGCAATCCGCTGCCGAAGGCCTGGTGGGTGCTGTCCTATTCGCTCTATGAGCAGAAGGTGACGCGCACCGGCCCCAACTCGGTGGAGCTGGAGCTCACCAAGGGCGGCCACTTCCTGGACTCCGTGGAGGAGCGCATCCACCGCGCCGCGCGCCACCCGGTGCACAAGGGCGACGAGTTCGACATGAAGGGCATGATGGTGCGCATCGAGGAGGCGGACGCGGAGGGACCCACGCGCATCTCCTACACCTTCGATGTGCCGCTCGAGGACCCGTCGCTGAAGCTGGTCCAGTGGCAGAACAAGAAGGTGGTGCCCTGGGTGCCGCCGGCCGTGGGTGGACCGTCGTCGTCCCTCAACGTCCGGGTCGTGCAGTAGGGCAGGGCAGCAGCAGGTGGCGCGGGGGACTGCTCCCCCGCGCCCGGGCTTTCTTCAGCCCACCATCCGAACCACGGCCAGCGTGATTCCGTAGACGATGACGGACACCAGCGCGGCCGCGGGGATGGTGAACACCCACGCCCAGATGATGCGGCCGGCGGTGCCCCACTTCACGGCCCGCCAGCCGCGCGTGGAACCCACGCCGACGATGGCGCCGGTGATGGTGTGCGTGGTGGAGACGGGGATGCCCAGCTCCGCCAGCGCGATGATGGTGACGCCGCCGCCCGTCTCCGCGCTGAAGCCGCCAATGGGCGCCAGCTTCGTGAGGCTGTGGCCCATGGTGCGGATGATGCGCCAGCCGCCGAAGAACGTGCCCATCGCGATGGCGGCGTGGCAGGAGATGATCATCCACCAGTCGATGTGGAACGGGCGGTCGCGCCAGATGGTGCCGAAGAGCACCACCGCGATGATGCCCATGACCTTCTGCGCGTCGTTGGTGCCGTGGCTGAAGGAGAAGATGGCGGACGACACCAGCTGCAGCCGGCGGAACCAGGTGTCCACGCGCAGCGGCGTCTGACGGTGCACCGCCCAGGTGCTGGCCAGCATCATCCCGATGCCCAGCGTCATGCCGATGAGCGGCGACAGCACGATGAAGGCCGCGATGCGCGCGATGCCGCTGCCCACCAGGCCCTCGAAGCCCAGCACGGGCAGGGTGGCGCCAATCATCCCGCCCGCCAGCGCGTGCGACGACGACGAGGGCAGCCCCCACCACCAGGTGAGCAGGTTCCAGACGATGGCGCCCATCAGCGACGAGAAGATGACCATCAGCACCGCGGTGGGGCCGGCGGCGCGGAGCATCTCGAAGTTGATGATGCCCTTGCCCATGGTGTTGGCCACGTGCACGCCGCCCGCGAAGGCCGCGATGAAGTTGAAGAACGCGGCCCAGGCGACAGCCAGGTTCGGCGACAGCACGCGCGTGGACACCACGGTGGCGATGGAGTTCGCCGCGTCGTGGAAGCCGTTGATGAAGTCGAAGATGAGCGCGACGATGACGATGGCGACGACCGCTGCGAGCAGCATCTCAGCTGTGCTCCAGCACGACGCCCTCGATGACGTTGGCCACGCCCTGGCACTTGTCCGTGGCCGTCTCGATGAGGTCGTAGATCTCCTTCCACTTGATGATGGTCAGGGTATCCACGCCGCTCTTGAACAGCCGGCCCATGCCCGCGCGCAGCGCCTCGTCCGCCTGGGACTCCAGGTGCTTGATCTCCTTGCAGCCCGCGAGGATCTGCTCCGGCTTCTTGATGAGCCGCAGCGCCGCGACGACCTCCTGCACCTTCAGCGTGGAGAGCACCAGCAGCCGCGCCAGCTCCGTGGCGTCCGCCCGGGTGGATTCGATCTCGTAGTACAGCAGGCGCGCCGCCGCCGCGTTGGTCAGGTCCAGCACGTCGTCGATGCGCGACAGCAGCGTGTGGATCTGCCCCCGGTCGAACGGGGTGATGAACTGCTGGTGGAGGCGGTTGAAGGCCGTGTGGGTGACCTCGTCGCCCTTGTGCTCCACGTCCTTGAGGGCCTGGACGCGCGTGGGCACGTCCCGGAAGTCGCTCAGGAGCTCGTGTAGGAGCTTTGCTCCCTCGACAGTTCTGGCGCATTGCGCGTCGAAGTCGTCGAAGAACTCGTCCGACTTCGGCATCAGCTTTTCGAGCATGGGGATCTCCCTCGGCGCCTGGAGGGACAGGAGCTGTCAGCCGCGGGAGGGTGGTGGCGCCTCTAGGGGGTGACACTCCCGTGACGCGGGAGTGACTACCCTACCTGGAGAGATTCGCCAGTGTTCCGTGCGAAAACGCACGGATTCCAAGGGGTTGCGCTTGACGCAGGCCGCCGCTCAGACGACGCGGTTGCGCAGCTCCTCGAAGAATCCCACCCACAGTTGCCACATCTCCTCGGCACCGCGGGTGATGGTGGCCAGCTCCTCGTCCGTGTACGCGAGCCCCATCGTGTGGCCGGCCGTCTCCACGTGGTCCGGCTCCTGCTTCACGTGGATGTCCACCCAGGGCAGGGACTTGAGGCCCGTGGTGCGGCGCACCAGCTTGCCCAGCTTGGCCACCATGGTGAGGTCCGCCACCTCCGTGCCGTAGAGGAAGCCCAGGCCGGTGAGGTGGCTGTCCGTGGAGCGCTGGTAACCGTCGATGAGCCGGCGCGTCGCGGGCGTCATGTCCGCCTCGGACACGCCCGCCTGGGTGAAGCCCGCGTCCGTCATCGTCTGGATGAAGAAGCGCTCGTGGGCGCGCGCCGGGTCTCCCTCGCCCACCTCCTGGTTGAGGATGTGCGTCACTGCCGTCTTCATCTCCATCTGCGGGCAGACGGCGATCAGCTTGCCCAGGAAGGTGGGGAAATAGTGCAGGGGGTGCCACCACTGACCCAGCACCAGCTCCGCCTGATCGCGGCTGAAGGCCTTCTCATCCACCACTTCGAAGAACCGGTGCTTGATCAGCTGCTCACGGTGGGGATTCTTCGCCAGTGCCGCCTCGATGGTCTGGTTCCGCATTGCCGCCTCCAGGGTGGTCCAAAAGGGCTGGGTCGGCGTTTATCACAAAGCAGGACTGTGATTCTTGGAAATGTGGAAATACAAGTACAACGTGACTACGTGGTTTACCGCCAGTGTGGAACGTACAGGCGGACAAGGGCGGGCTGTTCGGGGTGGGGAATGCAGCCTACAGTTGGAAAAGCGGCATTTTTTCCCCGGCCCACTTGTCTCGGAAGCCCATGACCCTGTTCCGGCACCCTGAAGATCGCATCCCGGTCCTGATGTTCCTTGGCGTGTTCGCGCTCGACGTGACGGTGTTCCTCACGGCTCAGAGTTGGTGGATCCCGGTGCTGTGGTTCGGGCTGGGCATCATCCCCAAGGGATGGATCTGCTCGTGGAACCACCACCACCAGCACCTGTCCTTCTTCAAGCACGCGCTGCCCAACCGCCTGTTGGAGATCGTCTTCGGCTTCCAGACGGGCGTGACGTCGCAGGCGTGGTTCCTCCACCACGTGCTGGGCCACCACAAGAACTACCTGGACCAGACGCAGGACGAGTCGCGCTGGAAGCGGGATGACGGCTCGACGATGGGGGAGGTGGAGTACTCGCTGAGCACGGCGCTGACCGCGTACTCGCGCGCGTTCCACGTGGGGAAGAAGCATCACCCCAAGGCGCTGCGCGTGTTCGTGTGGATGGCCGCGCTCCAGGTGGTGCTGCTGGCGGGCCTGTTCTGGGTGAACCCCTACAACGCGCTCTTCGTGTTCCTCTTGCCCATGATGGCGTCGCTCTACGTGACGACCTGGGCCACGTACTTCCACCACGTGGGCCTGGAGACGGCCAACCACTCGGAGGCCTCGTACAACATCCTCCACAAGGGCTACAACCTGATGACGGGCAACCTGGGCTACCACACCGCGCATCACACGCGGCACGGTCTGCACTGGTCCAAGCTGCCGGAGCTGCACGCGCAGCTGGCGCAGGAGATCCCCGCGAACCTGTACCGCCAGCCGGGCATCCCGTTCGTCTGGAGCGGCTCTGAAGAGAAGCTCGTGCTGAGCGAGCACGAGGTCGCCGCGCTCTCCGGCAGGCCCGTGGAAGGCAGCGGGGAGAAGCTGGCCGCCTAGCGGTCCCGCTGTCCCCGCTGGATGCTCCCGCCGGAAGTGCTCCTTCCGGCGGAGGGTGCCGCGGTCAGCTACTTCGGCTGCTGCTGCGGCTCCGTCGTGCGGTTCGCCGCGATGTTGATGACGTTGAGGAGCAGGTCCTTCACGCGGCGGGGCTTGTTGCCGCCGTTGTCCTCGATGATCTTGTCGATGTCGTCATCCTGCCGGTGGTACTCCGGGATGAGGTCGCCGCCGCCCTCGGGGTTGGACAGGCCCTCGAAGAGGAAGAGCACGTCCTCGCCCTTGCGCCCGAAGGACGCGCCGTCCTGCCGGTCGCGGTAGACGTTGATGTCGCGGTTGATGCGGTCGAACGGATCCGCCAGCTGCTGGTTCGCCTGGTCCACCACGTCACGGAAGTAGTTGGGCTGGCCCTTGGTGTTGGTGTCCACCACGGACAGGCGCTGATCATCCCAACGGCCCACCATGTCCGTGTTGATGACGCCGGCGATGTTCTTCAGCTCCAGGCCGGGGATGGGGTGGTCCACGAAGTACTGCGAGCCCACCAGGCCCTTCTCCTCCGCGCCCGTCCAGATGAAGAGCACGGAGCGGTCCAGCTTGCCGTTCTTCGCGGCCTCCGCCAGCTCCGGCACCGCCGCCATCAGCACCGCGCTGCCGGACGCGTTGTCGTCCGCGCCGTTGTACGGGTTGCCCTTGCGGTCCACGCCCACGTGGTCCAGGTGGGCCATCACCACGATGACCTCGTCCTTGTGGGGGCCGGTGCCGGGCAGCATGGCCATGGTGTTCACCGCCTGGCCCGTGGCGGCGGCCACCTGCTTGAGCTCCTCCACGCTGCGCTGCTTGCCCGCGCGCGCCGGCACCACCGACTGGCCCGCCGCCTTCATCGTCTGCTCGTACTGCTGGTTGAGCTTCTTCAGCGTGTCCTTGGGCATCTTCTCGTCCAGGTAGAAGCCCTCCTGGAACATCGTGTGGCCGAACTGCTTGTGCTCGGCATGCCCTGCGTGCGCCGCGCCCGCCGCCTCGCCCGCCTTGTCCGCGCCCAGCCACGAGTAGACGTTGAACTTCTGCTGGAAGGGGTTCTCCGGGTTGTTGATGTTGGGCCCCACGAGCCCGTACTTCTCCGCGTGGGCCTGCACGTAGACGGAAGCGGCATCCAGGCCCGCGGAGGGGCTGTCACGTCCCTGCAGCGCGTCCGAGGCCAGGTACTCGATGTGCGTCATCGGATCCGAGTCGACCGAAACGGGCGGCTCGGTGGGCGCCTCCGGAGGCACCGGCGTCGTCGGAGCGGGCGTCGGGGTGGTGGGCGCGGGCAGCCCCAGGATCGGAGGCGGCGCGGGCAGCCGCGGCAGCTGGCCGGGCGCGGGGCGCGTGCTGCCGGAGGACTCGAAGCCGTCCTTGAACGCGAGAGGGCGGTTCCGGGACTTCGCATCCGTCGTCCGGGCGTCCTGCGAGGACAGCCGCGAGACGGAGGTGAGGGGACGCGAGCTGTCGTTGATCTTCGAGGCCATGGTGGGGAGTCCGGGGGAGGAACCGCGCTCCCCAGATTATCCGCCGAACCCCCTGGGGAGTTGTGCGCCACGGCAAAGTTCCGTCCGCGTCCGGCTCATCCCTTGAATCCCCGTTTCAGGATCCCGCCCGCGAGTAAGGGGTCCTGACGCTCCGGGTGAGACCGGACCTGCTACAAATCGCGTGTTTCATGTGACATCCGCCGCTACTCCGTTTTCTCAATCAATGAATGACACGAGTGAAACAGACGGGCTCCAGGTGTTGGCGCGAGGGGTGCAGTGGGGCAGCGGGCAGTACACCCCACACCATGAGGTAACGGATGCATCTGAAGATCACGGGTTCCCTGCTGGCTTCCATGCTGCTGAGCATCACGGGTTGCGCGGGCGGTGCCGATGACGGCCAGGCCTCCGGTTCCCTGAACGCGCAGGAAGCCGCGGCGTCCCAGTGCGTGAAGAAGTTCGAAGGCATCACCAGCTGCGCGCTGGGCCGCGCGAAGGTGGATGCCGTCGCTGACGGGCTGGCGGTGTCCAACCTCACGACCCAGAAGGACGGCGTCTCCAGCAGCTTCACGCAGGCCGTGAAGTGGGAGCAGCGCGTGGCGACGCGTCTGGGGGCGCAGGGTGGCTACCAGCTGTCCGCGCGCGATGGCGATCAGGTCGTCAGCACGCTGAAGGTGACGCCGGGCCGCGAGGCGAACACGGTCAACATCCTGCCCACGTTCACGGGCTCGCCGGGCGGCTCCGCGTACCGGATGAACATCTACCGGGGCGGCGTGCTCCAGGGCTCCAGCCCCCAGCCGGCCGGGCTGATGATCACCTTCACCAACTGGCGGGACTTCCTCCGCTGGGCGGAGATGAACCACCACTTCCTGAACGACTTCGACATCGACGGGCTGTCCACCGGCTCCGCGGAGACGAACGTGGGCGCGTGCGTGTGGCGCCTGGACTCGGAGAAGAACACCTTCACCGTGGACATCAACGGCAAGTCCGTCACCGGTGACTCGGTGGAGTTCATCGAGACCGTCGCGGATGGCGCGTACCCGTACCGTCACTTCACGGGCATCGACACGAACGCCATCGCTGGCGAGTACACCATCCGCTCCGAGTCCATCACCCAGCCCACGGGCCTGAAGTAGCGCGAACCCGCGGTCCCAGCGCCGGACGGGAACACGGCCCCGTCCGGCGTACCGCCTAGCGTCTTCCGGAGACGGAGGACGTGGGCGTCGCCATGTTCCGGCCGCTGCCTCCCACGCCCGACGCAGGGCTCATCGTGGGCGTGCGCCCGGCCTCCAGCGGGGCCTTGCGGGCCGGCGCGAAGGAGGCGGGGACTTCGTTGGCGTAGAGCAGCTTGTAGGCGCTGTAGCTGCTGAGCACGCGCTTCACGTAGTCGCGGGTCTCGTCGAAGGCGATGTGCTCCACCCACTCGTCCAGCTCCGCCTGGGGCAGGGCCTTGCGCCAGCGCTCCACCGCATTGGGGCCCGCGTTGTAGGCGGCCACCGCGTAGGCGGGGTTGCCGTCGAAGTGCTTGAGCAGCGAGCCCAGGTACGCCGCCCCCAGCCGGATGTTCGGCGCGGGCTGGAGCAGCGACGACATCTCGAACGACGTCAGCTTGAGCGAGTCCGCCACCGCCTGCGCCGTCGTGGGCATGAGCTGCGCGAGCCCCAGTGCGCCGGTGGACGAACGCGCGCGCGGGTTGAACCGGCTCTCCTCGCGGATGAGGCCCTGTAGGAGGTCGGGGTCCACGCGAGCGGCCTTCGAATAGCTCTGGATGAGCGGCCGGAACGCGAGCGGCCATGTCGCCTCCCACACCGGACGGGACGCGGCGCTGAGCGGCCCGGCGGCCTCCTGGCGCAGCGTCACGCGAGCCACCTGCCGCGTGGCCCGGCCCCGGCCGGTGCGGCGCATGGTCTGGTAGAGCAGCCGCGCGGGCGCTTCCGCCAGGCCGCGCGTGTCCACCGCGAGCAGCTCCTCCACCACGCCCGGCTGTCCCAGGCGCAAGAGCTCCACGCCCGCCGCGAAGCGCGCATCCTTCTGGAGCGGGCCCGGGGGCAGGGGCCAGACCTCGTCGTTGGCCGGCGCGGCGGTGTTCAAGGTCTTCGCCACGGCCGGTTGCGCGGCGGTTTCCGTCAACCGCGCCAGCCGCTCCGGTGCGTGCTGCGCCAGCCGCGTGCGGGACAGCAGCCCGTACCAGGCCGTGGGCCGCTCGGTGGCGATGAGCTCGTAGCGCGCGAGCGCCGGGTCCAGCGCGCCAGAGTTCTCCTGGACTCGCGCCTGCCAGTAGCGCGCGCGCCAGAGGGCGTCGTCGGTGCGCGCGGCCTCCGGCAGCTGCTCCACCGACATCAGGGACGCCAGGCCCTGCTGCGTCTCGCCCTTGCGCTGGTGCAGCCAGAAGGCGCGGAAGAGGGCCTCGGCGGCGAAGTTGCCGGCGGGGTAGCGCTTCGCGAGCGCCTCGTAGTTCTCCAGCGCCTCGTCCGCGCGGCCCAGGCGCTGCTGCGTCCAGGCCTCGAAGAACAGCGCGTCGTCCGCGTAGCCGTGCTCCGGGTAGTCCCGCGCCAGCGTGGCGTACGTGTCCACCGCCGCTTCGGGCTGCACCACGGACTGCGAATAGGCGAGCAGGTAGAGCGCCTGCGGCCGCTGCTCCGGCGACTGGCACTCGCGCGCCACCGGCTCCAGCACCTGGATGGCGCGGCGGTGCTGACGCTCCTTGCGCAGGGCGCGGCCCAGGGTGAGCTGGGCGCGGCAGGCCAGCTCGTCCGGGAGCTCCGTGCGAGGCCCCGAGCGGGCCAGCATGTTCATGGCCGGGACGTTCTGGTGCAGCTCCACCAGCGCCTCCGCGCGGCGCACGCGCCACTTCATGGGCAGGGGCAGGTCGCGCAGCAGGGCCTTCGCGCGATCCGCCTCCGGCGACAGGGGCGCGGTGGCCCAGACCTCCAGCAGCGCGCGGTGCTCGGCGTTGTACTGCCCCGCCGCGCGTGCCAGGTCGCAGTACGCGAGCAGCGCCTTCATCCGCAGCGCGTCCGGCCCGCGAGCCTGCCGGCTGTCGATGAACTCCTGGAGCGCGGCCAGCGCCTCGGGGATCTTCAGCTGGCGCTTGAGCACGCGCGCCATGGTGAAGCGGGCCTCCGGGTAGAGCGGGGAGCCCGGGCTCACCAGGCCATACTGCTCCGCCGCGCGCAGCGGCTTGCGCAGCCGTTCATGCGACTGCGCGGCCTTCATCAGGCAGTGGTCGCGCAGCGGGACGTAGTCCTCCGCGAGCGCGGTGAACTCCGCGGCGGCGGTGGCGAAGTCCCGTGCGAGGAACGCGCTCTGCGCCTGGAGGAAGCGGCCGGGGAGGGAAGGGGGAGACTCCGTCGCGAGCAGCGCCCGCGCGGACTTGTACCGGCCGCGGTCGAACTCCGCCTTCGCCTTCGCCAGCAGGCCTTCCGCGAAGTAGGTCGAAAGCCGCTCCGGCCCGAAGGCCTCCGCCGTCACCTCGTCCTGCGAGGGCTGCGCCGTCGGCGTGTCGAGCAGGGCCTCCAGCTTCTCCTCCGACATCACGTCGCCGGAGTCGTCCTCGTCGGGCGCCTGTGCCCACGCGGTGCCCGGGGCCCACAGGCCCGCGCACGCAAGCAAGACCGCTGCTGTTCCTCGAAGTCCGTCCATGCCAGCCCTCGTTCGTCCGCCAGGGACTCGGATGGATTGGCACTGCGCGTACGCTTGGAACCTGCCCGCCTGTCCCCTTGTCAGGCGCACGTTGGCTTTCGTGCATCCGCCCCCAGGCACACATCTGGAGCCCTGCACGAAAGCCAACGGCCCATCGACCCTGCGTCTGGCGTCTGGGGTGCTACATACCCAGGGGCGCCTGGCTGCTGTCAGGGCGCGGCGCTCTGCACCGAGAGGTCGCCCGGCATGCGGGGCGCCACCTCGTAGGTCGTCTCATACTGCGCGGCCAGCCCCACCACGGCGATGCGCTGTCCCACGGTGAGGGCCTGGAGCGAAGCCTTGTCGAAGCCGGCGGAGACGTGGACGAACACCTGCACCTCGCCGGTGCCGTCGTCGATGTAGAGCTTGTAGCCGTAGGGCGAGTCGTCCTGGAACGCCTGGGTGATGGCACCGCTCGCGCGGATGAGCTGGCCCTCCACGGACTCGTTCACGCCGCCGGTGGTCACTTCCTTGGGCGACACCTGCTCCGTGCCCGACTTCAGGTCCACGTCCTCGGGCACGCTCTTGAGGATGCGCAGCATGTTCTGCTCGTCCAGCGTGCCGGAGACGCGCACGCGGGCCCCCAGCCCGAAGGACAGCTTCTCCTCCAGCTTGACGTAGATGCCGCCGGTGTCGTCCTGGATGGCGAAGCCCTCATCGCCCAGGGCGGAGGAGAACGTGCCGGGCGCCACGGTCACCGCGCCCTCCACCACCACCTCCGAACCGTTGGAGCGCGAGCGCGCGTCCTCGATGGAGAGCACCGGATGACACCCGGCGAGCGCGAGCACGAACGCGCCCAGCAGCGTCACGGCGCTCCGGCGCGAGAGGGAAGGGGAGGAAGGGAAGGAGGTCGAGTTCATGGCCGCCTTCTATCACCCGGTGGCCACGGATGGCCTGTATTTCTGATTGTTCCGGAATTTGCCCGAGAGGGGACTGGCGTCTGGCTTTGTGTCACGCAGCCGCCCGCCGGAGTGTAGACAGGTGATACATGAGGAAAACCGATGTGAAGCATTGGCTCCTCTTGCGGTCGGCGGGCCTGTAGCTTTACCGTGCGCCTGCTGCCCTCCCCCGGACATCCATGGCCACTCCGAGTCTCCCGTCGTCGAGTGTCGCGCTTGAATCAAGACCCCCTCTGGCCCGCGTCTGGTGGCTCGCGCTGCGGCCCAAGACGCTGACCGCCTCCGTCGCCCCCACGCTGCTGGGCTGGGCGTTCGCGAACGCGGAGGGCCACTGGCGGCTCGCGCCGGCGCTGACGTTCCTGGTGGGCTTCGTGCTCATGCAGATCGTCAGCAACCTGGTGAACGACTACGCGGACTTCGAACGGGGCGCGGACACCGAGGCGCGCCTGGGGCCCGCGCGCGTCACGCAGAAGGGCTGGCTCACGGCGCGCGAGGTGGCGACGGCCGCAGCGCTGGCGTTCACCGGATCCTCGCTCGCGCTGCTGCTGCTGACCCAGGCGGAGGGCTGGCCGGTGTTCGCGGGCGGCGCCTTCTGCCTGGCGGGCGCGGTCTTCTACTCCGCGGGCCCCGTGCCCCTGGGGTACCTGGGCCTGGGGGACGTGCTGGTGCTGATCATCTTCGGGCTGCTGGGGGTGAGCGGCAGCTATGTGGTGCTCACGCACCACGTCACACCGGCCGTGCTGGTGGCGGGGCTGTCCATGGGGCTCTTCTCCGCGGGCATCCTCGCGGTGAACAACCTGCGCGACCGCAAGACGGACGTGATCGCCGGCAAGCGCACGCTGGTGGTGCGCTTCGGCCAGCGCTTCGGGCAGTGGGAATACACGCTGGCGGTAGGGGGCGCGTTCGTGCTCCCAGTGATTGCCTGGGCGGTGCTGCCGGAGCACCGCTGGGCCTGGCTCCTCACCCTGGTCGCCTTGCCGCTCGCGGTGCGGCAGATCCGCGCCATCTGGCGCGAGGACGGCAGCGCGCTCAACCCACACCTGGGGAAGACTGCCGCGCTCGGGCTGGTGTTCGCGCTGCTCCTGTCCGCGGGCCTGAGCCTCTGATCCGGCGCGCGGGCGCGTGCTTCCCTCTGTGCGATCTGAAGTCCACGAATTGCGCGGACTCTCATAATGTGGTCAGTTTGAACCGATGAGGTGTTCTCCTCCCAACCCTTACCAGGCCTCACCATCTCCGCGTCGCGGAGCGCTGGCGGCGTCGGGAAGGGTGGGTCGCGTGGGCCCGCGCGTGAGGACACCTGCTCCTTTTCCTCCCCCCGACTCCCTCCGGCCTCGTCTTCCATGAATCGCTCAATCCTGTTGAAGAGCGCGTGGTGCGCCCTGCTGGTGCCCCTGCTGTCCTGCAACCTCCTCAAGGTCACTGATGACGAGGGGTCCACCACGGGCCGCGGTGCCAAGCGGTTCGACCCGTACCAGGGCCTCAACTCCGGCGCGATCCGGCTGAGTCTCCAGTACATCAACGGCTGCGCCTTCCTGCCCAACGGGCAGATGGTGGCGAAGAACGGCGTGCCGTTGAGGCACAACGACCTCCCGGTGACCTACCCGGACGTGTGCGTCACGCCGCTCGCGCAGAACCCGCTGACGCAGTCGCCTCCCACGGGGACGCTGCAGATCCTGTCGGACACCCAGTACTTCCTGAACCAGTTCTCCGTGTCGGAGACCGTGGTCAACCAGCACAACAATCCCAACGACCAGACGGCCGCGCTGGCGTGGATCAAAAACCAGTCCGTCTTCTCGGGACTGGACTGGACCAACGTCAACCAGGGCCCGGACGAGTGGAGCTTCTACAGCCTCGCGGGCGCGGTGGAGGACTGCTGGACCCGCGAGGTGCAGTTCGGCAACGCGAACTGGCAGAAGGTGAAGGACGACACCATCACCGTGGAGGTGCTGGACGAGTCGGGCACCCCGCGCGCGAGCCAGACGTATCTGCGCTCGGAGCTGCTGGCCTCCTCGCCCTACGCCGGCCACAGCCGCTTCTCCTGGCGGTCGGAGAACCTGAAGCCGCCGCGCTTCCCCGGCGACAAGGACCCGGGCACCGTGACGGGCTTCGCGGGTGGTCTGGACCAGAGCGCCATCACCCGCACCATCGCGCGCGTGGACTGGGTGGGCAGCACCAACCCCTTCAAGGTGCTGCGCGTGCCGCGCCTGTCCGGTCCCGGCGCGCTCAAGGCCACCTGGAGCCAGCTGCCGGACAAGCCGTTCTTCTTCCCCGTCACGTACGTCATCCCGGATGATCGCCCGTCCACCTGCACCGACGACGCCGGCAACCCGGTGCAGTGCAACCCGGGCCTGGACTCGCGGCTGGTGTTCTCGCCCCCGAAGGAGGGCAGCTTCTACAAGCCCGGCGAGGACGTGAGCGTCTACGTGGACCTGCGCGACAGCGCGGGCGCCCACCTGCACTCGCGCGACCTGTTGCCCAGCGCGCGGGAGATCATCAGCGGCCAGTCCAACGGCCTCGTGACGTTCGTCCCCGGCGTCATCGCGTCCGTCACGGAGAACGACTCCATCTCCAACGTGGCCATCGCGGGCCCCCTCCAGGATCTCCAGGTCCTGGGCAACCCCAGCGACAAGCCCCAGTTCTTCGCCAAGCCGTTCCCGTTCGCGACGCTGGATGACGCCACGCTCACGGGGCTGACGCCGGGCCTCATCGACTACAAGTGGCCCACCCGCCAGACGTTCTCGCTGCCCGCGAACGCGAAGCCGGGCACCTACGTGGCACTGGTGAAGTTCAACCGTGGAGCCATGGGCGAGCGCGTCGCGAAGCTGAACCCCTTCTTCTTCCAGGTGGGCCAGGACGAGTCGACGACGTACCCGGGCAACGTGGGCAACTGCCAGCTCTGCCACCGCGGCGTGCTGTCGCTGGACAACCTGCGCCACGGCCTGTCGGTGGACCACATCGAGAGCTGCAAGGTCTGCCACCACTACGACACGGACACGGTGGGCCGCACGCAGGAGATGGTGCACCGCATCCACATGAACTCGCCCACGTACCCGGCGAACCGCGCGGACTGCACCGTGTGCCACCTGACGCGCAAGAGCACGGAGCGTCCCAGCCTGTCGCTGTGCGGCTCGTGCCACATCTCCCAGCACGGGGACGAGTTCTTCCAGATCGCCTTCAACCAGCGCGGCACGCCCAGCCGGTTCGGCAACTGCGCGCAGACCTGTCACGGCGGCGATCAGCTTCCCGCCAGCCACATCCTCCCCGCGAAGTAGGGGAAGCAACCCGCCATGCAAAGAGCTCTCTTCGTCGGAACGCTCCTCGGCGCGGCCCTGCTGAACGCCGGCTGCCAGGAATCCTCCAACAACCCCACGGCGTCGACCTTCACGCCGCGCCCCACGTATGAGAACCGCGAGCCGGAGGGCCTCACCTCCCGGCTGAACGGCTTCACCGTGGACCCGGAGGCCTACTTCTTCAACCTGGCGGCCTGCGCGCCGCCGCCCGCGCAGTGCCCGCTGCCGCCGCTGTACGCGGAGTTCAGCCCGCTCCTGCAGCGCGCGGTGGTGCAGAACGCGCCCATCACCCTGCTGGACAGCGCCACGGGCCAGGTGCTCGCGGAGAGCGGCGTGTTCGCTGCATCGGACGCCCATGGCGTCTGGACGCTGGACAAGGTGCCCACGCGCCGGGGCGCGCCGTTCTTCGTGCTGTCGTCGGCGTTGCCAGGGGTGCCGAGCGGCACGCTGGCCAATAATGCCCCTGCGGGGCCGCCGCTGCCGCCGCTGCCTCCCGTGCCGGAGGGCAACTACGTGCCCACGCTGACGGTGCGGCCGGTGGTGCCCGCGCACAGCGCCTGCGTGGGCCTGGAGGCCCTGCAGATGAGCGACAAGGGCATCCTGGAGGCGGTCGCGAAGTACCTGACCACCGAGGGCACGCTCACCACGGTGGCGGACCTGCTCAACCCGGCCCGCTTCGGCGGCGTGACGGTGTTCTGGCTGTACCGGCCGGGCTTCCCCGTCTTCCGCGTGCCAGCTGCGAACACCACCGTGGTGGCCAGCGCGGGCCGCGTGCTGAACATCGAGTGGGCGCCCCCAGGCGCGCTGCCGCCGCCGCTGGCGCCGTTCCAGTCCACGCGCGGCTTCTTCATCCCGCCGGGGCCGCCGGCGCCGAACAGCTCCCTGGGCGTCGTCGCTGTCGTCCACCCGCCGTTGCCGCTGCCGCCGATGGGGCCGCCGCCGGTGGTCCACTACGAAGCGGTGGACTCCACCACCAGCGACCCGGAAGGGCGCCCGTGGGTGCTCCAGCCGCTGGATCTCCCCGTGGCCCCGGGCAGCGTGACGTTCGCTGGCCTCCAGATGTACAGCAAGACGCCCTCGACGACGCCTTCGATTCCCCCGCCCAGCACCTGTCTGCCGGGCCAGTAGCCGCCTCACCCGTCCCAACACCGGCGCTCTGTCCACTCCTCCCCCGTGGGGCAGGCAGCAGCGCCGTGTGTCGTCCCCGTTCATCCGGAGAAGCGTTCCCCATGATGAAGAAGATCCTGATCGCCATTGGTGCGTTGGTCGCCCTGGTCCTGATTGGCGCGGGTTCCGCCATGGGCGTGGCCACCCACAAGATCAACAAGACGTACGACTATGTCGCGCTGCCCAACATCACGCGGGACAGCTCTCCTGAGGGCATTGCCCGCGGCGAGCAGGTGTTCCGCGCGGTGTGTGGCGAGTGTCACGCGGGCGGAGGCAACACCAAACCCGTGGGCGGCCGGATGTTCGACTTCCCGGCCGAACTGGGCACCTTCTACTCGGCGAACATCACCTCCGACATGGAGAAGGGCGTGGGCGCCTGGACGGACCAGGAGATCGCCCGCCTGGTGATCAACGGCATCGACAAGAACCACCACTTCCGCCCCATGCCCCCGTTCCCCAACATGGGTGACAAGGACATCGCGGCGGTCATCGGCTTCATGCGCTCCGGGCACCCGGACTTCGCGCCGGAGAAGCAGCAGCCGCCGCGCTCCGAGCTGACGCCCCCGGGCCGGATGGCGTTCGCGTTCGCCATGGGCATCAACGACAAGGGCCGCACGGAGCCGGTGCCCGTGCCCGCGAAGGCGGCGGACTCCGTGGAGTACGGCCGCTACCTGGCCTCCAGCGTCTACGACTGCACCTTCTGCCACTCGCCCGGCCTGGAGAGCAGCGCGGTGAAGATGCAGCACCCGGAGACGCTGCTGAGCGGCGGCTTCGAGTTCGACATGGTGCCGCTGGGCGGCGAGGGCAAGCTGCTGTCGCCCAACATCACCCCCAGCGAGACGGCCGGCATCGGCAAGTGGACGCTGGACGAGTTCAATCACGCCATGGTCACGGGCATCACGCCCGGGGGCTACATCCTGCGCGCGCCCATGCCCAAGTACCGCTACGCGGACGCCGTGGAGCTCTCCGCCCTCTACACCTTCCTGCGCTCCATGAAGCCCAACGACAAGGTCGTGCCGCCGCCCGCCGGTGGCCGCCCCAAGGCGGAGCCCTCCAGCGACCCGGAGAAGATGTTCAGCTCCCTGGGCTGCGCGACCTGCCACGCCCCCGGCAAGGCCTACGAGGCCAAGCTCCAGGGCGCCAAGGGCAAGGCTCCTGAGGAAGTGGCGAAGTGGATCCGCAACCCGGAGACCTTCAAGCCCGGCACGCAAATGCCCACCTACGAGTCCCTCGTCGACGAGAACAACGCCCTCGCGCTCGCCAGGTACGTCCTGGGCAAGACGGGCAGCACCGTGAGTGAAGGCACCACGCCCTGAGTTTGACATCGATGTGACAAAGGCCCCCGCGTGAGTGTCAACACGCGGGGGGCCTCGTGAAACATCGAATTTCTTCCGAGCGGGTGTCATCACACGAGGGACCGGTTCAGATAAGCTTTCATGTGAAGTCGTTCCCCCACCCCGCGGAGCGTCATTTCATGAATGTTTCACCGGCTTCCCCCTCGGCTCACCGGTCGCAGCGTTCCCAGTCGCTTCACCTCCACGAGACAAAGGCCCCGGACGCGCAGGGGCCCATCCGGTTGGATGACGTGCTCTGGAATCCGGTCAACGCGGAGGAGGCGCTGGAGGGTCTGGAGAAGATCCTCGGCCGGCTGAACGCGCGGGATGACTCACGCGCCATCTTCCTGGACATCTACGCCATCGTCACTCGGAAGGTCGTCCACCTGCTGAGCCGCGATGACGCGGGCGGCTTCCTCGAACCCGAGTGGCTGTCTCACCTGACGGGCCGCTTCGCGGAGGAGGCGCTCATCGCGGTGCGCGACTCGCTGAAGAACCTGCCGCTGCCCACCGCGGCGTGGCGCTTCGCGACGCACTACCCGGCCCAGGGTCTCACGCAGCCGTACCAGGACGCGCTGCTGGGCGTGAGCGCCCACATCAACCACGACCTGGGAATGGTCGTCTACGACAACATCGCCCACCAGTCGCCGCCGGCGGATGCACGCCGGATGGCGCGCTACCGGCATGACTACTTCCACGTGAACGAGATCCTCCGCTCGTGCATCCCGGACTGCGTGGACCTGCTCGCGGAGCGCTACCGGTGCGCGTCCACGCGGCTGCTCCTGCGCGTGCCCTTCAGCCGCCCCGTGGTGGAGCGGGCGGTGATGCGGATGCTCATCGTCTGGCGGCAGCGCGTCTGGGACAACGTCGTCGCGATGCTGGAGGCGCAGACGCCCGAGGAGCACCAGGCCGTCGTGGAGCGCGTCCGCACGACGTCCGGCCGCATCGCGCAGGCGCTGTGCGCGGACAAGGCGCTCTGGTGGACGGTGCGCGGCGAGTCACCGCCGTTCAGCCTGGACCTGCCGCCGGAGGCATGGCCCGGCGTGGTGCCGCCTCCGGAGCCTGAGCCGGACGCGGACGCTGCCCGCGCCGGCTAGCAAGCCGCATCAGGAGGGCGTGACTCCGGCCACGAGGTAGAAGCGCACCTGGCCGGAGTTGACGGCGTAGGCGACGTCCACGCCCAACAGGGGCAGCACGACGTTGTTGAGGTACAGCCGCAGGCCCCCGCCCACGCCCTGGGCCACGGTGACGGCGTTCTGGCCCGTGATCGTCTCCCGCAGGTAGTTGCGGATGACGCGTCCGTTGGCGTCGCGCAGGTTTCCGTCCTCGGGCACATCCCACCACGCGATGGCACCCGTGTCGGAGAAGGCCACGCCCCGGAAGGCCAGCGACTGCACCTTGAAGAGGGGGAAGTGGTACTCGGCCGTGAAGGTGAGCCGGCTGTCGCCGCGGAACTGCCGGTACTGGAAGCCGCGCAGCGTGTTGCCGCCCATCACCAGCTCCTGTTGGAAGGGCAGGTGCCTGCCCAGGACCAGCTCCCCGCGCAGCACCAGGTTGTTCTCCGTGAAGAAGCGGATGCCGTGGCGATAGAGGAGGCCGAACTTGCGGTAGTCGAACTCGCTCCACACGCCCGGGGTGGACACCTCGTAGGAGGCCTCCAGGTTGAGCCCCTCCGTCACCGCGTGCAGCGTCTGGCGCGAGTCCAGGCCCACCATGAGGCGCAGCGACGTGTCTCGCATGGCGGGGCCGGTGGAGAACGGCGGCACCGTCACCGGCATCTGCGGATCCGGAGTCTTCGCGTCGATGCTGGCCAGGCGGTACTTCGCCGCCGCGCGCACGCGCTCGAAGAGGATGAAGCCCAGTTCGGAGCTGATGGACGCGGAGTTGAAGCGCGTCCGCCGGAGGATCTCCGGGTCGTCCTCACTGGCGTCCATGCTGTACTCGTCCACGCGGTCGCTCTTGAGCTGTCCCTCCAGGCTGAACTTGAGCTGCGGCAGGCCGAAGAGGATCGGATCCAGGAAGCCCACGTACAGGCCGCTCTCGCCGGTGCTCACCTGGGCCGCGACGGCGAACTTCTTCGCGCGGCCGCCCAGGTTGTTCTCCGCGTAGAGCAGCCCGCCGCCGGTGTTCGCGGAGGACAGCGCCACCGTGGGGGCCACCACCCACGACGCCTTGTCCTTCACTCGCAGCACCAGCCGCACGCGCCCGTCGGGCATCGGCTCGGTGCCGACACGGACCTCCTGGAAGAGGCCGGTGGCCAACAGGCGCCGCTCCACCTTCTCCAGTTCCTCGCTGTCCACCTCGTCGCCCACGCCCACCTGGCCGAACGAGCGCACCGTCCCGGACGTCGTCTTGTTCGCGCCCTCCACCGTCACCTCTCCGACCTGGGAGCGGTCGATGGAGGACACGGGCGTGTCCTCGTCGGCGTGGGCGACGGGGGCCGCCAGGCCCGTCAGGGCCAAGGCGAGGACGGACAGGTGACGGCGAAAGCAGGAGAGAGGCACGCACTGCTCATACTCCACGGGCCGCGGGCGCTGGTTGTTTCGGCGCGTGTCCGCCGGTGCGGGCGCGCGATGTTCAACGTTCGGCATCCGGAGCGACCCGGGGGCGGCCACCCGTGCGACCTGGAGAACAGTGGCACCCGGACGAGCGCCCCGGTCATGGACGGATTATGCTCATAATGTGGGCGGGCATCCGTCCCGGAGGGACGTGGGCATGGCATCGACGGCAGAGGGCGGGCGCCAGGAGTTGTTCCTGGACGACCTGTCCGTGGGGCAGAAGTTCTTCAGTGACACGCACGCGCTGGACGCGGCGCAGATCATCGCCTTCGCGAGGGAGTTCGACCCGCAGGGCTTCCATCTGGACGACGCCGCGGCGAAGGACACGCTGTTCGAAGGGCTGGCGGCGAGCGGCTGGCACACGGCGGCGCTCACCATGAAGCTCAACGTCCAGAGCGGTCTGCCCTTCAAGGGCGGCATCGTGGGGGCGGGCGGGGAGATCCGCTGGCCCCGGCCCACGCGCCCGGGGGACATCCTCCAGGTCGAGAGCGAGGTGCTGGAGATCATCCCTTCCCGCACGCGGCCGGACCGGGGCATCGCCACGGTGCGCAGCGAAACTCGCAACCAGAAGGGCGACGTGCTGCAGGTGCTCATCGCGAAGCTGGTGCTGCCCCGTCGCCCGGCGAGCGGGTGAGCGGGACGTGACGCTTTGCGTGAGCGCTGGCGGAGGCTACCGTGCGGCCCGCATCGGCCGTGGTCCCCGTCCCGCTCTCGAGGAGTCCCTTCGCATGTCCCGCGCCACCCCTGACTTCGACCTGGCCTCCGTGGACGTGGAGGGCTTCTACGCGGAGCTGAAGGCGCTGCGCGCCCAGCTGGACGCGAACCTGGGTGAAGCGGACAAGGCGCACCTGCGGAAGATGGAGCGGTGGGGGAAGGTGGCTTCGGTGCTGGGCATGGCCACGGCGTGGATTGCTCCCAATCCACTCTCCGCGTTGGCGCTGGGCCTGGGCCGCTCCACGCGCTGGCTGCTCATGCACCACGTGGGGCACCGGGGCTATGACCGCGTGCCGGGCATGCCCGCGTCGCGCACCAGCAAGGGCTTCGCGAAGGGGAACCGCCGGTTCGTGGACTGGCTGGACTGGATGCTGCCGGAGGCGTGGGTCTTCGAGCACAACGTGCTGCACCACTCGCACACCGGCGAGGATGCGGATCCGGACCTCCTGGAGCGCAACGCGGAGGGCTCGCTGCGTGACACCGGCCGGCCGCTGGCCCTGCGCTACGTGCAACTGGCGCTGCTGGCCGTCACCTGGCGCGCGAGCTACTACGCGCCGGAGACGCTGGGCTCGCTGCGCCGCAAGGGCCGCCGCGAGGGTGGGGCGCTGACGCGCGCGGAGCTGTGGGAGCTCTTCACGCGCTGCTACCTGCCGTACGCGACCGTCTTCTTCGGGCTGTATCCGGCGGCGTTCCTGGTGGTGGGGCCGTGGGCGGCGTTCAGCGTGCTCTGCAACTCCGTGCTGGCGGACGTCGTCACCAACCTGCACACGTTCTTCGTGGTGGGCCCCAACCACACCGGCGAGGACCTGTACCGCTTCGACTCCGCGCCCGCGAACAAGGGGGAGCGCATGGTGCAGCAGGTGGTGGGCAGCGCGAACTACCGCACGGGCGGCGACCTCAACGACTTCGCGCACCTGTGGCTGAACTACCAGATTGAGCACCACCTCTGGCCGGACCTGCCGATGCTGAAGTACCGCGAGGCGCAGCCGCACGTGCGCGCCCTCTGCGAGAAGTACGGCATCCCGTACGTGCAGGAGAGCGTCTGGACGCGCGCGCGGAAGATGGTGGACGTCGTCGTGGGCAAGGCGTCCATGAAGCGGCTGGTGAAGGCCGCGGCGCCCGGGATGTCGGCCGCGGACGCTCGCGCGGAGGCCTCCGCGGCCTAGCGTCAGGCGGGCGGAGCGCGACGGCGGCGCGGCAGCGGGGCGAGCGCCACGGGCGTGGCCTCCGAGGCCGTGGCTTCCTGGCGCACGGCCTCCGCGTTCACCACGCGTACACCGTCGGGTTGGACGGGCAGCCCCAGGGTGTCCACGAAGAGGCGGTAGCTCTCCTCCAGGCGGCGGTGCAGCGTGTTGAACGTCTGGTGCGCGGTGCCGGGCATGTCCTCGGTGTAGGTGAAGTACCAGCGCAGCTCGTCCAGGCGCCCGTAGAAGTGGTCCACCACCGCCTGCTCCTGTTCGGTCAGGTGGATGAGCTGGGCGAAGGCGCCGTCCGCGTAGCGCGAGGCCACCGTCTCCACCAGCGGGCCGCGGCTGCGCAGGCGGGAGAAGAGGAGGAACATGTCCTCCCTGCGTGCGGCCAGCCGGCGCATGATGCCGGCGGCGTCGAGGGCGAGCAGGTTGCGCACGCGCGCGGTGGTTTCGTCGGCCTTCTTGCGGCGAGCCATGGTGCGACACAGCCTACCGTCAGTGGTACCCCTCCACGCCAGGGGCCGCCCGCTTCGTGAGGAGCCGGGTGGCCGGGCCCATGCCGGCCCCACGGCGTTGCGGCGCGGCGGGAGAGCGGTTGTTACGGTGGGGCCACCATGGTGCTCAAGATCGTCCAGGCGGGGGAACCGGTGCTGCGCCAGCGCGCGCGGGAGCTGACCCCGGAAGAAATCGGCAGCGAAGCGACGCGGCAGCTCATCCAGTTGATGCGCGACACGATGAGGGACGCGCCCGGCGTGGGGCTCGCGGCACCCCAGGTGGGCGTGGGCCTGCGGCTGGTGGTCATCGAGGACCGCGCCGAGTACCAGGCTGGCGCGGCGCCCGCGGACCTGGCGCTGCGGGAGCGCTCGCCGGTGGCTTTCCACGTGCTGATCAACCCGAAGCTCGTGGTGGAGGACCCCACGCCGATGGAGTTCCACGAGGGCTGTCTGAGCGTGAACGGCTTCGCGGCGCTGGTGGCCCGGGCGCGTGGCGTGCGGGTGGAGGCGCTGGATGAGAACGGGCGGCCGGTGTCGGTGTCCGCGCGCGGCTGGTACGCGCGCATCATCCAACACGAGCTGGATCATCTGGACGGCACGCTCTACGTGGACCGCATGGAGACGCGCAGCCTCACGACGCAGGAGAACCAGCGACGGCACTGGCTGGGCAAGAGCACGGCCCAGGTGCGCACGGCGCTGGGCTTGCCAGAGCAGACCCCTTCGCTTCCTCGAAAGGACCCGACATGAGCAGCAAGCTGTTCTCCCCGTTGAAGCTGCGGGACATCACCCTGCGCAACCGCGTGGTCGTCTCGCCCATGTGCCAGTACTCGAGCGACGACGGCTTCGCGAACGAGTGGCACGTGGTGCACCTGGGCAGCCGCGCGGTGGGGGGCGCGGGGCTGGTGGTGACGGAGGCCACGGCGGTGGAGCCGGAGGGCCGCATCTCGCCGCAGGACCTGGGGCTGTGGAAGGACGCGCACGTGGAGCAGCTGGCGCGCATCAACCGCTTCATGCACCAGAACGGCGCCGCGTCTGGCGTGCAGTTGGCACACGCGGGCCGCAAGGCCTCCACGCCCCGTCCTTGGGACGCGGGCAAGCGCGTGGAACCGGAGCATGGCGGCTGGCAGGTGCTGGGCCCCACGACGGAGGCGTTCGAGGAGGGCTACCCGGTGCCCACCGCGCTGGACGAGGCGGGCATCCAGCGCATCGTGAAGGCGTTCGCGGACGCGGCGGTGCGGGCGAAGGCCGCGGGGTTCCAGGTCATCGAGCTGCACGCGGCGCACGGCTACCTGCTGCACGAGTTCCTGTCGCCGCTGTCGAACAAGCGGACGGACAAGTACGGCGGCACGTTCGAGAACCGGACGCGCTTCGCGCTGGAGGTGACGCGCGCCGTGCGGGCGAAGTGGCCGGAGTCGCTGCCGCTCTTCATGCGCATCTCCTCCACGGACTGGGTGGAGGGCGGCTGGACGCCGGAGGACTCCGTGGCGCTGGCGCGGCTGGTGGCGAAGGAGGGCGTGGACCTGATGGATTGCTCGTCCGGCGGCGTGGTGCCGTACGCGAAGATTCCGGTGGGGCCGGGCTACCAGACGCAGCTTTCGGAGCAGGTGCGCAAGGAGACAGGCTTGCTCACGGGCGCGGTGGGGATGATCCGCTCCGCGTTCCAGGCCGAGCACATCCTGGCCACGGGCCAGGCGGACGTCGTCTTCCTGGCGCGCGAGCTGTTGAGGGATCCGTACTGGCCGCTGCGCGCCGCGAAGGAGCTGCGTGCGGATGTGCTGTGGCCGCACCAGTACGAGCGCGCGAAGAACTGATCGGCGTAGGCTTCCGCGCATGCTGACCGAGGTGCAGGCGGGACCCTATACCGTGCGCGGCGTGTCCGTGGGCGGCGTGTACACGTCGCTCCTGGTGCCGGAGTTGGGGGTGCTGCTCGACGCGGGCATCCCCATCCGCTCCTTCGCCACCACGGACCGCATCTTCCTCAGCCACGGGCATGCGGACCATGCGAGCGCGTTGGGCTCGCTGCTGGGCATCCGCGCGCTCGTGGGCAAGGGGCCGCCGTTCGTCTATCTGCCGGCGGAGATTGAAGCGCCCGTGCAGGAGGCGCTCGCGGCCCTGGGGCGCCTGCACCGGATGAAGTCGGAGGTCCGCACCGTTCCCCTTCGCCCCGGTGACACCGTGAAGGTGCAGCAGGATGTGTGGGTCCGCGCCTTTCGCACGCACCATCCCGTGCCGTCGCTGGGCTACCAGTTCCTCCGCCGCGTCGCGAAGCTCAAGCCGGAGTTTCGCGAGTTGCCTCCGGCGGAGATTGGCCGCCGTCGTCAGGCCGGTGAGCCGCTGTTCGATGAAGTCGAGCGGCTGGAGCTGGCCTACTGCACCGACACTCTCTCCAACGTGCTGGAGCGTCAGCCGTCGTTGTTCGACAGCCGCGTGCTCATCCTCGAATGCACGTTCATCGACGCGGAGCGCACCGTGCGCGACGCGCAGGAGCGGGCCCACATCCACCTGGAGGAGATCGCCTCCATGGCGGACCGCTTCCAGAACGAGGCCCTGGTCCTGATGCATTTCAGTCAGGCTTACAGCCCCGCGCAGGTCCACGCGACGCTCCAGGCCCGTCTGCCAGCGTCGCTGCTTGAGCGCGTGCGAGTCTTTGCTCCTGACGCCGGCCGCTGGTTCGGTTGACCCGTGGCGCCGGCATGACCGGAGGCCGCCATGACGTCCGCATCCACCCGCCACGTCCTCATCGCCGGAGCAGGCATTGGAGGCCTCACGCTGGCCTGTGCCCTCCAGCGCGCGGGCCTTCGCGCCACGGTGTTCGAACGCGCCGACGCACTGCGCCCGGTGGGCGCGGGCATCATCGTGCAGATGAACGCCGCGGTCGCGCTGCGCCGCATCGGCTTGTGTGACGCGGTGGTCGCGGAGGGCGAGCGCGCCGAGCGGACCCTCATCCTCGATTCGACGGGCGCTCGTATCACCGCCATCGACGTGCTCTCGCTCCAGGAGGAGTTGGACATCCCCATGGTGGCCGTGCACCGCGCGCGCCTCCAGGCGGTCCTTCACGCCCACGCGGGCCCGGAGGAGGCCGTGCGGCTGGGTGTCAGCGTGACGGGCTTCCAGGACGACGGCGCCCGCGTCACGGTGACGCTGTCCACGGGCGAGACCGTCACCGGCGACGTCCTGGTGGGCGCGGATGGACTGCGCTCCGCCGTGCGGACCGGCCTGCTGGGCGCGCAGCCCACGCGTTACTCCGGCTACACCAGCTGGCGCGGGGTCTGCCCGGGGGCGGACCTCGTGGAGGCGGGGCAGGTCACCGAGACGTGGGGACCTGGGTCCCGCTTCGGCATCGTGCCCATTGGCCATGGCGAGGTGTACTGGTTCGCCACGCTGAACGCGCTCGCGGGGGCGGAGGATGCGCCGGGACAGACGCTCGCCGTCCTTCAGGAGCGCTTCGCCGGATGGCACGCGCCCATCGCGAAGCTGCTCGCGGCGACGCCGCCTGAGCGCGTCCTGCGCACGGACATCCACGACCGTCCACCGGTGCGACACTGGAGCCGGGGCCGGGTGACGTTGCTGGGTGACGCCGCGCATCCCATGACTCCGAACCTGGGGCAGGGTGGATGTCAGGCCATCGAGGACGGTGTGGTGCTGGGGGAATGTCTCGCTGCGCCGGGCAGTGTGGAGGACGCACTGCGTCTGTATGAGTCCCGCCGGGTGAAACGTGCCAACGCACTGGTCGTGCGCTCACATCAGGTGGGACGTGTGGCCCAGTGGGAGAATGGAGCCGCGCGCTTTGTCCGTGATGCACTATTCCGGCGAGTCCCGCAGTCGGCCGCGAGACGCCAGCTATGGACGCTGGTCCAAGGCGTGAGCTGAGACGTATCGGGCTCTATAGAGTTTGTCTTTGCCAGGAGAGAGAGCAGCCTGCCCTGGCGGGGGGAACTCATGCAGACGAAGCCCACGCGGCTTGCCGCCCTTGTTCTTGTGTCAGCGGCTCCCTGTCAACGCGCTGAAACACCGGCAGCCACCGCGCCACCAGTCGCTCCCAATGTCGTCACCGGTACGCCGGATGCCGGAACCGGAGACGTCAACGCCCGCATCCAGAGCGTCCTCGGAGAACCCGCGAAGTACGAACAGGCCTTCGCGGCGTTCCAGAAGGCGGTGGCCGCGCACGATGCGAAGGCGGTCGCGGCCCTGGTGGCGTATCCCTTCACCGCGAACGTGGGCGGCAGGAAGGTGAAGCTGCCCGACGCCGCAGCGTTCGTGAGGCACTACGACGTCATCGTCACGCCGGCCATCGCCAACGTCATCACCCGGCAGCGCTACGCGGACCTCTTCGTCAACGCCGACGGCGTGATGTTCGGCCAGGGCGAAGCGTGGCTCAACGGCATCTGCAAGGACGATGCTTGCAAGGACTTCGACGTCCGCGTCATCGCCATCCAGTCCGCGAATTGATCAGGGCCGTGTGACGGAGGCGAGGAACGGCAGGACGTGCGGCAGCACCTTGGGCGCCTTCGCCCAGGCGCCGCCATGGTCGGCGTGATCGATGGTCGCGAACGCCGCGCCGGCCCGCTCCGCTACGGCCCTCATGGAGCCGTGGTACGGGTCCGTCACGCCGCAGTACAGCAGCCCTGGCTTGCCGGATTGCACCAGTGCCTCATCCAGGCCCGCCGAGGTCTCACAGGCCTTCATGCACAGCCGGAGCGCGTCCAGGTCTCCCGCGTCGATGGCCTCCGCCAGCTCCGGCGCGCGTCGTGCTCCCATCAGGAGCACCTGGAACCAGTCCACGCGGGTACCGGGCTTGAGCTGCTTCTCCATGGCCGCGTAGGCCACGGGCAGGCCCACCACCGGATCCCAGCCGCCCACCACGTATGAGGCCAGCCGCTCCGGCGCGAAGGACGCCAGGCCACACACCGTCCAGCCGCCCATCGAGTAGCCCCACGTGTGCGCCCGGTCGATGGAGAGCGTGTCGAGCACCGACAGCGCGTCCTCCACGCGATGCTTCAGCGCATAGGCCTCCAGGTCGTGCGGCGTGTCGCTCTGGCCATGCCCCAGCGAGTCGAACGTCACCACCGTGTACGCATCCGTCAGCGCGGGCAGGTACCCCTTGAGCGACCAGTGCGAGCCCAACTGGAGCAGGCCGTGCAGGAGCAGCAGGGGAGGGCCGTGGCCCTGGACCTCGTAGTGGATGCGGCGGCCGGACTTCGTCGCGAAGGGCATGGCGTGGCGATTCCCTACAGGCCCGCGACCTTCGCTGCGCGGGCCACCGTGAAGCCGAAGTCCACCGTCTGCCGGGAGCGCGCTGGCACGTTCAGCTCGAAGCGCACGATGCCCTCGGCACTCACCTTCGTGGGCGCGGGCTTCGCGGCGTCCTTGAGCAGCGCCACCTCCACTGCCTCCACCTCCGACACCGGCATGCGCTCCTCCACCGCGAGCGCCGTGGGCTTCGCGCCCATGTTGGAGATGAACAGCTTCACCTTCTGCGTGCGGGTGCGCCGGCCCGTGATGCGAGCGACCTCCTCGCCCACGTCCACCTGCCGCGACACGCGCAGCGAGTCCTCGCTGCCGAAGCCCAGCTTCACGCGCTCGCCCCGGCCCGCGAACTTCAGCTGCGCGCGGCCCACGTAGCCGCTGTTGCGCACCAGGTCCACCGGCCCCGCGAGCAACACCGCCGGCCCCGTGTTGTCGAACTTCGCCACGCGGTGCACCAGCGGTGACTGCTCCGGGCAGGCCACCAGCTCCGACGTGGCCGGCGACGTGAACGCGAACAGCGCCACGCGGTGCGCCTCTCCGTCCGACGGCACCGTGGCCTTGTGCGGCGCGGACAGCGTCACCGCTTCGCCGCCGTCGTCCATGCCGGGCAGCGCGTCCGCCGCCTTCGTCGCTCCCGCTTCGCCCGTCTCCTGGAGGGACTCCTCGCGCATGGAGACGTCCACCACCTGCTTCTCGCGCGACGTCTTCTCCCGCAGGAAGAGCCAGTCCTCCGTGAGCCGGGGCGGCGTGGCGCCCAGCGTGGGCCGCGCCGTGGAGAAGGCCAGGGTCACGTCCTTCCACGCCTCGCCGGTGTTCTGCCAGACCACGGCTTCGCACTCCAACTTCACCGAGGACGCCTCATCCGCGAGACCCAACACCGCGCGGTAGGCCGGCCGCCACGCGGCGCACGGCACCAGGTAGCTGAGCGTCAACGTCCCTTCACCGCCCGCGGCGTGGCTCACGTCCAGTTCCGCGCGCACGTCCAGCCTGGGCTCCGGCATCTCCGTGCGGGACAGCACGTCGCGGGACTCCTGGATGTGCTGCCGCTCCAGGCGACCCAGCTCACGGCGGGCCTGCCGCAGTTGATCGTCGGTCGCGGTCTGCTCCTGGCGGACCGTCGCGAGCTGTTCCTTCCATCGCGCAGGATCCGCTTCACCGGCTCCGGTGCGCTCGGAGATGGAACGGAGGATGTCCCGGCGCGCGGTCTCCAGCAGGCCGTGCTTCGCCTCCAGGCGCCGCACCTCCGCCTGGGCGCGCGCCAGCACCTGCTCGCGTTCGAAGGCTCGGCGGGCCAGCTCCGAGTGGTGCTCGCGCAGGGCTTCGGGCAGCACCGCGCGCATCGAACGGCGCAGGCTGGCCTGGGTCACCATGCCGCCGGTGAGCTTCGCCTGGAGCGAGCGGTCCACCGCCACCGCCGGCAGCCCGTCCACCACGAGACGGCAGGGACCCGGCGGCAGCGTCACCGTGCCGCTGCGCTCGACGAGCGCCCGGTCCTCCAGGACCGTCACCTTGATCAGGGGCAACAGAATGGAAGTGCGCATCACGTCCTCCGGTTCCCGCCGTTCAGCATCTTGCTGGCGGGCAGCTTCACGACCCACGACGCCTTCATCGAACGCTTCTCTCCAGCGGGGACGCTCACGCGCCACACCCGCTCGCCCTCCACTGCCTCTTCACCCGGCAGCGGCGTGGCCTTCTGCCAGGGCGGTGCCACCTCCGCCTCCTCCACCTTGATGTCCTTCTGGGATTCGGGGATCGCGCTGATCCGCTCGGAGATGGCGATGTTCGCGGCGCGGGAGAGGTGGTTGGCCACCTCCACGGAGACGTGGTGCGTGAGCACCGTGCTGTTGCCGAACATGCCGCCCGAGGCCTCGTCGAAGCGGGTGTTGCGCGCCACCTGGAGCGCCTCCTCCACGCCCAGGCCCAGCCGCTGCGTCTCGCCCGGCCCCAGCGTGGGCATGGGCGACGTCATCAGGAACTCGTCGCCGAGCGTCACGTCCACCGGCCCCGCGAGCAGCGGATGCGGCGAGGCGTTGTCCAGGCGCACCGTGCGGAAGACGCGCGGCTCCACGGAGGGCACGCACACGTATTCGGCCTTGAGCTCCAGGGGCACCGTCAGCATGGGCACGGTGTGCCACGCGCCATCGGACGGCACGTCCGCGACGGCGTCCGAGTCGAAGCGCGCATCGAAGTGGCGGGCGGAGTCGTGCGGCGGCACGGCCCAGGTGGGGGGCGCCACGCTGTTCACGGACTCGGCGATGACGAAGGCCTGCGCCTCCAGGCGCACCACCTCCACCTGCACGTTCACCGAGGTGATGGACAGCATCGCCTGGGAGACGAGCGCGGAGCGGGGACGCAACCGGCCGCGCTGCGCCTGGGAGGCCGCGGGGGCCAGCGTCAGCGAGTCGTAGTCGAACAGACGGTCCGCCGGCTCCAGGCCGGCCGCGCTCCGGAGCTCATCGCCGGCGCCACCCTCTTCTTCGTCCATCGACATGTCCGCCATCGGGGCGCCAGCGAAGTCGTCCTCCTCGACCGCGCGCTTCTTGCTGCGCATGCGGTCGCTGCCGCCACCGCCGCGGGCCCCGGGCATTTCCTGTGCCGGGATGGCGCCGGTGACGTTGCGGCGGGACGCCGAGGGACGAACCGCTCCCAGAAAAGCCCCCGAGGACTTCGGTGCCGGCGCCATGGGCGCTGGCGGAGGAGGCGCGGACATGCTGGGCGCTGCTCCTGGCGCGCCTCCGAACGAGGCCGACTCCTTGTAGAGCTTCTCCTGCTCGTAGGCGCCTTCACTCATGATCGGCGCGGGCGGAGGCTGAGGCTTGGGAAGGACCGGCTCCGGGCGGGCGACGTGCAGGGCGTCGTAGCCCGCGAACAGCTCCTCCAGGCCCGGCGCGGGTTCACGCCACCCCGAGCGCGCGGGGGCAGGCTGGCTGCGGCCGATGCGCAGCGACTTCAGCTCCGGCACCTCCGCGCGCCGCTCCAGGCTCGCGGTGGAGACCGCCAGCCGCACACCGTTCCAGTCCTCGCCGGTCCGCTGGACGACGGCGGCGCGCATGCGCAGCGTGCCTTCCTCCAGCGTGCGCGGCAGGCGCAGATCGTAGGTGGGCACCCAGCGCGCACCGGCCACCGCGTACTCCAGCACCAGCCGCGCGTCCGCGTTCGCGGCGATGGGGCCGGACAGCGTCAGCAGCGCCGCGCGGAACAGCCGGGTCCGGTCCACGCTCTTCGCGGAGGACAGCTCCTGGACGCGGCGGCGGCGCAGCTCCAGCTCGTTCGTGGCGTCGCGGTGCTGGCGCGCCAGGTCCAGCTCCTGGGCCTGCAACTCCGCCAGCTCCGAGTCCACGAAGCCGGTGAGGGACAGCATCGAGGACAGCGGTGCCTCGCGCGGGAGATGGCCCTTGCGCGGGGCCGGCCAGGTGGGCGTCAGCCCGCGCAGCGCCGAGATCTCCGCGCGAACCCGCTCCAGCCGGCCATGCACGGCCGCCAGGATGGCCTCCGCCGCTTCGAGCGAGTGCTGTTCCGCGGGCAGCTCCGACTCCGGTGGCATCCGCACGTCGAACGTGGGCTTGAGGTCGCGGACGAGGAGGTCCGGCGGCCCCTCCACCACCCGGGCGCGCAGCGAGCCCGTGCGCAGGGACAGTGGCAGGCCGTCGATGCGGACCTGGCCGGGCAGGTGACCGTCCTCGGGCGAGAGCACGAACGCGCGCGTGCACAGCGCGCCCTCGGCGTGAACGGTGACGGATTCCAGGACGGACGACACGACTCTCATGGGCCCCCTCTTCCGTGGAGAGGCCCGCAGGCTACCCCGAGGCCGCCGCGAATGGCGACCGGGGAGAAGAGGGGGCAAGGCTTTCCACGGCGCGGATCACGCACCGCGCCGTGGGGCACCGGGCGACATCAGAACGCGCGGTTCACGGCGTACGCGCAGATCATGTGCTCGGCCTTGTACGTGTTCGCGCCGGGGAGGCCGTCGATGGGGCCGGTGTAGCCAAAGGACCGGCCCACCGTCTGCACGCGGGTCCAGTAGATGGAGCCGGGGATGCCATCGTCCTCGGAGGAGGTGCGAGGTCCGCCGCGCCGGTTCAGTTCGCGCGCGGTGATGCGCACGCGGATCTTCTCCGTGTTCGGCCCCGTGACGCCGTCGATGGGGCCCGTGTAGCCGTAGTCGCGCTTGCCCACCGTCTGGATGCGCTTGTAATAGATTTCACCCGGGATGCCGTCGAACTCGGTGGTCGTCTGCGGCAGGCTGCTGGAGCCGCCGCCCGGAGACTGGCCTCCGCCGGCGATCTTCCCGCCCGCGTAGTCCATGGACCAGCCCAGGTAGCGCGCGCCCGTCTTCGACGTGTAGCCGGAGACGCTGTTGACGCCAATCGCATCTCCCCACGACTGGGAGAGGTTGTACGTGGCCATGAACACCGTGCCGCCGCCGCCGTTCAGGTCCGCGCCCACGTGGCCCGCGGAGCCGATGTCCCACCAGTGGAAGGCACCGGTCAGCGCCTTGGACGCGTCCGTGGAGACGATGCGCGAAGCGCGGTAGGCCTCGATGGCGGTGGGGCGCACGGCGGAGTCCGGAAGCTGCCCGAAGCGGACCATCAGCGAACCGCACCACTGGTTCCACGAACCACCGTCGCGCTTGGGATTGGCGGCGGCGTACGCGCGCGCCCGGTCGTAGATGGGCGAGTTCGCTTCGCCCTCCACCGTGCCAATGGCAGACACGTCCATCCCAGGGGCTTCCAACTCCGGGCCGCCGCACGCGGCCAGCATCAGGCCCGCGGACACCAGCAGGGCAGGGGACCACGTCATCCAGTTCGAGCGAATCATCTGTCTCCGAGGGGGGATTCAGCGGGGGTTGGAAAATTACGCCGAAGTCGAGCCAGGCCTGATTTGCGACCTTGGGCCCGTTCCGTTGTCGCGGTGGGGCATGCAAAGGTTTCCACCCATGCGAACGTCCTGGCTTCGTCTGTCGTGGGTGCTGTTGCTCTCCGCCTGTGCGACCACGCCGTCACCGCCGCCCGGCGGCCCGGTGGATCCACTGCACCAGGTGAGCCGGGTGCGAGTGGCCCCGGAGGTCGAGCTGGAGGTGCTCGACTACGGCGGCAAGGGTCCGGCGTTGGTGTTCCTGGCAGGCGTGGGCAGCACGGCCCATGTCTTCGACGTGCTGGCGCCGGAGTTCATCGCCACGCACCACGTCTATGCCTTCACCCGGCGCGGCTTCGGTGCGTCGAGCTGGCCGGCCACCGGCTACGACAGCGCGACGTTGGGGCACGACGTGCTGGCCGCGATGGAGGGCCTGGGGCTCGCGAAGGCGACGCTCGCGGGGCACTCGCTCGCGGGGGATGAGCTGAACTGGATGGGGCTGAATCATCCAGAGCGCGTGGAGGCGCTCATCTTCCTGGACGCCACGGACAACAAGGGAGAGATCGCCGAGTTCCTGAAGCCGGGCCCGTTGCCGCCGCTGCCGTTCACCGTGCTCGACGGGCAGCCGTCACGTGAGGCGGTGACTGCGCTGCTGGCGCGCGACCTGGGCGGACCGTTCCCGCCGCACGAGATTGATCAGGCGTATGAGTTCGACGCTGGCACGGGCGCGTACCTGCGCTACCACCGCTTGCCGGAGGCCACGGAGCAGTGCATCCGGGGCGCGGCCTTGCCGGACTACGCGAAGCTGCGGGGCCCGGTGCTGGCCCTCTCCGACGGCCAGGCCTTCGCGGGGTGGGTGGCGTTTCTGGCCCAGGCGGAGAACGTCCCCGCCGACCTGCGCGAGCGAGCGCGCGCGTTCCTTCCGGAGCTGAGCCAGCACGAGGCCGCCCAGGACGCCCTGCTCAAGAGCCTGCCGAACTGGAAGCTCGTGACGCTCCAGGGCGCGGGGCACTACCTCTGGCTCCCACGACAGGCGGAGGTCGTCTCCGAGATGCGCGCGTTCCTCGCGCGCTAGGCATTCGCCCCACTGACATCGCACCCGAGAGGTCACAGCAATGAGTTGGAAAGCCTTTATCTGCCCAGCCGTCCTGGTCCTGAGCGCCTGCTCGGAATCACCCGATCCCGACCCCACTCCCAGGCGTCCGCTGAAGGCTGTCCTGTTCCCATACATCCCCGACTCCGCGGGGGACAGCTTCGCCAGCCTGGAGCAACGGCTGGAGGCCGACTTCGAAGCGGCCCATCCGGACATCGACCTGGACGTCGTCTTCGACGCCAACCTGGATGTCTATGACCTGGATGAAGGCGGGACGCTGAACCAGCTGCTCGGCACGGGGACCGGGGCCGCCCAGGTGGTGGAGGTGGACACGCTGATCCTCGGCTCGCTCGCGGAGAAGAAGTGGATCCAGCCGGTCGCGCTGGAAGCGGGCGTCGTGCATTCCGCGGCGGAGGAGGCGGTCCGCATTGGCGGTGCGAACTACGGCGTGCCCACCTACCTTTGCACCAATGTCGTCTATTCGCGGACCACGAACATCCGGTCCGCGACGGACAGCGCCTCGCTCGTGCGAATCCTTCGCGAGGCGGCGCCCGGCAAGCGCCCGTTGGCGACGAACCTCGATGGGAGCTGGACGCTGCCTTCCTCGTACATCGATGCCTGGGCGGACACGCATCCGGGGGATGCGCTCGCGAGCGCCATCTCGCTGCCGCTCGACTCACCGACCCTGAACGCGTTCGCGGACGTCGTCGACAGCTGCTCGCTCGAAGCGGGCGTCAATCCGTGCCTGGATGGCAGCTACGCGGACAACACGGTGGCGGAAGTGGCCTTCGCCCAGGAGCAGGCCAACGGCTTCATGGGCTACACCGAGCGCCTGTTCTACATCCTCCAGTCACAGCCCTCCATGCCGCTCCCGGAGGTCATCTCGGTCCCGCTGGGCGCGGGCTCGGCGCCGGCGGTCTTCGTGGATGCGCTGGTGCTCAACGCGAACTGCACGGGGACGTGCGCGGAGGATGCCCGGGCCTTCACGTCGTTCATGCAGGACCCCGAAACGCGCAGCCTCATCGCCTTCAGTGAAGACGGCCCCCAGGGCACCCGGCCTCGCTACCTGCTCCAGGCCAACCGCGCCTTCTATCAGCAGGAGCCCGCACGCTCCGACCCCATGTACAAGCAGTATGAAACCCTCCTGAGCGGAGCGCGGCCCTATCCCAACCAGCGCTTCCCGGAGAACCGGAAGGCGCTCCAGGCGGCCCTGCTGGAAGCCCTCCAGTAACGCCGGGCGGGCGGTGTCTGGCACATGGGCGGGCGAGCCCCCATCGTTGAAGAGGGAAGAGTCCGTCCCTTCCACGCGTCCCATGGCCCGCCTGCACGACAGCCCAGCGCATCCGTCTCCACGTGGCCCGCCACCGGAGTACAGCAGCCTCCTCGACGCCGTGCTCGCCAGCATGGGCGAGGGGCTGCTGGTGGCGGATGAGCACCAGCACCTCGTGTTCATCAACCCGAAGGGGGAACACATCCTGGGCATGGGGCCCACCGACGAGCCGGTCAGCCGCTGGCCGGTGCATTTCGGGCTCTACCTGCCGGACCAGGTCACGCTCTATCCGTCCGAGCGCCTGCCCATGAGCCGGGCGCTCCGGGGGGAGACCGTCAGCCGCGCGGAGGTCTTCCTGCGCAATGCCTCAAGGCCGGCGGGGACCTGGCTGCACGTCAGCTCCAGTCCGGTTCGCGACGGAGCCGGCCAGGTGCGCGGTGGCGCCTCCGTCATCAGCGACGTCACCGACTTCAAGCGGGCCGAGGACGCGGCGCGCGAGGGCGAAGAGAAGTACCGGTCGCTCTACAACACCACGCCCGTGATGATGCAATCCATTGATCCACGCGGGCGGCTCATCAGCGTCAGCGATTACTGGTTGAGCACGCTGGGCTACGCGCGCGCGGAGGTGCTCGGGCGCGAATCGGTGGAGTTCCTCACGCCGGAGTCCCGGCGGTACGCCCGCGAGGTCGTCCTGCCCGAGTATTACAAGACAGGGGTGTGCAAGGACGTGCCGTACCAGCTCGTGAAGAAGGACGGGCAGCTCATCGACGTCCTGCTGTCCGCCATCGTGGAGCGGGACACCTCCGGCAAGATGGTCCGTTCGCTCGCGGTGCTGAACGACGTGACCGAGCGGAAGCGAACGGAGGAGGCGTTGCAGGAGAGCGAGCAGCGGCTGCGCGCCATCCTGGACAACGCGCCGACCGTGTTCTTCCTCCTGGATACGCAGGAGCGCTTCCTCTTCGTGAACCGCGAGTGGGAGCGGCTCTTCCACCGCACCCGGCAACAGGTCGCCGGCAGGACGGTCTTCGATGTCTTTCCCCGGGACATCGCGGAGACGCTGCACCAGGCCAACCGGGACATCTTCCAGAGCCGGGTCCCCGTGCAACGGGAGGAGCGGCTCCCGCACGACGATGGGATCCACGTCCACCTCACGCAGAAGTTCCCGCTCCTCGACGCCAATGGGGTTGCCTACGCGCTCTGTGGAGTCGCCACCGACATCACCGAGCGCAAGCGGATGGAGGTGTCACAGCGGTTCCTGGCCGAGGCGAGCAGCGAGTTGGTGGCCTCGCTCGATCCTGAAACCACGCTCCAGCGCGTCGCCGAGCTGGCCGTGCCCCTGCTGGCGGAGCTGTGTGTCTTCTTCGTGCGGACGGACGGCGTGGGTCTGCGGCCGGTGGCGGTGGCGGACCGTTCGCCGGCCCGCGCCGCGAGCGTACGGGAGTTCCTGCGACGCCATCCGCCGGAGCCGGAGTCCCTCCACGGTCCAGCCCGGGTGCTGGCCACGGGAGAGTCGGAGGTCTCCGAAGCGTCACAGGGCCTGTGGGATCCCGACGAGCTGCCGGAGGACCTGCGGCCGCTCGACGACCGGCCTTCGCTCGGCGTGCCCCTCCAGGCGCGAGGCCGCACCCTGGGCGTGCTGTATCTCCTCTCCCCTGATCCGGGGCGCACGTATTCACCGGCGGAGCTGGCCTTGACGGAGGAGCTCGGCCGCCGGGCTGCATTCTCCATCGACAACGCGCAGCTCTATTGCTCGGCGCAGGAGTCCATCCGCGCGAGGGACGAATTCCTGTCCATTGCCTCCCATGAGCTGAAGACCCCGCTGACCTCCATGCGGTTGCGGGTGCAGCAGATGGAGTCCGTGCTCGTGGGAGCGCGCCCCCTGCCCCCGGAAAGGGTGAAGCGGATGCTGGAGGTCTTCGAATCCCAGCTCCAGCGGCTGTCGCATCTGGCGGAGCACCTGCTCGACGTCTCCCGCGTCAACGAGAAGCGGATCGACCTGCACCTGGAGGAGATGGACCTGATGGCGGTGGCGCGGCACGTGGCAGGCCACGTCGCGGAGCAGCTGCAGAAAGCAGGCTGCGAGTTCGAACTGGTGGCCCGGGAGCCGGTGTGGGGGAGCTGGGATCGGCTGCGGCTGGAGCAGGTCATGCTCAACCTGCTGACCAACGCGATGAAGTATGGCGCGGGTCATCCCATCCGGATGGAGGTGGCGAAGCACTTGGGGAGGGCGCGGCTCACCGTCGAGGACCAAGGCATGGGCATTCCGTTCGAATCCCAGGCACGCATCTTCGAGCGCTTCGAGCGCGCCTCCTCACGCAACTACGGAGGGCTCGGCTTGGGGCTCTTCATCACGCGACGCATCGTCGAGGCGCACGGTGGAAGCATCCGCGTCGAGAGCGAGCCGGATCACGGCGCGAAGTTCATCGTGGAACTGTCGCCTCACGCGGCCTAGCTCGCGTCCTGGCGGACCACGGCGGGCGTGGGCTCCACGTCCAGGGGACGGCCCATGCAGTCCTCGCCGTCGTCGGGCGCCGAGGTGGTCTTGGGCCGGTACTCCCAGTGCCACGGCTCCGACGCCACGGTGCGGCGGAAGCCGAAGCGGCACGCGTTGCCCGCGAGCCAGTCATACGTGGGGGACGCTTCTTCGCTGCCCACCACCAGGTCCACCGCGAGCCCGCGGTTGTGATTGGAGCGGCCCGGCCGCGCGGCCTTGGGCCCCAGTCCCTTGCGGTAGCGGCGCCACAGGAAGCGCTGCTGCTGATACGAACGCCACCCGCTCGTGACGAGAAGGGGCTGCCCCGCCGTGCGCGCCTCCTCCGCCATGCGCTCGAAGGCGGACGCCGCGTCGCGGTGGAGACGGTGGCCGGTGTGGATCCGCACCAGGCGCGGTGCCTTCGCCTTGGCCCTGCGGACCTTGGCTTCCTTCGCGAACCCGATGGGTGCCAGCAGACAAATCAGGAGCACGAGGCCCCAGCGGAGCAGGGGAGAGGACATTCTTCGGAGGTCCAAGCAGTGGGCGAGGACCTGAGGCTGACGCCTTTATTCCGCTCTGAAAAGCAGGCGAGCCTGCGAGCGCTTTCCGCTCGTATCCGGTCGCCCGGACGCTCCGTGAGCCCTAGAAGAGCTTGAGCTGCGCGTCGGGTGCGGGCGCGTCCTTGGGCGGCAGCACACTGAAGCCGTTGGCGCGTGCCCAGGCCTCGCTCGGGCCCTTCCAGTGGTGCGCGTCCATGCGCGCGTGGCCCGCGTCATCGAAGGCGACGCCCTCGGCCTCCAGCAGCTCGCGCTGGCGGTGGCCGGAGGTGCTGATGCCTCCCGTGCGGTTGATGATGCGCTGCCACGGCACGGTCGACGCTCGCGACCCCAGCGCCGCCATCGCATGGCCCACGGTGCGCGCATCACAGGCCCCGCCGACGATGGTGGCGATGTCTCCGTAGGTGGCCACCTGTCCGGAGGGCACCTGTTCGCAGACGCGGTAGATGCGCTCGTACGGGTCCTGCGTGTCGGTGGGGGATGTCATCGGGTCTCCGGGCTGGGGCTGCCAGAATCCTACTCATGGCATCCACCAATGCACGCGAAACCCGAGGCGTCCCCCGAGGCCATTCACCTCAAGGGTGCTTCTCCGTTTCGGTGAAGACCGGTTCGTTCCGCCGGATGCGTTCGAAGATTTCGCCGTGGTCGATCTCGCCGAGGTCGATGTCGCAGAGGCCGGGCACCAGGAAGGCGGAGGCCCACGATGCGGCTTCCTCACCGGAGCGCCCGTTCTCGAAGCGATGCTCCGTGCGGAGTTCTCCGTAGCACGCGACCTCGTGATCATTCTCATCCAGGAAGCGCGTCTCCAGGTTGCCCGCCACGATGAGACTCTCATCGTTGTAGACGCCCTGGATGACGTCCCGGACCACCAGGTCGCCCAGGACCAGGAAGTTCCCCGACGTCCGCAGCCCCTTTGCGACACAGCGGCCCAGGACCACGATGGTCGAATCCGGTCCGCAGTCGTCCAGGAATCCATCGACCTCCAGGTCGCCCAGCACGAGGAGGGGACAGGTGACGAGCAGCGAGCCGGGAGCCTTCGCGTTGCCCGTCACGACCGTGGCCTTGGACAGCGACGCATCCAGTACTGCGTCCACGGGCTCAAGCAACTCGCGCATCACCACGGCGGCCAGGCCGACATGCGACACGGGCCCGGGACACAGCGCCTTCGCGAGCGCGGCGGGCTGGAGGGGCGCGTCCTTGGGGAACGCCCTCCCCAGGGTCGTGACCAGGGGCGTGCCCTGATGGGAGAGCGCATCCCGGAGGGCACCGTCCAGTCGGGCGAGCGTGGCCTCCGCGCGCGGAAGGAAGTCGTTCTTGGAAAGGAGCATGGTCATGCCGCCACGGCCTGTCGTTCCTGCGAGGGTGCACCGGCCTGGTTGAGCACTGCCCATTCCTGGCGCAGGCGCTCATACAGGGCATTCAACGGCTGGCCCGGCGCTTCGTACTGCCCGGCGTGGTGCTCCACGATGTGGCGCAGGAGCACGTAGCAGATGGTGGCCGCGCCCGCGCTCTCCACCGCGGTGAATTGAGCCTTGTCCGTGAACCAGAGCGTGGTGGGCATCTGACAGGCCTGCGTGCCCGTGGCCACCAGGTGCGCACCCGGCTTGAGCCACGGGTGTTTCGCGAACAGGTTGGGCCGGTCCACCGTGAGCGCGGAGATGAGGTTGGAGATGCGCCGGTCCTTGAACCGCGAGTCCCCATACACCTGACCGAACACGAGCCCGCGTACCCGCTTCATGAACACCTGGGTCGTCAGCGCCAGCAGCGACGTCGCGCGGAGCACCAGCATCTGCGTGAACTCCGGCACGGTGAGCTTCTTGAACGACGGCCAGACGTCCAGGTCCATCTGCCGCTTCACCAGGGTGATCACGTCCGTCAGCCGCGCACGCACCCAGACCAGCGCCGTCGCCACCGACGCCGTCAGCATGCCGGGGATGAGGTAGAGGAAATAATCCCGAGGCTCCCAGTCGCCCGCTTGAGCGGTCTCGAACCCGCGCCACGCGAGGATGGCGGCGGAGAGCAGGGTGAGGAAGAAGAGGCCGTAGGCCAACCAGGAGACGCCGCTCAGCGTCACCCAGCCGCGCTTCGTCGGGTTCTCCGGAACGTTGTACATCTCCGGGCTCTGGACGCTGACGTCGGAGATGACGAGCGTGGGCGGCGGATCCGCCCGGTTGAACGCGAGCAACAGGCTGTCGATGCCCTGGTTGTCGTAGATGCCGCCGTCCATCAGTGGCAGGCCGTTCTGGAAGCCCGGGCCCAGCGCCGCCAGCGCGGTGGCGAGCGGATAGCCCTGGGGCCAGTGGAACTGCTGCGGGAACACCAGCGGTTCAAAGCCGCCCGGGAAGCACGACGACGCGGCGGCGATGTCCGCCAACCGGACGTGGCTGGCCACCGGGCGAGGCATCCGGTAGCCGTTGTTGCCCAGGATGGTGAGCGGTTTGTTGCTGCGCCGGAAGCGGAAGTCCAGGCCGGTATGGAACTCGGTGGTGTTGAAGATGGCCTCCTGGAACTGGAGCCCGCTTGCGTCCAGGACCTCGCCGAAGCGCCGGTCGCCCAGGAAGTCGGGCCGGGCGTAAACCTCCGCGGCGGACCGGATGAGGCTGGCCCAGGCATGGCTGCCGTGGTCGCGGTTGGTGGTCAGCCCCGTCAGGGCCTCCGCGATCACATTCGTCTGAAGCAGGTACGCCGAGAACGTCTCGTGAAACGCCTTGAACGGCTTGCCGTCCAGCTGGCTCACCACCCAGGCCAGGCCCGTGAGCGTGCCACCGGACACCGTGGACAGGCCCACGACATCGGACAGAAGTCCCACGGTGTCGAGGAACCGCAGCGTCCCCAGGTGGAACGCCGCCGCGCGGTACCCCCCACCGGACAGGGACAGCGCGAGCGGGCCGAGCGGACCGTGTTTCTCTGTGACAGGGGGCGTGGGGTCTTGGCTCATGGGGCTGGGGTGCGGCGGAGAGGACGGCGGGAGCTTAGGCCAGCGGCGCGTTCTACCGGTACGCCGTGGCGGACTGGCGGGAGCCCTCCGCGGCGTCCAGGTGATCCTTCAGGAGCGCGTTGATGCGGTCCGGGAAGCGCAGGGGCACGCCGTGCGAGGCATGGGGGAGCTCCACGAAGCGGGCGCCAGGAATTCCCGCCGCCAGGGCCTGACCGGCGGTGGGGGGCGCGATGGGGTCGTGCGTGGCGCTCACGACCAGGGTCGGCAGGCCCGCCAGCCCCCGGAGGAACGGGGTCGCGTCCGCGCTCCGCATGGCCCGGAACTGGCGCATCGCCACGGGAGGCTGGTCCGCGAGGTCATGGTCGAACAGCTCCGCGAGTTGCTCCGCCAGGGCGTCCTTGTCGGCGTGGGCCAGCTCCTCGGGCGCCAGCACCATGCGGAGGAAGGCGTGGCGCCGCATGCGCCGCGTGCCGACCTGGGTCCGCAGGCCCATGAGCAGCAGGCCCGGCGTGAGCCGGGTGGGCACCGCGCCCGTCGCGAACGTGCACAGCAGCGCGAGGCTGCGGACCCGCGCGCGTGCCTGGTGCGCGAGGTACAGCGCCACCAGCCCGCCCAGCGAGTGCCCCATGACATGCGCGCTCTCCCAGCCCTGCGCGTCCATCAAGGCGAGCACGTCGTCGGCCATCATCTCCACCGTGAGTGCATCGCCTGGCGGCTGGCTGGATCCGAAGCCCCGGTTGTCCAGGCAGAGACACCGGAAGTGGGATGCCAGGCCTTCCACCTGCGGCCGCCACCCCGTGGCGCCGACGCCGACCCCCTGGATCATCACCACCGGAGGACCGTCTCCCTCCACGAACCAGCTCAGCGTGCAGCCCCGGTGCAGGGTGCTGTGTCGGAGGTAGGCGAGGCTCATGAGGGCTCCTGAAGCAGGGAGGCGCGAAGGCTATCCTGTCCCCGGGGTCACTGTTGCTTCGCGTAAGCGTTGGGGCAGGCTCTCCATCCCATGCCAATTACTTCCTCGCATCATCGCAAGGCCGCCTCGACGGCACTCTTCTGCGCGGGACTCGCGCTGGGCTGGCCCCTGTTCGCGGGCGCGAAGCTCCAGGGTGGGGTGTGTGATCCGCTGAATGATGAAGCCGACGGCATCCGGGTTCGGCTCGTGTCGGCCACCGCGGATGGTGTCTCCATCATCCCCGCGCAGGGCACGGGCCCCATTGGCGCCGTCTACAACGTGTGGGCCGTGCGGCCGGAGGCGGGCGCGACCGGCGATTTCGCGAGGGCCATGCTCTTCGAAGCCGAGCCGACGGAAGGCACGGGAGAGCTCTACCGGAACCTCAGCCTCCAGAGGCAGCCATGAGGAAGCTTGGCATCGTGCTCGCGGGCATGCTGACGAGTGCCCTGGCTTCCTCTCTGTTGACGGCCTGTTGTCCGGATCGCCCCCCGCGCGTGGTCTTCAAGCTTCCCTTCGGAAACTACGGAGTGACGACCCCCACGGCGGACACGAACTATCGCCTCTTCCTCTCCGAGGACGGCGTCACGGTGGTGGAGACCTTCGAGCGCGGGGGCAAGGCCTACCGGCAGGAGTACCGGGTGACGGACCGGCAGCAGACCGACATCTAAGGCCGCGCCCGTCAGGGGACCGTGTAGATCCCGACGACGTTCGGGTCCAGCGTGGCGCTGGAGATGCGCAGGCCGGTGGCGGTGCTGATGCTCGCGACGTCCGTCACGCCCAGGTCCGCCAGTGAGAATGACACGCCTCCGAGCTTGGACTGCACCGTGCCCACCGGGTTGCCGGTGAGGCTCGCCACGCCGCTGGTGTACGAGACGGTCGCCAGCGCGGTGGACGTGTTGCCCGCCGCCGAGCTGGTGAAGTCGCTCGCGAGCAGTGCCAGCGAGTAGCTGCCCACGACCTGGTTGGACGCGTTGATCAGCGTGACGGTGGCCTCGTCGCCGAGCGTCGTCGAGGTGGGCGTGCTGTCCACGATGAAGAAGCGCGTCTTCGTGGTGAACGCCGCGCCGAACTGGAAGTGGCCGGCGTTCAGGTTGTTCGTGCCGTCGTGGATGCTCAGCCCGGTGGCGGCCGCGTTGGCGTTCGCGGGCGCCGTGCCCCGGGCGCTGGGCGTGTTGGTGCTCGTGATGCCGTTGGCCGTCGCGCCCACGAGGTTCGTGAACGTGCCCTCCGACGTCGTGAGCGCTGCGAGCTGCGTGTTGCCGGTGATGTTGGCCGGCGTCCCCGCCGTCACTGAACCCGTGAAGGTCGCGCCGGTGACGCGCAGGCGCGTGGGCGCGTTGACGACCGGATCCGGCAGCGCGGTGATTTCATGGGCGATGCGGTGGAGGTTCACCGCATCCGTCACGCTGATGCCCAGCTCTGCCGCCGCGCTGCCGGTGCCCGTCGCCAGGCCGCGGGGATCCGCCTGGGTGATCTTCGCGAACAGCACCGCCGCGGACAGGTAGCTGCCGTACTTGCTGGAGTGCCGGCTGTCCTGGGCGCTCCACAGGTTGAACATCCCCGGAGAGATGCCATCCGCGGGATTCGGGTCGGCCAGGTTCTGGTCCACCGCGCGCATGTAGCCATCTCCCACGCGGGCGACGCCCGTGAAGCCCAGGTCGCGGTAGGCCTTGAAGTAGGCGTCGCGCAGGTCGGTCTGCATCGTCTGGAGCCCCGCGGTCCCGCTCGGGTAGCCCTGCGCGCCCACGGACGTGGGCGACGACCACGTCTCATACAGATACAGGTTGGCGGAAGGGTTCGCGGCGCGCACCAGGGTGCGCAGGTCGCGCACGGCATCCGTGAAGCCCGTGGGTGAACCGCCGCGCGAGGTGGGCAGCGGCGTCGTGCTCTGCTCCTGGAGCACGACGGTGTTCCACGTCGCCTGACCGATGGTGGCGGCCCGGTTCGTGTGGTGCCACCGGAGCGTCTGGCCGCTGGCCGTCTCCAGGCTCACGTTGAACGTGAAGCCGGCCTGCGTGGTCAGCTTCTTGAAGATGCCCGGGATGCCGCCCTGGCCGGAGCCATTCGTGTCGGTGACGGCGGCCTTGTTGTACGAATAGGCGGGCTCTTCGTTGCCGTGCGTGAAGCTGTTGCCCACGAAGAGGATGTTGCCGCTGGTGACCGCGGCGGTGGTGCTCTCCAGGTCGTCCTGCTCGGTCTCGGGGAGGGACGCGCAGCCCGCCTGGGTCGCGAGGCCGCCCCAGGCCATCAAGCCCAGCACGAGAGGGTGAACAGCGGCCAATAACGCATTGAGTTGGGACCGGCGCATTTCGCCATCATGACGGAATAGCGTGATTAACGCGAGTCGGTGTCTGTCTTCACCCGCGCCGGTCGCGCAGCCGCGTGTATGTGTATGAGACGAGCAGCAACATGACGCCCAGCAGGATGAACGTGACCACGCGCTGATCCGGCGGCAGCTTCGCCACGTCCACCAGCACCAGCCGCCCCAAGGCGAGCCCCAGCACCGCCAACGCGGCCAGCCGGTACCATCGCTCGCGCACCGCGAAGCCCACGCCGAAGAGGAGGAAGGCGGCGATGACCCAGCCCAACGTGACGAGCCCGTCGGGCATCCGCGCGCCCACCAGCGCCACCAGCGCCAGTCCTGCTCCCGCAGCGCCAATGGCGGTGAAGGCCGTCCGGGCCTCGGGTTCGGGCAGGCCCGCGACTCGCACCGTCCCGCCGCGCTCCACCAGCACGAACGCCACCACCAACCCGATGAGCAACGTCAGGCGTCCCTGCGTCTCCCATTCACACGCGCCCAGCGCCACGTAGAGGATGAGCACGCCCACTCCCCGCAGCACCGGGGACTCCACCCCGCGCGCGGCCAGGCCCGCGACGAGCCCCGTCACCGTCCATGCCGCCACCAGCGCGACGTCGTCGTAGCGCGCGGGCATGGCCAGCGCGAACGTCACCGCCGTCAGCGCCAGGTACGCGTGCGTCAGCGCCGTGGGCGCACGCTGGAGCCTGGACACGACGGCCCCCGCGCCATGCGCCAGCGCGACGACGAGGAGGAAGCCGAAGAGGTGCGAGTCCTGCTCCTGAGCAACTTCGTACGCGCCCAGCGACGTCAGGCCCACCCAGTTGAGCAGCGTGAACGCGAGGCTTGCGCGCACGGGCAGGTCGCGCGGGCGCACCAGCAGCGCCACGGAGAACAGCAGGAAGTAGAGCGCGAGGAAGCCCAGGCTCAACAGGAGCCGGTCATCCTCGGGCGCACCCGGCGCCATGTGGCCCGTGCGCACCGCCCAGACGACGTGCGTGCTGTACACGGCCACCAGGCTGGACAGGGGCACGATGACCCAACGGTTGCGCACCAGGAAGAACAGCGCGCCCGCCGCGAGCATCGTCGTGGACAGCAGTGTGAACGCGGTGATGTCGCTGAGCATCCCCGTGTGCAGTCCCAGGAACAGCGCGATGCCCGCCACCGTCTCCGACTGCATCCGGTGCGCGATGGTCACGATGGCCACCACGAACCCCGCGAGCAGCACCAGCGCCAGCACCTCGCTGTCGATGACCCGCACCGCCGGGATGAAGTGCAGCGCGTAGGTGACGAAGTACGCGAGCGCCAGACCGCCGCCGAAGACGATTCGCCCGAAGAGCTGGTGCCGCCGCGCCAACCACAACCCGAACGCGCCCAGCCCCGCGCTGAGCAGGTAGCCCGCGCCCACTCGCGCCAGCACCCCCAGCTCTCCGAAGTGGTACGTGATGAGGTACGCGATGCCGATGATGAGCGCCACGATGCCCAGGCGGCTCAACCAGTAGGTGCCGACATGCGCCTCCAGGTCCCGCTGCTGCTCGGGCACTGCCACCGGGGCCGTGACTGTGCCGACCGCGGGCATGGTCACGGGGCGCGGCGCCTCCCGGGACTCCAGGCTCGCGAGCCGCGTCTCCAGGGCCGCGACCGTCGCCTCCAACCGCTTCACCGTATCCCGCAGGTCCTGCCCGTCACCTTCGTCCGACATGGACTCCCCTCGTACTCCAGCGCGCATTCCGGCCCGGGGAATCTTCAAGTACGGGTCTGGCGTCCCTTCAGTTTGAGACGAATCCGTTCGCCGGCGTTGATACATCCCGGGCATCAACGCGGCGGAGCTTCAGCAGCTCTGACGCCGCGTGAGCGTGGCAGCAGCCCCCGGGGAGTGAGCACGGGGGCCGGAGGCCGTTGCTTCAGGCGAGGTTGTGGAACACGTGCTGCACGTCGTCGTCCTGCTCCAGCATGTCCACCAGCTTGAGCACCTCCGTGGCCTGCTCCTCGGGCAGCTCCTTCAGGGTGCCGGGCAGGGGGATGTACTCGGACTGGGTGGACGCGGTCGCGATGCCCTTGGCTTCAATCGCGGACATGAGCTTGCCGAAGTCAGCGAACTTGCAGCGCAGGAGCAGCTGCTTCTCGCCCTTCTCGCCCGTGGTCTCGCCCATCTCCTCCAGGCCGTGGTCGATGAGCTCCAGCTCCAGCTCCTCCGCGTTCAGCCCTTCGGCGTCCAGGCGGATGGCGCCCATGCGCTCGAAGAGGCGGGAGACGCTGCCCGCCGTGCCCATGCTCCCGCCCAGCTTGGTGAAGGGGAAGCGGACGTTGGCCACGGTGCGCGTGACGTTGTCCGTGGCCGCCTCCACCAGGATGCCCACGCCGTGCGGCGCGAAGCCTTCGTACAGGAGGATCTGGTAGTCGGCCTGGTCCTGACCACTGGCGCGCTTGATGGCGGCGTCCACGTTGGTCTTGGGCATGTTCGCCGCGCGGGCGTTCTGCACGGCCCGGCGCAGCGCGGGGTTCGATTCGATGGTCGGCCCGCCCGCCTTCACCGCGATCACGATGTCCTTCGTGATGCGCGTGAAGACCTTCGCCATCTTGTTCCAGCGGGCGAACATCGTCGCCTTGCGTGTCTCGAAAATGCGTCCCATGGTGTCCTCAGTATACCGAGAGCCGCTCCCGTGGAGCGGGTTTCGCAGAAGGGGCCCGTGTCACCCGCGCGGGAAGCGGCTCGCCAGCGCGTCCGCCAGGGGGCCCGCGCCCGTTCGCAGGGGGTCCACGCAGGGCAGGCCATGCGCCCGGCCGGTGGCCTCCAGGAGCGCCAGCGCCTCGTCCTCGCCCAGGTGCTCCGTGTTGATGGCGATGCCCGTGCACTGGATGGCCGGGTTCGTCAGCCGGCCCTCCAGCACCGTGCGGTCGATGACGCCCTGGATGGATGGCAGCGGGTGTTTCACGCCGCGCATGCTCGTGCGCGTGGGCTCATGGCAGACGATGAACGCGTCCGGCTGTGAGCCGTGCAGCAGGCCCAGCGTGACGCCCGCGAAGGAGGGGTGGAACAGCGACCCCTGGCCCTCCACCACGTCCCAGTGGTCCGCGTCGTTCGCGGGCGTGAGCCACTCCGCCGCGCCGGCGACGAAGTCAGACACCACGGCATCCAGTGCCACGCCTCGCCCGGAGATGAGGATGCCCGTCTGCCCGGTGGCCCGGAAGTCCGCCTTCCACCCGCGCTGACGCAGCTCCTTCTCCAGCGCTAGCGCCGTGTATTTCTTGCCCACCGCGCAGTCGGTCCCCACGGTCAGGACGCGCAGGCCGGGCCGCTTCGTGCCCTTTCCCGTGGCGAAGTCCCTGTCCGGGAAGCGCACGTCGTGCAGCTTGTGCCCGTGCTTCGCCGCCGCGGCCGCCACGGCGGGGAACGAAGACAGACGCTTGTGCAGCCCGGTGGCCACGTCCATCCCGGCCTCCAGCGCCCGCACCAGCGTGTCCACCCACGCGTCCGCCAGCACGCCGCCCGGATTCACCACGCCCACCACCAGCGTTCGCGCGCCCTTCGCCTTCGCCTGGGCGATGTCCATGTCCGGCAGGCCACAGTCCGCCACGCAGCCCGGGAGGCGCAGTTGACCCACGCACCAGTCGGGCCGCCAGTCCACGATGCCGTGCGCCGTCTTGGCCGCGAGCTGATCCCTCACGTCTCCCAGGAACAGCAGGTAGGGCTTGTCGATGTCCACGCGCGGTGCCTTAGCACGGCCGAAAAACGGCGTGGAAATGGCGCGGGGGAATAAGCGCGACACCGGACGTAACAGGGAGGAGCCCGCGGATGGGCTCACTCTTCCGGAGTCACCCATGCGCTTCATCCCTACCGCCGCGTTCGTGTTCGCCGCCTCGCTCGCCACCGCCTGTGGGGGACCTCTCGAGGAGGAGACCCCTGGCGCCGAGGTCGTGGACGAGTCCATCGCCAGCCAGGAGCAGGGCGTCGACGAGTCCTGCGTGGGCTCGGGCGTGGTGCTGGCGCAGCCGGACGGCGCGTCGGTGGCGGCCGTCTTCCCCCACTGCTCGTACGCGGACATCTCCGCGGCCTCCAACGACGGCACCTATGATCAGCCGTCCTGCGTGCACCGCTTCGTGACGGAGATCACCGGCCTGAACGGCAACTACGCCCAGCCGTTCGTGGAGGTCATCCCGGCGTCGAGCAACGTCACGGAGAGCGCCTGCAAGGGCGTGGCGATCACCGGCGCCGCGTTCGGCTACGCGAACGGCGTCTGGTGGGGGCTGGGCTCGGTGAGCACCACCGGTACCTGGTACCCGGCGGGTCCCTTCTTCCCGGCGTTCTGCGGGCTGCGCGTCAACATCGGCACGGGCGGGTCCGGCTACAGCAAGATTCGCGTCACGGGCTTCGGAGCGGCGCTGGGCGTCTTCAAGGCCCGGGTGCGCACGGGCGTTCGCATCGGCAACGGCCCCTGCTAGCCCTCCTGCCTGCCATTCCGGGTCTCCCACCTGTCGGGTGGGAAGCGCCTGGGAGGGTGTCGATGGACTTCGCGGGCGGGGCGGCTCCTGCTAGGAACGCCCCCGTGGTCTTCCGCCCGCGATCGCCCCGCGCCGTCCCGCCCGGGGAGTCCTCCGCATCCGAGCCGGAGGTGCCTTCGGCCTCCCGTGGGGACGCCGCGGAGTTCCAGGCGCTCATCGCGCGGTGCGCTCCGGCGTTGGAGGAGCGGGCCCGCATCCTCTGCCGGGGCCGCAACCCGTCGGACGCGAAGGACCTGTTGCAAGAGACCTACGAGCGGGCCTTCCGCGCGTTTCATACGTATGACCGGTCCGCGCCTCCCATGGCGTGGCTGGCGTCCATCCTCGTTCGACGCTTCCTCGACTGGTGCCGGCATGACCGGCGCCACCCCCAGGATGAATTCACCGACGCGATGGGGGACACCCTGGCGGAGGCCGAAGCCGCCCCGGAGACATGGGCGCGCTACACGTTGGATGACGTGTGGAAGGCGGTGGAACAGCTTCCCCCGGAGCTGCGCGAGGTGGTCCGCATGAAGGACATGGAGCGACAGAGCTACGCGGAGATCGGCCGACGGCTCGGCATCCCGTCCATGACGGTGGGCACCCGTCTGTTCCGCGCACGCAAGAAGCTCAAGGAGCTGCTCCTCGCGCGGGAAGGCACCGCGGGGGGCACGGCGTGACCGTCTCCTGTGAACAGCTCGCCGCCTTCGTGGACGGGGAGCTTCCGCCAGAAGAGGCCGAGGCCTTCCAGGCCCACCTTGCGACCTGCGCGGAGTGCCAGGCCGGCCTGGAGGACCAGGTGCAGGCGAGCCTCCTCGTGCAGGCCGCCGCTGACGCGCGTGCCGTGTCCGGCGCCGGGGAAGCCGTGAGGCCTCCCGGTACGGACGCACGGCCCGTGGCGTCCCCCGGTTCGGCTGGTTCGGAAGGTGGCTCCGCGGGTTCAGGACTCCGTGCCGTTCCCGGGACGGGAAGCCGGTCCGAGCCGGCGTCCGATGCCGGGACGCGCGCCCCGTCCGCTCGCCCCCGCGCCCGTACGGCATGGGATCGCCGCCGCGTGGCGGGTTTCGCGGCCGCTGCCGCCGCGGTGGTGCTCGCGGTGCTGCTGGTGGGACGTCCGTGGCGCTCCTCGGAGACAGAGCGCGCGCTGCCCTTCGCGCTGGCTTCCGCGCGCCCGCTGGAGGGCCGGCTCAGTCACCCGGGCCTCGCGGACTACCGGGCCACGGGCACGATGCGCGGCGGCGCTGATGGACGGCCGGAGCTGGATCTCAAGGCCCTGTCGGAGCTGGAGGCGAAGGGCGATCTGCACGGCGTCGCGACCGCCTGGCTCGCGGCCGGGGACTTCGAGCGCGCGGAGCGCATCCTGGAGCGGCTGCCCGCGTCTCCCGCCGTCACGGGCGACCTGGCGCTGGCGGCCCTGGGCCGTGCCCAGCCGGAGCGCGCGCTGACGCTTCTGGAGAGGGGCCTGGAGACCGCTCCGGACGACGCACGGCTGCACTGGAACCGGGGCCTCGCGCTCCAGGCGCTCTCTCTGGAGCTGGCCGCCGCGGCGGAGTTCTCCCGCGTGGCGCAGGCGAAGGAGCCCGGCTGGAGCACCGAAGCCACCGAGCGCGCGGACGGCCTGCGCAAGGGCGCGCTGGCGCGTCGGGACTCGTGGCAGGCCATGAACGCGGCCGGCATGGAGTTGGCGCTGGAAGGCACGCCGTACCCGGGCTCGATGGCGCGGCGCAACCCGGACCTGGCGCGGCTGTACCTCTACCACGCGTTGCGCGCGGCCCCGTCCGTGGAGCGCGTGAAGACGCTGGCCCCGCTGGCCGCGCTGCTGGACGACGTCACCCGCACCCAGACCGCGAGCGCCTACGCGACGCGCGTGGCGGCGGCGGACTTCAGCAAGCGCGGCCCACTGGCCAACACCTACCGCGAGCTGCTGGCCGGCACGCATTCGCTGCAGGGCGCGGAGGTGGACGCGTTCCTCGCGCGGCTGCGGCGCTCCGGCGAGCGCGACCTGCTGCTGGGCGCCATCCTGCTGCTCCACCAGGAGGACCGCTTCGTCGACGAGCTGGCGACGCTGGTCCGTCAGTCCGGTGAGCCCGCCTGGTATGACGCTCCGCTCGCCCGTGGCCGGGCCCAGGTGGCGCAGGCCCGGGGCGACATGGAGACGGCGGAGACGTCCCTCAAGAACGGGTTGGCGGCCTGCCGGAGCGCGGGCTTCCAGGACCGTTGCGTGGACCTCCAGCGGCACCTGGCGGCGCTCTACAACCGGATGGATCGCCGCCACGAGGCCGGGTCGCTGGCGCGCTCCGCGCTGGAAGAGGCGTTCCGCACCGACAGCTGGTTCCAGGAGGAGGTGCTCCTGTCGGACCTGGTGACGAGCGCGCGGCTGAGCCACGCCCCGGCGCTCGCCCGTGCCTACCTGGACGAGTTCGTCCAGCACGCACCGGAGGACTGCGCACGCCGGTCGGAGTACCACCACGCACGGGCGCTCCTCTTCGTGGAGGACCTGGACGCGAAGCGGGCCCGGCGCGAGGTGCAGGACTCGCTCGCCTGTCCCACCGCGCCCACGCTCCTGGAGGTCGCCGTCGCGGGAGACCTGCTGCGGCTGGAGGGCAGCACGGTGCCGGGCCGCGAACTGGACCGCGTGCGCGAGCGCATCCGCGTGCTGCGTGAGGACCCGTCGCTGACCACCGGCGAGCGGTTGCTCGTGGACCACATCGAAGGGCGCATCCTCATCGAGCGCGACCGTGAAGACGGCCAGAAGCTCCTGCGCGGGGTCATCACCGGCTCGGTGCTCCACCGTTCCACCGACATCGAGGCACGCAAGGCCTGGGCCCACAGCCACCACGTGCTGGTGATGGACGCGGGCCGGGCGAAGGAGTGGGGCCCCGCGGTGGACCTGCTCGCGCGGGAGGTGGACCGCACCGCGCCCACGTCGTGCCTGCTGGCGCTGGCGGGCCAGGATGAACGGATGCTCTTCGTCGCCCGAGGCCCCACCGGCGCGAGCGACGGCCTGTACCTCCACGCCCTCAAGCAGCCCCTGCGCGAACAGGTGCCCGCGGTGCCGGAGAGACTCCTGCAGTTGCTCGCCGGCTGCGACGTGGTGCGAGTGCTCGCGGAGCCCATCCTCCTGGGGCGTCCGGGGCTGCTGCCCGGGGACCGTGCGTGGAGCTATCTGGCTCCGGGCGGTCACCGCGTGGAGGCTCCGGCCTCGGCGCCCGTGCCGAAGCGGCTGGTGGTGTCGGACGTGGAGCCGCCCGCGACGCTGGGGCTGCCGCGCCTGATGCCGTGGAAGGGCATGACGGGGCAGGGCGACGTCCACCTGCGGGGCCGCGCGGCGACGCCGGAGGCGGTCCTCGCGGAGATGGAGGACGCCACGGAGGTGGAGCTGCACACGCACGGCCTCTCAGGCACCGTGTCCGACGCGGCCTTCCTGGCGCTGTCCCCGGACGCGGCCGGCCGCTACGCGCTCACCGCGGAGGAGCTGGAAGGGCACACGCTCCGGGGCACCCCGGTGGTGATGCTGGCCGCTTGCGACGCGAACGTGGGCGCGTGGCGCTACCACGCGGTGTCCAGCCTGCCGTCCGCGCTGATTCAAGCGGGCGCGCGGGCCGTGGTCGCGCCCTCCACGGAGGTGCCGGACGTGGAGGCCAGTGCCTTCTTCCAGGCGCTGGTGGACTCGCTGCGGCGAGGCACTCCGCCTGCCCAGGCGCTCCGGGACACCCGCGCGCGGTGGCTCCAGCAGGGCAGCGCCCGGTGGGTCCAGGACCTGGTCGCGTTCGAATAGACTCCCGGCGAATATCCGCGCCGCCGCGCGTAAAGGAACCGGGAGGATTCATGATCACGCGTTGGAAATCCGCAGTGGGAAGCATGGCCGTGGGGGTTGTCGCCCTGTCGGCGGCGCAGGCAGGGGCCCAGCCGGCGAGGGTCCAGAACAATCAGGTGAAGCTCGCTCCGGCGAAGCCCATCGCGAGCCCGGCGAAGTCGAAGTCCACCGGCTCCGTGGACGTGGCCGTGGACGAAGGCGCCAAGGGCACCCGCATGTACCGGTACGACCGGGGCAGCGGAAAGCTCACGCTGGTGAAGCAGCTCACCCAGAGAGAGGCGGCCAGCACCACCGCCGGCTTCAAGGAGCTGTCGGCCGTGGAGGCTGGTGGCGGCACGGCCCTGGTGGATCCGGACCGCGGCGGCGCCGTCGCCCCCGAAGGCAAGCCTCCCAAGGGCGGCCCCCCGGGCGGACATGATCCGGGCCAGCATCTCACCCAGACGGACCTGGCCAACATCAACCGCGAGCTGGGCAGCCTGAAGCTGAACAAGTCCCAGGTGAAGATCGCCACCCAGGCCCAGCGGTAATCCCAGCCGCTCAGCGGAAGGAACGGACGGCCGTGGCGCAGGGGTGAGGACACGTATCCTTGCCCCGGAGGGCCACGGCCTTCACGTTCCTGGATGAACTCCGGCCCACGCGTTCAACCCCAGACGCCCGGAGTGTCTGCCCTGACCTCGCTCCCGCGTTTCCCGCACCTCTCGCGCCTTGCCACACGTACAACGTGCTCGCACTTTTCGTGCGTGAGGGGGCACTGCTCGCCCGTTTGTCTTTGACGCCCTCCTTGTCCAAACGTTCGTGGGTCCGGCTGGAGCGCCCGCGGCAGCAGGAGGTTGCACACATGGGGAACGTGGAGAACGGGCGTCGTCGTGGCGCGGGGGTGCTCTCATGGTGGGCGTGGGGACTGACCGTGGCCGTCCTGGGCGCGGGATGTGACCCGGGCGGCCGGGAGCCCGCGCCAGCGGATCCGCTGGCCACGCAGGAGCAGGCGGCCCTCAGTTACAACAGCCTTTCGTACAACGGGTTGTCGTTCAACGGGCTGTCATTCAATGGCCTGTCCTTCAACGGGCTGTCGTTCAATGGCTTGTCATCCACGGCCTTCGCGTCGTGGTACGGCGCGAATCCGGCGCTCGCGGCGGAGGTCATGCGCTACATCGTGCGTTGCGCCATCCCGGAAGGGCAGACGCGCACGTACACAGATGCGCAGACGAACACGGTGCACACGTGGACGGGCCTGCTGGGCCTGGCGCCGGGCTGGGCCGGAGGGGCGCCCGCGACGGAGGCGGAACAGCAGATCGTCTCCGCGTGCCTCGCGGCGCACAGCAATCCCTTCGGCGTGAGCGTGCCCATCTCCGTGTTGGGCCGGGACGGCCTGGGGGTGGCCATCCCCGCCTCCGAGGGTGAGCTGGCCACCTTCGCCCGGCCGGAGTCGTGCTTCTTCGGCAATCTCTTTCAGGGGCAGGGGCTCTACGCGGGCAGCCAGAACCCGCCCCTGGACGCGACCCAGAGCACCACGCGCGCGTGCGCGGTGGTGGATGGCTCCGGGATGCCTCGCATGACGTGCGCGCCGCTCATCTACGTGGGCAGCTGCTCGGACGTGTGCACGCAGGAGGGAACGACCTTCGCGAGCTGCACGGTGGGTGGCGTGAGCTTCCAGCCGCTCACCACGCGCGTGCGCGACTCGGACCTGTCCGTGTGCGGCGATGGCACCTGCCAGGTGACGGAGTCCTGCGGAGCGTCCAACTCATACAACGCGTGCGCGGCGGACTGCGGCGCCTGTCCGTGAGGTGCGCGCGGGCGGCCTTCAGCCGGAGTGGGAGCCCAGGCCGGAGGCCGCGCCCACGCGCAGCCGTTCATGCAGCGCGTCCGTGAGCAGGTACCAGAACTGGACGTTGCCGAAGCTGAGGATGTCGCCGCCCCGGAGCGGCACCTCGCGCTGCCCGATGGTGCTGGCATTGACGAAGGTGCCGTTGGTGGAGCCCAGGTCGCGCACGGTGCAGCGGCCCGCCGCCCGGCTCCACTTGAGCTCCGCGTGCTGCTTGGACACGGACGCATCGTCCAGCACCAGCTCGCAGTCCAGCCTGCGGCCAATGCGGAGCACCTCCGAATCCCGGAGGGTGGGGAGGGTGGCGACGAGCAGATCGTCGAACTCGAAGAGCAGGGCGAGCATGCCCTGCTCGACGTCGCCGGGGTCCGCCATGCGGGTGGGCGCGAGCGCGGCGGCGGACAGCTCCGACGGCGGACGCTGCACCAGCGCGAAGGGGCCCAGCTGATGCTGGAAGGCGCCCACGGGGAGGGCGGAGGCGAGTGCGCGCAATTCCTGGACGGACAGCACGTGGAGCAGCCTAACGGGTCGGCCGTCGGGCGCCCAGCCACTACCGGACGATGGTTGTAAGGCTTTCGTTGACCGGCCAGTCACTCGTTCCCTACATTGACCCTTTCGAGTCGCGGGTCGGGTTCCAGGAGGGAACGCCAGACCCCCGATGCGCAGCCAGGTGATGGAAGGAGCGGTGGTTCGATGAGCGGGAGCGACAACATCCCGATGACCCCCCACGGTCTGCAGAAGCTCAAGGACGAGCTGAAGCACCTCCAGTCCGTGGAGCGGGGCAAGATTTCGCGTGAGATCGAGGTCGCGCGTGCGCACGGCGACCTGCGAGAGAACGCGGAGTACCACGCGGCCAAGGAGAAGCAGTCGCACATCGAGGGGCGCATCTTGACCCTCGGCGACTGGATCGCCCGCTCGGAGGTCATCGACCCGGCGAAGCTGGGCGGCGACAAGGTCATCTTCGGCGCCACCGTGGAGCTGGTGGACACGGAGAACGACAAGACCATCAGCTACCGCCTGGTGGGTGAGACGGAGGCCGACCTGAAGAAGCGGTGGATCGCGGTGACCTCGCCGGTGGCGCGCGCGCTCATCGGCAAGAAGGTGGGCGACGTCGCCACGGTGCAGAGCCCCGGCGGCGTGCGCGAGCTGGAGGTCACGGCCATCAGCTTCGAGGATCCGCAGGAAGAGTCGGCCAGCTAGCGCTGAAGCCCGGCTGGCCGGGTGTCCTTCGGGGGGGCGGGCCTGGGCTCGCTCCCCCGGTTTCGTTTTCCCTGCGGCGTCAGAGCCCTTCGTAGGATGGAGGCTGGAAATCCCGCGTGAACCACCCGCTCGCCAGCCTTGTTGGACCTCTCAAGTACGCGTGTCAGCGTGACTTCGCCCAGCTCGGGATCGTGCGGGATCTGCGCACGTTGATGGAGCGCACCCTGGCGTCGGCCGGGGGCGTGGACGCGCGGGCCCTGGAGGACTTGAGGGCGGCGCTGCCGCACGTGGATCCGCCCGCGCCGCCGGAGCACCGCAAGGCCGCGCTGCGCCAGGTGCTGGGCGCGCTGAAGCTCAGCGGCGTGGTGCTGCCGGAGGAGCTGGAGCGGGTGGTCGTCACGGGGGAGATCAACGCCGTGGCGGCGGGCTTTCCCCGGTCGCCGGAGCGTGCGCACGTGCTGGAAGGGGAGCTGAACGCCGCGCCGCCGCGCCGCCGGTTGACGCCGCCGCAGGGGACGGTGGAGGCGCGTGGCAACACCGTGCCGCCGTGGCGTTCGCAGGACCCCGTGCCGCAGGTGGGTGGTGGCGTTCCGGCGGCAACGCCCGCGCCCGCATCCCGGCAGCCGCAGGCCCGTGCAGCTGCGTTCTCGCCGGGAGCGGGTCCTCAAGGTGGGAATGCAGGTCCCACGAAGGGCGAGCCCGTGCCCTACGGCGCGCGCATGGCGGCATCCCGGGGCGCCGCGATGGGGCCCGCGCAAGGTGACGCCCAGCCCTACGGTGCGCGCATGGCCGCGGCCCGGAACGCCGCAGTTCCCTCGGGTGCTGCGGCCCGTGCTCCCGGCACGAAGCCCAATGCGAGCACCGAGCCTCGCAAGGGAGCACCGCCGGCGGACCGCGCTCCCGCGGAGAAGGCCCGGAAGAAGAAGGCCAAGGCCGTGGGCGCGGAGGCGTCCCGCTCCGAGGCGAAGCTGCTGTCCATCGCGCCGCGCACCGGCCCGCTGTCCGCGCCGCTCAAGACGCTGGGCAAGCGCCTGGGGCCGCGGCTCGTCGCGGTGCTCGACAAGAAGGGCCTGCGCCGCACCGGCGACATCCTGTTCCTGTTGCCACGCTGTTACGAGGACCGCCGCAAGCTGCGCACCATCGCGGAGCTCATCCCCGGCGAGCGCGGCGTGACGGTGGGCACCGTGAAGACGGCCGACTTCGTCCCGGGGCGCGGCGGCAAGCGCATGTTCCGCGCCGTCGTGGGGGACCGCTCCGGCAGCATCGCGGCCACCTATTTCAACGCCGGACCGTGGCTCAAGAGCCGCTTCTCCGTGGGCAAGCAGCTGGTGCTCTCCGGCGAGGTGCGCGCGTCCATGAACGGCCGGGAGATGGCCCACCCGGAGCTGGAGCCCGCCGAGGACCTGGAGAACACGACCTCCGTCCACTTCCACCGCATCGTCCCCGTCTACCCGGGCTTCGAGCGCGGCGAGCAGCGCTCCTTCCGCGAGCTGACCTCGCGCATCAGCGAACAGCACGCGCACCACCTGGAAGAGCCGCTGCCCGCGGACCTGCGCCGCCGCTACCACCTGATGGGCCTGCCGGACGCGCTGCGCTTCATCCACTTCCCGCCCGACGACGCGGACCTGGAGGCGCTGGACGCGCACCAGAGCCCCGCGCACCGCCGGCTCGCGTTCGACGAGCTGTTCTTCCTCCAGCTGGGCATGGCCCTCAAGCGTCAGGGCATCAAGGCGGAGGAGGGCATCGCCTTCGACGTCACCCCGGCGCGGCTGGACAAGGCGCGCGCCGCGCTGCCCTTCCAGCTCACCGGGGCGCAGGCGCGCGTGGTGGGAGACCTCGCCCGGGACATGGCGCGTCCGGAGCCCATGAACCGGCTGGTGCAGGGCGACGTGGGCAGCGGCAAGACGGCCGTGGCGCTGGTGGCCGGCATGGTGGCGCTCCAGGACGGCTACCAGGTGGCGGTGATGGCCCCCACCGAAATCCTGGCCGAACAGCACGAGCGCACCTTCCGCCGCATCCTGGAGCCGCTGGGCTACCGCGTGGGGCTCATCAGCGCGGCGGGCACCGCGAAGCACAAGCGCGAGGTGCGCGAGTCCGTGGCGAAGGGCGACATCCACCTCGCCGTGGGCACGCACGCGCTGCTGGAGGGCGGCGTGTCCTTCCAGAAGCTGGGGCTGGTGGTCATCGACGAGCAGCACCGCTTCGGCGTGCTCCAGCGCCACACGCTCATGAGCAAGGGGCTCACGCCGGACGTGCTGGTGATGACCGCCACGCCCATCCCGCGCACGCTCGCGATGACGCTCTACGGCGACCTGGACGTGTCCATCATCGACCAGCTGCCGCCGGGCCGCACGCCCATCACCACGCGCGTCTTCAACAACGAGCAGCGCGCGCGCGTCTACGAAGCGGTGGGCTCGGAGCTGGCCAAGGGCCACCAGGCCTACGTCGTCTATCCGCTGGTGGAGGAGTCGGAGAAGCTGGACCTGGAGGACGCCACCCAGGGCGCGACGAAGCTCCAGGGGGTGTTCCCCAACGCCAGCGTGGGCCTGCTGCACGGGCGCATGAAGCCGGAGGAGAAGGACGCCGTGATGGAGGCCTTCCGCGACAAGCGCATCCAACTGCTCGTCTGCACCACGGTGGTGGAGGTGGGCGTGGACGTGCCCAACGCATCCGTCATGGTGGTGGAGGCCGCGGAGCGCTTCGGCCTGTCGCAGCTGCACCAGCTGCGCGGACGCGTGGGCCGTGGCGCCGCGGCCAGCTACTGCTTCCTCGTCGCGGGCGCCGCGCGCTCCTGGGAGTCCACCGAGCGGCTGGGCGTGATGGAGCGCAGCAGCGACGGCTTCGTCATCGCGGAGAAGGATCTGGAGATCCGCGGCCCCGGCGAGTTCCTGGGTACGCGGCAGAGCGGCCTCCCGGAGCTGGCCGTGGCGAACCTCGTGCGCGACGGCGATCTCTTGTCGCTCGCCCAGACGGAAGCGCGGCGGATCATGGACGCCGACCCCCAGCTCCAGAAGCCGGATCACCAGGGGCTCGTGAAGGCGCTGGAGGAGCGCTGGGAGGGCCGGCTCGCGCTTGCCCGGGTGGGGTAGGCGCGGAGAAGCCAGCGCCTGCTCCCCGGATTGTCCCGGACTGGGGTCGTGCTTACATTTCCGCCTGGAGGACCACGGGGGTACGCGATGGGAGACTGGGGGCGAGCGGAGTATCTGGCGCGGCAGGGCATCCGGGATCGCCGGGTGCTCGCGGCGATCGCCAACCTGAGCCGCGCGGACTTCGTGCCCGTGGGCTCGCGGGACTCGGCCCATCAAGACGTGCCGCTGCCCATTGGCCACGGGCAGACCATCAGCCAGCCCTACGTGGTGGCCCTGATGACGGAGGCCCTGCGCCTGCGCGGCTGTGAGCGCGTGCTCGAAATCGGCACCGGCTCCGGCTACCAGACGGCGGTGCTGGCGATGCTGGCCCGCGAGGTCTTCACGGTGGAGATCGTCCGCGAGCTGGCCCGGCCCGCCCGGCGGTTGCTCCACCATCTGGGCTTCACCAACGTGTTCTACCGGGAGGGTGACGGCTCCCAGGGTTGGGCCCAGGCCGCGCCCTTCGACGCCATCATCGCCACCGCCGCGCCGGAGGACATCCCCCGGGAGCTCCTGCGCCAGCTGAGGCCCGGGGGGCGGATGGTCATCCCCGTGGGCTCCGTGAACGAGCCGCAGGAGTTGCTGCGCATCCGCCGGAGACAGCCGGGGATGCTGCCCCGGGTGGAGCGCCTGCTGCCGGTGCGCTTCGTCCCCATGACGGGACTGGGCTCCGCCCTGCGCTGAGCGCCACCCGGCGGGTGCGACAGGCCGCGCGCCTGCATGCCCACTCCCCGCCTCCCCAGGTCGCGTTGCCGAGCGGTGAGGGGACCGGTAACGTCCCGACCATGATCATCTGCCCGGTCTGCGACCACGTGCAGTCGGAAGGCGAAGAGTGCGAAGGCTGCGGCAAGCGCTTCCCCGGCCTCATGAACATCCCCGCGCCTGTCGTGGCCCCGTTGGCGGAGCTGGAGCTGACGCACCACGCGGGAGGCCGTGTGCCGGTGGACGCGCCCGCGCTGCCGGAGCTGGACCTGACGCGGCTGCGCTCGGGGCCGGACCTGCCGGCGATGGTCGTGCCCGACCTGGAGTTGACCCGTTCAGGCGCCACGGGCGAGGTGCCCGTCGCGCAGATGACGGACCTGGACACGGGCCGCGCGCAGGACGACGGCGTGCGCACCGCTGCCCCGGTGGGCGCGGTGACGTGCCGCTACTGCCGCAATGTCCAGGCGGAAGGCCTCTTGTGTGATGGCTGCGGCATGCGGCTGCCCCGGGTCCGGGTGGCGGCTCCCGCGACGGCGAAGCGCGGCGGCGGGGACGAGGACGAGCGCGTGCCCTGTCCCTCGTGCCACGTGCCGTCCAGGCCGGGCCGCCCGTGCGTGGCGTGCGGCACGAAGGTGGAGGTGGAGGCGTGACGGCTCCAGCGCTGAAGGCGGGCTACGCGTGCAGCGAGGGTTGCGGCTTCACGGCCTCGCTGTGGGACGTCGTCTACCGCTGCCCGCGCTGTGAAGGCCTGCTGGAGGTGGCCCACGACGAGGCCGCCCTGCGCGCAATCCCCGCGGCGGAGTGGAAGCGCCGCTTCGAGTCCCGCTTCGCGACGTCGCGGCTGCCGGACGGCTCCGGCGTCTGGGGCAAGCGCGAGTGGGCGCTGCCCGAGCTGCCGGTGGAGGACATCGTCTCGCTGGGCGAGGGGCGGGTGCCGCTCAAGCCGCTGCCTCGCATGGCGGCGGAGCTGGGGCTGGGCTCGCTGATGTTGAAGGAGTGCGGCGTCTCTCCGACGGGCAGCTTCAAGGACTGGGGGATGACGGTCCTGGTGTCCGCGGTGAAGCACCTGCGCTCGCGCGGCACGCCCATCCGCGCGGTGGCGTGCGCGTCCACGGGCGACACGTCCGCGGCGCTGTCCGCGTACGCCGCGGCGGCGGGTATTCCGGCGGTGGTGTTCCTGCCGAAGAACAAGGTGTCGCTCGCGCAGCTGGTGCAGCCCATCGCCAACGGGGCGCGCGTGCTGTCGCTGGACACGGACTTCGACGGCTGCATGAAGCTGGTGCAGGCGGTGACGGCGGACACGGGGTTGTACCTGGCGAACTCGATGAACTCGCTGCGCATCGAGGGCCAGAAGATGATCGCCATCGAGCTGTGCCAGGACCTGGGCTGGGAGCCGCCGGATTGGATCGTCATCCCGGGCGGTAACCTGGGCAACGCGAGCGCCCTGGGCCGGGGACTGGATCTGCTCTTCACCCTGGGGCTCATCACCCGCCGGCCGCGCATCGCGGTGGCGCAGGCGCAGCGGGCGAACCCCCTGGCGCGTGCCTTCCGGGGCGGCTTCCAGGAGCTGGTGCCCATGCAGGCGGGAGCGACGCTCGCGTCCGCCATCCAGATTGGCAACCCGGTGTCCTTCCGCCGCGCGGTGCGGATGCTGCGCGCGTTCGACGGCGTGGTGGAGGAGGCGTCGGAGTCCGAGCTGGCGAATGCGGCGGCCCGGGCGGACCGCGAGGGCACCTTCGCCTGTCCGCAGACGGGCGTCGCGCTGGCGGCGGTGGAGAAGCTGGCCGCGTCGGGCGTGATGGCGAAGGGCTCCAGCGTCGCGGTGGTGGCCACCGCTCACGGGCTGAAGTTCGCGGACTTCAAGGTCGGCTACCACCGGGAGACGCTGAGCGACGTGAAGGCCGCGCACGCGAACCCGCCGGTGGAGCTGCCCGCGGACCTGTCCGCCGTGCGCGAGGCCCTGAAGGACCTGGGCTGAAGCCTCGCGCGCCTCCGGGTTTCGCTACTCCACGTCGAGCGACAGGCGCGACTCGATGGTGAGACCGAAGCCGGAGAGGCCCCGGTAGGTCATGTCCGTGTTGGACATCACGCGCATGGTGCTCACGCCCAGGTCGGTGAGGATCTGGCAGCCCATGCCCACGTCGCGGGACTCGTTGGCCGCGCGGCTGACGGACGCGTTGCTGCCGTCGCCCGCGCGCTTGTGGTGGATGCCGAAGTCGTTGCCGTGCATGCCGGGCAGGTAGACGATGACGCCCGTGCCCTCGCGCGCGACGTTCTCCATCGCGCGGTCCAGCAGCAGGTTGCACTTGCAATCCGGTGACCCGAACACGTCGCCCAGGGCGCAGGCGCCGTGCAGGCGCACCAGCGGAGCGGGCTGGACCTTCGACGGGTCGCCCTTCACCAGGACGAGCGACTTCGCGCCGTCGGGCGTCCACGTGTAGGTGAGGGCGGTGAACTCACCGTGGCGGGTGCGCACGACGCTCTGGCCGGACTCACGGCGCACCAGGCGGTCCTTGCGGCTGCGGTACTCGATGAGGTCCGCGATGGTGACGAGCTTGAGGTCGTGCTCACGCGCGAACTGCTTGAGGTCCGGCATGCGCTGCATGGTGCCGTCGTCCTTCACCAGCTCGCAGAGGATGCCGGACGGCTGCAGGCCGGCGAGCCGCGCCAGGTCCACGGCCGCCTCGGTGTGGCCCGCGCGGCGCAGCACGCCGCCTTCGCGGTAGCGCAGCGGGAAGATGTGGCCGGGGCGCAGGAAGTCGTCCGCGGTGGTGTTCGGGTCGGCGAGCGCGCGGATGGTCTTCGTGCGGTCGCTGGCGGAGACGCCCGTGGTGGTGCCGTGGCGGAAGTCCACGGAGACGGTGAAGGCGGTGCGGTGGGACTCGGTGTTCTCCGCCACCATCTGGGGCAGGCGGAGCGAGTCGAGCCGCTCGGCGAGCATGGGCTGGCAGATGATGCCGCTGGTGTGGCGGACCATGAACGCCAGCATCTCCGGGGTGGCGAGCTCGGCGGCCATGATGAGGTCGCCTTCGTTCTCACGGTCCTCGTCGTCGGCGACGATGACGCACTTGCCAGCCTGGATGTCGCGGATGGCCTCCTCGATGGTGTTCAACTCGGAGTCACGGCTCATGTCGGGGGAACTCATCCTGCTGACGACGTGGAGAGGCATGGTTCGCGGCATGTAACGCGAGGGGGGTGGGGTGGCAAGCCATGCTCGGGGAGCGAGCGTGCGTCCGTTCAATGGCTGGGATGAGCGCAAGCTGTGACTGCGCGTCTGTGTAGGTGGGTGCTGCCCGGCGGGCGACTCGACGGGCTGGGGCACGTGATGTAGGGTGCTCGGCTCCGTGAGCGCAGACATCCAGCAGGACAAGCGGGCCCGGTTCGACCAGTTGCAGGAGAGCCTGTCGACCCGCCAGAGCACCACCCACTTCACCCACGCGGGTGTGTCCGTCATCGCCTTCATGTTGATTTCAGGGGCGGCGGGGAAGCTGTTCTACGACTCGCTGCGCACGCCGCTCTTGGCCTGGGGTGCCGCACTGCTGGCGCTGGGGCTGCTGGCGTACGGCTTCCTCAGCTACCGAAAGGGTCGCGCGGTGCTGGTGGAGGAGCTGCAGCAGTACGAGGCGCTGCTCGCGCTGCGCCGCGAGCTGCACCTGGACAACCCCGCCGCGCTCCTTCCCCGGTGAGCGCCGCCAGGAAGGTCGCCCTGCCGGGGCGATTCGTCGTGCTGGAAGGCCTGGACGGAGCGGGCACCACCACGCAGACGGAGCGGCTGGCGTCCGCGCTGAGGGCGGACGGGCACGCGGTGGTGACGACGCGCGAGCCGTCCGACGGTCCAGTGGGAACGATGCTGCGCCAGGCGCTCACGGGCCGCCTGGGCTTGCCGCAGGGCCGTGGACCGTTGGCGCAGGAGACGTTGGCGCTGCTGTTCGCGGCGGACCGGACGGATCACCTGCACGCGCGAGTGCTGCCGGCGCTGGAGGAGGGCAAGGTGGTGTTGTGCGACCGCTACGTGCTGTCCTCGCTGGCGTACCAGGGCGCGAGCCTGCCCATGGCGTGGGTGGACTCGGTGAACGCGCACGCGGTGTCGCCGGACCTGACGCTGTTCGTGGGCGTGGATCCGAAGGTCGCGGCGAAGCGCCGGGCCGTGCGCGGAGGCCCCGCGGAGCTGTTCGAAGCGGACGAGGCCCAGCGGCGGATCGCGAAGCAGTACCTCAAGGCCATCACGCTGCGCACGAAGCGCGAGCGCATCGTGCACATCGACGGTGAGCTGTCCGTGGAGGCCGTGACGGAAGCGTGCCTCAAGGAAGTGCGGCGGCTGCTCGCGCGCAAGCGCTGAGCCCCGGCTGTCGAGGGTGGGGTGCTCCCGCGACGCGGAAGCCGCGGACGAGCGTCCACAACAGCTCCAGCACGGAGCTGTCGAAGCAGATGCGGCTGACGGCGAGCCAAGTGCCCACGGGCGCCGCGCCCACCCGTGAGTCCATGGCGCTGAAGAAGTCCGCCACGCTCCGGTGCGTCACCATCACGCCCTGGGGCCTGCCGGAGGCGCCGGATGCGTAGAGGACGTAGGCAGGGGCGTCCAGCGTCGTGCCCGCGCGCGGAGGCCCCATCACGTCCAGTTCGAACGCGTCCTCCGAGTCCAGCAGGACGGTGCACACGCCGTCCGTCGGCAGGTACTGGACCAGGCGGGACTCCGTGACGAGCACCCGAGCCCGTGAGTCCTCCATCATCGCGGCCAGCTGTTCCCGCGGGCAGTCCGGATCCAGCGGAACGAACGCGCCGCCTGCCTTGAGGACGCCGAGCATCGCCACCACCATGCGGGTGGGGCGCTCCACGCACAGACCCACGCGCACGTCCCGATCGACGCCGTGCTCGCGCAGGTGCCACGCCAGCGCGTCGCTGGCCGCATCCAGCTGCGCGTAGGTGAGCGTTTCATCTTCCACCGCGACCGCGTCCGGCGTGCGAGCCACCTGCGCGCGGAACTGCGCGGGGAGGCAGCGCGAGTCATCCGGCGGCGTCGGGCCGTTCGACTCGGGGAGCAGCATGTACCGTTCGTCCGTGTCGAGCAGCGGCACGTCCATGGACACGGAGGGCAAGGCTTTCTGCGCCCGGGCTGGCGGCGTCCAGTCCTCCGCGAGGGACGGCGGCACCATGTCCGTGGCCACCCAATGGAGCTCCCCCAGCTCCGGCGTCTCCGACGTGAGGCGAGGGGACATCTCCAGGATGCCGCTCGTCGTCAGCACGAAGCGCGCGCCGCAATCCCGAGCGATGGCAAGCAGCTGCGGCAGTGCGCTGTCCAACTGGGAAGGATCCGGCGGGGAGCACGGCACCGCGATGGCGTCCACGTACAGGCAGCCCATGAACCCCACGAGGTATTCGTGGCCCGGGGGATACAGCAGCAGCACCCGTTCGCCGGCCGCGTTCAGCGTCCGCAGCCACGTACCCAGTGCCCGTGCCCGGGTGTCCAGGTGCGAGAAGCTCCACTCCTCGGATGTGCCCTCTCCCAGTTGCTCCGCATGTGGATAGAGCAGGTCCGCCAGGTGGATGGTCGAATGGAAGAGGTCTTCGGCGTTCTCCGCTGCATCCATGAACAAGCCCTCAAACGAGGAATATCAGATAGTCACGGATGGTGGCACATGGGTCTGACATCACCTTCGCGAAGAAGGGGGCGGTGTTCGTAAGTGCGACACGGTGGGTTCGAATCCTGCCGCCCCTGGCGCTCACGCAGTGGCCTTCGTGCTATTCCTGCTTTTGCTGCTCTTGGACTGTCACAACTTCCTGCGGGGTGACCATTGCGCCAGGGGAGACCCATGCTTCAGAACCCAAGCAAGTCTTTGTCGACTCGAGCCCCTCCTCAGCGCCAGCTTCGTTGGATTGGCAGGATCCGCCCCTCTAGCGCGCGGATTCACAAGAAGCCGCACAGGAATCCCCAAGGTCAAATTCACGATGTCGTCGTCGACCTCCCGATGGGTACCCGCGTGACGGTGATTGGCAAGGAAGGAGCGAACTTGCATGTCCAGGCAATGCAGGGTGGTAAAGCCTACGACGGATATGTCTCGCAGGAATTGGTCGAGCATCTTTCGCCCAGTGCTCCTGGATTCGAGGAGTCCCTGGCCGCCAAGGATTGGCCAGCGGCAGCGCAGCACCTCAGCAAGCTTCAAAGAACCGAGATTGATGATTTATTGAAGTTATGCAGCGCAAGTGAGCTCGCGCACCTGACCCTGGGCGTGCTTTCCTCCAAGCCGGGCCCGTATCAACGTGTCTCCGAAGCCATCGCACGCTTGAACTTTGCCGCCTCGATTGCGGGAACGCAGTTGTGGCTCGCGCAGAGCGCCCTCGAATCAGAGCAGGCAAAGTTCCAGGTGAAAGTGATTGCTCGTGAAGCCTGGGGGGCCCTTCCGCCGGACAAAGGCAAAGGATGGGACGAATATCCCTCAAACACACACCTGCCGCTCACCCGCATTGTCGTCCATCATACTGCCGACCCGCTGGGGCAGACCGTCAAGGACCTGGAGAGCAAGGAGCGAAAAGCGGGCTATGCTGATATGCCATATCACTTCGTCATCGCCAGGAATGGTGAGATCTACGAGGGACGCAGGATCAATATCGTGGGCGCCCATGCAGGGGAGTTCAAGAATAACAAAGACATTACCAAGGATCCTGACTATGGGGCTATTGGCATTGTTCTGACTGGCGACTTCGAGAGTAGGATGGAGAATGGATGGTCGCCAGATAAACCCACGCAGGCACAACTCACCAGCCTGCAACGGCTCCTCAGTCATCTTGTATGGAAGTATAGCCTTTCCCCTGATTCCATCTTGAAGCATTCTGAGGTCAAGCGGGATGGCAAGCCAAAGGTCTGCCCGGGTGAACACCTGAGCTCTTATGTGGATCTTGGCAAGACAGTCGCGCGCCAGGCACTGAAAAGGCTGAAGGCCGCCGAAGATGAGTTCCAGGCCGCCGAGCAGCGTGCGTCGACGCTCAAGCTCAAATAGGATGATGGGATGGACACGGGCGACACCAATACCGCGCTAAGGCGCATGGAGGCCGAGCAACAACGGCTCCGCCTGCAGGTTCGCTGGCTGAGCATTTTGCTGGTCAGTTCGCTCGCTCTGTTTCTGGTGGGTGAGTGGCTCCGGTGGAAGAGCTTGTTGGGCGCACCTGGTGAGAGGCCAAGTGAACTGCGGGTGTCGCGCCTGATCATCCAGGATGAGCAAGGGCGGGTACGGGGGGAGTTGGGGCTCATGCCAGGTGCGCAAGAGCCCTCCTTGGCGCTCTATCATCCGCAAGGACAACGCTGGGCCTCACTCGCCATGGCGACCCCACCCGGCGCGCCACCTGCGCACCAGAGTGCTTCACTTTCTCTCCACGATGAATCAGGCAAGGCTCGGATCTTCCTGGGGGCTTCCGGCCGCGACAATGGCCTGGTCCTCTACGAATCCGAGGGGCATCCAGGCCTTGCCTTGTATCTTGATACAGACTCCCAAGGCCTGGTCATCAGGGGGAGCGACGCACCGCGGATACAACTCAGGTACACAGAACACGATGATGCCCGCCTCTCCGAACTCATCTTCCGGGATGATCAGAGCAGGCCGCAGGCTGCTCTGCAGGGAGGAGGCGGGGGAGGGGCCTTGAACATCTACCGCCCCGATGGCGAAAGCGCCTTCCGGACGCCCTGACACTGAGAGAGAGAGCAGTTCCGTGAAGCACGGCGGGATGGGCTGGAACAGAGCGGACGCGGCGGGATATCGACGCTGAGGCACTCCGCGACGCGCCAGAGAACACCTTGTCTCCGCGGTCTCCAACGCGAGCCGCTGGGTGACCTCCCTGCACACGGCTTGCACCTGCTGCACGGTGTCCGCGTAGGCGAGCACAGGATGGCCGCGCCGGAGAGCGCCGTGCCCGTGCCCCTTGCTGACTCCAGGACAGCACGGGTCCGCGACAGCGCACCGCGTGAGTCCACCCCCGGGGTCCGTTGGAGTAGACTCCCCGGCTCCATGGAGCGGACCGGCGCGGCGGCGATCATCATTGGCAACGAGGTCCTCACCGCGAAGGTGAAGGACGAGAATGGCCCCCACCTCATCCAGCGGCTGCGGGAGCTGGGCATCCCGCTCGTCTCGGTGGAGACCATCCTGGATGACGTGGACGCCATCGTGGACGCGGTGTCCCGCGCCCGGCGCAAGGCCCGCTACGTCTTCACCAGCGGCGGCATTGGTCCCACCCATGACGACGTCACCGTGCGCGCGGTGGCGCTCGCGCTGGGCCGGCCCGTGGTGCGCTTGCCGGAGATGGTGTCGGCCATCCAGGCCCGCGCGGGCACGTCGCCGGTGACGCCTGAGTCGCTGCGCCTGGCGGATGCTCCCGAGGGCGCGGTGCTCCTGGCCCAGCCGGGCATGTGGTTCCCGGTGCTGACAGTGGGGGACATGTTCCTGCTGCCCGGGGTGCCGCAGCTCTTCCGGCTGCAGCTGGAGACGGTGCTCTCACGGCTGAGCGGTACGCCGGTGCACCTGGTCAACCTGTACTTCAATCTGGGCGAGAGCGCCCTGGCCGCCGTGCTGGACCGCGTGGCGCTGGACATGCCCCACGTGGCCATCGGCTCCTATCCCGTCTTCGACGCGGCCATGGACTACCGCGTGAAGGTGACGGTGGAGGCCCCGGAGCGGGCCCACGTGGACGATGCCGTGGGCCGGCTGCTCGCGGGGTTCCCGGCGGACTCGCTGGTCCGCCGGGAGTAGCGCGGCGGACTACAGCGACAGGCCGATGCGCTGACGCAGGCGGAAGAAGTCGTCCGTCAGCAGCCACGACAGCAGGGCCTTCAGGTCCGCGCGCTCGCGCACCGCCTTGAGGATGTCGTCGGTGGTGCCGTCCTGGCGGTTGGCCACCACGTTCGGATCCTCGCGCAGCACCATGGTGAGGCCCACGGACGGGTCGCCGCAGACGAGCAGGCCCGCGCGGTCCGCCGAGAAGCCGAGCGCGTCCACCACCGTCGCGACGTCGATCTTCGACTGCTCGGACAGCGTCTGCGCGGGGCCTTCCGAGGCCTTCATCGCCTTGCGGTTGAAGGCCTTCTTGAGCTGCTTCGTCATCTCGTCGTTGCGCCGGCCCAGGCCGTTGAACTGCTGCGCGTGGACGCGGATGGCGTTGCCGAACAGGTCCACGGTCTCGCCCTGGGACAGCTTGGAGAGGACGGCCGTCTTGTTGAGCAGGCCCAGCACCGCCTTGCCGATGAGGAACTTCTGCTCACGGGCGTTGAAGCGGCGCACCACGTCCTGGCCCACGCACAGGGACAGGGGCTCCGTCGTCTCCGGCTGCAACATGCCGCGCCGGGCGAGGTAGACCTCGAACTCCTCCACGCCGAAGGTCTGCGCCACCGCGCGCACGGCCTTGAACACGGCCGAGTCCGGCTTGAGCTTGTCCTGCTTCGGGTTGACGCCGAGCATCTCGAACTGCGGCGGGTACACCTTGCCCAGGTGCTCACCCATGGCGCGCAGCAGGTCCGTCAGCGGGCCGCGCGCGGCCGGGTGCATGAGGACGGTGTCCACGTCCGCGGCGGGCAGCGCTTCACGCGGCTCCTGCGGCTGCCGGGCGCGGGCCTCCGAGTAGAAGGCCTGCTCCACCTCGTTGGTGGCGCGCATGAAGGTCAGCACCGCGGCGACGGCGAACGTCTTGTCCTGCTGCTTCTGGGCATCCCACAGCTTGAACAGCGCATGCAGGCTGTCCACGCGAGCGGGGTCCTGCCGCAGGATCTGACGGTGCTCTTCGATGGCGAGCGGGAAGCTGGCCATGTCGCGGCCATACAGATCCGCCAGCGCGGCGCGCGCCTGGAGGTTCTGTGGGTCCTGCTCCACCAGCTGCCGGTAGATGACGGTGGCGCGAGCCGGCTCGGTCAGGGGGCCCGCGTAGAAGCTCGCCACGCGCATGCGCAGGGACGCCGCGCGCTTGACGTCCGTGGACGCGGTGGCGGCCGCCTGGGCCTCCAGCATCTGCGCCAGCTCCGGCAGGTTGCGCTGGCGCTCGTAGAGGGCCACCAGCCGGTCCACCAGCGCGGGCTCGCCCGGCGTCAGCTCCAGTGCCTTCTTGTAGAGCGCCGTGGCGGAGGCGACGTCGCCCAGGCCCTCTTCGTGGATGCGCGCCAGCTCCACGGTGAAGCGCGCGCGGGCGTCGTTGGGCAGGTCCTGATCCAACAGCCGCCGCAGGCAGTCCACCGCGCCGCCGAAGTTGCGGCCCTGCGCGTACACCGTGGCCAGCCGCTCCAGCGCCTCCGGGTGGCGGGGCAGGGTGGCCAGCGCCGTCTGGAGGTGCGCCGCCGCGCGGCCCGGGTCGTTGAGGTGCTGCTGGTAGAGCGCGCCCAGCGTCAGGTGGTGCTGCGCGAGCACGCGAGGGTCACCGCCCTGCTGCACGCGCTGGCCGAGCATCTGCGCGGCCTCCGCGTACTGCTGCGCCTCCAGGAGGAGCAGGCCGCGAGTCTCCAGTGCGTCGGGGAAGCCGGGCTTGGCCGCCAGGGCCTTCTCCAGCACCTCGAGCGCACGGGCCCGGTCACCCAGGGCCACGTTGTGCAGCCGGGCCGCGGTGACGTACGCCGCCGCGGCGGCCTCCACGTCGCGCTGCGCGAGCCGGGCCTCCGCGCGCCGCTCGTGCAGGGCCGCGAGGTCGGAGGAACCGCCGCGCTGCGCGAGCAGCTCCTCCAGGCCGGTGGCCGCGCCCGGGTGCAGCGGGTCGCGCTCCAGCGCCAGGCGGTAGAGGGCCGAGGCGCCGTCCGGATCGTTGAGCTTCTGGGCCGCGAGCTTCGCGGCGGCGACGAAGCCCTCGATGGCGCTCTTGGTGTCGCGGCTCGCGCGGGCCTCGGTCTCCATCATGGTGCGCGCGGTGGCGAAGTCGCCCCGGCGCAGGGCCACGCGGCGGGCGCCCTGGAGCGCGGGGAGGCACTGCGCCTGGAGCTCCAGCGCCTGCAGGTACAGCGCGGCGGCCTGCTCCTGGTCGGGGTTCTTCTCCGCCAGCTCGGCGGCGCGCAGGAGCAGCTCCAGCGCCTCCGTGGCGTCGGTGGTGACGGCCAGCCGCATGCCGTACATGCGCGACAGGCCGGCGGTGTCACCGCTCTGGCGCAGCACGCGCTCCAGACCGAAGGCGAGGCGCGCATCGGAAGGGTCCGCGTCGAAGGCGCGCTGGTAGACCTCCAGGGTGCGCTCGGAGGGCGGGCCCTTCTCTTGATCCGCGGCGGCCAGGATGCGCAGGGCGCTGGACAGGCGCGTGTCGGTGACGCGCTCGGCGATGCGGGCGCGCAGCTCCGCGCGGCGGACGCGGTCCGACACGCGGATGCGCTCCAGCAGCATGAGGGCGGTGAGGTTGCCGGCCTCCAGGCCCAGCACGGACTCGCAGCACTGCGCGGCGCGGGACGGCTCCTGGAAGCGGTCCAGGTACAGCCGCGCGAGCTTGAGGTACGCCGTCACCTTGGCCGAGGGCGTCTGGCCCACCTGCGTCTCGCGGTCGAGGATGGACACCAGCTCCTTCACGTTGTCCTGCGCGACGTACAGGCGCTCCAGCGCGCGCAGCGTGGCGGCGTGGCCCGGCGTGAGGCGAAGGACTTCCTGGTAGCCCTCGATGGCCAGCTCCGGGCGGCCCAGCTGGTCCTCCCAGATGGCGGCGGCCTGGTAGAGCGCGTTGGCGCGCTCCAGCGGATCCGTGCGGTTGGCGGCGTCCGCGCGCAGCACCTCCACCAGGCTCTCCCACGCCTCGTGGGCGCGGTGGATGCGGGCGAGCGCGCGCAGCGCCGGGAAGTAGCTGGGCGCCAGCATCAGCGCCTCCTGGTACGACGCCAGGGCCTCGTTCTCCTGCTTGAGGCGGTGCTCGTATAGCTCGCCGATCTTGTAGATGAGCGCGGCGGCCGCGTCGGTGGAGGGAGAGATCTCCGACTCCGCGCGGTACATGTCGATGAGCTTCTCCCACCGGGTGTCCTGCGCGTACAGCCGGCCCAGGGCCTTGAGCGCGGGCAGGTACGAGGGCGACAGCGCGAGCACGCGCTCATACGCGGTGATGGCGCCCACGCGGTCCTTCAGGTGCTCGTCGAGGATCTCCGCGTTGCGGTGGAGCAGCGACAGCACCTGCTTGGTGTCCCCGGCGAACGACGCCTCCAGGTCGTTGGTCTCCAGCAGCTCACGGAAGCGTCCGGCGCGCTCGTAGAGGCGGGCCAGGTTGCGCAGCGTGGGCAGGTGATCCGACGCCAGGTCGAGGATGCGCTTCATGCACTCGATGGCGTGGTCCAGGTCACCCAGGCGGTCCTCGTAGATGACCGCCATCTTGTTGAGCGTGGTGATGACCTGATCGCGGTCGGACGTCTGGAGCAGGTCCTGCTCGAACATCGACACCAGCTCCGCGAAGCGGCCCTGGCGCTCGTAGAGGCGGGTGAGGGCCTTCTGCGCTGGGAGGTAGCCCGGCTGGAGCTGGAGGCACGCGTTGTAGCGCGCGATGGCGTCCTCCTGGCGGCTCAGGCGCTCCTCCAAAATCTCGGCCGCTTTGTACATGCGCGCGGCCTTGCCCTTGGCGTCCTCTGCGGCGGTGACCTCCGCGTCGAAGACGGCGACGAGGCCTTCCCAGTTCTTCATCCGGTACGACAGCTTGCCCAGGCCCGCGAGCGCGGCGGCGTGGCTGGGGATGCGGGCGAGGATGGCCTGGTAGCGGGCGGCGGCCTCCTGGTCGCGCTTGAGGTCGTCCTCGTACAACGCGGCGAGGCGCAGGTTGATGGCGACGAGCTCGCTCTCGTCGTTGATGGAGCCCACCCACGCGAGCAGCACGTCGGCCAGCTCCTCGAAGCGGCCTTGGGTCTCGTAGATGCCGGCGAGCGCGTTCAACACGAGCGGCTCATGAGGGCTCACGCGGCGCGCGGCGAGCAGCGCGGACAGCGCGTCGTCCTTGCGGCCCAGGCGGTCATGCACCTTGGCGATGTGGAGGTACGCGGGAGCGCCCTGGGAGCCCTGGCCCTTGGCCTCGGAGAGGAGGGCGGAGAGGAGCTCGTCGGTGCGGCCCTCGCGCTCGGCGACGCGCTTGACGGCGGCCTGGAGCAGCGGGTCGGAGCGGTCGAGCGCGAAGGCCTCACGGAACGCAGCGGCGGCGGCATCTTTCTGCTTGAGGCGCTCCTCCAACAGCATGCCCGCGGAGGTGAGGTAGTGGGCGCGCAGGGACGGCGGGACGACGGCGGTGGCGAGCAGCCGGTAGATCTCCACCAGCGCGCCCGCGTCGTTGCGCGAGGCGTAGACGGACTCCAGCTGGGTGAGGAGGGTGACGTCGGTGGGCTTGCGGTCCAGGGCCTGGCGCAGGGCATCCGCGGCGTCGTTGTCGCGGGACAGGCGCTCCTCGAGGATCTGCCCCTTCTCGAAGAGGAGGGCCGCCTGCTGACGAGGGTCCTCGGCGGCGATGAGCTCCGCGTCGATGAGCTGCACGACCATCTGCCAGTTGCCGACGTCGGCGAACAGGCGGCGAGCGGCGCGGATGTTGGCGAGGAACCGGGGCGCCAGCTTGTACGCGTTCTGGAACGCGACAGCGGCGTTGCGAGGGTTCTTGAGCGGCTCTTCCCAGAGCAGGCCGACCTCATGGAAGAGGAGGGCGGCGGTCTGCGGCTCGGTGGTGGCGAGCGCCTTGGCCTCGCGCTCCATGGACGCGATGCGCTCGCGGGCATCGTCCTCGGCGCTGGCCTGGGGGACGGGAGCGGGGAGGGTGCTCACGTTCTGGGCGAGTGTCTGGGCCGCGCCGGCCTCGGGGGCCCCGGGGGGAGGCACCGATGCGGAGGACGAAGGCCGCGTGACGTCATTGCTCTCGCTCATGGAAGCCGGCTCCAGGCACTTTGGAAATGAGAGGGGGAGACTGAACGGGAGTTCGTACCACGCGCTCGGCTGGCCCCTCAACTTCCCGTCTTTCCTGGCGATTTGAGTGCTGGGGAGGCAAGCGGACGGGCGGTGGGAGGGTGCTGGGGACACGTCACGCACCGCGCGCGGAACGCTACGCCCATGTCACCGTTATCCATGGGTTGCCTGGTATTCTTTGCCAGCTTACAAAGCAGGCCTACAACCAGGAGCGACATCCGTGGCCGACCTTCAGCCGTTCCGTGGGGTCCGTCCCGCCGAGGCGCTGGGACAGACGCTGTGCACGCCCCCCTACGACGTGGTGAGCACCGCGGAAGCGCGCGCCTACGCCGACGGCAACCCGCGCAGCTTCTTCCACGTCTCGCGGCCGGAGATTGGTTTGCCGCCGGGCACGGACGAGCACTCCGAGCCCGTGTATGCGCAGGGCCGACGCAACCTGGAGCGCTTCTTCGCCGAGGGCTGGCTGCGGCAGGACGACGAGGCGTGCTTCTACCTGTACCGGCAGCGCATGGGCGCGCACGTGCAGACGGGCGTCGTCGCCCTGGCCAGGGTCGACGAGTACGACCAGGGCCTCATCCGGAAGCATGAGCTCACGCGCCCGGACAAGGAGGACGATCGCACCCGGCACATCGACACGCTCGGGGGCAATGACGAACCCGTCTTCCTCACGTATCGGGCCGTGCCATCCATTGGCGCACTGATGGAGGAGGGGATGCGCTCCAGTCCCCAGTATGACTTCACCACCGAGGATGGCATTGGCCACACCTTCTGGAGGGTGAACGGGAGTCTCAACACGCGGCTCACGGCGGCGTTCCACGAAGTGCCCATGCTCTACATCGCGGACGGTCACCACCGTTCGGCGGCGGCCTCGCGGGTCCATTCGTTGCGCAGCCAGCGCGGTGAGAGCGGTGGACACAGCCGCTTCCTGGCGGTGGTCTTCCCTCACGACCAGATGCGCATCCTCGCCTACAACCGCGTGGTGAAGGATTTGAACGGGCTGTCGCCGGAGGCCTTCCTGGCGCGGCTGGGCGAGCGGTTCGAGGTGACGCGCGGGCAATCGAAGACTCAGGACCGGGCGCACCAGTTCGGCATGTATCTGGAGGGCGCCTGGTATCAGCTCACCGCCAGGCCGGGCTCGTTTGGCGCCACGCCGACGGAGGAGCTGGACGTGAGCATCCTCCAGAACAACGTGCTGGGGGCGCTCCTGGGCATCCGTGATCCGCGCAAGGACGAGCGCATCCAGTTCGTGGGCGGCATCCGGGGTACGGAGGAGCTGGAGCGCCTGGTGGACTCGGGCGCGTGGCGCGTGGCCTTTTCGCTTCCTCCGACGAGCCTGGAGCAGCTCATGACCATCGCGGACGCGGGCGAGATCATGCCGCCCAAGTCGACCTGGTTCGAGCCGAAGCTGCGCAGCGGCCTCGTGCTGCACCTGTTCTGAACCCATGGGGCTCGAACATCTGGTCCGCGCGACCTGCGTGCGCTGCGGCAGCCACTACGGCACGCAAGGGGTCTACACGTGCCCTGGCTGCGGCATCGAGGGCATCCTGGACCTCGAGTATGACTATGACGCCGTGGCGCGGACGCTGACCCGCGAGGCGCTGCGATCTCGCGTAGGGGACTTGTGGCGCTACCTGGAGCTGCTCCCGGTGGACAGCACCCGGGAGCTGCCGCATCCCCACGTCGGCATGACGCCCATCTACGACGTGCCTCGGCTGGCGGCCGCGGTGGGCGTGAGGGCGTTGAAGGTGAAGGACGACGGCCGCAACCCCACGGCTTCCTTCAAGGACCGCGCGAGCGCCGTCGGTGTCCTCAAGGCCCGGGAGCAGGGGAGCGACGTCATCGCCTGTGCGTCGGCTGGTAACGCGGCCGCTTCGCTCGCGGGGTTCTCCGCGGCCGTGGGATTGAAGAGCGTCATCTTCGTCCCGGAGCGCACGCCCGAGCCCAAGGTGGCGCAGGTCCTCATCTTCGGGGGCACCGTCCTGCGCGTGAAGGGCTCGTATGACGACGCCTACGCGGTCTGCCAGGACGCCTGTGCGCGCTTCGGTTGGTACAACCGCAACTGCGCGGTCAATCCCTATCTCATCGAGGGCAAGAAGACGGTGGGCCTGGAGATGGCGGAGCAGCTTGGAGAGGAATTGCCAGACTGGGTGGTCTTCTCCGTGGGCGATGGCTGCACCCTGGCCGGGGCCTGGAAGGGGTTGTGGGAGATGCACCGGCTGGGCTTCCTCTCCCGGCTGCCGCGCATGCTCGGCGTTCAGGCGCAGGGGAGCGCGCCCCTGGTGGACGAATACGTCCGGCGGGAGGGCTCCATCCGTCCGGTGGAGGCCCGGACGCTCGCGGACTCCATCGCGGTGGGACAGCCGCGCAACTGGCGCAAGGCCTTGCGTGCCATTTCCGAATCGCGGGGCGCCATGCTCGCGGTGGACGACGCGAGCATCCTGGAGGCGATGCGGAGGACGGCCCGGCTCGCGGCGGTCTTCGCCGAGCCCGCGGGGGCTTGCGCCGTCGCGGGGCTGACTCGCGCGGTGGAGCAGGGAATCGTGGGGCGCGACGAGTCCGCGCTGGTGGTCATCACGGGCAACGGGCTCAAGGACGTCCGGAGCGCGACCGAGGCCTCCGCGCAGCCCATCGACCTGCCCGCGGACATGGCGGGCCTGGAGCAGGTGCTCCGGGCGCGCCAGTTGATTTGATTTGCCGCGGGCTCAGGCCCGCTTGCCGGACGGGGGATTGCGCACGAGGTCGAACTCCTCGCCGAAGTACTCCTCCCACTTTCGTGAGTTCTGCTCGCTCCGGGTGATGTAGGGCGACAGGCTGATGAGCTTCACCACCGTGCGGTTGAGCCCGGACAGCACTGGCGGCAGCGGCCTCAGGAAGTCCACGAAGAGCACCACTCGGTCGCCGTCGTTCTCCTTGCGCACCTCGTGTTCGTGGGTGTCGTCGAAGATGAGGCTTTGCCCCTCGCGCCAGGAGGCCGTCTTGTCGCCCACGCGGATGTGACACGCGTCCGCGGGCTCGGGGACCAGCAGCCCCAGGTGGTAGCGCAGCACTCCCTTGTAGTGCCCGGAGTGCGGGGGGATGTGCTTGCGGCCCCGGAGGATGGAGAACATGGCGCTCGTCATGCCCGGGATGCTCTCCAAGAGACGCGTCGTTTCCGGACACCGGCGGCAGTTGTCCTCGAACTTCACCCCGTAGCCGTAGAAGACGAACGTCTTCCACCTGTCATCCGTGGTCAGCTCGCGCTGCTCGGGCATCAGGTCCTGGAAGTTGGGGATGATCTCCACCCCCCGCATCACCGCGTCCAATTCCTGTCGGATGACCTTCCAGTTCCGCTCCATGCGGCTGGTGAAGGGAAACGCCGCGGGGTCGAAGAAGGTGTTGTTTGCGTCCGGCCGCTGGTGGATGGCCTGGGTGACCTGCCTGGCCGTGAAGAGGGCCCCTTGCGTGAGGGCCGTGCCGGCCAGCTCCAGCGCCTGTTGTTTCAGCGCCTGACGCAGACCCGGGGGGCGCGGGGGAGGATTGTTCCCGGTGCTGGAGGGGCTTTGGGTGTCTTCCATGTCTGGCTTCCTGGAGAGGGATTGGAGGGTTAGAAGGGACCGAAGTGCGCCTCGGCCCGGTCCAGGCCACATTGCTCCGCGAGCAATTGATGTTCGGCGACGGGCGGCGACGGCTTGAGGCTGGACATGTCTGGTTTGGAGCGGGTGGGGCCCGGCGGTAGCGCCAGCGCTTGCTCGACGGGCAACGCCAGGGCTTCGCGCACGGGCCTTCCCGCGTGCAGCGCTCTGTAGATTCCCTCCAGGCGCTGGTGGGACAGGAGCCACTCGTCCGCGTTGATGACCGTGGCGCCGTGGAGCACGTCCAGGACGATGCGCTGGATGAAGGCGGACCGCTCCAGGTGGGTGTCCGCCAGCGGGCGCGAGGGCGCCGGCAGCAGCGAGGCCAGGAACACCGCCTCGAAGACGGTGAGATGATCCGGTGGCTTGCCCCAGTAGTGCTCGCTGGCCTGCGCGAGGCCCCAGACCCCTGGGCCCCACTCGACGACGTTGACGTACAGCTCGAGGATGCGGCGCTTGCCCAGCGTCTGCTCCAGCCGCGCGGCGATGACGGCCTCGCGCAGCTTGCGCGACACCGTCTGTTCAGGCCCCAGGTAGAGGTTGCGCGCCAGTTGCTGGGACAGCGTGCTGCTGCCGACGGTCCTTCCCGCGAGCCGGCTCACCAGCGCGGAGAGCATCAGGGAGTGGTTGAAGCCCCGGTGCCGGAAGAAGAGGGGATCCTCCGCCATCACCACCGCGCAGAGGACGCGAGGAGACACCTCCGCCAGCCCCACCCAGTCCAGCGAATGCTCCGCGCCCAGCCGCCCTTCGACGACGGCCCGTTGCATGTAGCTCGTCTGTCGCGGCGCCTGTTCCGCGAGCCCTGCGATTCGCGCGGTGGAGGGAGCCTCCGTCAGGGCATCCGCCAGGGCCGCCCCTGCCATGCCCAGGCCGCCCAGGCCCAGGACCAGCGCGGACCGCGCCAGCCACGTCCTCCAGCGCGGTCGTGGCGGCGTCATCCCTGGAGCAACTGCGGGCGGCGGGGGCATGGGCGGGCTTGGTTGAGAAGGGCTCACGCCCGGACCATGTGCTGCTCGAGGGACTCGGCCAGTGCCTGGTCCTGTTCGGCGGCCTGGAAGCAGTCCTGCATCCGCTCCAGGGCGCCGCGATACGAGGGCCCGCCGATGATCTCCTCCAACTGCTGGACGAGGAGGTCCGGCGTCAGCGTGTCGATGCGGGTGCGCACGCCCAGCCCGTGGTGGGCGACCCGCGCCGCCATGCCGGGTTGATCCCACTGGACCGGCAACACCACCATGGGCACGCCGAAGTAGATGCATTCCTTGATGCTGTTGAAGCCGCCGTGGGTCACCATCGCGGTCGCGCGCCGCAGCATCCGCAGCTGGGGCACGTGCTTCACGGACACGAGGTTGTCCGGTGTTCCTCCCGGGACCTCCTCCGTCCACTGGTTGGTGGCGACCACGAACTGCCAGCCCGGACGCTGGCGGGCCGCCTGGGCGACGGACTGGTGGAAGCGGCGGGCCTGATCCGCCTGGTTGACCATCGTCCCCAGCGAACACACCACCAGCGGGCGCTCCTCATCGAGCCGCTCCCAGGGGAAGTCCGGCTCCTGCCGCTCCAGGTCGATGCAGGGCCCCGTGTAGTGGAGGCCGGCGGAGGGCTTCGCGCCGCGGAACTCCACGAACTCGCGCGGGCAGGGCACGAGCAGGGGCTCGTGCGCGCCGGTGACGCGGCCGCCGAAGTCCAGGCTCGACACCGGGTAGCCATGCTTGCGCGCCAGCGCGCGCCGGAACTTCATCGCGTCCGGCTCCAGGCCCACCCAACTGCCCAGCGAGCCCAGCTTCGTGTCCAGCAGGATGCGCCCCCAGTCCACGGTGTTCCGCACGAGCGTGGGGAGGCCCTGGTCGGGGATGAGCCCCGAGCTGGTCGGTGGCGTCCGCGGCTCCCAGCGCAGGGGGATGCTCGTGCTCAGCGCGACGGCCGGCACCCGGTGGCCGTGGAGGACGAGCGACGGCTCCGGCAACAGAATGTCGACGACTCCGAGGTCCGGGCGCGTCCGCTCGACGATCGCGTCGAACTCGCCCTGGAGCAGCGCCTCCAGCATCTGCGTCTGCCTGCGGGCCATGTCGCGCAGGAACACCAGCTTGGACAGGCCGCTCAGCGTGCCGAGCTGGGCCTTGCTCCTGGCCTGGAAGCCCTTCGGATAGAGGGCCTGGAAGAGGCACTCGAAGCCGAAGCCCTCCGCGCGGATGAAGTCCTCCGTGTCAGGGAGGCTGCAGTAGATGATCCGGTGTCCGCGCTTCTGGAGCGCGCGGGCCATCTTGAACGTGGGGTTGATGTGCCCGCGTTCGGGCAGGGGAACGAAGAGGATGGTGGACATGCATGCACCTGGAAGAAGGGGCGGCTAACGCGGGCCGGGGTCGCGCAAGAGGGAGGGCTCCATGAAGGCGGAGTCCGGCGGGTACCAGGCCCATGCGCCCGGCGTGGACCCTGGTGGGCGGGTGGACTCTGGCGTCGCGAGCGACAGCACGCCCTTGTCGAAGAGCGCCTCCAGCGGCGCGAGCGGGGGGGCTCCGCGCAGGACGTCGCCCGCGGATTTGCCCAGCACCCGTGGCAGCAGCGCCTGTTCCTCCCCGCCCAATTGATCATCGCGGTAGTCGGACCGGAAGCGTCCACTGGCCGCGTCGAGCCGACGCACGGTGGGGCTCAGCCGCACGACCAGGTCCTCGAACGCCCAGTCAGGCCGCGCGGCGTCCGACTCCAGCCGGGAGAGGCAGGCGCGGAAGCTGGAGGAGAAGGCGGCGCGAGTGAAGGTGCGGCGGATGAGCGCGGAGCCTCGCTGGCAGGCCTCACGCAGCGGCGCTGGCGCGAGCACGTCCTGGAAGATGCGAGCCGCCAGGGAGGCGTAGGCGTCCGGGGCGCCAGCGGCCATCGCCTCGGTCTCGTGGACGAGGATGCCGTGGCCCGGCGGGAGCGCGTGGCGGTTGTTGCCCGCGCCGTTGGTGTAGACGGGACAGCCGTTGAGCACGGACTCCAGCACGTACATCCCGAAGGGCTCCGGGGTGACGTTGTAGGAGAGCCCGAAGCGGGCCTCGCGGACGAGGCGGAAGAGGGCGGGTTGGCTCAGGTGCGGGACGGGCAGCAGCAGGTCCTCCAGCGTCGCGTCCGCGGCCTGAAGTGCCTGGGCGAGCGCGTGCGCCTGGAAGGGGAAGCCGAAGCGGAGCACGTGTTGCAGCATCGCGAAGTCCTGGGCGGCCACCACCAGCCGCACGGGGGGATGGCCGTGCTCGCGGGCTTGCGCGCGCAGGCCCAGGAGGATGGCGCAGACGGCCTGCCAGTCCGCCTTGCCGGGCTGGATGGCGTGGCCCAGCACCTCGCCGCGATCCAGCGCCTCCTGCACGGTCCGGGGCAGCTCGACACCCGGGAGGCGCCCCTCGCCGTCGGGGGACTCCAGGCACGGCAGCGTCGGCACAATCGTGCTCACGTTCGCGGCTGCGCGCGGATCCAGGCACCGCCGCCCGGACCAGTCCGGGGTCAGCAGCAATGACTCAATGGTGTCGTGCATGTAGGGCGACAGCGCCCCGTACAGGTCGATGAGCGGGTTGCCCAGCCACGTCGCAGGGTGGCCGTGGAGGCCGTGGAAGAACACGAACGTCCGCCGCGCCAGCTCGCGGTTGGGCGCGCGGATGCCCAGGCCCATGTCGCAGTAGATGGCCAGGTCCGCGACGGGCCGGGAGTGCAGCGCCAGCACACGCCGCGCGTTCGCCACCGGGATGCCGGAGTCCCCCGCGTTGGGGTAGTGGCGGTTGAAGCGCTCGACGTCGTGGCCGAGCGCTCGCAGCTCCTCCTCCATCCAGGCGTTGATGGCGCCCGCGGCGTTCTGGAACGGCTCCGCCTCCAGGTACAGCCGGGTCCTCGTACTCATGCGACCTCCCGTGGCTTCGAGTCCGAAGGGGGCGGGGACAGCGACGTCAGCGGCCGGTCCGGTTCCTCCACCACCTCCATCAACAGCGCCTGGAGCGCGTCCGCCATCCGCGCGATCGTCGCGGCGTCGAAGAGCTCCGTGCGGTACTCCAGGTGGCCCGTGAGTCCATCCGGGCCGTCCGTCAGCAGCAACTGCAAGTCGTTGAGCAGCAGCCCCAGGTCCGCGTCCAGCGGCTGGATCTCCAGCCCGGCCAGCGTGACCGTGGGCGCGGCGGAGGCGTGGAAGACGTAGCCGAGCGGGCTCAGCGGACGGCGGTCCACGACACCTGGACGCAGCAGCGACACCAGCTCCGCGTGGGGCAGGTCCTGGTGCTCGGAGGACTCCAGGTAGCTGGCACGCACGCGCCGCAGGACCTCTCGGAAGGAGGGGTTGCCGGACAGGTCCGTGCGCAGCAGCAGGTAGCTGGCGAACATGCCCACCAGCGGCTCCAGCTCCGGGCGCGGGCGGTTGGCGTGCACGATGCCCACCACCGTGTCGCCGCACTGGAGTGTCCGCGCGAGGAACGTCTTGAAGGCCGCCAGCCCCAGCAGGAAGGGGGTGACGCTCTCGCGCCGGGCCAGCGAGTGGAACCGGGCCGACAGCGCGGGTGGGAGCGTGAAGCCGTGGCGGCCCTTGTGGAAGGTGCCATCCTCCGGGCGCGGGCGGTCCAGGGGCAGCGACGCCGGCAGCGGCTTCTCCAGGCGGCGGATCCACCAGTTGCGGTGGTGCTCCAGCACCTCGCCGCGCATCCACTCGCGCTGCCAGCGGGTGTAGTCGCGGTAGCTCACGGTGAGCTCCGGCAGCGGCGAGGGCTGCTCGTCGCGGAAGGCGGGGTAGAGCGCAGTCAGCTCTCGCAGCATCACTCCGCCGGACACCTGGTCGGTGAGTGCGTGGTGGACGGCGAGCATGAGGACGTGGCGGCTGTCCGTGACGCGGAAGAGGCGCGTGCGCATCAGCGGCCCGTGCTCCATGTCGAACGGGCGCCAGCCTTCTTCTTCCAGCCGAGACATCAGCGCCTGCTCGCGCGTGTCCTCGGGCAGGGGGCGGAGATCCTCCACGGGGAGTTCCCACTCCGTGGGCGGGGCCACGCGCTGCACGGGCTGACCGTCCACGCTGGGGAAGGTGGTGCGCAGCGGTTCGTGGCGGCGCACCAGTTCTTCAATCGTCCGCCTCAGGGCCTCCACGTCCAGGGGGCCGTCGAGGCGCAGCGGGGTGAGCACCTGGTTGTAGACGCTCGCCGCGCCCATGCGCTCCGGGGACCAGTAGGCGGCCTGTGCGTGCGAGAGGGGGACTTCGCCGTCCTCGGTAGAGGGCGTGATGGGGGGCGGCCTCGCGAGTGAACCGCTGCGTGGGGCCCGGAGCCGATCCGCGAGGCGGGCCACGGTGGTGCGGTCGAACAGCTCCTGAAGCGACACGTCCACGTCGAACACGGCGCGCAGGCGCGCCACCAGCTGCGTGGCGAGTAGCGAGTGGCCGCCCAGGTCGAAGAAGTCGTCGTGGATGCCCACGCGCTCCACACCCAGCAGCTCCGCCCACAGCGTCGCGAGCAGTTCCTCCACCGTGTCGCGAGGCGCGACCTGGAGCGCTGCCCGTGCGGGCGGAGTGCCCGGGACGGGCAGCGCGCGCGTGTCCACCTTGCCGCTGGCGGTGAGAGGCAGTGCGTCCAGGAACACGAACGCCGCCGGCACCATGTACTCCGGCACGCGTGCCTTGAGCATCGCGCGCAGCGGGGCTTCGTCGGGGGACTCGTCTCGCGAGACGACGTAGGAGACGAGTCGGAGGAGGGAGGGAGAGTCTTCGCGAAGGAGGGTGAAGGCGTCGAGGACGGAGGAGTGGTCGCGAAGGAGGGCGGAGACTTCGGAGGGCTCGATGCGGAAGCCGCGCAGCTTCACCTGGGAGTCGAGGCGGCCGAGGAACTCAAGGCGGCCGGAAGGCAGCCAGCGGACGCGGTCGCCAGTGCGGTAGAGGCGCTCACCCGGCTCGCGCGAGAACGGATGGGGAATGAACTTCTCCGCGGTGAGGGAGGGCTGGCCGAGGTAGCCGCGAGCAACGCCAGGGCCGGAGACGAAGAGCTCACCGGGGAGGCCGACGGGGACGGGGCGCAGGAGTGAGTCGAGGACGAAGAGGCGGACGTTGGGGAAGGGAGCGCCGATGGTGGGCTGAGAGGGAATGAGCTGCGACTCGATGGAAGCGCAGACAGTCACTTCAGTGGGGCCGTAGGCGTTGAGCAGGAGGCGCTGGGGGTGGGCCCAGCGTGAGGCGACGGCAGCCGGGAGCGCCTCGCCCGCGGAGATGACGGTGCGAAGGGAGTCGAGCCCCGTGGGGTCTAGCTGCGCGAGGACGGAAGGCGTGAGGGTAACGGCGGAGATGGAGCGGTCGCGGAGCAGGGAGTGGAGGGGCGGCCCTGGGAGGAGTTGCTCGCGAGGAGCAAGGTGGAGGCAGGCGCCAGCGAGGAGGGAAGAGAAGACCTCGCAGACGCAGGCATCGAAGCCGATGGAGGCGAACTGGAGGACGCGGGAGGAGGCGTCGAAGCGGTGCTCGCGGACGGCGGCGAGGGCGGTGTTGGCGAGGCCGCGGTGGGTGAGGAGGGTGCCCTTGGGCTTGCCGGTGGAGCCAGAGGTGTAGATGACGTAGGCGAGCGAATCGGGCAGGGAGCGTGGAGGAGGCGGCTGGGTGGAGCGCGAGGCCACCTGACTCCAATCCGCATCCACGCACACCAGTACTCCGCCGTGCGCCGGCAGCTCATCCGCTAGATGATCCTGGGTGACGACCACGGGAGCGCCGGAGTCGGCGAGCATGAAGGCGAGGCGGTCTGAGGGAAGCGTCGGATCCAGCGGCACCCAGGCGCCGCCGGCCTTGAGGACCGCGAGCATGGAGACGACGAGATCGAAGGAGCGCTCGAGGCAGAGCGCGACGCGGGTCTCGGGACCGACGCCGTAAGCGCGCAGATGCCAGGCGAGCTGGTTGGCGCGTGCGTCGAGCTGCTGGAACGAAAGGGTGTCGTCGCCAGCAGCGAGAGCGGCAGCGTCGGGAGTGCGGGCTACCTGCGCTTCGAAGAGCTGGTGGACGAGGCGCTCCTGGGGGAAGGCCACGTCGCTGGCATTCCACTCCACCAGCACCTGGCGCCGTGCCTCTTCCGTGAAGAGCGACAGCGCGCCCAGCGGCTGGTCGGGCGAGGCGAGCACCGCCTCCAGTGCGGTGCTCCAGTGCGACAGGAGCTGGTCGATGGCTTCCGCGCTGAAGCGCGCCGGGTCATACCCCAGCCGCAGGAGCAGCTGGCGGTCGGGGATGACCATCGCCGCGAGCGGATAGTTGATGCGCTCCAGGAAGCTGATGTCGCGGATCGCCAGGGCGCTGCCCCGCTCGATGACGGACGTGTCCACCGGGTAGTTTTCGAAGACGAGGAAGCTGTCGAAGAGGGACGAGCCGCGCGGCAGCTCGCTCCAGCCCTGCACCTTCACCAGCGGGCTGTGCTCGTGCTGGCGCATCTCCGCCTGCCATGCCTGAAGCTCCTTCAACCACCGCAGCACCGGCACGTCCGGATCCATCCGCACGCGCACCGGCAGGGCGTTGATGAAGAGGCCCACCATGGACTCCACGTCCGTCAGCTCCGGCGGACGTCCGGAGACAGTGGTGCCGAAGACAGCGTCGGTCGTGCCCGCGCAGCGGCCGAGCACCAGGCCCCACGTCGCCTGCACCAGCGTGTTGAGCGTGAGCTGGTGGTCGCGAGCGAACGCCTGGAGCGCCAGGGTCCGCTCCGCGCTCAGGTGGATCTCCCGCTCGCCGGGAGCCAGGGGCGCCGCGTCCGCGCTCACGGGCCGGGCGAGGGGCAGGGGCGTGGGCTCCGTGAAGCCTCGCAGCGACTTGCGCCAGAAGGCCTCCGAACCGGCGTCGTCCCGGCGCTGGAGCCATGCCACGTAATCGCGGAAGGGAGGGCTGGACCGGTCCGGAAGAGGCTCGTCGCGCAGGAGCGCCTGGTAGGTGGTGAAGAGCTCCTGGAACAGCAGGCCCAGGCTCCACCCGTCCAGCAGCACGTGGTGGTACGTCCACACCATGCGCGTGACGTTCTCCTCCAGCCGGATGAGCGCCAGCCGCATCAGCGGAGGCCGGGACAGGTCGAAGCCCTGGGCGCGATCGCGGGCCAGGAAGTCCTCCAGCCGGAGCTGCTGATCCGCCGGGGACGCGTCGCGCCAGTCCAGCTCCAGCCACGGGAGTGGGGCGCGGGCGCTGACCACCTGGAGCGGCTCGGCCAGTCCCTCCCAGAAGAGCGCGGTGCGCAGCAGGGGCTGACGCTCCACCAGCCGGTCCATGGCGCGGTGGAAGGCGTCGCGGTCCAGCGGTGCGTGGAAGGTCCAGGTGAGCTGCTCCAGGTACATGCCCACCTGGGGCTCGAACAGCGCGTGGAAGAGCATGCCCTGCTGCATGGGCGACAGCGGGTAGATGTCCCTCGCGAGCGGCGCCGTCTGGAGGATGCGCTCCAGGGCGCTCGGGGCGAGGCGGGCCAGCGGGAAGTCGGCGGGGGTGCGCCGTTCCGCATCCGTGCCCAGGCGACCGGCGATGATCCTCCGCAGTGCGTCGCCCCAGGCGGTGGCGAGCGCCTGGATGGTGGCGTGGGAGTGGAGCGCTTCGCTGTAGCTGACGAAGAGGTCCATCCGGCCGGAGAGCACGTAGCCGCCTGCCTCCAGCACGTGCGGCCGGCGCTCCGAATCGCCGATGGTGGGGCCCGCGGACTCACGCACCAGGGTGAAGGGGCCCTCGGCGCGCGAGTCCGTGTCGAACTGGCCCAGGTAGTTGAAACTGAGCTCCGCGGCAGGCAGGGCGCGCAGCCGCCTCGCCGCTTCGTCCTCGCGCAGGTAGCGCAGCAGGCCGTGGCCCAGTCCGCGCGACGGTACCTTCGCCAGCGCCTCGCGCACGGCGCGCACCGCGTCTCCCGGGCTGGCCTCCGAGGGGACCTCCAGCAGCGCCGGGTACAGCGCCGTGAACCAGCCCACCGTGCGCGACAGGTCCACGTCGTCGAAAAGGTCCTCGCGGCCGTGGCCCTCCAGGTCCACCAGCTGGCGCGGCTGGCCCGTCCAGGCCGCCAACGCCTGCATCAGCGCCGCGAGCAGCACGTCGTCGATGCGCGCCCGGTACGCGGCCGGCACGTCCTGCAACAGCAGGCGCGTCTCCTCCGCGCTCAGCGACACCGTCACTCCTCGCGCCGACGCGAAGGTGGCGTCACCGCCGGCACCATCCCGGGGCAGCGGGCGCACGCGTGAACGGGACGCGTCCAGCCAGAAGGGCAGCTCCGCCGTCACCGCTGGCGAATGCGCGTGCGCCACCAGCCGCTCCGCCCAGGCCTTGAAGGACGTGCTCTTGGGAGGCAGTGACACCGCGCGCGCCTCCTGGAGCTGCCGGTACACCGTGGCCAGGTCCTCCAGCAGCGTGCGCCACGAGACGCCGTCCACCGCCAGGTGGTGGATGACGAGCAGCAGGCGTCCAGACTTCTCCTCCGACGGGTCCACCAGCGCCGCCGCCACCAGCGGGCCGGCCTCCAGCGACAGGCCGCGCTGCAACTCCCCGGCGACCTGCTCCAGGCGCGTCGCGTCCACCCGACGCACCACCACTCCGCCGGGGCCGGGCTCGGCGCACGTCTGCCGCCAGCCCTCCGCCGTCCGGGTGAGGCGCAGCCGGAGCGCGTCGTGGTGCGCGAGCAGGTGGCCCAGCGCCGCTTCCAGCAGCGGCACTTCCATTGGTTGGCGCAGCTCCAGCACCATGGCCTGGTTGTTGTGGTGCGGTGCCTTCAGCTCGCGCTCCACGAGCCAGCGCTGGATGGGTGTGAGCGGCACCGGACCCACCACCGGCCCCTGCTCCCCGGTGGGCACGTCCGCCGGAACCACCAGCGGCGCAAGCTCCGCGATGGTCGGGTGCTGGAAGAGCTGCCGGGGCGTGAGGCGCAGGCCCACGCGGTGCGCGCGGGCGATGATCTGCAGGCTGACGATGGAGTCTCCGCCCAGCGCGAAGAAGTTGTCGTGCAGGCCCACCTTCTCCCGGCGCAGCACCTTCGCCCAGATGTCCGCCAGCCGCTGCTCGACCTCCGTCCGGGGCGCCACGAACGGTGTCCCCACCGAGCGCTCCAGCTCCGGCGCGGGCAGCGCCCTTCGGTCCACCTTGCCGTTGGACGTGAGCGGCAGGGACTCCAGCGCGACGAGCGCCGCGGGCACCATGTAGTCCGGCAGCCGCTGCTGAAGGTGCTGGCGCAGCGTTTCGATGTCTGGCGTCTGGCCCACGGCGGGCGTCACGTAGCCCACCAGCCGCTTGCCGCCCGGCGCGTCCTCGCGCGCCACCACCACCGCTTCGCGCACGGAGGGGTGCAAGGCCAGCGCGGTTTCAATCTCGCCCAGCTCGATGCGGAAGCCGCGGATCTTCACCTGCAGGTCCAAGCGGCCCAGGTACTCCAGCTGCCCGTCGGCGCGTACGCGCGCCAGGTCTCCCGTCTTGTAGAGGCGCTCGCCGGGGCGCGTGGCGAAAGGGTGCGGCACGAAGCGCTCCGCTGTCAGCTCCGGACGGTGGAGGTAGCCGCGCGCCAGGCCCGGGCCTCCCACGTACAACTCGCCCGGGATGCCCACGGGCTGGGGCTGGAGGCGCGAGTCCAGGACGAAGGTCTGGAGGTCCGGGATGGGCACACCCACGATGCTTCCCGAGCCCCCTTCCGCGTCGGCCGTGTGCACCACGCGGTAGGTGACGTGCACCGTCGTCTCGGTGATGCCGTACATGTTGATCAGCTGGGGCCGCGCGTCCCCGTGCCGGGCGAACCAGGGCCGCAGGCTGGCGAATTCCAGGGCCTCGCCGCCGAAGATGACGTAGCGCAGGGACAGCGCGCCGGGCTCGTCGGAGGTCGCGTCCGCGTGGAGCAGCTGGCGGAAGGCGGAGGGCGTCTGGTTGAGGACCGTCACCCGCTCGCGGCGCAGCAGCGACAGGAAGCTCTCCGGCGAGCGGCTCACCCAGTAGGGCACCACCACCACGCGCCCGCCGTACAGCAGCGCGCCCCACAGCTCCCAGACGGAGAAGTCGAACGCGTACGAGTGGAAGAACGTCCACACGTCCTGTGCGCCGAAGCCGTACCAGGGCTCCGTGGCGGTCATCAGGCGCACCACCTGCTCGTGCGCCAGCTGCACGCCCTTGGGCCGGCCCGTGGAGCCGGAGGTGTAGATGACGTACGCCAGGTTCTCCGGGGCGACTCCCGCGTCGGGGGCGTGGACGGGCTCCGCTTCGAGGCCGCGGTCGTCCAGCAGCACCACATGGGCGCCGTGCGCCGGCAGTGCTCCCTGGAGAGAAGTCTGGGTGACGAGCACCGGGACCCGGGTGTCCTCCAGCATGAAGGCCAGGCGCTCCACGGGGTACGACGGATCCATGGGGACGTAGGCGCCGCCCGCCTTGAGGATGGCGAGCAGGCCCACCACCATGTCCAGCGAACGCTCCACGCACAGCCCGACGAGCGTCTCCGGTCCCACGCCGAAGGAGCGCAGTCGCCACGCGACCTGGTTGGCGCGCGCGTCCAGCTGCCGATAGGTGAGGTGCTGCTCGCCGCAGGTGGCGGCGAGGGCGTCCGGCGTGAGGGCCACCTGCGCCTCGAAGCGCTGGTGCAGGGTGGGGCCTCGTGCGAAGCCCTCGCGCGGGGTGTTCCACTCCACCAGGTGCTGGTGGCGCTCGGCTTCGGTGAGCAGCGGCAACTCCGCCACGCGCCGCTCCGGGTGGGCGGTGACGTCGCGCAGCAGCACCTCCAGGTGCCCAAGCATCCGCTCCGCGGTGGCCGGCTCGAAGAGGTCGGCGTTGTACTCCAGTCCCAGCTGCTGGCCCTGCTCACTGTCGGTGACGTAGAGGGTGAGGTCGAACTTGGCGGTGCGCCCCTCCACGGGCAGCGGGCGCATCGTCAGCCCCGGCAGGGCCCGCTCCAGCTCCAGGCCGTGCTGGTGGACCAGCATCACCTGGAACAGCGGCGTGCGGCTCAGGTCGCGCTCCGGCTGGAGCACCTCCACCAGTCGCTCGAAGGGCACGTCCTGATGGGAGAAGGCGCCCAGCACCGCCTCGCGCGCCTGGGCGAGCAGCTCGCGGAACGAACGCTCGCCGTCGATGCGGGCACGCAGCACCAGCGTGTTGATGAAGAGGCCGATGAGCCCCTCCAGCTCCGGGCGCCCGCGGCCGGACACCGGCGTTCCCACGCCCAGGTCGTCCTGGCCTGAGTAGCGGAACAGCAGCGCCTGGAGCGCGGCCAGGTACGTGGTGAAGGGCGTGACGCCCTCTCGGCGGTGGAATGCTCGCAGTGCGTCCGACAGGTCGCGCGGCAGCCGGCGGGTGGCCACCGCACCCCTCGATGTGACGAGCGCGGGACGCGGCCGATCCGTGGGCAGCTCCAGCGCGCGGGGCATCCCGTCCAGCTGCTGGCGCCACCAGCCGAGCTGCGCGTCGAGCACATCACCCTGGAGCCAGGAGCGCTGCCACACAGCGTAGTCCGCGTACTGCACCGGCAGCGGCGGCAGCGGTGAAGGTTCGTCGCGCAGGAAAGCGTCGTGGAGCACGGCCAGCTCGCGCAGGAGCACCTCCAGCGACCAGCCATCGGAGACGATGTGGTGCAGCGTCAGGAGCAGCACGTGGCGCAGGGATTCCAGGCGCAGCAGCGTGACGCGCATCAAGGGGCCACGGGCGAGGTCGAAGGGCCGGTGCGCCTCTTCGACGGCGAGCCTGCGCGCCTCCTGCTCGCGCTCCGTCGCGGGCAGCGCCTCCAGGTCCACCACGGTGAGGGGCGCGGTGGCCTCCGCGTGCACGCGCTGCTCTCCGCCGTGCTCGCCTTGGAGGAACGTCGTGCGCAGCGGCTCGTGGCGCCGGATGAGTTCCTGGAAGCAACGCTCCAGCAGGCCCACGTCCAACTCTCCCTCCAGCTCCAGCGCGGCGGGGATGTTGTAGAGCGGGCTGCCGGGCTGCCACTGATCCAGGAACCACAGGCGCTGCTGGGAGAAGGACAGGGGCAGCGCGCCGTCGCGCGGCACGGGGCGAGGGGCCGGAGCGGAGCCTTCCTCGGGAGTCCGTGCGTCCACCAGGACTGCGAGCTTCGCGACCGTGGGCGCGTCGAAGAAGGCGCGCAGGGGCAGCTCCACGCCGAAGGTCTCCTGCACGCGAGCCACCAGGCGTGTGGCGAGCAGGGAGTGGCCACCGAGCGCGAAGAAGTCGTCGTGCGGGCCCACGCGCTCCAGCCGCAGCACGCGAGCGAAGAGGCCGCACAGCAGTTGCTCCGTGCGGGTCCGTGGCGGGGCGGAGGTGCGCGTCGCCTCCAACGCGGTGGTGGGCGCGGGCAGTGCCCTCCGCTCCAGCTTGCCGTTGGCGGAGAGCGGCAGTGCGGTCATCACCACGAAGGCCGCGGGCACCATGTACTCGGGCAGCCGCTGCTGGAGGTGCTGGCGCAGCGTGGCCGTGTCGGCCTCTTGGCCCGGGCCGGGCACCACGTAGGCCACCAGACGCGGATCGCCCGGCACGTCCTCGCGCGCCACGACCACGGCCTCGCGCACGGCGGGGTGCAGGCCGAGGCAGGCTTCGATTTCGCCCAGCTCGATGCGGAAGCCGCGCAGCTTCACCTGGAAGTCGGTGCGGCCCAGGTACTCGATGGCTCCGTCGGGCCGGTAGCGCGCCAGGTCTCCCGTCCGGTAGAGGCGCGCACCGGGCTGTGTACCGACGGGGTCCGGCACGAAGCGTTCAGCGGTGAGGTCCGGCCGGTGGTGGTAGCCGCGCGCCAGGCCCAGGCCTCCAATGTAGAGCTCGCCCGGGATGCCCACGGGCACGGGGCGCAGCCTCGCGTCGAGGACGTGCAGACGCAGGTTCGTGATGGGACGGCCAATGGGGACCGTGCGCGACGGGTCGCCGTGCTCGCACGTCCAATGCGTGACGTCGACTGCCGCCTCCGTGGGGCCGTAGAGGTTGAACAGCCGCGCCGGCAGCCGCTCCAGGCAGCGCCGCGCGAGGTCCGCGGGCAGGGCTTCGCCGCTGGAGAAGATGCGCTGGAGGGAAGCGCAGGACTCCAGTCCCGGCTGCTCCATGAAGACCTGGAGCATGGACGGCACGAAGTGCAGCGTGGTGATGCGCTCCTCGGCGATGGTGCGCGCCAGGTAAGCAGCGTCCTGGTGGCCTCCGGGGCGAGCCATCACCAGCCGCGCGCCGGTCATCAGCGGCCAGAAGAACTCCCACACGGAGACGTCGAAGCCGAAGGGCGTCTTCTGCAGGACGGCGTCACCGGGTGTGAGCGAATAGGCGGACTGCATCCACGCCAGCCGGTTGTGGATCGCGGCGTGGGTGTTGAGCGCGCCCTTGGGCCGGCCGGTGGAGCCCGACGTGTAGATGATGTACGCGGCGCCCTCGGGCGCGATGGTTACGTGGTGACGGTGATCAGGCGCGCGCGCGACGGTGTCCCAGTCCGAGTCCAGGCACACCACGCGCCCGGAGGTCGCGGGCAGCGCGGGCTTCAGAGTCTTCTGGGTGAGGAGCACCGGGGCCTTGGCGTCCTCCAGCATGAAGGTCAGTCGCTCGGCCGGATACGACGGATCCATCGGCACCCAGGCTCCACCCGCCTTGAGGATGGCGAGCAGGCCCACCACCATCTCTAGCGAGCGCTCCAGACACACGGCCACCGGCACTTCCGGGCCCACGCCCAGCGAGCGCAGGTGGTGCGCGAGCTGGTTGGCGCGGGTGTCCAGCTCCCGGTACGTGAGCCGCTGGCCTTCGAACATGACCGCCGGTGCGTCCGGCGTGCGGTCCACCTGTGCCTCCACGAGCTCGTGCAGCCTCGCTCCGGCCGGTGCCTGCGTGCCGGTGTCGTTCCACGCCACGAGCAGCGTCTGGCGCTCTGCGGGCGTCAGCAGCGGCAGCTCGGAGAGGGGCGCTTCCGGCCGCGCCACGATGCCGGTGAGCAGCTCCTGCAGGTGGCCGGCCATGCGGGCCACCGTGGCCGTGTCGTAGAGGTCGGTGTTGTATTCGAAGGAGAGGCCCAGCCCTTCGGGATGGTCGGTGAAGGCCAGAGACAGGTCGAAGCGCGCGGTGTGGCCCTCCACCTCCAGCGGGAGCAGGGTGAGGCCCGGCATCGCGCCGGTGAGCTCCAGCCCCTGCTGGTAGATGATCATCACCTGGAAGAGCGGCGAGCGGCTGGGGTCGCGCTTCGGCTGGAGCGCCTCCACCAGCTTCTCGAAGGGCACGTCCTGGTGCGCGAGCGCGCCGAGCGTGGACTCGCGCGCCTGGGCGAGCAGCTCCCGGAAGGAGAGCCCCGGCCGTGGCCGCGCGCGCAGGACCACGGTGTTGATGAAGAACCCGATGAGCCCTTCCAGCCCCTGCTGCTCACGGCCCTCCACGGGCGTACCGAGCGCGAAGTCCTCCTGGCCGGAGTAGCGGTGCAGCAGCACCAGCGTGGCCGCCAGCAGCGTCACGAAGGGAGTGACGCCCTCGCGGCGGTGGAAGGCGCGCAGGGAATCGGAGAGGGCGCGCGACAGCCGGGTCTCGCTCACGGCGCCGCGGTGGCCCTGGGTCGCGGGCCGGGGACGATCCGTGGGCAGCTCCAGCGCATGGGGCATCCCGTCCAACTGCTGACGCCACCAGCCGAGCCGCGCGTCGAGCACGTCGCCCTGAAGCCAGGAGCGCTGCCACACGGCGTAGTCCGCGTACTGCACCGGCAGCGGTGGGAGCGGTGACGGCTGTCCCCGCTGGAAGGCGTCGTAGAGCGCGGCCACCTCGCGAAGCAGCACCTGGATGGAGCGATCATCCGAGACGATGTGGTGCATCACCCCGAGGAGCACGTGCTCCTGCTCCTCCAGCCGCAACAGCGTGAGCCGCAGGACGGGTCCCTCCGACAGGTCAAAGGGCCGCTGCGCTTCCGCGTCGGCGAGCCTGCGCGCCTCGGGCATCCGCTCGGCGGTGGGCAGGCTGCTCAGGTCGATGACTTGAAGCGGAATGGAACGCGCCGGGTGGATGAGCTGATGGGGCTCCTCCTCCGTGGAGTCGAAGGTGGTGCGCAAGGATTCGTGACGGCGGATCAGCTCGTCGAAGGCGGACTGGAGCGCGGGGAGGTGGAGGGCGCCGAGGAGTCGGAGCGCGGAGGGGACGTTGTAGAAGGCGCTCTGGGGCTGCCAGCGGTCGAGGAACCAGAGTCGCTGCTGGGCGAAGGAGAGAGGCGGGGGCGCGCCATCGCGAGGTGTGGGGCGAAGCGGAGGCGCGGAGGAAGAGAAGGAGGAGTCGCGAAGGGCGTCGAGGCGCTGGGCGAGGAGCGCGGGAGAAGAGGCCTCGAAGAGAGCGCGAAGGGGCAGCTCCAGGCCGAGGGCTTCGCGCACGTGGGCGACGAGGCGGGTGGCGAGGAGTGAGTGGCCACCGAGGGCGAAGAAGTCGTCGTCGATGCCGACGCGCTCCAGCCGCAGCAAGCGAGCGAAGAGGCCGCAGAGGAGGGCCTCGGTGCGCGAGCGGGGCGGGACGAAGGATGCGGCGCGAGAGGCGTCTGCGTCGGGGAGAGGAAGTGCCTTGCGGTTCACCTTGCCGTTGGAGCTGAGGGGCAGGGCGTCGAGGAGGACGAAGGCCGAAGGCACCATGTACTCGGGCAGGTGCGAGGCGAGCGACGCGCGGACTTCGGAGACGTCGAGAGGCAGGCCCGGGCGCGGGCAGAGGTACGCGACGAGACGCGCGTCACCGGGGGAGTCCTGGCGAACGAGGACGACGACGTCACGCACGGCGGGCAGCTGGCGCAGAGAGGCTTCGATTTCGCCCAACTCAATGCGGAAGCCGCGCAGCTTCACCTGGAAATCGATGCGGCCCAGGAAGTCGAGGGAGCCGTCAGGCAGCCAGCGGACGCGGTCACCGGTGCGGTAGAGGCGCGCGCCAGGCGAGGAGGAGAAGGGGTCCGGAATGAAGGAGACGGCGGTGCGAGAGGAATCGAAGAGGTAACCGCGGCCGACACCTATGCCCGCGACGAAGAGCTCCCCGGGGATGCCGAGGGGGCAGGGGCGCAGGAGCGAGTCGAGGACGTAGAGGCGGGTGTTGCAGACGGGGCGTCCGATGGGGACGACGGAGGAGGCGGGAGGTGTGGAGAGGAAGGCGTGGGTGACGTCGTCGGAGCACTCGGTGGGGCCGTAGGCGTTGACGAGGGGAATGGAGGGCCAGGCGAGGAGCCAGCGGCGGGCGGTTTCGGCGGGAAGCGCCTCACCCGTGGGAAGCATGAAGCGCAGGTGCGAAAGGGCGGGACGCGCGGAGCCGCGAGAGTCCGCCTCTTCGAGCAGGGCATTCAGCAGCGAGGGCACGGACTCGACGATGGAGACGGCGTGAGCCTCCAGCGCGTCAAGCAGTGAAGCGGGAGAGTGAGCGACGTCATCGCCAAGCACCAGCGTCTGGCCACCGACGAGCAGGGCAACGAAGGACTGCCAGACGGAGATGTCGAAGCACTGGGAAGCCGTCTGGGCGACGACGTCCTTGGGCCCGAGGCCGAGTGCAAGCACCTTGGCATGCAGGTGGTTGAGCATGCCGCGCTGCTCGACCATGGCGCCCTTGGGGGTGCCGGTGGAGCCAGAGGTGAAGATGACGTAGGCGAGGTGCGAAGGAGACGCGCGAGGAGCGAGACGCGAAGAGGGAACGTCCGCGTTCAGGGAAGCTTCGAGCGAGAGGACGCGAGGACGTGCACCCTCAGGAATCAGCGCGAGGGCTGAAGCCAGCAGCGGCGCGAAGACATCCGCGACGAGGACGAAGGGAGCGCGGCTGAGGGAGAGAATCTGGGCGAGGCGCTGGGGCGGATGGAGCGGATCGAGGGGCAGCCAGGCAGCGGCGGCCTTGAGGACGCCGAGGTTGGAGGCGACGAAGTCGCAGCTACGAGGGGCCAGCAGGGCGACGAGGGAATCAGGCTGGACGCCAGAGGCGACGAGGAGGTGGGCGAGGCGGTTGGAGCGAGCGTCGAGGGCGCGGTAGCTGAAGGAAGAAGACGCGTCGCGGACGGCGACGGCGTCGGGAGCGCGGTCTGCCTGGGCCTCGAAGAGCTGATGGAAGCAGACGTCGAGAGGGACGTCAGCGTGGGTGCGGTTGAAGTCGAGGAGCACCTGACGCTGCTCGGCCTCGGGCATGAGGGGCAGTGAAGCCAGGGGCGCTTCGGGGCGCGCGACAGCGGCCTCCAGTACCGTGCGCAGGTGCTGGGTGAGGCGCGCGATGGTCGCCTCCTCGAACAAGTCGGTGCTGTACTCCACGTGACCGACGAGCCCGCCTCGCTCCACCTCCACCAGCGACAGGGTGAGGTCGAACATCGACCGGCCCGCGGTGCTCTTGATGGCCTCCAGCGCCAGGCCTCCCAACTGGGGACGGCCCTGCGGCTTCTGGAGGATGAGCATCACCTGGAACAGTGGCGTGTAGCTGAGGCTGCGCCGGGGCTGGAGCTCCTCCACCAGCTTCTCGAAGGGCACGTCCTGGTTGTCGAACGCGCCCGTCGCGGCCTCGCGCACCCGGCCCAGCAGCCCCAGGAAGGTGGGATCGCCGGACAGGTCCGTGCGCAGCACCAGCGTGTTGAGGAAGAAGCCGATGAGGCCCTCCAACTCGGCCTGGCTCCGGCCGGCGCTGGGCGTGCCCACGCAGACCTCGTCCTGCCCCGAGTACCGGTGCAGCACCGTCTGGAAGGCCGCGAGCAGCACCATGTAGAGCGTGGCTCCGCTGCGCCGGCCCAGCGCCTTGAGCTGCTCCACCAGCGCGGCGGGCAGCTCCACTCGCAGCTCCGCCCCCTGGAACGTCTGCACGGCCGGACGCGGCAAGTCCGTGGGCAGCTCCAGCACCTGCGGCGCTCCGCTCAGCCGCGCCTTCCAGTAGTCCAGCTGACGCCGCAGGGTCTCGCCCTCGCGTCCCTGCTGCTGGCGCGCGAAGTCCGCGTACTGCAATGGCAGCGCCGGGAGCACCGGCGCGGTGCCGGCGACGAAGGCCTCGTAGAAGACGCCCACCTCGCGGATCAGCACTTCGATGGACCAGCCGTCGGAGACGATGTGGTGCATCGTCAGGAGCAGCACGTGCTCCTCCGATGACAGCCGCAGCAGCCGGGTGCGTAGCAGCGGTCCGCGCGTCAGGTCGAACGGCCGTCGCGCCTCCTCCGCCATTCGCTTGCGCGTCTGCTCCTCGCGCTGCTCCAGCGGCAGGCCCGTCAGGTCCTCCGGTGCCAGCGCCAGCGTCAGTGACGGCTCCGCCACCTGCACGGGCTGACCGTCCTGCTCCATGAAGCGCGTCCGCAGTGATTCATGGCGCTCCACGAGCGCGTTGAAAGCGCGCCCCAGGGCCGTCTCGTCCAGCGGCCCGCGCAGGCGGAACGCGGCCGGGAGGTTGAACAGCGTCGTCCCGGGCTCCATCCGATCCAGGAACCACAGCCGCTGCTGAGCGAAGGACAGCGGCGACGGTTCGGACGCCGCGCGCGCGGGCCTCGGGGCTGGCGGAAGGTCCAGCGCCGGCGCACCGGAGGCCTGCTGCCGCTCGGCCATCTTGCGCAGCAGTTGCTCGCGCTTTTCGGGAGGAAGGTGGGCGATCCGGTTGCGAATGTCGCTCATGGTGCTCGGTCGGTGAAGAAGGTGGGGCGAAGAGGGGGAGCGGCTCACTCCAGCTCGGACAGGAGGGACTCCAGCTCTTCCTCGCTCATGTTCTCGGTGCGGCTTTTGACGATGGCCACGGCCATGCCCGCGATGGTGGGCGTCTCGAAGAGCGTCCCCAGGCGCAGCTCCACCTGGAACGCCTGCCGGACGCGCGCCACGACCTGCGCGCCCACCAGCGAGTGTCCGCCCAGCTCGAAGAAGTCGTCGTGGATGCCCGGCTCCGCGACGCCGAGCAGCTCCGCCCAGATGGCGGCGATCCCCTGCTCGACGGAGTCTCGGGGCGCCACGAAAGCGGTCCGCACGCCGCGCCGGGAGTGCCCGGCTCCCGTGCTCGTGGCCGGCGCCGTGCCGGTGCGCTCGCGCCGCAGCCACATCGCCTGCCGCGCGGAGAGGTCCGTGGTGGACACCGCCCAGCGGCCCTCGGCTCGCGCGGACAACAGCCGCCGCAGGGCGTCCGAGCCCTCGGCGAGCGTCATGTCCGACGCGCCAGGCACTTCACCGTCCTGATGCCAGCCGTCCCAGTCCACGCTGAGCCATTGCGTCCCGCCCGCCCGAGCGCGCTCGCACGCCAGCGTGTCCATGAAGGCATTGGCCGCCGCGTAGGCGCTGAACCCCGGGCCGCCCAGCACGGTGGACAGCGAGGACTGCAACACCACGAAGTCCAGAGGCGGCCCACCGGCCAGCGCGGCCGTGAGCCACCGGGTGCCATGCACCTTGGCGGCGAGCTGCTCCTCACTCCGCTCGCGTTCCAGGTCCACCAGCGGCACCGACGTCCGAGCGCCAATGATGCCCGCGGAGTGCACCACGCCATGCAGGGCCCCGAAGCGCGCTCGCGCGCGGGCCACCACGGACTCCAGCTCCGCCCGCCGGGACACGTCCGCCGACAGCACCAGCACCTGCGCGCCACGGGCCTCCATCGCCCGCAGGCGATGAATCTTCCGCGACACCTCATCCTCCTCGCCGTGCGCGCGCAGCCACGCGTCCCATTCTTCCGGAGAGGGGAAGGGCGAGCGGCCCACCAGCACCAGCCGCGCCCGCACCGCCGCCGCCAGGTGCTCGGCCAGGCCCAGGCCGATCCGCCCCAGGCCTCCGGTCAGCAGGTACACGCCCGCTTCACGCAGCGGCGCTGTGTCCGCGCTCGCGGAGGGCAGCCGCGTCGCCTCGAAGTGCTCGGCGTAGCGGCGCGAGCCGCGCCAGGCCACCACGGGCTCCGCCGCGTCCAGGCGAACCTCCGCCGCCAGCCGTTCCAGCAGGCCCGCCTGTTTTGACGCGTCCTCGGGCAGGCGCACGTCGATGCAGCGCGTGCGCAGCCCCACGTGCTCCTGCGGAACCACCTTGCAGGGGCCCACCATGAGCGCGCGGGCGGGCACCAGCGGCTCGTCTCCCGTCACCTCCAATGCGCCACTCACCAGCACCGCGACGTCCACCGGCCCATTCACCGGCCGGGCCTGGATCGCCCGCAGCAGGGCGACGAGGCCGTGGAACCCCCGCTCCAGCTCCGTGGCGAGCGCCGCGTCTGCATCCCCACCGATGGCGGGGCCCAGGCCCCATGCGTGCACCACGCGCCGGGGCGTACCCACGGCCTCCAGCAGCGCGCGGTAGTGCGCGGGTTCTCCAGGCACGAGCTCGAAGGTGCGCGCGTCGCGTTGGGAGAATCCGGACGCGGGCACCACTCGCACCACCTCCGAGCCCCCCGCCTCCAGCCGCGCCGCCAGCTCCGCGACGAATCCGGTGGCGTCGACGAAGGCGAGCACACGCTCACCACTGACAGCCGAGGGAGCAGGTGGCGGCGTGGGCTTCCAGGCCGGCTGATAGAACCACTCCGCCGCGTCGTCCCGCTTGCGGAGCGCCGTCCCGGCCGTCCGGGGATCCGCCGCCGCGTACGTTCCCGCCACGGCCTCCAGCCAGTAGTCCTCCCGCTGGAAGGGATAGGGCGGCAGCTCGACGCGGCGGTGCTCGCCCGGGCCCAGGAGCCGCTCCACGTCCAGCTCCGCGCCCGCCAACCACAGCCGCCCCGCGGCATTCAGGAGCACCGCGGCGTCCGGCTGAGGATCCTGCGGCCGGCGCATCGAGGCGACAATCGTGCGCCCCGCCGCGTTCGTGGCCTGCCGCGCCAGCATCGTCAGCGCCTGCCCCGGCCCCACCTCCAACAGCAGCCGGTCCGGCTCCTCGAGCAGCGTCGCCACGCCTTCCGCGAAGCGCACCGGTCGCCGCACCTGTTCCGCCCACGCGCGCGGATCCGTTGCCTCCGCGTCGGTGAGCCAGGTGCCGGTGAGGTTCGAGACGCAGGGGATGGACGGAGGCGACAGGCGCACGCGGCGCAGCGCCTCTTCCAGGGGCCGCAGCATCGGCTCCAGCATCGCGGAGTGCCCGGCGTAGGTGCTGTGCAGCAGGCGGCACTCCACGCCGCGCGCCACCAGCTCCGCCTGGACCGAGTGCACTGCGTCGGGGGGACCCGACACGACGCACAGCGAGGGCGCGTTGCTGGCGGCGATGCCCACCGGTCTTCCCGCCAGCAGCGGGCGCACCTCTGCTTCAGGGAGCGCCACGGACAACATGGACCCCGCGGGCAGCTGCTGGATGAGCCGGGCGCGCAGCGCCAACATCGCCGTGGCGTCCTCCAGCGTGAAGATGCCCGCCACACATGCCGCCGCGTACATGCCGACGCTATGGCCGATGAGCGCCTGGGGCCGCACGCCCACGTCCATCCACCAGCGCGCCAGCGCGTACTCGATGGTGAAGAGCGCCGGGTGGCCGAACGTCGTCTGCTCCAGCTTCCGGGTGGCCTCCGCGTGCTCCGACGCGGCCGGGAAGAGGATGCGCCGCAAGTCGGAGCCCAGGTGCGGGGCGAAGCGCTCGCAGCACGCGTCCACGTGCTCGCGGAAGCGGGGCTCCGCGGCGTACAGGCCCCGGCCCATGTCCACGTGGTGCGAACCCTGCCCGGGGAAGAGGAACGCCACCGAGCAACGCCCGTCCCTCGCGGCCTCCGTGAGCAGCCGCGCGTCGCGTGCCGCCAGGGCCTCCCGGGCCTCGCGCGCGTCCTGGGACACCAGCACCCGCCGGTGCTCGAAGCGACGACGTCCCACCATCAGCGTGTGGGCGACGTCCGCCAGCGCGACCTCCGGGTGCTGCTCCAGGTGCGTGGCCAGCCGGTCCGTCATCTCCTCCAGCGCGGGCGCGGTCCGAGCGGACAGAGCCAGGAGCTGCCATGGACGCTGCGCGGGCGTGCGCTGCGCGGGCGTGGGTGCCTCCTCCAGCACCACGTGCGCGTTGGTGCCTCCCATGCCGAAGGAGCTCACACCCGCGCGCCGGGACTTCGCGCCGGGCCACGGCCGCGACGCGGTGTTGACGGCGAAGGGACCGTCGTCGAAGGGGACGCGCGGGTTGGGATTCTGGAAGTGCAGGCTGGGGGGAAGCCGCCGGTGCTCCAGGGCCAGCGCCGTCTTGATGAGGCTCACCACGCCGGCCGCCGCGTCCATGTGGCCCAGGTTGCTCTTCACCGAGCCCAGGGCGATGGAGCCCCGAGGCAGCCCCTGGAACACCTGGTTGAGCGCGGCCACTTCAATGGGGTCTCCCAGTTGGGTGGCCGTCCCATGGGCCTCCACATACTGGATGGAGTCGGGCTCCACGCACGCCACCGCGAGCGCCTCGGAGATGACCTGGGACTGTCCGTCCACGCTGGGCGCGGTGAAGCCTACCTTGTCCGCGCCGTCGTTGTTGATGGCCGAACCACGGATGACCGCGTGGATGCGGTCTCCCGCCTCCAGCGCGTCCGACAGGCGCTTGAGCGCCACCACCCCCACGCCCGAGCCGCCAATGGTGCCTTCGCCCCGAGCGTCGAAGGGACGGCAGCGTCCATCCGGAGAGAGGATGCCCCCGTCCCGATACGAGTAGCCGGCGCGCTGGGGCAGCGCCAGCGCGACACCGCCCGCGAGCGACAGATCCGACTCGCCGGACAGCAGGCTCTGGCAGGCCAGGTGCACCGCCACCAGTGACGTGGAGCACGCCGTCTGCACGGTGAGGCTCGGGCCGCGCAGGTCCAGGCGGTGGGAGACGCGCGTGGCGAGGAAGTCCTTCTCGTTGGCCACCATCAGCGAGAACAGGCCCTGCGACGCCACCAGGTCCGGCCGGGTCAGCAGGTTCGCGATGAGGTAGGTGCTCCGGCCCTCGCCCGCGAAGACGGACGTGGCGCCACGCCCACGTGCGTCCCCATGGCCGGAGCGCTCCAGCGCCTCCCATGCGCACTCCAGGAAGAGGCGGTGCTGGGGATCCAGCAGCTCCGCCTCCCGGGGGCTGTAGCCGAAGAAGGCCGCGTCGAAGGCAGCCACGCCGTCCAGGACGAAGCCCTCGCGTACGTAGCCCGGCTGCTCGCGCACGGCGCGCGGCACTCCGGCCGACTCCAGTTCCGCGTCGGAGAAGGACGTGCGCGGCTCCACGCCGTCGTCGATCAACCGCCAGAAGGAATCGGGATCGCGAGCGCCCGGAACACGCAGCGCCATGCCGACGATGGCGACGGCCTCGGACGGAGACGAAGGGTCCTGAGCCATCACGCGCTTCCCTTCTTGCGGCGGTTCAGCCGCTGCTCCCGCTGTTGATCCATGCGCTCCTTGCGGCCCTCGCCGCGCTCCTGGCTGGACTCCAGCCGCGAGCCTCCGCCGGACTGGGACAGGTGTTCGGCCAGGCCCGCGATGGTGGGGTACTGGAAGAGCACGGGCAGGGAGAGCCGCAGGTCCAGCTTCGTCTGGAGGCGCTCCTGCACGCGGACGATGAGCAGGGAGTTGCCGCCCACGTCGAAGAAGCGCTCGTGGCGTCCCACGCGCTTGAGGCCCAGCAGCTCGCACCAGAGGGCCGCCAGCGTGCGCTCCAGCTCGCCCTGCGGCTCCACGTAGCCCTGACCGCCGCCGACATGGGTCTCGTCGGGAGCGGGCAGCGCACGCGTGTCCACCTTGCCGCTGGCGGTGAGGGGCAGCGCGTCCAGGAACACGAACGCCGCCGGCACCATGTACTCCGGCACGCGCTCGCGCAGGAACGTGCGGAGCGCCACCGGATCGCGCTCGGGCTCGCGCGAGACGACGTAGGAGACGAGGCGGGTGAGGGAGGGAGAGTCCTCGCGAAGGAGGGTGAAGGCGTCGAGGACGGAGGAGTGGTCGCGAAGGAGGGAGGAGACTTCGGAGGGCTCGATGCGGAAGCCGCGCAGCTTCACCTGGGAGTCGAGGCGGCCGAGGAACTCAAGGCGGCCGGAAGGCAGCCAGCGGACGCGGTCGCCAGTGCGGTAGAGGCGCTCACCCGGCTCGCGCGAGAACGGATGGGGAATGAACTTCTCCGCGGTGAGGGAGGGCTGGCCGAGGTAGCCGCGAGCAACGCCAGGGCCGGAGACGAAGAGCTCACCGGGGAGGCCGACGGGGACGGGGCGCAGGAGTGAGTCGAGGACGAAGAGGCGGACGTTGGGGAAGGGAGCGCCGATGGTGGGCTGAGAGGGAATGAGCTGCGACTCGATGGAAGCGCAGACAGTCACTTCAGTGGGGCCGTAGGCGTTGAGCAGGAGGCGCTGGGGGTGGGCCCAGCGTGAGGCGACGGCAGCCGGGAGAGCCTCGCCCGCGGAGATGACGGTGCGAAGGGAGTCGAGCCCCGTGGGGTCTAGCTGAGCGAGGACGGAAGGCGTGAGGGTAACGGCGGAGATGGAGCGGGAGCGAAGCAGGGTGTGGAGAGGAGTCCCTGGGAGGAGCTGCTCGCGAGGGGCGAGGTGGAGGCAGGCACCCGCGAGGAGGGAAGAGAAGACCTCGCAGACGCAGGCATCGAAGCCGATGGATGCGAACTGGAGGACGCGGGAGGAGGAGTCGAAGCGGTGTTCGCGGACGGCGGCGAGGGCGGTGTTGGCGAGGCCGCGGTGGGTGAGGAGGGTGCCCTTGGGCTTGCCGGTGGAGCCAGAGGTGTAGATGACGTAGGCGAGCGAATCGGGCAGGGAGCGGGGAGGAGGCGGCTGGGTGGAGCGCGAGGCCACCTGACTCCAATCCGCGTCCACGCACACCAACACGCCAGCATGCGCGGGGAGCACGGACTTCAAGCGCTCCTGGGTGAGAACGACGCGAGCGCCGGAGTCGGCGAGCATGAACGCGAGTCGGTCCGCGGGCAGGGTCGGATCCAGCGGAACCCAGGCGCCACCGGCCTTGAGGACGGCGAGCATCGAGACGACGAGGTCGAAGGAGTGCTCGACGCAGAGCGCGACGCGAGTCTCGGGGCCGACTCCGAGCGAGAGCAGATGCCAGGCGAGCTGGTTGGCGCGTTCGTCGAGCTGCTGGAACGAGAGGGTGTCGTCGCCGGAGGCGAGCGCGGGGGCATCGGGCGAGCGGGCCACCTGGGCTTCGAAGAGCTGGTGGACGAGGCGCTCCTGGGGGAAGGCGACGTCGCTGGCGTTCCACTCCACCAGCACCTGATGACGCTCTTGTTCCGGAAGGAGCGACAGCGAGGCGAGCGGGCGGGCCGGCGCGGCGATGACCTCGGTGAGCAACGCGGACAGGTGATCCGCCATGCGCGCCACCGTGGCCTCGTCATGGAGGTCGGTGTTGTATTCGAACGACGCGCGGAGGCCTTCGTCGGTGTCGGTGAAGGAGACGGTCAGGTCGAACTTGGCGCCCTGTCCATCCAGGGGCACCGGGCGCGTGATGAGGCCGGGCAGTGCCTGCTCGACGTGCAGGTCCTGCTGGTAGGCCACCATCACCTGGAAGAGGGGTGAGCGGCTGAGGTCGCGCTCGGGCTGGAGCGCCTCCACCAGCTTCTCGAAGGGTACGTCCTGGTGCGCGAGCGCGCCCAGGGTGGACTCGCGCGCCTGTGCGAGCAGTTCCCGGAAGCTGATGCGTGGAGCGAACCGGGCACGCAGCACCAGCGTGTTGACGAAGAATCCGACGAGCGCCTCCATCCCGGCATGCGTGCGGCCGGAGACGGGAGCGCCCACGGTGAAGTCGTCCTGGCCCGAGTAGTGATGCAGCAGCGCCTGCGTCGCCGCCAGCAGGGTCATGAACGGGGTGACGCCTTCAGCGCGGTGGAACGCGCGCAGCGCTTCGGAGAGCGTGCGTGGCAGCACGCGGGTGAGAAGGGCACCCTGGAACGTCTGAAGCGCCGGACGCGGTCGGTCCGTGGGCAGTCGCAGCGCATGCGGCGCGCTGTTGAGCTGCTGGCGCCACCAGCCGAGCTGCGCGTCGAGCACGTCGCCCTGGAGCCAGGAGCGCTGCCACACGGCGTAGTCCGCGTACTGCACCGGCAGCGGTGGAAGCGGTGAAGACTCGTCGCGGAGGAAGGCGTCGTAGAGCGCGGCCAGTTCACGCAGCACCACCTCCGACGATCCGCCGTCGGAGATGATGTGATGCATCACCACCACCAGCACATGGTGTTCCACGTCGAGCCGCACCAGCGTGGTGCGCAGCAGCGGTCCATGCGCGAGGTCGAAGGGCCGCCGGGCCTCGTCACTGGCGATGCTGAGCGCTTCCGGTTCGCGCTGCTCGGAAGACAGCTCGCGCAGATCCACCAAGGTGAGCGGAGCCGTGAGCACGGGGTGGATGAGCTGCACCGGGCCCTCGGGGCCGTCCTGGAACGTCGTCCGGAAAGATTCGTGACGATGGATCAGTTCGTCGAAGGCGGACTGGAGCGCGGGGAGGTGAAGGGGGCCGGTGAGCCGGAGCGCGGAGGGGATGTTGTAGAAGGCGCTCTGGGGTTGCCAGCGGTCGAGGAACCAGAGTCGCTGCTGGGCGAAGGAGAGAGGCGGAGGCGCGCCATCGCGGGGAGAGGGGCGAAGAGGAGGCGCGGAGGAAGAGAAGGAGGAGTCGCGAAGGGCGTCGAGGCGCTGGGCGAGGAGCGCGGGAGAAGAGGCCTCGAAGAGAGCGCGAAGGGGCAGCTCCAGGCCGAGGGCTTCGCGCACATGGGCGACGAGGCGGGTGGCGAGGAGTGAGTGGCCACCGAGAGCGAAGAAGTCGTCGTGAATGCCGACGCGCTCCAGCCGCAGCAGGCGAGCGAAGAGGCCGCAGAGAAGGGCCTCGGTGCGCGTGCGGGGCGGGACGAAGGAGGAGGCGTGGGAGGCGTCTGCGTCGGGGAGAGGAAGGGCCTTGCGGTCCACCTTGCCGTTGGCGCTGAGGGGCAGGGCGTCCAGCACCACGAAGGCGGCGGGCACCATGTACTCGGGAAGCCCCTGACTCAGGTGGAGCTTGAGGGCTTCCAATTCCAGCGAGGCATCTGCCTTGGGCGTGACGTACGCGACGAGACGCGCGTCGCCGGGGGAGTCCTGGCGAACGAGGACGACGACGTCACGCACGGCGGGCAGCCCGCGCAGAGAGGCTTCGATTTCACCCAACTCAATGCGGAAGCCGCGCAGCTTCACCTGGAAGTCGATGCGGCCCAGGAAGTCGAGGGAGCCGTCGGGAAGCCAGCGGACACGGTCACCGGTGCGGTAGAGGCGCGCGCCAGGCGAGGAGGAGAAGGGGTCCGGAATGAAGGAGACGGCGGTGCGGGACGCGTCGAAGAGGTAGCCGCGGCCAACGCCCGTGCCCGCGACGAAGAGCTCGCCCGGAATGCCGAGGGGGCAGGGCCGCAGGAGCGAGTCGAGGACGTAGAGGCGGGTGTTGCAGACGGGGCGGCCGATGGGGACGACGGAGGAGGCCGGAGGAGAGGAGAGGAAAGCGTGGGTGACGTCGTCGGAGCACTCGGTGGGGCCGTAGGCGTTGACGAGGGGAATGGCGGGCCAAGCGAGGAGCCAGCGGCGAGCGGTTTCCGCCGGAAGCGCCTCACCCGTGGGAACCATGAAGCGCAGGCGGGAGAGGGCGGGACGTGCAGAGCCGCGAGAGTCGGCCTCGTCGAGCAGGGCGCTCAGCAGGGAGGGGACGGACTCGACGATGGAGACGGCGTGAGCCTCCAGCGCGTCGAGGAGGGCGGAAGGCGAGTGGGAGACGTCGTCGCCAAGCACCAGCGTCTGGCCACCAACGAGCAGGGCAACGAAGGACTGCCAGACCGAGATGTCGAAGCACTGAGAAGCTGTCTGCGCGACGACGTCCTTGGGCCCGAGGCCGAGCGCAAGCACCTTGGCATGCAGGTGGTTGAGCATGCCGCGCTGCTCGACCATGGCGCCCTTGGGAGTGCCAGTGGAGCCAGAGGTGAAGATGACGTAGGCGAGGTGCGAAGGAGACGCGCGAAGCGAGAGACGCGAAGAAGGAACGTCCGCGTTCAGAGAAGCTTCGAGCGAAAGGACGCGCGGGCGAGAGTCCTCGGGAAGCAGTGCGAGGGCGGAAGCCAGCAGCGGCGCGAAGACATCCGCGACGATAACGAAGGGGGCGCGGCTGAGGGAGAGAATCTGGGCGAGGCGCTGGGGCGGATGGAGCGGGTCGAGGGGCAACCAGGCCGCACCAGCCTTGAGGACGCCAAGGTTGGAAGCGACGAAATCACAGCCACGAGGAGCCAGCAGCGCGACGAGAGAGTCGGGCTGGACGCCAGAGCCGACGAGGAGGTGGGCGAGGCGATTGGAGCGGGCGTCGAGGGCGCGGTAGCTGAAGGAAGAAGACGCGTCGCGGACGGCGACGGCGTCGGGAGCGCGGTCGGCCTGGGCCTCGAAGAGCTGATGGAAGCAGACGTCGAGAGGGACGTCAGCGTGGGTGCGGTTGAAGTCGAGGAGCACCTGACGCTGCTCGGCCTCGGGCATGAGGGGCAGCGAGGACAGCGACGCCTCAGGGCGAGCGACGGCGGCCTCCAGCACCGTGCGCAGGTGCTGGGTGAGGCGCGCGATGGTCGCCTCCTCGAACAGGTCGGTGCTGTATTCGAAGCGACCGCGCAGGCCGTCGGCGGCTGCGGTCAGCACCAGCTCCAGGTCGAACTTGGAGGTGCCGTGATCCACGTCCAGCCGGTGCAGCTCCAGGCCCGCGTGGGCGGTCTCCGGCAGGCGGGTGTTCTGGAACGTGAACATCACCTGGAACAGCGGTGAGCGGCTCAGGTCGCGCCGGGGCTGGAGCTCCTCCACCAGCTTCTCGAACGGCACGTCCTGGTGCGCGTAGGCCCCGAGCGCCGCCGTGCGCACGCGCGTGAGCAGCTCCCGGAAGGAGATCCCGTCATCCAGACGCGTGCGCAGCACGAGCGTGTTGGCGAAGAAGCCAATCAACCCCTCCAACTCGACGCGGCTCCGGCTGGCGACGGGCATGCCGATGCAGAGGTCGTCCTGGCCCGAGTACCGGTGCAACACCACCTCGAACGCGGACAGCAGCACCATGAACGGGGTGACGCCTTCACGTCGGCTCAGCGCCTCGACCGCGTCGGACAGCTCGCGGGGCAGGTGGACGAACCAGCTCGCGCCCTGGAGGGACTGGACCGCGGGGCGCGGTTTGTCGGTGGGCAGCTCCAGGACGCGCGGCGCGTCCCCCAACCGCTGACGCCAGTACGCCAGCTGCGTCTCCAGCGCCTCGTCCCGCAGCCACTGCCGCTGCCACGCGGCGTGATCCGCGACCTGGATGGACAGGTCGGAGAGCGGCGAGGGCTGGCCCCGGGTGAACGCCGCGTAGAGGGCCATCAGGTCCTCGACGAGCACGTTCATGGACCAGCCGTCGGAGACGATGTGGTGCATCGTCAGCAGCAGCACGTGCTCGCGTTCGGCCAGGCGCAACAGCGTGACGCGCAGCAGGGGGCCGCGCGTCAGGTCGAAGGGCCGGCGCGCCTCCGCGGTGGCCCGGTGCTGGACCTCCGCCTCGCGCTCAGCAGAGGAGCGCGCCGACACATCGATGACCGTGAAGTCGGGAGCCAGCGAGTCGGCGATGCGCTGCTCGGGTCCATCCACGCCCTCGTGGAAGGTGGTGCGCAAAGATTCGTGGCGATAGGTGAGGGCGGAGAAGCCACGGCGCAGGGACTCCACGTCCAGCGCTCCGCTGACGCGCACGGCGGCCGGCACGTTGTACGCGACGCTGCCCGGCTCCAACTGCTCCAGCAACCAGAGGCGCTGCTGCGCGAAGGACAACGCCAGGGACCCGGTGCGCTCCGCCGGTGAGAGCGGAGGCGACTGCCGGCCCTGCTTCGCCGCGCGCAACGCATCCACCTTCTCCGCGAGCGCCGCGAGTGTCGGGGCCTCGAAGAGGCTGCTCAGGGGCAGCTCCACCTGAAGCGCCTCGCGTATCCGCGAGACGGCCTGGGTGGCCAGCAGCGAGTGCCCGCCCAGCTCGAAGAAGTGGTCATACGCGCCCACGCGCTCCACGCGCAGGACACGTGCCCACACGGAGGCCAACAGCTCCTCGGTGAAGGTGCGCGGCGCGACGGTGCCGGACTCCACCGCGGTGGCCTCCGGCGCGGGCAGCGCCTTGCGGTCCACCTTGCCGTTGGGCGTGAGGGGCAGCGCGGCCAGGGGCACGAAGGCGGACGGCACCATGTAGCGGGGCAGGTGTCGCTGCACTGCTTCCTTGAGGACTGCCGCGTCCGGCACGTGGCCGGGCTGGGCCACGACGTAGGCCACCAGCCGCTTCTCGCCCGGAGCGTCCGAGCGCGCGTGGACGACGACGTCCCGCACGGACGCGTGGGCGCGGAGCACCGCCTCCACCTCGCCCAGCTCGATGCGGAAGCCGCGCACCTTCACCTGGTTGTCGATGCGGCCCAGGTACTCCAGGTCGCCGTCCGGCAGCTGCCGGACCAGGTCCCCGGTGCGGTAGAGCCGCGCGCCGGGCTCGCGTGAGAACGGATGGGGGATGAACCGCTCCGCGGTGAGCTCTGGCCGGTGGAGATACCCGCGGGCCTGCCCCGAGCCTCCCAGGTGCAGCTCACCGGGGACGCCCAGGGGCACGGGGCGCCCGCGCGCATCCAGCACCCACGCGGAGGTGCCGGGCAGCGGGCGCCCGATGGTGGGCTCGCTGCGCGCGTCCTGGGGAACCCGCGTGAACGTGGAGTAGGTGGTGTCCTCCGTGGGGCCGTACAGGTTGAAGACGTGCTCCACCTGACCCGTGCGGTACAGGTCCGCCACCAGTGAGCCCGGGAGCGCCTCGCCCGCCAGGTTCACCGTGCGCAGGGACGCGGGCAGTGCACCGGCCCGCACCAGCTCCGTCATGGCCGACGGCACCGTGTTGACGAGCGTCACCTCACCCGCCGCCGCGAGCCCCGCCAATGCCAGCGCGTTGTCCGCGAGGATGACGGTGCCTCCCCGTGCCAGCGGGGCGAACATCTCGAAGAAGGACAGGTCGAAGCAGAACGACGTCGCGGCCAGCACACCGGACAGCTGCTCGCGCGAGAACACCGACAGCGCCCAGCGCAGGAAGGCCACCGCGCTGCGGTGCTCCAGCGCCACGCCCTTGGGCCGGCCGGTGGAGCCGGACGTGTAGAGGACGTAGGCCAGGGAGTCCGGCCCGATGCTCGCGGGCGCCAGCGGAGCCAGCGACGCGGGGACCTCCGCGCCCGCCTCCAACCGGACGACCCGCGCTCCGTGCGAGGGCAGCGTCCCCTCCAGCTTCGCCGTGGTGATCAGCACAGGCGCCTGGGAGTCCTCCAGCATGAAGGCCAGCCGCTCGGCGGGGTAGGCCGGATCCAACGGGACGTAGGCGCCGCCCGCGCGCATCACACCCAGCAGGGCGATGACCAGCTCGGGCGTGCGCTCCAGGCACACGGCGACGCGAGTCTCCGGACCCACGCCCAGCTCACGAAGCGTGTGCGCCAGCTGGCGCGTGCGCGACTCCAGCTCACCGTAGGTGAGCCGCCGCGCCTCGTGCACCAGCGCCACCGCGTCCGGCGTGCGCGCGGCCTGCGCCTCCACCAGGTGGTGGACGCACGTCTCCCCCGAAAGGTCGGCGCGCGTCCCGCTCCACGCGCGCAGTTGTTGCCACTCGCGCTCGGGCAGCAGCTCCGCCCGGTCGTAGCGGTCCTGGGGTGCCTTGGCCATGGCGCCCAGCACGCTCAGGTAATGCGCCTTGATGGACTCGACCTGCTCTGCGCCCAGGCCGTTGCAGTCCAGGGCGATGTGCAGCTCGGTGCTGGCCGTGTTGACGTTGAAGTAGGCCGTCCAGGCGAAGTACGTCTGGTCGGTGGCCATCATGTCCAGGACCTCCAGCCCGCGCAGCTCGCGCAGCCGGTCCAGGATGTGGAACTGGGTGAAGTTGAAGGCCGTGTCGAAGAGGGGCTGACCGCCTCCGAAGGTCTTCTGCAGCTCCGCCAGCGGGAAGCGCCGGTGCGGCAGCCGGGCGCGCTCCGCCTCGAAGGCATCGCGCGTCAGGTCCAGCCACGACCCGCCCGCCACGTCCATGCACAGCGGCAGCGTGTTGAGGAAGATGCCCAGCACCTGATCGCCGCCGGGCACCTCAGGGCGTCCGTTGGCGATGATGCCCGTCATCACTTGGTCCTTCCCGGTCAGCAACGCCACGACGCGCGCGTGCGCGGCGACGAGGACGCTCTTGAGCGGGAGGGTCGTCTCGGTGGCGATCTGCTTGAGGCCGGTGAGCACCTCGTCGGCTACCGGGAAGATGATCCGCAGGTGCTGTCCGGCCGGCTCTCCTTCGGCCAGCGGCCAGGGCATGAGCGGGGCGCGCTCCAGCCGGGACAGTTCCCGGGCCCAGAAGTTCTTCGACGCCTCGGAGGCCAGCGCTGCCCGCTCCAGCGCGATGAAGTCCCGGTAGGTGGTGGCGGGCGGAGGCTCCACTGGCGTCGGGCCATCCAGCGACGCCACGTAGAGCCGCAGCAGCTCCGACCACAGCGAGGCCACGCTCCAGCCGTCCAGGAAGGGCTCGGACAGGGTGATGCGGAAATCGTCGTCGGTGAGGCGGTGGACGTTGATCCGGATGAGCGGCGGCGCACGCCAGGTGAAGCCCAGACGGCGCTCGGCCTGGCTCCAGGCCTTGAAGTCCTGCCGCTGCTCCTTCTCCGGGCGATCCCGCCAGTCGAACACCGCGAGCGGCGCCTGCGCGTGCGTGTACACCAGCTGCAACGGCTCGCTGAAGGAGACGTCGAAGGCCGAGCGCAGCATGGGGTGGCGCCGCGCCATCTGTTCGAGCGCCCGTCGCAGCGCGTCCTCGTCGAAGCGCACCCGGACGTGGAAGCTGGTGAGGTAGACCTCGTAGCCCTGGCGCAGCTCCGCGTGGAAGACGAAGCCCGCTTGCAACCGCGACAGCGGATAGGCGTCCGAAAGGCCCGCGGGCAGCGCCGCGAGGTCCGCGTCGGACACCAGCGAGAAGGGCTCGGTGCGCACGGCGGTCTCACCCGAGCGGCGCAGCGCCTGGGCCAGCGCGCCCACCGTCTGGTGGTCGAACATCTCCGCCACGCTGAGCGTGAGCCCCCGCTCGCGAGCTCGCGCTACCACGCGCAGGCTGCGGATGGAGTCGCCTCCCAGCTCGAAGAAGTTGTCGTCCACGCCAACCTGATCCACGCCCAGCGCCTCGCTCCACACCTGGCACAGCAGCCGCTCCAGGTCGTTGGTGGGCGCCACGTAGCCCTCGCTCAACGACGGGCGCAGGCGCTCCGGTGCGGGCAGCGCCCGGCGGTTCACCTTGCCGTTGGCGGTGAGCGGGAGGGTGTCCAGGAAGACGAACGCGGCGGGCACCATGTGCTCGGGCAGCCGCTCGCGCAGGAAGGCGCGCAGCTCGCCCACGGTGGGGGCTTGCGCGCCCGGGCGCGCCACCACGTAGGCCACCAGTTGCTTCTCGCCAGCGGCGTCCTCGCGCGGCACGACCACCACTTCGCGCAGCGCGGGGTGCCGGGCAATGGAGCTCTCCATCTCACCCAGCTCGATGCGGAAGCCGCGCACCTTCACCTGATCATCCAGGCGGCCCAGGTACTCCACGTCGCCGTCGGGCAGTCCGCGAGCCAGGTCTCCGCTGCGGTAGAGACGGGCGCCTGTCCCGGGGCGGAAGGGGTCGTCCAGGAAGCGCTGCTGATTGAGCTCGGGCCGCTGGAGGTAGCCGCGCGCGACGCCCGCGCCGCCGACATACAACTCCCCGGGCACGCCCACTGGCACCGGCTGCTGGTGCTTGTCCAACAGCAGCAGGGACAGGTCCTGGATGGGCGCGCCAATCACGCTGCCCGGCGCCTCGTCAACGTCACGCGCGCGGAGGGGCCGGTAGGTGACGTGCACCGTCGTCTCGGTGATGCCGTACATGTTGACCAGCCGGGGCCGCGCGTCCCCGTGGCGCTCGAACCAGGGCCGCAGGCTGCCCAGCGGCAGGGCCTCGCCGCCGAAGATGACGTGGCGCAGGGCCAGGGCGTCGGCTGGCACCGTCAGGTCCTCATGGATGAGCGACCGGAAGGCGGACGGCGTCTGGTTGAGGACGGTGACCTGCTCGGCGCGCAGCAGCGCGTGGAAGGCCTCCGGGGAACGGCTCACCCGGTACGGCACCACCACCAGCCTGCCGCCGTACAGCAGCGCGCCCCACAGCTCCCACACGGAGAAGTCGAACGCGATGGAGTGGAACAGCGTCCAGACGTCGGAGCTGTCGAAGCGGAAGTCGTCCCAGGTGGCGTCGAAGAGCCGCGTGACGTTGGCGTGCGTCACCTGCACGCCCTTGGGGCGGCCCGTGGAGCCCGACGTGTAGATGACGTACGCGAGCAGGTCGCCCGACACCGCGACCTCAGGCCGCGAGCGAGGCGCGTCGGTGAGGCCCGGCGACTCCTCATCCAGCGCCACCACGTGGACCGCCACGTCACCGAGGGAGTCCGCCAGCCGGCGCTGCGTGAGCAGCACGCGAGCCTGACTGTCCTCCAGCATGAAGCGGGCCCGTTCGGCGGGATAGGCCGTGTCGATGGGCACGTACGCCGCCCCCGCCTTCAGGATGGCGAGCACGGCCACCACCATGTCCAGCGAACGCTCCAGGTACAGCCCCACCAGGTCGCCCGGCACGACGCCCTGGCGCACCAGATGGTGGGCCACCTGGTTGGCGCGGGCGTCCAGCTCCGCGTAGGTCCACGAGCGCTCCTCGAGCGTCACCGCCACGGCGTCCGGCCGCTCCGCCGCGCGCGCCTCGAAGCGCTGATGCAGACAGGCCTCGCCCCGGGGCTCCACTCGGAGCGAGCGGGGAGGACGCGTGAGCGCCTCGCGCTCCTCCGCTGACAGCAGGGGCAGCCGGGAGATGGGCCGCGAGGGATCCTCCGCGATTCCCTCCAGCAGCCGCTCCAGGTGCCCCGCCATGCGGACCACGGTGGCCGCGTCCAGCAGGTCCACGTTGTAGCGAAGCGAACCCGCGAGCGTGCCCTCCACCTCGGCGAACGTCAGCGTGAGGTCGAAGGGGGCGACGTGTCGCGCGAGCGCGAGCGACTCCACCTCCAGCTCGCCCAGGCGCATCCGCAGCCCGCTCTCATCCAGAGCGAAGCCGCTCAGGTCCTCTTGTCCAGGCAGCGACGCGCGCTGCAACACCAGCTCCACCTGGGCGAGCGGAGGCCGGCTGGGATCGCGCCGCACGCGCAGCCGGTCCACCAACGTCGTGAAGGGCAGCTCCTGGTGGGCCAGCGCGTCCACCACCACGCCCCGCGCGCGCTCCAGCAGCTCCAGGAAGGACGGCTCGCCGCTCAGGTCTCCGCGCAGCACCACCTGGTTGACCAGGTAGCCCACCACGCTCGCCAGCTGCGGCCGGGGGCGGCCGTTGACGGGAGAGCCCACCCAGACGTCCTCCTGCCCGGTGTAGCGGTGCAGGAGCGTCTGGAACGAGGCGAGCAGCAGCGTGAAGAGCGTGACGCCGCGCTCGCGGGCCAGCGTGAAGAGCCGCCGGGCCAGCGGCGCCGGAAGCCGGAAGGCATGCGCCGCGCCCGCGTAGGTCTGCACGGGCGGACGCGCGCGGAAGCGGGGCAGCTCTAGCGGCGTGGGCTCACCGGCGAGCCGCTCCTTCCAATTCTCCCAAAGCCGCTCGCCGTCGCGCGCGAGGACTTCGCGCAGCTGGCGCTCGACGCCGGGCATGTCCAAACGCACCGGGGGCAGGGCCGGCGGCTGGTGACGGAGCTCGCCCTCGTACAGCGCGCCCAGGTCGTGGAGCAGCACCGCCATGGACACCAGGTCCACGATGATGTGATGGACGCCCAGGATGAGCACGTGCTCGCCCGCCGGACGCGCCAGGACGTGCACGCGCATCAATGGCCCGGAGGCGAGGTCGAAGGGCCGGGCCGCCTCGTCGCCCAGGAATTGCTCCAGCCGCGCCGCGTCCCACGCGGTGGCGTCCTCGTGGACGAAGTGGACCAGCGCGTGGGGCAGGATGCGCTGGACGGGCTGGCCCTCCACGCGGACGAAGAGGGTGCGCAGGCTGGCGTGACGGTCCACCAGGGCCTGGAAGGCGCGCTGCATCGCGGGCACGTCCAGCGCGGAGCGGATCCGCAAGGCCTGCGTGACGTTGTACTCGGCGGTGTGCGGGGAGAGCTGGTGCTGGAACCAGAGCCCCCACTGGCCGGGGGTGAGCGCGTAGTCTCCGGGTGCCACCGTCGCCGTCTCGGAGGCGGGCACGTGCTCCGCGGCGTCGAGCGCCTGCACGAGGAAGCCCGCGAGCTCCTCCGGCGTGGGGCCGCTCAACACGCGCTGGAGCGGGAGCGTCACACCCAGGTGCTGCTCGACGGCGTGGCCCAGCTCCACGATGCCCAGCGAGTCCAGTCCCAGCTGGCTCACCCGGACCGCCGGCTCCACGGCGGACACCGGGGCGCGCAGGGCCCGCGCAAGCTCGCGCCGCACCCAATCGAGCAGGGCCTGCTGCCGCTCGGCGACGGGCATGGCCCGCAGCGTGGCCACGTCCGGCCCAGGCCCGGCGTCGGGGCTCGCGTCGTCAGCGGAGGCGCGCGTCAGCACGGAGCGGCCCACCACCCGGATCTGGCCCTCGCCCAGCCACTGCCGGCACGTGCTGCGCATCAGCTTGCCGCTGGAGGTCTTGGGCACCGCGCCGTGGGGCACCAGCACCACGGTGTCGAGCCGCAGCTCGTGTTCCTGCTCCATGGCCGCGCGCACCGCGGCGGCCACCTCCTCCACGTCCACCGTCTCGTCGCCCACCTCGACGACCATCACCACCCGCTCGCCCTCCGACGCGTCCTCGGAGAAGGCCGCGTTGCAGCCCGGCCGGATTGCCGGGTGGCTGCGCTCGGCCGTCAGCTCCAGGTCCTGGGGGTAGTGGTTGCGGCCGCGGACGATGATCAGGTCCTTGCGGCGGCCGGTGATGAAGACCTCGCCGTCCTGCACGAAGCCCATGTCACCCGTGCGCAAGAAGGGGCCCGTGCCATCCGCCAGACGGGCACGGAAGATCTCCTCGGACATCTCGGGCCGGTTCCAGTAGCCGGCGGCCACGCTGGGGCCGGACACCCAGAGCTCGCCCACCTCGCCGGGGGCCCGGAGCTGGCGCGTCTGTGGCTCCACCACCAGGATGTCGTGGTCGGGCAGAACCCTTCCGCTGCCCACCAGCACGCGGGCTTCCGGCGCGTCCGCGCTCGTGGGCACGGGCCGGTGGTCCTCCATGCTGGACGCGACCACCGGGAACAGCACGGGGGGCGCGGTCGTCACGCAGGCGGTGAGGGCGAGCGTCGCCTCCGCCAGGCCGTAGCCCGGCATGAAGGTCTCCATGCGGAAGCCCTGGGGCGCGAAGGTCCGCGCGAAGCGCTCCAGCGTGTCCGGGCGGATGGGCTCCGCGCCGTTCATGGCTCCGCGCCAGTGGCTCAGGTCCAGCGTGGCCCGCTCCTCCGGCGTCGTCTTGCGCACGCACAGGTCGAACGCGAAGTTGGGGCCGCCGGACACCTGGGCGCGAAACCGAGACATCGCCTCCAGCCACCGCAGGGGCTTGCGGAGGAATGAGAGCGGCGACATGAGCGTCACCGGGTTGCCCGCGTACAGCGGGTTGAGGATGCCGGAGATGAGGCCCATGTCGTGGTACGGCGGCAGCCACATCACCCAGCGGTCGTCCTGCCGCAGGTCCAGGCCCAGCGTGATGATCCGCATGTTGGCCACGAGGTTGCCGTGGCCGACCATCACGCCCTTGGGCATGCCGGTGGAGCCGGACGTGTACTGGAGGAACGCCAGCGACTCGGCCTTCAGCTCCGGGCGCCGCCAGCCGTCTTCCAGCCCCTCGGGCAGCGCGTCGGTGGCGATCCACTCCAGGTCCCGCAGCTCCGGCGCCAGCTCGAAGATGTACTCCGCCAGCTCCAGGATGAAGGACGTGGTGAGCACCACCGTCGCCTGGGCGTCGCGGATGATGGCGCGCAGTCGCGGCAGCGTGCGCTCCAGCCGAGTCGGATCCGGCGGATACGCAGGCACCGCCACGGCGCCGCCCAGGACGCAGCCAAAGAACCCCGCGATGTATTCAGTGCCCGGCGGGTAGAGCAGCATCACCCGCTGTCCCGAGTGCCGCTCCGCCAGCCGTGCGCCAATGCGCCGCGCCCGAGTGAAGAGCCCCGCGTGCGTCAGTACGGTCTCCTCGCCCGGTTCGTCCTCCAGGAACGTGTAGACGGGGAAGTCCGCGCGCGTCTCCACCCGGAGCGCGAGGAGGTCCATCAGCGTGTCGGCCTTGGGATGAATGACTCGATCGTTCATGGCTCGGGGCGGGGCGGCGCGGGACGCGCGGAAGAAACGGAGAGGAGGGAAGCGTGGGGTGAAACCCGGGCGGCGATGTGTTCGGCCACCCGCAGCGACATGGCGATCACCGTCAGCGTCGTGTTCACCGCGCCCGCGGAGGGCAGGAAGCACGAGTCGACGACGTAGAGGTTGTCCATCCCGTGGACGCGGCAGTGCGGATCCAGCACGGAGGTGGCCGGGTCTTCGCCGAAGCGCGCCGTGCCCACCAGGTGCCACAGGTCCGCGGGGCTGCGGGGCGCCAGCACGACGGGGAAGCCGGCCTTCTTGAAGATGTCGATCGCCATGCGCCGCAGGCGCCGGAACGTCTTCACGTTCGGCCGGGGAGGCTCCATCCGGACGATCTCATCGCCCTGGAACACGAAGCCGGACTCCTTGCTGGCCACGGCCTCTGTCATCAGGAAGCACGTCACGCTGCGCTCGACGATGAACCGCACGAACGGCCGAGCCACGGCGGGCACGCTCTTCCACAGCGGCAGCTGGCCCGCGGCCTGGATGACGCCCAGGGGGTAGGGCCATTCCGCGGAAGGGCCATAGAAGGAATTGATGGCGAACGTCTTCTGGTGCAGGTCCGGCACGCGCTTGAAGCCGCGCATGGGGAACACCAGCCCCGCCGTGTGTCCCGCGAGATAGCGGCCCAGGCACCCGCTGGCGTTGCCAATGCCCTCCGGGTGCGCGTCATTGCGTGAGCGCCGCAGCAGCAGTGGCGTCCGCGCGAAGCCCGCGCATACGGCCACCACGTCCGCGTCCACCTCCCACGTCTCGCCATCCTGTTGCAGCAGTACGCCCGTGGCCCGGAGCCCATCCGGCGTGGTGAGCACCCGCAGGCACTGCGTCCGCGTGAGCAACTGGACCCGCCCCGTCGCCAGAGCAGGGCGCAGCGCGGCGATCTCCGCGTCCATCTTCGCGTCGCGCTGGCAGTAGTGGCCGTCGCACCGCGCGCACAGGATGCACTTGCCGCCAGGCCCCACGTCCACGGCCTTGGGGATGTACGAGACGGGAAGCCCCTGAGCCCGCAAGCGCTCCACGATGGGCGCGATGTACGGCTCGTGCTCGATGGGCCCGTGCGGGAAGGGGCGGGAGCGGGGAGGCTCGGAGGGGTCCTCGTGCGTCGAACCTCGGACGGCGTAGAGGTGCTCCGCCTCGTCGTAGAACGGCTCCAGGTCGCTGTAGCGGACGGGCCACGCGGGGGACTCGGCAGTCTCCGTGGCGGTGGCCTGGAAGTCCTGCTCGCGCAGCCGGTAGAGCGCCGCGCCATAGAACTTCGACGGCCCGCCCACGAAGCTCTGCTGCGTCCCCTGCATGAACTCCTGCATGTGGATGCTCGCGTCCGCTCGCGAGGGATCCGGCCGCAGGAAGTCCCCTTCCTCCACCACCAGGACCCGAGCGCCCCGCCGCGAGAGGCCATGCGCGAGCGTGCTGCCGCCGGGGCCGCTGCCGATGATCACCACGTCGCAGCTGCGAGGACGCGGGTTCATGACTGGCCCCCCGCCAACGCCGACAGGGAGGCGGCATCCTCCAGCCGGGCAGGCCTCGTGACTGTGCGCTCCCGGGCCGATGTGAGCAGGGCCTCGATGACGGCCAGGTCGTGCAGGGCCTCGCGGGGGCTGTTGCGGATGGGCTGACCCGCGCGCACCCCGGCGTGGAAGTCCTCGAACTGCCGCACCATCATGTCGGCCGAGCGGACCTTGAACACGGTCCGCTTCAGGCCCCGCACCAGCTCCACGCGGTCATGCATGAAGAAGATGGATCCGTGCGTGCCTACGATGTGCTTGCGGCCGAAGCGGTCGCGCACGGGCCGCTCGGCTCCGGAGAGCAATGCCTTCACCACGCTCCAAGGCGTCAGCCGGACCGGCTCCAGCGCGTAGCTGACGGAGTAGTTCGCCACGAGCCCGCTCTCGAACTGGAGCGACGCGGCCAACGTGTCGGCGGGAGGCAGCGCCGGATCCACGCCGCGCACGAAGGCGCTGACGTGCGACACCTCGCCCAGCATCAACCGCAGGGCGGCGATGTCGTGCACCCCGCCGTCCAGCAGGAAGCCGCCCGCGTACCCCGGCTCACGGCGCCACTGCGTCTGGAACCACGGCGTGGACTTGATGGGGACCAGCGTCGGGTAGTGGCACAAAAGCGGCGTGCCAATCTCCCCCGAGGCGATCAGCTCCCGGACGCGCCAGGCCGTCTCCCAGAAGCGGAAGTTCTCCGCGACGTACCAGACCTGATCCGGGCGCGGCGCTTGGAGCGTGAGCAGCGCCCGCGCGCGCTCCACCGACTCGGCGATGGGCTTCTCGCTGAAGACATGCAGGCCCCGGCCCAGCGCCGCCGCGATGGCGTCCGACGCGGGCAGGATGGGCAGCGCCACGTCCACGGCTTCAATCCCAGGCATCTCCAACGCCCGGTCCAGCTCCGTGAACACCTCCACCGGTCCTGGCAGCTCGCCCGCCACGGCCTCCGCCTTCGCCCGCGTTCGGCTGAAGACACCGGCGATGCGGAACGCTCCGCTCAGCCCGCGCAGTGCGGGGACGTGCGCTCCCCGGGAGAAACCGGCTCCCAGCAGCAGGAGTGGAATCGGGCGGCTCATCGGGCGTCAGGGGCGTTGGGGTGGAGAGCGGGGCGCATGCGAAGGCCTCACGCCGCCGAAGCGGGCGCCGCCGCGACGGTCTTGCCCAGCTCCAGCTTGATGACCCGGTGCGCGAGGTGGAAGTAGCGGTCGTCGTGCGTGATGACGAGCACGCCCTTGCCCCGCGCGGCCAGCTCCGGAAGCAGCCGGCGGTAGAAGACCTCGCGGAACTCGGGGTCCTGATCCGCCGCCCATTCATCGAAGAGGTAGAACGGCTTGTCCTCCAGGAGCGCGACGACCATCGCCAGGCGCTTGCGCTGGCCGGTGGACAGGCTCGTCGTGGAGAACCGCCCGTTGACGACCTGGAGCTTCGAGTCCAGTTCGAACAGCCGCAGGTATTCCTGCACGCGGCCCTGGAGCTGGGCGGGGTCCACGCCGCGCAGGTTCTCGAAGAGGTGGAAGTCGGTGAAGATGGCGGAGAACGTGTTGCGGTACGCCTCCCGGTTCTGGTCCGTCACCGGGACACCGTTCCAGAGCAGCTGTCCGGACCGGGGCGTGTAGAGCCCGGTGAGCAGCTTGGCCATCGTCGTCTTGCCGCTGCCGTTGCCACCCACCACGAACACCAGCTCACCGGAGCGCAGCGCCAGGTCGATGGGGCCCACGCGGAACGCGGCCTCTTCGGCCCCGTCGCTGAACGCGTAGGTCACCGACTCGACGACCACCTCCTGCCGTCCGTCGGCGGGTAGGGTCAGCGGAGTGGAGGAGGGCTCCTCGGTGAGCGACTCGGTGAGAGACAGCTCCAACTGCTGGAGCTTGTCGAGCGCGATGCTCACCTGGGGCCAGCGGCCCACGTCCTCCAGCAGCCCGCGGAACGGCCCCCACATGTACATCAGCGACAGCACGTAGCCGCGCGTGGCGTCGGTGTCGTGCGCGCTGAGGGCGAAGACGCCGAAGAGCATCACGCCCAGCACCAGCCAGGTGAAGAAGTGCACGAAGCTGCCCAGCAGCGCGACGCTGATGGCCGCCTGCATGCCCTTGAGCCGGGTGCGCTCCACTGCGGGCGCGTAGTCCTCCTCCATGAACGCACGGCGGCGCGACCCGTGGAGCTTGAGCTCCTTGATGCCGTCCAGCACCTGCTGCTGCTCGCGGAACAGGTCGTCCTGGGTGTCGCGCTCCTCGCGCCACAGGGGGACCATCTTGCGGGTCGCGAAGTAATAGAAGACCACCAGCAGCGTCATGGCGGGCAGGACCAGCGTCATCCCGCGGGGCGACAGCCACGCCATGTATCCCAGGCAGCCGAGCACGATGGTGGTGCAGACGATGAGCCCGGGGATCTTCGAGGCGATGTTGACGATGGCCTGCACATCCTGGGAGAGCGCCGCGAGCACGGGCCCCTTGCCAATGATCTCCAGGCGCCGGTAGGGCGCCACGAGGATGCTGCGGCCCAGCTTGAGCCGCAGCTCCGCGGTGATGGAGCGCGACACCTTCGCCAGCAGCAGCTCCGGCACGGTGTTGCCCACCAGCACGCCCACGCTCAGGGCGAAGAAGCCCACGATCAGCGTCTTCGGGGTGGACTGGTCCGTGCCCAGCACGTGACTGATCAGCGCGAGCAGGGCGCTGTTGCAAAGGCCGGAGAAGATGCCCGTGACCGCGATGGCGAACATCGAGGTCCGGGAGCGACGCAGCAGGAGCGACAGCAGGGAGAACATGGAGGGCCTCTGCGGCGTGCCACTGCCCCAGATGCGGCGGGAGGAGCCTTCTTCCCCGCACGCAATGGGACGTCAGCGGGTGAGCTCCCAGAAGAAGTCGTTCACGGCGACGTGTTCGTCACGAGCGACGGCGACGTCGTAGACCCACTTGCCGACCGCCAGGTCCAGCACGCCGAGTCCGAAGGGCGAGAAGATGATGGGCTGGGTGCGGTCCACCTGGCAGCGGCCCAGGATGAGCTGCGCGAGCGTGCCCGTCACGAACCCCCGTCCACCGCTCAGCTGCTCCGCGAGGTGGGGCGACGTGTTGGCCTTCATCACGTGTTCGACGTCGTCGACGATGTTGTGCGAGGCCAGGAGCAGCTCGGGGGCCAGGTCCCGCAGGGAGATGTTGAGGACGATGGGGTTGTGCGCCAGCAGGGCCGGGTCGCGGATGTAGGGCGTCCCGGCGACCGTCGCCAGGACGAGCAGGTCGCTGGAGCGCACCACGGTCTCCAGCTCCGTCTCGCAGCGGATGACGCCATGGCGCGTCGGCCGGCACGACTCCCGGGCGAAGCGCTCGGCCTCCGCGGGGACCAGGTCGTGCAGGAGGACTTCGTCCACCTCCCAGCCCAGTTCCATGAGGAACGTGTAGATGTAGCGGGCGATGAGGCCATTGCCCACGATGCCCAGCCTGCGCACCTGGCGCTTCCGGCCGTTGAGCCACTCCGCCGCCAGCACCGCGGATCCCGCGGTCCGCGCCGCGGAGATGATGGAGCTCTCCAGGCACGCGAAGGGGTAGCCCGTCTCGTAGTCGTTGAGCAGGAGCACCGCGGAGGCGCGAGGGAAGCCCTTCGAGACGTTGTCCGGGTAGCTGGCGATCCACTTGATGCCGGACACGTTGGTGGTGCCGCCCAGGTAGGCCGGCAGCGCGATGATCCGGTCGCGCGGCCTCTCCGGGAAGCGCAGGAAGTAGCTGTCCGGGTTGACGCTCTGCTTCTCCTCGTGGGCGAGGTAGGCGTCCCGCACGCGGTCCACGCACTCCTGGGTCGCGCCCTGGATGATGGAGTGGATCGTCTTTCCGGTGATGACGTTGAAGGGGAAGGTCATGGGGTGTTCGAGGGCTCGTGGACTCGAGCAGGGGCGCGGCGGCTCAGGAGAAGCGCGCGGTCCAAGAGGGGGAGAAGATGGTGTCCAGGTATGCCGTCCCGCGGTCGGCGCACATGAAGAGGACGGTGGGAGGCGTAGGCAGCTCGCGGAAGCGGGGCAGGTAGCGTTTGACGGCCGCGAAGCACGAGCCCGAGGACCCGCCCACCAGCAGGTTGTGTTGCAGGAGCAGCTCCCGGCAGCACTGCACCGTTTCGTATTCCGGCACCAACACCACGTCATCGATGAGCGCGTGGTTGACCAGCTCAGGCCGCACGCTGGCGCCAATGCCGGGGATGAAGCGCTTGCCGGCCGCCCCGCCAAAGATGACGGAGCCCTGCGCGTCCACGGCGACCACGCGGATGGAGGGGAACACCTCCTTGAGCCGGCGGGACACGCCCGCGATGGTGCCGCCCGTACTCACCCCGACGAAGACGTAGTCGAGCCGCTGGAACGTCCGGCGAATCTCCTCGCCGGTGAGCCAGTAGTGCGCCTCGACGACGTCAGGGTTGCCGTACTGGTTGGGCCAGAAGGCGCCCTGGATGGTGCCGCAGAGTTCCCGCACCTTGTTCAGGCGGGTCTTCAGGTAGCCGCCCATGTCGTCGCGCTCGGTGACCTTCACCACCTGCTCGCACGTGCGCTCCAGGAAGGACTCGTAACCGGGCGTGATGTTCGGATCGATGACCGGGATGAACTTCAGCCCCAGCAGCTTCGCGTACGTGGCCAGGGCCGACGCGAAGTTGCCGGAGGACGACTCCACGATGGTGGAGCCCTCGTGCAGATCCCCTCGTTCGGCGGCGCGCTTGAGGACCCACAGCGCCGGCCGATCCTTGAGGCTGCCCACGGGATTCTGGCCTTCCAGCTTTGCGTGGAGATCCAGTCCCTCCCACATCACCCGCACAGTGGGTGTTTCCTTCAGGACGAGCTGCAGCGCCGCAATTCGTTCGATGAGGGGGGTGGGTATCACGGTGAGTGCTAGCGTTAGCCACTCAATGCTTGCAAGTCAACAATCGTTGGGAATCCGTGACAGAGTAGCATTTCATGTCACAAGGCCGGGCTGGACCTGACGAGGACGTCACTCGTCGCGCGGATCCACGACCGGCCTCATGGATGCGGACGACCCGCCGAAGGTTCACGGGCGGTCGTGTTGCCGTGGCGTGACGGGGGCTGCTGGGGGGTTCACCCAAAGTGATCCCTCCTCGAAACGACCCGCTCATCCCCATCGCAGCGAAGCACCGGGCGGCCCTGGAGAAATACCTCTCCTTCAATCCCGGGCAGAACTTCGCGGAGACGCGGCGTCCAGGGGCAAGGTCGAGCACCACGTCTGGGTGACCGCGGACGAGGCTTCGAAGCGATAAGCGAAACGACCGCCTTCGCGGTGTCTACTCGTCCGCCACGTCGAGTTCCGAAATCAGCCCTGCCGGATCGAAGCGGACCTTCCAGCGCTGCGTCACGTCCTTGCCGAACACGGCACGGTAGGTCCGTGACAGGTGGTCCGAGGAGTCCTCCAGGAGGACCCACCGGCTCAGCGGAGGCATTCCGCCGAGCTTCATGCGGAACCACTCGTTCATATCCGCGAGCTCGTCCTTCGCGGTCCCGCTGAAGTGGCGGGCGTCCGCCTTGCCCTGGATCAGTGCGGGCAGGAGTTGCTTCAAGGCCTGCGTGCGCTCGGGCGTGGCGTCGGAGATGCCAGGCTCGTTCAGGAAGGGCGGGGGCGACAGGTAGAAGTTCGCCACGCCGTGGGCGAGGGTAGGGACCAGCTTCCGCTGATTCGTCAGCACCACCACGGCCAGCTTGTCGTCCGGGTAGTAGACCGTGTCGGAGAGGGCAGGTCCGCCGCTGTGGGCCACCTCGCGACGTCCCCGGTACTGACCCACGGTCCAGCCCACCGCGAAGCCGCTGGGCTTGCCGTCGTTGAGCGTGGGCTGCGTCCACATGGCGGTGCGCAGGTCCGCGTTCAAGAGCTTGTCGCTCATCAGCGCGGCTGTGAATCGGGACATGTCCGTCACGGTGGAGAACAGGCCGCCGGCCGACAGCGTGTAATACGGATACATGAACCAGTACTGCTGCTGGTTGTCTGTCTGCCATTGATAGGTCGCCGCGCGTTCCGCGACGACGTCGCTGGTTAGGACGACGTGCGCTTCGGTGAGGGTGGCGTGGTCGAAGCCGCTGTTCGTCATGCCCAGGGGCGTGAAGATGCGGTCGCGCAGGAGCTGCTCGTAGGGAGCACCGCCGACCTTTTCCAGGACATGGGTGAGGAGGACGAAGTCGTCCGACCCATAGGCGTTCTTCTCACCCGGTGTTGACGCAAGCGGGGCCCGCTTCGCCACATCGATCGCGGCCGTGACGCTGGCGTTGTCCGCGTCCACGGGGCCAGGCTTCAATCCAGACGTGTGGCTGGCGAGGTGGCGCAGGGTGATGTCCTTCCAGGCCGGAGGACACTCGGCGATGTACTGACAGACACGGTCAGCGAGCCGGAGCTTTCCCTGGCCCACGAAGTCCATCAGCAGGACCGCCGTGAACATCTTTGTGCCGGAGGCAATCTGGAACGCCGTGCGCGTGCTCGCGGGGGCTTTCCATTCCAGGTTCGCCGTGCCGTAGGCCGCGAGCTTGATGACCTTGCCGTCACGGACGACCGCGACCGCGGCGCCAGGGATGTGATTGCGAGCCATCTCCGCCCGCAGGAACGCATCCACCTTGTCCGGCGCGGCCCATGCTGACTGTGACAACCCAAGGAGAAGCAGCAGGCCCCATCGTTGAATGTTCATGATCAGTTCTCGGTGCTCGGAAGCCCCAGGATTGATTCGGCAAAGTCGAACAGCTTCGTGTCGTCTGGCCGCAGGCTGCTCAGCGACCGGTATCCCAGGGCGATGTTCGGAACGTTCCCGGCTTCGCCCGCCGAGATGCCGCTGTCCGCCATGCGCAGGGGCTTGAACACAACGCGCTGAGCAAGCTGCGCGTAGGACTGGCCGGAAACCCGCTCCAGGATGGCCTGCACGAGAATCCAGTTGGTGATGTTGTAGTCAAAGCGGGATCCCGGCGTGAACACCAGGTCGCCGCTCGCGTATAAGGTCACGGCTTCTGCCAGAGGTCGTGTTTCACGCTCGATGCTGGGGTCTTTCTTGGCTGCTTCCATGAGCCCATTGGGTAGGCCGCTGCCGTGGCTGATCAGATAGCGCAGGGTGAGCTGCTTCCCCGTATCCGCGCGGTACTCCGGGAGGTAGGTGAGGATGGGTGCGTCGAGCGCCAGCTTCCCCCCATCCACCAGCTTCAGAACGACGATGGCCGTGAGCCACTTGCTCACGGAGCCCACGAAGAAGCGGCTGTTCCGCTTGATGGGGCGAAGGGTTTCGGCATCCGCGAGGCCAAACGCTTGGACGTAGTCCACCCGTGTCCCCTTGCCCACGAGGACGACGCCGTTGAAACGCGTGTCTGCGGCGAACTGCCGAATCCGTTCCTGGACTCGATCTTCCGCACGCGAGGGAAACGCGAGACAGAGGCCCATCAGCAGCCCGAGCGAAGCCAGTTTGAAGTGATATCCGGACATGATGTGCCTTGATGTGGGGCCGCCGGGAGTCAGACCCCGGCTACGCCGGGAGTCAACTCCGATTGCGCGAACGAGGCATCAATCGTCGGCTCTTGCGCCATCCCACTCATATTCGTAGAGCGCTGATTCGAGTGCGCCGCAACTACGAGTCATCTCCGTGTGTAAGAACACGTCGACCTTGGCAGGTACATCCCAGACCAGAAGGACTCACCCATCCGTGATTCTCGTCAGGTTCCGTGCGTTAAAGAAAACGCTCAGCGAATCGGCCGGTTATTCTCGCGCTGACGAAGCCTGCATACGACTGATAGCGGTCGTTTTTCTCCCCGTCAGCAAAATCAACTATTGACTTGACCACGAATGCGTCAGGCCTTGGTTCACTTGCCTCTTCAGCGGCAGCCAACACTCCATATGCTTCCATATCAATGCCGAGGAGTTCTCTGTGCTGGGAAAGAATTCGAGTGGAGGTTTGTCGATCTGCTAACACCGATGCTCCAGAGGCGATTGGTCCGACCCTGAGCGACAGTTCAAAAGGAGGACGTTCCGCAGGGTAGGAATTGCGAATTTCCGACAAGAGAGCAGTGTCTTGAGAGAGTAATTTGAATTTATCCCTAAGTGATACGTCAAGAGGAATTTGATGTGGTGCTGGGAGGAACTTTGCCACGCTTTTTTCGGAAATCCACTTGCCGCTTCCCCAGTCCCATGACGGATTTGAGACGAGAAGGTCACCTAGGTTGATCCGCTCTTTAACGCCTGCAGCTATGCCAGTCATGCAAATAAAGCGTGGCCGGAATGTATGAATCATTTTCGTGGCCAAAATTGAGGCTGCGGGCATGCCCATCCTTGCTGCAAAAGCCGCATGGACCGTTCGCGGTTGCCCGTTACTAAAATATTGTCCACTCCAGTAGATCGTATGGTCTCCGGAGATGCTTATCTGTTTCCAATTCCAGGGCAATGCGAGAATGTTGGTTAACTCTGGAGAGTAGAGTGCACACACAATGGCAAGGTCGGACCTGTACTCGGCTGGCTCAGACGCTTTGCTGACGATTGAGGCAAGAATTTGGCGAACTCTGGCTTGAAGAGCAAGTTGCCACTCGTCGCTTGAGAACTCGAAATAGACAAGCGTAAGAAGCTTGCTTGAGAACTTAAGGGTGCCTTGTTTTAGGATTTTCTCATGTCCAGTGATGCCGATGATATGCGCGGGAAGGTGGTAACTGCCTGTCCGAGTCAGCAGTTCATCAAGCAGGGCGAATCCGGCGTTCTCGTCGGGATCCTTGTCTCCGCGCAACGGCAGGGCAATGTCAAGAATCATTAAGTCAAATCGCGTCGACTCCAGTCTACGTTTTGCTGAGAATATGTCGCCGGCATATTCGATGTTTGATATTGCTATTCCATCGATGCTTGTCAGCGCTTGGCTTATTTTTATGCGTTTTTCGTTATTGTCTTCGATTATGATGATTTTCATTGGGTTGGTCCTTTCTTTGTCGTGACCTTCGAAAGTAGTCGCGATAGTGCATCCTGCCAGCCATCTAAGGTTACGCTGTAATAGACGGTTCCCAGGTAGTGGCCAGGATGAGATGCGTGAAGGTCTTTGTTGAGTTCTTCTAGCGTCAAGGAGTTTGGTCCTTGGCCAAATCGATCAAACTGAGTGACAACGATGGCGGGGGTATTGATGTTTCGTCGTTTCATGTGTCGAAGCAATTCTCGACCAGCGTAGGCCTGGGGTCGCCCGCCTCCTTCTTCCGATGTTATGTCAAATGTTGGCATTGTCATGTCGAGGATGACAACGTCGTGGGTTTCGGCGATGATTGCCTGGAGCCCGCTCTGCAGCGAACGCGCCTCCTTGATTTCTGCGGTTATTATCGTTGCGATGAAATCAGAGATTCGATTTCTCTTGTCTTCGTCGTCTTCAATCAAGAGTATTTTCATGGTGGTAAATGGGCAGTCCGAAAACAACGGAGAATCTTGAGTTAGCTGTGAATCCGAAGTCGAGGTCGGGGATGACTCCTAGATCATGGTCAAGAAGCTTGGCTAGCTTGTGAAACCCTGTCCCTCCTTCTCTACTGACAGATGCAACATGTCTGCCTTCCTTTAGGTCGGCGCGAATGGCAGATATTCGCGTCGTCGCTTCGGTGAGATTGAAGTCATGACCGAGTTCGTTTTCAACAGAAATGTAGACTGATACTCCATTGGTCTTAAAGGACACGCTTGCTGTTGGACGGTCTAGGCAGGCGTGCCTGGCTATGTTTTCGAAGATTATGAAAAAGATGTCCGCGAGAGTTGCAAGGGATCGCCCTGGAATGGTCAGCGATGACTCTTTCTGGGTGGGAATGTCGACGGCAATGTTCGGTGCCGCTATTTTTACCGTCTCGATCCCGATCCGGATTGCGTCGGCAAGCTGGAAAGGATCGTTTTCTGTTGTGTTGGCTCTGCGGAACCAAGTGCTGACTCTGTCGAAGGCTACTCGGGTTTCAGTCTTGGCGACACGTATTGCGTTTGTCATCTCGCTAAAGTCGTGATGGTCGTTGAGCTTTTCAGCCTTGGCTTCCAGTTCGTCAAGCAATGCGCTTGCTCTGGTTTTTGCGATGTCTGTGATGTGGCCACTCAAGAAAGACAGGCAGTCGTCGAGGATGCTGTTGAAGTGCTCGATAATGAAGTCGACCAGTCGATCTGCAGTGACCTCTGGCGTGACATATTCAGACATTATCTTTAGAGATAGATCGGTTATTGGGAAGTCAAAAAAACCATTCGGATTGTCATTGGTTCTTACTTGAATCCATGATTTGATTTCATCCACCAAGTGGTCGAACTTTTCTGAAAAGTCGGCGATCAGGGCGGCGACCGCTTGGCGAAGCTTGGGGTCTTCAAGTTGAAGCCTGTCGGCCCAGTAGTTATTTGACTTATAGCCCTTTGAGCCGATGTCGCGCGAACTGACGAGTTTTGCTGCGTCGACTGGTTTTCGAAGATGCGCAGCAAGTGTCCCATGGCGAATTCGAACACTTAGATACTTGTCTAACCCATGTTCTGGGCTCAGTGTGTACTCTTTCAATAGGCGACTAACCATTGACACGAAAATGGATGTTGTTTCGTTTTTTGGAAGTGCGAGGCTGAATAGGCCTTGGAGTCCGCCAGTTTCATGCTTTCTGAGCATCGACAGGAAGTCCATTGAATCTGTTTGCTCTGTCTTCTCTCTGCGCAGCGCAACGTAGCGATTGAAGCTTTCGTTGATTTCTTCGGCGACAGTTCGTTTGATGCTGTCCGTGTCGACGTATATTTTACTCTGCTCGACTTCTCTGATTCGTTTTTGAAGCATTAGTTTCTGGAGTAATGTTTTTGCTTCGACTTGGTAGGTCTCAAGTTCGGCCTCGTCCAGCTCTGTCAGAAGTCTACAGATAGCAAGGCGCTCTTCCGTTAAGGCCCGGGAGCTGCCGAATAGGCCGGAGCGATCCAGAATTGATTCTACGCAAACATTTCGAAGTAGATATATGAGTTTGCTTTTGGGGAATAGGTGCTTGATGTTTTTGAGGTCTGATGGGCGCTTAATTTTATGGCCATTGAGGAAGTCTAGTAGTGCGAATACGCATTCGGAATCGTCCTTGCCCTTTTCGTGTTTCGATGTCATCTCGAAGAGGATTGGAATCGAGATGTTGCCGGGTTCGACTCTTTGCGGAGCGGCATGAAGCGCCTTGGCTGCTTCTGCTATCGGGAGAACGTCGAAAATCGAGCGATCATCCGCGAAGTGCTTTGTGATTTTGTCAGCGCACTGCTCGGGCTCGTCTGCGGCCAGGAGCGCGCGACAGGAAATGCAGATCGCTTTGCGTTTGTAGTAATCAAAATTGCTGGCTTCAAGCCGGGTGCATGTCTCTAAGGCCTCGTTGAGCCTTTTTGCGCCGTATAGCTGAATGGCGCTACGCAACAACGTCTCGTCGCGCTGTATGTCGTCTTGGTGTTCGAGCAGTGAGGTATCTCTGCTTGCCACTCGGAGGACATGCTTCTGAGTGGATGAGGCGGGTGATTGTGCTTCAAGATGCTTTAAGTAGTAGGCCCGTTCCCTCCCGCCAGCTGGAAGACTTATTGCTCGGATTGGATGAAGGCGCGGCGCAAACAGGGCGGAGTAATGTGTGATGTCACCTCTTTTGACGTCGGGATGGTTCGAAATTTCGCGACCAGCTTGACCAATCACGGCGCTTGCCCAGGAGTCGCCAAAGAAATTGATCGAACGTTTGGCCAAATCGATGACGTCATCGGTGGAGAACGAACCTTTTGTGATGACTGTAGCCAGGCGCGCAATTATTTTCTGAAAAAGAGGGCCGTCTGGGCGCTCTGGTTTGGACTGGATTCGTGCGAATGCCTGAGCGGCAGTTAGGAGTGCATCGGATTCCGTCGGATCCTGGACTAGAATTTCGTTGGCTAAAGTCCAAGCGAGTTGATGGTCTCCTTTGAGTAATGCGTCCGTTGCTGCTATCGATCGCGGGGTGGCAATCGGCATTGCCGCTTTCAATGGTGCGCCTGTTACAGCCAGCAAGCCGCCTATCCTACCATCACCCGTATGGGCATGTAGCGTGGCTAGATGCGGGGCAACGTTGTTTGCAAACTGTTCAGGGGCTCTGATTGAAAATATTGGCGCAAGACAGACGAGTGCTTCATAGTAGTCGATGGCTGTGCCTGAAAATTCGTATCTCAGTGCGCATGCTGTCGACTCAAGCGAGAAGGAAATGTCTGGTATTGCGTGATACTGGAGAAATGAGTCCAGGTCGAACGGAATCTTGAGTGACTCAAATTCTCTTTTTATGAAATTGAAATATTGTCCAGGAGTGACTGTCGGTTCGACGCGAACGCTTACGTAGTATGCGATCACGCCGGCCAAGCCTAGTTCGCCGCCCTGTTGAACTGATTCTGCATATTTTTTCTGCGCCTCTAGTCCTGCTGCCGCCTGAAGCAGGCATAGTCGACGCTTAATGAGCCATAGTGACTGTCCGAACTCGTCTTGTATTGAGTTTAGTATGTTTTCGCATAGCGGATAGTTGTCCAGCAGGAAGGCGCGTTGGAATTCGATTGACTTGTTTAGAAATGATTTAATTGTTGGTGTGTGTGCCTGTAGGAAAGTGGAGGCCCAGATGAATTCTTGATCCGGCGGGATGCTGGGCAATGTCGGATATTTGTGGAGATTGTTGAAATCTTTGGGGTAGGCGGCTGGGAATGCTTCTCGCGCAAGTCTGGCGTTTCTGTGAATCCAGCCGAGAAGGGCTCCGTATTGTTGTGGTGGGAGGGTTTCTCGGGCTTGTTTGATGACGGAGTAGGGGTCCTGGTTTCCCCGTAGCGCGTTGATTAGTTTGTCGGCTGGGCTGTGTTTGTTTTTTTGGGGTGACATGGGTGGGTTTGGTTGTTGGTGGTTTTTGGTTTTGCTTAGTGGCTGTGAAAGTGTTTAAATGGTGAAATAGGCAAGAGACTAGCACGCTGAGTTAACTGCATCGCGCAGTGCTCCGGACTCAACCAGCGCCGTGACCGCGGTGATGTCGTGATGCAGCTCGCGGTCCCGGTCCATGTGCGGAACCTTGCTGCGAATCAACTCATACGCCGCCAGGACACCCTTGCCGGGCTTCACCGGCTGACGGAAGTCCAGCGCCTGCGCCGCGACCAGCAACTCAATCGCCAAGCACGAACGCGCGAACTCAGACACCTGCCGCCCCTTCAGCGCCGCAGTCATGCCCATGGACACGTGGTCCTCGCGGCCCGCGGAGGAGGGGATGGAGTCCACCGACGCCGGGTGGCTCAGGATGCGCGACTCCGCAACCAGCGCCGCCGCCGTCACCTGCGCAATCATGAACCCGGAGTTCAACCCGCTGTTCTTCGCCAGGAACGCCGGCAGACCCGACAGGCTCGGGTTCACCATCTGCTCCACTCGCCGCTCGCTAATTGACGACAGCTGCGTCAGCGACATGGCCACCACGTCCATCGCCAGCGAGATGGGCTGGCCGTGGAAGTTGCCTCCGGAGATGATGTTCCCCGTGTCCGCGAACACCAGCGGATTGTCCGTCCCGCTGTTCACCTCCACCTCCAGGATGCGCCGCGCGAACGCCAATCCCTCTCGCGCTGAACCGTGCACCTGCGGGATGCACCGCAAGCTGTACGGGTCCTGCACCTTGCTGCAGTTGACGTGCGTCTCCACCAACTCGCTGCCCTTCAGAATCCGGCGCAGGTGGTCCGCCACCGCCTTCTGACCCGCGTGCGGACGCACCGCGTGGATCTCCGGCAGGAACGGCTTGTGGCTGCCCAGCAGGCCCTCCACCGTCATCGCTCCCGCGATGTCCGCCACGTCCGCCAGCAGCTCCGCTCGCAGCTGCGTCAGCGTCCCCACCGCGCACATCGCCTGCGTGCCGTTGATCAGCGTCAGGCCTTCCTTCGCCTCCAGCACCACCGGCTTCAGGCCCGCCTTCTCCAGCGCCTGCTTCGACGGCATCCGCACGCCCTCGAAGAACGCCTCGCCCTCGCCAATCAGCACCAGCGCCAGGTGCGCCAGCGGGGCCAGGTCTCCGGACGCGCCCACGCTTCCCCGCTCGGGGACCACGGGCACCACGTCCTTGTTCAACATGTCGATGGCCAGCCCCAGCGTCTCCATCCGGATGCCGCTGAAGCCCTTCGCCAGCACGTTGCACCTCAGCAGCAGGAGCACCCGGGCCTCCGGCAGGGGCAGCGGATTCCCCACGCCACAGGCGTGCGACAGGATGAGGTTTCGCTGCAGGTCTCGCAGGTCCTTCCGGTCGATTCGCACCTCCGCCAGCGTGCCGAAGCCCGTGTTGATGCCGTAGGACGGCGTGTCTCCGGCCGCCACCCGGTCCACCAACGCTCGGGAGGCCTGCACCCGCTTCGCGGCTTCGGGGGCGAGTTCCACCGTGACTTCGTGGCGGGAGACCTGGAGGATCTCCTCCAGCTTCAGGGTGTCACCATCGATGAGGAGGCGGGGGCGGGACATGAGCGGGCTACTCCGGGTATGCGGCTTGAAAGTCGTTGGGCCACGAACGCTAGCGGATTCGCGGCAGGCAGGTTGAGGGCCCTTTACACCCAGGCCCCGGCACTCATATAGCCTGCGGCCGTCCGTGCAGGGAGGTCGCAAACCCCGTGGCCCTCATCGTCCAGAAGTACGGCGGTACCTCGGTGGGTGACACCGAGCGCATGAAGAACGTCGCGCGCCGCTGCATCGCCGCCCAGAAAGCGGGCCATGACGTCGTGGTGGTCGTCTCCGCCATGTCCGGTGAGACCAACCGCCTGCTCAAACTGGTGGCGCAGATCACCGACCGGCCCGACGAGCGCGAACAGGACGTCGTCGTCGCCACCGGCGAACAGGTGTCCATCGGGCTCGTCGCCATGGCCATCCATGCGCAGGGCGGGAAGGCCGTGAGCTTCCTCGGCCACCAGGTGCGCATCGTCACCGACAGCACCTTCTCCAAGGCGCGCATCAAGAGCATCGACGCGGAGCCCATCCGCGCCGCGCTGAAGCAGGGGAAGATCGTCGTCGTCGCCGGCTTCCAGGGCGTGGACGAGACGGGCAGCGTCACCACGCTCGGCCGCGGTGGCTCCGACACGACGGGCGTCGCGCTGGCCGCGGCGCTCAAGGCCGACGCGTGTGAAATCTATACGGACGTCGACGGCGTCTACACCACCGACCCCAACGTGTGCCCGGCCGCGAAGAAGCTGGACCGCATCACCTACGAGGAGATGCTGGAGCTGGCCAGCCTGGGCGCCAAGGTGTTGCAGATCCGCTCGGTCGAATTCGCCATGAAGTACAAGGTGCCCCTGTGGGTGAAGTCTTCCTTCACCGAGGATCCGGGCACGCTCGTCTGTGAGGAGGACGCATCCATGGAGGACGTGCTGGTTCGAGGGGTCGCCTACGATCGGAATGAGGCGAAGATCACCGTGGTGGGCGTGCCGGATCAGCCGGGCGCCGCGGCGAAGCTCTTCGGGGCGCTCGACGCGAAGCACATCGTGGTGGATCTCATCGTGCAGAACCTGTCCCGCGAGGGGCGCACCGACGTCACCTTCACCGTCGCCAAGTCGGACTTCGCCAAGGCCCACGAGGTCGTGAAGCAGGCCGCGCAGGACGTGGGCGCCACCGGCGTCGAGGTGGATGACACCATCGCCAAGGTGTCCATCGTCGGCGTGGGCATGCGCAACCACTCGGGCGTGGCGGCGCGGATGTTCCAGACGCTCTCCCAGGAGGGCATCAACATCCAGCTCATCTCCACGTCGGAGATCAAGACCTCCTGCGTGATCCACACGAAGTACACGGAGCTGGCGGTGCGCGCGCTGCACACGGCCTTCGGGCTGGACGCGCCGCCCCCCGTGACGGCCACGCCCACCGTGTCGGAAGTGGACGCGCTCCAGGGGCAGAAGGCCTGAAGCGGTTCGGGCGCACGTCCGCGCTCGCGGCGCTGTCCCTGGGGCTGCTTGCCCTGGGCTTTACCGCCCGGGCGCGGTGGCCGGATTCTCGGCCCTCGCTCGACTGCCCGCCGGAGGCCGTGCGGCTGGACCCGGCGGGACTGGCCACGTGTGGTCCGGGGGCGGTGCCCAAGGGGGCGCAGGCGCTCGCGCTGGGGCTCAAGCTGGACCTCAACGCCGCCTCCGAGTCCGAGCTGGCCCTGTTGCCCGGTGTGGGCCGCGACCTGGCCAAACGGCTGGTGTCCGCCCGCGAGGAGCAGGGCCGGTTCTCGAACTGGGAGGACGTGGACGCGGTGCCCGGTGTGGGCGCTGCCAAGTTGGAGACCCTCCGGGCAGCCACCGTGCTGGACGCGGCGGCGGCTGATGGGGGCGTGTGGTAAGCACGGCCGGTGCAGATCGCCTGCCCGCAATGCTCGATGCAGTACGTGCTGGATGCCCGACTCCTGCCGCCAAGCGGCGCGTCGGTGCAGTGCACGCGGTGTGGCCACGTGTTCATGGCTTCGCCCACCGGCGTCATGGCTCCCGCGCCGAAGATTCCTCCGGCGGGTGGGGGAGACCGGACGGGCGCGCAGTCGTCCACGCAGATCTTCGGCGGTGAGAGCGCTTCCAACCTGAAGTCCACGAACCTGTTCGCGGGTTCCACCACGGCCTCCGGGTCGTTCGTTCCACAGCCGACTCCGGCTTCGGGTGCGCTGACTTCGTCCGGCGTGATTCCTCCGCCTCCGTCCATCGCTCCGGTCGCGGCGCAAGCTCCCGTGGCGTCCGGCGCACAGGCTGCGGCGGTGATGGGCACGACGCGGGCCTTCGGGGCAGTGGGGCCCGGTGTGGGAACTCCTCCTCCCGCGGCGCCGCCGGAGCAGGGTGCGGCACCCGGGTCGACGACGCGCGCGTTCGGCGCTGTCTCCGCGTCGTCCTCGGGTTCGTTCCGCCTCGCGGAGCCCGGCTCTTCATCGCGTGGGCCGGAGGGTGGGGGAGCGACGCGTGCGTTCGGCGCGGTGCCGGGTCCCGCGCCTTCGGGTGCCGCCGACGCGGCCATTGGAGCAACGCGTGCGTTCGGCGCGGTGTCGGGTCCCGCGCCTTCGGGTGCCGCCGATGCGAGCATTGGAGCGACCCGTGCGTTTGGCGCGGTGTCGGGCCCCGCGGATTCCGTTTCGGTGTCGGCCTCTCCGGTGTCCTCCGCCCCCCGTTCCTTCGAGAGCATCTCGCCTTCGGGCGACCCCGCGGATCCACCGTGGTCGGCGGCTGGCGGCTCCCGCTCCAAGCTCGTTCCGGAAGGCCACGGCGACGCGCCCTGGGCGACCTCTTCACCGACCGCGACCGTCTCCCTGCCCGACGACGACGCGCCCTTCGCTCGCACCGAGCCCTCGAAGCCCTCGGTTTCGCCTTCCGGCGCGTCGGTGCTCGGGGGCGGGCTGGACCGGCCCCTTCCTTCCCGGAAGCCCTCCGGCGACCTCCCCCCGGAGCTGCTCGGAGCGTCTTCCCGCGCCGACGCCATCGTCATCGAGGACGGCAGCCGGCGTTCCTCCGGGATGAGCCGGGTGCTCCTCGGGCTCACGGTGCTCGCGGGCATCGTCCTGGCCGGGTACCTGGCGTATCCCGTCTTCCGTGACCGCAACTCGGCCATGCCCGTGGAGGCCGTGACGAAGAAGGAAGAGGCCGTGCGGGCTCTGCGCCTCGATGACGCTCCCGCGCGCGAACAGGCCATCCAGAACCTCAAGGCCCTGGCCACCGCCCACCCCAAATACGCCGAGGTCCAGGCCGAGCTGGCCGTGGCCTACACCCTCCAACTGGGCGACCTGCACGCAGAGTTCGACCGATTGAACCTCCAGGCGGCCGCGATCAAGCGGGAGATCGATGCGGTCACCACCGCGAAGTCGTCGCCGAACTGGATGGGCCAGGCCAACGCGCTCCATGACGACCTGCGCGCGACCGAACGCGACATGCAGCCGCTGCGCACCGACATCGCCGAGCGGCGCAAGGCGCTCGACGCGCTGATGGAGACCCTCCGGGCCGCTCCGGACGTGGAGCCCGCCGCCACCGTCGCCGCGCGCCTCAAGGCCCAGGCCCTCTACGCCGCGGTGACCGGTGCCCCCAACGCCCTGGGCCTCGCGGAACGCCTGCGTCAGGTGGAGCTCCCGCCGTCCTGGAGCATCCTCGCCCGCGCCGAATACGCCCTCAGCTCCGGCACACCCGCCACCGTCGAGGCCGTCTCCAGGGAGCTGGAAGCCCTGCGCGCGCAGGACCGGTACCTCTTCCGCGCCTTCGTCCTGGGCGCCCGGCTGGCCATCCGCCAGGGCGACCCGGACACGGCCCGGAACCTGCTGGACGAAGTGGTGGCGCTCAACCCCAAGCACGACCTGGCCAGGCGCATGCTCGCTCAAACCGCGGCCGCCGAGCCCTCGCCCTGAAACGTTGACCGGATCACCTCCGCCTCACCCTGGAGAAACTCCAGTCCGTCCCGGGGGCTCGGTGGCTCCCTCGCCCTGAAGTCCCTCTGGACGCCCAGGCATGCACCTTGCTTCGTCCCTGGGTGTCGAGGACTCGGGGTTCGGAGGGTGGGTCGATGGCGGAGGTCTTCTTCTGGTGCGCGGCGCTTGCGCTCGTGCACACTTATTTTCTCTATCCCTTGAGCCTGTTCGCCCTGGAGGGCGCGGCCCAGGTCTTCCAGAACCTGCGCAAGATGCGCTCGGGTGAGGCGGCCAGCGCGGGCGTCAAGGCCGGGCCGTTGCCCTCGGTGAGTCTGGTGGTGGCCGCCTACAACGAGGCGGACTGCATCGAGTCCAAGCTGCGGAACAGCCTGGCGCTGGACTACCCGGCGGACCGCTTCGAGGTCGTCATCGGTTCGGACGGCTCCACGGACGGCACGGACGGCCTCGTGCAGCAGTGCGCGGATCCGCGCGTGCGCCTGTCGCCCGCGGCTCGCGCCGGCAAGACGACGGTGCTCAACCGCTGCATCCCGTCCGCGCACGGCGACATCGTGCTGCTGTCGGACGCGAACACGATGATCGACGCGGACGCGGTGCGGAAGATCGTCCGCCACTTCGAGGATCCGGAGGTCGGCGCCGTCTGCGGCAAGCTGCGCCTCTACAACCCCACGAAGCAGGACTACGAGGAGAGCGCGTACTGGAGCTACGAGTCCCTCATCAAGATGTACGAGGGCCGGCGCGGCGCGGTGGTGGGGGCCAACGGCGGCCTCTACGCCATCCGGCGCTCGCTCTTCACCCAGCTGCCGCCGTCCACCATCGTGGATGACTTCGTGATTCCGCTGCGCATCCTGGAGAGCGGCTTCAAGGTCGTCTACGAGGAGGGCGCCGTCGCTCACGAGGAGACGACGGAGGACTACGGCAAGGAGTTCGGCCGGCGCGCGCGCATCGCGGCGGGCAACTTCCAGAGCCTGGGCCTCGTGCCCGGGCTGCTGCTGCCCACGGCGGGCTTCGCCGCGTTCGCCTTCTGGTCGCACAAGCTGTTGCGCTGGTGCGCTCCCGCGCTGATGGCGCTGGCGCTCGTCGCCAACCTGTTCCTGCTCGACAGTGTGTTCTACCGCGTCACGCTGGGCGCGCAGCTGGGCTTCTACGCCCTGGCGTACCTGGGCCGCTCCGGCGTCTTCAAGAGCGGCGCCGCGAAGAAGGCCACGTCCATCGCGTACTACTTCGTGACCATGAACGCGGCCATCGCCGTGGGCTTCTGGCGCTTCCTGCGCAACTCGCAGCGCGCCGCGTGGGACCGCACGGCTCGCGTGCCGACGTCCACGTCGACCTGACCTTCAACCGAATTGGCAGTCCAGGCCCGCCGGTTCCCCGCGGCGCTCCGGCTGGTTCCGGAAGCGCACGGATGGAATCGGCGGGCTTTCCTTTTTCAGCGGGCCGCCACGGCCAGGGGCTTCGCCGGGCCGGAGGGCAGCACGCTGCCGAACGCGGCGAAGAGCTGGCCGGTGAGCACGTGCGGCTGACCGGGGCCGGGGCTTCGCAGCATGTCGTTGAGCACCTCGCCCGTCTTCGGATCGCGGGCCATGTGGGGGCGCGCCAGGTTCATCTGGTAGCGGACCACGCCGCGCTTCACCCGGTGGATGACGGTGACCGTGCCGTCCGCGTCCACGCCGTCCACCAGGCCCACGTGGGTGAGGCCGTCGTTGCGCCGGCCGTCGCGGTTCTGATCGTACGTCTCGCGGAAGAACACCAGGTCGCCCGGTACGGGGCGCCCGCTCGTGTACACACGGCCGTTCGCCTGGGCGTAGCGGTACATCGCGGTGACGCCGTTGTCCCCGGGCTTGAGGGTGCCCCGGAACTTCACGCCTGCCTGGGAGTAGGTGGCGTCGATGAGCGCCGTGCAGTCCGCCGGGTAGCGCTTGCCGTTCACCTGCACCGACGACTGGCCCACCAGCGCGCGCGCCGTGGCCAGCACTCGCTCGCGGGGATTGGCCGTGGGGGCAGGGCTGGCCGTCTGCTTCGCGGGCGTGACGCGCGCCTTCGCCGGGGCCTTCTTTGCTGGGGCCTTCGCCACCGCCGGGGCCTTGCTCGAAGCGGAGGTCTTCGCGGGGGCGCTCTCACGGACCGCCACCTCCGCGGACAGCGCGGCGCGCGGGAAGGCCGGCGGGGAGGCGGAGCGGTAGCGCACGGCATCCGACGCCACCCAGGCCCCCGTGGGAGAGCCCGTCGCACAGCCCGTCGTCATCGCCAGCATCGCCATCCATGCGCCCAGCTTCATGGCCACCTCGTCCTGTAGCGTCCTGGGACAGAGGCTCCCTCCGCTGGCGCGTGTAGGCAAGAAAACCACCCAGGCAACCGGGCGGAGCGGCTCGGGTTTTCGACCGGGGGCGGGTGGGGTATTGCTGAAGGGGAATGCCCACCTTCCGCCGCGCTCTCGCCCTCGTGCTCCTGGCCACCGGTTGCTCGCACATGTCCTTCGACAAGGCCAGCGAGCTGGACACCGTGCAGGCCTACCAGGACTTCCTGCGTGAGAACCCAGAGGATCCCGAGGCCCTGACGGCTCAGGGGCGCATCGAGGGGCTGGAGTTCGACGAGGCGAAGCGGCTGCACTCGGTCATCGCCTACAAGCGCTTCCTGGAGACGTACCCGGACGCGCCGCAGCAGCAGCGGGTGAAGTCGCTGCTGGAGGGCCTGCGCTTCAACGCGGCGAAGGAGGCGGACACGGAGGCCGGGTGGCGGCAGTTCCTCGCCGAGCACCCCGACGGCACCCACCGCGACGAGGCGCGCACCCGGCTGCAGGCGGCGCAGGAGCGCGACGTCCAGTCGACCACGGACCTCAAGCGCGTGTCCCAGCTCCTCCAGGGCGAGGCCGCCGGCGCGCGCCGCGAGGAGCTGGAGCGCAAGCTGGACGACGAGTCCTTCGCCCAGGCAAAGGACGCCGGAAAGCTCTTCGCCTACCTGCGCGACTTCCCCTCGGGCGCGCACCGCGAGGAGGTCCGCGTCAAGCTGCTGGAGCTGGAGGTGGAGGGACTGCTCGTCTCCGGGCTGGTGGACGAGGCCGAGGCGAAGGTGAAGCTCCACCCGCTGGGGCCGAAGCTGACGGGCTTCCCCACGCGCCTGGCCCGCGCCCGCGAGGAGCAGGGCGCTCTCTCCCGCACCGAGCCCGCCGTTCGCGCGATGCAGGCGGGCCACTACCTGCGCGACCTGGAGGACCTGAAGCGCGCGCTCGTGGCGCCGGATCCGCTGGACCGCTGGCAGGCGGCGGAGGAGCTGGGCCAGCACGTCTCCGTGCGCGCGGTGGATCCGCTGCTGGAGGCGCTGCGCACGGCGCGCAACCCGCTGATCCGCCAGAACGCGCTGTCATCCCTGCGCTCGGTGCTCTCCGCGCTGCCCGCCCCCGTGGCCGGCTACGAAATCGCCGTGCGGCTGGAGTCCCTGCGCGAGCGCGCCAGCAGCCCGGAGCTCTACATCACCGTGGCGGCGCTCCTGGACCTGAGCGGCCAACTGGAGCAGGCCGCCAGCCAGTACCAGCGCGTCTATGAGTCCGGTGGCACGGATCCGGTGGTGCTCTGGCGCTGGGTGCAGCTGCGCGAGCAGCGCCGCCAGGCGTTCTCCGCGGCGGTCGCGGCCCGGCAGCTCGCGGTGTGGGCCCAGACGACCGCGCGCGAGGAGCTCGTGTCCGCGGAGGGTGGGGTGCCCCTGGCATCGGCCCGTCAGCTCTGCGCGGCGGTGGTGGACGCGCGCTTCGCGGCCCAGGCCATCGCCCGGGTCCGCAACGAGAAGACGGAGTTCCCCGAGGACATGGACACCTTCGAGCGCACCGCCCAGGACGCGGTCCGCCTGGCCGAGGCGAAGCTCGCGGACGCGGAGCTGCTCCTGCGCCAGCAGCATCCCGGCGTGCGCACCTGCGCGGATCAACAGGTCGCCGAGCGCCTGTCGCAGGGAGTGAAGGAGCGCACCCAGGCGCTCCAGCAGGCGACGAGCGCGAAGCTGCCCAAGCCCGTGGGCACGCTGCTGCTGGAGCTGGCCCGCGAGCGCGATCCCTCCCCGGAGGTCCGCGCAGCGGCGGCCTCCCGGTTGGCTGGATCCACCCCTCCCTGAGACGGACTGGCGGACCCGACGGCGGCGGTTAGAGTCCCAGCCCCCCATGGCCGCCCCCCTGCCGCTGATCCACGCCGTCCCCTCCGGAGCGCCCTCGCGCGGTCTGGACCTGGATGGCGCGCTCAACGACGAGCAGCGCGCGGCCGTCGAAGCAGGGGAGGGGCCCGTGCTGGTGATTGCTGGTGCGGGCTCCGGCAAGACGCGCACGCTCACGTACCGCGTGGCGCGCATGCTGGAGCGGGGCGTCCCGCCGTCCTCGCTACTACTCCTCACGTTCACCAACAAGGCCGCGCGCGAGATGACCCGCCGCGTGGAGGAGCTGGCCGGCGGCTTCGCGGACGTGGGCAGTCTCCTCGGAGGCACCTTCCACCACGCGGCGCACGTGCTCCTGCGCCAGCACGCGGGGGCGCTCGGCTTCTCCACCGGCTTCACGGTGTTGGACCGCGAGGACGCGCGCGACCTGATGGCCACGTGCCTGGCGGAGCGGAAGCTGAGAAGCGACAAGCGCTTCCCGCGTCCGGACGCGCTGTTGGACCTGGTCTCCCTGGCCACCAACCTCCAGCAGCCCGTGTCGCAGGTGCTGGTGGACCGGCGCAGGGAGATGCTGCCCGTGGCCCCGGAGGTGTTCGCCACCGCGCGCCGCTTCCAGCAGCGCAAGGCCCAGCTGCACCTGATGGACTACGACGACCTGCTGGCGCACCTGAAGCGGCTGCTGGAGGACCACCCGTCCGTCCGCGCGGAGCTCACCGGGCGCTTCAAGGGCGTGCTCGTGGACGAGTACCAGGACACGAACCGCCTCCAGGGCGACCTCGTGGACCTGCTCGTGGGGGAGCGCCGCAACCTCACCGTCGTGGGCGACGACTGCCAGTCCATCTACAGCTTCCGGGGCGCGGAGTTCACCAACATCATCGACTTCCCCCAGCGCTACCCCGGCTGCGGCATCTACCCGCTCACGCGCAACTACCGCTCCACGCCCCAGGTGCTGCGGCTGGCCAACGCCGTCATCGAGCGCAACACCCGCCAGTTCCCCAAGGCGCTCGTGTCCAACGGCGCGCCCGGTCCCGTGCCCCAGGTGGTGCCCACCCGCGACGTGAAGGCCCAGGCCGCCTTCGTCGCCGAGCGCGTCCTGGAGCTGCGCGCCCGGGGGCAGCGGCTGGAGTCCATGGCGGTGCTCTACCGCGCCCACCTGCACTCGCTGGAGCTCCAGCTGGAGCTGACGCGCCACGGGCTGCCGTTCCGCGTGCGCTCCGGGGTGCGCTTCTTCGAGCAGGCCCACGTCAAGGACGCGCTCGCCCACCTGCGATGGGCGCACAACCGGAACGACGAGCTGGCCTTCAAGCGGCTCGCGCGGAAGCTCTCCGGCGTGGGCACCGCCAGCACGGAACACCTCTGGACCGCCCTGTCCGCGCTGCCTCCGGAGCTGTCCCTCCCGGACGCGCTGTCCCACCCGGACGTCCAGGCCCACGTGCCGCGCAAGGCAAAGGCCGGCTTCCTGCGCTTCCAGACCCTGATGACCACGCTGTCCGTCCGAGAGGCTCGGAGCCCCGGCGCGCTGCTCGCGGAGGTGCTGGCGGCTCGCGAGCCCCCGGCCACGCCGGACGGGGTGGACCCCCGCGCGGAGGACCTGCGCCAGCTCCAGGAGTTCGCCGGCCGCTTCGAGGACGTGCCCCGCTTCCTGTCCGCCATCGCCCTGGTGGCCGAGTTCTCCGCCCGGGCCGCCCTGGAGGGCGACGGGGAGGCTCCGGACGACGTGCTCACCCTCACCACGGTCCATCAGGCCAAGGGGCTGGAGTGGCGGACCGTCTTCGTGCTGAGCCTCACCGACGGGCGCTTCCCCCTGTCGCTCGCCACGCGCGACCTGGAGAACGAGGAGGAGGAGCGCCGCCTCTTCTATGTCGCCGTCACCCGGGCCCGGGAGGCGCTGTGGCTCGTGTACCCCCACACCTCACTGCCCCGGGAGGACGGGCGGCTGCTGCTCACCCCGTCCCGCTTCCTGGCCGAGCTGCCGGTGGGGCCTGACGCGGTGTGTGAGACGCACCCGCCCCCGGAGCCCGACGGGCCGATCCGCCTGCGCGACCTGGGGCCGGATCCAGACCGGGAGTTGTAGGCCAGGCCCGAAATCAGCCCACCTGGTGGGCAGGCTGGCCAGAACTACAGTCAGGGAGGAAGCGTCCGCCTAGAAACGCGCACGCGACGCCTCGACGTGCTAGAGAGTGAGGACGGGCGCGGCCTCTCCCCCTGAGCCGTGCACGTTGACCTTCATGGCGGACAGACCTCGCATCGTCGGGATTGACCTGGGCACCACCAACACCTTGGTGGCATCCGTGCGCAACCGCATCCCGAAGATCGTCCCCACGGACCGCGGCAACCTCATCCTGCCCTCCGTGGTCGCGCTGTCCGCCAAGAACGACCTGCTGGTCGGCGGCGTCGCCAAGGACCAGATGGTGACCAACCCCAAGAACACGCTCTGGGGCACCAAGCGGCTGATCGGCCGCAAGTACCATTCGAAGGCGGTGGAGGACCTCAAGGGGTACTTCCCCTACGACATCGTCGAGGACCCCAACGGGGACACCGCCGTCACGATGGGCGGCAAGCTCTACACGCTGCCGCAGGTCTCCAGCTTCGTGCTGTCGCAGCTGAAGACGATCGCGGAGCAGTTCCTGGGCGGCCCCATCGACGCGGCCGTCATCTCCGTCCCCGCCTACTACAACGACAACCAGCGCAACGCCGTGAAGGAGGCCGGGCGTCTGGCCGGCTTCGACGTCAAGCGCATCGTCAACGAGCCCACCGCCGCGGCGCTGGCCTACGGCTTCAACCGGGGCCTGGATCAGAAGGTCCTCGTCTATGACCTGGGCGGAGGCACCTTCGACGTCAGCGTGCTGCACCTGGCCGGCAACGTCTTCGAGGTGCTGGCCACGGGCGGCGACTCCTTCCTGGGCGGCGCGGACTTCGACAACCGCATCATGGAGTACGTGCTGGAGCGCTTCCGCGACGAGACCAAGGTCGACCTGACCGAAAGCCCCATCGCCCTCCAGCGCATCAAGAACGCCGCCGAGGCGGCGAAGATCGACCTGACGCTCATCCCGAACGTCGTCATCGACCTGCCCTACATTGAAGAGCGCAAGGGCAAGCCGTTGGATCTGCGCATCCCGCTGACCCGCGACTACCTCAACAACCTCACCGGCGACCTGGTGGACCGCACCTTCGACATCTGCGACCGGGTGCTCGCGGAGAAGGGCATCAGCCGCTCGGAGATCGACGAGATCATCCTGGTGGGCGGCCAGAGCCGCATGCCGCTGGTGCAGCAGAAGATCCAGGCCCACTTCGGCAAGGCCCCGCGCAAGGGCGTGCACCCGGACGAGTGCGTGGCCCTGGGCGCCGCGCTCCTGGGCGACTCGCTGGGCAGCATCGACGCGGTGACGCTGCTGGACGCGCTGTCCATGCCCATTGGCTACGCGATGCCCAACGGCCGCGTGAAGCGCATCATCGAGAAGAACTCGCTGATCCCGATGGTGAAGAGCTTCCGCCTGCCGCCGCCGCAGCAGCCGGGCGCGCAGTTCATCGAGCTGGACATCTACCAGGGCGACAGCGACCTGATGGTGGACAACGAGTACCTGGGCACCGTTCGCGTGCCGGCCGCCGCCGCGGGCCGGAAGATCGACTTCCGCCTCACCGAGGAGTGTCTCCTCCAGGTGCAGGTGGAGGACGCGAGCGGCATGTCGCGCAAGGTGGATCTGGCCACCCGCGACACGCCCGAGCAGTTGAAGAAGGCCCTGCAGGAAGTCGCCTCGCGCAACACGCCGGCTGCTCCGTCGAGCAGCAGCGGGCCGAGCGATGACCGCGGCCTCTTCTCCAGCATCAAGAGCATCTTCCGTAGGGGGTAGGGAGGCGCGATGCCGAAGTTTCCGTCGAAGGAATGGCTGGACGAAGCCGTCCGGCTCACCAATGCAGACCCGGAGTGCGCCATCGCCGGCAAGGGATGGAAGGGCGACTTCGGGGCCATCATCGAGGCGGAGAAGGGCAAGCTGGACAAGTCCTTCGTCGTCCACGTGGAGCCCGGGGACTGCGACATCAAGCGGGCCCGCGTGCTGTCGGATCCGGACGACCTGGACGAGCTGGAGCCGGTGTACCTGGCCCGCGCGCCGTACTCCGTCTGGAAGCAGCTGCTGCTGGGCACGTTGGATCCGGTGGAGGCGGTGCTCAAGCGCCGCATCTCCATGCGGGGGGACCTGCAGCCGCTCATCGAACGCATGCGCTACAAGGGCATCGCCGACCGCGTCTTCGCCGCGCTGAAGACCGAGTTCCCCGACGGCCCCTGAGGCCAGAGGACACCCATGGGCATCCGCGACGACTTGAAGAAGCAGGCGCTGGGACTGTCCAGCATGGCCATGGAGAAGCTCATGGCCGACGAGAAGCGCGCCATGGCCGTGGCCCAGGCCATTGGCCGGGTCCAGCGCGGAAAGCAGGCCCTGGACCGCGGACAGGAAGAGGTCATGAAGGCCCTGCACTTCGCGCCGAAGGGCGACTTCAAGGCCGTGGGGAAGCAGCTCGCGGGCCTCAAGCGCCGCCTGCGCGAGCTGGACGAGAAGCTGGAAGCGCTCGCGGAAGAATCCTCCTAGAAAAGGCGTTGACACCCACGCGCACGAATGGCATTTACCGCCGCGTCCGTTGCGCAGCGGTGGCGCGGCGGGCGGCACAGACAGCAGGGCGCGTAGCTCAGCGGTAGAGCACTGCCTTCACACGGCAGGGGTCGCAGGTTCGAAACCTGCCGCGCCCACTCAGAAAGGCCGTGAGTCCTCAGGGGCTCGCGGCCTTTCGCTTTTCCAGCTCCTGACAGTTGCTGTTCGCCGGGCGGAGGCGCCCGTTGGCTGCCGCACGCAGCCGGGCCGCAGTGTCGGGTTCCGGCGCAATCGGCAGGGTCGGGGCGTGGCCGGAGATCCGCGGACTGTGCGACCTTCCTGGCCGTGCCCAGGACATTGCGATTCACGTGGGATCAGCAGGGACGGGCGGTCGTGAGTGGCCTGCCGCCCGACGACGTGCTGGCGGACTACCTCGCCCAGGAGCTGCGGCCGGATGCGAACCGGGCGCAGGGGATGCTGCGCGAGCTGACGGCGCTGCGGCAGGGACAGCGGGAGCGGTGGGACGTCACCGGGGAGACCTGGAGCCTGGAGCTCAACCGGGCCCGGGCCTCCATCCACAGTGAGGTGGCCATCCCCGGCCGCTCCCAGGACCTGCCCCTGGAGGAGTTCGAGGACGCCATCCGCTCCTGGCTGGAGTTCATGGAGCTGTCGCGGGGCCACTGAAAAAAGAGGCCCGAGCCCCCATGCGCTTCGAGGGCCCGGGCCCGGAGCCCCACACCCCATGGGACCCACAGCCGGAAAAATGTTGGTTCCGCGGGAGCGTCAGCTCTTCGCGGTGGCCGCCGCGTCGCGGCTCACATCCGAAGACGCCTCAGCGTTGGGCGCGTGCGGCGGCGTGTTCTTGGCCTTCACCAGCGAGGCCACGATGCTTCCGCCCAGCACCAGCGCGATGACGCCCAGGGAGACGGCCGGGGACAGGTGCACCACGTCCACCAGCGCCATCTTCGCGCCCACGAAGACGAGCACGCCGGACAGGCCGACCTTCAGGTAGGTGAACTTCTCCATCGCGCCGGCCATCAGGAAGAAGAGCGAGCGCAGGCCCAGGATGGCGAAGATGTTGGACGTGAAGACGATGAACGGGTCGCGCGTCACCGCGAAGATGGCGGGGATGGAGTCCAGCGCGAAGAGCACGTCGGACGCCTCCACCAGCATCAGCGCCATGAGCAGCGGCGTCGCCAGCTTGCGGCCGTTCTCCACCGTGACGAAGTGCTGCCCGTGGAAGTGCGGCGTGGAGGGGATGACGCGGCGGGCGGTGCGCATCAGCCAGCCGTCCTCCGGGTGCTCTTCATGGTTGCGCTGGATGAAGAGCTTCACGCCCGTGATGATGAGGAAGGCGCCGAAGACGTAGATGAGCCAGTGGAAGCGCTCCAGCATCGCCACGCCCGCGAAGATCATCGCCGCGCGCAGCACCAGCGCGCTCAGGATGCCCCAGAAGAGGACCCGGTGCTGGTAGAGGGCCGGGACCTTCATCGTGGAGAAGATGACGACGAAGACGAAGATGTTGTCGACGGAGAGCGACTTCTCGATGAGGTAGCCGGTGAGGAACTCCATGCCCGGCCCGGCGCCGTAGCGCCACCACAGGAAGGCGTTGAACGCCAGCGACAGGCTCACCCACACCGCGCTCCAGGCCCCGGCCTCCTTGAAGCTCACCGTGTGCGCCTTGCGGTGGAACACACCGAGGTCCAGCGCGAGCATCGCGAAAACAAACGCGATGAAGCCACCCCACATGAGGGGGCTGCCGATGGTTTGGAAGGATTCCAACGAGTTCACCTGGGGAAGGCACGGGGAGCCAACCCCTCTCAAATAGGAGCGTCGGCACTCTTCGGCAAATAGAGAATCCGGACGCGATACTTCGGGAAAACGGAGGTGTCATCCGGAGCAGGCGTCCCGCCGGGGGCTCTTGAGGCCCTTGTCGCCAGGGGAAGTGTTCATTTCCGTCGCGGTTTTCAATGACCCCGGCTGGAGAACGCTTTCACCGGGCCATTGAGACCAGCCGAGCGCCCGAACCTCCCGTGGCATGTGAGCCCGGAGGCTTGGAGCGTGGGTGACGGGGCCGCCGGCGAAGGCGTCGCGGCCGCTGCCCGTCTCGAGGGCCCCCGAGCACGGAAACCCCCTGCCCGATGCGGAACCGATTTGTCTTCACGTCCAGCGCGCTGCTGGTGGCGCTCCATGCCTTTGGCTGTGGCGCGAGCCCCGAAGGTGACACGACGACCCCGACCGGCGAGGTGGGCCCCCCCGCGCCCAGCCCCGCCCCTGGCGTCCCCGCCACGCCCCTTCCGGTCCCCGAGCCGGAGGGCACTCCGGAGCCCGTCCCCTCGGAGACGGAGGCCCCGCAGGACCCCACGACGCCCACGCCCACCGCACCGCCGGAGGACACGCCGGCTCCTGCTCCGTCGGGCGTGGACGGCTTCGGCGTGACGATGCTGTACCCCTCACTGCCGGGCGGTGAGTCCTGGGCGCTCGCGGAGGATGCCACCGCGGACAAGCGCTTCGATCCGCAGGGGACCATCACTCGCAACGCGGACGGCTCCTGGAAGATGAAGAGCACGAAGGTCCGCATGAGCGCCTACCCGGCCTCGGGCTACGACGCGAAGCAGATCGCCACGTATGACCGCGACGTGCTGGCGAGCCGCGGCTACATGCAGGCGGCCAACGACTGGAAGAACATCGAGATGACCGGCTTCGTGAAGGTCAACGCGGTGAACAACACCCAGGACAACTTCGCCTGGTACGCGCGCGGCGGAAAGCACAACGACAACAGCTCCGGCTGCGAGGGCAGCAGCTACAAGGGCGGTCTGCACTACGACGGCCGCGTGCGCTGGGAGAAGGAGACCTGGCACGTGTCCTACGACCAGGCGCCGTACAAGCCGGCCACCTCCGCGCTGAAGGGCCGCTGGGTGGGCTTCAAGGCCGTGATGCACAACGTGCCGGGGGCGAACGGCGCGGAAGCGGTGAAGCTGGAGCTATACCTCAACGACAACGCCGACAAGGTCACCTGGACCAAGGTCTACGACATGACCGATGACGGCGGCTGGGGCAGGGATGCCCAGCACTGCGGCGGCTCAGTGGGCGCCATGCCGATTACCTGGGGCGGCCCCATCGCCACGTTCCGCTGGGACAACGCCACGGACGTGGACTTCAAGTGGATGAGCGTCCGGGAAATCCAGCCCTAGCCAGGCCGCACGCCGCACGTCCTGAAGGCAGCAGGAGAGGGGGGCCTCGCGAGGGCCTCCCTCTTTTTTTGTTCGCCGCCTGACGTGGCGGGCGTGGGCTTTCCGACAGGAGCGGCGCGCCGGGGTGCCGCTGGAAAGAGACGCCCTAGCTTCGCAGCCTAGCTGACGCCGGGGCCGTGGGCCGCGCGCACACAGCCACTCCAGGGCGCGGTCCTCCCGGCCGGGCCCTCCACACGAGGGACGACGTTCATGCGGATCACCTTCCTGGGTCATGCGGGCTTCGCGGTGGAGACCGCTGGAGCGCTCGTCGTCATGGATCCGTGGCTGACGCCCCAGGGGGCCTTCGACTCCGCGTGGATGCAGCTGCCGCGCAACCACCACCTGGCGCCGCGCGTGAAGGAGCTGCTGGAGACGCCGGGCAAGGAGCGCTTCCTCTACATCAGCCACGAGCACAAGGATCACTTCGACCCGGAGTTCCTGGCGACCATCGCGAAGCGGGACTTCACCGTGCTGGTGCCCAAGTTCCGCCGCTCGGAGCTGCGGGACATCTTCGAGAAGTACGGCTGCAAGCGCGTCATCGCGTGCGAGGACTCGCGCGAGATTCCCATCAAGGGCGGCTACATCAAGCTCTTCGTGTCGGAGCAGGGCACCAACCGCGACTCCAGCGTGATGGTGCGCGGCGACGGGCAGTGCTTCCTCAACATCAACGACTGCAAGATGCACGACCGCCTGGTGCGCGTCATCGCGGAGGAGGGGCCCATCGACGTCTTCTCCGCCCAGTTCTCCGGCGCCATCTGGCACCCCACCTGCTACGAGTACCCGCAGGAGACGTACTCGGCCATCAGCCTGAAGAAGCGCGACAGCAAGTTCGAGGCGGTGGCGCGCGCGTTGGAAGTGGTGCAGCCCCGCGCGTACATCGCGGCGGCGGGCCCGGCGGCCTTCCTGGATCCGGCGCTCTTCAACCTGAACTTCCAGGACGTGAACATCTTCCCGCGCGCGCCCGTGCTCTTCTCCTACCTGGAGAAGCGCATGCCCACGCTGCCCACGCGCTATCTGGAGCCCATGCCTGGGGACGTGCTGGACGCGGGCTCGCTGGAGTTCGTGTCGCAGGTGCCGGAGCGCGTGACGACGGAGAACTTCCAGGAGTACCTCCACACGTACGCGAAGGACATGGCCTACGTCTTCCGCGAGCGCCGCCGCAACCTGATGCGCGAGGAGGTGGATGAAATCCACGCCCGCCTGCGCGTGGAGCTGCAGCGCAAGCTGGACCTGTTGGATCTGCACGACCGCGTGGGCATGCCGTTCTACGTGGAGCTGACGGAGGCGCCCACGCGGCTGCTGCGCGTGGACTTCAAGGGCCGCCGCGTGGATGAAGTGACGGAGATGCGCGACAAGAGCCGCTACGCGATGAAGGTGAGCGCGAGCGACATCGTGCGCGTGTTGGACCGGAAGCTGAACTGGGAGGACTTCCTCTTGTCCTTCCGCCTGCGGCTGTCCCGCAACCCGGACGTCTACGAGCCCGTGCTGCACGGCTTCCTGGGCGTGGAGGTGGAGGACATCCGCGAGTTCTGCGACGGCATCCGCGCCACGGAGGCCCAGAAGGAGCGCACCGTGGTGGAGGCCGGCGGCAAGCGCTTCACCATCCAGCGCTTCTGCCCGCACCAGGGCGCGGACCTGGCGGAAGGCTGGGTGGAGGAGGGCCGCTACGTGGTGTGCCCGCGTCACCGCTGGCAGTTCGACCTGCAGAACGGCGGCGCGTGCAAGTCCAACAACTCCTCGCTCTGCGCGGAGCCCGTCGCGGACAAGCCGGAGAAGGTGGAGCGCGGCGGCGACAAGGCGCCCGCCGTGGACAAGGCGCCCGTCGAACCGCCGCGCGTCTGACGCTTCAGCTACCCCGGCCTTCAGCTTCCCCGATAGGTGGAGAAGCCGAAGGGGCTCAGGAGCAGCGGGACGTGGTAGTGCTCGTCGGTCGCGGTGACCTCGAACACGACCTGCACATACGGGTAGAAGCCCCGCTGCCCCCGGGCCTGGAACCAGGCCCCGGTGTCGAAGGTGAGGCGGTACACGCCGGGCTGAAGCTTCGTGTTCGCGCCCGACAGGTCCTTCACCCGTCCATCCGCGTTGGTGACGCCCCGGGACAGCTCCCGGAAGTCTTCGCCCGAGCGGGCCTCCAACGTGAGGGAGAGCCCCTCCGCGGGACGGCCCGTGCTCGTGTCCAGGACATGCGTGCTGAGGGTGCTCATGACGCGAGGAGCTTCTCCAGTCGGATGCGGGTGATCTTCGCTTGCTCCCCGGCCGCGATCTTCAGCTCTTCGTCCGGGGTGTGGTGCATGCGGTCCTGGAGCAGGTCCAGCATCTCCGCGGCGCTCTTGCCCGTGGCGCAGACGAGGAAGATGAAGCCGTAGCGGGACTCGTAGTCCCGGTTGCCCTGGGACAGTGCCTGCAGGACGCCTTCATCCGCGCCGGCCACGCCCTTCTGCTCCTGTGACGACCACTGCGCGGTGGAGGCGAACTTCTCCCGCAGCTTCGACACGTCGCCGATGCGCGGGTGGTGCGTGAAGGCCTCCCTCCAGTCCTCCGGCCCCGTGCGCGCCCAGGCGTCCACGGCCTCCGCGTACACGTGCTCCGCGTCGCGGAATGGGCGGACGGCCAGCATCCGCTGGACCCACTTCGTGCTGCCGCAGCAGCGGGTGAAGGCCTCGGTGGCCTCCTCCGTCGTGGCGGTGTTCAGGCGCTCCAGCGGCGTCGTCACGCCGGCTCCCCGAAGAGGCGCAGCCGGCTGACGCCGCCGTCCGGGAAGATGTTGAGGCGCACGTGGGTGATGGGGCCCACGTCCTTCAGCTCCTTCTCGAAGACGTGGCAGTGGTCCGCCTGGAGCTTCGACTGGGGCAACAGCTCCTTCCACTGGAGGTGCGTCGCGTTGGCGAAGTCCAGCAGCGGCTCCTCCAGGTGGATGCCCTCCAGCGAGCAGCGGTCCGGGAAGTTGCCCTTGAAGTAGTGGGTGTCCACCTCCGCGCGGCGCAGCGTGCCCGCCGTGGCCAGCTTCACGACGATCCAGTCGAAGCCCGGCACGCGCTTGCGGCGCGTCTCCCAGCCCTCGCCCATGTTCGCCGCGCGGCCCGGAAAGATGAGGTTGTCCTTCGTGCCGAAGAACTGATCGTTGCACGTGACGATGGAGCCGCCGTTGGCCGCCGCCGCCAGGTCCACCAGCCCGGCCTTCTTGAGGGCGTGCCAGTCCGGCAGCACCTGCCCGTGCACGCGCAGGCGCGCGACGCCGCCGTCCGGGTAGATGTTGAGGCGCACGTGCGTGAAGCGCCGCTCGTTCGCCACCGCGAAGAGGTTGCGAGAACCGCCGCGCAGGCGCTGCTTGGGGACCAGCTCCGTCCAGCGCGACACGTCCTCCGCCAGCGACTCCGGCGACGGATCTCCGTCCACCTCGCACGCCTCCAGCGAGGCGTACTCGGGGAAGTTGCCGAGGAAGTGGTTGGTGTCCACGTCGATGCCGTGGATGGCGCCGGGCAGGCCCAGCTTCACGATGCACCAGTCATAGCCGGGCACGCGCTTGCGGCGCGTCTCCCAGCCGTCCATCCACTTGCCGCGCTCCGTGAACTTGTCCGCGATGAAGACGCCGCGCCCGGCCTCCAACATCGACTCCTTGGGCGCGAAGAACTCGTCGTTGGCCAGCAGGGCCTTGCCGCCCACCTTGCGTGCGGCGAGATCAATCAAGTCAGCGAAGGCGACGTGCATCGCCCCGGGTGCTTCGGCTTGCATCGGCATTCCTCTCCCGGACCGTCGGGGCTAGCCGCGCGGCAGCCATTGGCCGATGCGCGGGCCCGTCAGTCCCTCGGTGGCGTCGAAGATACGCTGGCCGCGCAGGTATGTCCTCATCACCCGGCCTTCCAGCTCGCGTCCGGCGTAGGGCGTCAGCCGGTGCCGGTGGCGGATGTCCTCGGGCGCCACCTTGAAGCGCGCCTCCGGGGCGAAGACGACGAAGTCCGCGTCCAGCCCGGGCTGGATGGCTCCTTTGCTCCCCGACAATCCAGCCAGCTTCGCGGTGCGGTGCGCCATGCGCTCCACCAGCGCGTCCAGGCCCAGGCCGCGCGCGCGCATGCCCGTCCACACCGCGGACACGCTGAGCTGCAAGCCGGCGATGCCGCCCCACGCGCCGGAGAAGTCTCCGGCCTCCAGCTTCTTGAGCGCGGGCGTGCAGGGCGAGTGGTCCGACACCACCAGGTCGATGAGGCCGCTCTTCACCGCGTCCCACAGCCGCTCGCGGTTGGCCGCCTCGCGGATGGGCGGGGCGCACTTGAAGTGGGTGGCGCCGGCTTCAATCTCCTCCGCCGTGAAGGTGAGGTAGTGCGGGCACGTCTCCACCGTGAAGGGCAGCCCTTCCGCCTTCGCCTTCGCGATGTCGTCCAGCGCGTCCGCCGCGGACAGGTGGACGATGTGCACGGGGCCGCGGTGCTTGCGGCACAGGTCGATCGTCATCCGGATGGCGTCCACCTCCCACGCGGCCGGACGGGACGCGAGGTAGCTGGCATACGCGCGCACGTCGCCCGCGAAGGGCGGTTCATGGTCCGTCAGTTCCGCGTGGACCAGCAGCGGCACGCCCGCCTTCGCGAGGATGGGCATGGCCGCGTCCAGCACCTCGCGCGTGGCGGCGGGAAACTCATCCACGCCCGAGTGCACGAGGAAGCACTTGAAGCCCGGCGCGCCCGCTTCGACCATCGCCTGGAGCTCGTGGGCGTTGCCGGGGATGACGCCGCCCCACAGGCCGTAGTCGATGGCGCACTGGCCGGACGCGGCCTCCGCCTTGGTGCGCAGCGCGGCCAGGGACGTGGTCGCGGGGATGGAGTTGAGCGGCATGTCCACCACGGTGGTGATGCCGCCCGCCGCCGCCGCCGCTGTCGCCGTGGCGAAGCCCTCCCAGTCCGTGCGGCCGGGCTCGTTGATGTGCGCGTGGCTGTCCACGATGCCGGGCAACAGCGCGTCCCGGCCCAGGTCCACCACCTGCGCGTCCTTCGGCACGTCCACCGTCGCGTGGATGCCTTCGATGCGCCCGTCGCGCACCACCACCGCCGCGGCGCGCGTGCCCTCGGGCGTCACCACGCGCTCGCTGCGAAACACGGTTACAGATGCACTCACGTCTCGAACTCCGTCGTCGCGTAGTCCGCGAGCGCGCGGAAGTGGCGCTCGCTGTCATCCAGGTAGAGCTGTTTCGTGATGCCGCCCACCAGGCGGGGCAGGCTGTACTTCATGCCGGAGATGCTGGCGCCGCCGAAGCCCAACGAGAGCAGGCACCCGAAGGTGTAGTTGAACACGCCGCCCAGCCATGGCGCGGTGCCGGGCTGCTTCTCCTGGAACTCGAAGGAGGGGCCCAGGTACGGGTGGCGCAGCAGGTCCGCGTTCCGTTCGTTCTCCGGCGGCGTGAAGCGGTCCTTCCACAGCGCGATGTGCGGGTGCAGCTCCGCCAGCTCCGGCCGCAGTGACAGGTCCGTGGTGAAGCCGGACGCGATGATGAGGAAGTCGAACGCGTGCGTCGCGTGCGGCGTGCGCACCACGGCCATGCCGTCCTGCGCCTTCACCTCCACCCAGGGACTCTCCGCGTGCAGGTGGAAGTGCGGGTGGCGGCGGGCGCGCTCGAAGGTGTCGCGCGGCGGCAGTTGGCCCATGTCGATGATCTGCCGGATGAAGCGCCAGCGCTGCGCGTCCGGCAGGTCGCCGTGGTGGCGCAGGAAGCCCGCGAACTCCGCCCAGCGGTAGGGGTTCACGTTGGGCAGCTTCTTGCGGCGGTAGAACAGGTCCACCTGGCCCACGCCCATCTCCAGCGCCACGGAGGCGTTGTCGAACGCGGAGGCCCCCGCGCCCAGCACGCCCACGCGCTTGCCCTTCAGCGCGGCGAAGTCGATGGGGTCATGCGTGTGCGCCCACAGCGCGCGCGGCAGCGGCTGCACCTCTGGCGGCGCCTCCCAGCGGCCGGAGCCGTCGATGCCGGTGGCCAGCACCACCTTTCGCGCGAAGAGGAACTCCGTCTCACCGTTGTGCGCGGCGGGGACCTCGAAGCAGTCCAGGTCCTTGCGCCAGTGCAGCGCGCCCGCCTTGGTGCCGCACCTCACCGGGATGCCCAGCACGCGCCGGTACCAGAGGAGGTAGTCCGCCCACAGCTCCTTCGGGATGAGGGCCACCTGCTGGAAGCCCTCCGCGCCGTGCTGCGCTTCGTACCAGGCGCGGAAGGAGAGGTTGGGGATGTTGTAGTCCGCACCAGTGAGGTACTTGGGCGTGCGCAGGGTGATCATCCGCGCGAATGTCTTCCAGGGCCCGTGGAAGCCGTCCCTGCCGTCGTCCAGCACGAGCACGTTCGTCACGCGCTCGCGCATCAGTCCGAACGCCGTGCCCAGCCCGCTCTGGCCTCCGCCCACGATGAGCACGTCCAGGATGGGACGTCCGTCCGGCGTGGAGCGCGGCGGCACCCAGCCGCGGGCGGGGTACGACAGGATGTCCAGGTCGCGGCGGAGGGCGTCTTCCAACGCCTCCAGTCCCTGCGGTGGACGATACGTCGAGGCCAGCGGGTCGCGGTCGGGCATCGTGCCTCAAGCAACCCATGCCCGGATTCTCCATGCAAGGGGGCCCCCCTGGCATTCGCCCCGACGGGCGGGTTCCGGACGACCGCCTCAGAGGTGCGAGGTGGGGCCGGCCGCCTGGGGCACGAGCAGCTCGAAGCGCACGCGCGCGTTGTCCGTGCGCATGCCGGCGGGGCCTTCCAGGCCGAGCGCGTCGGCGGGCAGCAATCCCTCCCAGACGCGCACACCGTCCGCGTACACGGTCAGCACGTTCGCGTCGATGCGGGCGCGCAGCACGTGGGACTCACCGGGGGACAGCCGATCCAACGGCTCCATGAAGCGCGGCCGCACGGTGGTGTAGCCCGCGTTGCCGCACTCGCGGCTCTCGTGGTCGTCCGGGTTGGACTTGAACTGGACCACGATGCCCGCGGAGGGCGCGATGCGCCACATGGCGTAGATGACGTTGCAGCCGTCCCGCGCGCGCAGCTTGAGGCCCACCTGTTCGCGCTGCTGGCCCGACGCCAGCGGTACAACCTCGCTGGTGGCGCCCAACCACGTGAAGCGCAGCTCCGCCTCGTCCCCCGTCGTTTCCGGAACGACCGCGCGCTGGCGCGGCCCCTCGATGGCGAACTGCGTCCCTTCCTGTTCCTCTTCCTCCTGGAGGTTCTCGACCTGGCCTTCGGTGACGTGCAGCTGCCCCCGCGTGACGGGGGCCAGTCCGTTCTTCGTGGCAGGAGGGTCGGTGCGCAGCGCGCGCGTGCTGGAGGATGCGGGGGATTCCATGGGCTTCCTCGCGCTGTTGCAGGCGCCGTGGCTCAGGAGCAGTGCGCCCGCCCACAGCATCAACACGCCCGACGTCCCGAGCGCCACCCACCGCCGTTGCCTTGCGTCGCTCATGGGCCCGTTTCCCCTAGAAGCGTGCGGAGGGTCTTCAGATGCGCGCCCAGATAGGCCTGCTCCGCCTGCAGCCGCGCCAGCTCCAGCAGCAGGTAGTCCCGGAAGCGGCGCACCTGCCGCGTCTGCAGTTGCTCCACCTCGCGCAGCTGGCCCTGCAGGTCGGACACCAGCGCGGACACCTCGCCCAGCCGTTGCTGTTCACTGCGCTCGGTGATGCGCAATTCGCCCAGGAGCTGGCGCACCCGCCGGGGCGCTCCATCCACCGCGTCGCGCGACTCCAGGCGGCGGCCCTCGCGGGCCTGGGCGTTGGCCCGGCCCTGCCACAGCTGGCCCAGGTTGTAGCCCAGCGTCAGCTGACCGAAGAGGGGCGTGCTCTGGTCCACGTCGAAGACCTCGTCGTAGCCGCCGCGCACGCTCAGGCGCCACGCGCCCGCCGTGCGCAGGCCGCCGGACAGGACCTCGACTTGATCATCCGCGGCCTCGAAGGCGCTGATCAGCGCGCCCAGGGTCTGCCCCTCCGGTACCGCGGGTTCGAGCGCCAGCCGCTCGCGAGCCTGGGCGGTGTCGCGCGCGAGCGAGCGCAGATGATCCAACCGCACCTGCACCGCGTTGAGCTCCTCCAGCGTCGCGCCGCCGTCGCGCAGGTCGTCGCGCAGATGGGCCACCAGCTCCTCCGCGCGGGGCAGGGAGGTGGCCAGTGCTCGGGAGCGAGCGTCCAGCGCCGCCGCTTCTCCCAGCCGCGAACCCTGATCCACGGCGCTCTGGAGCGCGGCGAGCGCCTGGTAGCGACGACACTCGGCCTCCGCGCGCGAGCGCAGCGTGTGGCCCCGGTAGAGGCCCACGAAGTCGTAGCCCAGCCCCGCGGTGACGCGCAGCTTGGGAGAGCCCAGGGGAAAGTCGTCCGAGCCGCCCGTGGCGTCGCCCGCGTTCACCGCGCCCACACTGGCGAACACCTCCGGCGCCAGCTCCAGCACGGCCTCCGCCTTCGCGGTGCCGCGCACGCGTTCGCAATAGCCCTTCGCGAGGTCTCCCTGGGCCCGCACCGTCCCCGCTTCTTCCGCCGGCGCCACGCCCGCCCACAACCCGAGCCCCAGCAGGGCTCCCCTCGCGAGGCTCGTCCGCATCCTCCGCTTCCTTTCCGATTTCACGACGGGGTTCACAGCATCAACGGGGGATGGCCCAGGTGAAGCAGCGGCTCGCGTGCGCTCGGGGCATCCCGAAGCTGGAGTTCCACCATCACGCCTCGCAAGTGGTACTGGCGGATGGGGTGCTGCTGGGAGATCTCGCCCTCCAGCACGGGTCCCACCATGCCCACCTCGCGGCACCAGAAGATCTTGAGCGCGCAGGTGTAGAGCGGGGTGCCGGCTCGGGCGTTGGGCAGGTTCTCGTAGGGCACGAAGGCCACGTTGAGGTTCTGCTCCACCGCCTTCAGGTACGGCGAGCCATGCACCACCTGGAGCAGGTGGTCGAAGCGGCGGATGCGGTCGTCCAGCGCGCGCACGTCCGCCTCCAGGCTCTTGCGCTGCGCGTCCGCGCGGGCCAGCGCCAGCACCGACTGGGTGTACTCACGCTCCAGCAGCAACGTGTCCGTCGTCAGGCCCTCGGCGGCGGTGTCGCGGCCCAGGCCGTTCTCCGCGGCGGTGAGCCCCTCACTCTCGCGCCGGAGCGTGTCCAGGCGCATGTCCAGGTCCACCGTCTCCTGCGCCAGGGACAGGTTGCTCTGCGCCATCTGCGCCAGGTGGTGGTTGGCGGTGAGCACGTCCTCCCGCTCCATCAGCTTCGCGCCGTAGAGCGCGTTCGTCCGCGTGCGGGACAGGCCGCTGAACGCGCGGTTGGACTCGGCGATCTCCTCGCCCGTGCGCAGGTACTCCTGGCGCAGCGCGGACAGCCGCCGCGCCAGCCGGTCGCGGGAGCGCTTCTCCCCCTTGAGCGCCACCACGAAGCGCTGCTGGAAGGACCGCTCCGCGGCCACGGTCCGCTCGGCCTCCAGGAGCCGGTCCGACGCCTCTCGCCGCCGGGCCATCAACCCGTCCCGCTCCGACTCCTGCTGTGCCGCCTGCGCGTTGAGCGCCAGCACGTTGGGATCAGTGGGCGAAAGGATGGTGGGCGCCGCCCAGCTGGTGCTCGCCAGGAAGAAGCCCTGCACCACGAGGAACGACATCAGGCCCAGGAGGATCAGCGCCAGCAGCACCGAGCCCATGAACTTGTAGGCGGACACCGCGATGGAGTTGAGCCGGTTGGCGACCTGCTGGTTCATGACGGGGTTCCTTCGCCTGCGGAGTTGGACGTGAGCTTCGCGGGGGCGGGAACGGGGGAGGGCGCCGGCGCCGTCGTGGGACTGCCGCGCGTCTCCCAACTCCCGGAGTCGAGCGTCAGCAGCGCCAGCGGCGTGAAGAGCGCGTACGTCACCGGCATGAGCAGCGCCATGGGCAGGAAGCTCGCGGGATGCACGCGCCGGTCCTCCGGCAGGTAGCGCGTCTCCATCCGGTAGATGAAGCCCAACAGGCCAATCACCAGGAAGTGGAACGAGAGGATGTCCCAGAACTCGCCGTTGAGCAGGTTGTGGACGATGACCACCGGGTACGCCAGCAGCAGCGCCAGCTGCGATACGTAGTGCACGGTGATGACCGGGTGCAGCCGCCACGCGTGCGACAGGCCGCAGATGAGGTCCACCAGGTTGGAGCGCCGCCAGCGCAGCTGCTGACTGAAGTAGCCCGCGAGCGTGGAGGGCGCGGCGGTGAAGCAGTACGCGTCCAGCGTGTAGACCGTCTCGTAGTCGTGCTTGACGATCTGCCGCGTGAGGAAGCGGTCCTCGCCGTACTTGATGGGGATGCCCGCGATGGCGCGCGCCTCCAGGATGGGCTCCAGCTCCAGCAGCACGGAACGGCGATACGCCGTCAGACAACCGGACAGGCACATCACCTGTCGGAACGAGCGCTCCAGGTCCTTCAGCCACTTCTGGGCGAAGTGGAACTTGATTTCGATCATCCGCGTCAGCCAGTTCTGGTGACGGTTGATGACGAAGGTGCGCCCGCCCACCGCGGCGACATTCGGGTGCACGAAGCGGCGGATGAGCTGGCGCACGGCGCTCTTCTCCACCACCACGTCGGAGTCCACGGAGACGATGATCTCCGCGTCCTCCGCGGCGCGGACGCCCCGGTTGATGCCCTTGCGCTTGCCCATGTTCTCCGGGTTGCGCATCACCCGGACGTTGGGGTGGCCCTCCGCGGCCTTGGTGGCCCACGCGACGCTGTCGTCGCGCGAGCAGTCATCCACGACGATGATCTCGGTGAGCTCGCTGGGATAGTCCTGGTCCAGCAGGGCCCGGACGGTGTGGAAGATGCCCTGGCCTTCGTTGAACAGCGGAACGACGATGGCGACCTTCGGACGGTAGGAGTCGTCCACCCGTTCGAACCGTCGCCCCTTCAGCCGCCGCAGGAAGGGGCCGAGGATGTAGCGGTTCATCAAGACGACGATGAACAGCAAATGGATGGGAAACAGTTCCATCGGTCCCGCGCGCCCCCTCACGCCCCGGAAGGGCCCCGGGAACCTCCCGGAGCCCTTCCTTCCGTCCCCAGACGGCCGCTTCACCCCTGTGAAGCGCCCGGAAGGTTGGGGTGCCTCGTACGTCCCGCCAACTGTCCGGGACCGGTGGGCTGCCCGGTGATGGAAACCGTGCGGCGCGAGCCTTCAGCGCGGGCTCAGAACGTCCGCAACAGGGCCAGGTCGCGCTCCAGCTCCGCCTCCCGCGCCTGACGCAGGGCCGGGGAGGGGAAGGCGATGGCCGCCATTGATTCGGTCGCGGCGGCGGCGATGCGGTCCACGCCGTCGCGGGAGATGACGCCCGCGTGGAACGCGTCCACCGCAGCGCCCACGTACGTGTCGAAGAAGAAGACGTGCTTCGCGCGCCAGGCGTCCCGCTTCTCCTGCGGCGTCGCCACCACGTCGTGGATGAACACGGCGCGCACCGCCTGGGGCAGGGACTCGCGCATGCGTGCGCCGAACTCCACGTCGCCCTGGCCGCTGTCGCCCACGAAGACGAAGCCGTACTCGGGGAAGAGGCGCGCGTACTGTTCGAAGTTCTCGAACTTCTTCTGCGCGATGCGCGTGTTGCCCACGAGGTAGAAGAAGCTGCCAGAGAGCATCACCGCCAGCGGCACGCCGCGCTTGCTCAGCGAGTCCAGCGTCGCGTTCTCGATGAGGCCCAGCGGATCCTGCGGGCGCGCACTCACGAAGACGAGGTCGCCCGCGCGGCCCGGGATGATGCCCGGCCCCCGGTCCAGCTCCTGGTAGAACGCGAGCACGCCCGGGTACACCGTCTTCGGCGGGTAGCGCTGGTCCACCCAGTTGGCGAAGAACGTGTCATCGATGTCGCTCAGGACCTTGTTCTCGCCGCTGGGAAAGGCCTGCGCCTCGCGCTGGAAGTGGGCGAGCAGTTCGGTGCGCACCACCATGTCGTCCACGTCGTCGAACACCAGCTTGTGCAGGTCGTGGTACTCGCCGCCCGCCTCCAGCAGGTTCTTGAACCCGGTCAGCTCGCGGCCCTTCAGTCCCAGGAACAGGTCGCGCAGCCGCGCTTCCGCCTGCGCGGGCGTGGCGCCCTTCTGGAGCGCGGTGGCCAGCGACGCGCGCACCGGCAGGGACAGCTCCGCCGCGCGGCGCGTGCACAGCAGGTCCAGGAGCGCCGTGTGGTTGTCCGGGCCCACCAGCCGGTCATCCAGGTCCGACAGCAGGCGCACCAGGTCCACGTTGGACAGGAGGAAGTTCAGCTCCTCGCTGGTGGCGCCCTCCAGCAGGTCCAGGATGCGGCGCTCGTCGTTCCGGTCCGTGTGGCCCGTCATGTCCCGGCGCAGCGCCTGGAGCTTCGTCGTCGCGGTGGTCAGGTCCATGAGTGTCTCTCCCCCCCTCAGCGTAGGGCCGTGAAGCCTACGCGCCCGCTGAGCGGCCGGACCAGCCCCCGTGACAGGCGCGACGGTTCCTGATTGCCTGCACGACATGACGGTGCCCCTCTCTTCCATGCCCCTCGACCTGCGCCCCGACGAGGTCCACGTGTGGATCGTCGAACCCGAGCGCATCGACGACCCGCGCCTCCTGGAGGCCTACAAGGCCCTGTTGGACACAGGCGAGCGCGAGCGGCAGCGGCGCTTCCACTTCGAGCGGCACCAGCGGCAGTACCTGGTGTCCCACGCGCTGGTGCGGCTGACCCTGTCGCGCTACGCGCCCGTCGCGCCGGAGGCCTGGCGCTTCGTCCCCAACGAGTACGGCCGTCCCGCCATCGTGGGTCCCGAGGGCCAGTGGCTGCGCTTCAACCTGAGCCACACGGACGGCATGGCCCTGGTCGCGGTGGGCCGGGACGTGGACCTGGGCGCGGACATCGAAGACGCGGAGCGGCCCGGCGAGACGGTGGAGATCGCCGACCACTACTTCGCGAAGACGGAGGTGCAGGCCCTGCGCTCGCTTCCCAAGGAGCGCCAGCGTGAGCGCTTCTTCGAGTACTGGACCCTGAAGGAGGCCTACATCAAGGCGCGCGGCGCGGGCCTGTCCCTGCCGTTGGATCAGTTCGGCTTCGACCTGGTGCCGGGACAGATGCCCGGCATCAGCTTCGACCCGCGGATGAACGACCTGCCGGACGTGTGGCAGTTCATGCAGCACAAGCCGTCCGCCCGGCACCAGGCGGCGTTGGCCTTCCGCAGGCCCCGGAGTGGGGCGCTCACGGTGCGCTGGCAGCACACCGTGCCGCTGGCCGGGGACATGGCCCCAATCATCAAGACGGCCTAGCGGGTCGCTGACGTCAGGCGGCGGGCGGGCCGTCCAACTCCACGAAGCCCCCCGGAATGGGGCCTGTCGCGCGGTGCAGCTCCAGGACGATGTCCGGCGGGTAGGCCGCTTTGAGAGCGCGCTGGTAGCGCAGGTGGAGCGCGTCGTAGCTGCCCCGCTTGAGGCGCAGGATGCTCCAACCCGCCGCAGCGGCTACCAATGCACCGAGCACGCCCAGGGTGAGCGCGGCCTGGGAGACCACGGCGGCCAGGACGGCGGCCACCGCCACCACGGCGACGAGCCAGCCCGTGCGGAGCGCCTTCCCCAGGCGGAGGTACCTCGCCAGCTCTTCGGAGGTGAGGGCCCGCGCGGCCTCCTCGTGAGCGCGCTGCTCCTCCTCGTCGGAGCCCTCCGTCTGGTTGAGGTGGACGCGGACGCGATACCAGGAGGGCTCGACATGGAACCGGTCCCCGGCGGACGTGATCTGTGGGCGCGGACTGCGAAAGTCCTCGCACCCACCAGCCATCGCGGTTCCCGATCCGAGGTGGAGTCCCAGCTCGTTCCCGACCGTGTCGAACCGTTGCCCGGGCGACGGGACGAACGGCTCATCGACGTGGATCTGGAGGAGGTAGCGGCCGTCCGCGCTGGTGTCGATGACGAGCACCTCGCCGCGCGCGGCGCTCTCCTTGAGCGCCTTTCCCTCGATGGCACGCTTCGCCAAGGGGAGTCCGGCGTCCCAGACTCCCACGCAGGCGATGTCCGTCCCCGCGTGGATTCGGTGCTGGGCCATGGGTGGGACTATCGCCTCAGGTCGTGGCCGTCATCCAGCGCGTCAGGTCCTCGCGCACGGCGGCCAGCACCGGCGGTCCGTGCGTGCGGATGAAGAAGTGGCCTCCCTCGAAGTGGCGGAGGCGCACGTCGGCGGTGGACTCCGCGCGCCAGTGCTCCATCACGTCCAGGCCCACGTGCTTGTCCCCCTTGCCCGCGTACACGGACAGCGGGATGTCCAGCGGGGCCGTGTCCTTGCCGTTCTCCGACCAGGCCAGCGCGAAGTCCGCTCGCAGCGTGGGGAGGATGAGCTCCAGCAGCTCCTTGTGCTGGAGGACCTCCTCCGGCGTGCCGTCGTACTCGCGCAGCTTCGCGATGAACCCCGCATCATCCAGCGTGTGGATGGGCTCCCGGTCGTTGTGCGACGGCGGGGGCGCCGCCGCGGCGATGAAGCCCAGCGGCTTCGGACCACCCTGGCGCTTCAGCGTCCGGGCCACCTCCAGGCCGATGCGCGCCCCCATGCTGTAGCCGAACAGCGCGAAGGGCCGGTCCATCAGCGGCGTCAGCGCCGGCATCAGCACGTCCATCAGCTCCGGCATGGACTTGAGCGCGGGCTCCATCAGGCGCCGCTCGCGCCCGGGCAGCTGCACCGCGCACAGCTCCACGCCCGTGGGCAGCGCCATGCCCCAGGACTGGTAGATGGCCGCGCTCCCGCCGGCGAACGGCAGGCAGAACAGGCGCAGGCGCGGCTCCGGGAGCGGCTTGCGGGACGGGAACCAACGGTCGAGGACGGGAGGGGTTGCGCTTGCCATGGCGCGGCCGTCTATACCATGCGCCCCCCTCACGGAAACCGCCTCCCGCACACCGCGTGGGGGCCCCGGGCACGCACCGGGAGTGGGGCCGTGAAACATCCATCCCAGCAGGTCCTCCGGCCATGTTTCATCGCCCCCTCCGGCATGTCGCATCCGGCGTGTCTCACACTCGCGGAAGCGGAAACCTTCACGGCCACGGTTGGGCGTGGGAAGGGTTGTGGTAGCTTGCCTGACCGTGAGCTACGAGCTTTCACATCTTGAGGCGCTGGAAGCCGAGTCCATCTTCATCATCCGGGAAGTCGCGGCGGAGCTGGACCGGCCGGTGCTGCTCTTCTCCGGTGGGAAGGACTCCGCGGTGATGTTGCACCTGGCGGTCAAGGCCTTCTGGCCCGCACCGCTGCCGTTTCCGCTGATGCACGTGGACACGGGGCACAACTTCCCGGAGGTCATCCAGTATCGCGATGAACGGGTGGCGGAACTGGGCGCGCGGCTCATCGTCGCGTCCGTGCAGGAGGCCATCGACGCGGGGAAGCTGACGGAGGAGAAGGGTCCTCGCGCATCCCGCAACCGCCTGCAGACGCAGCCGCTGCTGGAGGCCATCGAGAAGAACGGCTTCAACGCCGTCTTCGGCGGCGCCCGGCGCGACGAGGAGAAGGCCCGCGCGAAGGAGCGCGTGTATTCCTTCCGCGACGAGTTCGGCCAGTGGGACCCGAAGAACCAGCGGCCGGAGCTGTGGTCGCTCTACAACGGCCGCCACCGCCGCGGTGAGCACCTGCGCGTGTTCCCCCTGTCCAACTGGACCGAGCTGGACATCTGGCAGTACATCGGCCGGGAGAACGTGGCGCTGCCGTCCATCTACTACACGCACCGGCGCGAGGTGTTCCGCCGGGACGGCATGCTGATGGCCTGGTCGCCCTTCATGTCCATGATTCCCGGCGAGACGGTGACGACGGAGACGGTGCGCTTCCGCACCGTGGGCGACATGACGTGCACCGCGTGCGTGCCGTCCACCGCGTCCACGGTGGCGCAGGTCATCGATGAGGTGACGGCCTCCCGCGTGACGGAGCGTGGCGCCAGCCGCGCGGACGACAAGTTCTCTGAGACGGCGATGGAAGACCGCAAGCGCGAGGGATACTTCTAGTGGAACTGCTGAGATTCGCGACCGCAGGCTCCGTGGATGACGGCAAGAGCACCCTCATCGGGCGGCTGTTGTACGACACGAAGTCCATCCTCGAGGACCAGCTCGCCGCGGTGGAGCGCACGAGCCAGGCCCGGGGCGACGAGTACGTCAACCTGGCGCTGCTCCTGGACGGCCTGAAGGCCGAGCGCGAGCAGGGCATCACCATCGACGTGGCGTACCGCTACTTCTCCACGGCGAAGCGCAAGTTCATCATCGCGGACACGCCCGGACACCTGCAGTACACGCGCAACATGGTGACGGGCGCGTCCACGGCGGACCTGGCGCTCATCCTGGTGGACGCGCGCAAGGGCGTGCTGGAGCAGACGCGGCGCCACGCGTTCATCGCGTCGCTGCTGCGCGTGCCGCACCTGGTGCTGTGCGTGAACAAGATGGACCTGGTGGACTACGACCAGGGCGTCTTCGACCGCATCCGGGAGGAGTTCCGCCAGTTCTCCATGAAGCTGGACGTGTCCGACCTGTCGTTCATCCCCATCTCCGCGCTGGGCGGGGACAACGTGGTGACGCGCTCGGAGAAGATGTCCTGGTACCAGGGCCCCACGCTCCTGCACCACCTGGAGAACGTGCACATCGCGTCCGACCGGGACCTCATCCACCTGCGCTTCCCCGTGCAGGGCGTCATCCGGCCCGCGTCCGCGAAGAAGTTCCACGACTACCGCGCGTACTCCGGGCAGCTGCTGGGCGGCGTGATGCGCCCGGGCGACGAGGTGATGGTGATGCCGTCCGGCTTCACCACGCGCATCAAGGCGCTGGAGCTGGCCGGCAAGCCGCTGACGGAGGCGTTCCCGCCCATGTCGGTGAACGTGTCGCTGGAGGAGGAGCTGGACATCAGCCGCGGCGACATGCTGTGCCGCCCGGGCAACCCGCCCACCGCGAGCCAGGACATCGACGCGATGGTGTGCTGGCTGTCGGACTCGACGCAGCTCAACAGCGGCTCGCGTCTGGCCATCAAGCACACCACCCGCATGGCGCGCGCCATGGTGAAGCAGCTGCACTACCGGCTGGACGTCAACACGCTGCATCGCGACGACCAGAGCCCCGGCTTGAAGCTCAACGAGGTGGGCCGGGTGACGCTGCGCACGACGGTGCCGCTCTTCTTCGACGAGTACCGGCGCAACCGCAGCACCGGCAGCTTCATCCTCGTGGACGAGGGCACCAACGCCACCGTGGGCGCGGGGATGATCAACGGTCCCGCGGTGGACAGGTAGGGGAGTGGCGATGCAACAGCGTCCGGGCTTCATCCTCTGGTTCACTGGCATGTCCGGCGCGGGCAAGAGCACGCTGTCCGCCGCGGTGGCACGGCAGCTGTCGCCCGTGCAGCGCGTGGAGCTGCTCGACGGGGACGAGGTGCGCACGTACCTCTCCCGCGGCCTGGGCTTCAGCCGCGCGGACCGCGAGGAGAACGTCCGGCGCATCGGCTACGTGGCGCGCGTGCTGGCGAAGCACGAAGTGGGCGTCATCACCGCCGCCATCTCGCCGTACAAGAACTCCCGGGACGAGGTGCGCGCCCTGGCCACCCAGGCCGGCATCCCGTTCCTGGAGTGCTACGTCCAGGCCAGCCTGGACGCGCTCATCGCCCGCGACGTGAAGGGGCTCTACAAGAAGGCCCTGGCCGGGGAGATTCCGCACTTCACCGGCGTGTCGGACCCGTACGAGCCGCCCGAGTCCCCGGAAATCACCGTCCGCTCCGACGCGGAGACGGTGGATGCGGGGCTGGAGCGCATCCTCGACACGCTGCGCGACCGGGGGCTCCTGGCTCCGGCCGCGAGCGCCGCTTAAGGCAAGGGCCCGCCGCCCCGGCTGAATCCGCCGGGGCGGTTCGCGCGCGTCCTTTTCGGCTAGGCTTGCGACCCTGGAGGGGGTCTGAAGGCCGTGCCGATGCTCGTCTACAACCCTGGGCAACCGGATGAGCTGTCCTACCCATTGGGGGACGTGCCCATCACCATTGGCCGCGCGGACGACCAGGGCATCTGCATTCCCCACCGCAGCCTGTCGCGCCAGCACGCCCGCATCGAGTCCTCCGACGGGCGCTTCTTCGTCACCGACCTGCAGAGCAAGAACGGCACGTTCGTCAACGGCGTGCAGATCCGCCGCAAGGAGCTGCGCCCCGGCGACACGCTGACGCTGGGCGACCTCGTCTTCCTGCTCACCCACGAAGCACCACCGGCCGCACCCGCGGGCCCGCCCGGCTCGGCGTCCGGCGCGCCCGACGAACCCCGTCCCCAGCTCACGCGCGCGCTCACCCGCGTGCCGCTGAAGACGCTGGTGAAGGCGGTGTCCGGTTCGGAGAAGTCCGCGGTGGAGGCCCCCAGCACGGCCACGCGCGCCCGCGAGCGGATGCGCATCCTCCAGGAGGTGGCGAAGCTCTTGTCCGTCACGGACGACCTGGAGGCGCTGCCCGGGAGGGTGCTGGACCTGGCGTTTCAAATCCTCCACGTGGAGCGGGGCGTCATCCTGCTCATGGACGAGGGCACGGGGAAGCTGGAGCCGCGCGTGACGAAGACGGCCGAGGGCACGGCCGTGCGCGGACCCATCTACAGCCAGAACATCGTGGACTTCGTGCTGCGCCGGAGCGTGGCGGCGCTCTTCTCCGACGCGGTGAATGATCCGCGCCTGGGCGCTGCGGAGTCCGTCATCTTCAGCTCCATCCGCGCCTCCATGTGCGTGCCGCTCAAGCCCCGCGACGAGGTGCTGGGCGTGCTCTACGTGGACAACGTCTCCACGCCCAAGAGCTTCTCCGAGGACGACCTGGAGTTCCTCGTCGCGTTCGCGGGGCAGGCGGCGCTCGCGCTGGAGAACGCGAGGCTCTACCGCCGCATCGAGCAGGAGACGGTGCAGCGCATGCAGCTCATCATGGACGCGAAGCTGGCCTCGCTCGCGGCGCTGGTGGGCGGCATGGCGCACGAGCTGCGCAACCCGCTCAACTTCATCAGCAACTTCGCCGGCCTCTCCGTGGGCCTCACGGAGGACCTGGCCAGCGTGCTGGAGCCGCAGCGCGAACGGCTGACGGTGGGCTCCGCGAGCGACGTGGATGAAGCGCTCGCGTGCCTGCGCACCAACGTGCAGAAGATCAACGAGCACGGCCGCCGCGCGGACGCGCTCATCCAGAACATGCTCCAGCACGCGCGCCGCTCGCCCGGTCCGCGCGAGCAGGTGGAGCTGAACGCGCTGGTCGCGGAGAGCGTCGCGCTGGGGCAGGGCGGCATGCGGGGCGAACCCCTGACCGTCCGCCTGGAAGCCGAGTACGACCCGGCCGTGGGACGGCTGGAGCTGAGTCGCGCGGACGTGAGCCGCGTCATCATCAACGTCGTGGACAACGCGCTCTACGCCATGCGTCAGAAGCGCCAGACGCAGGGGGCCACGTACGTGCCGGTGCTCAAGGTTCGCACCCTCGCGCGTCAGGAGCAGGTGGAGGTCCGGCTGCGCGACAACGGGCCGGGCATCCCCGTGGAGAGTGCGGGAAGAATCTTCGACCCCTTCTTCACCACGAAGCCACCAGGGCAGGGGACGGGGCTGGGGCTGTCGCTCAGCCATGACATCATCGTGCAGGGCCATCAGGGCACGTTCCGCATGGAGTCGGTGCCGGGTGAGTTCACGGAGTTCGTCATCACCCTGCCCATGCGGGGGGGACGGTCATCAATGGAGCGAGGCTCGGGAACGCGATGAAGAACCCAATGGATCCCCAGCTGTTGGAAGCCTTCCAGGGCCGGTACGAACTCCTTTCGGAGCTGGGCGAGGGCGGCTTCGGCCGCGTCTACAAGGCCCGCCAGGTGACCACCGGCCAGAACGTGGCGGTGAAGCTCCTGCGCCTGACGGACGGCGCGACGCCAGAGTCCGTGGAGCGCCGCAGCGCGCGCTTCGAGCGCGAGATGAAGCTGTGCGCGCAGATGCACCACCCGAACATCGTGCGGCTCATCGATTCAGGCCGCGCGCAGGGCGGCGCCGTCTACTCCATCTTCGAGTTCGTGCCAGGGAAGAACCTGGCGCAGGTGCTCGCGGAGGAGGGCGTGTTGGATCCGGTGGAGACGCGCCACCTGATGCTCCAGTTGCTGGATGCGCTGGCGTGCGCGCACGCGCAGAACGTGGTGCACCGCGACCTGAAGCCCGCGAACATCATGGTCGTGCCCACCGGCGCCCGTCGCAACGCGCTGGTGCTGGACTTCGGCATCGGGTCGGTGACGGACGAACTGACGCGCACGGAAGCGCAGCCGCGCATCACGTCCACCAATGAATCGCTGGGCACGCCGTCGTACGCGGCGCCGGAGCAGCTTCGCGGGCAGGCGCCCACGCCGCGTTCGGACCTGTACGCGTGGGGACTGGTGTTCCTGGAGTGCCTCACCGGCCGCCGCATCTTCGAGGGCGCCACCGTCGCGGAGGTCATCTTCCAGCAGCTCTCCTCGGAGCCGGTGCCCATTCCGCCGGCCATCGCCGCGCACCCGCTGGGCAAGCTGCTCCAGCGCGTCACCTCGAAGGACCCGTCCCAGCGCACCGTGTCCGCGGAGGTGCTGCTGCGCCAGTTGGAGGCGGTGGACGTGTCCAACCTGCCGCGCCGGCCCTCGCCCGTGCGCATCCAGCCCGCGGCGCCCAACGCCGAAACGGCGACGGTGGAGCTGTCCAGCCGCACGCCCAACGCCATGTCCACGCGCTCGCGCCGGTGGGCGGAGGGCGAGCGCCGCCAGCTGACGGTGGTGTGCTGCACGCTGTCCGCCACGCAGACGACGCCGGGGCCGGTGGACATCGAGGAGTTGGATCACGTGCTGGGCGCCCAGCAGGAGGTCTGCATCGAGATCGCCCGGCGCTACAACGGCCACATCGCCAGCGCGTTGGGCGACATCGTCCTCTTCTATTTTGGCTATCCGGCGGCGCGGGAGGACGACGCGCGGCGAGCGGCGCAGGCGGCGCTGGACATGGTGGCGGAGGTGAAGCGGCGCGGCCGTGCCATCGAGGCCGAGCGCGGCACCCGGGTGGAGATCCGCGTGGGCCTGCACACGGGCCTGGTGGTGTCGCGTGAGCAGCGGGATCCCACGCTCTCCGGCCTGGGCTTCGTGGTGGGCACCACGCCGAAGCTGGCCTTCCGCCTGTCCACGTCCGCGCCTTCGGGCGCCATCCTCGTCACGGGTGACACGCAGCAACTGGTGCGTAAGCACTTCCCGTTGGACCCCGCGCCCGCGTCCCCGAACGAGCTGTTGCCTCCGGGCCTGGAGACGTTCGTGCTCCAGGGCGCGGACGCGACGTGGAGCGGCACCGACGACGCGCTCTCGCTGGTGGGCCGTTCACGCGAGCTGGACCTGGTGCTGTCGCGCTGGGAGCAGGCGCGCTCGGGGCAGGGGCAGGCGGTGCTCATCACCGGTGAGCCGGGCATCGGCAAGTCTCGCCTCATGCGCGAGCTGGGAGACCGGCTGGGCGCGGAGCCCCATACGTGGCTGGAGTCCCGCTGCACGGAGGACAGCTCCGGCCAGGCGTATGCCCCCGTGGTGGACCTGCTCACGCGGATGCTGGACCCGAACCGCGACCTGCCGCCGGAGGGCCGGCTGACGGGCCTGGAGGCGCTGCTGTCCGGCTACAGCTTCGAGCTGCCGGAGACGCTGCCCCTGTTCGCGTCGCTGCTGTCCCTGCCGCTGCCGCCGGAGCGCTGGGCTCCGCTGGACGTGTCGCCCTTGAAGCACCGGGAGCTCACGCGCAACGCGTTCCTCGCTGCGATGGCGGAGCGCCAGCCCGTGGTTCTGGCGCTGGAGGACCTGCACTGGGCGGACCCGTCCACGCTGGAATTGCTCAAGGCGCTGGTGGAGGAGGTGTCCTCGTCGCGCCTGCTCGCCGTGTTCAGCGCGCGGCCAGAGCTGGAGCCACCCTGGGCCGCGTCGGCGGTGACGCAGGTGCAGTTGGGCGCGCTGGCTCGCGGGGAGGTGGAGCGGCTGGCCACCGCCGCCGTGGGAGGCCCGCTCTCGCCGGAGGCGTTGGAGGAGATCGCCACGCGCACGGACGGCATCCCGCTGTTCGTGGAGGAGTTGGTGCGCACGCTGCGCGAGTCCGGCGCGCTGGTGGAGCGCGAGGGCCGCTTCGCGCTGGATGCCAGCAAGGCGGGCCCCGCGGTGCCGGGCACGCTGCGCGATCTGCTCGTCGCGCGCCTGGATCGGCTGGGCCGCGCCAAGGAGACCGCGCAGATCGCCTCCGTGCTGGGCCGTGAGCTGACGCATGAGCTGCTGCGCCATGTGAGCCCGCTGACGCCCGACGCGCTGGAGGCGGACCTGGATCGGCTGGTGGGCTCGGGGCTGCTGCACCGCAAGCGCCGGCCGAAGGGGCCCGTGTACCTCTTCAAGCACGCGCTGGTGCGGGACGCGGCCTACGACTCCATGCTCAAGCGGTACCGCCAGCAGATGCATGCGAAGACGGCGGAGGCGATGGAGGCGCACTTCCAGGAACAGGTGGAGTCGCGGCCGGATCTGCTCGCGCACCACTGGGCCGCCGCGAACCTGAAGCGCAAGGCCATCATCTACGCGCAGAAGGCCGCGTTCGCCGCGCTGGTCCGCTCCGCCTACCTGGAGGCCATCCTCTTCGCTCGGCTGGGCCTGTCGTGGCTGGACGCCATCGACGACCCGGTGGAGCGCGCGCAGCTGGAGCTGAGCCTCAACGGTGTGCTCGCGCCGGCGCTGATGTCCACGCAGGGCTGGCGCTCGCAGGACCTGCGCAACGTGGCCGAGCGCTCACTGGAGCTGCTCTTCACGGTGGGAGAGAGCCCCTACGCGGCACCGACGCTGTGGGTCCTCTCCATCTTCTACCACCTGGGAGGTGACCAGCGCCGGGTGCGAGGATTGTTGGAGCGGTTGGTCGCGCTCGCGCAGCGCACCGGAGACGCGGGCCAGGAGGCGGTGGCGCTCACCATCCTCTCCAACATCGAGCTGCTGGAAGGCCGCCTGGGCGAGGCGAAGGCGAAGGCGGACCGGTGCCTGGCGCTCTTCGACCCGGTCGCGCACCGGATGCACCGCATCCTCTACGGACAGGACACGCGCGTGGGCGGCGAGTCCGTGCTGTGCCGGGGAAAGTGGCTCTTGGGCTTCCCGGACCAGGCGAAGGCGCACGGCGAGGCCGCGGTGGCGTGGGGCCGCGAGCTGAACCACGGCACCAGCATCGGCCTGTCGTTCATCTACCTGCTGTTGATTGCCCAGGAGCACGGCGACCGGACGGAGGCGCTCCAGCTCATCTCCCAGCACACGGAGCTGTCCCACCGCTACGGCCTGCTGGAGCAGTCCGTCTACGTGGGCATCCTGCGCGCATGGGCCATGAAGGACCTGGAGGCGATGCGGCGCAGCATCGCGCTTCGCGAGGCGTTCGGTACGGAGATGGATCAGCCGGCGTACTACGCCATGCTCGCGGAGCTGGAGCTGGAGCTGGGCCACGTGGAGGCGGCGCTCGCCTCCGTGGAGCGCGGACGGCAGCGCGCGCAGGCCCTGGGCGAGGCGTACCACGAGTCCAAGATGCTTCACGTCAAGGGGCGCGTACTGCTGCAGCGGGATGGAAACACTGCACTCTCCGCGGAGACGTGCTTCCGGCAGGCGGCGGAGGTGGCACACGCACAGGGCGCGCGGATGCGGGAGTTGCAGGCCGTCACCGCCCTGGCACGGGTGCTCCAGGCATCCGGGCGACAGGAAGAAGCCCGGCAACGCCTGCAAACGGTCTACAGTACCTTCTCCGAAGGATGGGGAACCCCGCCCGTCTCGGAGGCCCGCGCGCTGTTGGATGCGCTGGGAGGAGAAGGCTGACATGAGCAAGAAGAAGCCGGAGTCGAAGGTCGCGCCCGCACGGGCTCGTCCGGTGGCGCGCAAGCCCACGCGGGGTCCGGAGTCCAAGGCCTCGGTGAATGACTGGCAGGCCGTGTGGATGCGCGCCGTCGCGCTCGCGTGGAAGGAGCCCGAGTTCGAGGCGGCCCTCCAGAAGGATCCGCGCCAGGCCCTCAAGAAGCGCTTCGACTTCGACCTGCCCGCCAGCATCCACCTGAAGGTCGTCCCCTCCACCGCGAAGGACGCGGTGACGGACGGCACCTGGAAGGTGAACAACGCGGAGGTGGAGCTGCACCTGCCGAAGAAGCCGGCGGACGTGGCGGACCACGCCGTGGCGCTCTCCAGCCTCACCGACACCTACGGCCGCTCGCACTGCTGCGGCAGCCCCTGCTGCTGAACGGCGCGCGGGGCGCTCAGCGGTCCGGAGAGTCTCCTCCCGACACCGCGAAGGCGCCCACGCTGGCCTCGCCGAAGCCGTCCACGCCCGCCACGCGCTGGAAGAAGTCCGGATCGCTCCGGCCCAGCGCGTAGGGCCGCAGTCCCTGCGCGGTGGACACCAGGTAGAGCGTCTGCACCAACGCTCCCGTGTCCTGCAGCACCAGCGAGTACGCCAGCGTCTCGTACTTCCACGCGAGCCGGGGCACGCGCGCGGCCACCACCATCAACACCTCCGGCCGATCGAAGGGCTCCACCGGCGCACGGGCTTCGTCCAGCAGCGCGTGGAACTCCGGCGTGGGGCCGCTCAGCTTCTCCAGCCGGTGGCCCAGCGGGTCGTAGTGGTAGGCGCCCGGGGCCAGGCCCTGGCACTCGCCCACCATGGGGTAGAGCTCCAGCGCGTACGCCGCGCCCGCGCCGGGGTAGGGCCGGTCGGTGACTTCACCGTCCTGCGTGGTGCGCACTTCGCGCACGCGCGCGGCGCGGTAGAGCAGCTCGCCCAGCTGCTTCACGGTGAGCGGTGAAGCGCCACGGCCTCGCAGGCTGCGGCGGTCCTCCAGCACCTCCGTGAAGGAGCGGTCGCCGCCCGCGCGCAGCGCCTCCAGGTCTGGCCGGTACAGCTCCACGACCTCCTCGGTCACGGTGGGCTTGAGGGCGGGCGGGTTGGGCAGCTCTCCCCGGAAGCGGTAGGTGGCCCCGGCGCGCGTCTGGTGGCCCCAGCCGCGTGAGCGCAGGTGGAAGAGCAGGTCGTGCGGCTCCCACTGCTTGAGCGCCGTCTGCGTCTCCTCCGACGCCGGCACGTCCAGTCCGTTGGGGACCAGGATGCCCGTCTCCGCCAGCAGGCGCACCAGCTCGCGCAGCGTGAAGGACTCGATGCCGGTGTTGAACTGGTTCAGCCGCGCCAGCAGCGTGGGGCGGGCCATGTCGAAGAGCAGCGACACCACGCGCCGGTCATGCAGCGCAGCGGTGGCGTGCACCGTGGGGCAGTCCAGCACCGCGCGGCCCTCCGCCATGCGCGTGTGCGCGAAGCGTGACAGCTGCAGCGGTTGGGCCGCGTCGAACGTCGCGCGGTGGCGCAGGAACGAAGCGGACGCGGGCGTGAGCGTCAGGAGCAGGTTGCCGCGCTCCTCCACCGTCCACGACAGCAGGCCGCCGTCTCCAGCCAGGTCCAGCCAGTACCACGCGAGCGTCGTGTCCGAGCCCGCGGCGGCCGGCACCTCCGTCTCGTGGATGCCTCCGTCCGCGAGCGACTCGAAGACGGCGCGCACACCGGGGGCCAGCGGGCCCAACCGCAGTGAGCGGCCAGGGCCCTCCACGCGCGCGTCCTCCGCGTCGGGGCAACGCAGCGCCACACCTTCGGCGAGCGACAATCTCATTCGTGATGCCTCACGGTTCCACACCGTAGAACCGAGTCGGGTTTTCCCAGAGAACCTTTCGTAGACGACTTTCGGTCATCACGTCACGCAAGGACAGCATCGCACCCAGTACATCCTCGCCGTGGTCGAGATGCGGGAAGTCGCTTCCGAAAACCAATCGGTCCTCCGGGAGGTGGCGCATCATGTCAGACAAGTACGGCTCGTCCGGTTCCATGGAAACGAAGCAGTGCTGGCGCAGGTAGGTTGAAGGGAGCTGTCGGATGGTGGCGGAGACCTCTGCACCCACAGCGCGATATTCCTCATCCAAACGCCACGCCCAGTACGGCAGCCAGCCGCAGCCCGCCTCCATGGCGCCAATGCGCAGGGCCGGGTGCCGCTCCAGCACGCCGCCCTGGAGGAGCGCGAGCAGCCCCATCATCAGCTCCATGGGGTGGGCGCAGACGTGGTTGGCGAAGCGGGTGTCGAAGCGGTCCGCGCCCGCGGACGGCACGTAGACGTGGCCGCTGCCGTGGAGGACCACCGCGAGTGAGAGCTTCTCGCACTCGGACCAGAAGGGCTCGTAGGCGGCGTCCGACAGGAGCCTGCCTCCGATGGGGTTGGGGCGCACCATGACGGCGCGCCAGCCGAAGCCCGCGACGCGGCGGACCTCCGCGACCATGGCCTCCGGCTGGTGCCGGCTGATGAGTCCCACGCCACGCAGGCGCTCCGGCTGGTGCGCGCAGAAGCCATGCAGCCAGGTGTTGTAGACGGACGCGAACGCGGTGGCGACGCGGGGCTCGAGCGGGGAGAAGCCCTCCAGGAGCAACGCATAGGTGGGGAAGAGGGCCGCCATGTCCACGCCGTCGCGATCCATCTGGGCCAGGTACACGTCTGGACGCTGCAGCAGTTCATTGCGCCCCAGCTGCGCGTAGGAGCGCGCGGAGAACTCCAACCACGCCTTCTCCGGCATGTGGTTCCACAGCGGCTTGCCGTCCACTTCCGGCAGGGGCAGCACGGGCAGCAGGCCCTGGGGGCCCAGCCGCGCCAGGCGCTCCTCCAGCGTTTCTTCCGGAAGGCGTCCCAGGCGAGGCGCGTGCCGGCGCAGGCCGGGCTCCAGCTGCTCCGCCCACAGGCTCAGCGGCTCCAGGACGTGCCGGTCCGCGTCGAAGATGTGAAAGCCGTCGCGCATCCGTCAGGGTCCCCAGCTCGCGAGCTCGTCGCGCACGTCCTTGAGCAGTGCTTCCAGCAGGCCGGTGCGGCGCGCCTGGGTGCGGAGGGCCTGCTCCTCCGAGACCTCCAGCGTACCCGGATGGCCACCGCGCGCCGCCACCTCCCGGTCACACAGCTCGCGAAGGAATTCGTGGTGCTGCGGCTGGAGCGCCTGGAAGCCTTCGCCCCAGCGGGCGACGAAGTCCACCAGCACGTCGCGTGAAGCCTCCGGCACTTCGCGGCGATCCGGCAGGTCGCGGCTCAGGCGCACGAAGAGGTCCGGGAACACGTCGCGCATCGCGGTGGCGAAGCCGGGCGGGACGTAGACGGGCTGCGTGTCCGGGACGAGGTCGCCCTGGCGCTCGGTGGCCAGCACGGCGTCGAAGTCCGTGAAGAGGCGCTCATGGCGGCGGCGCTCGTTCTGGTTGCGCGCGAGGAAGAACACCGCGCGTGGCAGCATCGCCGGGGCGGTGCTGCGCACCTGAGCGAGCGTGTCCCCCAGGGCGTGGCGCTCGGACGGCGTCAGGGCCCAGGCGCCGGTGGCCTCGCGCAGGAAGCGGTCGGTGACGGCCTCCGGCCAGTGGGGCTCCTCCACCTGGGGCGGGCGCCGGATGCCGGCGATGAACCCCCGGATGCGCTCGCAGGCGGCGTCCCAGGTGGACAGCCGCTCCACCAGGTCGCGGAAGCCTTCGAGCAGCTGGGGCCGCGTCATGCCCAGGGGCATCACGTTGAGCACGATGGCGCCCCGGTCCTTCGCGTGCGCCTTGCGGGGCGTGGCGAGCCGGCCTTCCGCGCGCAGCCGCGTCCACAGCTTGGTGCCGCGCGGAGCCTGGAGCGGTGCCACCACCACCCAGGGCAGGTGCGTGCGCTGGATGTTCGCGTGCAGCGAATCGAAGACCGCGGGCGTGTCGTTGTCGAACCCGACGATGAAGCTGCCCCGGGGCCCGATGCCGTGCGCCTGGATGTGCAGTAGGTCGCCCACGAGGTCCGCGCGCACGTTCTGGTGCTTCTGCGCTTCCTTGAGCGCGCCGATGTCGAAGGACTCGATGCCCAGGACGATGGTGTAGAAGTTCGCGTCCGCCATGCCCTCCAGCAGCGCGGCGTCGCGGCTCAGGTTCATCGTCACCTGGGTGAAGAAGCGCAGCGGACGGGGCAGGGCGCGGTTGAGGGGCACGAGCCCCGCGAGCACCTCCTTCGCGTACGCCGCGTCGCCGATGAACTCGTCGTCCGCGAAGAAGACGCCCTCCGCTCCGAGCGCCGCGTGGGCGCGCACCTCGTCCAGCACGCGGTCCACCGGCTTGTGCCGCTGCTTGCGGCCGTACAGGTAGATGACGTCGCAGAACGAGCAGTCGAACGGACAGCCGCGCGTGGTCTGCACGGAGCCCCACGCGTAGCGCGGGAGGTCCGTCGCGATGGCGTCCCAGCGGGGCAGGGGGCTTTCGTTCAGCGAGGGCTTGTCGAGCTGCCGGTACTCGGGCGCGTACTCGCCCCCGAGCCAGTCCGCGAGGAAGCGCGGCCAGGTGCGCTCCGCCTCGTTGACGAAGAGGGCATCGAAGAAGCCCCGGTAGTCCTCCGGTGCGGCGGAGATGGCGGGACCGCCCGCGACCACGGTGGCGCCCAGGTCGCGGAAGTGCCCGCCCAGGAAGCGCGCTTGGTAGGTGAGGGCGGAGTACATCACCGACACGCCGACGATGTCGTAGTCCGGCAGCTCCGTGTCCGCGCGCAGCTGGCCGTGCAGTTCTTCGTCCCAGATGTCGACGGTGAAGGCGTCCGGCGTGAGCGCCGCGAGCGTCGCGCAGGCCAGCGGCGTCATCGTCGCGCGCTTCACCAGGCCGCGCTCGGGGTCGAAGTCCTCCGTCTCCCGGTCCACGTGGCGCCGGTCGGGGCCACACTGGACGAGCAGGATGCGAGGCTTGGGTTCAGGAGGAGGCGCCATCGCTCAGAAGTAGAAGGGCACGGGGTTGAGCTGCGCTTCGGTCTTCGGGGCCTTCAGCCACCCCATCCTCACGGGGACGTCATACAGCCGTCCGGGGCCGAGCCTCGGCCAGAAGTGACGCAGCCCCGGGACGATGACCTTCACCGCGGATACGCCCACGTCGGGCCGTGATTGCTCCACCACCAGCGTCTCCAGTCCCACGCTCGCGGCCCGGGCTACGCACTCGCGCACGTCGTCCCGCAGGTCGTCATGCCACACGCGCGGAAAATCGGCGCGGACGCGCGCGGGGACCAGGTCGTTGGGAAAGAGCCAGCTGACGTCGCTGTGCGCGCTGGCGTCCCAGGGTGATGGCGACAGGTCCTTCGGGTCGTAGCACTGGGCCACCTCCGTGAGCGCGCGCTGCACGGCGAGCTTCGCGTCGAAGTGGCAGCCGCACCCGGCCCAGGCCCGGCCGCGCTCCGGAGACCACACGAGCGCGGCGAACACCGGGATGCCCAGGTCGTGCGTGAGATCCAACACCGACAACTGGAGGCCGAGCGACTGGTAGTGCGCGCTCACGGACGCGAACCACGGTTCGTCGAAGGAGCGCAGGTCCACGCGCGGACGGCGCAGGCGGTTGTACCACCAGAGCGCCACCGCATCGCGCTCCACCAGTTCCAGGAAGCCCTGGAGGATGGCCTCCTCCACGCAGTTGCCCGCGGCGTTCCCGTTGGAGTTGAAGAAGCAGAACGGCCCGTCTCCGAGCGGGGGCGCGGGCGCGAAGAGGTACGCGAACGACGTGGGCACGTACTTGTGGACCCCGTGCGTGAGTGAATACGCGGGGCTCCAGTCCATGGGTTGATCCGCGTACGGATTGGGCACCGCGGTGCGCATGTCGCGGCTCGCGCTTTCGGGCCGGGACTGGAACTGCGCGGCGCTGAAGTGCTGGAGCGCGTCCGGGTGCACGGCCTGCGCACCCAGCTGGGACGCCGTGGCGTGGACTCGGGGTTCGTCGCCCTGGAACACCGCGCTGTAGCGCTCCAGTGCTTCACACAGCGCGCCCGCGCGGGCCTGGGCCTCCGTGCGGCCCTTGCCGCTGGCCACGCGATGGAAGTCGTCGGAGGCCGGCGCGTCCGTCCACGGGCACACGCGGAAGACAGCGGACTGGATGTGGCCCAGCGGTGCGTCGCCCGGGACCGCGCGCAGGTCGCTCACCACGCCCGTCACCGGGCTGATGAGGTGGCGGTGGCGCTCCCAGGTCTGCTCGGGCGTGAGGATGCGGTGGCCGCCGTCGTCGGTGAAGCGCTTGGAGCGCGAGGCCAGTTCCAGGGGCTTCTTCGCACGCGCCTCCATCCAGTGGGGGTCGCCGCAATCCGGGCACTGCGGACGTCGCGCCACCGCGTGCGATTCCAGCTGCCAGGTGGCGAAGTCCAGCGTCCACAGCCGCGTCTGTGCCGGGCCTCCAGGTCCGTCCACCACCCACCGGGCCACGAGCGTCGCCGCGAAGGACAGCCCCGCCTTCGCGGTGGTGGGCAGGCCCGTGCGCGGCGGGCGGATGGCGCGCGGCGGGGGGCCCTTGCGCGCGAGGTACTTCTCGATGGGGCGGTTGTCCAACAGCCGCGCCGTGAGGCACGTCCAGCAGGCGCGCTCACCGGGGCCCACCACCGGGCCCGCGTGGCACGCGGTGCCGGACACCTTCAGCGGGAGGAACGCGGCGCCCGCGCTCCGGGCCTCCCGGGCCAGCGCGAGCGCTTCGGTCGACAGGTAGTCGTCCACCAGCAGCACGCGGCGGTCGGCGTCGTCGCGCACGTCCAGGCCGGTGTCGCGCAGCGCCTCCTCCAGCCCCTCGCCATCCTCGCCGTCCACCGCGTGCACGGAGACGGACACGTCCAACAGCCGCCCGGCCGCGGTGGCCGCGCCCACGCCCAGCGACTCCCAGAAGCCGGCGACGCTGGCGTCGAAGACGTCGTGTGCCTCCTCCACGTGTCCGCGCTCCTCCAGGAGCGACAGCGCGTAGAGCACCTCCGGCGCGGAGGCCCGTCCCGCCAGCGCGGCGATGACGTTCGCCACGGTGCGCTCGCCATCCAGCAGGGGAACGATGCTCGCGTGCAGCTCCCCCTCCAGCAGGAACTGGGCGCGCTCCCCGACGAGGAACACGCGCCGCGCGTCGAGCACCTCGGCGCGCAGGTGGGGCTTGATGCGGAGGACTCGGTCCATGGGCAGGCGGGCGAGCCTAACCGGGGCCCGCGCTCGTGGATACGACCTGGCCCTGCCTTCCGAGGGCCTGGACTCCGCGTGGTAGAACGCCGCGCATGGCCCGCATCCCATTGACGCAGAGCGCGCGTGTGTCCCCGGCGTCCCTCCACCCCCCGCTCCGGAGCCGCGCCGCGACCGGCAAGGTGGAGGTCACGCTGCTGTTGCGTCACGGGGCGCCGCTGCCCACGGTGGAGGAGCTGTGCGCGAACCCGCCGCGCCGCCCGCTCACCCATGACGAGTTCGAGGCGAAGTACGGCACGAACCCGAAGCACCTGGCCGCCGTGCGGCGCTTCGCGAAGAGCCATGGCCTCACCATCACCACGGAGCGGCGCGACCGGAGCTACGTCGTGCTCCAGGGGTCCACGGCCGCGATTCGCAAGGCCTTCGAGGTGGACCTGCGGCGCTACACCCACGGGAAGACCTCCTACCTGACCCACACGAAGCCGGTGTGCCTGCCGCGCGCGCTGCAAGGCGTGGCGGAGTGGGTCCTGGGCCTGGACACCCGGCCGCTCGTCACCCACAACGCGGCGGCCCTGCCCATCCCCGCGGAGATGGCGAAGCAGGCCGGGCTGCGCACGTACACGGCACCCCATGTGGCCAGCCTCTACCGCTACCCCCGCAACCAGGGGGAAGGCCAGTGCGTGGGCATCATCGAGCTGGCGGGCGGCTACAAGCAGTCGGACCTGGATGCGTACCTGAAGTCCGTGGGGGTGGAGCGCACGGCGCCGGTGGTGAACGTGGGGCCGAACAAGGCGGGGCTCCTCAACACCGCCTCCAATTCGGAGGTCACCATGGACGTGGAGTTGGTGACCTCGGTGTGTCCGGCCGCGCGCGTCGTCGTCTACAACGCGGGGTCGAAGGACTACTCGCTGCGCGACTACCACCGCGTCCTGTCGGAGGCCATCAGCGACCGGGAGAACCGGCCGTCGGTGCTGACCACCAGCTGGTCCTTCTACGAAGGGTCGCTCATCCAGCAGGGCGAGGAGCTGGCCTTCGAGCGGCTCTTCATCGAGGCTGCGCTGCTGGGCATCACCGTGTGCGCCGCGTCTGGAGACCTGGGCTCGCAGGTGCCGGTGAATGCCCGCTCACCCACGGGCGCCATCACCCTGGCGGCGACGAGCTACCCCGCGGCGAGCGCGCTGGTGCTGGGCTGCGGCGGCACCACGCTGGAGGCGGTGGGGGACGTCCTCCACCACGAGCGCGTGTGGAACCGCCTGGGCGAGGCGATGTCCATGGGCCCCAGCGCCACGGCCGCGGGCGCGAGCAGCGGCGGCGTCAGCACGATGAACGCGCTGCCGCTGTACCAGCACGGCATGGGCGTGCCGCACCTGGTGAAGTCGTCGTGGAAGAACGGCGTGTTCGAGGTCTCCCGCAGCACCGGCCGCGGCGTGCCGGACGTCGCGGCGAACGCGGACCTTCACACGGGCTATCAAATCGTCTTCAAGGGCCAGCAGGGCGTGGCCGCGGGCACGAGCGCCGCGGCGCCCATGTGGGCCGCGCTCATCGTCCGCCTCAACGAGGCGCTGGGGGAGCGCGTGGGCTTCCTCCACCCCCGGCTGTACGCGCTCGTCACCGAGGGACAGCCTGTCATCCGGCGCATCACCCACGGCGGCAACGGCGCGTACTTCGCCAGCGACGCGACGTTGTGGAACGCGTGCACGGGCCTGGGCACGCCGGACGGCGAAGCGCTGCTCGCGGGCCTGCGCAGACTCCAGCGCCGCAAGCACTGACGGACTCCCAGCGTCGAGGACTCCTGGTCATGGGGCTGCACGCCAACCTGAAAGCACTCGTGATGAGCGGAACAGCTTTCAGTCTGATGTTTGGGTACTTTGCCTGGAGCCTTCACGGCACGGAGCAGGCACTGCTGGCCCGGCCGATGGTGCCGGGGCGCATGCTCGCGATCTCGGTGGAACTCGGGGTCGGGAAATCCAAAGACTACTGGAGCGTGAAGCCGCGCTACGCCTATGAGATCAAGGGCCGCTCGTATGTCGGCGAGGACCTGTCCAATTCGCCTCCGAGGGAGTACCGGCTCTGGAACCCCCAGCCGAGCCCGGAGCTGACGCAGTATCTGGCGCGCTACCCGGTGGGCGCCACGGTGCCCGTGCACTACGACCCAAGGATCCCAGGGCGCAGCGTGCTGGAGGTGAACACGGGCGCCGCACTCGGCTTCACGCTGGCCTCGGCGGTGGCGGGCCTGGGCGCTGTGCTGCTGTTCTTGTGGTCCCGGCGCGCCGGTTCGCACGCGCGCTGAAGGCCCGGCGTCATCCGCCGGGCCGTGTCGCGTCCCGGATTACTCCAGGATCTGCTCCATGCTCAGGAAGGGCCGGGCGGCGGGGATGTTGCGGCCCTTGCAGACCTCGATGAACTTGTTGGATTCGATCATCTGGGGCGCGGTCTCGTCGTACTGGAGCACCATCACGTGGCGCAGCCAGGGCTCCTGGCCCATGGCGTAGATGAAGACCTCTTTCGGATTGAGGTGATTGAGGATCTCCGTGGCGCGGGCGCTGTCGGAGCCGTTGAGCCGCCGCGACTGATCCATCTTGCGAGGCAGGGGCTGGCTGAGCAGCGGGCCGTACATCCAGCTCATCGGGCCGCCTTCGCACTCCATGCCCAGGTAGAGCGCGTCCAGCGGGCCCACCAGCTTCGACAGGTGCTGGTACATGCGCGGCTCCAGCGCGTTGGAGTCCGCGGCCATCAGCATGGAGCGGCCGGCCAGCCGCACCAGGTGCGCCGTCTTCGCCTGCACCGCCAGGTCGCTGTGCTCGCCGATGAAGGGGATGCCCATCAGCGACCCGCCGGGGATCTTGATCTCCTGCAGGTCGTCGATCTCGATGACGTTCTTGAAGCCCGTCTGCTCCAGCACCAGGCGCAGCGAGGGGTCCGCCAGCGAGTACGCGTTCGAGCGCGGCACCACGATGGTCCCGATGCGGTGACGCAGCTGCAGCAGCGTCTCCATCATCAGGTGGTCCGCGTGGCCGTGGGTGATGAGGACGTAGTCGATCTTCTCCGGCAGGTCCGCGTGGGTGAAGCGCCGCTGGTCCGTGGGGAACTCGTAGCTGATGACGGGGTCGGTGAGGACGGACACCTCGCGCGTCTCCATCAGCACGCACGCGTGGCCGAAGTAGCGCACGCGCACGCCGGAGCCGGTGTACGGCTCGGGCTTGCGAGGGGCGGTCTCCGTGAAGAGGTCCGCGAAGGCCTCCGAGGCGGTGGACGGCACGCCCAGCATCTCCGCCACCTGCCCGGGGCTGCCCGGCGTGTGGCGCATGCGGAAGAGGGCGTCGATGCCTTCGTGCTTGTAGGGCACCTGGAGCCACAGGGGCGAATCGCCCTCCAGGCGCGGGGTGCTGAAGACGTACTTGCGCGCGTCACCGGCCACGCGCATCAGCGAGATGCTCTGCGCGGATTCCTTGTAGAGGCTGCTGCGGTAGAGCAGGGGCTCCATGATGCGGGCGTTGGCGCGGTGGGCCAGGTCGTAGTGCAGCTCCACGAAGCCGCGGAGCATGTCCGGCACCTTGGCGTAGAGCGGCTCCAGGGACTCGCCCTTGGAGCTGGCCAAGAGCTGCTCCAGGTCCGACACGGCCTTGGTGTAGGCCAGCATGTCCGCCTGCTCGCGGGTGGTTCGGTCGAGCAGGGCCTTCACCTCGTTCACGCGCGACACGGGGTGGTTGATGAAGGGGCCGCCCATCAGCGCCGGGTTCTGCAGCGCGGCCACGTGCACGTCCGGGTTCGCGACGAACGACTGCATCAGCTTCAGGTGCAGGCGGGAGACGAACAGCGGCGCCGTGGCGGGCGAGATGAGGTACCACCAGACGTACCACTGGTTGAACAGCGGCTCGATGGCGACATCGGGCTTCAGGTACATCGGGCGGTCGAGCATGGAGTTCTCGCGAAGGTGGGTGCGCAGGCCCCGGGCAGGCCCGGGAGCACGCAGGCCCGCCAATGTCGATGATTCCCGCCCTGACTTCAAGGTGCCGACTTCCGGGCCAGACCTGGAAGGCGGCGATGGGGAGCGTGGAGACGACGGCGCGGCGGAGTGCGCGGTTCAGCGCGTCTCCTTCGCGTGGCGCTTGGCGAGTTGCTGCTCCAGTTCTTGGCGAAGCCGTTCCGCGCGCTGGGGTTCAGGAGGCTGGTAGGCGGTGGCCAGGAACGACATGAGCGCGTCCATGTCCGAGGGCGCCAGCAGGCGGGTGTCGCAGCCGGTGTCGGGCTTCAGGCGCGATGTCTCAGTTCATGACGCCGAGAAGAACTGGGAGCCACGGGCCCTGCCTGTGCTGAGCGCCGAAGAGGTGCAGGGCTACGTCGGCAGTCTCGGGGAGCGCTGCACGTATCGGGACGGACGCCTCGTGCATCCGAGCTCCGTCTCACGCAAGGACCGCCCTGACAGCCGCGGGTTTCGAGAGCGCGCTGAATGGGATGTCAGAAGCAGGGCGAACCTGGCGTCGAGCGCCGTCCCATGCTGCTCGAATTGGTGGTGCGTACGCTCTCCGCGCCCCCGCGTGACGCCGGGTCCCATCGAGGGCGCCGGGGATGCACGGCCGGGCAGGGGCTTGCCGCCTGTGCAGCCGAGCGCTCCACCCTGTGCAGCAGGCTGCACACCCGGCGGGGGCGCGGGGCGGCGGCCGGGCCCAACCCCTCGGAAGGAGGGGGGCTTCTCGGCTGGCCCTGTTGGTGCACTGCTAACGCTCCATGTGCCGGGAACGCGCAGCCCCCCCTTTTGACGGCCTTCGCGCCGCCCAGCCCAGCGAGCACACCCGCTGGCTGGCGGAGCCCGATGAGCCCGCGCTGCGCGAGCTGCTCCACGCGCGCTACGCCGGGAGCTACTCCTACCGCTTCCTCCATGAGCCTGGAGGGGCCTCGCGGCTCTGGGGGGCCGGCGCGCTGCTCAGCCTGGGGGAGTTCGACGCCCAGGGCACGCTCCTCTGGCACACGGGGCTGTGGTGCAAGCCGGGGCGGGACTCCCTGGATTCGGGGCTCTCCATGGCCCTGCCTGGCCGGCGCACCGCCATGGACCGCTCCGAGCACGAGCGGCTGTGGAGCCACCTCCTGGAGCTGCTCAAGGCGCGCGTGGGCTTCCTGCACCAGCAGACGTCCACGCTGCACCTCATGGCGCAGCGCTACGCGTCGCGCTTCATGCGGGCCGTGCCGGTGGGCCTCATCGTCGACTACACCGAGGGGGAGACGCTGGTGGGGGTGGAGGGCTCGGGCCTGCCGATGCAGGCGCTGGCGATGACGACGGTGCTCGCGCCGCTGCCTCCGCGCCGGCGCTTCCTGCCCGCGGGGCCGTGGGGGGAGTGGCTCGCGTCCATCCTCGCCGCCTCGGGCCTGCCGGGGACGGTGGAGCTGACGCCGCTGGAGCGCCGCCCTCACGCCGGGGGCCTCGTGCTGCGCCCGCTCGACTGGAACGAGTCCCTGCGGCTCGAACGGCGGGAGCTGATGGGGCCTGCCGGGGAAGGGCAGGGGGCCACGGCGCTCCCGTCCTCGCGGGCGCGCGTGGACCTCGTCCACCTGTCCATGGGCGAGCCCCAGCGGGTGGCCGAGGCCACGCCCGTGCTCCTCGCGGCGGGCTACCTGCCGACGGGCCTCCGCCAGCGCCTGGACGCGCCCGACGACATCGTCTTCCAGCACCTGCCGGCGCCGGAGCGGGCGCGCGAGGCGGTGGGGCGGGCGCGGCTGGACGGCGAGGCGGCCCGGGCCCTGTGGAGCGGATGGGTGGAGCGATGCGCGCGAACTTCGTAGACACGCTCCTCGCGCGGCTGGACGGCGAGGTGGCCACCATCTGGGCCACGGTGCTGCTGCGCATCGACGCGCGGCCCGACGTGGCGCGGCTGCGCGGGGCCTTGCGCGCCCTGGTGCGCGAGAGCGAGCGCCTCAACGTGGCCTGGGACGACGCGCACGGTGCGTGGGTGCCCGCGCCGCGCACGGACGAGGCGGTGGACGCGGCCCTGCTGGAAGGCGCCGAGCCGCTGGATGAGCCCGAGGCGGTGACGCGGGTCATCAACACCCGGGTGGACCTCGCGAGGGACGTGCCGCTGCGGCTGCACCTCCACCCCCTGGCCGATGGCGCGCCGGGCCCGTGGCTGCTCGCCGTCCAGCTCCACCACGCGATTGGGGACGCCAAGGCGCTCGCCCACCTGCTGGAGCGGCTCTGGCTGCACTGCGCGGGGCGCGCGTCGGAGTCGCCCCCGCTGGGCCCCTCGACGCTGACGGATGGCAAGGTGCTGCTCGCGGCGCTGCGCGGGCCGGGCCGGGTGCTGGGCCTCGCGAGCCCCCGCCGCCGGCTCCTCGCGCAGCGGGGCCTGGGCCTGCGCCGCAGTGGAGACACCGCGGGCCGCTCGTTGATGGCGACGGCGCGCCTGACACTCCCGGCTGGCCGCACGGACGTCCAGGCCTCGGAGGTCTTCTTCGCCGCGCTGCTGGCGGGCGTCGCGCTGCGCGAGCCCACGAAGGACGGGCTCATCCGCCTGCGGGTGCCGGTGGACCTGCGGCGCATGCTGGGGCTGGGGCGGATGCTGGGCAACGGCTGCTCGACGGTGCCGCTGGAGCTTCCCCTGCGGGAGGTCCGCGCCCGGCTGGAGGACGCGCCCGCCCTGGCGGCGCTGATGCGCGAGGCGCTGCGGCGCGTGCTCGACGAGGGCGTGCACTGGACGACGGCGCTGGAGTGCATGGCGGTGGCGCGGCTCGCCCCGGGGCCCGTGCTGCGGCGCAACGCGCGCCCCGGGCTGGTGGCCGAGCCCCGCACCAACACGCTGGTGGCGACCTACCTGGGGCAGCTCGACAAGCACTTCGTGGACGCGCCCTTCCGCATCCACTCCCTGCGCAGCCACACGGCCACCTGGGGCGCGACGGGCCTGGGCTTTGGCGACACGCTCAACATCAACACGGCGACGTTCGAGGGACTGTGGACCCGGGGCGAGCTGCGCGACTTCACCGAGCAGCTCGCGGGCTGGGCGTCCTCGGGCTTCGGGCTTCCGGCGGAGGTGGTGGGACCATGAAGGGGCTTCGCGACGCGCCCGCGCTCTACCTGGGTTTCATCTCGCTGCACCTGCTGCTGGGGCACCTGGGCTCCAGCCTCGTCTACCGCCTGCGCTTCGGCCACAGCCCGCTGGCCTACCGGAGCACCGGGGCCGACTCCGCCCACACGCGCCTCACGCGGCGGATCAGCGGCGCCTCGCTGGTGTGGGCCGGCTCGGTGGTGGCGGCGGCGCTCTGGCCGCGCTGGTCCGAGCTGCCCTGGGGCCGGCCCCTGCTGGCCCTTCCGCCGGAGGTGGGCTGGGCGCTGGGCGTGCTCGGGCTGGTGGGCATGCTGGCGGCGCAGTACGGCATGGGCGCAACGTTCCGCATCGGCGTGGACGCAGGGGAGGCCCCGCCCGTGCTGCACGAGAGAGGACTCCACCGCTACTCGCGCAACCCCATCTACGTCTTCTCCTACCTGTACCTCGTGGGCGCCTCGTTCTGGGCTCCGTCGCTGGTGACGCTCGGGGCGTGCGCGGTGCTGGGGGGGCTGTTCCACGGGCTGGTGCTCCAGGAGGAGCGCTACCTCTCCGCCCGCCTCGGCGAGGCCTACGCGCGCTACCGCCAGCGCGTCCCCCGCTACCTCTGAGGCCCCATGCAGCCCGCCCTCGCCCCCGTCTCCGCTTCACCCGCTGCCCCCGCCGGGCCAGGCCCCTCCCGCGACGAGCTGGTGGAGCTGCTGCGCATCCGCCCCGCGCGGGCTCTGGGCATGGCGGCCCTCCACCTGGGCGTGTGGGGGCTGGCCGGCGTGGGGCTCGCGCACGTCAGCGGCTTCTGGCTGAAGCTGCCCCTGTGGCTGCTGGCGGCCCAGGGCGTCATGGGGCTCATCCAGCTCGACCACGACGCGTGGCACGACACCCTCTTCCCGAGGCCCTGGCAGAACCGCCTCTTCGGCAACGGGCTCAGCCTGCTCGTGGGCATCGCCTACGAGCCGATGCGGCACGACCACCTCGCGCACCACCGCTGGAACCGCACCGAGAAGGACCCTGACGCCTACAACGCGGGCCGCCGCTCGCCCGGGCTGTGGGCACTCTTCTACGCCACCGTGCTGCTGGGCCTGCCGCTCAGCCTCGTCTACTTCAACGTCCTCTACCCGGTGCAGCACTTCGACGCCGCCCGCCTGCGCCGCCATGCGCGGGTGCTGCTCGGCTACGGGGCCTTCTACGCGCTGCTCTTCTGGCTCCTGGCGGGCCACGGACTCCTCGGGGGCGCGGTGGAGTGCTGGTTGCTGCCGGTGCTCTTCGCCAGCCCCCTCAACGGGCTCAAGTCCATCTCCGACCACCACGCCAACGTCTGGCGCGGCGACCGCTTCCACACCGCGACGACGGTGCGCAGCACCCGGCTCGTCACCTTCCTGTGGAACGGCCTCAACCACCACCTGGACCACCACCTCTACCCGCGGGTGCCCGGCTACAACCTCGCGCGGCTGCACGCGCGCCTGCGCCCCGTACTGCTCGCGCGCGGGGCCCCCGTCTTCGACAGCTACCTCCACGTCATGTGGCGAGCCCTCCTGGCCGGCCCCATCGTGGTGGAGGAGGACGTGCGACTCGTCACCCTGGAGCGAAAGCGCCCATGAACGCCCTGCGCCGGCTGTACGCGGACATCCGCTACGAGGACGGCCGCTGGCCGCTGTCCCGGTGGGACCTCAACCTGCGCTACATCACCAAGAGCCTCCTGCACCTGCCGGAGCCGCGCTCGGCCGAAACCGGGGAGCACTTCGCGCGAGTCGCCCGGCACCTCGCCTCGGGGAGCTGGCGGCACGCGGGCGCGCCGGAGCTCCGGCTGAGCGCCGTGGGCGACATGATGTGGATTCGCAGCGGCTTCCACCGCGCCCTCTCTCCCGGCGTCCGTGAGGTGATGGCGGGGGACGCGGTGGCCTTCGCCAACCTGGAGACGCCGGTGGACCCGGCGCGGCCCGTGCCCCGGCGCGTCTACGAGACGCTCCACTACAACGCCCCGCCGGACTACCTCGCGGCTTGGGAGGGCACGGCGCGCCACCGCGTCTTCTCCCTCTGCAACAACCACGCGCTCGACCAGGGCGCCGAAGGGCTGGAGCGGACCCGGGGGACGGTGCTGGCCTCCTCCCAGCACCGCTGCGTGGGAGGCCCCCGGCCGGAGGACGCGGTGGCCGCCCTGGAGGTGGGCGGGGTGCGGATGGGCATCGCCGCCGTGACGTATGACATCAACCACCTCGTGGGGGCGCCGCCCGCCGGGGTGCCGGTGACGCGGCTGGGCAGCCCCCTCCACGCGCCGGACTGGGAGCGGCTGGGCGCGCTCATCGACGCCGCTCGCGCGGTGGGGCCGGACCTGGTGGTGCTGATGCCGCACTGGGGCTTTGAGTACGAGTACTGGCCCGAGGCCCTCCAGCGCGAGCACGCCTGCCGGCTCATCGAGCGCGGGGCGGACCTCCTCCTGGGCTCCTCGCCGCATGTCCTCCAGCCGGTGGAGTGGGTGTCCATCGACGGCGCGGACGCCACCTGCCCCACGCAGGTGCGCCGGGGCGGGCCCGCGCGGATGGGGCTCATCGCGTACTCGCTGGGCAACTTCCTGAGCATCATGCCCACCGTGGCGTGCCAGACGGGGGCCGTGCTGAAGCTCGCGCTCGCCCGGGACGCGCGGGGCGTGCTCCAGCCGGTGGATTTGCGCGCGGTGCCCACCGCCTGTGGACGGGGACTCGGTGGGGAGGGGTTCCTCGACGCGGGCGTGGTGCGCCTGGACGAGCTGCCCCCCCAGCAGGCGGCGCCGCACCTCGCGCATGCCCGGCGGACGTTGGGCGCGCTGCTTTCGGACCGGAGGGACTGAGGATGTCGTCGATTGATGAGCAGTTGGAGGCGCTCGCCGTCGGGATGGCGCGGCAGGTCGCGAGCTGGCTGCCGGCGGTGACGCCAGAGCGCTACGTGGCGTTCCTCGACATGATGTACCACTACACGCGGCGCAGCGGAGACCGGCTGCGGCTCGCGGCCGAGCGCGCCACGCTCCCCGAGCTGAAGGCCTTTTTCGCGGAGCTGGCGGGGGACGAGCAGTCGCACTACCTGCTGGCCAAGGCGGACCTCGCGGCCTTCGGGCGCAAGCCCTCGTCCGACACGCCTCGCGAGGTGGCCGACTTCCACGCCTTCTGGGAGGGAATCGGGCCGGAGCGGCAGCTCGCCTTCCTGGGCGCGCTGCGCGTGCTGGAGGGCGTGGCGCGGCACCTGGGAGGCGAGGCCCGCCAGGGACTGGGGCGGCTCGGGCTGGAGCGGACGAAGGCGCGCTTCATCCTCGTCCACCTCGACGTGGACCTGGAGCACGGCGCGCGGGCCCAGGCGCTCTGCGCGGCGCTGGGGGCCGGGCACCCGGAGCCGCTGCTCGAAGGGGCCCGGCGGGCCGCCGACTTCTGGGTGGCCATCCACCGCGCGGCGCTGGCCGGCGAGTCGCGGCCCTGAGCGGGCGCCTCAGCGCACGGAGGCCGGGCGCGTCGTGCATCCCGCCGGTGACGACACGGCCCCGGCCTGCCCATGACGAATGCCCTGCCTCCGCGCTCGCCGACACTGCAGGGCGAACACCGCGCGCAGGAAGAGCATGACTTCAGGAGGGGCAAACTCGGTACCAAATCCAGCGAACCCGCCTGAACGTCACCGGACAGAAAAACGCCCTGCTTCCAAGTGGTTGGCAAGCAGGGCGATGACCCCGACAGGAATCGAACCTGTGGCCTGCGGTTTAGGAAACCGCCGCTCTATCCAACTGAGCTACGGGGTCGCAAGGTCGCGGGCGTTATAGCAGGCGACCCGGGGCACGCAATGGGTCTGATGTCCCGCCTGGCGCGCTCTGTCCTCTCCCACCCGATCTCCGAGGGCGACCTGGAACCCGAGGTCGATGGGAGGGGAGTGTCCCGGCTCAGTTCGTGGTGTTTCACGGCGAGTTGGGGTCGCTTGCCCCGAGCCTCCACTGGGCCGGATGAACGCTCGTCCATCCGGCCAGGGAAGAGGCGGTGGCGGGATTCAGCAATTGAGGATGCAGATCTCGTAACGATTGCGACAGCCTTGCATGCACGTTGTGCTGGTGGGGGAGCACCCATCGATGCAGCTGTTGCGTTGGTTCTGACATTTCTGCGCGCAGGTGACGGCGGCTGCGTGGGTGTCACCCATGCCGGGCGCCTCCTCGGTCTGCACCTCACTGGAAGATGCCGTGTCGAGGGATGGCTCGGATTCCATGGGCCCGCAGCCCGCGGCAAACAGCAGGCTGCCAAGCGCGACCAGCCACTTCGTGCGGTTCATCATGGCGCTACCTCCGTGCGTTGAGTTGATGAGCGCATGCTATCCCAGAACTGGAGTGAATCTCAGGGGAAGGTGGCGGAGTGTGGATGGGCTTGTTTGGAATGGAAACGTCCATTGCCGGTGTTTGAAATGCTTCCGGATGGGCTTGGGCCCGTCCGGCCACTGGCTCAGTAGCCGGTGCCGCCGCAATGATTGTTCATGCCGTCCTCGGTGCCGTATGGGATGCCGTCCTCGCAGATTTGACGACTGGGCGCGTAGACGTCCTGCCAGATCATGCCTCCAGGCGAGGGGACCAGGGTGAAGGCGGAGCCAGCGAAGTTTGACGTCCAGAAGCCCATGACGTCAGGGCTGCCCTGCACGGTATCGAGCAACTCGGAGATCGTCTTGCGCGTGTAACGCATGGAGGGAGCCTTTGAGAGGAGGGGGAGGCGGCGAAAGTCGAGACCCTAGTCTGCGGCGGGGTCCTGGCGCCAGGCGATTGCGCTCTTGGTGAAAGATGTCATTCAGGGCGTTACGGCCAATCATAAACAAGCCACCCAGAAGACCGCGCGCCCATCCGGCCACTCTTCTCTACATCTGGATTGCCGGTTGTCAGCTTGAACTGGCTAGTCGGCTTTTGCTAATCTATGTCTGGTTCGTCGAGCTGCCTGGAGCGCCAGGACCGCGACGCGCCGCGGAATGCCCTCGTCTGGAGAAATCGCCATGCAAATGCTGTCACGAACCCTGGGCGCACTCTCGATGTTCATTGCACTCTTCACGCTCACGGCATGCAATCAGTCCGTCGAGTTCAAGGGGGAGCGTTACAATGACACCATTCGGGGCAATGGCTGGTCAGTTTCCGCGACCTACAGAATCAACTTCCTGACGACGAGTGCGGCTGGAAGCAGTGCGGGGCTGGAGTTGAGCCTCGACGGACTCGGCGAGGCTCCTCCCGGCCTCAAGAGCCCCCAGGTCATCATCGAGGGGCTCAATTCGAGCGGCGGTTCGTTGGGCAAGGCCGGGTTCAAGGTCACCCAAACGAATGCGGGCACGTACGTGCTGGAGGACCCGGAGGCCGTGGATGCGTGGTTGGCCGGTCTCAAGGATCCGGCGTCCCTCCAGGCGCTCCTCGACCTGAGCGACACGGGCTCCCCGTTCGGAATTGCCTTGTACGGCGACGGCGCGCACCTGGGTTCGGCCGTTTTCGGCGCGAAGTGAGAGGGCTTCTCTTCCTCTTGTGTGTAGTGGGTGCCGTGCCCTTTTGGGGCGCGGCACCGCCTCTTGGCGGCCTGTGCTCGCATGACACGGCCCCCCTCTCGCGAATCGCCGTGTTGGGCGCGAGCGTCTCCGCCGGGTTCGGTTGGGATTGGCATGAGGGTCGAGAGAGGACGCTGGCCGACCTCATGGCCCATTCCCTGAAGCCGGGGTCCGTCACCCCGCGCAGTTTCGCCAGCCCCTGGTTCTTCAAGGATCCGTCCGCCGTCGGCGGACGGCTGGTTCACGCGGTGAGCGAGTACAAACCGACGCTGATCATCGCCGTCGACTTCCTCTTCTGGTTCGCCTACGGCGCCGGGCTTGATGAGGCGCAACGCCTGGCGCGACTGGAGCAGGGACTGAAGCTGCTCCAGACACTTCCTGGCCCGCTCCTCGTTGGCGATCTTCCGGACATGTCGTCGGCGGAAGGAAAAGCGCTCGAGCCCGGCATGGCCCCCTCTGCCGAGGTCCTGGCAAAGCTCAACCAACGCATCGCTGAATGGACGCGCCAGCGAGGGGACTCTGTGATTGTCCCGCTCGGTTCATGGACGCAACAGGGGCCGGCGCGACGGATGCTGCAGAAGGACGGACTCCATCCGACGCGTGAGGGTGGGAGGTGGATCGCGACGAAGACGATGGAAGTCCTACGGGACAGCTGCCCCTCCATGGAGAAAGGGAGCTGAGCCACATCCCGCGCTATCCGAGCGTCACTCCGCCCTGACCTTCGCGCCCTCCCAGCGCTGGCCGGAGCTGTAGTTGAGCGGGATCCACCGGTAGCCCTTGCCCTCCGCGCTCAGCCGGCCCAGACCCGGAAAGGGCATGTGCGCCAGGCCGATCAGATCGCCGCGCTTCGCCGCTTCCGTGAACGCCCGCGCCCTCTGTGCCGCGGCCGCGCGCTCATCGACGTCGTAGGCGACCGTCACCGAAGGCTCGCGCAACTGCACCGAGCCGAAGTGCATCAGGTCGCCCCCCAGGAGCAACCGCGCTCCACGGCTCTCCACGACGTAGCCGCTGTGCCCCGGCGTATGTCCCGGGGTGGGGATGGCCCGGATGCCTGGAACGATGGCGTCCCCATCTCCGAACGTCTTCAGCTTCCCCGCGTCCTGGTACGGCCCCACCATCGCCCGCGCCTCCTCGAAGAACTTCGGGTCCACCGCTCCCTTCGCCCGGTCATCGCGACCCAGCCAGAAGCCCACCTCTCGCGCGTGCGCCCGGAGGATGGCGTTGGGGAACGCCCGGCTCGTCTTGGACATGAGCCCACCCGAATGGTCGGAATGGATGTGCGTCAGCAACACCACGTCAATCTGCTCAGGGCGGTAGCCCGCCGCCTGGAGGCTTTGCTGGAGCTGGCCTCCCACGCCAGGACCGAAGAAGCTCCCCACGCCCGTCTCCACGAGCACCAACGTGGTGCCGGTGTTGATGAGGAAGGCGTTGATGGACAACTCGACCGGATCCTCCAGGTGGTCGCGCGAGAGCAGCTCCTTCACCCGCCCTGGCGTCGTGCCCGTCGCCACCTCTCTCACGGTCTGGGGAACAGTGCCGTCGGACAGCGCGGTGACCTCGAAGTCGCCGAGCATCAACCGATGGAACCCGGGGGCCTGGGCCCGGACCTGGGGCGCGGCGGCGTGGACGGCGGACGAAAGCAGGGGAGCACCACTCAGCACCAGCAGGGGGAGGGCGCGAGAGACAGCGAGGAAGGCACCGCGAGCAAGGGGAGTTGTCATGCGCGATGAGATACGCCCCGCCTCCGCTGGGATAAACGGGAGCACTTCGCACACTGCGTTTCACCGCTGAAACAATCCGGAGCGGGAGGTGGAAGATGGACACGTTCACGGCGATGGAAGCCTTCGTCCGCGTGGTGGAGACCGGCACCTTCACCAAGGCGGCGGACGCGCTGGGCCGCCCGAAGGCGGCGGTGACCCGGCTGATCCAACAGCTGGAGGCGCACCTGCGCGTGAAGCTGCTGCACCGCACCACGCGCCGCGTGACGGTCACCCCGGAAGGCATGACCTACTACCAGCAGGCCCTGCGCCTGTTGGGCGAGGTGCGGGAACTCGAAGCCACGCTGTCCCAGTCACGGCGCGGTCCCCGGGGGCGCCTGCGGGTGGAGTCGAGTGGGACGATCTCCCGGCTGCTGCTCATCCCCGCGCTGCCGTCGTTCTACGCGCGCTACCCCCAGATTCACATCGAGCTGGGCGTGAGCGACCGCGTCGTGGACCTTCTCGCGGACAACGTCGACTGCGCCATTCGCGGAGGACCGGTGAAGGACGAATCCCTGGTGGCACGACACCTGGGCGACCTCTGCTATTGGCTGTGCGCATCCCCCCGCTACCTGGAGCGCCACGGCGCGCCCCTCCACCCGCAGGAGCTGGCGGGTCCGGTGCACGCGGTGGTCAGCTACTTCTCGTCGCTGAGCGGCAAGGAGCTTCCCCTCGTCTTCGTTCGCGAGGGCGAGCGGCTGGAGGTCCAGGGTCGAAGCCTGCTCACGCTCAACGAAACCAATGCGTACCTGGCCGCGGGACTCGCCGGCCTGGGCGTCATGTTCGCTCCGCGTTTCGTGTTGGAGCCATACCTCGCGTCAGGAGAGCTGGTGCGGGTGCTGGACGGCTGGCGGCCCGAACCCCGGCCCCTCTTCCTGGTCTACCCGCCTACACGTCAGCTGGGCGCCGGAGCGCGGGTCTTCATCGACTGGTTGACGGAGCTGTTCGCGAGCCGGCCCAACCTGTGGCGCGATGAGGGAGGTGCCTAGGGCGCGCTCATGGGGGCTGAGTAGTGCACCGGCGGTGACTCGCCTGGGAAGGTGGGGATCCGGTCGAGGAACTGCTCGTCCACGAAGCACCAGGCCCAGTTCTCTCCAGGCTCGAACGATTTGATGACCGGGTGGGCGCTGGCGTGGAAGTGCTGGGTCGCGTGGCGTGACGGCGAGTCGTCGCAGCAGCCCACGTGCCCACAGGTCAGGCACATCCGGAGATGGACCCAGTCCCCTCCGTCCTTCAGACACTCCATGCATCCGTGGCTGCTGGGGTGGACGGGAGCTGTCCGGTGATGCTGGGTGTCTTCCAGGTGGGGACATGCCTTCTTCATGGCTCGCGCTCCGTGTTGGGGCCTCCGACCGATGGCCTCATGGTGTCGAACATGGGGATGAGAGGGGGGCTGTCGCAACGCGCGTGGCGGCGGAGGCCAGGCAGGCATGCAGCTGCGCCACCACGGCCGCACCCTCTCCAATCGCTGCTCCCACCCGCTTGACGGAGTCCGAGCGCGCATCGCCGATGGCGAACACTCCGGGCAGGCTCGTCTCGAAACCCAACGGCTCCCGCCCGGCGGCCTCCCAGGCTTCCGCCTGGAGCGGCTCCTCGCCGAGCACCGCGCCCGTGCGCACGAAGCCCTTCGCGTCCAGCGCCACACCGCAGCCCGTGAGCCACTCCGTGGCCGGATCCGCCCCGATGAAGAGGAAGAGGTGACGCACGTCGTCCGCCTCCTCCCGCCCGCTGGGTCGGTGCCGCCAGCGCACGCGCCGCAGGCCGCGCTCGTCCGAGCCCACCAGCTCCACCACCTCCGTCTCCATCACCAGCTCGATGCGAGGGGACGCGGCCAGGCGCTCGACGAGGTAGCTGGACATGCTCGCCGCGAGCTCCCTGCCACGCACGAGCACGCGGACCCGACGCGCGTGGCCCGCGAGGAACACGGCCGCCTGGCCCGCGGAGTTGCCACCGCCGACGAGCATGACCTCCTCGTCGGCGCACATGCGCGCCTCGATGGGGCTGGCCCAGTAGAAGACGCCACGGCCCTCGAACTGGCCGAGGTTCGCGAGCGCGGGACGGCGGTAGCGCGCGCCACTGGCCACCACCACGGTTCGCGTGCGCACCTTGCGCCCGTCGGTCAGCTCCAGCGTGAGCGGCGCGCCAGGGGCGGCACAGCGCAGGGAGGCGACCTCCGCCGGGATGGCCATCTCCACGCCGAACTTCTGCGCCTGCACGTAGGCGCGCGCGGTGAGCGCCTGGCCGGTGATGCCCGTGGGGAACCCCAGATAGTTCTCGATGCGTGCGCTCGCGCCCGCCTGCCCCCCGAAGGCCCGCTGATCCAGGACGAGCACCCGCAGCCCCTCGGAGGCCGCGTACACGGCGGTGGCGAGCCCCGCGGGCCCCGCGCCCACCACGGCGACGTCATAGTGCGTCTCGAAGGCCCCCTCCGGCAGCAGGCCGAGCGCTCGGGCAAGGGTGCTTTCGGAGGGATTCTTCAGGACCGAGCCATCCGGGCACACCACGAGCGGGAGCTCCTCCGCGTGTGGCGAGTAGCGCTCGAGCAGCGAAGCCGCCTCCGCGCCCCGCGCCGGGTCCAGCGCGAGGTACGGGTGGCCATTGCGCGAGAGGAAGCCCTCCAGGCGAACCCTGCCCGCGCCCTCGGGAGGGCCCACCAGGACGGGCCCACCGGCGCCTGTCTCGAGCAGGCCCACGCGGCGCAAGATGAGGGCGCGCATGATGCGCTCGCCGAGGTCCGCCTCCGCCACGAGCAGCGCACGCAGCCGGTGCGGGGGGATGACCAGCGCCTCCACTTCCCCTACCGCGTGAGCGTCGACAAGCGAGGGGCGTCCGGAGAGCTGGGCCACTTCACCGAGGAACTGGCCCGGGCCCTCCTCCACGATGGGAATCGAGTGTCCCAGGCCATCGCGCCGGGAGAGGGCCACTCGGCCCTGGGCGAGCACGAGCATCCCAGGGCTCGGTTGCCCGGCCGCGAAGAGGCACTCCCCATCACGAAAGTGCCGGACCTCACCGAAGCGCTGCATGCGCTCGATGTCCCGGGCGTCCAGGACGGGGAACATCTGGGGACGGCGCGACTCGAGGTTCGGAGGCAAGGGAGGGGGATGCATGACCGTGCTCAATGCATGGGCATGGGACGCGCGGGCGACAGAGCACGGGCAGAGCGCTGCTCCGGCCGCCCGCCTTCCCTCCACGGCACCGCCGTCACCGGGGAAGGGACTCCAGGGCGTGGATGGCCTCGAAGAGGACCCGCTCTCCAGCCTCCCGAAGGTGGACGCGGACGGCCTGGATGCCTTCCCGCGCGCCCGATGAGGCGGTCTACGGCCTGGGCCACTTCGTCGAACGCCACAGCGACGGCAGCACCGCCGTCGGTCACGACGGACGCAACCAGGCCGGCTTCCGCGCCAGGTTCTTGATGCGTCCGCAATCCGGCGACGGCATCGTCTGCTTCAGCAACTCCGGCAGTGGCCTGGCTTTGGACCGCGTCGTCTGCCTGTGGGGCTCCGACGTGGCCAAGGTCGAGCCGGTGACGACCGTGGCGCATATCGACGGACACGCGCAGAGCCCTTCAGCGCTCAAGTCCGAGTAACACGGCGCGCTGTTTCTGGTGTTTCATCTCCCGCACTGTGCCTCACCACTCCGAACCACGAGTCTCCATGATGGCAATCAAGGCCTGCTGGGTCCTCTTCGCCGCCCTCTGTCTGGCCGTGGGCCTCTATCCCGGCAGCTACTTCCTCGCAGCCTCGAACTTCGGACTCCGTGCCTTGAAGAGCAGCGAGCTCCTGACCGACCCCGTCTGGAACGCGGCCTTCTACACGCACATCGCCCTGGGAGGCCTCGCGCTGGCCATCGGCTGGACCCAGTTCGTCGCGAGATTGCGACTCAAGCGCCCAGGCGCACACCGGCTCCTCGGAAAGGTCTACGTCGGGGCGGTCCTGCTGAGCGGGCTCGCCGGCGTCTACGTCGGCTACTTCGCCACGGGTGGCGTCATCTCCGCGTCCGGCTTCGTCAGCCTGGGCATTGTCTGGCTTTATACCACGGCCTCCGCCTATCGGCTCATCAAGAGCCGGCGACTCGAAGAACACCGGCTCATGATGACCTACAGCTATGCCGCCTGTTTCGCGGCAGTCACGCTGAGACTCTGGATGCCCGTCCTGACTCACGCCCTGGGCGACTTCATCTCGGCCTACAGAGTCGTCGCCTGGCTTTGCTGGCTCCCCAACCTCGGCGTGGCATACCTCATCTCGCGCAGACAGCTCCAGGCGCGCGAGCTCGTGCCTTCGTGACGAGACCTCGGTTCCGAGGCTCCTCGCTCCTGTGCCGAGGCCGTCGCGGCCTCCATCCAGGAGGCCAGGAAGCGACCGTGCCGAATTGACGCGCTCAGGATGGAGCGACCAGGTTCTGGGTAGGCACAGGTGACGAGCGCAGACCTATCGGCGAGCGGTAGCGGAGTCTTGGTGCTCAGTGGCTCGCCTTGGGGAAGTGAGGACGCAGAGCGGCGGCAAAGAGGAGGTCGAGTATCCGGTCGGGCAGGATGCGCACCAGGCATAGCAGCGCGGCTTCGCGGCCAACGGTGTAGCGAGTGCGCGGTTTGCGCGCCGTCACTGCCTTGGCGATCACCTTGGCCGCGGCTTCCGCGGGCAGGCCCGACTCGATGGCCGACGCGGTCTGCGCGTTGATGGCTTGCACCAGCCCGCCGTACCGCTGGCTTTGCTCGGGCGTCATGGTCGCGCCGGACACCCGCGAGGACGTGGAACCCCCGCCGGGCCAGTTCGCGCGCCGTGGCCGCGCCGATGCCGGTGGACGCCCCCGTGATGATGGCGAGCCCTTGGATCCCAGAAGTCATGACCGAGTTCCCTTCTTTGAAGAGCGAGGAGCAAAGCGCGCTGCCAGGAGCTGCGTCCGCTGCTCCAGCGTCTCCATCGACGGCTTGTCCGCGAGCAACCCATCGAGCGCGAGGAGGAAGACCTCGGAGCTCGGTTCATCGCCCAAGATGGCAACCACGCACTCGAGCACGACCTTGCGATAGAGCGCCTCGCTCTCGGGATCGATTCGCTCGCACGCATCGAGGAACTCGCTCCCCATGGGCGCCCCGACCATCTCAGCCCAGGGCTCGAGCGCCATCAGACGGCAGACGCTGAGCAAACGCTCATAAGCGCTGCCCGGGCCGTTCGCCGCCTCCTTCGCGGCGGGGTGCCGAGAGATCAGCCAGTCCACGAAGACGGCCCGGTAGATCTCTTCTTTGTCCTTGAAGGTCCGATAGAGCAGCGTGCGCGAGAGGCCGGCTCGTTTGGCGATGTCCTCCAAGGCCGTCTTCGCGAAGCCGAAGTTGAGGAAGCACCAGCGCGCGGCGGTCAGGATCCTCGCGCGGCGGGCGGCTGCCTCGTCGTCTGTCATCGTCGCTGACATTATGACACTTTGACAATCACAGTTCCTATTGTCAAGTTGCTCCAGGTCGCCCCAGAACCTGCCAGTCGCCCACGGCCACCCTGCGCTCCGGTACAGGTTTCGGGGGGCTTCGACGGGTCCCCTATTCGACCGCGTAGCCCCCCAGCTGGCTGCGCGCGAGCAGGTACATCTTCCACATTCCCAGAAGCCGCTCGAAGGTCACCAGGGTGACGTGCTCCTTCTCCAGCGCCTTCTTGAGGATCAACCCCCGCAACCGCGCCGCGAGATCCGGCTGTGCACCGACCTTCGTGGCAAGGTCGCTGTCGGTGACCGTGACGTGATAGCGCACCGTGTGTGAGTCGGTGATGCTGATGCTGGGGGCGCCGGCGGCCTTCGTGACCAGGCCACCGTTGCTCAAGTGCTGGAGCCCCTGGTGCAGACGGCCCGTCTCGCGAAAGAAGAGGTCGGCATCGTCCATGTCCCTCGGCTGGACCAGGGAGCCCCGGCTGTGGGGCGCCCGCAGCATGGGCTCACAGAACCTCCAGTCGTCCCCGGGTGACAGGTTGTGCCGCGCCTTGTTCACGAGGAACATCAACATGTCCTCGGTCTGGATCCGCGCATGGAGGGCCGTCTGTGCGGCTTCCTGGATGAGCACTGCCAGCGGATCCGGGCTGCTGGCGATGCCCACGGCGGCGCTGATCCCCTCGGGATTCCCCATCATGTCCTTGAGCTGCTTGGAGAGCTCGACCTGATTGATGAGGGTACGAGCCGTCTCATGGGACCGCACGAAGAGGGCGTAGGCCCTGGCGGCGGCCTCATAGTGGTACGCGTTGGTCAGCCGCAGCGCCCCCAACATCACCTTGAAGCTGGGGGACTCCCGGGCCGCGCGGTCGATGACGCTCTGCCCCTTGGCGGCATGCGCGCTTTCATGGACGAGGGTCAGCGCCAGGACGTCGGGTGCCATCGCCGTGAAGTCTGGTGCCAGCAACACGCGAAGGTTTTCCGGCGTGGTGCAGGCCTCGCGACCAAAGGTCTTGTTCCACGCGTTGATGCGGAAATAGGTCTGGGGCGCGGCCACCCAGGTTTCGATGACCTTCAGTATACCCCTGACGGATCGCATTCAGTGCGCCCAGCAACGCGTGGTGGACCGGCACACCCCGACGCCAATGACCTCCGTGGGTGCGTCCGAGGAGCCGGAGATTGTCGTCGTCGAGCGGGCCAAGGAAACCATGGCGGTCGTCGGGCGCAGTTCCTGCTCTTCGAACACCTGGCACAGATGGGCACGCTGAAGCACCTGGGCTCACGCAGCGGAAACCTGGAGGCCTACGTGCTCCTGGGCCAGGAGGTCCGGTACATGGAGGAAGCCGGCAACCTCCAGGCGGGGCGCATGGAGGCGTGGCATTCGGACAAACTCCCCGGGCCGCTCCACGGTGCCCGTTCCCCTTGACGGGGGCAGGGACAGGAGGTCTCGGTGCACCCATTCCCGTGACACGTGCCTGCGGACAGACTGCGCGCTTTCGACGCTCGTTCACCCTTCGAGGACGCAGGCCATGTGTGCATTCTGTGATCTGGGGATCTGCCACGACCCGGCGCATCGAAGTGGAGCGCTGATCGGTGAGTGGGTTCGCGACACGTGTCGTTTCTGCTCGCTCGGCATCTGCGCGGAGCACGGTCCCCAGGGGCCGAGCGTGGGTGAGACTCCCGTTCGGCTGTTCGATATCCGGAGGTCCCGCCCGTCCGCGAGCCTCACGCCCGCGCCCTTGTTGGAGGTCCCTCGAGGCCTCTTCGCCATGCCCCGTGCTTCGACCACCGGGCAGGTGCACCTGCATCCCAGTCAGGCCCAGGAGGCGCTGATCATCTCGGGGATCCTCGGCTCTCCGATGGGGACGACGCACGCCATCCCGAAGAACATCCATCGCTTCTGGACCGGCGGACCCATGAGTCCCGCGGTGGTCGACGAGCTGATCTCCGATGGGATCCGGGCGAAGCGGGCGGGCTGGACGTGTCACCTCTGGTATTCCGACGAGGTCGAGCGGGTGCTGGACTCGCACCTCGAAGGGGCGATCGCGAAGACGAAGGGCGTCTTCATCTTCTCCAAGCGCCCTCAAGCGCCCCAGGACAAGCGGCCCCTGCGCGCCACCCAACGGCGCAGGCTGGAGCAGGCGGGCTTTCGGGTCCTCGCCATCGAGCGGCTCGACAGCGGTGGCTGGTTGACGGAGCTGGCGAGCCGGGCCGGCAACTCCGCGCTGGCTGGCATCTGGGATGACGTCAAATACTTCTCGGACCTGGCGCGACTGCTCTATCTCTACTTCGTCGGGGGCATCCACATGGATGTCGACATCTCGCTGGGCGACATGGACCTGACGCAGCAGTATTTCCACAACGACCCGGCAGGACAGGTCCCGCTCATGGGCAGCCTGCTGCGTGACCAGCGCGACGCGTTGATTCCGAAGCTCCGCTACCTCAAGCGGATCCGTCAGCAGAGCGTGCTCACGCAAGAGGAGTACGACGAGTACAGGGAGGCGCTGCGGGCGGCGGTGACCAAGGGCGTGAACGCCGCGGGCATGTTGAACGCGTTGATCGCCTCGCGCGGTGGCACCACCCACCTCAAGGACGCCATCGCCGAGTACCGTCGGCGCACCGACGGCACCGGGGACTTCATCACGGGAATGGGGCTCGCCCCCATCCTGCTCCTCGGAAGCGCAAGGGCGGGCAACCTGGACCAGGCCCTGAAGTGGACCGTCCCGCCGTACCTCGTGCGCCTGGATCCGGACACCGAGGAAAGCAACCTCTGATGGATCAGCGTGAACTCACCCTAGACTCCGCGGATGGACTGGCCGCTTCTGATTGAATTCGTCCGCCAGCGTGCCCCGGAGTTCCTGGCGCAGCTGGAGGGTGTCCCGGATGCCTCCATCCGGGCCCTGACGGCCGACCGCGGCGCGGCGCTGCCCGCCTCCTATGTGGAGTTCTTGCGACGCATGGGCAGCCACAGCGGTGGTTGGGCTCCGTTCGGCGCCACGCTCGACCCCCATTTCGCCGCCATCGTCGAGCGCCTCGACCAAGAAGATGAAGATGCCCCGCCGTCCGACCGCTTCTTTCCCGTGGCCATCGAAACGGACGAATCAATGGTGGCCTTGTATGACTACTACTTCGATCTACAGCGCGTCGAAGGGGACGATGCTCCGCTCGTGATGCTGGAGGCGGGTGTTCCGTATCAATGGCAAACGCCAGTCGAAACCCACGAAACCTTCAACGAGCGGGTCACCTGGAGCCTGTTCCACCGCTTCCAGTTGCGCCTCTGCGCCGAACGCGAGGCGGTGACCCTGGGCGGCACCCTTCGGGCCGGCGAAGGACGCGCCGGGCTGCAGCAGGCACTGGTGCTGTTGCAACGCGCCGGGTTCGAGCCAGCCCTTCCACCGCTGGGCCGGGTCGCCTGCTTGCGAGCGGGAGGCATCAGCGTCCTGGCTCGCGTGAACGAAGACTACGAGCTGCTGACGCTGCTGCTGGGCGGCGACGACCGCTTGTCCTTGAACGCGCTGGCTGATCAGCTGCTCGCGGGCCTGCCTGGTGCGCGGCGTCCATCGGGTCCGCTCGAAGGCTGAGGCAGGCTCCTGCTTCCCATGGGGAGCACACGCAGGGCTCAGCCGGACACCCCCGCCGCCCAAGGCCATCGTGGAGCCGCCGCGCGTGAAGCCGCCGCCCCCCGCGCAGGTAGGATAGGGTTCGACGCGTCGTGCTACCCAGGGTTCTCCTCCCATGACCTTCGCTTCACTTGGCCTGTCGGACGCGCTCGTCCGCGCCGTGGCCGAACTTGGATACGACGAACCCACGCCGGTGCAGCGCGCGGCCATCCCCGTGGTGCTGCGCGGCGGCGACGTCCAGGCTTCGGCGAAGACGGGCTCGGGGAAGACCGCGGCGTTCCTGCTGCCCCTTCTGGAGGCCTTGCGCGCCCGGCCGGGTGGGACGGTCCGGCCGGTGCGGGCCTTCATCCTGGTCCCCACGCGGGAGCTCGCCGCCCAGATCGTCGACTCCCTCCAGCGGTATGGCCGTCACCTGAAGAAGCCGCTGAAGACCTGCCTCGCGGTCGGCGGCGTCTCCGCGAACCCGCAGATGCTGGCGCTCCGGGGCGGCGCGGACGTCGTCGTGGCCACACCGGGCCGCGCGCTGGACCTCGTGGATCAGAACGCGCTCCGGCTGGGGGAGGTGGAGACGCTGGTGCTCGACGAGGCCGACCGGCTGTTTTCCCTGGGCTTCGCTGACGAGCTCAACCGCCTGCTCACGCTCCTGCCCGCGCGCCGCCAGAACCTGCTGTTCTCCGCCACGTTCCCGCCCGCCGTGCGTAGTTTCGCGGAGCGACTGCTGCACGAGCCCACGCGCATCGACGTCGATGACGGCGAGTTGCCCTCCGCGGACCAAATCCTCCAGCGGGCCATCCAGGTGGATGCGCCCCGGCGCACGATGCTCCTTCGGCAGTTGCTGGAAACCCACGCGTGGTCCCACGTCCTCACGTTCGTCGCCAGCCGCTACGCGGCGGACCATGTCGCGCTGAAGCTCAACCGCGCCGGCATCCCCGCGACGTCGCTGCACGGAGATCTCAGTCAGGGGGCCCGCACGCAGGCGCTCGCGGACTTCAAGGCGAAGCGCGTGCGCGTCCTCGTCGCCACCGACGTCGCCGCGCGCGGCCTGGACATCGCGGGCCTGCCCGCGGTCGTGAACTACGACCTGCCGCGTTCGACCGTGGACTACGTGCACCGCATCGGCCGCACGGGGCGTGCGGGCGACCAGGGCGTGGCGATCAGCTTCGTCAGCGCGGACACCGAAGCCCACTTTCGTCTCATCGAGAAGCGCAACAACCTGTCCGTCGCGCGAGAGCAGGTGGCGGGCTTTGAGCCGACGCAGACGGCCGTGTCCGCCGCACCGCCGCTGGATCCGAACGGCGGCGTGAAGGGCCGGCGCAAGAGCAAGAAGGACAAGCTGCGAGAAGCCGCCGCCGCCGTCCCTCCCCCGAAGCGCAAGCCGTAGCGCCCTTCATTTCCGCGAACGCGGCGAATGGGCTGGGGGGGCTTCCGGCCGTCATCTGCTGAAGGCAAAGGCTCTGATGAGGGGGCTTCAGCGACATCCCGCGCTATCCGAGCGCCGCCTTCCCGTCCGGCTTTCGCTGGAACCGGTAGAGCACGAAGCCCACCGCGAGCGCGATGGCCCCGGCGACGAGGTTCTCTCGCTCCGCGCTCAGCGCGAAGACGACGCACAGCGCGGCGGCGGCGAGGGGAATCACGGGCCCGCCCGGGATGCGGAACGCGTTCGGGGGCGCCTGGAGCTTGCGGCGCAGCACGGGCACCGCCAGGGCGGTGCCGAAGTACGTGGCGAGCCGGGCCACCACGGAGAGCGTGGCGAGCACCTCGAACGAGCCGGAGAACGCCAGGGGCAGGGCGATGGCCGTCTGCGTGAGGATGGCGACCGTCGGAGTGCGGTAGCGCGGATGCAGCGTGGCGAGCGCGGCCGGGCCAAAGCCATCCTGGGCCAGCGCGTACAGGTAGCGCGGTCCGGCGAGCACGGTGTTGCTGTTGGTCCCCAGGATGGACAGCACCCCGCCCACCGTCATGAGGAGCCCACCCCAACCCCCGAGGAACCGCTCGGCGGCGTTCGCGAGCGGCGTCTGCGCGTCCGCGACCCCGGGCAACGTGCCCAGCGCCACCCACTGCACCGCCGTGTAGATGAGCGTGACAACGCCTATCTGCACGATGAGCGCGAAGGGCACGTCGCGGCGTGGGTTCTTGAACTCACCCGCCGGAGCCGCCGTGTTCTCGAAGCCGGCGTAGGCGAACAGCAGCAGCAGCACCGCGGACCCCAGGTTGCCTCCATCCCTGGGAGCCACCGATATCGCCAGCGGGACGGACACGGAGAAGAGGCCCACGGCGATGAACACCAGCAGCGGCACCGTCTTGGTGACGGCGAGGAACACCGCGGTGCGAGCGCCGCTCTTCACGCCCACGACGTTGATGGCGGTGAGCGCGAGCAGGGGCACGGCGATGGCCAATCCCTGGCCCAAGCCCGAGTTCGCCGCGGGCCACAGGAAGCCCAGCGCGCGGGAGAAGCCGACGGACAACGAGGCCACGGACGAGACGCGCGCCAGCCACGTCATCCATCCGACCTGGAAGCCCACCCGTTCTCCAAAGGCCTCACGCGTGTAGAGATAGGCGCTGCCGGGCTTGTCGAAGTAGCTGGCCGCCTCCGCGAAGCAGAGCACGAGCAGCAGCACCGCCAGCCCCGCGAGCACAACGGCGCCCGTGCTGGCCGAGCCCAGGTTCGCGGCGGCCGCCGCAGGCAGCAGGTAGACACCACTGCCGATGACGTCGTTGATGGAGAAGCCGACGATTTCCCAGCGCGATACCGCGCGCCGCATGCCTGGCTCAGGAGGAGGCGAATGGGTTCCGGTGGTCATGGAGGGAAGGGGAGGGGAACCCACTGGAGCACAGATACGGCGAATCCGCGAATTCGCGAGAAGCCGTGCTCGTGCTCGTGCTCGTGCCCTGGGCGTGGGTACGGCGCTTGAGCCATGTCGCTTCAGATGGGCATACTGGATGGGCGGCCTCTCGCTCCAGTCGATGCGCTTTGAGGGGCACGCCCGAGAAGGCTCCATGTCAACCCTGCCGCTGATCCGGCTCTATGATTCCGCGAGTCTGGGTCTCATTCTTCTTTGGCCGACCGGAATCCTCTATTCAAACCAAGCTGGAGGATCCTTTTGTCTGCAGCCACAGGCGGAGGGCGCATTCCTTCCGCTCGTGGACGAGTTGGTGGCGCAAGCGGAACTGCTGCACCAGCACTTCACTGGACCCAAGTGGCGGGGCGCATGCGCCAATGGAATCGACGAAGAAACGGCCCAGGAGATCGAGCGAATCCTTGGCCTTTCATTTGTCACGCGGGAGTTGGGCGTTCGAGTCGATCGCGCACGGCTTGGGGAATCCCATGAGGCTTGGGTGTACGTAGAGGTTCCGGCGCAGCCTGAGAACAGGTCGGTCTGCCTTGAGCGCATCCCCGCTTCACAGGGCATACTGACCTGGCCAAATAGCGACTGACGCCCACGTTCACCAGGATGGCGACGATGATTCGCTGCGCATTCATTCAGGAGCTGGGCTCCGGTCGCATGGAGCCAGAGATGCGAGCGCTTCTCGAAGAACTCCGGGAGCGCCAGATTGCCGTCGAAACATTTACCGCGAAGCAGCTCTCCAGGGCCCAGTTACCGTTGGCTCGGGACGTCCTGGTGGCGGGCGACGTACCGACGGTACTGGGAGCGCTGAAACAACTCGGAATCCCTGCACCCGAGACCCACGATTATCCGCCAAGCCTGAGTTCCTTTCTCCACCGGCGTGTCTGGCGGAGCACAGTGAGAGACCTGAAGGCGGCCGTCCTCCACGAAGCAGGCCCTCCGGTTTTCGCCAAACCCACTGGGCGCCGTAAACGGTTCACGGGACACGTCTTCGCGTCAGTGGAGGATCTGCTCTATCTGGAGCGCGCATCGGCGAGCACGGAAATCCTCTGCTCGGAAGTGAGCCGATGGCAGAGCGAGTTTCGTGTCTTCGTCGTGCACGGCACCGTTGTCGGGACTCGTCACTATGGAGGCGACCCTTCCCTTCGAATCGATGAAGGGCAGGTCAACCGGGCCGTCCAACTCCTGGAGGAGGCTGGAGAGGGTACAGCGGGATATGCGGTCGACTTCGGCGTGCTTGAGTCTGGCCAAACCGCCATCGTCGAGTGGAACGATGGTTTTTCGCTGGGCGCCTACGGCTTGGGACAAGGCCCCTATACCGATCTGACGCTGGCCCGCTGGCTGGAGCTTGTACGGCCTGGATGACGTCCAACGCTCGGAGTGCGACACAGGGCCGTCCGCTGAGCCTCCGGAGTGCTGGCGCGGGGCGGGGCGGGGAGCCACGATGGTGAAGGTGCCGCGCATTCCCGCGCGGTGTCCCATTCCGTCAGGAGGCACACCATGGCCGACGCGAAGGTTTCCATCACCTACTGTACTGCTTGAGGCTACCTGCCCCGGGCCGCCCGTGCGGCGGCAGCACTGAAGGACGAACTGGAAGTGGATGCGGAGCTGAAGAAGGGCGGGTCGGGGGTTTTTGAAGTGGCGGTGGAGGGGAAGGTCGTCATCAAGAAGACCGGCCTGGCGTTCCCCACCGAGCAGGAGGTGGTGGACGCGGTGTTCCGCGCCCTGAAGCCTTGACGTCGATGGCTTCGCCGCCCGTTCCTGGGAGAGCGGGCGGACGGGGCTCCCCAGTTCACGCGGGCAGCCGTCGCAGGGCCTCCGCGAGGCGGATGTGCCCCTGGAATGCGCCGCTGCCCTGCGGCGTCTCGCCCTTTTCAATGGCATGGGCGAAGCGCACGCCGGCGTCCGTCTCCAGCCGCTCGAAGAGGCCCTGGAGCTTCGGGTAGTCGCGGCGGTCCAGCACCTCGTGGTACCGGGTCCACCGGGCGATGCCGATGAAGTAGGCGTCCGCCAGCGTGCGGTGGTCGCCTAGAAGCCATGGCGTGTCGCCCAGCAGTGCCTCCAGGTTCGCGTGCGCGGAGACCACCTTGCGGGCCCCCAGGTTCCGCAGCGCCTGCTTTTCGGACTCCGGCAGCTCGGCGTGATCGAGCGCGTACCAGAGCGGCGAGAAGGCGCCGAAGAAGGTGGTGTTGAGGTACGCGAGCATCTGGTTCAACCGGTCGAAGTCCTCGGTGCCCTGGGCGAACGACAGCCCGGTGCCCACACCGCGCGCGCCCAGGTGGTTGAGGATGGCCATGCTTTCGCTGATGCGGGCGCCCGTCTCCGTCATCAAGGTGGGCGTCTCCGCGACGGGGTTGATCCGGCGGTAGTCCGCGGTGGTGACGTCCTCCGGCATGGCGATGCGGCACAGCTGGTAGGGCCGGCCCAGCCACTCCAGCGCGACGATGGCTCCAAACGAGCAGCCCGAGGGGACACCGTAGAAGAGGGTAGGCAATGCCATGGTGATGCTCCTGTCCGAAGGGGAAGGCGTGATGCCTTCGATGGGGACAAGATGGCCGTGGCAACGCGCGCAGTGTAGACAGCGGAACGCGAACGCAAGGTCCACACCCGTGGACGATGAGGCGCGGCCCTTGAATCTCAATGACATCCATCTCTTCGTCCAGGCCGTGGAGAGCGGTGGCTTCGCCGCGGCGGCGCGGCGGCTGGGCATTCCCAAATCCACGGTGAGCAAGCGTGTGGCTGAGTTGGAGGACGCGCTGGGCGCCCGGCTGATCCAGCGCACGTCGCGGAGCTTCACGCTGACGGACGTGGGGCGGGACTTCCTCGACCATGCCCGCGCAGCCGTGATGGAGGCGGAGGCCGCGGAGAACGTGGTGCGCCGCCGGCAGGCGGAGCCCCGTGGCGTGGTGCGAATCACCACGTCGGTCCCCACGGCGCAGTTCCGGATCGCGGACCGCCTGCCGCTGCTGGCGCTGGCGCATCCCAAGGTGCGCGTCGAGCTTCACGCGACGGACCGCTTCGTGGACCTGGTGCAGGAGGGATTCGACATCGCCGTGCGCAGTCACTTCTCGCCCTTGCCCGCCTCGGGCCTGGTGCAGCGCCGGCTCGCGGTGGAGTCCACCGTCCTGGTGGCGTCGCCCGGCTACCTGTCCAGTCGCGGCAGGATTCGCAGGCCCGAGGATTTGAGCGAACACGACGGCCTCCTGACCCACGCCATGGCCACGCAATGGCGGCTGCGCGGGCGGGCGGGGGAGACGGTCACCGTGACGCCGCGGGCACGCATGACCGCCGATGAGACGCTGGTGCTCTTGAAGGCGGCCACGGCCGGACTGGGCGTCGTCTGTCTGCCGGAGACCTTTACCCTCGTGGACGTGGAAGCCGGGCGGCTGGTGCGTGTGCTTCCCTCCTGGACCGCGGGCACGGTGACGACGACGATCTTGACGCCACACCGCAGGGGCCAGCTGCCCGCGGTGCGCGCCGTCATCGACTTCCTGATGGAGGGCGCCGGCGAGGATTGAGCGTCCTCTGCGCGGGCTTCCGGGACTGTCGGTGTAGGCCGGGTATACTTCGAGTGCAGTACCCCCTCACGGAGGACGCATGCGAACGTTCGTTTTCGGTGGTCTGTTGGCGACGGCGTTGATGGCGGTGGGCTGTGGTGGTCCGGTGGAGCAGGAGGAATCCCTGGACCTGGGCACGCAGAAGGCTCCGCTTCCGGACTGTTCGGTCAGCCCGGACGATCTCCGCAATTACTACAGTGATCCCGGCCACACGGACCTGATCGGCCAGTTCGGCTGCTGCTCCGGTGGTCTGTACACCTGGGGCATCAAGTCATCGCCGTACATCGACTTCAACGCTTCGTGCTAGCCATTGGGCTAGGCCTCCGCGCCTGAGCTCCCCACGTATCCCGGGTGGCTTTCCGTGCTGGCGCTGGGAAGCCGCCTGTCAGCCGACCCGTTACGACAGAGGAAGTCCCTCCCGGGGGTGTTCACCCGTCCAGCCAGTACGAGAAGCCGTCGCTAGCCATCGCACGCTCCAGGAACTCTGCGAACGAGGATGCGATGCGCTTCGCTACCGGATACGTCTCATGCCACGCATCGAAGAGCGGATACGAGCCGCCTGCCTGCTGGGCCACGTCCAGGATGGCGTAGTTGGTGTCCTGCATGTCCACCAACGTGTACTGCGAGGGCGCCCCGTACTCGTCGGTGTCCCGCCCCAAGATGGCAACGCGGGCCCGGCGGATCTCCGCGAGCGAGAGAATGCGGTAGCTCGCGTCGGGCTCTTCCTCGAAAAGCGTTCCGCCATCGGAATGCAGATAGAAGGCGCGCAGGTCCGCATCCAGCTTCCATCCGATGCGAGCCTCGAAGGCCGCGACCTCCGCCGGAGTCGCTGGTGGACGGGGGAAGTGGAGGCGGGAGAAATCCTTCAGCAGGTTGTTCATGGACATGGTGGCGCCCTCAGTCCGCGTAGGGCCGCTCGGGGCCAGGTGTCAGCCACTTTCCTCCGGGTGCATAACAGGCGGGGTAGGCGCTGTTGAATTCGAGGTGTACGTCGGGCGGGACAGGAAGAATGTTGCCAGGATCGAGCGGAGGGCCTCCATGCAGCAGGTCATAGATGTGGTGGCCGGGCCAACTGGTCTTGCCCGTCTTCGGCCAGTCGCCGAACTCCGCACTCCAGTCACGCCGGAATGCGGTGCGACCGCGTTCCCAGATTTTCCGCTGCGCCTCGCCGTCGGACACGGACAGGTAGTCGCAGCAGCAGTGGGTGATGGCGAGGCGGCCGCCGGCCTCCGCAGGCATGAAGAGGTAGCGCCCCTGCCAGTCGCCCTTGATGTCGGCCAGCCACATGCAGCCCATGAGGGGGAGTCCCTTGGCCGTGCACTTCGACTCGCAGCGGGACAGGAACGCGGCGCTGCACTGCCAGGGCCCGTAATAGATGGTCGTCCGGAGTTGGCCGCCGTCCGGCGTCGTGAAGATAGGGCTGACCCACTTCGCGCGCGCTGGGTTTCCGCCGCCGCCGACGGTGGCCGAGCCGCACCCGACGAGAGTGAGAAGAACAGCAGCGCTCACGGCGCTGCGGAGGGCGACAACGGCTGTCATGGCAATCCATGACAGCACAGCCACGACTGCGAGGCCAAGCGTTCGCTGCAACTCATGGCTGGCATGTCGCCCTATCCCCGCCAGCTCAGTCGCACGCGCGTACCTCGGGGCTCCAGTGCGTGGATGGACAGCGTCCACCCGAAGCGCTGTGCCAGCCGTTCCACCAACGATAGGCCGATGCCGTGGCTCTCACTCCCAGGCTCGGCTCTGCCAAAGCCAATCCCTGTGTCAGTCAGGATCCAGGCCGACGGTTCGATGGTGATCACGATGCGACCCTCGTCAGTGTAGGCGAGCGCGTTCTTGAGGAGGTTGCCCATCATCACCCTGGCGACGGATGCAGGGACGGGCGCTTGGACTTCGCCAGCGGACTCGATGGTGAGCTCGATGCCTTCACTGCGCCGCAGGTGCCCGTACAGCCCGAGCAGCTCTCGCGAGACGCGGTGCAGATCGCAGCGCTCATCGGAACGGCGCTCGCGGGCCAGCCAGAGGATGCCCTCCGTCAGCAGGCCCATCTGGCTCACGGCCCGGCGCAGCCGTTCGAACGTCTCCGCGTCTCTTGGCGGGTCGAGTTCCAGGATCTCCACCGCGCCCTGGGCCACGGCCAGCGGAGTGCGCAGTTCGTGACTCGCGTCGCGGTTGAACCGCCGCTCACGCTCCAACTGCTCCTGGATGCGCGCGTCGCGTGCGAGCAGTGCATCCCGCAGCGCCCGGACCTCAGACACTCCGCCGTCATCGTCGGGTGGCGGTGCGCCTTCGGCCCGGATCCACTCCACCATCCGCTCCAGCGGCCGTCCAAGCCGGCGGGCCACGAGGCGGGCGAGGAGCGCGGCGGCCAGCAACGCCAGCAACGCACTCGTGAGAAGCAGTCCCGCGGTCCGTTTCAGATTGTCCGTCGTGCTCGTCAGGCGCGTCACGTCGAACGCGAAGTACCGGCGTTCTCCACCAGCGCCGGGGCGCACCGCGACGTGGAAGTGTCCGTGGCTCCCGGCGGGCACCTCGTACTCTCTCGGAGGCGCGTCCGGACGCAGGCGCTCCGCGAGCCAGGGCGGCAGCGCGGAGTGGCCGTCATACCGCGTGATTCCGGGGACGTGACCTGGCTCGCTCCGGTCCGCTTCCGCGGCCACGATGCGGCTGAAGATGACGTCCTCGAGGTCGTAGCTGAAGAGCGTGAAGAACCCGCCCATCAGCACCAGCGCGAATGCGGCGGACAGCCCCATGGCGCGCTGGAGTACGGCGCGCACCGACCTGCAGGATTCAGCGCGCATCCAGGCGGTACCCCTCGTTGCGCAGGGTGGTGATGGCATCGTCGAGCCCCAGCCCCGCGAGCGCTTTGCGCAGGGCATAGACGTGCGTGCGCAGTGCACTGGACTCGGGCGCGTCGTCCCCCCAGAGCCGCTCCGCCAGCGTGGCCGCGGGAACGGATTCGGGGGCGGCCTCCATCAGCCACCGCAGCAGGAGTGCCTCGGTGCGGTTGAGCCGGACGGAGCGCCCACCCCAGCGCGTGTGCCCGCTCTCCGGTTCCAACGTGAGCCCGCCCCATGTGAGCTTCCTCCCGCTCGGAGGCACGGGCCGGCGCGCCAGGGCTTCCAGGCGCCAACGCAGCTCCCGGAGCGAGAACGGCTTGACGAGGTAGTCGTCCGCGCCCGCCTGGAAGCCCGCTTCCTTGTCCTCGAGCGTGTCCCGGGCGGTCAGCATCAGGATGGGGACGAGCCGGGGCGCGACCTGCCGGTATCGCTCGCACACCTCAAGGCCGCTCATTCCGGGCAGCATCACGTCCAGCACGATGACGTCGTACGGGTGGCCCAGCGCGAGCGCGAGCCCCTCGGGCCCGGTGCTCGCGAAGTCCAACTGGAAGTCCGGCTCCAGGAACCGCGCGATGTTGGCCTGGAGGTCGCGGTTGTCCTCGATGACGAGCACGCGCATGGAAGTAATCCGGATGCTACCCGCAGCTACGTCAAACGAATGTCAGCGCGTGGGTGACGCCTGGCTGACCGCCGCTCCCGCACCCTTCACGGCCTCTCTCCAACGAGGAGTCCCGTGATGATGCGTTCGCTGTTCCTGGGTCTGATGTTCCTGGTCACCTCCGTGGCCCACGCCGCGAGCTCCGCGGTCCCCCTTGAGGTCCGCGCGGAGGATGGGGAGCGGATTCCCGCGTGGGTCCTGGATCCGGAAGGGAAGGGGACGAATCCGCCCGTGGCCGTCCTGCTTCACGGCCTCACCCGGAGCAAGGACGACTGGCTGTCGGATTCGGAGCCGACCTTCGGGGGGGCCCTGACGGAGCATCTGCGGAGTGCCGGCTATCGCGTCTACCTCATGGATGCGAGGCGGCACGGCGCACGCGCGACCCCCGACGCGCGGCCCGGAGCCCTCGCGAAGCGAGCGCACGCAGGGGAGCCCGGTCCCTATCAAGCGATGATTGTCGACACCGTGCGCGATGCGCAGGCGCTCCTCACGAAGGTGCTCGCCAACGGCAAGAAGCCGCCGAGAGTGCTCGTCGCCGGCTACAGCATGGGTGCCCAGGTGGCACTCTTGCTGGCCTCGCGCGAGCCTCGAATCACCCATCTGGTGACGATGGTGCCACCCCATGTCGACCCCGCGCTGGGCGACGCCGCACCGGTGAACAGGATGGGCCAGGTTCATCAGGCCTGGCTGCTGTTGACCGCGAACCGCGATCCCTTCTCCACCGAGGAGGACACCCAGAAGCTGTTCAAGGCCGCGCCCTCCAAGCGCAAGACGCGCCGGGCCTTCGACAGCGGGCACGCCCTGCCGCGCGAGTACCTGGACGAGGTCCGTCGCTGGTTGGGCGAGACCTGACAGGCCAACGGAGTGGACCTTTAGGATTCGTATATCTGGACTTTAAAGGTCAACTTCGCTCAGACTCCCGGAGGGACGCCGCCGCCTCTCTTCCGCCTCCCGAGGAGCCATGCCCGACACGACGACCGACGACCTGGCACGCACCGAAGCCTCCCCGCGCCGCAGGCAGCTTCCGCCGACGCGTGAGAGGCCCGTGCACCTGTTCACCATCGACGGCATTCGTTACGAGGCGGTCCGCGAGCTGGTGCTGATGCCGACGGGTGAGCTGCTGATGCTGGCGCAGCGCTTCCCGGAGCACGACAACGCGCTGCCCGGCTTCTGCCTCGTGCGAAGGCTGGCGAACCCCTCCACCTATCTTAAGCGCAAGCGCCTGGGAGAGGAGATTCAGCTGGCCTTCCGCCTACGCCACCCGGCCATTGCCCAGGTCTTCCACCGCAAGGTGCACCAGGGGGCGCTGCACGTCGTCATGGAGTCGGTGGCGGGTCCTTCGCTGGAGACGCTGGTGAGTGCGGGCGTGGTGCGCGGCCGGCCCGTCTCCGAGGCGTTCGCCCTCTACGTCGGTGCGGAGATCGCGGAGGCCCTTCAACACGCGCACATGCTGACGGACGCGACCGGCCAGTCGCTGGGCGTCATCCACCGTGACGTCAACCCCCGGCACGTCTACGTGGGGACGCAAGGCGAGGTGAAGCTGGCGAATTTCGGCGCGGCGTACTCGCTGGTGGTGGGGCGCGCGGAGTCGCCCGCGAACCTCGTTCGGGGCGATGTGGCCTACGCCTCGCCGGAGTACCTGGCGCGAGCGCCGCTTTCGCCGCGCTCCGACGTGTTCAGCCTGGGCGTGTTGCTGGTGGAGCTCTTCACCGGCAAGCACCTCTTCGACGTGGAGGACGTGCCGCTCCCTCCCGCGAACTTGCGCTATCTCTTCACGGAAATCGTCTCCTCGCTGCCGCTGACACAGATGCAGGTGTTGCTGGCGAGCTTCGGCCCGGAGGACGTCGAGGAAGCCGTGGCTTCACTCTCCGCGGACGTGAAGGCGATGCTGCATGTCGCGCTGCGCGCCAACCCCGAGGAGCGGTTCGCCACGGCGGCGGACATGCGCGATGCCATGCGAGTCGCCCTGGCGAAGCGGCACCCGGGCTACGGCCGGCAGGAAGCCGCGGCGGAGTGGGCCCAGGTGCTGGTGGAGGGCAGCGTCCTTCGCGACGACGTGGAGTTCGGCGAAGGAGACCTCTTCGGCAATGGGCTGGACGCCTACGGGTTGGAGGACCTGGAAGAGGAGTAGGGCGTCAGCGCGCCAGCGCCGAGGCGACATGGAGGAGGGCCGCGAGGTCCTCCGCGTCCAGCTTGCGCGCGAGGTGGAGAAGACGCCGCAGCTCTGGAGCGTCCTCTTCCTGCGGCTTGGGCTTCGTGCCCTTGCGCACGTCGCCCGTCGCGGTGAGCCCCATCAGCTTCTCGGGGGACACCCGCAGCTCCCGGCAGAGGCGGTAGAGGGAGGGGACGCTGGGAAGCATCTTCCCTCGCTCCAGGCGGTTGTAGACGGGGTGCACCAGTCCCACGCGCTCCGCGACTTCGGCCTGCGTCAGGCCCAGGTGCTGACGGGCGGCGCGGGCCTCCGTTCCAATGGTGATGCCGAGTTCTTCGTTCATGGCGGGCGCAGCGTAGCCGAGGACACGGAGGGGATGAATGCTGGAGGTCGGAAAGGTCTCGATGGACTCCACGGGTTTTCTGTCGGACGCGCGCGAAGGGGAGGGGTTCCCGGGTTTCTCATGTCCTTGGTAGGGTGCGCGCCCCCGCTGGGAGGACGCCGCATGCAAGACGCCTGGGAGCCCGAAGGAAGGCCGTCATGATGCGGGGGCCGCCTCCGGCCGTGCTGTCTCCTGGGGTCCAGGTGCTGGGCTACACGGTGGAGCGCCAGCTGGGGCAGGGCGGCTTCGGCACGGTGTACCTGGCGCGCTGCGAGGGCCAGCGCTGTGCCCTGAAGCTGTTGCACCTGCCGCGAGTGGGGGAGCGGGCGGAGCGCGAAGTCTCCATCCTCACCCGGCTGCGGCACCCCAACGTGGTGGGGATTCTGGGCCATGGCTACTTGCCGGTGGTCCAGCCGCAATTCGCCGTCATCGCCATGGAGTACGTGGACGGACCCCGGCTGGACGAATGGGCGGACGCGCACAACCCCACGGCGCGGCAGGCGGCGCACGTGCTGCTGGGGGTGGCGCGGGGGCTCGCCGCGACCCATGCGGACGCGGTGGTGCACCGGGACGTGAAGGAGGCCAACATCATGGTGCGCGCCTCGGATGGCGTGGCCAAGCTGGTGGACTTCGGCATTGGCGACTACGCGGGCGCGCGTGACTTGACGGCGGACATCCTCCCGCCCGGGACGGTGGACTACCGCGCTCCGGAGGCGTGGCGCTTCCTGCGAGCCCACCGCGAGGCGCCGGACGCCCGTTATACGGCGGGCCCGGCGGACGACTTGTGGGCGCTGGGACTCGTCTCCTACCGGCTGCTGACGGCGCGCTTCCCCTTCGATGGCCCGGACGCCGCCGGTGTGACGGAGGCGATTCTCTCCAGCGCGCCCACGCCGCCGCACGAGGAGAACGCGCGGGTGCCCCGGTCGCTGGGTGACGTGTGCCTGCGGCTGCTGGGGAAGACACCCGAGGCCCGCACGCCGAGCGCCCAGGTCGTTTGCGAATCCCTGGAGCAGGCGCTGCGTGGCGCGGACGCGACGTGGGACGTGCCACTCTGCGACGCCTACGCCGAGGACTCCGCGACGACGGAGGGGGAGGACCCCGACTCCTTCGATCAGTGGATGCACGAGCCCCGGCACCGTCCCCGACGGGGCAAGCGCCTTCCCCCGAGAGAGGCGCCGGCGATGGGCGCGGCTGACCTGGCGAAGGAGGTGTCGCCTCCCGCGTCGACCGTGCGTGTGTCGCCCGGGAAGCGCGGGGCCTTCCGCGCCTGGACGGCGCTTGCCGGGGCGCTCGTCGTGGCGGGGGCAGTGTGGGGACTCGGGATGTCTCGGGTCGCGGAGCCGGGTTCCCTCCGTCAGGAAGTAGCGACCTCTGGCAAGTCATCTCAAGCTGACCGCGCCGCAGCTTTCACCGGACCGAAGGCCCCCGCTGCGGCCGTCGCTCTCCCCGCGACGCTCCAGGAGGTTTCAGCCACCGTGACGACGACGCCGAAAGACACGCTGCCCCTTCAACTCCCCTCGAAGCCCACGAAGAAGGGCATGCGCGCCATGGCTCGTGCGGTCGGCACGGCGGCGGCTTGCGCGGCGCTCGGATGTCCTGGAACCCAGGTGCGTTCGAGTCCTCCTCCCGAGCCTTGCCCGGTGGGCGCCGTGGAGGCCATGGAGAAACGGCACGTCCGCATTGGTCAATTGCTCGACGCGGGCTTTGGCTTCGATGAGCGGTTCGTCTCCGTCCAGGAGGGCCCAGGTCAGGTGACCCTGGGTGGCCGGGCGGGGGACATCCCGAGCTTGACGTTGCTTTCGGGCCGGCTCTTCGTGAGAGACCGCGTTTATGGACGACTGACATGGGCAACGACGAGGAAGGGCGAGAGCTTTCCCGTGTGCTTCGAGGTCTACGACACGACCGGTGGGCGAGGCATGGTGCGAGAGCCTGGAGACGAATCATCAACCAGTGCTCGTATTTTCAACCTCGCGACCCTGAAGGCGGTGAGCGAGTTCAAGTAGCCAGACGCTTCTGGGAGAAATCGCCGAGTGACCTCGTCCTCCATTGCCATTCTTCTGGGACTTCTGCTCGCAAGCGGAGCCGCGACCGCGCAATCCGAAGCCTTGTATTTCGGGCCCGGAGCGCGCCGGATCGAGTTTTCCCCGGAGGAGGTCCAAGCCGCATCTGAGATTGTCATCAGCGCGGGGCTCTCAACGACGCTCCTCTTCGATGTCGACTTGAAGCGCGAGGATGTCGAGTTGGAGGGGCGGGACCGCTTTGAGTTGGTGGACCTGGGGCAGACCACGCTTCGTCTGGTGCCGTCCTCTCGCGTGACTGCCGCCGAAACGTTTCGGCTGGTCGTGCACTTCAGGGACGGGGCCGCGCCAGTCAGCGCGTCCTTTCTTCTGCGAGTTCACCCCGTGAAGGCCCAGCCCCTCGTCGAGGTCTATCGGCGGAGGCGAACGGTCGCGACCTATCAGCAAGAGGTGCGGGAGCTTCGGGCCGAACTCACGCGCGTCAAGGAGGAGAACGCACGGGTGGTGGCGGAACATGAAGCACCTGCTGGACTGGCGGGGCTCATCTCCACCGGAGCCATGGATGAACACGGCGTGCTTGGAAGTAACATGAGCAAAGTCGGCTTCCTGGATGCCGAGAAATGGCTCACGCCATCCCTTGTCAGAAGCTACCGCTCCACTGCGAGGGTCGCGGTGGAGACCAAACTGGCAATAACGGCCAGTGGTGCACCGTGGCGCGCGAAAGGGGCGATGCTTCGAAACAAGGCCGGAGCAGAGTTGAAGGTGCTTCGCATCTGGCAGGAGCAACCCATTTCGGACGAAGAGTTCAAGCTCCTTGTGGTCGAGGCCGAGGCCCCGGCCGCCTCCGTACAAGGCCCCTTCTCGCTCAAGCTGTGGGAGGCGGACGGGCCACGGACCCTCACGCTGCGGAACATCACGTTCCCTGAATGGCCCTGAGACCGCCATAGGCTCATGTGGGCAGATATCCGGCTGGGGCCCCATGCCGCGGGCGGCGCAACTGGGGCGCCATGCAGGCGATAATCGCGGAAAACGGGGCGGATCTTGCCTCGCCAACCAGCCGCCCCGAACAGGGGACGAGGGGGAACCCCCATGACGACGACCATCCAGCGCAACGCGCCCCGGCCCATCGAGACGAAGCCCGCGGAGCGCCCCGTGGCGCAGACCCCGACGCAGCCGCCCGCCCGGAATGAAGCGGTGCGTTCCGGAACGGGGACGGACGGGTTCCAGCCGACGGCGGGGACCGCGGGCACGCAGACGGCGAACCGCCTGGGCGCGACGCCCGCGGGGGCGGAGGAGGTGCGGACGACGAGCGCGACCCCGGTGGCGCCCGCGGCGCTGTCGCCCACGGAGCTGCGTTCGGCGCAGCAGGCCATCGCGAACTCCAGCGACGGCCGGGACGCCACCGCCGTGTCCGAGTGGCTGCGGAACAACCCGGACCCGGCCAAGCAGGCGGCGTTCATGGACATGATGTTCCAGTACGGCCCCGTGGCGGGCGGCATCCTGGACAGCGTGCAGCGGCTGCCGGAGGCGGACCGCACGCGGCTGTCCCAGGCGCTGGACAATGCCTACCGCTCCGGCGCGGTGTCTCCCCAGGAGTTGTCGGCGGCGGTGGCCACGTCCGGCCGCGGCGCGCTGCCCGGGGCGACGCACGAGGGGCTGGCGGGCATCATCGCCGGCACGGGCAACCCGGACCTCATCGAGACGTATGCGAAGGCGGAGATGGACATCGTCCGCGCGAGCGGCGGGGATGATCAGCAGCGAAGCGCGGCGGTAGCCACGGCGCTGGGGGGCATGCCGCCGGACCGGCTCCAGTCGTTCCTGTCGGCGAACCGGGAGGGCATGGCGGATGTCATCAAGAACATCAACGCCTCCGGCCCGGACGCGAGCTCCTCCCCCGCGCTGGGGCGCCTGCTGGACGCCGCCGGGCGCATCAACCCGCCCACGGCGGAGTCGGTGCAGGTGTTCACGGACTCCATCGACAAGCTGGGGGAGAACCGCGAGTCGCGCGCCGCCGCCGCCCGCTTCTTCACCCAGCATGGTGACGCGGTGCTGTCGTCGCTGCAGGACAGCTCTGGCTCGCTGGGGCTGGATGGCCAGAAGAAGATGTCCGAGTTCTTCGCCCGGACGCTCTTCTCGCCTCCGCAGGACTTCGCGGGCAGCGACGCGTTCCGCCAGAACGTCATGCAGCGCCTGGAGACGATGAACACCGGGCTCGCGCAGCACGCCAACGAGAACCCGCCCTCGCAGGACGCGAAGCGCAGCGCGCGCCTCATGGGCAGCCTGGTGGGCTCGCTGGAGGGTGGCTTCCAGGTGTCCCTGGACGAGCTGGGCAAGCGCAACGAGGCCGTGAAGGGCATGGTGGATCTGCTCTTCTCCGCCAAGTCGCTGCTGCCCAACCTGCCCATCCCTGGCGCGGGCAAGCTCAAGGACCTGACCGTTGATCAGCTCCAGCGCTGGGTGACGTCCAGCCTCCAGGAGCGGGCCCAGCAGCCCTCGCAGGCCATCCCGTTCCACCGCACCTTCGGTGAACAGATCGCCAACCCGGACCTGCGCACCGACTATGATGCCGCCCGCGGCGACGCCTTCCTCAACCGCCAGCGCGGTCTGAGCCGGTAGCAGCGCGGTTGCTCCGGGGGGCGTGAAGGGGAGGGGGCCGAGCGCCTCCTCCTCATGCACTGGAGAAACGCATGTGGCTCAAGTGGTCGAGCGGCGTCGGCGTGGCGGGCTCCTTGCTCCTGGGCTTTGCCCTCAACGGGGTCCTCAGCCTCGGTACGGCCGCCTCGGCGCCCCGTGCCGCTCCCCAGCGCTTCGTTCCGGTGTCCCGGCTGGGAGCTGAAGCCGGGGATGCAAGGGACTTCCCAGCGGGGCTGCAAGTGGAGGCCCGGGTCGAGGACAGTCGCGGCCAGGTGGTGCCCAGAGGGTTTGCTTCCTTCGTCCTGCCCCTCGTGGGCTGGTGTGGCAGCGAGCCGAGGCGCCTCGGGCGGGTGGCCTTCACGGGCGGTCAGCTTCGGATGTCGCTGCCGGGCCCTCAGCGGATTCACGTCGTCGCCGAGGACGGGCGTGCTGCCCGGGTGTCGGTCGAGAAGGGCGTCGGTTCGAAGGTGACGTTGACGGTGGTGCTGCCAGACCATCCCTCCGCGCCGGTTCGGCCCGGGAAAGCCCTGCCTTGGGCCCTGCCCGAGCGGCCTCCCTACCGGGTCGCGATCCTCGCGATGCCAGGAACTTCCCGTGCGGAGCACCCGCAGCCGGTGCCTCCCGAGTTGGTAGCAGTCCTGGATGAACAACTGAGGGACGCGGGCTTCGCGACGCAGACGGTCCCTACCACTTCGGCAAGCACCGAGGCGGTCAGGGAATGCCATCGTGGGCGTGGGCGCGACTTCGACGCATGTGCTCAACGGGCCTTGCAGAGCATTTCCGCCGAATCCGTCATCGTCCTCGCCAATGGTGCCTTGGGACGGGTGACGTATTCGGAGGTGGAACTGGCCGCTACGTCGCATCGCATCTGGGGCGACTTCCAGATGGAGAGGGACCTGGTGGCGCAGGGCAGGCAGGTCGCTCGGTGGCTGGTGGATACTCACCTGTGGGAGGGCCGGTGGGGGGCCACCCGTCAGGGGCCGCCTCGGGATGCGTGCGAGTACCTCGCCGGTGCGCGTTTCGAGAGAGTCGATTCTTCCGGTGACGGCAGCAGCGTCATCGACTTCCCGGCCGGTTCTCCCAAGTCATTTCGTCTGAGGGGCGAACGCAGCGACAACGATCCGCTGGACTGTGACGGTTGGCAGCTCGTTTCGCGTCAGGGCCACTCCGGGCCTCCGCGCCTGCTCGGAACGGTGGATCCCCTGACAGGACGCCTCACCCTCGATAGAACGGAATACGTCCGGGCGGGAGTCGTCAGACCTGCTCAGGAGTAGCACGAAGAAGGAGTCCAGCACACATGCGCATCGCAATGAGTGGCACGCACCGCGTGGGCAAGTCGACGCTCATTGAAGACCTGGGGGAAGAGCTCTCGGAGTATCGGGTCGTCGACGAGCCGTACCACCTGCTCGAAGAGGAGGGGTACGAGTTCGCGTCTCCACCGTGTCTGGAGGACTTCCTCGAACAGCTCCGTCGCTCCCTGGATCTGCTCGAAGAAGAGGACACGCGAAACGTCCTGTTTGATCGCTGTCCCCTCGACTTTCTCGGGTACCTCCTGACGCACGAGGACTCCGATGCGTTCGACGTCGAGGAGTGGCTGCCCCGGATCCGTTCCACCCTCAAGACCCTGGACTTCGTCGTCTTCGTTCCCATCGAGGAGCGCGATCGCATCCGCCTCCCCGCGCACGAAGATTCGAATTTGCGCAGGGAGGTGGACGAGAAGCTCGCCTGGCTATTGCTCGACGACCCTTATGACCTGGGAGTGGAGGTCCTCTCCGTCCACGGAGCTGGTGCCTCGCGGGTCTCCCAGGTCATCGAACGCCTCAAGCGAGGCTGACGCCGTCTGGACTACCGGGCGGCGACCTGGTCCGCGGTGAGGCAGGGCTCCACCCGCTCAGGGACCACCAGGAAGGGCTCGCGGTCCAGCGTGCGGGACGTGCCCAGCGCGCTGTCGCCAATGGTGCCGCCGCCGTCGAACATCAGCACCGACCAGTCGTTCTGCGACGCGGGGAACACCGTGGCGCTGCTTCCGTCGCGGTTGAGGTCCCGGGCGTAGGTGGCCGTCTGGATGGTGCCGTTGGCGTTCATGTCCAGGTTGGCGCTCGCGGTGCCAGCAACCTGGACATTGACGAAGCGCAACCCGCCAATCTTCACCAGGTCCGCCTCCGTGGTGGGGGCCACGGGCGTGAACGCCGCGACCTCGTTGATGGCCGCCTCGCTGAAGGACGCCACTCGCACGCGCGAATAGTCGAACACGTTCGCCGCGCCGCTGATGGTGAAGCCATACACCTGATACTCGTAGTTCATGATGCTCAGGTAGTTGGGCTTGTAGTTGGCGTTGTCCGTGCCGCCGTGGCGCAGGCCGATGTTGTGCCCCAGCTCATGCATGATGGTGCCGGCCTGCTGCAACTCCGTGCCGCCCGGCGTGGACCAGCCGCCCAGCGTCACCACGAAGTCGTGGGCCGGGATGCCTCGCGAGATGCCGCTGGAGGTGCCACCGCTGTAGGTGTTGGCGAACAGCATGTAGTGGAAGAACGGCGCGCGGGCGGCGGCGAAGTACTTCGCCTTGATCTTGTCGAAGTCCGTCCACACCGGGTTCAGGTCCGTGTCCGCGTCCGCGGTCGCAATCTGCTGGTCCAGCGCCAGGTGCAGCGTGATGCCCGTACTGCCGTCCGGGTTGGACACGGGCGCGTTGGCGAACGCGGTGATGACCCGATTGAGCGCGCCCTGCGTGGGCTGGCGGTTGGCGTAGTAGTCCGCCTCGATGAAGATGTCCTTGCGGCGTGCGTTGGCGCCCAGCGCCGGCAGGTTCACGCCGCCGGAGCCGAACAGCTCCGCGTAATCGCTCAGACGGTCGCCGTCCGTATCGGTGCTCTGAGGGTTGGTGCCGTACTGCGCCTCCACCTTGTCGCAGACGCCGTCTCCATCCGTGTCCACGTCGGAAGCCAGGCACCCGGGCGCGGCCTGCGCGACCACGCCCTGGGACATCGCTGCCTCCGCTGGCAGCCCGTCCACCGACCCCTCCAAGCCTTCACCTCCACCACACCCGTTCACTCCCAGCAGGACCACGGATGCCGTCAGCAAGCGCTTCTGGAGCATGGACATAGCCTTCCCTTGGGGGGCATGGACCGGCGTCAAGCCAGCCCGAACCGCCTTGGGGGTATTTACTAGATATTCTGCTTTTACGTCTATGTCCTGGTGTCCGGTGCTGGGGTCTGGCGCTTTTCCTGCAGCGCGGACGCGTGGTGCGCCGTCACGCTCCGGTCACGCCACCGGGGCTAATCCCCTTCGCACCCACTTCCGGAGCGTCCATGCCCTTGATTCGACGGTTTCCTGTCGCGCATCGCGCGCGCATTCCCTTTCCTCCTTCCGCCGGAGCCTCTCGCGGACGGGGATGGGGGAAGGGCCCGTCGTGCAGGGCGCGCTCGCGTCCTGTCCGCTGCGACACTGCGCTCCCGCCACAGAAGGCCCACCCGAGCTCGCTGCGCAGGCTGCCCCACTGGGCCTTTCGGCCGACACGGGCCCGGCCACGGACACCGTGAACCGGAGATGTCTTTGTCGTGTCAGTCCGGGCAGGGCAGTTGGACGCGCATGGGGCGCGCGCTGGAGTTCTTGCGCTTCGTTCCGAGCTGTCCTTCGGAGCCGCGGCCCCAGCACCAGGCGGAGCCTTCAGCGGTGATGGCGCAGGTGAACGCGTCTCCGGCGGCCAGCGCGACGGCCTGACCTGTCAGCCCCGGTATGCGCACGGGAGACATCAGCGCACGAAGTTCGGATCCCCCGCTCTGGCCTTCCGTGTTCTCGCCCCAGCAGAAGACGTTCCCCGCGGTGCGCGCGCAGGTGTGGCGAAAGCCAAACACCACCTCCTCGACAGGGTGGCCCAGCTCCTTCATCTCCACCGGCACCCTGGCGAGCGCTGGGGAGGGCGCATCCATCAGCAGGTCTCCGAAGCACCAGAGCGAGCCATCCTTCTTCCAGGCGCACGTCTTCTGGTAGCCCGCCGCCACGCGCACCACGTCGTTCATTCCAGGGATGGGAGTGGGCTCGGTGCGGGAGCGGACCTCTCCCAGTCCCAGTGCGCCGTATTCGCTGCGCCCCCAACACCACAGGGAGCCGTCGCGCAGGGCCGCGCACGTGTGGCTCGTCCCCGCGGCGACGGAGACCGCCTCCATTGGGAGCTTGGGGACCCGGACCGGTGTGTCATCTCCCGTGCCGGGTTGGCTGCTCGCGTTGGCCCCCCAGCACGCCAGGGATCCATCGGTCAGCCGGACGCACTGCGTTCCATTCAGCTCCGTGCCACCCTCCAGGTGCCGGACGCGCACGGGATGTCCGCCCGGCTCTTCGTAATCTGTTTCAGACGCGTCAAGGGTGCCTCCCGCGCAGTACGCCGCGCCGGTGGCGGTCCTCACGCACGCGATGCCGTTTGCCATGCCCAGTGCGACGGCACTTCCAGCCAGCAGCCGCAGCGGTGAAGGCCCCCGCTCCCCGGCTTCGTGCGCTCCAGGCGGGTTGGCGCCCCAGCACCACGGCGTGCCGTCGCGAAGCAGCGCACAGGCCGCGCTGCCCCCCGCGGCGATCCGGGACACGCAGCGGCCTTCCCGCACGGGCACATTCGTGGCGGGCAGACCCAGGCGGTGCTTCAGGTGGCCACTCCGGGGGCGAGGACCTCCGGAGCCACCCACGAACTCCACCCACAGCTCCACATGCTGCGGTGCCTCCAGGAGCGCCCACGGTTCCGCGTCTCCGGCGTGCTCCGTCGGCCTCGCGACGACATGCTTCAGGGAGAAGCGCTCGCGGAGTGTCTCACCCGGCGCAAGGTTCACCGGCCCATGGGGATGGAGATTGGCGAGGTCGACGCGCTCCCCGATGGGGAAGCGGAAGACGCGCCCGTTGGCGGTGCGCAGATGAAGCAGGGTGAAGGCCGTCCAGCGCACGGTGCCGCAGGCCTGGGCGGGGAGCTGCTGGGGGCCGGAGGTCGCGTTGTGCGCCAGGACCTCGAGCTCCAACTCGGTGGGCAGTGGGCCGCTGCTCGGGACGATGGCCAGGCCGAGCCGCACTCCCTGCACCGGTTTCCCCCACGCCACCTCCTCCGCCAGGGCGGGGCTGGCGCACAGCAGGATCAGGGTCCCCAACAGGCCGCTCACGCAGGCTCTCGGCACGGATAAAACCTCTCGACGGTCCGCGCGTATGAACGGGCGGGGGTGACCCCAGGGTCTATCCCCCGAGCGTGTTGCTGTTCTCTTCAGAGGTCCCGGTCATGAGACGCAGGTGGATTCCCGCGGGCATCGCCACGATGGCCTTGCTCGGGGCGGGCTTGTCGGGCTGCTGTCCGGGGCCGCGCCAGTTCGGTGCGGGGCTTCTGTGCGTTCTACTGAAATCAGAGGTCGCGGCCCGGCAGCTGGCCCACCGCGGGCAGGAAGCCCAGGTCCCGGACGTGGACGAACCCGGCCGGGGCCTGCGTGGACGTGGCGAAGACGCCCACCAGCTGCGCGTGCTTCCACAGCTTCAGTGGCCGCCGCTGCCCCGGGCTGTCGCTGTCCACGGCGCTGTACAGGAAGCCCTCGATGCCCTGGTCCCCGTTCACCATCTTGAGCGAGTAGCCGGAGGCGCCGTCACACGTGGCCGTGTCGGTCAGCAGGTAGCGCCCATGGGTGTTGGCGCAGCGGTACAGCGGCTTGATGAGGGTCCCCATGCGCTTGCGGATGTTCGCGGGCAGCTTCGGGGTGAGCAGGGGCCCCTCCATGCGCAGCGCGCCGTACGACGACGCATCCGCCACCCCGTTGCCATCCAGGTCCGGGGAGTACCCGGACACGTCCGCGCCACCGGGATGCTCCTGGAGGTCCACCGTCACCGCGGTCGTCGTCAGGTAGCCCGTCTCCCCGCTCTTGAATCCCACCAGCGCCCGGTCGATGAAGAGCGAGTAGGACACGAGCATCGTGGCCGTGCCCATGTTCGCCACGTTGAAGTCCTCGCAGGACCGCACCATCCGGCTGGGCTGCATGACCGCGCGGTTCACGCACGTGGCCTCCAGTGACAGCGTGTCCCAGCGCGCCTTGCCCAGACACAGGGGACGGACCTCGCCGCAATCGCTCATCTCCCAGATGGCTTCCAGCGCGTAGCCCTCGGTGCCCACCGTCTTGGGCAGGCGTCCGCCGGGGCTCATCGCCACCGCGGCCTGCGGCCCCCGGAAGGAGATGGGCGTCCCGTCCAGCGTGTTGCTGCGGCCCTCGCCGCAGTAGTCCGCCCGGGCCATGCGTGTGCACAGCTGGTGGTACGCGAGCGCCTGGCCCTCCGGGTACTCCGTGGCCCAGGGCGGATATCCCCAGTCGACGCACTTGGCGATGACGCCGCCTCCCACGAAGAACGGCTGGGACGCGGAGCCCTCGTTCTTCGGCGCGCACGCGAAGGTGAAGTAGTCCGGGTTGCGGATCAGGTCGCCGCCCGCGGACCAGGCGTGGGGCACGGGAATCGCGAAGCCGCTGCCGGTGGGACACAGCGGCTCGGGCCGCTTGTCCTCCGTGGACGCCGTCACGCGGTACTCCCAGCGCGCCTTGCCCGCGTAGAGGTTTTCAGGAGTGCACTCCGCCGTGGGCGGCGTGATGTCCTCGTGACAGCGGGCCTCCGCGATGACGAGCTTCACCGTGCGGCCCTCGAACGGCGCCTGGAACGTCGTGTTCACCAGCGACGGTCCCTCCAGGAACCGCGCCGCCACGGGAGGATTTCCGCCCGAGCAGCCCTGCGCCGTGATGACCCGGCCGTTCAACGTCAACGCCTTGGCCGGCGCGCACGTCACGCCAGCGGGGGGCTCTGGCACCTCCACGGTCGCCAGCGGGATGTTGATGGATTCGAAGCGCCCCGTGCCGTGCAGTTGCGTGCCCTGCGCGCTGTTGCTGGGCGGCGGCTCCGCGCTCGCGCCCGCGGCCGTCAACATCACCGCGCCCAACAACGCGCGCCTCCAGGTCTTCACCATGTGTCCGTCGCTCCCCGCGTTCAGGCGGCTTCACGGAGGCGCCCCAACGCGTCCCCCGCAATCACATGAACGCTGGAGCTGTCGGAAATTCGCGCTGGCAACACGGTTTCGTGGACGTGTGCAAACCTTGCCGTGCATGCAAGGTCTGCACGGTCGCGCGCGAGTTCGGATGTGCAAACATTGCACATCCGGAAGGTGTTCACTTCAGCAGGGGTTGCCTTCGAAGACCTCCGCGCCCGCGCGCACGCGGATCCGGGTCGAGCCGTTCTGCGTCGCGATGCCGGTCACCCGCACCTTGGTGTAGACCGAGCCCGAGCTGTCGGGGACGTAGAAGCGCAGCTTGCAGGAGCCCGGAAGCCCGAAGATCGGCGGAGTCCAGACGCCCGAGCCGCTCACCGTGCCAATCGATTGCCACGTGGTGCTGACGATTCCCCAGGCGTCTCCGGAAACGAAGAAGGCGTTGCAGGCGGACTGGGTGGTGGGCGCCGTCGCCGGGACGGCCTCCACGTAGGCGCGGGACGGCCTGCCCCCGATGTTCGTCACGTCGACCACGAAGCGGTCCGTGCACGAAGGCTGCCCGTACGTGGCGTCATTGGACGTCGCGTAGACGGGGACGTAGCCCGTCTTGCGGCAGTTCCAGACGTAGGGAACCGTTTCGCCGTCCGGCTGCGCCAGCACGGTGCTGCTGGTCAGGCACGGGAGGACCGGGGGGAGGGTGATGCCCAGCGCCTCGCGGGTGCCGCCAACCTCCGCCTCCTGCCCTGGCGACGGGGTCTCTTCCTCCAGCGGACCGCCACAGGCGGTGACGAGCGAGGCGGCGAACAGGAGGGCGGCGGACGAGGTGAAGCGCATGGGACGACTCCGGAAGGGGCGAGGAAGAACAACGGTGTGTTGCGCCCCGTGCTGTTACGTCCCGTGCCGCGCATATTCCCCCACCATTTCCACGGCCTTTTCAGGCCCAGGGCGTGAAGGGGCCACGCACCTTCCAGACGGGGGTTCCAGTTCCAATGCCAAACACTCCGTGGAATCAAAACAGCACGGCACGGAACTCCGGGCCTGGAGTCGGGTGGTATCTTCCGTTCCCATGGACCTGCGAATCGTGCTCGGCGTCTCGTTGATGCTGGCGTCGCCCGCTTGGGGCCAGCCCGTGGTCTCCCCGGGCCCTGACTTCCAGGCCCGGATGTCCGCCGCGTCCCGGGCCTACGAGGAGCTCGACTACGAGCATTCGCTCGAGCAGCTCGACTCGGCGAAGGCCGCGGCGAGTGACGGTGGAGAGCGGGGCAGGGTGGCCATCCTCCGGGGCATCGTGCTCGCGGACCTGGGGCGTCGTCAGGAGTCACTGGCCGCCTTCAAGGAGGGATTGTCGCTGCTGCCCGATGCGAGCCTTCCGGTGAAGGTGTCCCCCAAGGTGTCACGCGACTTCGAGGAGGTGCGCCGGAACGTGCAGCGGGAGCTGGCGCGCAACCCCCGGCCGCCTCCGGACGCGCCGGTCGCGATAGCGGATGTGCAGCCGGAGCCCGCTCTGTCACCTGGACTCGTGCCGGCACCGGCGCGGGAGGAGGTGCGCCGCACGCCGGTTCTTCCGCTGGCCTTGCTGGGTGGAGGCGTGGTGCTCGGGGGCATTGGGGGCTACGTGGGCCTCCAGTCGCGGAGCAACGTGAACGCCGCGCGCGAGGATGACTTCTACAGCGACCGGACCGCGCACCTGGACAGCGCACGGGGACAGGCGCTCGCGGCCAACATCCTGCTGGGCGCGGCCGTCACCGCCGCGGCCGGCGCTGCCATCACCTGGCTGCTCACAGGCGATTCACCGTCGCCGCGGACGGAGGTCACTCCATGAAGCGCGCCGTGGCCGTGGGACTCGGGTTGCTCTGCATCACCTGCACGGTGCCGGACATCGAGGAGCTCGAAGGGGAGCGCCCCAGCGGATGCGACGCGAGCCATCCCTGCCATGTCCAGGTGCGGCTGACCTACGACGGCTTCCGTCCTGGCTGCGTCACGCTGCGAGTGGTGGACGCGGAGGATGCCTCCAGGACCTTCGAGCTGTCGGTGCCCGAGGGAGCGGGCGAGACAGGCTTCGTTCGTCGCACCGGGTGGAGCGACACGGTGAAGGTGACAGCCTCCGCCCGCGAGCGCTCGTGCGCGGGGCAGGAGGTGGCCACTGCTTCCTCGCAGGTGGAGGTTCCGGAGGAGGACACCGCCAGCGTCGAGCTGACGTTGAGTGCTCGGGATGATGACGGGGATGGCTACGTGAGCACCGCCACCCGGGGGACGGACTGTGACGATCACTCCGTCTCCATCTCCCCGGGGGGGGAGGAGCGCTGCGACTTCCTGGACAACAACTGTGACGGCCGCCAGGACCCGGTGCCCGTCTGTGAAGGCGTCAAATGGAGGACGACCGAGCGCTTCCCTCTAGCGACCTTCCGGGACGTGGCTCCCCATGCGCGCGGTCAGGCCTGGCTCGTGAGCGACAACAACGACGTGCTCGCCCACGTTCGTCGGCAGGCCGATGGTGGCTTTGACGTACAGCCATTCACCGACTGCCACGGAGCCTGGTCCACCGCGTGGGCGCGGCCGAGCGACGGGCGTGTGTTCATGGGCTCCTGGATGGGGCAGCTCGCCACGCGGTCGCTTGTCGCCGAGGAGCCCTGCACGCTGACGTCCTTTGACGGGGGCGGGGCGGCCATCCAGGACCTCGTGGGCTTCGAGGCGGACGGAGGCACGACGCTCTACGCGGTGAGTGAGACCGGGGACATCCTCCGCTGGGACTATCCGGCGGAGCCCCAGCGGGTGGCGCACGTGGACGCGGACTTGCGCTCCATCCATGGCCTCGACCCTCGAACGCTCATCACCGTGGGCACCAACGGCAAAGGGCCCGTCGCCTACCACGTCAACGCGGATGGAGGTCCGTGGCTGCGGGAGCCGCTGCCGCAGTTGATCTCGGGACAGGACGCTCTGCAGGCCGTGCACGTGGTGGCGCCGGGCCTGGCCTACGCGGGCGGAGCCCAGGGGCTGTTCCTGGAGCGTGCGGCGGGCACCTGGAGCACGAAGCCGACGTATCCCATCTACGTGGATGGTGGCGTCGCGCCTGATCTGCTGGACGTGGTGTCCTTCGGACAGGGCGTCGTCTTCGCGCACCTGGACTCGGACGACCTCGTCCGCTTCGACGGAGTGGCGTGGCAGGACTTCCTCTTCGGCACCCAGGGCTTCACGACCCTCAAGGGGCTGTCGTCGGACGAGCTGTGGAGCGCCACCGAGGATGGGACCGGGTTCTACTGGGGACCCTAGATGGAGCCTGCCCGCAGCACCGTGCTCACGTACGAGAGGGCCAGGCTCTGCCGATCCCCGACCCGTCTTCCGAGGAGATGGACCTCCGTCGCGGAGGTGTTCCAACGGCTGTGCAGGGTGTACTCCCGGGTATCCCAGTAGGCGTCCTCGGCGGCCATCAGTGCCCGCTCGTTCATCTGCTCCAGGGATGAGGCGTCCGGGGGCCGCCGCTCCTGGACCGCCTGGATGGTTTCGGCGACGAAGGCGAGGCCGGCGAGCGCACTCAACACGGCCCTCTGACGGGCGGCCTCCTCCGCCGAATCCCGGGTTTCATCCGGCTCGCCGAACTTCGTTTGGAGCATGCTCGCGACGCTGCGGTGGGCCTCGCGGAGATCTCCCTGGGGGCCAAGGTAGAGGGTCACCGCCGCGAGCTTCTCCTGGTCGAAGGAGAAGCGAATTGTCGCGGGCATGTCCCAGTGCTCCGACTGAAGTTCGAGTCCGCCGCCATCCACGATGACCGCCTCGGGGTAGCGAGCCCGCACCTCATCGGGGCTCATGCTCCAGTGGGTGTCCTCGAAGCCGGTCGCGGCGCCGCGGAGATTCCGCAGATGGGCCTCACGGATGGCTTCGCGCCGCTCCAGCCGTTGCGCGTGCTGTGAGTTCTCACAGCCGATGGCCAACAGACACAGCGGGAGGAGGGCGGCGAGCTTCCTGCGCATGGGGGCCTCTCGGTGGAATGACCCCCTGACGTGGAATCGATCTATTTATTCAATCGGGTGATGACCTTCGGACAGGGCGTCGTCTTCGCACGCCTGGACACGGACGTTGTTCTCGCCTGTTCATTTGCTCAGCCAGAAGGCACGGTTACCGCTGTGCAGCGCTCTTTCGAGAAACTCCTCGAAGGACGCGGCGATGCGCGGGACTTCCTCCGGATACGTTTCGTGAAAGGCGTCGAGCAGCGGATAGCGTCTGGCCTCCCGCTTCGCCACGTCCACGACGACGAAGTTGGTGTCCTGCATGTCCACCAGCGTGAAATGCGAGGCGGGGCCCGCGCCGTCTTGGTCTCTGCCGCGGATGGCGATGCGGGCCCGCTCGATTTCGTCCAGCGACAGGATGCAATACTTTGCGTTGGGTATCGGCTTGAAGAGGCTGCCGCCGTTGGAGTGCAGGTAGAAGGCGCGTAACTCCTCGTCCAGCTTCCAGCCGACGCGCGCCTCGAAGGCGGCAAGTTGAGCGGACGTCGCGGGCGGGTTGGGGAAATGCAGCCGGGAGAACTCGGCCAGCAGGCTGTCCATGGACATAGGGGCGTCCTCAATCCACGTAGGGACGCTCGGGACCGGGCGTCAGCCACTTCCCACCGAGCGCGTAGCAGGCGGCGTACTCGTCGTTGAAGATCTGGTGCACGTCCCCAGGGACGGGAACCACGTTACCGGACGCTGTTGGCGGCCCGCCGTGGGCAAGGTCGAAGATGTGGTGCCCAGGCCAACTCTTCCCCTTGCTGGTCATGGGCCAGGGGCCGAACTCGGTGCTCCATTCGTCCCTGAAGCGCTCCCTCACGTTGTCCCACTTGTCGCGGCGTCGCTGCAGATCCGTCACCTTCGGATAGTCGCAGCAGCAGTGGGTAATGGCCAAGCGGCCCCCGGCCTCCGCGGGCATGAAGAAGTAACGTCCCTGCCAGTCGCCCTTGATGTCGGCCAGCTACATGCAGCCCATGAGGGGGAGTCCCTGCGCCGCGCATTTCGACTCGCACCGTGACAGGAACGCAGCGCTGCACTGCCAGGGTCCATAGTAGATGGTCGTCCGCATTTGACCGCCGTCCGGCGTCCTGACGACCGATCCGACCCATTTCGCTCGTGCAGGGCTGCCTCCTCCTCCGCCTCCTCCGATGGTGGCAGACCCGCATCCGACGAGTGCGAGGAGTGCAGCGGTGCTCGTGGCAAAGCGGAAGGCATTAGCGGCTGTCATGTCAATCCATGACAGCACGGCAAGGACTGTCAGGCCACAGGTTCGGTTCCTGTCGGAGTCACTCCGGTCCACCGCTCCTGCGCGGGTGCCTACTTCGGTTGGGTGAAGTAGGCGTGCAGCACGCTCAGGACGCCGGTGATGGCAACGCCCACGAGGGGGACCGCTACCAGAAGGTAGAGCCCCCGGGTGAAGCCCATGCCCACGGCCATGTGTTGTTCCGGCGCTTCCGCCAGGTAGAGGATGTCGACGGGGGAGCCCGGGAGCCGCTTGGAGGCCACCGAGGTCGCCTCATCGAACTTGCCGCTGAGCTCCGGGCCCTCCGGCGGACGGAAGGCATAGTAGACGGTGCTCGGTTTGCCCCGGCCCTCGTTGACCCTGACCACCTGGCCCTGGGCGCGCAGCCCGTGCTGCTCCAGCCGCACGGTCAGGCGGCGGTAGTGGGAGAGGACACTCAGAAAAAGGGCAGGGCCTCCCGTGAAGACCGCCAGCAGGAAGCTCAGCATCGTCAAGCTCATGGTGTCCCCACGATGGCGGGTGCGCGGCGGTCGAATCAACCACCCGCGCGAAATCGAATGTCGTGAAAAAATAGGTCAATCGACCTATATCCGTGGTGGGTCACGAAAGGGAGTCGCCATGGAGTCGGACGGTCGTGTCGTGCTGGTGGGGGGCTATGGGGTGGTGGGGGCGCAGCTCGCCTTGTTGCTGAGGGAGCGTCACCCGGACCTGCCGCTGCTCATCGCGGGGCGCCGGGATGCGCCCGCCAGGGAGCTGGCCGCGCGTCTGGGACGGGCCGAGGGCGTTGCTCTGGATGTCCGCTCGCCTCAGGCGTTGGCGGCGCTGGGCGGGAAGCCCCGGGCCGTGCTGTCCCTGGTCAATGACCCGGAGGACACGCTGCTGCTGGCGGCGTCGCGTGGCGGGGTGCCCGTGCTGGACATCACCCGGTGGACTTCCCGGCTGAAGGCCACGGTGCTGCGGCTCTCCGGTGCGACGCCGGGCGCGCCGGTGTTGCTCGGGTCCGCTTGGATGGCGGGACTGGTTCCTCGCCTCGTGGCGTTGGCGGCGCGGACGGTGGGGCGCCCGGAGCGTGTGGAGGTGGCCATCCGCTTCGCGCTCGCGGATCAGGCGGGGCCGGACTCGTTGGAGTACATGGACCGCCTGGGCCTGTCCTTCGAGGTGACGGAGGACGGACAGGAGCGGCAGGTGCTTCCGCTGACGGACGGTCGGCGGGTGCGGTTCTCCGACGGACGCCACACCCGCGTCTTCCGGCTCGACACGCCCGAACAGGCGACGCTGCCCCGCGTGCTGGGCGCGCGGACGGTGACGACACGGCTGGGCTTCGACTCGGGCTTCGCGACGTGGACGCTCGTCGCGCTCCAGCGGCTGGGGATCCTCCGGCTGCTCCAGCACCCCCGCTGGACGCCTCTGCGACGGATGCTGCTCACCGGCAGCAACACCGGGGGCGAAGCCGCGTGGGTGGCGGATGTGGAGGGCGAGCGGGGGCACGTCCGCATCGAAGTCGTGGATCCCCTGGGACAGGCCCACCTCACCGCCGTCGGCGCGTTGCTGGGCGCTGAGCGGCTCCTGGGACTGGATGGAGCGCCGCCGCCACCCCCAGGCGTGTGGTTCCCGGAGCATGAGCCCCGGCCCGACGAGACGCTGGCCACCCTGCGTGCCTGCGGCGTCGAGGTCCGGATCGACGAGCGTCTGGCGCGCGAGGCGGCGTGATGGCCCGCAGCTCGAGCACGAAGGCTCCTGGGACACTCCCCTCGCCGAGCCCCCGGAAGGGAACCGCGGTGCATGCCAAGGGCACCGAGCGCGTGGAGCGCATCCTCGACGCGACCATGGAGGTCCTGGCCGGCGATGGCTACGCGGGACTCAGCTTGCGCGTCGTGGCCCAGCGCGCGGGCGTGAGCCTGGGGAATCTCCAGTACTACTTCCCCACCAAGCAGGACGTGGTGCGGGCACTGCTGGCGCGCTACCTGGAGCAGGCCCTCCAGCGGGTCCGCGAGCGGATGGCGGGTGGAGGCAGCGAACCGGCGCAGCGGCTCCGGCTCGCCGTGGATGCCATCCTGGAGGACCAGGACTCACCGCACGCCTGCCAGTTCTTCGCGGAGCTGTGGGCAATGGCCGCGAGGGACACCATGGTCGCCGACACCCTCACGGTCTTCTACGCCGGCTATCGCGCGGGCGTCGTGGAGCTGCTTCGGGAGCTGTCACCCGACCTCACCCCGGCACGCAGGGGCCGGAGAGCGGCGCTGCTGGTCGCCCTCTTCGAAGGCCTGTCCCTCTTCCGGGGCGGCGGCAACCTTCGCGGCGCCTCGGTGCCGGGGCTGGAGCAGGAGCTGCGCGTGCTGCTGGAGCAGGTGTTGCTTCCAGGCTCAGAACGACGGCAGGTCTGACGCCAGATGGGATGACAGCCCACCGTCCATCACCAGGGCGCTCCCGTTGACGTAGCCGCCAGCGGGTCCCGCGAGGAACGCCACCAGACCTGCCACCTCTTCGGGCGTTCCGAAGCGCTTCGCCGGGATTCGCTCCTGCAATCGCTGGCGTGAGGCAGGAGGTGCCTTCGCCAGCATGTCCGTCTCGATGTAGCCGGGACAGACCGCGTTGCAGGTGATGCCGTAGGCTCCCCACTCCGCGGCGATGGCCTTCGAGTAGCCCACGAGCGCGTGCTTGGTGGCCGCGTAGGTGGACGACTGGGCGCCACCGAAGAGACCCATGATGGACGCGACGTTCACGATGCGCCCATGGCCTTCCGCCTTCATTCGCGGCAGCGCCCACTGACACAGGTTGCGCACGCCCTCCACGTTCACGCCGAACAGCAGATCCCACTCGGCGACGCTCACCTCGTCCGCGCGATGAAACGGCCCGCCCAGGCCCGCGTTGTTCACGAGCACTTGGGGCACGCCCACCTTCGCTTCGAGCCGGCCGAGCGCTGACTCCACCTCGTCCCTGTTCGCGACGTCGCAGGCCAGCGGCCACGCGCGGCCCCCGGCCTGGAGCAGCTGGTTCTGGAGTTGCTCCAGCGCGGCGGCATCGCGGGACACCAGGACCACCTCGAACCCGTTCCGGGCCAGCAGGGTGGCGATGGCCGCTCCAATCCCCCGGCTGGCCCCGGTGACGACGGCGACAGGTGACTTCGGCTGCGTCTCCATCAGAGCACCCCCTGCGGCGGGACGAGGCGCACTTCGTCGACCCGCACGTTCGGGGGTTTGATCGCGACCTCCCAGATGCACTGGGCCACGTCCTCCACGGCGAGCATGTCGGCCGGACTGAACTCCGGCCGCGACTTCCAGAAGGCGGTGTACACGGCGCCGAGCGACAGCAGGGTGGCGCGGATGCCGAACGCCTTGCCCTCCTCGTTCAGGACGCCAGTCAATCCACGGACGCCATGCTTCGTCGCGGCGTAGGCCCCGTTCATGGGCAGCGTGAGGTGGTCGCTCACGGACCCGATGTGGATGATCCGCCCGCCGCCTCGGGGCTTCATTCGCCGGAAGGCCTCGCGCGCGCACAGGAACGTGCCCGTGAGGTTCACGTCCATCATCCGGTTCCAGTCATCGAGGGACGTCTCGTGGAGCGGCGTGAAGACTCCGACGCCCGCGCAGTTGACGAGGACCTCGATGGGGCCCGTCTCCGCCTCCGCCCGCTTGAACAGCGCCACCACGGAGTCCTCGCGCGTGACATCCACGTGCAGGCAGTCCGGCGTCTCCGTCGTCACGTCACTCGCGGCGCACACCACGCGCAGGCCCTCCGCGCGCAGCTTGTGGACGACGGCGCGCCCGATGTCGCCCGTGCCTCCGATGACGATGACATTCCGAATGCTCAAGCGCCGTACCTCTCCCCCGGGTTCATCCCCATGGCCAGGGTAGTCCATGGAAAGCGAGCCAAGGGGGAATACTCAGAGGCGGGGTGCGAATCCGCTCTCGAGCTATTCGGGCGCGCCCTGTTCAATCCACGTGAAGATGAGATCGATCTCCTCTTCGGGAATGGGCGGCAGGCCCAGGGGCATGCCCAGCACTCCCGGCTGGAAGTGCCCGTCCAGCTCCCCCTGCCGTGCGAGCAGCGCGGCCACCAGCCGTGGCGTCCCGTCCTCCAGTCGATCCGGGAGCCCGCGAAACTGGCCGTCGCGTTGGATGCCCCGGACGATGCCGGCCCGCGTGGCCATGTCGAGCGAGGCACCGTCGTAGCCGAACCCGCCCGTGTTCCCAGGCCCCTGATCTCCGGGCCGCCGCATGTCGGAGTGGCAGTGGAAGCAGAGGTGCCGTGAGAGCTTTTGCGCCACCTCCGGATAATGGACCTCGCGATCCAGCCTCCGGGGTTGGTAGCGGGGGACTGGCGCTGCCGCCACCTTCGGCAGGGGCTCGCGCAGGAAGGCCGCCAGATCCTCGACCTGCTTGGGCGTGAACGAGAAGGCGGGCATCTCCGTGTCAGGGAGGATGCGGTGCGGATCCGTCAGCCAGTTCCGCAGCTGCGCCAGGGACATGCGGTCGCGCACGTGGACCAGATCCGGGGCCCGCCTCCGGGACGAGTCGCTGTGGAACTCCGGCGCGCCGTAGCGCAGGGACGCGAGCGGGAAGTCCCCCCGGTAGTGACAGCTCGCGCATGGGTGCGCCGCGTAGAGCGCCCGGCCCGCCTCCACATCACCTCGCGCGGGTTCCTCCGACTCCTGCTCGGTCACCGCGAAGTAGTCCGCGAGCAGCTCCGCGTCCTTCGGGCCCACCTTCATCCGGGGCATGGTGGCGCCGTAGAGCGGCCTCACCACGTGCGGCGCCTGGAGCCAGGAGACGAGCCACTCGCGCTTGACCCGCTGGCTCAGCGAGCCGAGGTCCGGGGTCCTCACCAGGTGGGTGATGTGTCTCTTCCATCGCTCGACCTCCGCCTGCTTGTACCAGGGGTCCATCCGTCCGGCGCTGATGGCCTGGTGGCACGTGACGCAGTTCTCGCTCAGACGCGCGGACACCGGTTCGAGCCCGGGGACGACGTGACAGCGATTGCACTGGAAATGCTCCACGGCCTCCCGTGGCGTCGACGGTGAGTGTTTCGTGGGGGCGAGCACGCGCGTCTGGAGGCGCAACGCCAGCACGTCCGCGTCGCGGACAAGCACGTAGCCACCACCGGCCATGGCCACGACGAGCGCGACGCCGGCCAGGGTGCCGAGGGTAGGGACGCGCAACGCCACGAGGGTCGCTCAGTAGTAGGAGGAGGACCAGTAGCTGAGCCGTACGTTGTGGCAGAGGAGCTCCGGGAAGATGATGGACTCTCGGGCCATCCCCAACCCCAGCACCAGTACGGCCGACGTGAGCACCAGGCTCATGATGGCCTTGCGTTTCGTGCCACAAAACCGCCGGCCCGGTCCGTGGAAGAAGAGGGCTTGCAGGACGAAGAGCAGGATGGGGCTGGCCACCAGCACGGCGACCCCGGGAATGCTCATCGCGCAATGGGAGAGAGCCCAATTGCTGACGTCCATGAAACTTCCGCCCACCCAGGATGCAGCCAGCAACAGGACGAGTGCGACACCGACGACCCGGAAGAAGTTCCGCCGCGCGGCCGTCGGCTGGGGCTGTCCCTTCACGGTCGGTGCCCAGACGTTGTGGACGACGACGCGGTTCATGACCACCGCGCCCACGGTCCAGAGGAACAGCTCGCCCCAAAAGGGCAGATTGAAGTCCCTCGCCGCGGTGTCCATCGAATTGATGCATGCGAGCGCATGCAGCGGCCACAGGACCGAGGCACCGAAGAGGATGGGAGCAAGGGCGCGGGGAAGCATCCGGTGAGGCTATCAGGCACGTCGCCGCGAGTGCGAGTGGGCCCACCTGGCGGCTGAACCCATTGGCAGTCGCGGAGCCGGCACGGCGTGCGCACGCTGCCGGGGAGCGGTCATGGGGCCTACCCTTTGGAGTGCGTTCTGGAGAGCCGGCGCACCCGAGGGGAGTTCGAATGGAGCACTTCCTCACCCACGCCGAGCAACCTGTCGCAGCGAGCCATGCCAGACGTGCCAGCAGGGCCTGGCCTCGCTGGCTCCGCTACACCTTGCCGGGGGCCTGGGTGGCGCTCCTCTTCGCCTGTCTGGCTTTCACTCCGTCCCTGTTGCCGCGCAGCGGGCCGTTCCAGGGCTTCGTCAGCGGCCTCAGCGCGGCCATCGGTTATGGGCTCGGGTGCCTGGGTGCCTGGCTGTGGCGCGAGTTCGCGGACCGCCCCGCGAGGACGCCCGGTCGTCGCGCATGGCAGGGCTTCTTCATCGTGGCCGCCGTGGCGCTGGCGGGCGCGCTGGTGCTCGGCTGGCATTGGCAACAGCGCCTGCGGGAGCTCATGGGCATGCCCTCACCGGGCCGCGCGGGATATCTGCTCGCTCCCTTCGTCGCGGCGGTTTTCTTCTTCGTGATCATCGCCGTGGGGCGTGGCCTGCGGGGCGTGTCCCGCGCGTTGGCCACGCGGCTCGCACGACACATCGGGCCTCGCGCGGCCCGGGCGACGAGCGGACTGGCCGTGGTGGTGCTCACCGCGCTGGTGGCCAGCGGCTTGCTCTGGGACGGGCTCATCGCAGCGGCGGACCGAACCCTGGAGGTGCAGGACACGATGACCGACGAAGGCGTGGTCCCGCCGAGCACCGCGTTGCGCTCCGGAGGCGCGGGCTCGCGCATCCCGTGGGACTCCCTGGGAAGGGAAGGGCGCAACTTCATCGGACGCGGGCCTTCGGTCGAAGAGCTCTCCCGCTTCCATGGCACGGCGGTGAAGGAGCCCATTCGCGCGTACGCGGGCTACGCCTCCGCGCCGGATGCGGAGGCCCGCGCGGCGCTCGCGGTCGACGACCTGGAGCGGGCTGGCGGCTTCGACCGCGCGTACCTGCTGGTGGTGACGACCACGGGCAGTGGCTGGGTGGTGCCGGAGGCCGTGGACGCGTTCGAGTACATGACCGGTGGTGACTCCGCGATCGTCGCCATGCAGTACTCGCATCTGTGGTCGTGGCTCTCCGTCCTGGTGGATCAAGCGCGGGCGCGGGAATCAGGCCGGGCGCTCTTCGACGAAGTCCATGAGCGCTGGTCGCGGCTTCCTCCCGGCAAACGCCCGAAGCTGCTCGTGTTCGGAGAGAGCCTGGGCTCCTACGGCGGGGAGACGGCATTCAGCGGCGAGCGGGACCTGGCCAACCGCACCGACGGAGTACTCTTCGTGGGGCCGCCCAACTTCAACACCCTGTATCGCGCGTTCACCGACCACCGGGATCCGGGCAGCCCCGAAGTGGAGCCCATCTACCGGCAGGGCCGCATCGTCCGCTTCAGCCGCCGGCCGGGGACGAACATTCCTCCCGCGACCGCGCCGTGGGGAGACTCGCGCGTGCTGTACCTGCTGCATCCCTCCGACCCCATCATCTGGTGGAGTCCCCACCTCCTGGTGAAGCGGCCAGACTGGCTGCGCGAGCCGCGAGGCGATGACGTCCTGGGGCAGATGGTGTGGATCCCCTTCGTGACGTTCTGGCAGGTGACGGCGGACCTGCCCCTGGGCATGGAGGTGCCCGCCGGCCACGGCCACGTCTACACCGCCGAGCACGTGGACGGCTGGGCCGCGCTCCTGCGGCCCGAAGGCTGGAGCGCGGACCAGACGGCACGGCTGCGGGACCTCCTCCTCGCGCGGGATGCATCGAAGAACGACTGAGCGGAAGGAGGCCCCACCGCGCTCACGGCGCGTCGAGCCAGTCGAAGTGGTGATCCAGCGTGAAGGTGCCGTCAGGCTGGTCCATGCGCACGAGCAGCCAGGGCGGCACGGCTCCGCCCAGGACCGCCGGAACGTTCATCGGCTGGCGGCGTGGATCCTGGTAGCGGTTGACGCCGCCCGCGGTGAGGGCACCCATCCGCAAGCCCGGGAGCGGCGCGCTGGACGTGTGGCACGACTGACAGAAGGCGTTGCTGCTGGAGTCCGGGCGAGGCAGATCGGCCTCCAGATGGGGCATGGCCATCATCGACGTCCGCAGACAGCGCTCGCGCCACTGCTGCACGGAATGAGGGTTCTTGTGCACACGGTCGATGCACAGGTGCTCGCCCGACTGGGCCGGGTAGTCCAGCGGCTCCACGTAGGACTGCAGCCGCAGCTGCTCACACAGAACCCGGCCCGACGAGAGCGGGTATTGGTACGAACGTGAGCGCAGCGTCTCCAGCACCGGCGAGTACACCTCCGAAGCGCGGTAGGTCAGGTCCACGGTCGTTCCCAGCGCCTGGTTGCACAGCAGCTCCTCCACCCAGGGCCGCACCGAATCCCCGGGGGAGAGCGCGTAGATGCGCAGCTCGTCCACCCAGCCATGGAAGGGCAGCCGCGTCTGGCCCCGGACGAAGTCGGGACCCGGGTCGCCGACCGTCATCCACGTCCAGCCATTCATGGAGTTGTACATCGGGTCGAAGCCCACGTCGTAGGGCGCCACGGTCAGCGACGAGTGCGCCGTGCCGTTGATGTAGAACGTGAGCTTCCGCTGCCCGGCGAGGGTGTAGACCTTCATGCCGAAGTGGAAGTATTTGCCGGGCTGCACCAGCGAACCCAGGTTGACGGTGAACGTGGAGCCCGTCTGGCCGTTGTATCCGGTGAGCTCGTGCCACGTGTTGGAGTAGCCGTCGACGGCCTGCACCAGGCCCACCCATGAGTTGTCGGAGAAGTAGAACAGCGTGCGAGGCACCGTGCGTGAGACGCCGCCGGGCCGGGGGACGAACGGCGGATCCATCCGGGAGTCCAGCCAGATGCCGAACAGCCAGTCGCGGCGCGAGCCGTCCACCGGGTAGCCCATGTCCATGAAGTCGTTGCGGCCATCCAGCCAGACGCCCTTGCCGCTGACGCCGCCCAGGGCCACCGGTTCGATGCGCGCGCCGCCTCGCAGCCGCACGGAGGCGGGGGGCTGCGGCCCATCCGTGCCGAACAGCGGGCTGCCCGTGGCCGCGTTCTGCGCCAGCGGATTGCGCATGAATTTGAAGTCCGCGATGTCGCCTCCGCGCACGTAGGCCCACGCGTTGCGGGTGGGCATGAAGCCATCCTGCGGGAAGGTCTCCGCGCGCAGCGGGCCTTCCGGAGACACGTCCATGCGCATGGCCGCGTTCATGTGCGCCACCACGAAGGCGCGCTTGTTGAGGTAGTCGTCGAAGGCCACCTCGGAGTTGCGCTGGGTGTTGGATTGGAAGTTCCACACCACGTCGAACGGGAGCGTGGGCCGCAAGGCATTGAAGGTGTTGAGCTGGTTCTCGAACGAGAACAGCTGCGAGCTGCCCTTGGGCGACAGGGACAGGTCCGCGCCCGCGTAGAGGCGCAGGGAATAGGTGCGCTGGTAGCGGTCCTCGCTGTTGCCCCCCAGGTCGGTGATGCTCATGCCGTTGTCCAGGATGACGGCCTTGCCGTGCGTCCAGGCCCCCAGCACGCTGATGGCCTGCGCCGGCGCGCGGTCCGGGTTGAAGCGGGCCCGGTCCGCGTCGGACGCGGGCTCGCTCCACAGCGCATCGAGGTAGGAGACGGGCGCGGAGCGATCCTCCCTCACCACCTGTCGCGCGTAGTAGCCGTCATGGGGGTTGTTCTTCGCCGCGAAGAACAGGTTCTTGCCCTCGCGGTCCAGCCACGCGTACGCGCCCTGGTTGCGCACGCCGAAGGGGATGGGGTTGCCCATCGTGTCGCGGAAGTTGCGCGGCTGGCCGTTGATGACCTGCGAGCGGGCCAGCTCGTAGCGGGTGTTCACCGCGGGGTCCATGGGCATCATGCTGATGGGCTTGAAGTGACTCCAGGTCGCGGCCTGGCAGATGGCGTCCGAGGACGCGTAGAAGAGGCCGCCCATGTTCAGGATGAGCATCCGGCCATCGCCGCTGGTCGCGGGCTCGAACATCGCCAGGTGCTTCTCATCCGGCCCGTTTCCGATGACGCCGTTCCAGGTGGAGCCATTGCCGATGACGGCGTCCTCGTCGTCCTCCACCTTCAGGTCACCCGCGAAGCTCTGCCGGTCGAAGAACTGGCACCACTTGGGTGCGGTGGCGGCGGTGTTGCGGACGTAGTAGGTGAAGCCGAAGATCTTCTTGGGGACGTAGCACTGGAAGCTGGCGTTCTGCGTGAACAGCCGGATCCAGTCGATGGTGTCCGGCGCCCCGGGGACGCTGTACGTGGAGCCGGTGCTCATGTCTCCCCAGTTGGAGTCGTGGACGTTGAACGGGCGGAACGGCGGCAGGTCCCAGGTGGGCAGGGACTTGGACTCGCCTTCGGGGTTGCGCGGGTAGACCCAGAGGCCCCAGTTCTGGACGCCGCCGCCCACGGAGTCACCCGCCGTCGCGAGCTTGGGATTGCGCACGAAGACGGTGAGCGCCGTCGAGCGCAGCTCCCAGCGCTTCCCGTCGGAGGCAACCATTCCGTAGACGAGGGAGATGTCGTAGCAGTCCCCGGAAACCCACGGCGAAGTGGACTCGTAGCGGGCCCGGCACGCCAGCGGGTTGCGGCCTCGGCCCCCCGCGTTCAGCGACGACACGGAGTCCTCGCACAGCGTGCTGTGGAGCATGTCCGGAAAGTCATTGTTGTTCTTCGCCGCGAGCCGGCTGTAGCCGGGCATCGGGTTGAAGGCGACGAAGGGATGGAGCCCCGGCTGCCATGTGGGCTGCACGTAGCGGGTGCCCTTCTGGGCGAAGTCGTAGCGGAAGTCCGGGCCCAGCAGCTCCGGCCGGAAGGTGTAGAGCGTGGAGCCCTCGGCGCAGCCACGGCAGCCGCCGCGCACGAAGAGCCGTCCGTCGTTGCTGCCCCGGTTGAAGGGCATCACCTGGATGGCCTGGGACGCGTCCGCGGTCTCCGGTGTGCGCGGCGCGCTCCATCCGTTGTCGTATTCGAACGGAGGGAACGGCTGCATCACACCGGTGAGCGCCGAGGGGCGCACGGACAGCGGCGTGGCGCTGGAGTCGCGATAGGGGCGCCACGCCGCCGACAGCTCGCGGAAGATGCTGGGGCGCTGGGGGTTCTCCGCGTTGTAACAGTTGTCGATGCGGCTGTAGTCGTTGGAACACGCGGCGGTGCCCACGAAGGCCACTTCGCGGAACTGCGTCGGCGGGTCCAGCCGGGCTTCGGACGTGGCGAGCGACGAGGGTGGAGGCGGCTCCGCGGCAGGCAATGAATCACATGCCACGTTGATGCAGAGCAGGGCCAGGGCGCTGGCCCGCCAGGGAATTCGAGACGCGGGGTGAGGATGCATGAGACGCGGTGTAGCTGTCTCACGCAGCCTTCCGTCAACTGGGGCTATAGCGACTGAGTCGACGACGCGGCCGGGGCGGGGACGCACTTTCCGCGGGCCGTCGGGCGTATGTCTGGCGAAGCCGCCGTAGCGCGCGTCCGTGAACTCCTCCAGGTCGCGGGGATTGCCGGGCACGATGAAGTCCACCGTGCCCGGCGGGTCGAAGCCCGCGCCCCAGGCCAGCCGCAGCGCCCGCCGGACAACCCGAGGAGCCCCAAGCGAATGCCCATGGCCGCGGCTTCTGGCACACCCACCGGGCGAAAAGACAGCAACCCCCGGCATGGCGAAGGGGCGCTCCGACCCTCACGGCGGCCCCTGAATCGCGGTGAATCATCAGTGAATCCAGGTACTTCGATTCACTCAACAGGCCCCGGCGGTCCCCCTGGCGGGCCCGGGGGCCCTCCCGCGTCAAGGACCCCGGTGGGGGCGACTGCTCCGAGGAGGCTCCCCGCTTGCCCTGAAATCACGTATAGGCCTCCGCACATTTCGCGCGGCATGCGAGCGATCCGCAGGGTGAGCGGTCAGGGGCCCCCGGGACTGCTCTGGAGGAACGGATGGAGTTGTCGAGTCTCGAATCTGAATTCTGGGCGATCGCACCGAGCGTCATCGGCGCCGTCGGTCTGCTCTTCGCTGCGTTCTTCTACTTCCGCGTCAAGGGTCTCCCGGATGGTGACGCGACGATGAACCGCATCGCGGGCTACATCCGCGAAGGCGCGATGGCGTTCCTCGTCCGCGAATACAAGGTGCTCGCGGTCTACTGCGTGGTCGTCGCCATCATCATCGGCCTGGCGCTGGGCCCGATCGCCAGCGCGAGCTTCGTGGCGGGCGCGTTCCTGTCGCTGCTCGCGGGCTACATCGGCATGAAGGCCGCGACGTTCGCGAACGTGCGCACCGCGCAGGCCGCGCGCACCGGCTCCAAGCCGAACGCGCTGCTCGTCGCCCTGGATGGCGGCGCCGTGATGGGCCTCGCCGTCGCCGGCCTGGGCCTCATCGGCATGGGCGTCGTCTACTACGCGTTCCGCTCCAGCCCGGAGCTGTCCCCCATCCTCCACTCGTTCGCCGTGGGCGCCAGCTCCATCGCGCTCTTCGCGCGCGTGGGCGGCGGCATCTACACCAAGGCCGCGGACGTGGGCTCCGACATCGCGGGCAAGGTCATCGAGAACATCCCCGAGGACGACCCGCGCAACCCCGGCGTCATCGCCGACAACGTGGGTGACAACGTGGGCGACGTGGCCGGCATGGGCGCGGACATCTACGAGTCCATGGTGGCCGCCATCGTCGCCGCCATGGCCATCGCGCTGACCGCCAACTCGACGGAGCTCGCCCGCCTCGTGGTGGACACGAACGCGACGCCCAACGCGAAGCTGGCTGGCGTCATCCTCCCGCTGGTGCTGTCCGCCATCGGCCTGGTGGTCAGCCTGCTGAGCATCTTCATCGCCCGCGCGCTCAAGCACATGAACCCCGCGCAGGTGCTGCGCAGCGCGCTGATCATGCCCCCGGTCATCCTGGTGGGCCTGTCGTTCGTGCTGATGAACGTGTTCGGCCTGTCCCAGGACATCACCATCGCGCTGGCGGCGGGTGCCTTCGGCGGCGCCATCATCGGCCTCGTCACGGACTACTACACGTCGTCCACGCCGGTGCAGCGCATCGCGGAGGCCTCCATCACGGGCGCGGGCACCAACCTCATCCGCGGCCTCGCCGTCGGCATGGAGAGCGTGGGCATCTCCATGGCCACCATCGCCCTGGTGGCGTACATCGCGGACCGCGCGCTCGGCCTGTACGGCATCGCGCTGTCGGCGGTGGGCATGCTGGGCGGTACGGCCGTCGTGATGACGGTGGACGCGTACGGCCCCATCTCCGACAACGCGGGCGGCATCTCCGAGATGTCCGGCCTGGGCCCGGAAGTGCGCGCCATCACCGACGAACTGGACGCGGTGGGCAACACCACGGCGGCCATCGGCAAGGGCTTCGCCATCGGTTCCGCGACCCTCACGGTCATCGCGCTGTTCTCCGCGTTCAACCTGGAGGTCAACCACACGCGCCTCGCCAATGGCATGGCGGAGATGAGCCTGGAGCTGACCAACCCGAACGTCATCGTGGGCATGCTGCTGGGCTCCATCCTCCCGTTCCTGGTGGGCGCTTCCACCATGCTCGCGGTGGGTCGCGCCGCCGGCGCCATCGTGGAGGAGATTGGCCGTCAGTTCCGTGAGATCCCCGGCCTGATGGAGCTCAAGGCCGAGCCGGACCCCAAGAAGATCGTCGACATCGCCACCCGGGGCGCCCTGCGCGAGATGATCTTCCCGGGCCTCATCGCCATCGTCGCCCCGCCGCTGGTGGGCTACCTGCTGGGCCCTGGCGCGCTGGCGGGCCTGCTGGCCGGTGCGCTCGTCGTCGGCGCCACCATGGCCCTCTACATGGCCAACGCGGGCGGTGCGTGGGACAACGCCAAGAAGTTCATCGAGAAGGGCAAGCTGCCGGGCCACGCCAAGGGCTCGGCCGTCCACAAGGCCGCCGTCGTCGGCGACATGGTGGGCGACCCCTTCAAGGACACCTCCGGCCCGGGCGTGGCCATCCTCATCAAGGTCATGAGCGTCGTGTCGCTGCTCGTGGCCTCGCTCATCGCGCTGCGCTGAGCCGTCCCTGGGGTGCGGCCACCCGGCTTCGGGCGCCGCACCCTGGGTGTAGGAGACCAGACACCCGGCCAGGCAATGTCGGCCGCGTCAGAGGGCGGTGGGCGAGCGCGTGCTTACACTTCGTAATGTGTGCCGCTCGCTGTTCTCCTGACGATGAGGTGTCCCATGGTCCTGGAGTTCTCCCAGCAGCAGATTCACCTGCTCGACGCCGTGCTGGCCGAAAGCGCCGATGCGCTGCGGGACGAGATCGTCCGCACCGACAAGCTCGAGCTGCGTGAGGAGCTGAAGAGCAGGCTCGACCAGCTCCTGGTCATCCAGCGGCAGGTGGAGGCCCGGATGCATCAGGAGCAGCCGGCCCTCTGAGCCTGGCCGTCACGGTCCCCAGGTGAGCGGCCTGGGGCCCGGATGGCTGCCTGCTTCAGCGCGGTGCCGGGGCGGGCTTCCCTTCGAGGGGATGCCCCCGGGTTCCGGCGGTCCATTCCTCCCAGACGTTGAACGACTTCATCTGCTGGCCCAGGTCGGTGTCGCGCACGAGCGCCTCCACCTCCGCGCGGCTCTGCCGGGGCAGCTTCTCCTCCATGGTGGCGAAACCCCACGCGAGCGCGCCCACCACGGCCGCGTTGGCGCGCAGCGTGCGCGCGTCGCACTGGTCGAACTCGTCCGAGCGCGCGTGGTAGTTGGGCCCGTACGTGGCCGGCTCCTGGTTGGCGATGAGGTTCGCCACGCCGTGCATCATGAAGTCGAAGTTGTCGGTGCCCACCACCGGCACGTCCACTTGCGTGAAGGGTCCCAGGCCCGCCACCGGCTTCAGGGCCTGATCCACCAGCGGCACCAGCGCGGGCCGGCCGTTCGTGTAGAAGCCGGTGATGCGCCCGCAGCCGATGTCCACCGACAGCGCCAGGGTGTGCCGATCCAACTCCGCCGCGTGCGTGCGCGCATAGCCGGCCGAGCCGTACATGCCCTGCTCCTCGCCGTTCCACAGCGCGAAGCGCAGGGTGCGCGCGGGCTTCAAGCCCAGGCGCTGCATCTGCCGGGCGAGATCGATCAGCATCGAGACGTTGGCGCCGTTGTCCAGCGCGCCGCCGCCCAGGTCCCAGCTGTCCAGGTGGGCCCCCAGCACGACGACCTCGTCGGGATGCGTGGTGCCGCGAATCTCTCCGATGACGTTGCGTGCCTCGTAGGGGCCGCCCGTTCGCAGGTCCAGCGCCGCGGTGAGGTTCAGCACCTTGCCGGTGCGCAAGAGCCGCAGCGCGCGCTTCGCGCCGTCGCGCTCCATCACCATCATGGGGCGGGTGTTCCTGGGGCCCACGGAGACGCTGTGCCGGTAGAGCTGGTTGCCCGGACGGCTGCCCATGTAGACGATGCCGGCCACGCCCGCGGCGAACGCGCGGGACTCGATGCCATCCGCCATGTCGTACTCACGGAAGAGCCCGTCGACGTCCTTGAGCTCGTCCGTCTCCACCAGCAGGAATGCGGCCCGTGCCTTCGTGCCCAGGCGCTTGAAGTCCGCCTCGGTGCCTCGGCCCACGTCCAACAGCGGCGCGGTGAGGCCTCCCTTGGGCGTGGCGGTGGAGAAGGGCATCGCGGCCACGCGTGGGGCGAAGCGCACGTCCTGGCCCTGCACGGACGCGGTGGCGGCGCGCTCCAGCCACAGCGCCGGCATGCGGAAGGGCTCCGCGCGCGCCGTCACGCCCGCGGCGCGGAAGCGCTCCAACGCCCATGACACGGAGCGCTGGTTGGCTTCGGAGCCCGTGGCCCTCCCGCCCACTTCATCCACCAGCGAGCGCAGGTCCTCGAGCATGGGCGTTGCCCCCAGCACGCTCCCCATGAGCAGCGCGGCCTCGCGCTCGCGCACGGAAGGCGGTGCCTCCTCGGCCCTGGAGGGAACCGGGAGGGCCAGGGCGAGGGACAGCGCCGCAAGGCGGATGAATGGACGGGAAGGGGACATGCGGAGGGCACCGGGGAAGAGGATGGCGCAAGCATCCCCACCCCGGCCGCTCCCCGGCAAGCACGAGTCCCGCCAAGGCTTCAGCGCATCTTGAGCACCACCCGGAAGCGGGCCTTGTTGCTCATCATCCGCTCGTAGGCCTCCGCGGCGCGGTCCAGGGGGAACACCTCGTTGCGCGAGCGCACGCCCGCGAGCGCGCTGAAGGCCATGGCCTCCTGCGAGTCCTGGGGCACGCCGCTGGGCCAGCCCTGGATGCGCGTGCGCTTCGTGATCAGGGACAGGCTGTTGACGGGGATGGGCTCCGAGCCCGCGCCCAGCAGCAGCAGGGTGCCGTTGCGTCCCAGGCCTCCGACCAGCTCGCCCGCGAGGCTGCTGCTCGAAGCGGTCATCATGATGACGCGCGCGCCCCCCATCTTCTGGAGGGCCTCCGCGGCAGGGCCCTTCTCCGTGTCGATGTATTCGTGCGCGCCCAGCTCCATCGCCAGGGCCTTCTTGTCCGCGCCGCGCGAGATGGCGGCGGTCCGGTAGCCGAACTTGCTGGCGTATTGGACGGCCAGGTGGCCCAGCCCGCCAATGCCTTGCACCGCCACCAGGTCCCCCGGCCGCGCGCCCATGTTGCGCAGGGAGTTGTACGTGGTGACGCCCGCGCAGAGCAGGGGCGCGGCATCCTCGGAGCTCATCCCCTCCGGGACCCGGGCCAGCGCCTCCTGGGGCGCGACCAGATACTCCGCGTAGCCACCGTCGTAGCTGATGCCGCAGATCTGCTGCTTCTCACAGGTGACGAAATCGCCGCTGCGGCACGCGACGCACTGGCCGCAATGGCCCCCGTGCCAGCCCACACCGACGTGCTGTCCTTCCTTCCAGGCCGTGACACCAGGGCCCACCCCGTCGATGCGGCCCACCACCTCGTGGCCCGGCACCCGGGGGTACTGGATGGGCATCCAGCCTTCCTTGGTGATGGCATCGCTGTGGCAGACGCCACACGCCTCCACCGCGATCCGGACCTGCCCGGGACCGGGCTCGGGGATCGCGCGCTCCACGATTTCGAGCGGGCCTCCCGCCTTCTTCACCTGCACCGACTTCATCGTCCTGGCCATGGCGTCTCCTCGGGGGGAGGGATGGGGATGACGCGGTGCGGGCGCACACGGAGTGAGAGAGGACGCCAGGCTGGTGGGCGGGCAGGGAGAGCAGGCCCTGACTGGATGATTGTTCAGCAAGCGTCCGGGTTGACGTGGAGTGCGCGCGCTTCGAGGCTGGGCGCCTCACAACAGGAGCGTGAAGATGACGTCCATCCATTCGACGAAGCTCGCGGTGATTGGCAGTGGTCTCATGGGCAGCGCGCTGGCGCGGGCCTTCGCCTCGGCAGGGCACGACGTCGCGGTGTGGAACCGGACGCCGGGCAAGGCCAGGGCCGTGGGCGGTGGCACCGTCGCGTTCGAGAACCTGGTGGAGGCCGTCACCGGGCGGGCGCTCGTGGTCGTCTCGCTGTCCAACTACGCGGCGTGGACGGAGTTGGTTTCTTCGCCGGCCGTCGCGTCGGCACTCTCTGGATCGACGCTGGTCCAGCTCACCAGCGGCTCACCGGCGGACGCTCGTGGAGGCCTGGAGTGGGCGAGGGCCCACGGCGTGGACTACCTGGATGCGGCGATCCTCGCCTATCCCGCGTTCGTGGCCACCGACTACGCGACGGTCTACTACGCCGGGTCGCGAGCGGTGTTCGAGCGGCACCAGGAGACCCTCCAGGCCATCGCCAAGAACTCCGTCTACGTCGACGAGAAGATCGGCTCCGCCGCGACGCTCGACTGCGCGATCCTCGAGGCCTACTACGGAGGCTCCCTGGCGGTCCTCCACGCCGCGGCGATGTGTCAGGCCGAGGGGCTGGACCCGAAGGCCTTCTTCGCCCAGAAGAACTCCTTCCTGGGCTTGATCTCCGTCACCGCGGACGCCGCGCAGGACATGATCGAGCGCAACGACTTCACCGGCCAGCAGTGCAGCCTCAACACCCATGTCGCGGCCATCGAGCACATCGTCCGGCTGAGCACCGACGCCCGCATCAGCTCACGCTTCCCCCGGGAGTTGCTGGAGAACTACCGGCGGGCCCTGGGCGCGGGGCTGGGTGCGCAGGAATTGCCCGCCGTGTTCCGCACGCTGACGGCTGTTCCCTAGAAGGTCCCACGCTTCTGCATTTCGGGAAGCGCCGCGTCCAGTCGCTTCGCCAGTTCCGGCAGCTTGATGGTGGGGACCGCCGGGAAGAGGTGGTGCTCCAGGTGATAGAACATGCTGAACGTGAGCAGGTTCTTCCAGCCGGTGCGCTGGGTTCTCGCCATCGTGGGGTCGTCCTGCGTGTCGTGATGCACGGTCCACACGGCGAAGAAGGCCATCAGGCACTCGCCAAGGACCATCACCCCGACGTGGTAGATGAGGAAGTGAAGCCGCAGGTGGAAGACGCCGATGACGAAGACGGCGATGGAGGCCAGCTCGAAGAGGACGTTCCAGCGGTACTTCGTGTCTCCCTTCTGGAGGGTCACCTTGTGGATCAGGAACATGTGGACGGGGCCGTACAGGATGGCGCCGTACCACGACATGCCCGCTGACTTTCCTTCGTAGTCCCCCTCCGCCAGCGTGTACCGGTGATGTCTCAGGTGGTTGAACTTCACCGCGTGGAGTGAGGCCACCATCAGCACGCTGTTGAGATACAGCGTGAGCCACGTCAGGAACTTGTTCGTACCCAGGGCGCGGTGGAAGCCGTTGTGCACCTGTCTCAGGCCCGTGAGGAAGTAGAAGGCGGAGAAGGGCAGGGCGAGCGCGTAGTGCTCGAAGTACGCCAGCACCATCGAGAACACGAACCAGGGAATGGTCAGGTTGTTCTCAATCAGCAACTCCCGCGTCGAGAGCGTCCGCAGGTCCTTCCACTTCACGCTGCGCAGCAGTTCCAGATGTGCCATGTCGAGGGCGAAACCCGACGACGAGGGAACAGCGACAGCACCACGGCCAGGTGCTCGCGGCTGTTCTAACAAGCCCTGTTCCCCCTCGGCAGGACGCGGTCCTCCGGGGCATCAGCTGGCGGATTCATCGATAGAAGACAGGACAGGGGCAGGCAGGGCCCGCCACCTCTCCGAACACTGCCCGCGCGCCTCTACCGGCCGGACGAGGACTTCTTCCCGACGGCAGGCTTCGTGGCAGCCGCCTTCGCGGGAGCACCCTTCACGGGCGTCGCCTTCGAGGGGGCCGCTGCTTTCGCGATGGCGGTGTTTCTCTTCGCGGCCAGCTCCGGAATCAACAGCAGCTCGATGCGACGGTTGCGCGCACGGCCCTGCGGCGAGGCATTGGCCCCCAGGGGCCGGGTGTCGCCGTAGCCGGCCGCGAGCATGCGCTTCGCGGGCACGCCGCCCTTCTCCTGGAGGAAGCGCACGACGTTGACGGCGCGCGCGACGGACAGCTCCCAGTTGGTGGGGAAGGTGGCCTGGAGCTTCTGCGTGGGCGGCGAGTCGTCAGTGTGGCCCGACACCTGGATGAGCTTGTCATCCACCTTGGACAGCACGCCGCCCAGGCGGGTGAGGACCTCCTGGCCGCGCGTGCTGATGCTGGCGTCGCCTGAATCGAAGAGGACCTTGTCGACCAGGTCCACCTGGAGGCGGCCTCCGTCCTGCGACAGGCGGATGGCGCCCTCGGCGATCTCCTTCTTCAGCTTGTCCTGGAGGTCCTCGTAGGTGGCCTTCAGCCGGGTGAGCTCCGCCTCCTGCTCCTGCACCGTCTGGCTGAGCTGCTCCTTCTCCGTGTTGAGCTGATCCTTCTCCGTGGTCAGCTTCGTGTGTTCCGCCTCCAGCGCGGCCAGCTTCGACTCCAGCTGCTGCCTCGCGGTCTCTGCTTCGTTCGCCTTGGCAGTGGCAGCCGCCGCCTCCGCGTCCGCGCGGGTCGTGCTGCGATGCGACAGATAGAGCACCAGACCCGCGAGCACCGCCACCAGCGCCGTCACCAGCCAGGGCCCCCAGGCCCTTCCGCGTTCCTCTTCCATGTCGCGACCTCCAGGGTGGAATGGACGCGGGCCACGCTAGTGAAAAGCCCCGGGTGCGCCTCAAGGCGCCCCGGGTGTGTGCAGGTATCTGGAGGTGAATTGTTCCAGCCAGGACAGCCGAAGTGCGCCGCCACGGGCTGGGACGTCAGTACATGGCGCAGACGATGCCCACGCAGTCGCCCGCGGTGTTGTTTCGCGCGACGTTCCCGCCGCCGTCAAAGGCGGTGGGCGCGTAGATGCCAAAGCCCGCATTGCCCAGGGCGACGTTGTTGATCACCGTGGGCGTGCTGGGCGGAACCACCCGGAGGCCGTCCCCGTCGTTGCTGAGGAACTCGTTGCCTCGGACGATGCCCGTGAGCGTGCCACCGGCGGGCCCTTCGCGGTCGGACAGGGTCAGGCCGCCCGCGTTGTCATAGAAGGTGTTGCCGTCGATGTAGACGGTCAGGGCCGTGGCCTGGAGCCCCGTGCCGTTGTTGACGACCAGCGTGTCGAGCATCGACAGCTTGTACGGCTCCCAGACGGGAATCGAGTAGGGCGCGATCGTGGCGTTGTTCGCGATGAGCGTGTTCTCGAAGCGCATCTCCTCGCAGGCCCGGGGGCCGTCACCGTCGTTGGGGATCGAGCCCACGGCGTTATTCCACGCGATCGTGCTCGACCTGAAGCGGACGCGGCCTTCCCAGCAGTAGATGACGCTCTCGTTGGACGTGAACGTGGAGTCGAGCACGTCGATGTCGTGGTAGTCCGCGAGCATCGCGAGCCTGTTGCCGGTGAACACCGACGACCTCACGTCGAAGCTGCCGCTGGACGCGTCGAACTCACGGCTCAGCCCGGTGACGCTTCCGCTCACGCGGCACTCCGTGATGAGGAAGTTCGTGGTGGCAGCGTTGTAGACACCCACGTAGTTGTCGACGAGCGCGAGCTTGTGGAGTCGCACGTTCGAAGCGTCCGAGCCTTCAGGCGTGGCGATGCCCCGGCCGAATCCCTGAACCGTGCCATTGCGCACCATGCTGTTGGCCTGGAGTTCGATGCCCGGTGTTTCGGTAGTCGTCGTCCCGGTGCGGCGCACGGTGTGGCCACCCAGGTCGAGGACGATGCCTGCGCCCACGACCCGGAGCGCGAAGGGCGCCGAGCCCGGGCAGTTGAGATCCTGCGTGAGGAGCGTGTGCTGGGTGAGGGTGTCACCGCACCGGACGGCGTGGCCGGTGGTGAAGATCACCTTGGGCTCCACGTTGGATGGAACCGTGTCACGGGCCAGGACGTCGGGCGCTCCCGTGAGCAAGGTGGTCACAGCCATGGCAACGGCGAATCCGCGTGTCTGCTTCATTCTGGCTCCCCCTGGACCGGAGACGTCCGGTCACCGGCGGAGATCCTAGGGAAAGCACCCTCCGCATCATCTCGACCACGGGTGGCAGCGCGCCGCTGGCAGGGCGACAGCATGAAGGCTCGGCGGGGTGACAATGGGGGGCGCGGGCCTCACTGTGTGGGGGAGAGCCATCGCCATTCATCGCGTTTCTCATTGCGGCGCGCGCGCTTTCTCAGAGCGAGAGATGGAATCCCCGCAGTGTCGGGTATCTGGCACACGCATTGCCTTTGCGGCGGCGCATGACTTCGCGCGACGCGACGGCACCTGGCACCTGGCGACGCTCCGTCGGGTGGGCCCTGATTCTCATCGTGTGGACAGCCTGCACCGGCGTTGTGGGTGGGCCGGCTGATCATGACGTGGATCCGTCAGGCTCGACGGACGCAGGGTGTGAGGACCCTGCGCCCTCCGGTGACCCCGACGCGGGCGAGAAGAACGACATGCTCGCCCCCAGCCGGCTCTTGCGGCGGGCCTCGCTCGCGCTGCGCGGGACGCCCCCGACGGACGAGGAGTTCGCCGCGCTCGAGGCCGCGGGCGACGACGCCTCGCAGCGGGCCTTCGTGGAGCACTTCGTCGACACGACGCTCGGGCAGCCCGCGTTCTACCGGACGATGTTCGAGCAGGCGCGCGACTGGTTCAACATCCCGCTCGTGCCTCGCACCGCTGACGCGCCGGAGTACGGCGTGCAGCAGCAGCGGTCCATCCAGCGCTGCCCCGCGGGCACCGCGAAGGCCGGCGCCTGGAAGTACTTCCGGGGCGAAGACACCGCCTGCAGCGGGGTGAAGGCGGATGGCACGCCCGTGGAGGAGCTCGCCGTGGAGCCGTGGTGGGCGCCGGGCACCACGGTGACACTGGTGGGGGCCGCGGCCAACACCTCCGCCACGGGCACCGGATCCGTCAACGGCACCCCCGTGCCCCTTGTCTGCGCCACCGCCGGTCCGGTGGGCACCTGCGGCTGCGGCCCCAACGCCGTGCGCTGCCACGCCGACTTCCAGCAGTACGCCGGCTGGGAGGACTACCTGCACTACGCCGAGCACGGCCAGCGGCGGCTCGTGTCCGAGGAGCCCGCGCGCCTCTTCGCCCATCTCGCGTGGCACGACCGGCCGGTGACGGACCTCATCCTCGGCACGTACTCCGTCGCGCCCACCCGGCTGCAGGCCGCGTACGTGATGCAGGGCCTGGAGGGCGGCGCGACCGGGCTGCTCGACGACGACTCCTGGTGGCGGCCGTCGCGCTTCTTGGGGGAGCCGGTGGATCCAGAACACGCACCGGGGGATCCGCTCGCCTGGCGCGAGTATCAGATCCCCGCGCGCAATCCCTTCCTCCTCGCCGAGCGCGACTATCGTTACGACCCTCGCATCCAGGCGGATCCCTCGCGGGGCATTCCGGCCGCGGGCATGCTCACCAGCATCGGGTTCCTCGCGGGCTATCCGCGCGAGCGCGTGCGCGGTGCGCGGGCCCTGGAGACGTTGGCGTGCGAGGTCCTCTCTCCGCCCCTGGGACAGAAGTTCAACGAGTACCGCCGCGACCCGGGCACGGAAGGGCCCTGCCAGCACTGCCACCGCCGGCTCGACCCCGCGGCCATCCACTTCAAGCGCTTCGCGAAGCAGGGCTCGGCGTCCGAGGGCCATGGCGCGAAGTACCTGATGCCCGGCGTGGGCACCACCTGGCATTGGCCCATCCAGTGGCGCAAGGGCGTGTACCCCTACGGCGGAGATCCGTTCAGCCACTGGAACCGCTGGTACACGGCCGACACGCTGCTCACGCCCATCACCGAGGCCCAGGAGCAGGTGAACCCCGAGGCCGTCTTCCTCGACTTCCTCCCTCCGGATCAGACGCTGCTGGGGCAGGTGGGGGACGGGACGGTGGGCCCGCTCGGCTTCGCCAAGCTCATCGTCGCGGCGGGGGCGTTCGATCGCTGCGTGGTGCGGCACCTCCATGCGCAGGTGCTGGGACGCGACATCGACCCGGCGCGGGAGGCGGGCTACCTGGACGCGCAGGTGGCGCGCTTCATCGCGCAAGGCCGCAAGGTCCGCCCGTTCGTCAAATCCCTCACGCAGTCCAACCTCTTCCAGCGGGGGCGCTGACATGAACCGCTTCGCACTCCTCCTGCTCGTGCTTCCCGTGGCGCTCGCGTGCGGCAGGGACGGCACCGCGTCCAATCCCACCACCCAGGCCCAGAACGCCTGCGGCACCCCAGCCAGCTCCGAAACCGTGCGCATCATGCAGGGCCTCAAGCCGCACTGTGAGGGCTGCCACGCGCAGGGCGCGCGCGGGTACTTCGCTTCCACGGACGCGTTCCAGAGCCTCCTGGTCTCCGATGCCCGGCTGGTGAAGGCGGGCAGCCCGGATGACAGCGAGCTGATCCGCCTGCTGGAAGGCCGGGGCAATGCCGCCTTCAAGCAGATGCCCATCGGGGAGAAGTCCTACGCCCAGCTCGTCTCGGAAGGCACGGCGACGCTGACCGTGGCGGAGGTCCGCGCGTGGGTGCAGGGGCTCGCCGCGCAGCAGCGCGACGAGCGCCCGGACCCCGATGCGTCGCGCATCACCCGCATGAACGCGACCCAGGTGCAGCGGGCGCTGTACCAGCAGCTGGGGCTCGGCCACGACGACTTCTTCACCTCCGCGACGGAGTTCGGCATCCCGATGGCGGAGCAGCGCAGTGACGACCTCTACCCGCTGCAGCCGCCGGACGCCGTGCCGGCCCCGCGGCAGCAGCCCCCCGCCGAGCGCTTCTATGGGCTGGGCGGAGGCTCGGTGATGAACCAGACCTCGTCGGACCGGAGCGCCTCCCCCACGTTCGCGCTCACGCTGACGCAGGTGTCCCAGCGGTGGTGCCGTCTGGCGCTGGCCAAGACGGGCAACGTGGCGCTCTTCCCGGCGGGCACGCAGCGCACCGCGGACCCCGTGGAGGTGAAGGCCACGCTGCGCCGCTGGTCCCTGCACTTCCTGGGCGAGCGCTTCTCCGACGCGCAGGTGGACGCGCTCTACGCGGATGTCTTCGTGCCGCTCTCGACACCGACGGACACCGAGCCCGCCTGGGTGGGCGTGTGCTCGTACTTCATCCGTCACCCGCACTGGATCTTCTACTGAAGGGGCACCCCATGAAGCTCTCTCGCCGCAAGCTGTTCGAGCTGGCCCTCGGGGCCACGCAACTGGGACTCATGGCGCGCTTCGGGCTGTCCACGGCTTCGGCCGCGCCCGCTTCGGGACGCCCCACCAAGCTCCTGGGCATCTGGCTGGACGGAGGTCTGCACTGGGAGAGCTTCTTCTCCCCGCTGTCCCGCGCCGGCATCAACAAGTTCATTCCCCCCGCGCAGGGCGGCGTCATTCCCGTGGGCTACCTTCCGGAGCAGGTGGAGAACTTCGACCGCTCGCCAGTGGACCTGGATGCGCCCGGGCCGGTGCGCAGGCTGCGCGGGCCCATCTACTGGAACTGGGCGAACCCCGCCGACGCGCGGGGCACGAACCCTGTCGTGAACAACCAGCAGATCTACCGGCCGTGGGGCTATGCGTGGGCGGACCCCACGTACAAGCTCTATGAGAAGGCCGCGCTGCTCGTGGGCGCGGATCAGAACACGGCCGCGCACACGAGCGGCATCGTCGCCAGCATGTGCGGCGTGGCGGGCGCGAGCTTCCGAGCCCCGGCGGTGCAAGCCGTCATCGCGAACGCCATGGCTCAGCGCTTCCCGGACCGGCCCATCCCCAACGTCAGCCTGGGCGGTCAACTTCCGAGCGCGTTGGGACTGCCCGCGCTGGCGAACCCGACGGTGCTGCGCTCCGCGGCGTCGGTGGAGCCGACGCTGTCCGACAAGCGCGACAGCGCCTGGAAGGGGCTCCGCGCCCGCAGCGATATGCCGGATGTGGCCTTCGACGGTTCGGCGCTTCCGGGGATGGTGCCTGTCACGGCGGTGGATGCGGCGCTCATGAAGGCGCTGCGCGCGGAGCGGGGCGTGTCCACGAGCGGCACGGACGCGATGCTCGAGGAGCTCTATGACACCTACAAGGGCGCGAGCCGGACGATCCGCCGCGACATCCTCTCCGTGTTGGGCAACACCCTGGCGTGGGAGAAGCTCAAGGCGGACCCGAGCTACCCGGTGGATTGGACGGCGTGCATCGGCTACGCGGATGCCTGCGGCACGGGTCCGTCGATGGGGTCCTATGACTTCGCCTTGCGGCTGCTGAAGTCCGACCTGGTCACGTCGGTGAACCTGCGGGCCACGAGCTTCAGCAACAACTCCTTCGACACCCACAGTGCGAACGGCGTGCAGATGCACACCAACCACCTGCGCATCGCGCTGGAGATGGTGGGTCGGCTGTGCATCGAGATGAGCCTCACCCCCAGCAGGTCCGACCCGTCCCGGTCGCTGCTGGATGAGACGCTCGTGTATGTCTACAGCGACTTCGGGCGGACGTTCCCGAAGCAGGGGAGCGATCACCATCCGGCGACCTGCGCGCTGCTCGTCGGCGGAGGCATCCAGGGCAACCAGATGCTCGGCGGCTACGACGAGACGATGAACGGCTCGCCGATGGGGGCACCGGTGGATCTGGTGGAGGAGGACGGGAGCCGCGGCTCCCGTGCGCCACGCTCGCAGGACATCGCGGCGACGGTGATGAACGCCTTCGGCCTGGAGCCAGGGAAGGACTTCTTCATCCCCGGCGGCTACGGCGTCTTCGACGGCGTCGTGAGGTCCTGAGCTACTTCAGCGTCGACGTGTCGATGACGAACCGGTACCGGACGTCGGAGGCGAGCACGCGCTCGTAGGCGTCGTTGATCTTGCTGGCGGGGATGACCTCGATGTCCGCGCCGATGTGGTGCTGGGCGCAGAAGTCCAACATCTCCTGCGTCTGGGGGATGCCGCCGATGAGCGACCCGGTGAACACGCGGCGGGGCATGAAGAGCGAGAACGCGTTGAGGGAGAGCGGCTCCGGAGGCGCGCCCACGCTGACCAGGGCGCCGTCCAGGGCCAGCAGGGACAGGTAGGCGTCCACGTCGATCTTCGCGCTCACCGTGTTCACGATGAGGTCGAACGTGCCCGCGAGCTTCTGGAACGTCTCCGGGTCCTTGGTGGCGTAGTAGTGGTGCGCGCCCAGCCGCAGGCCGTCTTCCTTCTTGCTCAGCGACTGCGACAGGACGGTCACCTCCGCGCCCATCGCGCGAGCGAACTTCACTCCCATGTGCCCCAGGCCGCCCAGGCCCACGATGGCCACCTTCTTGCCGGGGCCCGCGCCCCAGCGGCGCAGCGGTGAGTACGTCGTGATGCCCGCGCACAAGAGCGGCGCGGCGGCGTCGAGCGGGATGCCCTTGGGGATCTTGAGGACGAAGTCCTCGGTCACGACGATGTGGGTGGAGTAGCCGCCCTGCGTGAGCTGGCCGTCCCGCCCGGTGGCGCCGTAGGTGCCGACCATGCCCTTGAGGCAGTGCTGCTCCTCTCCCTTGCGGCAGGACGAGCAGTCGCCGCACGAGTCCACCATGCAGCCCACGCCGACGCGGTCGCCGACGGCGTGCTTCTTCACCTCGGCGCCGACGCTGGCGACGATGCCGGCGATCTCATGGCCGGGGACCAGGGGATAGGTCGCCGCGCCCCACTCGCCGCGGACGGTGTGGATGTCGGAGTGGCAGATGCCGCAGTACTTGATCTCGATGAGCACGTCGCGCGGGCCGAGCTCCCGGCGCTGGATGGCCAGGGGACCGAGCGGTGACTTCGCGGAGGTGGCGGCGTAGGCGTTGGCGGTAGGCATGGGTCTTCTTTCCAGGAGCAGTGGGGCCGTTGAGCCCCGTTCACGTGCGAAGAGAGATACGCGCCAGCCCCGTGGATGACTACGCCCGAGGAGCCAATAGGCTCTTAACGGGTGCTTAACAGTGGCTTCGGGTACGGTCCTCGCGAATGAATACGGCGCCCTTCACGCAGCTGCAGGTCTTCCTCGCCGTGGCCCGCCTGCGCAGCTTCAGCGGTGCGGCGCGCGAGCTGGGCGTCTCCACGGCCGCGGTGAGCCAGGCGGTGCGGCAGCTGGAGGAGCAGCTGCGGGTGGTGCTGCTCACGCGTACCACGCGCAGTGTGGCGCTGACGGACGTAGGCCGGCGGCTCGTGGAGGGAGCAGGCCCGGCGGTGGGACAGACGCTGGCCACGCTCCGCGAGGTGGCCGCGCAACCCGGAGAGGCCGTGGGCCGGGTCCGGCTGACGGTGCTGACGGCGGCGGTGCCCTACGTCATCACCCCGGTGGTCCCCACCTTCCGTGAGCGACACCCACGCGTGGAGGTGGAGGTCGTCATCGAGGACCGTTTCGTGGACATCGTCGAGGAGGGCTACGACGCGGGCGTGCGGCTGAGTGAGTCCATCCAGCGCGACATGGTGCAGGTGCGCCTCACGGAGGCCTTCCGCTTCGTGGTGGTGGGGGCGCCCGGCTACCTCGCACGCCACGGCACGCCCCAGCGTCCCGAGGACCTGCTGAAGCACGAGTGCATCACCTTCCGTTCGCAGACGACCGGAACGCTCTACCCGTGGGAGCTGGAGCGTGGACGCAAGAACTGGCGCGTGCCGGTACGCGGCGGCGTCGTCACCAATGACATCCATCTGCCCGCGACCCTGGCGGAGCAGGGCGTGGGGCTGGCGTACGCCTTCGAGCCGGCCGTGGAGGAGCGGCTGCGCACCGGGAAGCTCGTGCGCGTGCTGGAGGCCTACGCGCCCACCGTGCCCGGCTTCTTCCTCTACTGCCCCAGCCGTGCGCAGCGCTCGGTGCCGCTGCGACTCTTCGCCGAGGCGGCCCGGGAGCTGGCGGCCAAGGCCGTGTGAGCTCGGGTGACTCCGCGCAGGGAAGTCCGTAGCCTCGCGGCGCGTGCTGAACAGTGAAGCCCAAGAGGGTCCTCGCGAATGAATACAGCACCCTTCACCCAGCTCCAGGTGTTCCTCGTCGTGGCCCGCCTGAGCAGCTTCAGCGGCGCCGCCCGTGAGCTGGGCGTCTCCACTGCGGCGGTGAGTCATTCGGTGCGACAGCTGGAGGAACAGCTGCGCGTGGTGCTGCTCACCCGCACGACTCGCAGCGTGGCGCTGACGGACGCGGGCAGGCGGCTCGTGGAGACCGCGGGACCCGCGATGGGGCAGGCGATCGCCGCGCTTGGGGAGGTGGCCGCGCGGCCGGGAGAGACGGTGGGCCGGGTCCGGCTGTCCGTGCCGCGGGCGGCGGTGCCCTACATCATCACCCCGGTGGTCCCCACCTTCCGCGCGCGTCACCCGCGCATCGAGGTGGAGGTCGTCATCGAGGAGCGCTTCGTGGACATCGTGGCGGAGGGCTACGACGCGGGTGTGCGGCTGAGCGAAGCCATCGAGCGCGACATGGTCCAGGTGCGCCTCACGGGAGAGTTCCGCTTCGTGGTGGTGGGGTCGCCCGGCTACCTCGAGCGCCACGGTACGCCCCAGCGCCCGGAGGATCTGCTGAAGCATGAGTGCATCACGTTCCGCATGCGCTCCACCGGGGCGCTCTACGCATGGGAGCTGGAGCGGGGCCGCAGGAACTGGCGCGTTCCGGTGCGAGGGGGCGTGGTCAGCAATGACAGTCACCTGACGTTGGACCTTGCGGAGCAGGGCCTGGGGCTGGCGTATGCCATGGAGCCCCTGGTGGCGGAGCGGCTCCGCACGCGACGGCTCGTGCGGGTGTTGGAGGCCTACGCGCCCACCGTGCCCGGCTTCTTCCTCTACTATCCCAGCCGTGCGCAGCGCTCCGCGCCGCTGCGACTCTTCGTCGAGGCGGCGCGCGAGCTGGCGCTCAAGGCCGTGTGAAAGCGAATCAGCGGCCGGTCAGCTTCTCCAGGGCCTCGGGATAGCGGGCTCCCTGCGCCGTGAGCTTCGCGGCGGCATCCGTGAGCTCGCGGACCTCGTCCGTCGTCAGCTCCACCCGGGCCGCGCCCAGGTTCTCCTCCAGCCGGTGCGGCTTCGTGGTTCCCGGGATGGGGACCATCCACGGTTTGCGCGCCAGGACCCAGGCGAGCGCGAGCTGCGCCGGCGTCACCTTCTTCCGGGCCGCGACGCTGCCCAACAGATCGACGAAGACCTGGTTCGCACCGCGCGCTTCGGGCGTGAAGCGCGGAAGGATGTTGCGGAAGTCGTTCTTGTCGAGCTGGGAGGTGTCGGGCAGCTTGCCCGTCAGGAAGCCCTTGCCCAGCGGGCTGAACGGAACGAACCCGATGCCCAGCTCTTCGAGGGTCGGGAGGATCTCCTTCTCCGGTTCACGCCACCACAGGGAGTATTCGCTCTGGAGGGCTGTCACGGGCTGGACCGCGTGCGCGCGGCGGATCGTCTTCGCGCCCGCTTCGGACAGGCCGAAGTGCCGGACCTTGCCTGCCTGGATGAGTTCCTTCACGGCGCCCGCGACGTCCTCGATGGGCACGTCCGGGTCCACGCGGTGCTGGTAGACCAGGTCGATGACGTCGGTCTTGAGCCGCTTGAGTGAGGCCTCGGCGACCTGCTTGATGTGCTCGGGCCGGCTGTCCAGGCCCTCCTGCTTGCCGTCGCTGCTCAGCTTGAAGCCGAACTTCGTGGCGATGACCACCTGAGCGCGAACCGGGGCGAGGGCCTCACCGACAAGCGCCTCGTTCGTCCAGGGGCCGTAGACCTCGGCGGTGTCGAAGAAGGTGACGCCCTGGTCCACGGCCGACCGGATGAGGGCAATCATCTCTGTCTTGTCCGCGGGCGGGCCGTAGCCATGGCTCATGCCCATGCAGCCGAGCCCGATGGCCGAGACCTCCAGGTTGCTGTTTCCGAGTCTGCGCTTCTGCATCGTGTTCTCTCCGTCGTGAAGTTCGTCGCACGAAGGAGATACGGCCCGGACCCGGATGGGACTAGACGCACTGGAGGCAACGGCCTGTTAAACCCACGTTGAAAGTGAAGGGTGGGCATGGGCATCGTGGATTGCCACGATTGACTCGCGTCAGACATGCACCGCTGGTGGGTGTAAGCGTTTGGTTGCCGACGGTCGTGGGCGTGGATGTCTGTTATGGGTGGCGGCCGTGGCGTCTGCTGACGGGCGTGCCTGCCTTTCGCGCGGGCACATTCCCCTCACACCAGGAGTGCTGATGAACGCGCTGAGGAAGTCCCTGATGGCCGTGTCCGCCGTCCTCGCCGTGGCCCCCGCCGCCGCGTTTGCCTATCCGCCGCAGTGCGATGAGGTCTGCCTGGTCCACTGCGCCGGACCCTGTTACGAGGGGACCTACCGCACCAGTTGTGAGGAGTCGGGCTGGTGCTTCGCGCCCGCGCCTTCCGAGGAGACCGCGTCCGTCTCCTCGGAGCAGAGCCAGCGGTCCGAGGACGCCGCGCCGGTCTGCGACTCCGCCCATCCGGGCGTGGAGCAGACTCCGTCCGCGGAGAGCTGAGCAGTCCTGAGCATCCGCGGGGCCTGCCCTGTCCAGGCCTCGCGGTTCAGGCGCTTCTGGAGCGGAGCGCCGCGGACAACGCGTCGAGCGCACGTTCCTGCAAGGCGGAGAGCCGCACCCCGGGCCGAGCCTGACGTACCCGAGCGAGTGCCGCCTTCGCATCCGGAGCATCCCCCCGCGCCACGAGGAGCGCGGCGGCGATCATCCCGGTGCGCCCATGTCCCTGCGCGCAATGGACGTAGACCGAACCGGGCAGGGCGGCCAGCTCGCGAAGGATCGGGACCACGTGCTCCACGGGCAACGTCGATGCGTCCAGGATGGGCAGGGACACGTACCGGCCAGCGGCGCGGATGGCTTCCGGTTCGATGAACTCGGAGGTCAGGTCCAGCACGGCCGTGACACCCGAGGGCAGCTCGCCGGCGAGCAATCGGCGTCCCACCAGGACCCCAGGCACCACTTCGTCAAAGGCACGCTCCCGCGAGGAGCGCCGCGCCAGATGCCAGGTGCCCCACGTGAGCAGCAGGTAGGGCAGGAGTGCGAACACGGCCCACGGCCGCATGCGTCCATCCGGCTGCTTCCCGAAGGCCCTCGCGCCTGGTCCGGCGTAGGCGAGCGCCACGACCGCGAAGCTCAGTGCGGGCCACATCAGCAGCCAGCCGAAGCCCTGGAGCCGCTGCGCCAGGAAGGTGAGGAGTGCCGCCGCAGTGGTGAATACGAACGTGTACTTCATGCGCGGCGCAGCGTAGCGGAAACCCGGGTGGCCTCCATGCGGCGGAGGCCGACCCGGAGGTGACGGCTACTGACTCACGACACAGCCCGGCTGCGCGATGGCACACCAGGAGGAGGCCTCGCTGACGCAGATGCTGTCCCAGGCCGTGGTGCAGCAGTACGGGTCGCGGTTGCACACCGAAAACGTGCAGGAGTTGCAGTCCTTGTTCAGCGACGAGCCCGTCGTACAGACGTTGTGGGTGCATGCCGCGGCGGTACAGACGTTGCTGCTGGAGCAGGCCTGTCCGGCGCCGCAGGTACCGCAGGCGAGGGTGCCACCACAGCCGTCGGAGATGGTTCCGCAGGTCTTGCCCTGAGCCGCGCACGTCGTCGGGGTGCAGGCGGCGGTACAGACGTTGTTGCTGGAGCAGGCCTGTCCGGCGCCACAGGTGCCGCAGGTGAGGGTGCCACCACAGCCGTCGGAGATGGTTCCGCAATTCTTGCCCTGGGCCGCGCACGTCGTCGGGGTGCAGGTGGCGGAGGCGTCGAAGACCTCGATGCTCGCCACCGCCTGCATGTTGCCCTGGGCGTTGTAGGTCGTCCCTCCGAGGAACAGGACGCGGCCGTTCGGCAGCGCGACCGTGGGGTGGTCCACGCGGGACTGCGTCAGCGTTCCCACCGTGCTCCAGGTGCTGGTCGTGGGGGAGAACAGCTCCACCTGCATCGTGTTGTAGGAGCCACCGGCCATCAGGATGGTGCCATCTGGCCGCGTCACCGACGGCGCGGAGAAGTGCTGGACGGCCGTGGCGCCGGTGTTCGTCCAGGTGTTGGCGGCCGGGTCATACAGCTCCGCCGCGGTGGCATAGCCCGTCAGCAGCACCTTGCCGCTGGAGAGCAGCTGCAGGGTGTGGCCATTGCGGCCCGTGTTCATCGACGCGACGGTGGTCCACGTCCCCGTGGTGGGGCTCCAGATCTCCGCGTGGTTGCTGGAGGACGTCGTGCCATTGCTTCCACCCGCCACGAGCACGCGGCCGTCCGCGAGCCGCACCGCGGCCTGGCTCATCATCCCGGCGTTGAGCGAGCCCGTGGCCGCCCAGGTGTTCGTGGACGGCGTGTAGACATAGGTCGAGGTGACGATGCTCACTCCGCCCGCCACGAGCACGCGACCGTCCGCGAGCAGCGTGGCGGTGTGGCCGTAGCTGATGCGGGGCAGGGGAGCGGCGGCGCTCCAGGTGTTCGTCGCGGGGTCGTAGCGCTCGGCGGACGAGAGCACGCTCGAGTTGATGCCGCCCACGACCAGCACGGTGCCGTCCTGCAACAGCGTGGCGGTGTGAGCGCGGCGTGCGGTGAGCATCGACGGACCGCTGACGGAAGTGGCCGTCGCCGGGTCATACAGCTCCGTGGAGGAGTACGAGCCAGAAGGCGTCCCACCGCCCGCGACCAGCACCTTGCCGTTGGCGAGCAGCGTGGCGGTGTGCTGGTAGCGCGCGGACAGCATCGAACCACCGGACACGACGAGCGCGGACGACTGGGAGGACACGACGTCGTCCCCGGGTAGCTCACTCTCGGGACTGCACGCGAGACACAACAGCAGGGGGACGACGGCCAAGGACATCCAAGACGAGGTGCGCATGTGGGCTCCCGGGAAATGGGCCCGCGACCATGGCACGCGGTGTCTGGATTCCTTTCATGAAACATGAACACAAATCGGGTGTCTCAAGACACCCGGACTTGTCTCAGGAGACGGGAAAGGCCGGTTCTGAGCTGGAGTCAGTCCACGCAGACGAGGACGCCGTCCCGGTGTTTCGCGGCCGTGACGTAGAAGGCGCGGAAGCGGTCGAAGTGCTCGGTGAGCCACTGCCAGGCCGCGTCGATGGACTCCTCGTGCGGGCATTTGTAGACGCTCGCTTCGCTCATGCTTTCGTAGGTGAAGTGCAAACGAAGGGTGTCGAACCGCACGGCCTCCAGCATCCGGGCGATCCGCTCCACCGTCTCCGGCCGCGTGTAGCGAAGGGGCACGCCCTGACCCGCCACCACGTGCGGGGCGATCTTCGCCTCGCCATGGATTGCGATTCCGGCCAGGGAGTCGTCCTCGGCTCCCGGCTCGTTCCGGCGGCGGTCGGAGAGGACGAAGTGCAGATGATCCCACCTCCGGTCGAGCTCCACGTGTTGAATCACCAGGTCCGGGCGGGTGCGCAACAGCTCTTTCACGGCCCCCAGGAGCTGGAGTTCGCCGGGATCCGGGCCGCCCGGTGCCAGCCGCTCCTCTCGGGGATCCTGGAGCAACCGGGTGACGGAGCACAGCCATTCGCCCACGCCGATGTTTTGCCGCGCCAGTTCCAGAAGCGGGGAACCGCTGGGAAGGGCCTGGTAGCTCGCATCGAGTCCCATGGGCCCCGTCCTAGCAGCTCCGACGCCAACGCAGCAGCTAGCTCGCGCGGTTCACCTGTTCGGGGGTGACAGGAGGCACCGCTGCGAGCGCTGCCTCCGCGGCCCTCCGCGTATTGGCTTCCGTGGCGACCTGACACAACGCCACCTGCGCTTGAAGCTGGAGCGCGAAGGCCCGGCCCCGGCCGAACATGACGCCGATCAACGCCGCAACCAGACCGCCGATCAGGACGAAGAGGCCTTGCGCGTTCATCGCCTTCGTCACCACCACACCCACGATGAAGGCCATGAAGCCCCACGCGAAGATGATGCCGGCGGCCCGGTCGTACAGCGCCTGGGCATGTTTCGTGATGATGCTGGGATCGTAATGCACTGCCATGGTGGCTCCGCGGTCTGGGGATGATGGGCCCGTGGATCAGGCCCGCGCGGCTCCATCCCATTGCGCGAAGCGCCCGGGCATCCCCCATGAGAGGAATGCCCGGCGGCATCAGGCCCGTGCTACTTCGGCACCCAGACCGCGACCCAGTCGATCTGCACGTTGCCGACGGCGCTGTTGCTCGGCGGCGTGCCGCTCAGGTCGGTCTCCGTCTGGATGACCCAGTTGCCCTTGCGGCGCGTTCGGGATGCCGCTCTGCGCGCCGTCCAACGAGTACATCGTCGCCGCCCCGCTGACCGTGACGCGCCCGACGTACTGCCCATCCGGCGCTCCGGTGCGCGCCTCCCGCGTCAGCGTTCCCTGCCAGCCAGACCAACCGCTGGTGTTCGTCTCGAAGGACGTGTTGGTGATGACGGACGCCAGGTTCGACGTGGCCTGGACCGGAGCGTCGGCTCCAGGCTCCGGGTTGCATGCGGACGCCAGGGGGAGGGCCAGCAACAGCGCCAGGGCAGTGCGGAAGCGCGGCCTGCGAAGCACACGGGACTCACTCATGACACTCTCCGTGAAAAACTAGAAATACCTGCATAATTGTAAATAGCAGATGCGGCGCATCGGACAAGCCCACCGTGTGCCTGCGTCTCCCACTCCTGTCGTGCGTGGCCATTCTCGGCCCAGGAGGAGAGACGCCATGCCCACCGACACGAAGCAGCCTTCCGACTCCGGATTGGATCCCCACGCCCGTGCCTTCCTGGAGCAGCTGAAGAAGGCGGGCGGGCCCGCGCTCGAAACCCTGCCTCCCGCGGAGGCGCGCGCCGTGCTCCGGAGCGTGCAGGCGGGAAAGAGCGCGCGGAAGCCGGCCCGCATCGAGGACCGCTCCCTGCCGGTGGGCCCTGACGGCCAGGTCTCCGTCCGCATCGTGCGGCCCGCGGACGCGTCGGAGACGCTCCCGGTGGTGCTCTACCTCCACGGCGGTGGCTGGGTGCTGGGCGACAAGGACACGCACGACCGGTTGATCCGTGAGCTGGCCGTGGGCGCGCGGTGCGCGGTCGTGTTCGTCAACTACACGCCTGCTCCGGAAGGGCAGTACCCCACGCAGATCGAACAGGCCTACGCCGCGCTGCAATGGGTCGCGAAGAACGGCGGCGAAGCGGACCTGGATGGACAGCGGATCGCCGTGGTGGGAGACAGCGCTGGCGGGACCCTGGCGGCGGCGCTCACGCTGGTGGCGAAGGAACGCGGCGGTCCGCGCATCCTGCAGCAGGTGCTGTTCTATCCCGTCACGGATGCCCGCTTCGACACGGGGTCCTACGCGCGCTACGCGGACGGCTACTTCCTCACCCGCAGCGGCATGCAGTGGTTCTGGGACAACTACGCTCCGGACTCCACCGCCCGCACGGAGCCCACCGCCAGCCCCCTGCGCGCGACCGACGCGCAGCTGCAAGGCCTGCCCCCGGCGCTGCTCCTCAATGGCGAGTGCGACGTGCTCCGCGACGAAGGCCAGGCCTACGCGCGCAGGCTCGTGGACGCGGGCGTCCCCGCGCTGGCCCTCCAGTACGATGGGATGATCCACGACTTCGTGATGCTGGATCCGCTGGCGGACTCACTCGCCGCGCGCAACGCCATCGCCCAGGCCTGCGTGACGCTGTCGGAAGCCCTGGGCACGCGGAGGCAGGTGGAAGCGACGCTCACGTCCCAGCCCGCGCAGGTTCGCGAGCGGGAGAGCGCGCGTCACTGATCAATCCCCTGAGTCCAGCCACGCGGCCAACACGTCCGCGTGGCACGGGCCCGGCTTGCACCAGCAGCCCAGCCGCTTGCCGCGCAGCGTCCGCACGTCGCGCAGGAAGTCCGGGTCGTGCTTCGTGCGCAGCTCCAGGTACCAGCGGAAGGACTCGAACGCGTCCGGGCCGGGCGCCATGCGCCGCTGGGCCTCGTCGCGGATCCGCTCGGCTTCGTCCGCGGGCAGCTTCGCCAGCCACGGTTCGAAGTACGTGCGGATCATCGCCTTCCAGGTCTTCACACCGCCGGGCTTGAATGGATTGCCGAAGCGGCCCGGCACGGGGTTGAGCGGCCCGGGCTTCGCCCAGGCGCGGAAGGCACGGCCTACGTACACCTCACAGGCGTCGTGGACGTGCACCGCGGTGGTTCGGGATTCGGACATGGCGGGTGCATCGTTAACAGATGCCCCCGCCAGACGCCGTGCGTGATGCCCGGCCCGTCAGCAGGCAGGGGTCACCAGGGGTCGATGCCCTGCTTCTCGTGCGGCGTCGGCGTGTACGTGGACTTGAACCCCGAGGCCGCGGCGTTGAGCCCGGAGCCGAGCGCCTCCACCGCGCCCTGCTTGAACTGGCCCTTGCTGAAGCTCACGAAGGCGTCGCGGCCGAAGTTCAGCGCCTCGCGCTGGTGCGCGTTGACCTCGCTGCGCGCGCCCGTCTCCACCTTCTTGACGTTGTCGATGACGCTGTTCTTGGAGCGGTCGGAGATGCCGAAATTGCCCTTGTCGAGGATCTGGTTCACGCCGCTGACCGCGTGGCTGTAGTCGCTCGTCTTGCCCTGCGTCGTCTGATCAATCTGCAGGCGGGAGGGGTTCTTGAACGTGTGGTTGCTGGTGACCTTGAACATGGTTTGCCTCGCTGGGGGCGGCGGCCCGTTGGCCCCTGCCCGCGGTAGGTGATGCGTTGAAATGATTGTCTGGGCATGTGGGCTGGAGTTTCCTGAAGACTTTCATTTGCCCACGTATACGTCATTTGTCGTATGCCGGCCTTCGCGAGGGCCATCGCAGTGGCAAGGCCCGCCGGAAGACGGCAACGTACGCGCCCGTCTCCTCCCACCCTCGCGGACATGATCGCCAACCTCCACGACGCCGACATTCCGAAGCCCGTGCTCGAAGTCATCACCCGCCTGCGCGAGCTGGGCCACCCCACGTACCTGGTGGGCGGCTGCGTGCGGGACATGGTCCGCAAGGTCCACCCGAAGGACTTCGACGTCGCCACCAGCGCGCTGCCGGAAGAGGTCCAGCGCGCCTTCCGCAAGGTCATCCCCACCGGCATCCAGCACGGCACCGTCACCGTCGTCACCGGCGGCAACCACGTGGAGGTGACGACGTTCCGTTCGGAAGGGGACTATCTGGATGGCCGGCGCCCCAGCTCCGTGTCCTTCGAGCGGGACATCGTGAAGGACCTGTCGCGGCGCGACTTCACCATCAACGCCATGGCGTACAACCCGCTGGACCGCGAGCTGGTGGATCCGTTCGGCGGCCAGGTGGACCTGCCCGCGAAGTTGATCCGTTGCGTGGGCTCCGCGCAGGAGCGCTTCTCCGAGGACGGACTGCGCCCCCTGCGCGCCGTGCGCTTCGCCGCCGTGCTGGGCTTCACGCTGGACCCCGACACCCGCGACGCCATCCCCGCGACCCTGGCCGTGTTCCGCAAGGTCGCGCTGGAGCGCGTGCGCGAGGAGCTGCTCAAGCTGCTCCTGTCCCCCCGCGCGGAGATGGGGCTGCACCTGCTGGCGGCCACGGGGCTGATGGAGGTCTTCCTTCCGGAGGTGGCCCACGCGGACGAGGAGGCCGCCCGGCTCGCCCGCGCCGCCGTGCAGGCCGCGCCGCTGGACGCGGACCTGCGCGTGGCCACGCTGCTCGCGGACATCGACACCGCGACGCAGGCCCGTGAGCGGTGTCTGCGTTTGAAGTTCCCCAACAAGTCCGCGGACCTCATCGGCATGCTCGTCGAGCACGCGAAGCTGGAGACGCGCGTGGACGACGCGGACCCCGCGCTGCGCCGGCTGCTCGCCCGCGTGGGCCTGGTGAACCTGCCCGCGCTCCTCTCCGTGGCGAAGGCCCGCGTCCAGGTCCGGGCCCCGGAGCGCCTGCCCGCGATGGAGGCGTTGGCCGGAAGGCTGGAGGCGCTGGCCGCCGCGAAGCCCCCCTTGTCCGCGAAGGAGCTGGCGCTCACCGGGGGCGACATCATGAAGACGCTGGGCATCGGCCCCTCGCCGAAGGTGGGCGAGGCGACCCGGTACCTTGTCGAATCCGTGCTCGATGACCCGTCGCTGAACACCGCGGACGCGCTCCGCTCCCTGCTCACGGCCTGGGCGGCGCGCGGTTCATGACACGGGGGCCTCTTCCCGGCCGGAGGGCAGGGGAGGGAGCCCGGAGCGCCTCCGGCCGTGCGTCGCGGCCTGGGGGCGTGTAGGAAGGAGCCCCATGCGAGTCGTCGTTGCGATGAGTGGCGGAGTGGATTCCTCGGCCGCCGCCGCCCTGCTCAAGGAGCAGGGCCACGAGGTCATCGGCATCACCCTGCGCGTCTGGTCCTACGAGGGCGCTGCGAAGTGTGGCAGCTGCTGCAGTCCGGACGACATCGACGATGCCCGCGCGGTGGCCCAGACACTGGGCATCCCGTTCTACGTGGCCAACGCCGAGGAGATCTTCCAGGACCGGGTCGTCAACCCGTTCGTCCAGTCGTACCTGGGCGGCAAGACGCCCATCCCGTGCGTGAGCTGCAACCGCGACGTGAAGTTCAACTTCCTCCTCAAGCGCGCGCGCGCCCTGGGCGCCCGGCTCGCCACGGGCCACTACGCCCAGGTGGAGGAGGTGGACGGCCGCTTCCACCTGCGCCGCGCCGTGGACGCCGCCAAGGACCAGAGCTACTTCCTCTTCACCCTGGGCCAGGAGGAGCTGAAGGACGTCCTCTTCCCCGTGGGCCACCTCACCAAGCCGGAGGTGCGCGCCGTCGCCGAGCGCCACAACCTGCCCACCACCCACAAGCCGGAGAGCATGGAGATCTGCTTCGTGCCGGACGGCGACTACGCCGGGTTCGTGGAGAAGGTCGCCGGTCCCCAGCCGTCCGGTGAGGTCGTGGATCCGGAGGGCAAGGTGCTGGGCACGCACAACGGCATCCACCGCTTCACGGTGGGGCAGCGCAAGGGCCTCAACCTGGGTGGCGGCGAAGTGCGCTACGTGCAGCGCCTGGAGCCGGAGACGAACCGCGTCGTCGTGGGCCCCGCGGAGGGCACCGGCCGCGCGCAGTTCGGCCTGCTCCAGCCGCACTGGGTGGACGGTCCGCCTCCGCCCGAACAGGCCGTGGAGGTCCGGATCCGCCACCGCCACGCGGGCGCACCGGGACGGATCCACATCTCGCAGCACGGGCTGGTGTCCGTGAAGCTCGACGAGCCCGCGCGCGCCGTCACGCCGGGGCAGGCCGCGGTGGTCTACGACCGGGATCGCGTGCTCGGCGGCGGGTGGATCGTCTGAGCCGACCTGACGCGTCCTCCGTCATCCACTGATGCAGCCGGGGCCGGACTTCCGGCCTCGCGCGCGCCGCGTGTTCCACTGCCTCCGCGAATTTGACCCGCCTGGGGGTGGGGCGTAGCTTGCGCGCACGCTGTCGCTACAGGCCGTTACACGGGCCGTGAGCGCGCGATCGAGGTCTGCCCCGCCATGCGTGACGCCCATCGGATGAAGGAGAAGTTCGACGTCTCGCTGGACAACCGGCAGATCGTCAGCCTGTTGATCGCCGGCATCGTCGTGATGGGCGCCGTGTTCGTGCTGGGCGTGGTGGTGGGCAAGAAGCTCTCCGGCGACGCGCAGACGGCCGAGGCCCCGGACCTGCTCTCCGCGCTGGACGCCAACGCGCAGGTCCTCAACGACGCGCGCCAGGATCCGCCGCTCACCTTCCCGGACGAGCTCACCCGCAAGACGGGCTCCGAGCCCCTGCCTCCGATGCCCAAGCCCGCCGCGAAGCCGGAGGCCCCCAAGGTCGCCGCCGCCGCGAAGCCCGAAGTGAAGCCGGAGCCCAAGCCCGCGGCGAAGCCCGCCGCCCTGGCCCCCACGCCGGACCCCGACACGGGCGAGCTGCCCGCGATGGACGCCGCCGAGGAGGACGCCATCGCCAACGGCAAGCCGCTCGCGAAGCCGGAGCCGAAGGTCGAGGAGCCCGCCAAGGTCGCCGCCGCGAAGCCGGAGCCGAAGCCAGAGCCCAAGGTGGTGGAGCCGGTGAAGGGAAAGGTGGAGGAGACGCCGGTCGCCACCCGCACCGCCGCGCGTGACGGAGGCATGAAGGAGGCCATCGCCCGGGCCCAGGCGCTCCCCGCGGAGCCGCCGCGTCCGTCGGAGGCCGTGAAGGGTGGGGCGTTCACGCTCCAGCTCTCCGCCTTCCAGAGCCGCCAGGACGCCGACCGTTTCGCCGCGCGGTTGCGCGACAAGGGCTATGCCCCCTATATCCTGACGGCGGAGGTGCCTGGAAAGGGCACCTGGTACCGCGTCCGGATGGGCAGCTTCGCCAGCAAGGAAGCCGCGGGCCGGTACCTGACGGACTTCAAGCGCGAGACCCAGCTCGACGCGTACGTGGCCGGCACGAACTAGCGCTGCTGGGCAAGGAAGAGACGAAGCAACATGACGACGACGAAGCGGGTGGAGAAGCCCTGGGGCCACGAGCTCATCTGGGCCCACACGGAGCGCTACGTGGGCAAGCTCCTGCACGTGAAGGCCGGCCACAAGCTGAGCCTCCAGTTCCATAACGTGAAGGACGAGACCATCCACGTCCAGAGCGGCAAGCTCCTCTTCGTCGTGGACGAGGGCCAGGGCCTCATCGAGAAGGAGATGAACCCCGGTGAGAGCTACCACATCAAGCCGCTGACCAAGCACCGCATGGTCGCCATCACCGACTGCGACATCCTCGAGGTCAGCACCCCCGAGTTGAATGACGTGGTGCGCCTGGAGGACTCCTACGGGCGCACGGGCACCAGCGCCCCGTAGTCCCCGCTGTGAAGCCCGCTGGCGCGCCTTCACGGTGCGCCGGCCGGGCCTCCGACGTCACTCCTTGGACTTCGCCGCCGCGTTCGGATTGCGGGTCCACTGGTCCACGGTGCCGTCGCCGTCCAGGTCCTCGCCAATGCGATCCACCTGGCCGTTCTCCCAGTACTCCCAGTAGTCCACCCGGCCGTCGTGGTTCGCGTCTCGCTCCTTCCGCACGAGCGTGTCGTTCTCGTAGTACAGCCACGAGTCCGGCCGGCCGTCGCCGTCCAGGTCGCGCTCGCCCTTCGTGCGCTTGCCCTCGGCGTAGTGGTACGTGGCGTCCACCTTGCCGTCGTAGTCCAGGTCCATCACCTCACGGACCTTCGCGCCCTGCGGATCCAGGTACTGGGTGACGTCCACGCGGCCGTCCCAGTTCAGGTCCAGCTCCTTGCGCACCAGCACGTCCTTGAGCCGGTACTCCCAGACGTCCGTGCGGCCGTCGCCGTTGGCGTCCAGCTCCGTGACGGTCTCCCCCGGGTCCTGTTTCCCCCGGACGCCCTCCGCCTCCGGGCGCTTGCGCACTGCGTCAGGAGTCTCCGCGGCCTTCTGGGAGGCGCAGCCCGCGAGCGCACCTACAGCCAGGAAGCCCAGGAAAATCAAACGGTTGCTAGAAGCCAAGATGCCTCCCGAGCAGGTGGGGCGCCATGTTCGCGCCGCTTCACTTCCGTGCTTTCGCAGGCCACGTCATTCCATATATTTTCACGTATCGCCATGGCCCGAAAGAAAGTCAGCACCACCATCTACATCACTCCGGAGCAGAACGAACTGCTCAAGGCGCTGAACCAGAAGTCGAAGGTGCCCGTGGCCGAATACATCCGGCAGGGCATCGACCTGGTGCTGGAGAAGTACAAAGCGCAGCTGCCGGGCCAGGCAACCTTCGACGAACTCTCCTGACGAACGAGGCGTGACGTGACGAGCATGCGTGGCAAGCGGGCGGTGGTGTTGGGTGGGGCCGGATTCGTGGGCTCGCATCTGTGTGAGCGGCTGCTGGACGACGGCGCGGAGTCCGTCCTCGCGGTGGACAACCTCATCACGGGCAATGAGGCGAACGTCCGCACGCTCAAGCCGCGCGCGGGCTTCCAGTTCGTGAACCAGGACATCACCGAGGGCCTGGAGGTGGACGGGCCGGTCGACTTCGTCCTCAACCTGGCCTCGCCCGCTTCGCCCATCGACTACGCGAACCTCCCCATCGAAACGCTGCGCGTGGGCTCCATCGGCACGGAGAACGCGCTGAAGCTGGCGGAGAAGAAGAAGGCCGTGTTCCTCATGGCCTCCACGTCGGAAGTGTACGGCGACCCGCTGGTGCACCCCCAGAAGGAGGATTACTGGGGCAACGTGAATCCCATTGGCCCGCGCTCGGTGTACGACGAGGCCAAGCGCTACTCGGAGGCCATCAGCGCCGCGTACGAGCGCAGCCGCGGCGTGAACGTCCGCATCGTGCGCATCTTCAACACGTACGGCCCGCGCATGCGCCTCAACGACGGCCGCGTGGTGCCCGCCTTCGTGGGCCAGGCGCTCAAGGGCGAGGACTTCAGCGTCTTCGGGGACGGCAGCCAGACGCGCTCGTTCTGCTACGTGAAGGACCTGGTGGACGGCCTGGTGCGGCTCGCGCTGTCGGACGTCCGGGGCCCGGTGAACATCGGCAACCCGCGCGAGATGACCATCAAGCAGTTCGCGGAGGCCGTGCGCGAAGCGGCCGGTGGGGGTAGGCAGATCGTCTACCACCCGCTGCCCAAGGATGATCCGAAGCAGCGTCAGCCGGACATCACCCGCGCGCGCACGCTGCTGGGGTGGGAGCCCAAGGTGAAGTTGGAAGATGGTCTGCGGGACACCATCGCCTACTTCCGTGAGGTTGCCGCTCGCCCCTCTGGGACTTAGGTTGGCCGCGCGCGAGTGAACGCGAGGTAGTCGGCCCGGCCCTCGTGGCGGCCGGGCCTGGGGAGAACGGCGTGAAAGTCCTGGTAACGGGCGGCGCGGGCTTCATCGGCTCGCACGTGTGCGATGAGTTCCTGCGCAATGGCCACGAGGTCATCGCGCTGGACAACCTGTCGAGCGGCAAGAAGGAGAACCTGGATCCGCGCGTACGGCTGGCCGTGCACGACATCCGGAGCCCGGAAGCCGCGGAGCTCATCCGCACGGAGAAGCCCCAGGTGCTCTGTCACCTGGCCGCCCAGATGGACGTGCGCCGCAGCGTGGAGGACCCCGGCTTCGACGCGGACGTGAACATCCGCGGCATGACGAACCTGCTGGAGGCCGCGCGCCAGTCCGGCGTGAAGAAGGTCATCTTCAGCTCCACCGGCGGCGCCATCTACGGCGAGCAGGATTACTTCCCCGCCCGGGAAGACCACCCCCAGCGGCCGGTGTCGCCGTACGGCGTCTCCAAGGCGGCGGGCGAGCTGTACCTGGGCTACTACCGCGCGCAGTACGGCCTGCCGTACGTCGCCCTGCGGTACGCCAACGTGTACGGCCCCCGGCAGAACCCGCACGGCGAGGCCGGCGTGGTGGCCATCTTCAGCCAGCGCGTCATCGCTGGGCAGGGCTGCACCATCTACGGCGAGGGCAAGCAGACGCGTGACTTCGTCTTCGGTCCGGACGTGGCCCGCGCCAACTACCTGGCCTTCCAGAGCGACTACGTGGGCGCCGCGAACATCGGCACCGGCGTGGAGACGGACATCAACCGGCTCTACGAGCTCATCGCGGAGGCCGGCGGCAGCTCGCTGAAGGCCGCGCACGCGCCGGGCAAGCCGGGCGAGCAGCTGCGCTCCTGCATCGACGCGGCGCACGCGAAGAAGGTGCTGGGCTGGGAGCCGTCCGTGCAGCTGGCGGAGGGCCTGCGCCACACGCTCCAGTTCTTCCGCGACCAGGCCGCGGGTCCCGTCCGCGTCCGGGGCTGAGTCCGGGCCGTCGTCGCGCCGCTCAAGTCCCCCCGGCCTGGATGCCGGGGGGAATGCGGGGCGTCAGGCGGGTGGAGTGCCCGGCGGGCAGGTGTGCGCCGGTCGTGGATTTTCAGGCGGTTCGGTGTTACCTACGCCCGCTTCGCGACCGACGAGCGCCCTGACCATGCCGGCTGAAAACGCGCACATCCGCAACTTCTGCATCATCGCCCACATCGACCATGGAAAGTCGACGCTGGCCGACCGCCTCCTGGAGAAGACAGGCACGCTGACCAAGCGTGAGGCGCAGGCCCAGTTCCTCGACAACATGGACATCGAGCGAGAGCGGGGCATCACCATCAAGGCCCAGTCCGTGCGGATGACGTACACCGCCAAGGACGGCCAGAACTACGTCCTCAACCTCATCGACACGCCGGGACACGTGGACTTCGCCTACGAGGTGAGCCGCAGCCTCGCCGCGTGCGAGGGCGCGCTGCTCGTCGTGGACGCGACGCAGGGCGTGGAGGCCCAGACGCTGGCCAACGTCTACATGGCGTTGGAACACGAGCTGGAGATCATCCCGGTCATCAACAAGATCGACCTGCCCTCCGCGGACGTGGAGCGCACGCGCGGGGAGATTGAAGACGTCATCGGCATCGACGCGTCCGTCGCGGTGCCGGCCTCCGCGAAGGAGGGCATCGGCATCCACGACATCCTGGAGTCGGTGGTCAAGCGCGTGCCGCCGCCCACGGGTTCGCCGTCCGCGCCGCTCAAGGCGCTCATCTTCGACTCCTGGTACGACAACTACCGGGGCGTGGTGACGCTGGTGCGCGTGCTGGAAGGCACGCTGAAGCTGAAGCAGAAGATCAAGATGTTCAGCAACAACAAGGTCTTCGAGGTGCAGGAGCTGGGCGTGTTCAGCCCGTTCTCGCGCCCGGTGACGCAGCTCATGGCGGGCGAGGTGGGTGTCCTCGTCGCCAACGTGAAGGAGCTGCAGGACGCGAAGGTCGGCGACACCGTGACGGAGGAGGCGCGGCCCACCGAGCAGCCCTTCCCGGGCTTCAAGGAAGTCAAGCCGATGGTGTTCTCCGGCATCTTCCCGGTGGACTCGTCCGACTACGAGAACCTGCGCGACGCGCTGGCGAAGCTCACGCTCAATGACTCCGCCTTCACCTACGAGCCGGAGTCGTCCACGGCGCTGGGGTTCGGCTTCCGCTGCGGCTACCTGGGCCTGCTCCATATGGAGATCGTCCAGGAGCGCCTGGAGCGCGAGTACAACCTCAACCTGATCACGACGGCCCCGTCGGTGGTCTACCGCATCACCACCACCAAGGATGAAGTGCTCCTGGTGGACAACCCGGCGAAGCTGCCGCCGACGCAGAACATCACCAAGTTCGAGGAGCCCATCCTCACCTGTCACATCCACGTGCCCAACGAGCACCTGGGCGCCATCCTGAAGCTGTGCCAGGACCGGCGTGGCGTGCAGAAGGACATGAAGTACCTGGGCTCCAGCGGCACTCGCGTGCAGGTGACGTACGAGATGCCCATGGCGGAAGTCGTCTTCGACTTCTTCGACCGCCTGAAGAGCGTGTCGCGCGGCTACGCGAGCCTGGACTACGAGCTGTCCTCCTACGCGGAGGCGGACCTCGCGAAGCTGGACATCCTCATCAACGGGGAGCCGGTGGATGCGCTCTCCGTCATCGTGCACCGCGAGCGCGCGTACCTGCGCGGCCGCGAGGTCTGCGAGAAGCTCAAGGAAGTGATTCCCAAGCAGATGTACGAGGTGGCCATCCAGGCCGCCATCGGCGCGAAGATCATCTCCCGCGAGACGATCTCCGCCATGCGCAAGAACGTCCTTGCCAAGTGCTACGGCGGCGACATCAGCCGCAAGCGCAAGCTCCTGGAGAAGCAGAAGGAGGGCAAGAAGCGCATGAAGCAGGTGGGCACGGTGGAGATTCCGCAGGAAGCCTTCCTCGCGGTCCTCAAGACGGAGCAGTAAGCCCTATGAGCACGGCCAGTCCTTCCATGAAGCTGGGAGCGGCCATGGCCGCGCGCCGCACTCCGGAGCAGCTCAAGGCTCGCCGCCAGCTGATGTGGCGCGAGCTGCTCACCAGCCTCTGGGCTCCGCTGTGCGGTGTGGGCCTGGCGTTCATCCCCTACGTCACGCTGATTGAGATGGCGCCCGGCACCGCGTCCTGGGCCCAGCCGCTGATCAAGGGCTTCGGCCTGCTGATGGTGCTGGCCTTCGTGGGCCTGCTGGTGTGGCGCAACGCCTCCCGGAAGGAATCGCTGCTGCGCACGCTGCGCCACGAGGCGCACGAGCTCATCTCCGAGGACGAGCGCATCCTCGCGCGCCTGGGGACGAAGGTGTCCCCGGCCGTGGCGGAGCGCATCACCGAGCAGGCCCTGCGCGTGGAGTCCGCGTCCGTGGCGGCCAACGCGGAGCTGCTGCGCACGGAGACCCAGGCGCTGGAGAAGCTCACCCAGGAGCACCTGGGCGCGTACCGCAAGCAGTCCGTGTGGGACTTCCTGGGCGGCTTCGGCAAGGCGCTGCTCATCGCGGTGATCATCCGCACGGTGCTGATCGAGCCGTACCGCATCCCGTCCGGCTCCATGCTGCCCACGCTGCAGATTGGCGATCAGGTCTTCGTGAACAAGTTCATCTACGGGGTGCGCATCCCGTACACGAACTTCGTTCCGTTCCGCATCGTGCGGGAGCCCATGCGCGGGGACGTCATCGTCTTCAACAACCCGGTGGACGAGTCCAAGGACTTCATCAAGCGCGTCATCGGCATCCCCGGCGACACGGTGGAGATCGTCGACGGGGTGGTGCGCATCAACGGCGAGCCGCAGCCGCGCACGCTGGTGACGCCGGACTACGTGGTGCACAACCAGGACGACCTGACGGGCCGCTGGTTCGACCAGGAAGAGGTGCTCTACCGCGAGAACCTGGGCGGCGTGGTGCACTCGTCGCTCCAGCACCCCATGCGCCTGCCGGGCCGCGAGCACGAGGGCCCCTACACGGTGCCCGCCAACAGCGTCTTCGTGATGGGCGACAACCGGGACAACAGCGCGGACAGCCGCTACAACCTGGGCGGCCCGGGCGGCGCCGAGGTCGCCTACGTGCCGTACGGCCACATCAAGGGCAAGGCCATGGTCGTCTGGCTGTCGCTCGGTTGGGGTGGCCTGCTGGGCAATCTGTTCGGCGGCACGGGCCTGAGGGTCGACCGCTTCTTCGAACCGGTGCGCTGACGGACGCTGGACGGGCCAGCCGCAACGCGCCGTGCTTGACGCAACGTGCGGCGCGCGGTACGCGGCGGCCCCGGCCCATGAGACATCTTCTCGGAATCGCAGGCTGGCGGCGGGACGAGCTGGAAGCACTGCTCGACCGCGCCCAGGCGCACCTGCCCGGCGGACCGGATGCCTCGCACGTTCTGCGGGGCCGCGTCGTGGCGAACCTCTTCTTCGAGGACTCCACCCGGACGCGCTCCTCCTTCGAGGTGGCCGCGCGGAAGCTGGGCGCGGACGTCCTCAACTGGAGCTACGCGGGCTCCTCCGTGTCCAAGGGGGAGACGCTCCTGGACACCGCGCGCAACATCGAAGCCATGGGGCCGGCGGTCATCGTCATCCGCCACCGCTCCTCCGGCGCGCCGGGGCTCGTGGCCCGCCACGTGAAGTGCGCGGTGGTCAACGCGGGCGACGGCGCGCATGAGCACCCGTCCCAGGCCCTGCTGGACGCCTTCACCCTGCGCCAGCGCTGGGGCCGCCTGGACGGGCGTACGGTGCTGATTGTTGGCGACGTACTGCACAGCCGCGTGGCGCGCTCCAACCTCTTGTGCCTGAAGGCGCTGGGGGCCCGGGTCGTGCTCTGCGGACCGCCCACCCTCCTGCCGCCAGGGCTGGAGGAGATGGGCGGAGAGGTGACGCATCAGCTGGACGCCGTGCTGCCCCAGGCGGACGCGGTGATGTGCCTGAGGCTGCAGACGGAGCGCATGTCGGAGGCCTTCCTTCCGTCCCAGCGGGAGTACTCGCGGCTGTTCGGTATCACGCCCGCCCGCGCGGAGCGGATGAGGCCGGAAGCCCTCGTGCTGCACCCGGGCCCCATCAACCGCGGCGTGGAGTTGTCGCCGGTGGTGGCGGACGGGCCTCGCAGCGTCATCCTGGAGCAGGTGGCCAACGGCGTCGCGGTGCGCCGGGCCGTCCTGGAGGCGTGCGCATCATGACCACGGTGCTCTTCCAGCGGGCGCGCGTCATCGACCCGCGCAATGGCGTGGACGGCGTTCGTGACGTCCTCGTGACGGACGGCCGGGTGGCCCAGGTGTCGCAAGGCCCGCTGCCCGCGCCCAAGGACGCGCGGGTGGTGGACGCCACCGACAAGTGGCTGGTGCCGGGCTTCATCGACCTGCACGTGCACCTGCGCGAGCCGGGAGAAGAGGGCAAGGAGACGGTCCTCACCGGCTGCCGCGCGGCGGTGGCGGGCGGCTTCACCGGCGTGGTGGCCATGCCCAACACCAAGGTGGTGAACGACAGCGCGCTCGTCACGGAGCTGGTGCTGTCGCGCGCTCGGGACGCGGACCTGTGCCACGTGTATCCGGCCGGCGCCATCACCAAGGGGCTCAAGGGCGAGGAGCTGTCGGAAGCAGGCGAGCTGATTGGCGCCGGCTGCGTGGCCCTCACCGACGACGGCCGCCCGGTGATGAACGCGGGCCTGATGCGCCGGGTGCTCCAGTACGCCACCCAGTTCGACGTGCCGGTGATGGTGCACGAGGAGGACCTCACCCTGTCCGCCGGCGGCGCCATGCACGAGGGCGCCACGTCCACGCGGCTGGGCCTGCGCGGGATTCCGTCCTCCGCGGAGGTGGCCATGGTGGCGCGCGACCTGGTGCTCCTGGAGGAGACGAAGGGGCGGCTGCACGTGGCGCACGTGTCCTGTGAGGGCAGCGTGCGGCTCATCCGCGAGGCGAAGAAGCGCGGCCTGCGCGTCACCTGCGAGGTGGCGCCGCACCACTTCACCCTGGATGACCGGGCGGTGGGGGACTACGACACCCACGCGAAGATGGCGCCGCCCCTCCGGAGTGACGTGGACGTGAAGGCGCTGCGCGAGGCGCTGGTGGACGGTACGGTGGACGCCATCGCCACGGACCACGCGCCGCACGGCGTATCCGACAAGCTGGTGGAGTTCGAGAAGGGCATCAACGGCATCGTCGGGCTGGAGACGGCCCTGGGGCTCACGCTGGCGCTGGTGCACGAGGGCGTGCTCACCCCGCGCCGGGCGGTGGAGCTCCTGTCGGACGGGCCGGCGAGGGTATTCGGCCTGCCGGGCGGTCACCTGGCGCCTGGTGCCCCGGCGGACATCACTCTTTTGTCCCCTTCGGAGGAGTGGACGGTGGATGCCCACCGGTTCTATTCCCGCAGTCGCAACACGCCCTTCCACGGGCGCACGCTGAAGGGTCGCGTGACGCAGACGTGGGTGGGCGGCCGGTGTGTGTTCGAGGACGGTCAGCTCAAGGAGTCGCGGTGATGACGAAGCGGGCGGTGCTCGCACTGGCGGATGGCACCACGTTCGAGGGACGCGCCTTTGGCGCTTCCGGCGAGACGGTGGGCGAAGTGGTCTTCAACACGTCCATGTACGGCTACCAGGAGATCCTCACGGATCCCTCGTACGTGGGGCAGATCGTCACCATGGCGTACCCGGAGATGGGCAACATCGGGGCGAACGCGGCGGACGAGGAGGCGGGACTGCCGCACGCGGTGGGCATGGTGGTGCGCTCGCTGACGAGGACGCCCTCCAACTGGCGCTCGCAGGAGACGCTGGACGCGTACCTCGCGCGCCACGGCCGCGTGGGCATTGAAGGCGTGGACACCCGCCGGCTGGTGCGCCACCTGCGCACGCACGGCGCGCAGACGGGCATCATCTCCACGGAGAACGTGACCGCCGCCGCCCTGTCCGAGCGCGCGCGCACCGCCGTGGGCATGGAGGGCCTGGACCTGGCCACGGGCGTGTCCTGCAAGGAGCCCTACCTCTTCACCACGCCGTCGCCGGACGTGTTCCTGGCCACCGGTGACAAGCGCCCGGAGCCGGAGTTGAAGTTCGACGTCGTCGCGTACGACTACGGCCTCAAGCGCTCCATGCTCCAGTACCTGGTGGACGTGGGCTGCCGCGTGACGGTGGTGCCCTCCCACTTCACGGCGGAGCAGGTGCTGGCGAAGAAGCCGCACGGCGTCTTCCTGGCCAACGGCCCGGGCGACCCGGCCGCGGTGAAGGGCGCGGACCGCACGGTGGCGGCGCTGCTGGGCAAGGTGCCGGTGTTCGGCATCTGCCTGGGGCACCAGATCATGGCGCTGGCCCTGGGCGGCCGGACGTACAAGATGAAGTTCGGCCACCGCGGCGGCAACCAGCCCGTGAAGGACCTCACGACGGGCAAGGTGGAGATCACCGCGCAGAACCACGGCTTCGCGGTGGACGACGCCAGCCTCAAGGGCAAGGCCGTCGTCACGCACATCAACCTGAATGACGGCACGGTGGAGGGCCTGGCCGTTCCGGACGCGCGGGCCTTCAGCGTGCAGTACCACCCCGAGGCTTCGCCCGGCCCTCACGACGCGCGCTACCTGTTCAGCCGCTTCGCGACGCTGATGGCGGGTTCGTAGGAAGAGGCACGCACCGGCCATGGACACCGCGCTGACCCCGATGTCGTACCAGCCCTACCTGGACCAGCTCATCGCCTTCGGCAGCTCGGAGGCGCGCAAGCCGGACCTCCTGGAGGCCAAGGCGGAGTACTTCCGTCTCACCGGAGAAGTCTTCGAGGACGACAAGCTCTTCGAGCTGCGGATGGCGTCGTTCCTGGACTACTACCTCTACGACCGCGTCTCGCCGCTCACGGGCAAGACGCCGGCCGCGGAGCTGTACGAGCAGCGCCTGCAGTCCGCGCCGCCCGAGGAGGCCAACGCCTTCCGCAGCTTCACGGAGACGGTCCACGGCCTCTTCGAGGTGCGCAAGCTGGCCAAGGGCATGGTGCGCCTGCGCGAGCTCTTCTCCGGCAAGGACTTCGACGTGACGGAGCGCCGCCACATCGCGGGCCTGGAGACGGGGGACGTGCTGGAGGCGCGCCTGGTGCCCTTCGGCGGCCACCTGCTGTTCTCCTCCGCCTTCTGCTACCACCCGGCGCTGGCCCTCAAGTCCATCAAGGCCGAGGTGAAGCGCCGCAAGAAGAAGGAGCCGGAGCGCCCCGCCAAGGACCTGGTGTGGGAGTGCGCCCGCCGGGCCCTCAACGTGGAGCGCTACCGCCAGCTGTCGGTGGAGAAGATCTACGACTTCGAGCAGAAGGTCCTGTAGGCCTTCTGCCCGGAAGCCTCCACCGCGGGCTCTTTCAGATGCGGTGGATGCTCATCATGTTGGTGTTGCCCGGCACGTTGAGCGGCACGCCGGCCACCAGGATGAAGGGCGCGCCCGGTTCGCAGAAGCGCAGCTCCTGGCAGAGCCGGCGCACCTGCTTGAGCATGGCCTCCGTGGTGCTGACGCGCTTCACCAGGTGGCCCGTCACGCCCCAGTACAGCGCCATCCGGTTCACCGTGTCCGCGTTGGGCGTCAGGCCGAGGATGCGCGCGCCGGGACGGAACTCGGAGATGAGCCGCGCGGAGTGGCCGCTCTCCGTGTACGCGATGATGGTCCCGATGTTCAGCTGCCGGGACGCGGCCACCGCCGCCGCGGCGACGCCGGTGCCCAGGTCCTCGGAGCGCTCGAAGGGGGAGTGGGGCAGGGTGATGACGCCGGTGCGCTCCGTCTCCTCCACGATGCGCGCCATGGTGGCCACCGCCTCCACGGGGTAGCGGCCCGCGGCCGTCTCCCCGGAGAGCATCACCGCGTCCGCGCCGTCGAGGATGGCGTTGGCCACGTCCGACACCTCCGCGCGCGTGGGCCGGGCGTTGAGCACCATGCTCTCCAGCATCTCCGTGGCGACAATGACGATGCCGCCCATGCGGTTGACCTCCCGCACGGTGCGCTTCTGGATGGCCGGCAGCTGCTCCAGCGGCATCTCCACGCCCAGGTCGCCGCGGGCCACCATCACCCCGTCCGACTCCGCGGCGATGGACTCCAGGTTCTCCACCGCCTGGGGCTTTTCAATCTTGGAGATGATGGGCGTCTTTCCCTTCGCCACCAGCGTCCGCGCCTGGCGCACGTCCTGGGCGGAGCGCACGAAGGACAGCGCCACGTAGTCCACGCCCACCTCCTGGCCGAACGCCAGGTCCACCTTGTCCTTCTCCGTCAGCGTGGGCACCGACATGGCGGTACCGGGCAGGTTGAGCCCCTTGTGGTCCTTGAGCAGCCCGCCCACCTCCACGCGGCAGGACACATCCTGGCCGCTCACCTTCAGCACGCGCAGGCGCACCCGGCCGTCATCCAGGAGCACCTCGTGGCCCTTCTCCACGTCCCGGGGCAGCGTGCGCACCGGGGTGGGGATGACTTTCCCCTGGCCCAGCACCGCGCGCGTCGTCACCGTCACGGTGTCGCCGGCCGCCACCATCAGCTGGCCGCCCTCGAAGCGCCCCAGGCGCACCTTGGGGCCCTGCACGTCCTGGAGGATGGCCACCGGCACGCCCAGCTTCTTCGACACCGCGCGGATGCGCTGGACGCGCTGGCGGTGCTCGTCGTGCGTTCCGTGGGAGAAGTTGAGCCGGGCCACGTTCATGCCCGCCTTCACCAGCCCCTCGATGACTTCCTTGGAGTCCGAAGCCGGACCCAGCGTGCAGATGATCTTCGCCTTGCGCATAAGGCGGCCCATCCTAGCGCCACGGGGTGGGCGTCTTGACAGGCTTGCGCCCGAAGGACTAACTCTTCGCTTCACGCGCTGGACGGAAAGTTACCGCAGGCCGGCGCACGCCATTCGTGGCTCTCAGACGCTTGAGACGAAGAAAGCCCGGCTACCCTGGGAGGGGGGGCCGGGCTTTTTTCGTTCCAGGTTCCAGGCAGGCCTTTTCGCGGACGCCTACAGGTCGATCTCCTGGCCCTTGCCCATGGGCTCCATCAGCGGGCGCGTGGAGTGGTCCATGCCGATGTCCTCCGAGTGAGGCTTCGGGTTGCCGGCGCTGGGGCCCATGGGAGGCGGCGGGGGCAGGGGACCCATGTCCTCTTCACCCAGGCCGCCGCTGCCGCCCACGCCCAGGTCCTGCTGCTTCTGGAGGGCTTCAATCTCCGAGCGGGTGATGCCCGCCATGGTCAGCACCTTGCGCGTCACGCGGATGCGGGCCTGGCTGTGCATGGCCATGGCGATGGAGTCCGAAGGGCGCGCGTCCAGCGCCAGCTCCTTCTTGCCCTGCTGGAGGAAGACGCGGCCGGAGTAGACGTTGTCGCGCAGGTCGTCGATGCGGACCTCGGTCACCTTGCCGCCCAGCTTGTTCACCACGTCGTCCAGCAGGTCCTGCGACAAGGGCTGCGGGGGCGGACGCTCCGCGAGGCGGAAGGCGATGGAGACCGCCGCGCCCTCGTCCACGAAGAGGGGCAGCACCGTCTCCCCGTCCTTGGTGGTCAGCACGACGGCGTGCGTCTGCGCCTCCATCAAGGGCACCACGTCCTTCACTTCCAGCTCCACCAGCTCCGAGCAGGCCTTGGGGTCGCTGCCCTTCTCCGTGATGCAGGGCCTCTCTTTGCCTGCCGCCGCTGAGTCCGCGGCGGCGTTGGCGCCGGGGATCCCGAACGCGGGGAGGAACAACGCTCCCCCCAGCGCCAGCACCACAGCCGTGAACGGAGCGACGAAGAAGTTGGCGCGGTTGGACGTTTTCACATCCCTAAGCTACGCACCTCCCCCTTCACCGGGAGGGCACCGCCCCCACGCCGTCGCGAGCAGCCCCCGGGCCCTGGCCCACCCGGTTGGAGGGCGGGCGGGCAGCCGGGAACAAGGGGCGCCAGGCGACTAGCGGTCGCCGTCCTCGGGCTCTTCGTCGTCGTAGTCCTCGTCGTCCTCGGACTCTTCGTCGTCCTCGTCCTCGTCCTCGTCGTCATCCTCGTCGTCGTCGGACTCTTCCTCGTCTTCGTCCTCGTCGTCGAGTTCGTCCTCGAGCTCCTCGGCTTCGAGCGTCATCGTCACCGCGAACTTCTTGCTCAGGATGGCGATCTGCGCGCGCATCTCCGTGAGCGCGGCGACGAAGTCCTCGGAGAGGTTGGCGGGCGCCTTCGCGTCGCAGTGGGGGCAGACAATCTTCTCCGTCCCCTCGATGAGGTCCTGGGCTTCCAACTCGAAGCTGGCCTCGCACTTCTGACAGGTGAAGTCGATGCTCATGGTCGGGCGCGGCATACAAAGCTGGTGAACATGCTGTCAACGCCTGAGACGCGGGGACGTGGAACGGGCGGGGCGCTTCCACTACGTTTCGCCAGATGGACCTGCCCAAGACGATGCTGCATGCGCTCCATGACCAGGCCGCGCGGCTGGAACACCGCCCGGCGCTCTGGTCCCGCCATGGAGGCGCCTATGTCCCCACCTCGTGGTTCGACTATGCCCAGCGCGTCAAGCGCTTCGCCCTGGGGCTGCACGCGCTGGGGTTTCAGGAAGGCGACCCGCTGGGCATCCTGAGCTTCAACCGCGAGGCGTGGCACGTCGCGGACCTGGGGGCCATGTCCCTGGGCGGCATCCCGGTGGGGCTCTACACCACCAGCAGTGTGGACCAGCTCGTCTACATCCTGGGCCACTGCGAGGCGCGCTTCCTCCTGGTGGAGAACGCGAAGCACCTGGCCACCGGCCTGGAGGTCCAGAAGCGGCTGCCCGCGCTCCAGCACCTCATCGTGATGGACGCGCCCACGCCGCTGCCTGAAGGCGTGCTGCGCTACGCGGACGTGCTGGCCTCCGGCGCGAAGGCGGATGAAGCCCCCTACTGGGACGGCGTCCACGCGCTCCACCCGGACGCGCTGGCCACGCTCATCTACACGTCCGGTACCACCGGCCAACCCAAGGGCGTGGCGCTCAGCCACCGCAACCTCGCCTGGACGTCGAAGCAGCTGGGCGACACCATGGGCTTCCGGGACATGGAGGACGAGCGGCTGGTGTCGTACCTGCCGCTGTCGCACATCGCGGAGCAGATCGTCTCCCTGCACAGCCCGCTGCTCATGGGCACGCAGGTGTACTTCGCGGACTCGCTGGACGCCCTGGGCAAGAACCTCACGGAGGTGCGCCCCACCGTCTTCTTCGCGGTGCCGCGCGTCTGGGAGAAGTTCAAGACGAAGGCGGAGGAGGGCCTGGCCGCGCAGCCACCCCTGAAGCGCCGGCTGGTGGAGTGGGCCCGCGCCACGGCGCTGGAGCGCAACACGCGCGTCCTGAGCCAGGAGCGCGTCCCGTCGTTCATGGAGGCCAAGTTCGCGCTGGCCCAGCGGCTGGTGTTCGAGCCGTTGAAGACGCGCATCGGCCTGGAGAAGGCGAAGCTGTTCTCCACCTCCGCGGCGCCCATTGGCCGGGACGTGCTGGACTTCTTCGCCTCCATCGACGTCGTCCTCTTGGAAGTGTGGGGCATGACGGAGGTGTCCGGCCCCGCCACGGTGAGCACCGCCGAGTGCGCCCGGATGGGCACGGTGGGCCGCCCCATGCTGGGCGTGGAGGTGCGCATCGCGCAGGACGGGGAGATCCTCGTCCAGGGCGGCAACGTGTGCCTGGGCTACCACCGCAACCCGGAGGCCACGCAGGAGCTGCTGGCGGACGGGTGGCTGCACACGGGCGACGTGGGGCAGCTGGATTCCGAGGGCTTCCTGCGCATCACCGGGCGCAAGAAGGAGATCATCGTCACCTCCGGCGGCAAGAAGACGTCGCCCGCCAATATCGAAGAGCTGCTCAAGGGCGTGTCCCCCGTGGGGCACGCGCTGGTGGTGGGGGACCGGCGCAACTACCTGGTGGCGCTGGTGACGCTGGATCCGGACCGGGTGCGGAAGCTCGCGCGGGAGAAGGGCTGGCCGGAGGACGTGGCCACGCTGGTGAAGGACGCGCGCCTCCAGCAGCACCTGTACGAGGCCTTCGAGCGGGACGTGAACCCGAAGCTGTCGCGCTTCGAGACCATCAAGCGCTTCCGCGTGCTGCCGGGGGAGTTCTCCATCGACGGCGGCGAGCTCACGCCCAGCATGAAGATGCGCCGCAAGGTGGTGGAGCAGAAGTACGCGGACGCCATCGAAGCGCTCTACAACGAGCCAGGCGCGCCTGGCGTCGCCCACGGCTAGGCAAAGCGAAAGGGGCGGGGGACTCGATGTGAGTCCCGCGCCCCTTCGTGCTTCAGTGGCTGCTACCGCCCGCGGTGACTACTTGCCGCCGGGGGTGCGCTTGTCCTGGGCCACGTAGTCGCGGCGCGCGGCGCCGGTGAAGACCTGACGGGGACGGGCGATCTTCTGCTCGTTGTCCGTCACCATCTCCTCCCACTGCGCGCACCAGCCCACCGTGCGGGGGATGGCGAACAGGACGGGGAACATCTCCGCCTGGAAGCCCATCGCCTCGTAGATGAGGCCCGAGTAGAAGTCGACGTTCGGGTACAGCTTGCGCTTCACGAAGTACTCGTCCTCGAGCGCGATGCGCTCCAGTTCGAGCGCGATCTCGAGCAGCGGGTTCTTGCCCGTCACGTCGAAGACCTCGTCCGCCACGCGCTTGATGACCTTCGCGCGCGGGTCGTAGGACTTGTAGACGCGGTGGCCGAAGCCCATCAGCTTCTTCTCGCCCTCGCCGCCCTTCACCTGCTTGATGAACTCCGGGATGTTGGACTTGCTGCCAATCTCGCGGAGCATGCGGAGCACCGCCTCGTTGGCGCCGCCGTGCAGCGGGCCGTAGAGCGCGCCCACGCCCGCGGCGACCGCGGAGTAGGGGTCCACCTGCGAGGAGCCCACCGTGCGCACGGACGTGGTGGAGCAGTTCTGCTCGTGGTCCGCGTGCAGGATGAAGAGCACGTCCAGCGCCTTCTCCAGCGTGGGGTGCACCTTGAAGGCGCTCGTGCCGATGCGCTTGATCATCGCCAGGAAGTTGGCGACGTAGGACAGGTCGTTGTCCGGGTAGACGAACGGCAGGCCCATGGCGTGGCGGTACGAGAACGCGGCCAGGGTGGGCATCTTCGCGATGAGGCGCGTGATCTGGATCTCACGGCTGCGCGCGTCCTTGATGTTCTTCGCGTCCGGGTAGAACGCGGACAGCGCCGCCACCGTGGAGCCCAGCATGGCCATGGGGTGCGCGTCGTAGCGGAACCCGTCGATGAAGGACTTGATGTTCTCGTGCACCAGCGTGTGGTGGGTCACGTTGAACGTGAAGTTCTCCAGCTCCTTCTGCGTGGGCAGCTCGCCCTTCAGCAGCAGGTAGGCCACCTCCAGGAAGGAGGACTTCTCCGCGAGCTGCTCGATGGGGTACCCGCGGTACTCGAGGATGCCCTTGTCGCCGTCGATGAAGGTGATGGCGCTCTTACAGTTCGCCGTGTTCAGGAACGCGGGGTCATAACCCATCAGACCGAAGTCATCGCTGCCGGTCTTGATCTGGCGCAGGTCGGGGGTGCGGATACAGCCGTTCTCGATCGGGATCTCGTACGTCTTCCCGGTCCGATTGTCGGTGACGGTCAGCGTGTCCTTGGGCATGGGCGGAGATTTCACAGGGCGGCGGACGCTTTCAACAAAAAAGATCGATAAGTCTTAGAGGCGAAGTTTCCGGTCCGCGCGCCCGCTCAGGAATAGCGGACGCCGACCCGCGCGAGCTGCCGCCAGAATCCGGGGAAGCTCTTCTCCACGCACTCCGGCCCCGTCAGATCCAGAGGCACCCCGGACAGCACACACAGGGTGGCCGCTGACATCGCCAGGCGGTGGTCACCCCGGCTGTCCATGGCGAAGCGCGTGGGCTTCACCTTGGGCGGGAGGATTCGCAGCGTCTCACTGTCGGCTCCGGCCGACAGTTCCGTGGTGCCGCCGTAGGCCGCCACCAACGTGCGGATGCCCTCCAGCCGGTCGCTCTCCTTGACCCGCAGGATGCCCACGTCGCTGAGCGTGGTGGGCCGGGGCAGCACGCACGCGAGCGCCGCCAGCGTGGGCAGCAGGTCCGGGCACTCCTTGCCCGTCGCGCGCAGCTCGCCCGTGGCTTCACCCTCGAAGCGCCAGGTGTTGGGAGCGCCCGACGGGAGCATCTTCAGACCCACTTCAGCGGCCAGCCGGAGGATCGCCTGGTCCGGGTGGGCGCTCTGGGGCTCCGCGCGTTCCACCGTGCCGCCCGTGCGCCAGGCGATGAGCACCAGGTAACCCAGTGAAGACCAGTCGCCCGGCAGTGATGGGACGGATTCGGGCGCCTGATAACCCGTGACGGAATAGTGTCCTTCGGACTGTTCCACGGTGAAGCCGAAGCGGCGCAGCCACGCCACCGTGAGGTCCATGTAGCCAGCGCTGGTGAGCGCGCCTTCAATCTCCACGCTCCACGCGCGCTTCTCCCGGAGGAAGCGCTCGGCGCAGCCCAGCAGCAGGCTGGAGGCGTACTGGCTGCTCTGCGCACCCGGCACGCGGAACACCGGCGCGACCTTCGTGGTGTCCTGGGGCGCGTGCAGCTCCACCGGCCACGGGGTGCCTTCGGTGAGCGTCAGACCCGTGGGGCCCAGGGCCTGCTTCAACGACGTGAAGAGCGGGCCGTGCGGGCGCTCACCCAGGCGGGGCGTGCCGGTGAAGCGTACGCGCACGTCGGGAGTCACCGCGGCCTGCGTGACGAGGATGCGGAAGGGGGCGCCGCCGTCCGCGCAGTCCACGTCGCGCACGGGGCCTGGGGGAAGGCGCAGGGCCTCCACGCCCCGGCGCAGCACGCGCACGTCGGCGGGAAGGTCCTCGTCCGATTCCGCCTGCACCGACGGCAGCGGCCAGGCGCCGGTGAGGTGTCCCAACACCAGGGCTCGCTGGGCGTCCGACTTCGACACGGGCGGGGTGAGCGGTGAGGCGCTCAAGGCGCTCGGGTCGACGGTGAGACGGCTCGGCGAGGCGTGGCTCAAGGGCGGGCTCCACGGGTCCAGGCGGGCCACAGGGCCCGCCACGTCTTCGGCAGCACATCCACGACTTCGGAGGCGCCCACGGCGGTGAGCAGCACCATGCGCAGCTCGCCGTTGGCACCGGCCTTCTTGTCTGCGTCCAGGAGCGCGACCACGTCCTTCAGCGGCGCGCGCCGGGCAATCTCCGCGGCGCGGTCGCGGCCGAGCACGCCCGGGCCTCGGGCCAGCGCGCGCTCCACCTCGTGCGCCACGGGCTCCGGGGTGATGCCCAGGTGCCGGCCCACGTCCAGGGCCCAGAGGATGCCCAGGCCCACCGCGTCGCCGTGCGACAGCTTGAAGCGGGACAGGCTCTCCAGCACGTGACCGAAGGTGTGGCCGAAGTTGAGCACGCGGCGCAGGCCCTGGTGCTCGTACGGGTCCTTCGCGCAGATGCCTTCCTTCAGGCCGCGCGCGTCCTTCACCAGCTTCTCCAGCTTCGGCGGCGTGCGCACGTAGCGCTTGAAGAGGGACGCATCCAGCGACGCGACCATCTTCCACGCCTCCATGGAGCCCTCGCGCACCTGCGCGTCGGACAGCGTGGCGTACAGCTCCGGGCACAGCCACGTCTCATCCGCGTAGTGGAAGACGCCCGCGGGGTTCTTCACCACGCGGCCGCGCACGACGAGGTCCACCGCGCCCTTGCCGCCCAGGCTGCTGTCCACCGCCGCGAGCAGCGTGGTGGGCACCTGCAACAGCCGCACGCCGCGCTTGAGCAGGTGCGCGGCCACGGTGGCCACGTCGCCCACGGTGCCACCGCCCACGGCGACGAGCGTGCCGGAGCGCGGCAGCGTGATGCCGCCCGCGAGCACCTTCTGGAGCGAGATGAGGCTCTTGGCGCGCTCACCGCCGAGCAGCTGGATGATGGCGCGCGGCTTGCGGGCCTCCAGCGCGGGGATGAGCGTGGGGTGGAAGCGCGCGACGGTGCGGTCCACCACGGCGACACTGCCCTCGGGCAGCTTCGCGGCGAGCTTGGTGAAGGAACCCCAACGGTCGTTCGGGGGGCGGTAGGAACCGGGAGGAAGCGAGCTCATGCGGAGTGGGGGCGGGCGTTGAGTTGCTGGACGAGGTCGGCGATGACGAGCGACACCATGGCCTCCAGCACCGGGACGGCGCGGGGCATGATGCACGGGTCGTGACGGCCGCCCTTGGCGTGATCCGCCAGCGTCGCGGGCGGCTTGAAGAAGGCGCGCACCTGCATGGGCTCACCGTTGGCGAGCCCACCCTGGATGCCACCGTACGCGTCCTTCACGGCGTGGAACTTCGTGCCGGGCTGGCCGAGGCGCTGGATCAAATCCGGTGGGCCCCACACGACACCGGTGACGGCGCCAATGCTGCCCAGCGCCTGCGCGATGAGCGCCTTCAGCTTGCCGAAGATGGGCTCGCCCAGACCGACGGGCAGGCCCTCCACGCGCACGTCGATGGAGCCGCCCAGGCTGTCCCCGGCCTCCTTCGCGGCGAGGATCTGGCGGGCCATCTCCTCGCGCACGGCGGCGTCGGGGCAGCGGGTGGGGTGCGCGTCCACCATGGCGCGCGTGAGTCCCGGCGACGGAACAGGGGCGACCAGCTCACCCACCTGGGAGACGTAGGCCACGGTGCTGATGGAGGGCAGGTCGCGCGCGAGGTACGCCTCCGCGATGGCGCCACCGATGACGCGGCAGAGCGTCTCACGTCCGCTGGTACGGCCGCCGCCCCGGTGGTCGCGGTGCTTGTAGCGCTCCCGCCACACGGCGTCCGCGTGGCCCGGCCGGTCCACGCTGGCCAGCTGGTTGTAGTCCTGCGAGCGCTGGTTCGCGTTGCGCACGATGGCCGCGATGGGCGTGCCCAGCGTCTTGTCCTCGAAGACGCCGGAGAGGATTTCGACGGTGTCGGGCTCGTTGCGCGGGGTCACCAGGGCGGACTGACCGGGACGCCGGCGGTCCAGGGCCGCCTGGATCATCTCGCGCGTGAGAGGAACGCCCGCGGGGCAGCCGTCGATGACGGAGCCCAGCGCGGGACCGTGGCTTTCGCCGAACGTGGTCAACCGGAAGAGGGTGCCAAAGGTATTCATGTCGCCGTTTCCCAGAGTTGTCGCTGCCGCCGGGCCTGGGCGACAAACCACGCCGCACCTAGCAGGAGAGGGGTGCCCCCGCGGCGAACGATCTCCGCGGCGACGCGCCGGCCGGGCGCACCGTATGCGATCACCGCCACGCGTGCCCCCTGGAATCTCAGGTTTTCGGGGGCGGCCACGCGGTCCGGCCAAGTCCAGACCCAATCCCCGGACAGCGGTGCTTGAATCTCCGCGCGCTTGACGACCCGCAGGGCGAGTCCTTGTTCAGCGGACACCAGCCGCAGGGCCTGCGTGGAACCGCCGTCACCCAGTACCGCCACGTCCTTCGCGCCCAGTCGCTCCAGCACCGCGCGCGCTCCTTCCGTGTCGGTGTTGAAGGACTCCCACCGAGAGCCCCGGCGCACCAGCGTGTTGATGGCGTCCAGCTGCGAGCCCGTGTGCTTCGCGAGCCGCATCTTGAACGGGCTCGTCACGGCGAAGCCCGCGTAGTGCGGCAGGAGCGCGTCCACCACCGCCTCCACCGGCGCGTCCTCGGCCAGGTCGATGCGGTCGAACGGCTGACGGTGGATGCGTGGCGAGCGCGAGTGCGGAATGGCCGTGCCCAGGATGCCCAGGCGCAACGCGTGCGGATCCTTCGCCTTGCGGTGCTCGCGCACCACGTCGTCCAGGAGGCGCTGTCCCGGTGCCGCCGTCCACGGGCCGCCCATGGCCACGTACTCCAGGCCGTTCCTGCGAGAGAGGACCGCGCGTGCCGGGATGGCGACGGGCCCCATGCCCAGCACGGTGACGCGCTCGGCGCCGAAGCGCTGGGACAGCGCGGCCTGCGTCTCCAGCAGCACGTCCAGGTGCGCGGGCCCGTCCATGGGCTCCACGTGTTTCACCAGCGCGTCCGGCGGAATGGGACGGGACCAGCGCTTGAGCGCCTCAGTCGTCGTCAGCGGCCCTTCCGCGTGGTGCGACGCGAGCAGCTTCCCCGGCGGCGCGTCCATGTCCTGCGCGCGCTCCACGTCGCGATCCACGCGCCACGAGGCCTGGACCCACGGCGCGGGCACCGGCTTGCCCCGCTCGGAGACGAGCAGCGGCATCACGCGGGCGAGGGCGTCCGGATCGATGTCACCGGGCGCGTGCAGGTCGGTCCGCACCTCGATGACGTCCGCGCCACGCTTGAGGCCGTCGCGCGCGAACGCAACGGCGTCCGCGCCGGTGAGGGAGGGGGGCAGGGTGATGATGCGCCGGGTGGCCATCACGCAGGCTCCTGGGCAAGACAGCCCCGGAGGAAGTCCGCCAGGGAGATGGTGGGGACGCGGGCGTGCATCGCCTCGCGTTCATGGAACAGCGAGTGGAGCTCTTCCTCCAGCGACACGTCCGCACGCAGCCGCGGGCGCGTGGTGTCCGCCATCAGCCGCTCGCGGTACGTGTCGAAGGTGACGGGGACGACGAGCGTGAAGTGTCCCGCGAGCACTTCCGGATGGTGCGACAGGAAGCCGCCGCCCACCGCCACCACGCTGCCCGAGGGCAACAGGCCCAGCGTCTCGCGCTCGGCGGCGCGGAAGGTGGTGGGGGACTCCGCGACCCAGGAACGGAGCGGGCGCCCATGCCGGCGCTCCAGCTCCGCGTCCAGGTCCAGGCCAGAACGTCCGAGCAGCTTCGAGACGAGCGGCAACAGGCGCGTCTTGCCGGCCGCGCGGTGTCCCGCGATGACGACGGTCTGCGCGCCCGCGGGGCGAGGGCAGGGCCCCGGGGACGAAAGCGCCCCCTGGAGCACCTGCTGGAGTCTGGGATCTACCGACGCGACGACTTGCGAGACAAGGAGGCGCCGGGCCTCAACGGACGGTTCCGACATAGACGTAGGCGGTTCCAAACAGCAGGGGGTGGGCGGCGCGCTCGGAGTAGGCGCCGGCCTGGTCCATCAGGGAGAGGAAGCGGTCGCCAGCGGGGAAGGCCGCGGCGGTGCGGGGCAGGTACTGGTACGCCGCGCGGTTGCCCGTGAGCAGGCCGCCAATCGCCGGCATCACCGTCTTGCTGTAGAAGCGGAACAGCGCGCCGTACGGGCCCGTGGGCTGGCCGAACTCCAGCACCACCACGCGGCCTCCGGGGCGCACCACGCGCGCCATCTCCTGGAGGCACTTCACCGGATCATCCACGTTGCGGATGCCGAAGGAGATGGATGCCACGTCGAAGCTGTTGTCCGGGAGGGTGAGCGCCATGGCGTCCTGCACCTGGAACTCCACGTCCAGGCCCGCCTTGGCCGCCTTGGCCGGCGCGCTCTCCAGCATCTCCGGGCAGAAGTCCGTGCCCACCACGCGGCCCGTGGAGCCCACCTTGCGCTTGAACGACAGCGCCAGGTCGCCCGTGCCGGTGGCGCAGTCGAGCACCTGGCTGCCTTCCTTCGCGCCGCTGAGCTTCACCGCCGTGCGCCGCCACAGCCGGTGGATGCCGAAGGAGAGGACTTCGTTCGTCACGTCGTAGCGCGTGGCGATGGAGGAGAACATCTGACGGACTTCGGTGCTCATCGCGCCCCCGCGATCTGTGCCGGCCCCGCCGGCGTCCAAAGGTGACGGTCCACCGCGGCGAGCACGCCCGGCAGCCGTTGCATCAACGTAGCGAAATCCCCGGGCGACATCGCCTGCTGCCCGTCGCACAATGCCTGCTCCGGCCGGGGGTGGACTTCAATCAACAATCCATCCGCCCCGCAGGCCGCGGCAGCCAGCGACATGGGAGTGATAAGCGACGGGATGCCCGTCGCATGCGAAGGATCCACGATGACCGGCAGGTGCGTGCGCTCCTTCGCCCACGCCACCGCGGCCAGGTCCAGCGTGTTGCGCATCGCGGTCTCGAAGGTGCGGATGCCGCGCTCGCAGAGCATCACCTGTTCGTTGCCGCCCGCGAGGATGTACTCGGCGGCGTTGAGCCACTCCTGCACCGTGGCGGACAGCCCGCGCTTGATCAGCACCGGCTTGCGCAGCTTCCCCAGCGCGCGCAGCAGCCCGAAGTTCTGCATGTTCCGCGCGCCCACCTGGAGGATGTCCGCGTGCTGCTCCATGAGGGGCAGTTGCTCGGTCTCCATCACCTCGCTGATGATGGGCAGTCCGTGGCGCCGTCCGGCGTCCACCAGCAGCTTCAGCCCCGGCTCCCCCATGCCCTGGAACGCGTACGGACTGGTGCGCGGCTTGAACACGCCTCCGCGCAGCAGGTGCGCCCCCGCCTGCGCCACCGCGCGGGCCGCCAGTTCCAGCTGCTCCGTGCCCTCCACCGCGCACGGCCCCGCCATCACCACGAAGCCGGGCCCGCCCACCTCCACGGCCCCCACCTGGACGCGCGTGCCTGCTGGACGCGCTGCGCGAAGGACGCGGTGTGCACCCGGGTCACGCCGCCCGGCTGGGTCGTCTGGTTGCTGGCCTCCCACGGCGGCTCCCTCGCTGGAGTTACTGGAATTCGGATTCCATGGAGTTCAAGCGGTTTTGAACTCCTTGGTGCATGTATAGCCGAGATCGCTTAGAAGACAATCGAAGGTGATGTCACTCGCCTCCCCCGAGGTGCAGGAGAATGGCTGATGACGCCGCTCAGTCCCGCTGAGGATCCGCGATGGGTCGCCGGGATGATGCCCCTGCCTGGAGTGGATCCATTGGCTGGGGCGGGCAGCCTCGGCGTTCCCTCCGTGTACTGGGAGCGGCCGGTGGCGCGCGAGGCGGTGGCGGGGTGGGGCGAGGCGGGCGTGCTCGAGGCGCATGCGCCCGGTGAGTTGCCCTCGGTCCTGGGCGCGCTCGGGTACGACAGCGTGCGGTGGCTGGACGCGGTGTCCCCTCAAATGCCGGGCCCCTGGTTCGGCGGGATGCGTTTCAGTCCCACGCAGCCGGTGGAGGGCGAGTGGCGCTCGCACGGGCTGGCCCGCTGGACGCTGCCGGAGGTGCTGGTGTGGCGCGAGGGCAGCGCGCTGGCGGTCGCGGTCTTCGCTCCAGAGGGGCCGGGCGCGGAGGACGTGGTGCGCTCGCGGCTGGAGCGCGTGCGAGCGTCCTTCCCTCAGTCCTACCGCCATCCGTTGGGCGCGCCGGTCGCGCTGCGCACGGCTTCGTCGCGGCCGGACTTCGAGGCGTTGGTGGACCGCGCGGTGGAGGCCATTGGCGCGGGCCAGTTGCACAAGGTGGTGCTGGCGCGGGCGCTGGAGGCGGAGGGGCCGGAGCCCTTCGACGTGGTGGACGTGCTGGCGCGGCTGCGCGAGCAGAACCCGAGATGCGCGACGTTCCTCTTCCGCGCACCAGACGGCACGGGCTTTCTGGGCGCGACGCCGGAGACGCTGTGCCGGGTGGATGGGCGCAGGCTGGAGACGGAAGCGCTCGCGGGGTCCGCGGCGCCGGGTGGCGCGGATGCGCTGGACGCCAGCGACAAGGACCGGCGCGAGCATGACGCGGTGGTGCGCTACATCCTCCAGGCGCTGACGCCGGTGGCGGCGAGCGTGTCCGCGGACGCGCAGCCGTCGGTGCTCGCGCTGAAGAACGTGGTGCACCTGCGCACGGGCATCCGCGCGGAGCTGGCGGACGGCGTGGACACCGCGACGGTCGTCACGGCGCTGCACCCCACGCCCGCGGTGGGCGGCACGCCGCGCGAGCGCGCGTTGTCATTCCTGGTGGAACACGAGTCCCTGGACCGGGGCTGGTACGCGGGACCGGTGGGCTGGGTGGGCCCCGGGCGTGCGCATCTGGTGGTGGCGTTGCGCTCGGCGCTGGTGCGCGGGGCGAAGGCCCGGCTCTTCGTGGGCGCGGGCATCGTCGCGGGCTCCAGCGCGGAGTCCGAGTGGCGGGAGACGGAAATGAAGAGTCTGGCGATGTTGCGCGCGCTGGGGGGCCGGTGAAGTCCCTGGACGCCAACCTCAACGTGCTGTGGTCGCGAGCCCTCCTGGAGGAGTTGGTGCGGGGCGGCGTGCGGCACGCGGTGGTGTGTCCGGGCTCGCGCTCATCGGCGCTGGCGCTCGCATGCGCGCACACGCCGGGCCTGCGCGCCTGGTCCGTCATTGACGAGCGGAGCGCGGGCTTCTTCGCGCTGGGCATGGCGAAGCAGTCGCGTCAGCCGGTGGTGCTGATCGCGACGAGCGGCTCGGCGGGCGCGCACTTCTTCCCGGCGGTCATCGAGGCGGCCATGGCCCAGGTGCCGCTGGTCATCCTCACGGCGGACCGGCCGCTGGAGCTGCAGGGCTGGGGCGCGCCGCAGACGGTGCCCCAGGCGCGCTTCTACGGTGACTTCGCGCGGCTGTTCGCGGACGTGGGCATGCCCGAGGCGAGCAGCCCCGCCATCGCGCACCTGCGTGCCACGGCCGCCCGCGCGGTGAGCACCGCATGCCGCGCACCCCGAGGCGCCGTGCAGATCAACGTGCCGTTCCGTGAGCCGCTGGCGCCCATCGCGCAGGACTTCGGCGCGGAGAAGCTGACGGCGCTCGCGAGAGAAGGGCGGACGGACGCGCCCCTCACCCGCATCGCGCAGTCGTCGCGGGCTCCGGATGCGGCGGTGCTGGAGGACGTGCGCGCGCGCATCGCCGCCACCGAGCGTGGCGTCATCGTGTGCGGCCCTCGCGACGAGGACGACGGCTTCGCGGAGGCCATCACCGCGCTGAGTCTGGCCACGGGCTACCCGGTGCTCGCGGAGGCCACGTCGCAGGCGCGCTACGGAGGCGGCCCGCTGACCGTGTCGCTCTACGACGCGCTCCTGCGCCATGAGCCGTTCGCGCGCAGCCACACGCCGGAGCTGGTGCTGCGCTTCGGCGGAGGCCTGACGCCCAAGTCGCCGCAGCAGTGGTTGGACACCTCCGGCGCGGACATCACCGTCATCAGCGACGAGGGTGCGCTGTACGACCCGGCGCACCGGGCCACGCGGGTGCTGGAAGGTAACGCGGTGCTCGCGTGCCGCACGCTGACGGAAGGCCTGTCGCGAGGTCCTGGCCGCTGGGCGCAGGACTTCGTCTACGCGGAGCGCGTGGCGCGCAACGCGCTGGAGCAGGCGCTCGGAGAACAGCCGGACGTGCTGACCGAGCCCCGACTGGCGCGCGAGGTGGTGGCGGCGCTGCCGGCCAACGCGCTCTTCTTCGTGTCCAGCAGCATGCCCATTCGCGCGGTGGATGCGTTCGCGCACGGTGGCGGTGTTCCGCTGCGCGTGCTGGCGAACCGCGGGGCCAATGGCATCGACGGCATCGTGTCCAGCGCGGCGGGCATGGCCGCGGCGGCGGGGCGGCCGGCGGTACTCCTGTCCGGCGACCTGGCGCTGCTGCACGACGTGGGCGGGCTCGTGTCCGCGGCACGGGCGCGCGTGCCGCTGACGGTCGTGGTGGTGAACAACGACGGCGGCGGCATCTTCTCCTTCCTGCCGCTGGCGCAAGTGGCGAAGCCGGACGAGTTCGAGGCCCTCTTCGGCACGCCACACGGCGTGGACCTGTCGCACGCGGCGGCGCTCGCGGGCGCCCGCTTCGAGCGGCCCACGACGCCCACGGCCCTGCGCGCGGCGGTGCGCACCGGGCTGGAGGGAGGCCTCCACCTGGTGGAGGTACTGGTGGACCGGTCCACCAACGTGGATGCGCACCGACACCTCTTCGCGCGGATGGCCGCCGCACTGGGAGAAGGACCATGGGCGTGACGCTCGCTTATGACAGCTGGGGTGAAGGCCCCCATACGCTCCTGGCGCTGCACGGCTTCACCGGCAGCGGCGCTACGTTCGAGCACCTGCGTCCGCTGCTGGGCCGCTCCGTGCGAGTGGTGGCGGTGGACCTGCCCGGCCACGGCCGCACGCCGTTGCCGGAGAAGACAGGCCGCGACGGCTTTCTGGAGACGGTGGACGCCGTGGTCCAACTGGCGCGCGAGCTGGGGGGCCAGGTGGATCTGCTCGGCTATTCGCAGGGCGCGCGGGTGGCGCTGGGCGCCGCGGTGCGCGCGCCGGACTGCTTCGGCCGGCTGATCATGGAGAGCGGCTCGCCCGGGCTGCACCGACGCCAGGAGCGCTCGGAGCGGCGCGAGGCCGACGCGAAGCTCGTGGACTTCATCCGCACGAAGGGCGTGGACGCCTTCGTGGAGCGGTGGGAAGCGCTGCCCCTCTTCGACGGGCTGCGCCGCCTGCCGGAGCCGGAGCAGGCCGCGCTGCGCGATCGCCGCAAGGCGTGCACGGCGCAGGGACTGGCCGGAGCGTTGGAGACCCTGGGCCTGGGCGTACAGCCGGATTACTGGCCGGCGCTGCACCGCCAGCGGCTGCCCACGCTGCTGCTCACCGGTGATCAGGACGAGAAGTTCACGACCCTGGCGAGGCGCATGGCGGCGGAGCTGCCGGTGGTGTGGCGCCGCGCCTTCGCGGGGGTCACCCACGCCCCGCACCTGGAGGCGCCGGAGGAGTACGTGCGCGAAGTGCTCTCGTTCCTCCAGACGCCCTGGTACGAAGCGCCGCAGTTCGAACACGCCATCCTGGCGCGAGAGGCGACCCACTCGTGACAACCCTGGTGAGCACCCCTCCCGATGCGGCTCGTCCCCGGCCCACGCTGAAGACGTGGCTGATGGCCGTGCGTCCGAAGACGCTGACGGCGGGCGCGGTGCCGGTGCTGGTGGCCACGGCGCTCGCGTACGGCAACGGCGTGGGGCGCCTGTTGCCGGCGCTCGCGGCGCTCGTGGGCGCGGTGCTGATCCAAATCGGCACCAACTTCATCAACGACTTCTATGACTACAAGAAGGGCGCGGACACCGAGGAGCGCCTGGGGCCCAAGCGCGTGACGCAGAGCGGGCTCATCGCGCCGGGCACGGTGCTGCTGGGCGGCCTCGGGTGCTTCGCGCTGGCGACGCTGGTGGGCCTGTATCTGGTGGCGGTGGGCGGCTTGCCCATCGTGGTCATCGGGGTGGCTTCGCTGCTGTGCGGCTACGCGTACACGGGAGGCCCTTTTCCGCTGGCCTACCTCGGCCTGGGCGACCTGTTCGTGCTCATCTTCTTCGGCATCGTGGCGGTGACGGGCACGTACTACGTGCAGGCCGGCTTCGTGAGCCCGGCGGCCTGGTGGGCGTCGCTGCCGGTGGGCGCCATCGGCACATGTCTCATCGTGGTGAACAACCAGCGCGACGCGAGCACGGACGTGAAGGCCAACAAGCGCACGATGGTGGTGCGCTTCGGCCAGGGCTTTGGCCGCGCGGAGTACGTGCTGCTGCTGGTGGCCTCCTACGTCACGCCGTTCGTGCTGTTCGCCAAGGGCTACGCGAGCGCCTGGGTCTTCTTGCCACTCCTGAGCCTGCCGCTGGTGGTGCCGCCGCTGAAGCTGATGCTGAAGGCGGAGGGCGCGGCGCTCAACCCCGCGCTGGGCGGGACGGCGAAGCTGCAGATGCTGTTCGGGTTGCTGTTCGCGGTCGGCCTGTACCTGCGCTGAAGGAGCGTCATGCGCATCACCGAAGCGACGCTCACCCCGCTGCACCTCACTCTGGCCCAACCCCTGAGTACGGCGAGGGGCACCTACGCCACACGCGACGGGTTCATCGTGCGGCTGCGCGACGAGGAAGGTCGCGTAGGGCAGGGTGAAGCCATGCCTCTGCCGGAGTTCGGCACGGAGTCCCTGGCTACCACGCACACGGTGCTGCGCGGGTGGCTGAGCTCCCTCAAGGGCCAGACGTTGGAGGACAGCATCGAGGGGGTCGAAGCCACGCTCGTCCCGACCGCCAGTGAGGAGGTTCGCCAGCGAGGCGCGCGGATCCGAGGCATCGACCCTGAGGAGCCCGTCCCCGCCGCGCAGCACGGCCTGGAGCTGGCGCTGCTGGATCTGGTGGCCCAGCGCAAGGGCATCCCCCTGTGCTGGCTGCTCGCGGAGGAGGCGCGGCAGGAGGTCCTGGTGAACGCGCTGCTGAGCGCGGAGGAACCGGAGGCCCTTGCCCAGGAAGCGCGAGGGGCGGTGGAGGAGGGCTATCAGACGCTGAAGGTGAAGGTCGCGGGTCGCTCGCTGGACGCGGATGAAGCGCGGGTCCGGGCCGTGCGCGAAGCGGTGGGGGCCCGCGTGCGCCTGCGCCTGGACGCGAACGGCGGCTGGACGGAGCCCGAAGCCAACCGCGCCCTGGATCGGCTGGGTTGGTACGACCTGGAGCTGGTGGAGCAGCCCACGCCGCCGGAGGACCTGCAGGCGCTGTGGCGGGTGCAGCGCCGAGCCCCGTGCATCATCGCCGCGGACGAGACGCTCGCCACGCCCGCAGCGGTGCGAACGCTCCTCACGATGGACCTGGGCGGCGGGCCGGCGGTGGGCGCGGTGGTGATCAAGCCGATGGTGCTCGGGGGGCTGCTGCCCTCCATGGTGGTGGCGCTGCGAGCGGCCCACCTGGGCATGCACGCGTACGTCACCAGCTCCATCGACGGCGTGGTGGCCCGGGCCGGCGCCGCGCATCTGGCCTCCGCGCTGCCCTCGGGAGACCTGGCCTCTGGCCTCGCCGTGGGGCGGCTCTTCGCGGACGAGCCACGGGATCATCCGTATCAACCCCAGCGGGGACTCGTGCGGCTGCGCGACATGCCCGGTCTGGGACTGAGCCCGGACTTCAGCCGGGAACACTGAGCCATGCGCTCGGGCCTTCGTCGCGAAGGCCCGCCGGATTCAACTCTTCGGAGGAGCGAGGCCATGACCTACGACTGCCCCATCCGCGAAGGCGCGCAGCTGCATCCCCATGCGGAAGCACTGCGTTTCGCGGGACAGACCTGGACCTTCCGCGCACTGGACGAAGAGGTGACGCGCTGGACGGAAGCCCTGGCCGCGCGAGGCTTGGACCAGGGGGACCGCGTGGCGCTGCTGTCCACGAGCCACCCGTCGGTGACCTTCCTCTTCTGGGCGCTGGGCCGTCTGGGCGCGATCTTCGCGCCGCTCAATGCCCGGCTCACGCCAGCGGAGCTGCAGCCCCTGATGGAGGACGTCGAGCCCCGGCTCACGCTGGTGCTCGGAGCCCTGCGGGACCGGCTCCCGGAAGCGGAGCTCCTGGACACCTTGACCGAGGGCGTTGCGGCGCAATCCGTGCCCGCCCGCACCTGGGACGCGGACACGTCCCGGGTCATCCTCTTCACCAGCGGAACGACGGGAAGGCCCAAGGGCGCCGTGCTCACGGAAGGTGCCTTCCGTGCCTCATGCCGCGCCTCCGCCGCGAACCTGGGCGCGCACCCCGCGCCGCGCTGGCTGGGCACGCTGCCCCTGTTCCACGTCGGCGGCCTGGCCATGCTCACGCGCACCGCGTACGAGGGCGGCTGCCTCCTCCTGCACGAGCGCTTCGACGCGGACGCCGTCAACCGCGCCATCGACACGGAGGGCGCGTCCCACGCCAGCTTCGTCGCCACCACGTTGGAGCGGGTGCTGGACGCGCGACAGGACCGCACGCTGCCCGCGACCTTCCAATGCGCGCTCATCGGCGGAGGCCCCGTCCCCACGGCCCTACTCACGAGGGCACGCGCTGCGGGACTCCTGGCCCTCCAGACCTACGGACTCACCGAGGCCTGCTCCCAGGTCACCACCGAACGCCCCGGCGAAGCGGATGGCAGCACCGCGGGTCCGCCCCTGCCTGGACTGGAGGTCCGCATCGTCGGGACCGACGGTGAGCCGCTCGGTGAAGGGCACGAAGGGGACGTGGAGGTCCGAGGCCCCACGCTCATGGCCCGCTATTGGCGCCAGCGCGATGCCACGCGCGACGCCTTCCATGACGGCTGGCTGCGCACCCGCGACGTGGGCGTCCTGGACGCGAAGGGGCGACTCACCCTCCTGTCGCGCCGCACGGACCTCATCGTGCGGGGAGGGGAGAACCTCTATCCGGCCGAAATCGAAGCGGTCCTCGCCAACCACCCGGCCATCGCGGAGTCCGCCGTCGTCGGCGTACCGGAGCCGCACTGGGGCGAGGTCCCCGTGGCCTTCGTCGTCTTGCGCCCCGGCCACACCCTCCCCGAGGACCTGGACGCCTGGTGCCGCCAGTCCCTGGCGCGCTTCAAGGTGCCCGCACGCTTTGTTGCAGTTGAAACATTGCCCCGGAACGCCATGAGCAAGGTGGAGCGCTCCGTCCTGAGAAAACAGGCTCGGTCTCATCCCCCGTATCAGCCTGGGTCCTAGCAACCCTGAATTCCGGATGGCTGAGGTTCGCAGGACTCGCTGAGAAGACCTGTCAGGTTGGGTTATAATATTCCGCTGTGGGGGGATCCTGAGAGGAAGCTCAAGGTGAGTACCGCAGTGGAAGCAGTGAAGGTGGAAGGGCAGTCTGAATCGATCCACATCGATGCGCACGCCAGCAAGGCCGCTGGCGCGATGAAGTGCCCCCATCTGGGCGCCCAGTACAACCCGTTCGCGGGACCGCACGTCGAGGATCCACATCCGTTCTACGCGGAGCTGAGACGGGACGCGCCCGTCAGCTACAACCCCATGCTGGGGATGTGGCTGGTGAGCCGTTACGAGGACATCTGCCACGTGCTCAAGGATCCGACGCGCTACTCGTCGGCGGACCTGGGCAACATGGGTTCGGTGCTGTCTCCGGCGACGCTCGCGGTGCTCGCCGAGGGCTATCCCCTGGCGGACAGCCTGATCAACTCGGATCCGCCCGCGCACACCCGGCTGCGCAAGCTGCTGGGCCGCGGCTTCTCCGCCCAGCGCATCGCCGCGCAGGAAGCCCCCATCCGCGCCGTCTCCGAGGAGCTCATCCAGGCCTTCGCGAGCAAGGGACACGCGGACCTGGTGACGGAGTTCGCGTACCCGCTGCCCGTGCGGGTCATCCTGGGCATGGCGGGCGTTCCCCAGGAGGACATGGCGGACATCAAGCGCTGGTGTGACGACTTCTTCCGGATGATCTTCACCCGCGTCCCGCCTGAAGAGCAGCCGCCGCTCGCGCGCAGCTGGGTCACCTACCAGCACTACGTGGCCCGCCTCATCCGCGACCGCACGGACGACCCCCGCGACGACCTGATCAGCTACCTGGTCACCACCGACGCGGATGGCGAAGCGCTCACGCTGCCGGAGCTGATCATCGCCATCGCCGGAAGCATGCTGGCGGCGGGCCACGAAACCACCACCGCGCTGCTCGCCCAGTGCTGGAAGCAGGCCCTGCTCCAGCCCGGCCTCTGGCAGCGGCTGCGCGAGGACCGCTCGCTGGTGCCGCACCTCATCGAGGAGACGCTGCGCTTCGACTCCGTGGCGCACGGCATGATCCGCACCACCATGGAGGACGTGGAGCTCGCGGGTGTCGCGCTGCCCAAGGGCTCGCGGCTACTCCTGCTCTACGCGTCCGGAAGCCGTGACTCCGCGCTGCTCGCGGACGGGGAGCACTTCGACATCTCCCGGCACCACCCGACGCACCTGGGCTTCGGCCGGGGCATCCACTTCTGCATCGGGGCGCCGCTCGCGCGGCTGGAGGCGCTCATCGCCACCAACCTGCTGCTGGATCAGCTCCCGGACCTGAAGCTGGAGGAGAACCCGGACTTCGGCCACACGCAGTCGCTGACCATCCGCACCATCCAGCACCTGCGCGTGAACTGGACCCCCACGGGGACCTGAACGCCACCCTGGAGGCTCCCGTCCCGCCCGTGGTGCCCCCACGGACGGGCCGGGTGCTTCATCCGCGTCTCAGCACTCCGACGCGGGGTGACCCCAGGGGTTGCTGCGCGGGTACTGGCGCAGCAGCGTGCACAGGCGGTGCGCGGCGAGCATCGTCGCGGACGGCCGCGGCGGCTCGGCGTGCATCGCCGTCTGGCCCAACCGGGCCGCCTGCAGTGCCAGCGCGTGCTGGACTTCGGGTGACCAACGCTTGAATTCGAGCCATTCCATGAGCCTGCTCCTCGTTGAAGGAGCGGCCATTGAACCCCCTTCAAACCTGGAAATCACGACGCCCCGCGTCGGCCCGGGGCGTCAGTGACCTCCTGCTGACAGGCCACTCAAGCCTTCGAGGGGGTGGCGGGTCGGCCAATGAGCATCATCAAGCCGAAGGGGTTCCCCGGGTTGGTGAGCCGGTCGATTTCCCAGATGTAGTCGTCGCTCAGTCCGTGGGTGAGCTCGCGCATCTCCTCCACGGAGTACGTGCGCAGACAGGACACCACGCCGTCGAACGCCGCCGCGATGGGGATGAGCGGCATGAGGTAGGTGAGGGCGAGCCTGTCCGCGCGAATGGGGCGGATGAACGGCGTCGTCAGCGGCACGTTGATCAGCGCCGCCGCCGTCATCGCAATGGCCGGCCCGCGCCGCTCCACCAGCTCCATGATGGCGATGCCCCGGCGCTGGGCCACGGCGTCCGCCAGCACCTTGCGCGCCATGTCCGGCGGCAGGTGATGGAACGAATTGCACATGATGCGGAAGCCCTTGTACGTCGCGGGCACCGCGGTCGCGTCCACCGGCGTCGTCACGTAGTCGATGCGGCCCGGGTTCGCCGCCTTCGCCTTCTCGAACGCGGAGATCTCCGGGTACAGGTCCGTCAGGAGCGCCGTCGCCTGGTAGCCCTCCTGCGACTCCAGCATCTCCAGCAGCTTCGGCACCGGCCCCGCGCTGCCGGACGCCATGTCCAACAGCTGCGTCTCGCCCATCTCCGCCATCGCGCCCTTGAGCCGCTTCACGAACTCCGAATAGCGGTCATCCGACAGGCTCCACACGTACGCGAGGAAGTCCGTCACCCCCCGGCGCAGCACCTTCGGGAACCAGGGCTGATCCTCTAATTCAAAAAGTTGCAGTCTGGGCATAATCGCTGGGCGCTCCAAGGGGCTCAGTGGGGGAGACAACTCCCGCACTGTCCCGCAGTCCCGAGCGACGTACAAGGGGCGCCTTCCAGGGGCATCCGCACACATCTGGGTGCCGTGAAACACGGACAAGACCCAGAATCCCTGCCGCCTCCATGAAACTTTGAAGCCTTTCAGGAAATCACTGTGCGAAAGGCAGACAGCGGACTGCGCGTGCTGATCAGCCCTGCAAGGTTTCTGGAGGGGTGCGTTTGATTATCAGGCGGTCGGAATGACGCAGACCGGGTGTTTCTGACTCGGGGGGGCAGGCAGCCAGGATCGCGTCGAAACAGCGTATCCAGAGTGGGGTTGCCGGAGTTTATAGGTATTATTACTTACGACACTGGCGACCGAGGGGGGCTTCGGTCGTCCGGTCGCTCGGTTCAAAACGGATCAGCTCGCACACAACGGGAGGGAGTAATGGCTCCGGAATCTGTTGATGTGATCGTCGTCGGAAGCGGCCCGGTGGGGGCCATGGCGGCGAACCTGCTCGGCCAGTACGGCTTGCGCACCGTGGTCATCGAGAAGGAGACCACCGCGCACACCCAGTCCCGCGCCATCAACGCGGACGACGAAGCGCAGCGCATCTTCCAGGCCGCCGGTCTCACGGGGGAACTGGGGCCGGGTTTCCACCCGTGCCTGAAGATGACCTACGTGGACGACGAGATGCGGATGCTCGCCGAGGTGGACTTCACCAAGGTGGAGCGCCCCAACGGCCACCCCATCGGCTCGCTCTTCAACCAGCCCCGCCTGGAGGCCTCGCTGCACCGGGGCATGGAGCGCTTCGCGCACGTCAGCATGTGGCGTGGCCATGAAGTCGAATCCTTCATGCAGGACGACGAAGGCGTGTCCGTGCGCGTGAAGGACAACGTCAATGGCCGCACCATGACGGTGCGCGCGCGCTACCTGCTCGCGTGCGACGGCGCCAAGAGCGGCATCCGCCGCCGGCTGGGCCTGAAGCTGGAGGGCACCACGGCGCTGGAGCATGCGCTGGCCGTCTCCGTGGAGACGCAGTCGTCCGCGCCGGACTTCACCTACTACCCCTGCGGCCCGGAGCGCGTGGGCATCGTGACGCGCACCGCGCACGACGAGATCCGCTTCGACACGCTGGTGAAGCCGGGGCAGGACCTGGAGCACGTGAAGACGCCCGAATACGTGCGCGGCATCATCGCGCCCTTCATTGACCCGGACACCGTGAAGGTGAAGAGCGTCAACCTCTACGCCTACCACAGCCGCATGGCGGAGAAGTGGCGCGTGGGCCGGGTGTTCCTGCTCGGGGACGCTGCGCACCTCATGCCGCCGTTCCTGGGGCAGGGCCTGTGCTCCGGCCTGCGCGACGCGGCGAACCTCACCTGGAAGCTGGCGCACGTGCTGGGCGGCGCCGCGGACGCGTCGCTCCTGGACACCTACGAGGTGGAGCGTCGGCCGCACGCCGCGGAGATGATGCGGATGTCGGACGCGCTGGGCTCGATGCTGGCGTCGGGCGGCCCGTTCATGGCCCGCGCGCGCAACGCCTTCATCAAGCTGCTGTACCACATGCCCGTCACCGGCCCCTTCATCCGCGAGTACAAGATGAAGCCGAACCTCTTCCACGCGGAGGGATTCGTCTTCGGCGGCAAGCGCGGCAAGTCCAAGCAGGCGGCGGAAGGCGCCTACTTCCCGCAGCCGCGCGTGGAGCACGGCGAGGAAGGGGAGCGACCGTTGGATGACGTCATCGGCCAGCGCTTCGCGGTGCTGACGCGGCCGGGTGCGCCCGCGGACGTCCAGCAGGCGGCCAAGGCGCTGGCGGAGGACATCGGCGGCGTGTGGCTGTCCGTGGCGCCGGCGGCGCGCTCCGGCGCGGGCCGCTCCGGCGAGGTGGTGGACCTGGAGGGCAAGCTGGGCGAGTGGTTCGCCCAGCACGGCTCGGACCTGGTCGTCCTGCGCCCGGACCGCTACGTCTACGCGGCCACGAACAGCGCGGGTGTCGCGCAGGTCCACGCTTCGCTGAAGCAGGCCGTCCGCGCGCTCACCCGCTGGGGCAACCGGGGTTCCCGGCGGGCGGCGCAGCTCGGGGCCTGAGGCTTCTCAGGCGGTGGCGGCCTGGAGGATCTGCCGGGCCTTCGCCATGCAGTCGCCGTAGAAGCGCAGGTAGATGTCCAGGGCACGGGCGCCCGTCTTCGCGATGGTCGCCGCGTGCTCGGGCTTCTGGCCCAGCAGCTTGTTGAGCATGACCTCGTTGAGCGCCGTGTGGCCCACGTCCAGCTCCACGTGCTCCTTGATGAACGACAGCGAGTTCATCACGTCCGGGCCCAGCACGGCCTTGCACTGCTCGATGAGGCGGGGCGCGAACACCACCGACAGGTTTTCGATCTCGTACTCGATGGCGACCTGGCCGCCCGGCATGGGGCCCGCGATGGTCTCCTCGTGGATCTGCCGGTACTCCTGCATGGCCGGGGTGGGGGCCTGCGCCATCAGGGCCTCCGCGTCCAACTTGGGAAAGCGGCGGGCGTTCCAGCTGGCCACCAGGTTCTTCGTGTCCTCCACCATCATCAGGTGGTGACCGGCCTCGTGCTTGGCGTGGGTGATGAGCTTCTCGCCCACGTCCACCATCCCCGCCTTCACACAGGCCTCACCGGCGCGGCGGATCCACCCGTCCACGGGCTCCGTCATGTAGACGCCCAGGGCACACAGCTGGATGAGGAAGGCCTCCAGCAGGGCGGGCTCCACGTTGGGGTCCAGCAGCGTCGTCACGTGGGGACCGGTCGCCAGCAGGTGACGGACGTCGGTGACGTGGGGGAGGTACTGCTCTTCGACGAGGGGCTTGGTCATGGGGGGAATCCTCAACGGGAGTGGGCACCACGGCGCCCGATGGTGAGTTCGCTGATGTGCTCCAGGAAGTCCGGAACGAGCTTGGCGGAGATGATCCACAGGTAGGGATCCGGCCCGTCGTGCAGGCCGCACTCCTGCACGTAGTCGCCGCCCTCGTCCTCGCGCAGATAGAGGAAGGAGGGGCGGTTGCGCCCGGCGTACCAGCGGCGCGCCGCGTCCAGGAGCGCCGAGTACGCGCGCGTTCCATCCCCCAGCAGGGAGAACAGGCGCGTGTTGTCCAGCAGGCGGAAGAGGTTCGCGCCCAGCTGGCCCAGCTCCACCACGGCGGCGGCGTGGGGGACGCCGTCGCGGCGGGCGACCAGGACGGTGCGCTCGCGCTCCATGCCGAAGCTCTTCCACTTCGCCGTGACGGGACCCATGTCCAGCCGGTCGCGGGTGAGGTCCAACGACTGCACGTAGCACTCGGGGAACTGCTGCGCGATGGTCGCCGCCAGCAGGCTCAGCTCGCTCGCGGTGGCGGGGCCCACCGTGTACGGGTGCACGCGGCCGGTCAGCTCGTTGCTGAAGGCCTTCATCTTCTGGATCTTCCGGGTGAAGGCCAGGGGCGAACCGGCCTCCATCTGGCGCTGCGCGTACTTCACGTGCGCCTTGTTGATCCACGGGTTGAGGGCCTCCACGTAGGCCACCACCCAGTGGAAGTCCGGGTCGCTCTGCGGGTGCTCGAAGGTGCGCAGGTAGAGGTCGCGCATGATGGCGCCCGCCTCCTTCAGCCCCTCCGGCGGCTTGCCGGGCCGCTTCGCCACCTGGTGGCCCAGCCACGCGTTGCGGTACGGCTTGGTGAAGGACAGCGTCGCTTCAATGCCGCGCTCGGACGGCCACACCGCGTTGCAGAACAGCTGCGGCACTTCCGCGGCGCGCTTCGCCAGCGACGCGAAGTTCTGCTTCAGCTCCTCGAACTCCGCGGGGGTGCTGCCACCCAGACTGAAGAAGCCGGAGCGGTTGAACAGGTCCCACAGCTCATCCACCAGGCCCTCGCTGGTGCGCGTGGCCGGAGACATCGTCTGGGACACGAAGCGCACCCAGCGCGCCTCGTCGGAAGAGTAGGGCAGCACGCTCAGGCCGCACAGCACGGTGCCGTCCGCGCGCATGCCGCTGACGTAGCGGATCTCCCCGCGCACGCTCACCCGCTGGCCGTCGCCCAGCTCCAGCTCGATGAGGGGCGGCAGCAGGCCCGGGAAGAGCAGGTCCTGCGGCTGGCAGCGCATGCACAGGCCGGAGAAGGACAGGTCCAGCACCTCGCGGCGCATCAGCCCCTGCTCCCTCCAGAGCGGGTGGTGGAACCGGGCGTGCACGCCCTCGGGGGCGGCGACGCGGCGGTGCCAGCGGTGGCGGATGCGGAACAGCTGCTCGGGCAGGGGGGTGAAGAGGCGGTCACCCTCGGTGCGGCCCGTCTCCACGCGCAGGCGGTACGCGGAGTTGTAGCCGATGACGTCGATGTCGTACGCCGGCTCGCCGAAGTCCGGGGTGGACTCCTCCGTACGCCACTCCAGCTGACCGGAAGAGGAGTGGAAGCGCTCCAGCACCATGCGCACCACCCGGCCCTGGCGGCGCAGCACGCCCTTGTTCCCGGACGCGCAGATGGCGGTGAAGATGGAGCGGATCCGCTCCGCGTCCGTGATGATGTCCTGCACGGGCAGCGCGGAGGCCGCCGGCACCGCCACGCCCTGGCGAAGCGCGTCCGACAGGAAGCCCAGGATCTGACGCCCCTGCTCCAGCGTCACGCCCACCAGCTGCAGCCCCACCGGCGCGTTCGGGGCGTCCATGTCCGTCCGGATGAAGGCGCCGTTGAGCGGACCAATCGTGGCGCCGTTGCACGCCAGGTACACCGGGAAGGTGCGCGACTCGGTCGCTTCCGCCAGCGGCTGCCGCGGGGCCACCCACACCACCGTCGGAGACAGCCGCGTCACCTCACCCAGCACCGCGTCCGGCTGGCCCACCGCGCAGGTGATGGCCGTGGGGCCGCTGCCGTGCAGCGAGTAGCCCGAGTCATCCAGGGCGGCTTCAGCGGGGGGCAGGGGAATCACGTTGCGCAGCGCGTCGCCACTGCCGAATTCGATCGCATGCCGGAACTTCGAGGACGCTGGGATCCCTCCATCCATCGTCAGGACTCCCCTCTTGCGGGCAGCGCTACCGTTCGTGGTCGGCGATGTTGCGAGCACAACACTTCCTCCCTGATTCACTGGAGACGCTGACGGCTCTGGATTCTGGGAAGACATATTGAAGGTCTCGGCCGTAACAGTCAAATCGAATTTATATGCCTGGGCTGTTTTTTCGTCACCGCCCCTGACTCACCCTGGGTCGCAATTGACCGACCATATACGGGTTTTCCGAGGAGCAATCAGGACCCAGCGTGCGCATCCATATCAGCAAGATGGCGCAGGGCTGTAACCCTCCTTCACGTGAATAAGCGGTGGCGGTCCGGGGCTGACGGGCAATGGACCCTGTCAGGGGGGGCCGTTATGGTCGGTACTTCTGGGACTGGCCGGGGATGGGAGCCGCGAATGAGCGCAGCGCTGGATGTGAAGGGATCGCCGGGGGACGCGGGAGCCTCCTTCGGTGGCCAGGGGCTCGAGTCCGTGGACCTTCCAGACGTCTTCCAGGTGGACGTGGCGGTGTGCGTGCGTGACGCGCTGGGGCTGCTCGGCGCGACGCGGCGGTTGCGCGGCATGGAGGTGGCGCTGGAGCTTCCCGAGGACCCGGTGATCGCCCGGGTCAGCCGGCGCCGCCTGGAGCAGGTGCTCCTGTTGCTCGTCGCCCACGCGGCGGACGTGGCCCCGCAGGCGGCGCCCTCCGTGCGGGTGGTGGTGGATCCGCCGGACGACTTCGGAGACGTGGGGCCTCGCTTCCAGGTGGTGATGCCGGGCGTGAGCCTCTCTGAGCGGGAGACGCGCTCGGTCGTTCTGTCGCCCCTGCGCGTGGGCAGCACCCAGCGGCGGCTCGCCCGCGCGCGGGAGCTGGTGGATGCCATGGGCGGGGAGTTCGCGGTAGAGCGCCTGGAAGAGGGGACGGCCGTGAGCGTCGTCCTGCCGGCTCCTGGGCTCGCGAGCTTCTAGTGCGCGCCCGAATTCCGGAATAACGATCCTGCTTTCCGGACCATTGGCTGCGATAAGCGCGGCACGCCCCGGGTGCGTCCAACCCAGGGGGACGTGCGGCCAAACTCCTTGACGACCGGGGGCGGGTTCCCGACTATCCGCCGCCTCTCAATACCCCGGTCTCAATCAGGAGTTTGCGTTCATGGCGCCTCCCTCTGGCGAGAAGATCACCCTGCAGAACGGCAAGCTGACCGTTCCGAACAACCCGATCATCCCCTTCATCGAGGGCGACGGCACTGGCCGCGACATCTGGAAGGCCTCGCAGGCCGTGTTCGACGCGGCGGTGGAGAAGGCGTACGGCGGCAAGAAGAAGATCTCCTGGTACGAAGTGCTGGCCGGCGAGAAGTCCTTCAAGCAGGTGAACAACTGGCTGCCGGACGAGACGGTCGCCGCGTTCCGCGAGTACCTGGTGGGCATCAAGGGCCCTCTGACGACGCCGGTGGGCGGTGGCATCCGCTCCCTGAACGTGGCGCTGCGCCAGATGCTGGACCTGTACGTCTGCCTGCGGCCCGTGCGCTACTTCAAGGGCGTGCCCAGCCCGGTGAAGCAGCCGGACAAGGTGGACATGGTCATCTTCCGTGAGAACACGGAAGACATCTACGCGGGCATCGAGTTCGAGGCCGGCACCGCGCAGGCGGAGAAGTTCCTGGGCTGGCTGAAGCAGGAGTTCCCCAAGGAGGCGGGCAAGATCCGCTTCCCGGCGAACGTGGGCATCGGCATCAAGCCCGTGTCGCAGGAAGGCACGGAGCGCCTGGTGCGCGCGGCCATCCAGTACGCGGTGGACCTCAAGCGCAAGAGCGTCACGCTGGTCCACAAGGGCAACATCATGAAGTTCACCGAGGGCGCGTTCCGCAAGTGGGGCTACGACCTCGCGGCGCGTGAGTTCGGTGACAAGGTCTACACCTGGGACCAGTGGGAGGCGACCAAGGCCGCCAAGGGCGAGGAGGCCGCCAACGCCGAGCAGAAGGCCGCGGTGTCCGCCGGGAAGATCATCATCAAGGACTCCATCGCGGACATCACCCTGCAGCAGGTGCTGACCCGTCCGGACGAGTTCGACGTCATCGCCACGCTGAACCTCAACGGCGACTACCTGTCGGACGCGCTCGCGGCGCAGGTGGGCGGCATCGGCATCGCGCCGGGCGGCAACATCAACTACGTCTCCGGCCACGCCGTCTTCGAGGCCACCCACGGCACCGCGCCGAAGTACGCGGACCTGGACAAGGTGAACCCGGGCTCCGTCATCCTCTCTGGCGAGATGATGCTCCGCCACATGGGCTGGAACGAGGCCGCGGACCTGATCATCAAGGGCATGGACAAGGCCATCGCGGCGCGCACCGTGACGTACGACTTCGCGCGCCTGATGAAGCTGGAGACGAAGGAGACCGTGTCCGAGGTGAAGTGCTCGGAGTTCGGTCAGGCCATCATCAAGCACATGTAGTCCCCACCCCCAAAGCAGGAGGGCGAAACCATGGCTCACAAGAAGAAGAAGATCGGCCTCATCGGTGGCGGTCAGATCGGCGGCAACCTGGCGCTGCTGGCGGTCCAGAAGAACCTTGGCGACGTGGTGCTCTACGACATCCCGGCGGCCGAGGGTCTGGTCAAGGGCAAGGCGCTGGACATCAACCAGCTGTCCGCGGTGGACGGCTACGACAGCCGCGTCACCGGCTCCACCGACTGGAAGGACGTCGCGGGCTCGGACGTGATCATCATCACGGCCGGCGTGCCCCGGAAGCCCGGCATGTCCCGCGAGGACCTGCTCGAGGTCAACCTGAAGATCATGAAGGACGTGGCGGGCAACATCAAGCAGCACGCCCCGGACGCCTTCGTCATCAACGTGGCCAACCCGCTGGACGCGATGGTGTTCGCGCTCCACAAGATCGCCGGCCTGAAGGACAACATGGTCGTGGGCATGGCGGGCGTGCTGGATACCAGCCGCTTCAAGTGCTTCGTGGCCGAGGCCCTCGGCTGCTCCATCCGTGACGTGGAGGCGCTCGTCCTCGGCGGCCACGGCGACGACATGGTCCCGCTCGTGCGTCACAGCACCGTGGGCGGCGTGCCCCTGACCCAGCTCATCGCCAAGGACAAGCTGGACGCCATCATCGACCGCACCCGCAAGGGCGGCGCGGAGCTGGTGGGCCTGTACAAGACGGGCAGCGCCTACTTCGCCCCGGCGTCCTCCTCCATCGCCATGGCGGAGAGCTTCCTCTTCGACCGCAAGCGCGTGCTGCCGGCCGCCGCCCTGCTCAAGGGCCAGTACGGCATCAGCGACTTCTTCTTCGGCGTCCCCGCCCAGATCGGCGCGAACGGCGTGGAGAAGATCATCGAGGTGGAGCTGAACGAGGCGGAGAAGGCCGAGCTGAGCAAGTCCTTCACCTCCGTCAAGGGCACCGTCGACCTCGTGAAGCTGTAGTCCCCGGTCTTCGGCCGGGCCCGCTGGAATGCTGCTGGCGGGCCCCGCCTGATGCCGTGAATGATCCGGGCTTATCCCCGGGCGCACCGTCCTTGCGGCGGTATTTTTCCAAGTTAACTAGCGTGTTGGACTCGCACCTGGCACGGGAGCGGGGCAGCGTCGCGAAGCAGGACTTCAGCGGCCCCCCGTGAAGGCACCCCCCCGGCTGCCGGTGGTCAAGGAGACGATGATGGCGGCAGCAGCGCGATTCACGGTGGTGGGCGGCGGTCTCGCCGGGCTGATGACGACGATCAAGCTGGCGGAGGCGGGTCACCAGGTGGACGTGCTTTCGCTCGTCCCCGTCAAGCGTTCCCACTCCGTCTGCGCCCAGGGCGGCATCAACGGCGCGGTGAACACCAAGGGTGAAGGCGACCACCCGGACATCCACGTGAAGGACACGCTGCGCGGCGGCGACTTCCTCGCGGAGCAGGTGTCCGTGAAGGGCATGTGCTACGCGGCGCCCGGCATCATCTACCTGTTGGACCGCATGGGCGTGACGTTCAACCGCACGCCGGAAGGCCTGCTGGACTTCCGCCGCTTCGGCGGCACCCTGCACAACCGCACCGCGTTCGCGGGCGCCACCACCGGCCAGCAGCTGCTCTACGCGCTGGACGAGCAGGTCCGCCGCTACGAGGCGGAGGGCAAGGTCACCAAGTACGAGTACTGGGAGTGGCTAGGCACGGTGAAGGACGAGTCCGGCCGCTGCATCGGCAGCGTGGCCATGGACCTGCGCACCATGGAGATCCGCACCTTCCCGGCGGAGGCGGTGTGCCTGGCCACGGGTGGCCCTGGCATCGTCTTCGGGCGCTCCACCAACTCCATCATCAACACCGGCACCGCCGCGGGCCGCGCGTACATGGAAGGCGCGCTGTACGCCAACGGCGAGTTCATCCAGGTGCACCCCACCTCCATCCCGGGCGAGGACAAGCTGCGCCTGATGAGCGAGTCCGTGCGCGGCGAGGGCGGCCGCGTCTGGGTGCCCCGGAAGAAGGGCGACACTCGCAACCCCCGGGACATCGCGGAGAGCGAGCGCTGGTACTTCCTGGAAGAGAAGTACCCCAAGTACAAGAACCTGGTGCCGCGCGACGTGGCGACGCGCGAGATCTTCATGGTCTGCCGCGACCTGGGCCTGGGCCTGGGCGGGCGCGACGGCGTGTACCTGGACGTGACGCACATCCCGGCCAAGACGCTCGACGCGAAGATCAAGGGCGTGATGGAGATCTACGAGAAGTTCGTCGGAGATGATCCGCGCCACACGCCCATGGTCATCTTCCCGGGCATGCACTACTCGATGGGCGGCCTGCACGTCTCCTTCGAGGCCGACTCGCGCACGCAGACGCCGCTGGACGGCAGCCCGGTGAACCAGAGCACGCGCATCCCCGGCCTGTACGCGGCCGGCGAGGCGGACTCCGCCTTCCACGGCGCGAACCGTCTGGGCGCCAACTCGCTCCTGTCCTGCATCTACTCCGGCATGATCGGCGGCCCGGCGATGGTGTCCTTCGCCAAGAACCAGGAGACCAGCGCCGCGGCGATGCCGGAGAAGTACTTCGCGGACGCGAAGAAGTACTGGCAGGACCGCTTCGCCACCATCAAGGCGATGAACGGGCAGGAGAACCCGTACCAGATCGCCAAGGAGCTGGGCGAGGTGATGACGGAGAACTGCACCGTCGTCCGCTACAACGACCGCTTGAAGAAGACCATCGAGCGCGTCCGCGAGCTCAAGCAGCGCTGGAACAACGTCAACGTGCTGGACACGGGCGTCGTCGCCAACCGCGCGCTGTCGTACACCAACCAGGTGTGGAACATGCTGGAGCTGGGCGAGGTCATCGCCACCAGCGCGCTCCTGCGCGACGAGAGCCGCGGCGCCCACTACAAGCCGGACTTCTCCCTGCCGGAGCCCAAGGTGAAGGACCCGACCAAGGATCCGGAGTGGATGGAGCTGTGGCGCAAGCGCCACGAGAAGTGGGCGAAGACGACCATCGCCACCTACGCCGCCCAGGGCCCGCAGATCTCCTACCAGGACCTGCCCACGCCCGTGCTGGACCCCGAGCCCCGCTGGTACGCGTAAGGCGTTCGTTTTCTTTCCGGGCTCGCGCGCGTCGTCATCCGGCGCACGCGGGCACCGCCACCTGATTTGGCAGTGAAGGGAAGGGCAGCCGCACCATGGACACCGCACAGGCCAGCGCCGTCAGCTCGAAGACCATCTCCTTCCGCATCTGGCGGCAGGATGACCCGAACAAGCCCGGGCACTTCGAAGAGTTCAAGGTTCCCTATGCGAAGGGCGCCAACGTCATCTCCTGCCTGATGGAGATCCAGCGCAACCCCGTCACCGCGGAGGGCAAGAAGGTGGCCCCCGTGGTGTGGGACTCCGCGTGCCTCGAGGAGGTGTGCGGCAGCTGCGCCATGAACATCAACGGCCGGGTGCGCATGGCGTGCTCCGCCCTGGTGGACAAGCTCCAGCAGCCCATCACCCTGGAGCCGATGAAGAAGTTCCCGGTGGTGCGCGACCTCACCGTGGACCGCGACCGCATGTTCGAGTCGCTCAAGCGCGTGAAGGGGTGGATCCCCGTCGACGGCACGTACAACCTGGGCCCCGGCCCGCGCCAGTCGCAGAAGGACCACTCCGTGATGTACGTGCTGTCCACGTGCATCACCTGCGGCAGCTGCCTGGAGGCGTGCCCCCAGGTGACGCTGGACAACGACTTCATCGGCGCCGCCCCCATCAGCCAGGCCCGCCTGTTCAACATGCACCCCACGGGCAAGCTGAACGCGGAGGAGCGCACGCGCGCCCTCATGGGCCCCGGCGGCATCCAGGACTGCGGCAAGGCGCAGAACTGCGTGAAGGTCTGCCCGAAGGAGATCCCCCTCACCACCTCCATCGCGGTGATGAACCGCGAGGTGAGCAAGCTGATCATCAAGGACATCTTCTTCAAGGAAGAGGAGCAGAAGGCCTCCGCCGGTCCGGGCTAACCCTCCCGGACGCTGACCTGGCTTGCTCGCGGCCCCGTGCCTGCGCCTCCTGTCACGGGGGCGCCGGGCGGGGCCGTGGCCGTTTGCGTGAAGGTCGCCTCATTCGCCCGGACACCGGGTGTTATTCCTGGAGGCACACGCCTGTGTCCCGCCGCGACGCTGGAGGCCAAACGGCCTTGCCATCCGTCGTTTTCTGCGCAATGAGGGCCCGCGTTGACGCCCCGTGTAGGGGTTGTCCTCGTCTCCCCTCGTCCCACCCGGAGATTCGATGAAGATCCACGAGTACCAGGGCAAGGAACTCTTCCGGAAGTATGGCGTGCCCACGCCGCGCGGCATCCTCGCGCTCTCTCCCGATGAGGCGGAGGCCGCGGCGAAGGAACTCGCCACGCCCGTTGTCGTCGTGAAGGCGCAGATCCACGCGGGCGGCCGCGGCAAGGGCGGCGGCGTGAAGCTGGCCAAGAGCCCCGCGGAGGCCAAGGCGCTCACCCAGCAGATCCTGGGCATGATGCTCAAGACCATCCAGACCGGCCCGGAAGGGCAGAAGGTCCACAAGGTCTACATCGAGGAAGGTCTCGACATCGGCCAGGAGCTGTACCTGGGCGTGACGCTCGACCGCGCCACCAGCCGCGTCACCTTCATGGCGTCCACCGAGGGCGGCGTGGAGATTGAAGAAGTGGCGGAGAAGCACCCGGAGAAGATCCTCCGCGCCGTCGTGGACCCCACGGTGGGCTTCGCCGACTTCCAGGGCCGCGAGCTGGCCTTCGGGCTGGGCCTGTCGGGCCCCACGGTGAACAAGTTCGTCCAGTTCTGCACCGCGCTCTACAAGATGTACATGGAGACGGACGCGTCCCTGGTGGAGATCAACCCGCTGGTCATCCGCAAGAGCGGCGGCGTGGTGGCGCTCGACGCGAAGGTGACCTTCGACGAGAACGCGCTCTACCGGCACAAGGACCTGCTGGAGTACCGCGACCTGGCGGAGGAGGAGCCCCGCGAGACGCAGGCCAAGGAGCACGACCTGGCCTACATCGCGCTGGACGGCAACATCGGCTGCATGGTGAACGGCGCGGGTCTGGCCATGGCCACCATGGACACCATCAAGCTGGTGGGCGGCGCTCCGGCCAACTTCCTGGACGTGGGCGGCGGCGCGAGCAAGGAGAAGGTGACGGCGGCCTTCAAGCTCATCCTCGCGGATCCGCAGGTCAAGGCGGTGCTCGTCAACATCTTCGGCGGCATCATGAAGTGTGACGTCATCGCGGACGGCATCATCGCGGCGGCGAAGGAAGTGCAGCTGAAGATCCCGCTCATCGTGCGCCTGGAAGGCACCAACGTGGAGCAGGGCAAGGAATTGCTCCGCAACTCGGGCCTCGCCATCACCCCCGCGGACAACCTGCGCCAGGCGGCCGAGAAGGCCGTGGCGGCCATCAAGTAGGGCCTTCGCTCCCTCTTTCCTGAAAGAACGCCATGAGCATCCTCGTCAACGAGAACACGAAGGTCCTCGTCCAGGGCATCACCGGCTCGGCGGGCTCGTTCCACGCCAAGCAGATGCTGGAGTACGGGACGAAGATTGTGGGCGGTGTCACGCCGGGCAAGGGCGGCACCTCCTTCGAGGGCAAGGTCCCCGTGTTCAACACGGTGGCCGACGCGGTGAAGCAGGCGGGCGCGAACACGTCCGTCATCTTCGTGCCGCCGCCCTTCGCCGCTGACTCCATCATGGAGGCCGCGGACGCCGGCATCTCCCTCATCATCACCATCACCGAGGGCATCCCGGTCAACGACATGGTGCGCGCCAAGCGCTACCTGCAGGGCAAGCCGGGCGTGCGCCTCATCGGGCCGAACTGCCCGGGCGTCATCACCCCCGGCGCCAAGTGCAAGATCGGCATCATGCCGGGCCACATCCACAAGCCGGGCCGCATTGGTGTGGTGTCCCGCTCCGGCACGCTGACCTACGAGGCCGTGCACCAGCTGACGCAGCTGGGCCTGGGCCAGTCCACCGCGGTGGGCATTGGCGGCGACCCCGTCAACGGCACCAACTTCGTGGACGTGCTGAAGCTCTTCCAGGCCGACCCTGAGACGGACGCCGTCATCATGATCGGTGAGATCGGCGGCAGCGCCGAGGAAGAGGGCGCCGAGTACGTCAAGCGCGAGTTCACCAAGCCCATCGCCGGCTTCATCGCCGGTCAGTCCGCGCCCCCGGGCAAGCGCATGGGCCACGCGGGCGCCATCATCTCCGGCGGCAAGGGCACGGCCGGGGAGAAGATCAAGGCGATGGAGGCCGCGGGCATCCTGATGGCCGCCAGCCCCGCCGAGCTGGGCACCACGCTGCAGGAGGCCGTCAAGCGCGGCCCCCCGAAGCGCTAAGCCGAACCTTTCACACGACACACACACGAGGAGCCAACGACCATGGCCATCGAGCGCACGCTGTCCATCATCAAGCCGGACGGGCTGAAGAACCACCACATCGGGGAGATCATCGCCCGGTTCGAGAAGGCGGGCCTGACGCCCGTCGGCATCCGTCTGCAGCAGCTGTCGCAGAAGGAAGCGGAAGGCTTCTACGCCGTCCACAGCGCCCGGGGTTTCTTCAAGGACCTGGTCTCGTTCATGACCTCCGGACCGGTGGTCGTGATGGCGCTTGAGGGTGAGAACGCCGTCCTGAAGAACCGTGACCTCATGGGCGCCACGGATCCGAAGAAGGCCGACAAGGGCACCATCCGCGCGGACTTCGCCCAGAGCATCGACGCGAACACGGTGCACGGTTCGGACAGCCTGGAGAACGCGAAGAACGAGATCGCGTACTTCTTCCGCGAGACCGAGCTCCAGAAGTACTGAGCAGCGTCCAGCCTGGTGACAGCGGCCCGGTGTCCACGCCCCACGAGGCGCGGACCCGGGCCGTCGTCTTTCCGGGCGCCGTATCCGGTTGCCCTGCCGGACGGTCCTTGCTACCGATAATGAAAATCACAATCGGCAAGGAAGCACGCATGAGCGGCGATTCAGAGCGCGTGGCCCGTCGTGGGCCGTTCCCGGTGAAGTTGCGGTTGCTGGAAGTCCTTCGCGTGACGCGGCTGTCGCCGCACATGGTGCGCGTGACGCTGGGCGGCCCGGAGCTGGAGGGCTTCACGTCCCCCGGCGCGGATGACCACGTGAAGTGCTTCTTCGCGAAGCCTGGCGTGAAGAAGCCGGACATGCCGGTGGTGGGGCCCCACGGCCTGTCCATGCCGGAGGGGCTCGAGAAGCCTGCGTCGCGCGACTACACGCCGCGCCGCTTCGACCCGAAGGCCGGGGAGCTGGACATCGACTTCGTGCTGCACGGCGAGGGCCCCGCGTCGCTGTGGGCGCAGCAGACGAAGCCCGGCGACTACATGGGCATTGGCGGTCCGCGCAGCACGCACGACGTGGCGGACGACTTCGACTGGTACCTGCTCGCGGGGGACCAGAGCGCGCTGCCGGCCATCGCACGGCGCCTGGAGGAGCTGCCTGCGGGCAAGCGCGCGTTCGCCTTCATCGAGGTCGCGGACGCCGCGGAGGAGCAGCCCCTCGCCAGCAAGGCGGACGTGAAGGTCACCTGGCTGCACCGGGGCAGCGCGGAGGCCGGCACCACGAAGCACCTGGAGGACGCGCTGCGCGCCTGGACGCAGCCCTCGGGGGACGGGTTCGTGTTCGTGGCGGGCGAGTCCACGTCGCTCAAGCCCATCCGGGAACACCTGGTGAACGAGCGCGGTCTGAACAAGAGCTGGATGCGGGTGACGGGCTACTGGAAGCGCGGCGTCGCCGAGCACCACGACTCGAAGGGGTAGGCAGGGAAGGGGGCGGGCACTCCTTTGACTTGCCGTGCCTTCTTGTGGGAAGCACGCCCCATTGCCCTCCGTTAGCCCCGACTGAACGATGTCCGAGCCTACCGCTACAGCCCTTCCTGTCACCGAGCCCCTGCCGGTGTCGGCCCCCGCGAAGCTGGTCGACGTGGCCAGCCTGTCGCGCGAGAAGCTCGCGCTGTTCCTGAGCGAGCAGCTGGGCGAGCGCCCGTTCCGCGCGGCGCAGCTCTACCGCTGGCTGCATCAGCGCGGCGCCACCTCGTTCGAGGAGATGACGGACCTGTCCAAGGTCCTGCGCGAGAAGCTCAAGGTCAAGGCGGAGATCGTCCCGCTGGTGAAGGACCTGGAGCAGCGCAGCGTCGACGGCACCATCAAGTACCGCTTCAAGACGCGCGACGGGCGCTTCATCGAGTCCGTCTACATGCCGGCGGAGGACCGCAAGACGCTCTGCGTGTCCACGCAGGTGGGCTGCGCCATGGCCTGCACGTTCTGCATGACGGGCACGCTGGGCCTCAAGCGCAACCTCACGGCTGGAGAGATTGTCGCCCAGGTGCACGCGGTGAACCGCGAGGTTCGCCGCAACGAGGGCCTGGAGACGCTCCGTCCGCTCACGAACCTGGTGTTCATGGGCATGGGCGAGCCGCTCCACAACTTCGAGAACCTCAAGACGGCGCTCGCCATCCTCCAGTCGGAGGAGGGGCCCAACTTCAGCCACCGGCACATCACCGTCTCCACCGTGGGCCTGGTGCCCATGATTGAGCGCTTCGGCCAGGAGACGGACGTCAAGCTGGCCATCTCGCTCAACGCCAGCACGGACGAGCAGCGCAGCCAGACGATGCCGGTGAACCGCAAGTGGAACATCCAGGCGCTCCTGGATGCCTGCCGCAAGTTCCCCCTGCGCCAGGGCCGCCGCATCACCTTCGAGTACGTGCTGCTCAAAGGATTCAACGACACCGACGACGACGCGCACCGGCTGAAGGAGCTCCTGCGCGACATCCCGGCGAAGGTGAACCTGATCCCGTACAACGAGAACCCCGGCCTGGGGTTCCAGACGACGGGCGAGCAGCGGGCCGAGGAATTCCGGGCCATCCTTGCCGAGGCTCACGTCGCGGCATACATCCGGAAGAACCGGGGCCGGGACATCGCCGGGGCCTGTGGTCAGCTCGCCAATCGCGACGAGACGGCCGCGGAAGCCCCGACGTGACATAAGCACCCGAGCTTCCTTGACAATCCAGTCAGCAGGGCGCTAAGAGCGCGCCCTCCGCACTGTTACCGTAGAAGTCACACGATTTCGCTGGAGCGTTCCATGGCCGTTGTCCTCCGTCTTGCCCGCGCGGGCGCCAAGAAGATGCCGTACTACCACGTGGTTGCCACCGACTCGCGCAGCCCGCGTGACGGAAAGTTCCTGGAGCAGGTCGGTTCCTACGACCCCAACCACAGCCCCGCGAAGGTGCAGTTCAACGAGGAGCGGCTGAACTACTGGCTGAAGAGCGGCGCGCTGCCCTCCGAGACGGTCGCGGACCTGATCAAGACGGCGAAGAAGCAGGCTCCGGCGACCACCGCCTGAGCACGCCCCCGTCTGGACAAGACGTGGAGCCGCTGCTCACGTATCTGGCGAAGGCCCTGGTTGATCAACCCGACCAGGTCACCTTACGCATCTCCGAGGCGGATGGCGGCCGGCTCTATGAGCTGAAGGTCGCCCCCGAGGACGTCGGCAAGGTCATCGGTCGTGATGGGCGCACCGTGAACGCCCTCCGGACGCTGATCAACGCCGCCGCCCAGAAGCAGGGCCAGAAGGTCCGCCTGGAGATACTCGACGATCGCCGCGCTCCGGGTTCTCCCCCGGCGCCGCCCGCTCCGGACGCCGCGCAGTGAGCGCGCAGGACTGTCTGGAGTTGGGCTACGTGGCCCGTGCGCACGGGCTGCGCGGCGAGGTGGCGGTCAGAAGCTTCGACCCCGCCTCGGAGACGCTCGGCACCGTCGAGCGTGTCTGGTTGCGCCTGCGCTCCGGCGAGGAGCGCGAGTACGCCCTGGAGACCTTCCGTCCCGCCAACAAGGAGGATCTGGTGTTCTTCGAGGGCGTGGCGTCCCGCACGGCCGCCGAGGCATTGGTGGGCGCGAAGGTGTTCGTCTATCGCGAGGACCTGGAGCCGCCCGAGGAGGGCGAGTTCTTCCAGGGCGACCTCGTGGGGTTGAACGCCGTGGACGAGCAGGGCGCCTCCCTGGGCACGGTGGAGGAGGTCTGGGCCACCGGTGAAGTCCCCAACCTGGTGATCCGCGCGAAGGGCCGGCCGGAGCTGGTGGTGCCTTTCGCGGATGAGTTCGTGCCGGCGGTGGACGTGCCGGCGGGGCGCATCGTGATCCGGCCTCCGGAGTACCTGGAGGCGGACGGGCCGCCGGAGGAGTCTGGAGACGGCGGGTGAGCTACCGCGTGGAGCTGCTCACGCTGTTCCCCGGGATGGTGTCCGGCTACCTGGGCGCGAGCATCCTCGGGAAGGCCCAGGAGAAGGGGCTGATCTCCGTCACGCTCACCGACGTGCGCGACTACGCCGAGGGCAAGCACCGCGTCACCGACGACGCGCCCTACGGCGGCGGCGCCGGCATGGTGATGAAGCCCGAGCCGCTGGTGGCCGCCATCGAAGCAGCCCGGGCGCGTCAGCCCGGGGCGAAGGCGCTGCTGATGAGCCCCCGGGGGCCCACGTTCACGCAGGCCACGGCGCGGGAGCTGGCGCGGCACGAGGCCGGGCTGATCCTCGTCTGCGGCCGCTACGAAGGCGTGGACGAGCGGGTGATGCCCTTCCTGGACGGCGAACTGTCCCTGGGCGACTTCGTGCTCACGGGCGGGGAGGTCGCGGCCATGGCGGTGGTGGACGCGGTGGCGCGGCTGGTGCCGGGCGTCCTGGGCAACGAAGCGTCCTCCGTGGCGGAGAGCTTCGAGGAGAACCTCCTGGAGCATCCGCACTACACCCGCCCGCCTGTCTTCCGGGGGGCCGAGGTGCCTGCCGCCCTCCAGTCCGGCGATCACGCACGCATTGCCCGCTGGCGCCGGTGGAAGGCCATCAAGCTCACGCAGGAGCGGCGGCCTGACCTGTTCGCGCGGCTGGTGTTCAGCAAAGCGGATCAGAAACTGCTCGCCAGGGAAGAAGAAGCGTTGTAACCCTCAGTGTTCTCGCGGAACCCTTCGTTGCAGGCTTGTTCGTCCCGGCGGTCTCTGCTAGGACGGCCCGCTCTTTTCCACGCGTCCTACGCGTCAAGTTCCGCTTTCTGGAGTCCGTTATGCGCCGCAGCCTCATCGAGCACGTCGAAAACAAGTTCCTGCGCAAGGACATCACCGCGTTCCGCACGGGTGATTCCGTTCGCGTCCACTGGAAGGTCAAGGAAGGCGAGAAGGAGCGCGTGCAGGCCTTCGAGGGCGTGGTCATCCGCAAGACCAAGGGCACGAACCGCGCGACCTTCACCGTGCGCAAGATGTCCTTCGGCGTCGGCGTGGAGCGCATCTTCCCCATCCACAGCCCGCGCTACGAGAAGATCGAAGTCCTCACCCGCGGCGACGTGAACCGCAAGCGCCTGTTCTACCTCCGCGATCTGAAGGGCAAGGCCTCGCGCGTGGACGTGCTGGTGGACCCGGAGAAGCTCGCAGCCAAGGCTGCCAAGTCCGCCGTCGCTCCGGGCTAGTAGGTCCGCAGAAACCCTCTCGCGGCCTTCGCGGCCGCGTGAGACAAGGAGCGTCCTTCACTGGACGCTCCTTTTTTCGTTCGGGCTAGACTGCGCGCGCCATGCACTTCGTCGAGGTCGCCATCCAGAACGTCCGCGGGTTCTCTCCCGCCGGGCGCTTCCCGCTGAAGAGCGGGTATCTGATCCTCAAGCCGCCCACGGCGGACGTGTTGCCGCTGGCGAACGTGGCGTTGTCGCTGCTGTTCGCGGATGGCCGCGGCGGGGACTCAAGCCTGGTGGGCTCGGCGGGACGCTCCGGCAAGGCCGCGCTGACGTTCGTGGGCCAGGACGGGATGACGTACCGGATATTGCGCGAGCTGGGAGGTTCCGGATCGCTGCACCGGCTCAATCCCGCCACCAGCCAGCCAGAGCTCGTGTCCACGGACGTGTCGGAGATAAACCAGTACCTGCGCGGCCAGGCGGGCCTGCCTCCGCGCACCACCTTCGAGCAGGTGTACTGCCTCCAGCTGGTGATGCTGCCGTCGCGCCGGCCTCGCAAGAGCGTGGCCAAGGCCGCCGCGGCTGCGGGCGCGAAGGCCTCCGGGGCCACGCCGTCGCTGGCGGCCGCCTCCCAGGTGGCGCCGGCGGAGGACGTCCCGGCCGCCGAGGCGAAGGTGAAGGTGCTGCAGAAGGAACTCGTCACCGCGAAGGAGGTGGATCAGCTCCAGTTCAAGGTGGATGAGCTGGCATCTCTCATCTTCGAGGCGGACTCGAAGCTCAAGGGTGGCGAGGGCCTCAAGGAGGCCATCTCGCGCGCGGAGGCCGCCTGGCGCGCGGCGCCCTCGCCGGAGTCGATGGGGTTGCCGCTGGACATCCTCACGCGCGTGAAGCGCTATCCGAAGGCGGTGGCGCGGCGGGACGAGGCGCTGGCGCGGCTGGAGACGGACCGCGAGCCGGAGCAGGAAGACGCGTCGCTGAAGGTGCCGCCACTCACCGAGAACCGCTTCTTCTGGGGCGGCCTGGGCGCGGGCGTGCTCTTCATGGGCCTGAGCGTGGGCCTGGGCATCGTCGCGGCGCAGCCCATGTGGCGCTACCTGGCGTTGATCAACATCCCCGCCTTCGGCACGGCCGCGTGGATGGCGCTGCGCTACGTGGACGACCTGCAGCACGCCACGCGCAAGGGCTCCAAGGACAACCGCAAGGACGCACGGCAGAAGAAGATCCTCGACGAGTTCGAGCTCGAGGATGCTCCGGTGCGCATGGCCATCAAGGCCCTGAACCTGGAGTCCCACACGGAGATCCCCGCCGCGCTGGAGCAGAAGGATCTGCTCGGCATCCGGCTGGGAGAGCTGCAGACGCAGCTGGAGGAGTACGAGTCCTCCCCCGAGTTTCAGGCCGCCATACGCGACGGACAGGAGCTGCGCGCGCAGCAGGAGACGCTCAACGCGGAGCTGACCGCCAAGGGCACCTACGTGCGCGACCTGCGCGAGGTGGAGCGGGAGCTGTCGCGGCTGAAGGAGTCCATCGCGCTGGCGAAGGCGCCTCCGGTGCAGGTGGCCGCGGCTCCTGGCCAGACGCCGGTGCCGGTGGATCCGCTGGAGGATCCGTCCCCCCTGGTGCTGTCGCAGGCCGCGGACGTGCTCACGACCGACATCCTGTCGGTGCAGGCGCTCCTGAAGGACCGCTGCGTGCAGTACCTCACCGCGCTCACGGACCGGCGCTACCAGGGCGTGGAGTGGGACCGCGAGGGCAACGCCTTCCTGCTCACTCAGAACAGCCGCGTCCCGGTGGGAGAGCTGTCCCCGAAGGACATCGACCTCTACTACCTGGCGCTGCGCCTGACGGTGGTGGAGAAGACGTGCGCCCGGGTGAAGCGCCCCTTCCTCCTGGACGACGTGCTGACGGGCGTGGACGAGGCGAAGCTGCCCCTCGTCGCCCGCATGCTCAAGCACCTGGGCACGCTCACGCAGGTCCTGCACGTCACCGCCCACCCGGGCTTCGGCCAGATGTCGGACGGCACCGTTAACGTCTAGCCGCCGCCGGAATCACAAGGGGCGGCGGGGACGGAAATGGGGACGCGGCGGGACGTGGGCGACGTGGCGGAGGCGGAGGGCGTGCGCCTGCTGGAGTCGCAGGGCTTCCGGGTGGTGGCGCGCAACTGGACGTGCCGCTACGGCGAGCTGGACATCGTGGCGGAGCAAGGGGAGCTCGTGTGCTTCGTGGAGGTGCGCATGCGCTCCACGGCGGCGTGGGGAGACCCGTCGCACACCGTGTCCTTCGCCAAGCAGCGCCGGGTGGTGAAGGCCGCGTTGCACTACCTCTTCCAGAACGGCATCGACGGGCGCATGGTGCGCTTCGACGTCATCTCCGTCGTGGGCCAGGGCGAGCACGCCCGGGTGGAGCACCTGCCCGCCGCCTTCGACGCTGGCATGTAAAGGAATCCGTCCCTTGGCTGGAACGCTCTACCTCGTGGCCACGCCCATCGGGAACCTGGGGGACGTCACCGCCCGGGCCCTGGAGACGCTGCGCACCGTCGGCCTCCTCGCGTGCGAGGACACCCGGCACTCGCGCATCCTGTTGGATCACTTCGGCATCACTGGGAAGGACCTGGTGAGCCTGCCCGCCTTCGCGGAGGGGCAGCGCGCCGGACGCATCCTGGACCGCATCGAGGCGGGGGAGGACTGCGCGCTCGTCACCGACGCGGGCAGTCCCGGCATCAGCGACCCGGGCGAGAAGCTGGTGGCGGAGGCGCTGGAGCGAGGCCTGAAGGTGGAGCCGGTGCCCGGCCCCACGGCGCTGGTGGCCGCCCTGAGCGCTTCGGGCCTGCCCACCGGGCGCTTCCACTTCCTGGGCTTCCTGCCGCGCAAGGGGCCGGAGCGCCGGGCCATGCTGGACGAGGTGGCCCCCTTGTCCGCCACCTGCGTCCTCTACGAGTCCCCGCGCCGTCTGGCGGAGACGCTGGTGGACCTGCAGGAAGCCTGGGGCGACCGGCGCGCGTGCGTGGCGCGGGAGCTGACCAAGCTGCACGAGGAGTTCGTGCGGGGGCCGCTGTCCGCGCTGGTGGCGCGCTACGCGGGTGAGGAGACCCGGGGCGAGGTGGTGGTGCTGGTGGAGGGCCGCACCGGCGAGCAGCGCTGGAGCGAGGACGAGCTGCTCCGGGCGCTGGAGTCGGGCCTGGCTCGCGGCGAGAAGCTCAAGCCACTGAGCACGGAGCTGGCCCGCCGCGCGGGGTGGCCCGGCCAGGAGGTGTACCGGCTGGGCCTGGGGCTGAAGCAGCGGTAGGGGAGGCCCACCGCTGCTCCGGGCGGGACTTCAGAAGCTGAAGGTCGCGCCCAGGTCGAAGCGGAACGTGGTGCTCTGGATGGCCCGGAAGCGGCGGGACACCAGGTCGTAGCGCCAGTCGAACGTGGGGTTCAGCTCCGGCGAGCCCACGGCGGTGTCCACGGTGCCGTCGCCGTTCAGGTCCTGGCCAATGGCCTCGGTCGTGAGCAGGTGGTCCGTGTTGTAGAGGAAGTTGCCGGAGGCCCGGATGGTGAAGGCCTCCGCTGCACGCGCGGTGACGCCCACCTGGCCACCCACCTGGAGGTAGTCGTCGGAGGTGAGCAGCTTGCGCAGCGCGGAGCTCAGCTCGTTGTAGTACCGGCCGCGGCCCACGTAGTTGCCCAGCAGCCGCAGGTCCAGGGTGAACTTCTGGGACTTCGCCGCGTTCTCGAACGGCACCAGCTCCATGCCGAAGGTGAGCGCCGTCTGCGAGGGGGCCTTGATGCCCGTCTCCTGGCGGGTCCACGGCTCGCGGTAGCAGTTGTACGGGGCACCCAGGTTACCCGGGGGGGGAGCGCTGGACTGGTCGCAGTTGGAATAGGCGCCGGGGCCGCGCACCGGGATGGTGTGGGACGCCTTGAAGTACGGCTCCGCCACGCCCATCTTCCGCGAGAAGGTCGTGTAGAGCTGGTACTTGTGGACGCGGTCGCCCACGTTGCCGCGATCGCCGTCCGGGTCGGTGTTGTCCAGGCTCGGGTCGCGCTGCTTGGCGGTGGGCGCCTCGTAGTCGATGCCGACGATCCACGTGGGCTTGGTGTCGTCCTTCTCCTGGTTGAAGAAGGCGTACGCCAGTCCGAAGTGCACGTTGCCCAGGCCGCCGCGGTAGCTCTCCTGGGGCACCTGGAACAGCCGGCCCACGCAGCCCTCGTCGGAGTAGGGCGAGCCGTCCGCGTTGAAGCAGCTGTTCGTGATGGTGGAGTTGCCCTGGGTCGTTCCCGAGACGAAGTTCCACGTCTCGTTCTGCTGGAAGACGATGGGCAGCTTGAAGCTGAACTCCAGGTCCTTCCACAGACCGAAGGCCACGGCGAGATTCAGCCGCGCGTCCACGCCCTTGTACCAGAGCTCGTTGACCTCCGGGACGTTGGTGGCGTCGCCGTCGCGAAGCTGCTCGCGGACGATCTTCGCGCGCGTCTGCGTGCGCTCGAAGCCCACGTCGAGGAAGAGGTCGAACGGATCATCATCCTCGAACGAGGAAGCAATCCGAGTGATCTCCGCCGCGCTGGCGGCGAAAGGCACGCCCAGCGTCAGCGCGGCGATGACGGCACGAAACCTGTGCATCCACTACCTCCGACGACCACGGCTCAGGCCTGCCAGCTAGCCGTGCCGTCGGAGGAGTGTCAAGAAATGGGTGGGGCTTTACTTCCCTGCGACCGACGTTCCCAGCAGTCCATCCAGCCGCTGGACCTCGGTGTCGAAGGCGCCCTTCTGTGCGGCCGCCAGGGACGCGCGGAAGGTCTTGTGCTGGTCGAAGGGGTCCAGGACGCGGTTTTCGCCCAGCATGAGCTGGTAGTGCAGGTGGGGGGCGAAGGAGTGGCCCGTGTTGCCGCTCTGGGCCAGGACCTGGCCCGCGTTCACGCGCATCCCGGGCTGGACTGTGCGGGGCAGCTCCGCCAGGTGCAGGAAGAGGGCGCGGCGGCCCTTGCCCCCGGTTTCCACCAGCTCGATGCAGTTGCCGTTGCTGCCGAAGTTCCAGTTCTTGCGCTTGATGACGCCCGCGAAGGGGGCCCGGACCGTCGTGCCCACCGGCGCGCGGAAGTCCACGCCCTTGTGGCCGCGGCCGTCGCGCAGGAGCGAGGTGATCTGCTCGTAGCTGTCGATGGGCGACTTCTCCATCCGCAGCTCCAGCTCGTCGCCGCCCGGCAGGTAGTAGCGGGAGTTCACCTCACCCGCGGGCGTGAAGCGGTAGGCGCGGTGCGTCTGGCCCGTCTTGCCGCTCACGAAGCGCACCGCGTACACCAGCGGCTCCTCGTTGGGGCGGCGCTGGAAGAGCACGTCCAGCGTGTCTCCCCGGAGGATTTCGCCGGGGACTCGCACCCACCACACCAGCGTGCGCGTCACCACCTGCGCCAGGGCGGGGCCCACGGTGGAGTCGGAAGCCTGGACGAGCGCCGTCTCCAGCGGGCCCTCGATGCGGATGGACACGCGCTCCAGGCCCGCGGCCTTCACGGGGTCGGTGGGCGCGGGCGGGGCCACGGGGGCCGCGGCCACGGTGCCGGCGTCCAGCGCGGACGCGGTCTGCGAGGCGACGTCCATGGGGACATCCGCCATGCGCTGTTTCCACCACCACACGCCACCCGCGGCCGCGCCGAGGATGACGGAGACGGCAACCACCGGTCCGAAGGGATTGCGCTTCGGTGGTCCACCGAGGGTGGGAAGATTCGGCCGCATTCAGGCTCCCTGAGGGTAAGAAGGTACGCGGGGGCCGAAACCGCTGGCGAAAGGGCGATATTTCGGCCCCCCAGGCTACTCGTCCGGGCCGTCGTCCTGACCGTCCGGGGTGGTGTCGCGCAGGCCGAACTCCTTCATCTTCGTCTGGAGCGACTTGCGGCTGATCTGCAGGAGGCGCGCGGCGCGCGTGACGTTGCCGCCCGTCTCGTCCAGCTTCTTGACGATGAGGTCCCGCTCCAGCTCCGCGGCCTTCATTCGCACGATGTCCTTGAGGCCCACTTCGCCCACAGGGACGTCCAGCGTGCCCAGCGAGGCGGCGACCTGTGCCCCCGCCTGCACGCCCGCTCCCCCGCGCACCGGCTCCGGCAGGTCCTTCGCGGTGATGAGGGGACCGTCCGCGAAGAGCAGCACGCGCTCGATGAGGTTCTCCAGCTCGCGGATGTTGCCCGGCCACGCATAGGCCTGGAGCAGCGCGAGCGCGTCGTCGGCGATGCCTTCGATCTTCTTGTGGAGGCGCCGGTTGTACTTGTCCACGAAGTGCGCGGCGAGCATCGGGATGTCGCCGCGGCGCTCGCGCAGCGCGGGCAGGCCAATGGGCACCACGGCCAGCCGGTAGTACAGGTCCTTGCGGAAGCGGCCCGCTTCGATCTCCGCCTGGAGGTCGCGGTTGGTGGCGGCCACCAGGCGCACGTTCACGCGCGTCGTCTTGATGCCGCCCACGCGCTCGAACTCGCCCTCCTGGAGCGCGCGCAGCAGCTTCACCTGCATCTCGACGGGGATCTCGCCAATCTCGTCCAGGAAGAGGGTGCCCTCGTCGGCCAGCTCGAAGCGGCCGGGCTTGGACGTGACGGCGCCAGTGAAGGCGCCCTTCTCGTAGCCGAACAGCTCGCTCTCCAGCAGCGTGGCGGGGATGGCGGCGCAGTTGATCTTGATGAACGGCTTGTCGCGGCGGCTGGACGCGCCGTGCAGCGCGGTGGCGATGAGCTCCTTGCCCGTGCCGCTCTCCCCGGTGATCAGCACCGTGGAGGGCGTGTCCGCGACCTTGTCGATGATCTTGTAGACGTCTTGGATCTGCGGCGACTCGCCGATGATGGCGGACCGGGCCTTGTGGTCCGCGCGCACGGAGCGCTTGGCGCTCTCGTTCGTCTTGGCGGCCTTGGCCACGACGGAGGACAGCTCCGCCTGCTCAAAGGGCTTGGTGATGTAGTCGAACGCGCCCGCCTTGATGGCCTCCACCGCGGAGTCCACGGTTCCGTGCGCGGTGATGATGATCACCGGCACGTCCGGGTTGGCGGTGCGAACGGCGGCGAGGACCTCCATGCCGCCCAGCTTGGGCATCACCAGGTCGGTGACGACGATGTCAGCGCCGTTCTTGTGGAACTCGGCCAGGCCCTGCTCGCCGTTCTCCGCCACGGTGACGTCGAACCCGTCGCGGCGCAGCAGGGCGGCCAGCACCTTGCGCAGGTTCGTCTCGTCATCGATGACCAGGACCTTGGCCATGAGTCTCCGCGCGGGGACCGCGACTTAACGGCGCGCTGGGGGAGCGGCCGGGATGGCGCCTTCCAGCGTGCAGATGGCGTCCGGGTGCTTGATGCGCAGGAGCAGCGACTCCAGCACGCGAAACGGGTGGTTCATCTTGCTGGCGCCCAGGTAGGCCGCGACCATGTCCATGGCCACCGCCAGGTCCATGTTCTCCCGGCCCGTGGACACCACCACGCCGGACTCACCGCGCAGGCGGTTGGACTGGTAGACGCCGTCTGACGCGAGCTGGCGGATGGTTTCAATCTCCAGCACGCCCGTCTTCTCGTAGATGCGGTGCAGCTGCGAGTACAGGCGCGGCGACAGCACCACGGCGTAGGGCCCGAAGTGGCCGGCCTCGTTGAGCTTGCGCGTGGCCTCCACGATGGTCTGGAACCCGCCGCCCGGCGCCGTCCAGTCCCCCAGCGTGGCGGTGAGGCGGCCGTTGGCCGTCATCAGGCCCTCGTAGCCCAGGCGCTGGTCGCCGTAGAAGATGAGCTCGTCTTCCTGCTGCGCGCACAGCGCGGCGGCGCCAGCGGCGGCGGACACGTCCAGCGGCATGTTGTGCGTGCGCGCCGCCTCGATGTCCCGCCAGTGCAGCAGGAAGTCCTTGTAGATGATGGGGATGGTCTTGAACTTGCGGACGTCGGTGAAGACCATCGCGGTCTCCTGCTCCCCGACGATGTCCACCGCGCCCGGGGACACGCCCTGGAACTCGTCGTAGGCCACGGTCTGCACGCCCGCGCCCAGCGGCCCGTAGATGTCCAGGATGCGGCGGCCCACCAGCGAACGGCGAGCCACCTGGATCACCGTCTCGTTGAGGCGCGCCCACTCCTCTTCGCGCAGCGGGTTCTCGGCATGTCCAAGGAAGTCAGGCATCGGTGTCTCCGTCACGAGCGGCGGCAGAGGAGGGGAGAGGAGAAGGCAGGAAACAAAAGGGTTCTAACGACCGCCACTGGAGCCACCGCTTCCACCGCCGCGGCGCAGGCTGCCGATGGTGAGCGGATGGCCGTTGGCCGAAGGCGGCGGCGCGGGGACGCCGTAGATGAGGCGTTGCGGCGGAAGGGACGTCAGGGGCTCGTTCGCCAGGCGGCCCACCGAGGGCGGCGCGCGCGTCACCAGGGGCGCGGGTTCGGCGGCGGGCACGGCGGGCTCCGCGGGGACACCCCCCACGGCGCCCTGGAAGTGGCCGGGGACGAAGGGCTTGGCGAAGTGCGCGTCCTGGCCCTTGTCGAGCATGCGGAGCATGTGGGTCGCCTCGGACACGTGCTCCTTCTCCTCCGCCGCCAAGTGGAGGAAGAAGGCCTTGACCTCTGGGAGGGAGGAGTCCTCGGCGAACGCCTCGTACTCGTTGATGGTCTCGAGTTCGCGTGCCAGGACGGCGCGGATGCGCGCGACGTCGGACCGCTCGGTGTCGGACTTTCCGGCCATTGGGGGCGGACCCTCGCAACCTGTGAGGTGAGCGTCAAGTGAAACAGCGGTCGAAGGGTTTCCTGCTGCATGCCGAAGAACGGGGGACATAGAGTTCGCCTCTTCGTGACCGCCCCCGCACCTGTCCCGCAGTCCCAGCCCGACTCTCCGGCCGCCCCTCTTCCGTCCAGCCCTGAACGCAGCGCGGGAGGCCGGGGCGCGACGCTGGTGGCCATTGGCATCCTGGCGTCGCGGTTGATGGGCCTGGTGCGCGAGCGGGTCTTCGCGCACTACCTGGGCAACGCGGAGGCCGCCGCCGTCTTCAAGGCCGCGCTGCGCATCCCCAACTTCCTCCAGAACCTCTTCGGCGAAGGCGTGCTGTCGGGCTCCTTCATCCCCGTCTACGCCCAGCTGCTGGGCAAGAAGGACGCGGACGAGGCCGACCGGGTCGCGGGCGCGGTGTTCGGCCTGCTGGCCATGGCCACCGCTGTGATGGTGGCGCTGGGCATGCTGGCCACGCCGCTGTTCGTGGACCTCATCGCGCCGGGGTTCGACGGCGGCGAGCGCGACCTGGCCGTGCGGCTGGTGCGCATCCTCTTCCCGGGCACGGGCTTCCTGGTGCTGAGCGCGTGGTGCCTGGGCATCCTCAACAGCCACCGGCGCTTCCTCCTGTCCTACCTGGCGCCCGTGGTGTGGAACGTCGTCATCATCGCCACACTGCTGGTGGTGGGCAGCCTGCACGGCACTTCCGGGGGCCGCGCCGCGGAAGAAGCCGTGACGGAGTGGCTGGCCTACGGCGTGGTGCTGGGCAGTTTCCTCCAGTTCGCGGTGCAGGTGCCCACGGTGATGCGCCTGCTGGGCCACTTCCGCCCGGTGGTGTCGCTGGCGAGCGCCTCCGTGCGCCAGGTGCTGAAGAACTTCGGCCCGGTGGTGCTGGGGCGCGGCGTGGTGCAGTTCAGCGCGTGGGTGGACACCGCCTTCGCGTCGCTCATCTCCAACCGCGCGCTGTCCTCGCTCCTCTACGCGCAGACCATCTACCTCATCCCGGTGAGCCTCTTCGGCATGGCGGTGTCCGCCGCGGAGCTGCCGGAGATGGCGCGCGCCACGGCGGAAGGGGATGCCCAGGCGCACTCGAAGCTGCGAAGCCGCATCGACGCGGGCTCGCGGCGCATCGCCTTCTGGGTGGTGCCCTCCGCCGTCGCGCTCTTCTTCCTCGGGGACCTGGTGAGCGGTGCGCTCCTTCAGACGGGCCGCTTCGGTGCCTCGGACTCGCGCTACCTCTGGTACCTGCTGATGGGCGCGGCCGTGGGCCTGGTGGCGTCCACCGTGGGCCGGCTCTACGCCTCCGCCTTCTACGCGCTGAAGGATCCGAAGACACCGCTGCGCTACGCCATCGTGCGCGTGGCCCTGGGGACCGTGAAGGCCTGGTTCCTGGCGCTGTGGCTGCCGGAGCGGCTGGGCCTGCCCCGGGAGCTGGGCGCGGCGTTCCTCACCCTGTCCAGCGGCATCGTCGCCTGGGTGGAGACCACGCTCCTGCGCCGCAAGCTGCGCTCCATCGTAGGGCCCGTGGGCCCGCCTTCGGGGCTGCTTCCCCGGCTGTACGTCGCGGCGGTGGTGGGCGGGCTCGTGGCCCTGGCCGTCAAGCAGGGCCTCACCAGCCTCCTGGGCCCCATGCCCGGGGTGGGGGCGGAGTGGGGCGGGACCCTCCTGGTGCCGCCCCGACTGCACCCGGTGCTGGGCCTGATGGCGACGGCTGTGCCCTTCGGCGTCGTCTACTTCGCGGTGTCCGCCGCGCTGGGCGTCCCAGAGGCGGGCGCCGTCTTCCGCAAGGTGGGTCGGAAGCTGGGTCTCGCCCGGTAGACGCGGTGCGGCGCCCGGTGGGACGGCTGCCCTCCAGGCAGTGTCTGGGGGCTCAAACGGAATGCAGGACAGGCCCCTTTGCGTTGGGATAGGAGGCCGATTGTGAAGGGGATGGCCGCATGCGGCTTCCTCCGGGCATGGCGCACGTGTAGAGTGCGCCGCCTTTTTCCAAAGGCCCCGACTTCAAGGAAGTCCCGGGCTGGAATCGTCAACGGAAGGTCTCGGCAGTGAGCGACGAGAAGAGCGGCGGAAATTCGGGCGGTCCTGGCGGTTTCGGTCCCAAGAAGCCGAAGGCCACGTTTGGCGACGTGATGCTGGGCATCCCTTCGGGGGGCCAGGGCAACGAGCGCGGCGGTGGCCGTGGTGGCCGCGATGAGAAGGGCGGGCCGGGCCGCGGTGATCGCGGTCCTCGCGACGCCCAGTCGCAGCCCCGTCCCCAGGGCGACGCGCCCCGCGGTGGCGGTGAGCGCGGCGGTGGCCGTGGCGGCGAGCGCCGGGGTGGCGGTGGAGGCGGCGAGCGCCGTCCGTCCGGCCCCATGGTGGTCGTGAAGCGGGCCTCGGGCTCCATCGAGACGCGCGCGCTGGAGGGTGAGAAGCCCGCCGAGGCGACCGCGACCGCGGAGCAGACGGGCGCTGACGCGCAGGCCTCCGCGGCCTCGACGCCGGCTCCGGCCCCGCGTCCGGTGACGCCGGCCCCCGCGCCGTCCAGCCCGCTGTACGAAGAGGTCGCTGAGACCGAGTCCTTCGCGGACATGTTCGAGGCGCAGGTCAAGGACGGTGGCGCTCCTGGCCGCCGTGGCGTGCGCATTGGCGAGAAGGTCGGTGGCACCATCTTCCAGCTGGGCGCGGACACCGCGTTCGTGTCGCTGGACGGCTCGGCGAAGTCCGAGGCGATGATCGAGCTGCGCGAGCTCAAGGACGACGAGGGCATCCTGCGCTTCGGCGTCGGTGACCGCCTGGAGGCGCACGTCGTGGAGATGGGTGCCCGGGGCATCCAGCTCAGCCGCGCGCTGGCCAAGGGCAACGCGTCCTTCGCGATGCTCGCGGAGGCCCGCGCCTCCGGCATGCCGGTGGAAGGCCTGGTCCTCAGCGTGAACAAGGGTGGCGTGGAAGTCGCCATCGGCGAGACGCGCGCCTTCTGCCCCATCAGCCAGCTGGACATCCGCTTCGTGGAGAAGCCGGATCAGTTCATCGGCGAGAAGCTCCAGTTCCGCGTGACGGAAGTTCGCGACCGCAACGTCGTGCTGTCGCGCCGTTCGCTGCTGGAGGACGAGCAGCGCCGGCTGGCGACGGAGACGCGCAAGACCCTGGCCGTGGGCAAGACGGTCAAGGGCAAGGTCTCCGGCGTGCGCGACTTCGGCGTGTTCGTGGACCTGGGCGGCGTGGAGGGCATGGTCCCCGTCTCCGAGCTCTCCTACACGCGCGTCGCGCACCCCAGCGACGTGGTGAAGCAGGGCGACGACGTGGAGGTGGAGATCCTCCGCATGGAGGAGGGCCAGCCCAACTCCCCCGACAAGTCCAAGCAGAAGGAGCGCATCACCCTGTCGCTGCGTTCGCGTCAGGAGGATCCGTTCAAGAAGGCGCTGGAGGAGATCAAGGAGGGCGACCGCATGCAGGGCAAGGTCGTCCGGCTCCAGCCCTTCGGCGCGTTCGTGGAGCTGCGCCCGGGCGTGGACGGCCTGGTGCACATCTCCGCGCTGAGCGACCGGCGCATCGCGCACCCGCGCGACGCGGTGAAGGAAGGCGAGGTCATCTGGGTCTCCGTCGAGAAGATCGACCCCAATGACAAGCGCATCGGCCTGCGCCGCATCTCCGAGGAGGAGGCCCAGCGTCCTCCCGAGGAGCGTCCCGCGAAGGAGGCCCAGGCGTCGGCTCCCAAGGAGCCCGCGGCGGCCCGTCCCAAGGTGGGCGCGGTCGTCGTCGGCAAGGTGGATCGGCTGGAGCCGTACGGTGTGTTCCTCGCGTTCCCGGGCGGCAAGGGCCTCATCCCGGCCAGCGAGACCGGCACGGATCGCGGCACGGACATGCGCAAGCACTTCTCCATCGGCCAGGAGCTGAAGGTGGCGATCATCGACATCGACGCCTCCGGGAAGATCCGCCTGTCCATCCCCGGCGCCATCCGCGCGGAGGAGCGCGCCGAGGTGGAGGCCTGGCAGAAGACGCAGCAGCCGCAGGGCGCTGGGAAGAAGGGCTTCGGCACCTTCGCGGATCTGCTCAGCAAGCTGGGCAAGTAGTGACGTCACGCCATCTCGGCGCTCACGCGAAACAATGCGATGGGGCGCCGAGATAGGTGTTGACGGTAGCGAGAGGCTTCGGTACTTACCCTCTCGTTCTCGCCGCGGGGTGGAGCAGCCTGGTAGCTCGTCGGGCTCATAACCCGAAGGTCGCAGGTTCAAATCCTGCCCCCGCAACTTGAAAAGCCCGGGGTCGAAATTAAAGTTTCGACCCCGGGTGTTCAAGGTGATAACAGCAGTACCGCGTCACGGTGACGCGGGGTGGAGCAGCCTGGTAGCTCGTCGGGCTCATAACCCGAAGGTCGCAGGTTCAAATCCTGCCCCCGCAACTCTGAGAGGGCCCCGGTGGAAACACCGGGGCCCTTTCGCTTTTCAGCGTCTGGCTTTGCCGCCCGCGGGCCTGGGCGGGCGCCACGCTTCGACCGGCAGGAGCGGGTGCTCCTCGAAGTGGCTGCGCGCCGTGCGGACGAAGGCGCCCACGTTCGCGGAGGTGCTGCGGCGGCCGGGGTAGATGACGCTCACCGGGACCAGTGGCGGCGCGAACGCTCCGAGGAGCAGCACCAGCCGCCCCGCGAGCACGGGGTCCGCCACCTGGTACGAGAGCGTGCGCGCGATGCCGAGGCCTTGCTCCGCCGCCGCGATGAGCGCGTCCGCGCTGTTGAGGATGAGGCGGGGCTGGATGCGCACCGGCTTCTCCCTTTCGCCGAACCGCCACTCGTTCGTCGCGTCGAGGCCCTCGAAGGCGATGATCTCATGGCGGTTCAGCTCGGCGGGCGAGCGGGGTACCCCGTGCTGCTTCACGTAGTGGGGGCTGGCCACCAGCACGCGGCGGACGGTGCCGACCTTGAGGGCAATGAGGCTGCTGTCCTTCAGCTCCCCCAGGCGGACGGCCGCATCGATGCCTTCGTCCACGAGGTGCTGGTTCCTGTCCGACAGGTGCATGCGGACGGACAGGGCCGGATGCGCCGCGAGCAGCTTCTGGACCACCGGTAGGACGTGAAGCCGTCCGAAGACGATGGGCGCGGAGAGGTGGAGTTCGCCTCGCGGCTCGGCGTTCTCGCCCCGGACGCGCCGGTCGGCCTCATCCAGGTCCTCCAGCAGCCGCTGGCAGCTCTCCAGATAGATCTGCCCACGTTCGGTGAGTCGGACGGAGCGCGTCGTGCGCGTGAGGAGCGCGAGCCCGAGCCGCTCCTCGAGCTGGGCGACAGCGCGGGTCGCCACCGACGGAGAGATGCGGAGGTGGCGGGATGCGCCCGTGAAGCTTCCCTGCCTGGCGACGGCGACGAACGTCCGGAGCGTGAAGAGCTGGTCCATGATTCTTGCGAAGTTGGCAATGAAGTCTTGCGGGTCCGGCTGATTATTTCACCACGTCCCATGGATATACGTGGTGCTTCGAGGGAGAAAGCCATGGGCCGTTTCGCAAGACTCGCCTTCACGCCCGCAGTGAGGGCGCTCCAGGAGCAGAACGGGAGCCGTGCGGCCTACGCACGTATCGAGAGGGCAGGGGACGCACCGGATGTGCTCACGCCCGACGAGGCGGAGTTCCTTGCCCAACGTGACAGCTTCTACATGGCCAGCATGGGCGCGAACGGTTGGCCGTACATCCAGCATCGGGGCGGTCCGCCGGGCTTCATCCGGGTGCTGGACCCGCACACGCTGGGCTTCGCGGACTACCGGGGGAACAAGCAGTACATCTCCGCGGGCAACGTCAGCGAGAACGACCGGGTCGCGCTCATCTTCGTGGACTACCCGAACCGTGCGCGCCTGAAGGTCCTGGCGCACGCGTCCGTCATCACCCGCGAAACGGACCCCGCGACGATGGAGCGCCTGGAAGTCCCCGGGCAAAGCGCGAAGGCCGAACGCGGCTTCGTGCTCCGCGTGGAGGGCTTCGACTGGAATTGTCCCCAGCACATCACGCCCCGGTTCACCGAGGCGGAGCTGGACGAAATGCTGCGTCCGGTGTCGACCGAGCTCCAGACGCTCCGCACGGAGAACCGCTCCCTTCGCGAGGAGCTTGCGCGCTTGAGACGGTCCCCGGTTTGACCCTGGACCTACGGTCGGGTAGGTTACGGTTCGGTAGGTTTGGTCGTGGAGGCGTGAGCCATGAACAGCCAGTCGCCAGCCGTCAGGAAGAACGCGGAGGCCCTGCGGGGTGCCAGCCGCCTCGCGGTGCAGGCCACCCGGGGCGTGATGGGGCTCGTCGAGGAGGTGCACTGCACCATCGCCAGCGGGCCGTCCGTCCTGGGCAGGCCGTTGGAGCGCCCGGCGCGGGCCGTGACGGGGTGGATCTACTCGACACTCCAGGAGGCCACGCGGCACGTGGGGGCGGGGCTCGACGCCGTGCTCGCGCGGCTCTCGCCGTGGCTGGGTGACAGTGCTCCGGGGCCTCAGCGGGAGGCGGTCGTCTCCGCGCTGAACGGTGTGCTGGGGGATGCGCTGGAGGCACAGGGCAACCCGCTCGCGATTCCGATGGCGTTCCGGGTCCACGGGCAGCCGTTGTGCCTGGAGCCCGAGGCCCTGCGCGCCGCCCTCCCGGAGGCAGGGAGCCGGCTGCTCGTGCTGGTCCATGGCTCCTCGATGAACGACCTTCAGTGGAGCCGGCGGGGGCATGACCATGGCGCGGCGCTGGCGCGCGACCTCGGCTACACGCCGGTCTACCTCCACTACAACAGCGGCCTGCACATCTCCCGGAACGGGCGTGCGCTCTCCGCGCTGCTGGAACAGCTCGTGGCCTGCTGGCCCGTGCCGCTCGAATCGCTGACGCTCATGGGGCACAGCATGGGCGGACTGGTGGCGCGGAGCGCGTGCCTCGCGGCGGAGGCCGAGGGCCAGGCCTGGCGGCCCTTGTTGCGCGGGCTCGTCTGCCTTGGGTCTCCCCATCACGGCTCACCGCTGGAGCGCGGTGGGAGCTGGGTGGACGTGCTGCTGGAGATCAGTTCGTACAGCGCGCCGTTCGCTCGCCTGGGACGGATCCGTGGTGCTGGCGTCACCGACCTGCGCTTCGGCAACGTGCTCGATGAGCATTGGGAAGGGCGGGAGCGCTTCGGGTGGGGTGGGGATGCCCGTCGCGGCGTCACGCTGCCGGAGGGCGTGGCCTGCTACGCGATCGCGGCGACCACCGCGAAGGCGTTGGCGGAGCGGCTGCCCGGTGACGGGCTGGTCCCGGTGGACAGCGCGCTCGGGCAGCATGCCCTGCCCGAGCTGACACTGCGATTCCCGGAAGCGAACCAGCGGATCATTCCGGGCGCGAACCACCTGGACCTGCTCGACCACCCGGAGGTCTACGCCACGCTTCGCACGTGGCTCGCTTCCTGAGTGGACCCAACCACCGCCTCACTGTCCCGGCTTCGGGACGTGCTGATCAATCAGGATGGTGTTGCCATCGGGGTCGGTGAGCATGAGGCTCGCGGGCCCGGTGGAGGACGCGTCGGCGGCGGTCGCGAGGGGCAGACCGCGGGCCTGGAGGCTCCGCTGGATCTCGCGGACGTCGTCGAAGTCAGCGAGTGTCTGGGCGTTGCGGTCCCAGCCGGGATTGAACGTCAGGATGTTCTTGTCGAACATGCCCTGGAACAGACCGATGGTGCTGGTCTCGTTCTGAAGGATGAGCCAGTTCTGGGCCGCGTTGCCGCCAATGACTTGGAAGCCGAGCTTCTCGTAGAACGCTCGAGAGATGGCGAGGTCCTTGACGGCGAGGCTGACGGAAAAGTTGCCGAGGCGCATGCGGGCGGTGCCTTTGGGTGGAACGGTGGGCGAGGGACGCGGAGGCGACGCCGCGCAGCCGCCCAGGGTGAGGACAAGCAGCGCGCCGCTGAGGATTCGAAGCATGGGGTCCTCCAGTGACCGATTTGAGTATTACAGCGGCTGGACGTGATCCGCGATGCGACCCGAGGCCAGTAGCTCACGCAGCTCGTCGGCCACGCGGTCGCCTTCGGTCAGCACCTGTTTCCACGCGCGGATCCGGTCGTCGGCCTTCATCTCCGTGAAGTCCGAACGGTCCGGGATGCGTCCACCGGGCAGCCGCGCCAGATGCGCGGGCGATGGCGTGATGATCAACGCGCGGCGGAAGTTGAGCGGACCCGCGCGCCGCCACTTGAGCGACTTGTCGAACCAGCCGGGCACCACGTACGGATAGAAGTGCGGATAGAGCACCAACCCGTCACCCGTGCCGTAGTCGACGTCCAGGTGGTAGTCGACGACGCCGCCGTCCCGGTACGTGCCGCGAGTCGCGCCGGGGATGTCGTGGACGCCCGCGAGCACCATCGGAATGGAGCCCGATGCGATGAGCGCCGGGCGCAGGTTGTCGCGCGTGAGGGGACGATGGACCGACGGCAGGTCCTTGAGTCCGGCGAAGGGGCTGGAGTCCCCGGCGGTGTGGAACACCACGCGCTCCATGTGGAGCCCGAGCGTCCGCCGGCTCACCGCGTTCGCCAGCGCGCCCAGCACGAAGCCCGCGAGCTGCATGCTGGACTGCTCCATCGCCAGCAATCCCTTGCACCGGGTCGTCACGACATGCAGGCGCGCCCACGGGTGCGTGAGGATCTCCTCCATGCCGTCCGGCCCCAGGAGGGAATCCAGGATCGTCGCGCTCCTCTCGCTGACCAGCGAGGGCGAAGGCTTGGGCGGATAGCGCTGCTCCAGGTACGCGTCCGCGAAGCGCCTCAGCGCGGCCACAGGTTCCTTCTGCGCAAGGCACGCCAGCCGCCAGCTCCCGATCGAACTGCCGATGAGGTGCAGCGGCCGGGTGCGCGGCTGCTGGAGGAGTTCGCCGAACAGCACGCGGTCGATTCCCTCCAGCCCCAGCCACTTCGGTCCACCGGAAGCGCCTGGAAGGATGTCCACGTCCTCCGCGCGCAGTCCGCGCTCCCGGAGGATGCGCAGGGCGTCGGGGCCCGCAAGCAAGGTCAGACTCTGGCTCATCGCGGGCGCGGACCCTATCAGCCCGGCGTGTGCGAGTGTTCAGCCCTCGTCGTCCGGACGCTCTGAATCCAGCGGATGGAGTGTCACCACCTGATGCCCATCCTCCGGCTCGGTGCGCGCCTTCTCCAGCTCCTCGGGTGTCTGGGGCGCCCGTTCAGAGAACTCGTCGTTCTCCAGGTGCCGCTGGCGTCGCTCACTGGTCTCGCCGTAGCCCTCCAGCTTCTTGCCCGCCATGGTCGTCCACTCCTGCGAAAGGTGAACCTCAAGGCTTGGGACGCTGCCCCGTGGGCGCAAGCGGTGGTCTGCCCGGGCGGCTGCCTGCTCCAGGAGCGGGGCTTCAGCGGGCGCTCACTCCTCCAGCGTTCCCACGGAAGGGGCCGCGCCGTCGCGCTCGCGCTGGGCCTCCAGGTAGGCGGAGAAGCCCGCCTTGGACTGGATGCGGAACACCGGGAGCCGGGGCAGCACGTCGTCCGCGAAGGCGTATTGCTCGCAGACGAGGCTCGCGCGCAGGGCGCCTTCCGGACCTCCAGTGAAGGGCTCGACCTCGTGCTGGAGGTTGCCCCGGAAGTGGACCAGCAGGCCCGGACGGGGCCGCACCTCGCCCTGGAGCTGGTTGTCTCGCAGCAGCCGCAGCGTGCCTCCCTGCGCGCCTTTTGGAACTCGCAGGTACAGGACGCTCACGTGTTCGGGTGTCGCGTCCGGAACGCCGCTCGGTTCCTGCAATGTCGCGTCGATGTGCCGTCCCACCGGTGTGCCCGCGTCCAGCAGCAGCAGGTTCAGATAGAACGCATTGGGGCGCGGACGTGTGTCGCGGCCACCGAACCAGCGCTGCGTCCACGGCAGGAGCCCGCGCGCGCTGTCGTCGTCGAGGATGCGGCGCAGGTAGACGGACAGGAACGGGAAGCGGGCCTCCAGCGTCGCTCGGCCCTCGCGCGTGAAGATGAACGCGAAGCCGCGGCTCGCGCGGAACGTGCCCATCAACGGACTGCGCGCGACGAAGCGGGAGCCGAGCAGGGCATCCCCCAGGGACTCCAGCTCGGCGCGGGGCAGGGCGTCGCGGTGGGTGACGTACTCGGGCACGGACCGGACGCTAGCGCCTTCCCGGTGCGCGCGAGAGGGGAACCGCCACCGCCCGCCTCCTTCCCGGCCGAGTCCTGAGCTACACGGACGCCTGCTTCGCGCTGAGCTTCGTCTTGCCCAGCATGTGCAACAGCGCCTTCTCCGAGCAGTGCATGCCTTCGCCCGAGTTCGCCGCCAGCTCGTCCACGGACCGGAAGTAGCGGTCCACCACCTGGCCTCGCTCGAACAGGACGAGCACGGACGGGTAGATGTACGACGCCTTCGCCACCGCGGGCGTATTGCCCAACTGCTCGGAGGCCTCGCGCACCGCGGCCACCATGCTCTTCTTGAGCACGGTCTTCTTCACCGGGCCGTCGTCGCCATCCTCCTTCGCGCGATCGCGGGCCCTCGCCAGCGCGCAGGCGCAGATGAGCGTGCCCGCCCAGGTGCGGAAGTCCTTCGCGCTGTAGCCCGGCCCCATCACCTGCTGGATGTATTCGTTGATGTGCCGGCGCCTCACGTCCACCACCGCGCCGTCGTCGAGCACGAACTTGAAGACGTCTCGCCCGGGCACCTTCAACAACTGCCGCAGGAGTGTCGCCACGCGCCGGTCCTTCAACTCGCGGTGCTGCCGCACTCCGGACTTGCCCGGGTAGTCGAACACCACCGTGTCGCCATGCACCTTCACGTGCCGCGCTCGCAGCGTGGCCAGGCCGAAGCTGCCGTGCTCCTCCGCGTAGCGCTCGCTGCCCGGACGGATGAAGCAGGTGCCCAGGATGCGCAGCATCCCCGCGAGCACCCGATCCCGGCCCAGGCCCCGCTTGCGCAAATCCTTGCTCACCTGGCGCCGCATCTTCGGCAGCGCCTGCGCGAAGCCCACGATGCGCTGGTACTTCGCGTCCCGTTGCTTCTGCGTGTGCGCCTCGCTGTAGCGGTACTGCCAGCGGCCCGCCCCGTCCCTGCCCACCGCTTGAAGGCGCGCGGAGGCCTTGGGCGAGATGGCCACGTCCGTCCAGGCGGGCGGCAGCCTCAGTGTGTCAATGCGCTCGCGCTCTGAGTGCGAGACAGCCCGGCCCCGCGCGTCCACGTAGCGGAAGCCTCGCTTCATGGACCCCAGCCGACGGTGGCCGTCCTGCCGCAGCCGCTCCAGCTGGGTCATTCCCTGGTGGCTCGTGGACGGGATGCGCTCGGATTCTGAGATGGTGGCATGGGAGGGCATCGCCTCCCTGTAGTGCGCAGCCCACGCCGGGGCGGCAATCCGGTTGCCCCCTGGCGGGAGGGGGAGCAGCCGGGCAGAAAAGCCCCAGGCGGCATTTTCGGATGGGGATGCAGTCGTTTAGAGTTCGTTGCGACTCCCACCTCTCAATTTATTCCCGAGGCATGACAACCTTCCTCGACGCCCTCCTGGCGTACCCGACCGCGATCTTCACCATCCTCCTGGGTGTGGTGCTGGCGTACTGGCTGTGCGTGATCATCGGCGCGGCCGGCATCGACATGCTGGATGGCGACTCGGCCCTGGAGGGCGGCGCCAAGGCGGTGAGCGGCGCGTTCGAGGGCGGCGCCAAGGCCACCTCCGGGATTCTCGAAGGTGGCGCGAAGGCACTCGGGGGCCATGACGTCGGCCACGCGGGGCACTCGCACCTGCACGACGCGGAGGCCGCCACCGGCCTGCTCGCGGCGCTGGGCTTCGGGGGCATCCCCGTCACCGTGTCGGTGAGCTTGGTGGTGTTCCTCTCCTGGTCGCTGTCGCTGCTCGGCGGACAGGCCACGCACGCGGCGCTCTCCATTCTGCCCTCGTGGCTCGTGAGCACGGGCCTGGGCCTGGTCTGCGCGGTGGTGGCCACGGTGGCGAGCGGGATCGCGGTGCGGCCGCTGCGCCCCATCTTCATCGCCAGGCGCGCCCCGGGCCGCGATGCGTTGATGGGCCGCGTGTGCACCATCTCCAGCGGCAGCGTGACGGCCAGGGATGGCCACGCCACGTTCGAGGATGGGGCCGCGGGCCTCATCCTCAATGTCTTCTGTGACAAGCCCAATGAGCTCAAGCGCGGCCAGCCGGCGTTGATCCTCGGCTACGACGCGGAGCGGGGTGTGTACGAGGTGGAGCCGGTGGACTGGCTCCTTCCCCAGGAAATGGAGCAGCTGCGTGATCCGCTGAAGGCAGCGGCCATCGCGCGAGCCCGCGCCCAGCGATGAACATTGGCGTCCACCGGGCTCCTCCGGACGGGCGCGACAATCGGCACCGGGTGGCTTTCGCGGGGGACCCCGAGTGCTTGGAACTAGGCCCGCCCAACGGACTTCTCAGGATAGGCCATGGATCCCATCACCACTGCGGCAATCATCGGCGTCGCAATCGTCATCTTCTTCGGCATCTTCGCGAGCGTGGCCAAGTTCTACCGCCAGGTGGATCAGGGCAAGGTGCTCATCGTCAACACGCTGAAGACGGAGCCCACGGTCACCTTCACCGGCTCCGTGGTTCTGCCCATCGTGCACCGCGCGGAGGTGATGGACATCTCGCTGAAGACGGTTGAAATCGACCGCCGCGGCAAGGAAGGCCTCATCTGCCAGGACAACATCCGCGCGGACATCAAGGTCACCTTCTTCGTGCGCGTGAACAAGACGCGTGAAGACGTGCTCAAGGTGGCCCAGTCCATCGGCTGCGCGCGCGCCTCTGATCAGGAGACGCTGGAGAACCTCTTCGAGGCCAAGTTCTCCGAGGCCCTCAAGACGGTGGGCAAGTCCTTCAACTTCGAGCAGCTCTACACCAAGCGCGACGAGATCAAGGACAAGGTCGTCGAGACCATTGGCCGCGACTTGAACGGCTACATGCTGGAGGACTGCGCCATCGACTTCCTCGAGCAGACCCCGGTGGAGATGCTCGACAAGGACAACATCCTGGACGCCCAGGGCATCCGGAAGATCACCCAGCTCACCACCGAGCAGAACGTCTTCACCAACGAGCTGCGCCAGTCCGAGCGCATGGCGGTGACCAAGCGCAACGTGGAAGCCGACGAGGCCATCTTCGCCCTCGAGCGTCAGCGCGAGGAGGCGGCCGCCAAGCAGCGCCGCGAGATCGACATCATCCAGGCGCGTGAGACGGCCGAGGCCGACCGCGTGAAGAGCGAGGAGTTCGCCAAGGCGCAGCTGGCCCGCATCAAGGCGGAAGAAGAGATCGCCATCAACGAGGAGAACAAGCAGCGCCAGGTGCAGGTGGCCCAGAAGAACCGCGAGCGCGTGGTGGGCGTGGAGACCGAGCGCGTGGAGAAGGACCGCGCCCTGGAGGCCATCAACCGCGAGCGTGAGACGGAGCTGCAGCGCATCGCGAAGGAGAAGGCGCTGGAGACGGAGAAGAAGGCCATCGCCGACGTCGTCCGCGCCCGCATCGCGGTGGAGAAGACCGTCGCCCAGGAAGAGGAGAACATCAAGGACCTGCGCGTGACGTCGGATGCCAAGCGCACCAAGGACGCCATCATCATCACCGCCCAGGCGCACGCGGAAGAGGCGTCCGTGAAGGACGTCACCGCCGCGGAGGCGAGCGCGAAGATCTCCGTGTTCCTCGCCAAGGAGAAGCTGACCCTGGCCGAGGCCGACCTGGAGGCCGCGGACAAGCAGGCCAAGGCGAAGATGCGGATGGCCGAGGGCATCCAGGCCGAGTCCGCCGCGGCGGGCCTGGCCAGCGTGCGCGTGCGTGAGGCGGACGCGGTCGCCACGGAGAAGCTGGGCATGGCGCAGGTGCGCGTGAAGGAGGCCGAGGCCTCCGTCATCGAGAAGCAGGGCCAGGCGCAGGCGTCCGCGGTGCGCGAGAAGCTGCTCGCCGAGGCCGCTGGCGCGGAGCAGAAGGGCCTGGCGAACGCCCGCGTGCAGGAGGCGGAAGCGAGCGCCATCCACAAGCGCGGCGAGGCCGAGGCGTTCGCCACGCGTGAGAAGCTGCTCGCCGAGGCCGCCGCCATCCAGGAGAAGCTGATGGCCGAGGCCCGGGGCCTGTCGGAGAAGGCCACCGCGATGAAGGCCCTGGACGGCGTGGGCCGCGAGCACGAGGAGTACCGCCTGCGCCTCAACAAGGAGCGCGACGTGGAGCTGGCCGCCATCAACGTGCGCAAGGACATCGCGCAGGCCCAGGCCAGCGTGCTCGGCCAGGCGTTCAGCAACGCGAAGTTCCAGATCGTCGGTGGCGACGGGAAGTTCTTCGAGAACTTCATCAAGGCCGTGTCCTTCGGCAGCTCGGTGGACGGCGCGCTGGACCACGGCGAGGCCCTGAAGAAGACGCTCGGTGGCTACCTCAACGGTGAGAAGGACCTGCCGGCGGACCTGAAGGAGATCCTCTCCAAGCCGGGCCTCAGCAACGACGCGCAGAACCTGGCCGTCGCGGCGCTGCTCAACCGCATGTCGGTGAGCCCCACGGAGTCCACCGCCGCTGGCATCAAGGCGCTGGTGCAGTCGGAAGCCGCGGCCCTCGCGCAGAAGCAGCAGGGCTGAAGCCTCCCGCCAATCGCAATCCCTTCTTCGGTGAACATCCATGGCAACTGACAGCACCAAGACCCCGGGCACCCAGGTGCCCGGGGGCGAGGCGACGCTGGAGGGCGGCAGCTACGAGGTCATCCGTGCGCGCCTCCTCTCCCAGGCGGACGCGCTGGCGACCCAGGCGAACGACCTCAACGGGCGGCGCAAGGCGCTGTTCGGTGGCACGGAACTCACCGTCATTGGCAACGAGCGGGTGCGCACGGAGAACAACTGCGTCCCCCGCGACATCGTCAGCGTCGGGAAGTACCTCCTCTTCGGCTACAACGTCTTCATCGGCCTGAAGAAGGAGACGAACGTCTCGGACGTCTTCTCGCTGCACCGCTTCGAGAAGACGGCCGAGGGCTTCGACCTCTCCGCCGTGCCTTCCACGGAGGCAGGCGGCTTCCTCGCGGACCCCCGGTTCGTGAAGGACTTCGGCGAGCTGTACAAGTACTACAAGGACGCGAAGCTGCTGCAGCTGCGGCGGCGGGACTCGCGCCTGCTCGCGGTGTTCCAGACGGGCCTGTCCGCGCGCGACCTCAAGGTCTTCCGCTTCAACGTGGACGTGGAGGGTCACGCCACCTACGTGGACAACCAGGGTGAGCGCGACCACGTCTACCCGCCGTCACACGACTTCGAGTGGACGGTGGCCACGCGCGAGCAGTACGTGCTGGGCCAGCACCCGCACGTGAATGTGTTGGATCAGGTCTTCGTGGAGACGGTGAAGGGCGACCTCACCGTGAAGGTGGAGGACAACACCACCACCGGCCTGGGCATCTACAGCGAGCCGGTGGACGACCCGGACCAGTCGCTGGACGACGCGGAGTTCGCCTGGACGCAGGTGGGCGGGCTCATCCTCCTGCGCATCCTGCCGTTCCGGGAGAAGGCGTACCGCTACCTCGTCTTCAACTCGCGCACCCAGCACGTGGTGCGCATCGACGCCATTGGCCAGTCCTGCGTGCGGCTGCCGGAGGACCAGGGCATCGTCTTCCCGGGCGGCTACTACCTCCAGACGGGCGACTACAAGGTCTTCGACGGCGCGTCGGACGGGATGGAGTTCCACCAGTCGGTGCGCTCGCCCAACGGTGAGGACGTGCTCTACGTCTTCCACCGCCGGGATGAAGGCGCGTACGTGCTCTTCCCGTACAACCTGGTGCGCAAGGAGGTGCAGACGCCGCTCTTGTCCAACGGCATGAGCCTCTTCGCGGACGGCGGGCTGGTGGTGTTCCGGGCCACGTCGCAGGAGCCCACGCGCGTGCACCCCATGCAGGTGTGGCAGACGCCGTTCGTCTCCGACGAGCACGCGGCGCAGCTGCCCCCCGCGCCGGGCTACCTGGGCAAGGTGGGCAACGCGGAGCTGGTGCGCGGCATCAGCGACGCCCTGACGCTGCCGCGCGTGGCGAAGACGGACAAGCCCACGCGCCGCACCTACGAGGACCTGGTCTCCGCGGCCACGCGCGCCCTGGACGCCTACTACTGGCTCTCCCACGCGGAAGTGGGGCTCCAGGCGCCCATCGAGCTGCTGCGCCGCACCTCCGAGCTCATCATCGATGAGTTCGAGAAGGTCCTCGCGATGCGCAAGCGCGCGGAGGAGTCGCTCGCGCAGGCGCTGCAGACGCAGGAGACGCTGCTGCTCAACGCGCAGCCGGAGGGGCTGACGGACGCCGAGGGCTTCATGCGCGCGCTGGCGGACCTGCGCCGGCACCGCGGACACCTGATTACGTTGAAGGACGTCCGCTACATGGACCTGGGGCGCGTGGACGCCCTGGAGCAGGCGGTGGTGGCCGCGTCCGACGCGGTGAGCACCGCGTGCGTGGACTTCCTCCAGAAGGGCGAAGCGCTCCAGCCCCTGGCCGCGCGGCTGGACGGGCTGCTGGAGCGGCTGGAGCCGCTGACGACGACGGCCGAGCTGGCCCCGCTGGCCGAGGACGTGGATCGCACCAGCCAGGGCCTGGAGGTCCTGGGTGAAGTGGTGGGCGGGCTCCAGGTGGGCGACCCGCTGGCCCGGGCCAAGATCCTCGAGGGCATCTCCGAGCTGTTCAGCCGCTTGAACCGCGTGCGCGCGGGGCTCCAGGCGAAGCGCAAGGAGCTGTCCGGCAAGGAGAAGCGCGCGGAGTTCGGCGCGCAGTTCAAGCTGCTGGGGCAGAGCATCGAGAACGCGCTGTCGCAGGCGGACTCGCCGGAGAAGTGCGACGAGGCGCTCTCCAAGCTCACCGTGCTGCTGGAGGAGCTGGAGGGCCGCTTCGGCGAGTTCGACGAGTTCCTGGGGCAGATCACCCAGAAGCGCGAGGAGCTGCTGGAGGCCTTCGGCGCGCGCAAGCAGGCGCTGGTGGACGAGCGTCAGCGCCGGGCCTCGGGCCTCTTCGGCGCGGCGGAGCGCATCCTCCAGGGCGTGCAGCGCCGGGCGAAGTCGTTCAAGGCGGACGACGAGCTCAACGCCTACTTCGCGTCCGACGCGATGATCCTCAAGCTGCGGCAGCTGGCGGAACAGCTGCTGGCGCTCCAGGACAGCGTGCGCGCGGACGAAGTGCTGTCGCGGGTGAAGTCCGCGAAGCAGGACGCCCTGCGCGCCCTGCGCGACAAGCAGGACCTGTTCGAGGGCGGCGAAGGCCTCATCAAGCTGGGGCCCTACCGCTTCCACGTCAACACGCAGCCGCTGGAGCTGACGCTCGTCCCTCGCGACGGCGCGCTGTACCTCCAGCTCACCGGCTCCGACTACACCCAGAAGCTGGAGGACCCGGAGCTGCTGAAGTACCGCGAGCTCTGGGATCAGCACCTGGTCTCCGAGACGCGCGACGTGTACCGCGCGGAGTACCTGGCCGCGGGCCTGCTGATGGACGCGGAGGAGGGGAAGGGCGGCCTCACGCTCACGGCGCTGTACGAGGCCGGAGCGCAGGGGCAGCTGATGGAGCGCGTGCGCGCGTACGCGGCGGACCGCTTCGACGAGGGCTACGAGCGCGGCGTGCACGACTCGGACGCGACGGCGCTCCTGGAGAAGCTGCTCGCGCTGCACCAGGGCGCGGGCCTGCTGCGCTTCGCCCCGGTGCCTCGCGCCTGGGCCGCGCTGTACTGGGCGTTCGACCCGGACGATGCGCTCCGGGGCGTGTTCCACCGGCGCGCGCGCAGCCTCGCGCGGCTGCGGCAGGCGTTCGACATCGGCTCGGACCTGGTGTCGCTGGGTGACGAGCTGGGCGAGCGCGTGCTCGCGTTCCTCCAGGGCCACGGCCTCGCGGCGTCGCCCGCGGAGGGCCGGCAGGCGGGCCGCTACCTCGTGGAGGAGCTGGCGGTGGACCGCCCGCGCTTCACCACCAGCCGCGAGGCCCTGGCGCTGAAGGATGCCTTCCTCGCGCACCTGGACCGCCACGGTTCGCGCACCGCGTTCGACGACGACCTGCGCGGCCTGGAGAAGAACCTGCCGGAGCGCCTGCGCATCGCTCGCGCCTGGGTGGACGCGTTCCTCGCGAAGCGCGAGGGCGGCCCGGGCGACGCGGCCCACGTCGCGCTGGAGACGGCGGTGGTGCTCCTCACCGAGCGCAAGCTGGACCGCGAGACGGCGGGCGCCATCACCGCCACGGAGGCCACGGGCCTTCTGGGCAGCCACTCGCGCGTGCAGGACCGCAAGCTGTCCCTGCGCCTGGACGAGTTCCTGTCCCGGCTGGGCGAGTTCCGCCAGGTGCGCGTGCCCGCGTACGTGGCCTACCGCGCATACCTGCGCGACCTGCTGGACCGCGAGCGGCGCAAGCTGCGGTTGGAGGAGCTGACGCCCAAGGTGCTCACGAGCTTCGTGCGCAACCGGCTCATCGACGAGGTGTACCTGCCGCTCATCGGCGCGAACCTGGCCAAGCAGCTGGGCGCGGCGGGCGAGGGCAAGCGCACGGACCGCATGGGCATGCTGTTGCTCATGTCTCCGCCGGGCTACGGCAAGACGACGCTGATGGAGTACGTGGCCAGCCGCCTGGGCCTCACCTTCGTGAAGGTGAACGGGCCGGCGCTGGGCCACTCCGTGAAGTCGTTGGATCCGTCGGAGGCGCCCAACGCCACCGCGCGGCAGGAGGTGGAGCGCATCAACCTGTCCTTCGAGATGGGCAACAACGTGATGCTCTACCTCGACGACATCCAGCACACGGACCCGGAGCTGCTCCAGAAGTTCATCTCCCTGTGCGACGGCCAGCGCCGCGTGGAGGGTGTCTGGAATGGCCAGACGCGCACGTATGACCTGCGCGGCAAGAAGTTCTGCGTGGTGATGGCGGGCAACCCGTACACGGAGACCGGCGAGCGCTTCCGCATCCCGGACATGCTCGCCAACCGCGCGGACACCTACAACCTGGGTGACATCCTGGACGGCAAGGAGGACCTGTTCGCGCTCAGCTACCTGGAGAACGCGCTCACCTCCAACCCGGTGCTCGCGCCGCTGGCCACGCGCGACCCGCAGGACGTGCACCGCCTCATCCGGATGGCCAAGGGCGAGGACGTCCCCTCCGGCGAGCTGAAGCACGGCTACGCGGCGGCGGAGCTGCAGGAGATTGTCGCCGTCTTCCAGCGGCTGTTCCGCGTGCAGCAGGTGCTGCTCAAGGTGAACCTCCAGTACATCGCGTCCGCCGCGCAGGACGAGCGCTTCCGCACGGAGCCTCCGTTCAAGTTGCAGGGCAGCTACCGCAACATGGGCAAGATGGCGGAGAAGGTCGTCTCCGCGATGACGGACGACGAGCTTGAGCGCCGCATCGACGACCACTACCAGGGCGAATCCCAGACGCTCACCACCGCGGCGGAGCAGAACCTGCTCAAGCTCCAGGAGATGCGCGGGCGCCTGACGCCGGAGAAGGCGAAGCGCTGGGAGGAGATCAAGCAGGGCTTCGCCCGCGTGAAGCGCATGGGGGGCAAGGAAGACGACCCCGTGGCGCGAGTCACCGGACAGCTGGGCGCCATCGAGGAACAGCTGGGCGCCGTGCGCGACGCCGTGGTGCAGGCCGCCGCGCAGGCGAACGTCCCCAGCGAGGACACGCCCGTGGCCCCGCACCTGGAGGCCCTGCGCGAAGCCGTGCTGGAGGTGGCCCGCGTCAGCCGCGAGGCCGCCCAGAAGCCGCCCGCCCCGGTGCAGGTGTCCCTCCCGGCCGCGCCCCAGCCGGTCCAGGCCCCGCAGGCTCCGGCCACGGACCTGGCCCCGTACCTCAAGCACCTGGCGCAGCTGCTCAAGGCCCTCACGGAGCGCGTGGCCACCCAGGCGGAGGATGCGCCCACGCTGCGCAACGCGCCCATGCCCCAGGCGCCCGCGCCGGACTTCGGCCCGTACATGGCGCAGCTCTCCAAGGCCATCACGGCCCTGGCGGACCGGCCCGTGTCGGTGTCCCTGCCTTCCCAGGCGGAGTCGCTCCAGCGCGCCGCGAACGGCCCGTCTCCGGCGGAGCTGAGCCGGCAGATTGAACTGGTGGAGGGCGCGCTGCTGCCGCTGGAGCGCGCCGCCCGCCGCAACGTGCAAGGCGAAGGCGAGGGCATCAAGGCGCTCCAGGTCTGGCAGGGGGTCACCGAGGCCCTGGAGCTGCTGCGCGGCATGCTGCGGCGCTAATCGGGTTTGCATGTCTGGCATTTGCCTTTAAAGGGGTTGGAGTGGTTCCAACCCCTGGAGGGCAATGCCATGCATCACTTCAAGTCTGTCGTTTCCCTGGGTGCGGTCTTCGCGGTCACGGCGTGTGGCGGAGGAGCGGAAGGGCAGGGCGAACTCTCCACCCAGGAGTCCGCCCTGGTAACGGGGGTCTCCCAGGGCTGCACCTTCACGGTGTCGTCCGCGCCGCGGCAGCCCGGTCCGTTCCCATACATCTTCGACATCACGCTCACACGTGAAGCGAGCGCCTCCTGCCCCTGGAGCGCGGGCAGCGTGGTGGTGGGGTTCTCCAACGGCACGCCGTCCACGGTGTCCCTGGCGGCCAACGATCTGGGCGTGGCCGTGAGCTACACGTACCGGACGGGCGGGCCCTCACCCCAGCAGCTGGGCATCAAGCACGTGGCGCCGGACACGCTGGCCATCAACCGGTCCACGGGGCTGTACTTCAGCGCGGTGGGGCGGTTCATCTACGCCGGAGACCTGTCCATTGAACCGGACGGCATGACGCTGACCGTCAGCGGCACCAAGAACGCCCCGATCGTCGGCGAGACGGGATCCGGTGATGACTACGTGGCCACCTTCCCGGACTTCTTCACCAGCGAGACGACACCGTCCATCGTCGCGTACTGATGGGTGACTTCGCACCCCAGGGTTTGGATGGCAGGCATTGAGGACGAAATGTTTTAAGTGTCTGACGTTTGATTTTATACGGGAGGCGCTGCAACCACCCCAACCCTGGAGTGCACTCCCATGCTGAACATCAAGTCTGTTGTTTCACTTTGCGCCGTCGCGGGCCTCACTGCGTGTGGTGCTGGCGTGGAGGGGGAGGACGGCCTCGCCACCCAGGAGTCCGCGCTGGTGACGGGGACCTCCCAGGGCTGCACGTTCACGGTGTCGTCCGCGGCGCGGACGGGAACCGTTCCTCCCATCTACGACGTCACCGTCACGCGCGCGGCGGATGCCACCTGTGCCTTCGGCGCGGACAGCGTGGTGGTGGGCTCCTCCACCGGCACCGCGCCCACGCTGTCGCTGGCCGCCAACGACCTGGGCGTGGCCGTGAGCTACACGTACAAGACCAGCGTCAGCGGCAGCTCGCCCCAGTCCCTGGGTCTCCGGCACGTGGCTCCGGACACGATGGCCATCGTCCGCTCCACGGGGCTGTCCATCTTCCTGGGCTCGGGCTCCATCTACTCGGGCAGCCTGTCCATCGCGTCCAACGGGACGACGCTCACCGTGTCCGGCACGAAGAGCGGCACCATCTCCGGCCAGACGGGCTCGGGGAACAACTACGTGGCCAGCTACGTGAACTTCTTCACCAGCACCACGTCCCCGTCCGTCTTCACGTTCTGATGCGCTGACGCAGTGACGGACGGGGCGGTGGGGCGCGTGCGCCTACTTCTGGGGCGCGAACTGCTCCGCCCCGTCCACGCTGCCGTCGTCCAGCACCTTCTCCACGGAGTCCACCAGCTGCTGGCCGCCCGTGGCGGTGACGCGCAGCTGGAAGCGGCCCTCGCCCACGCCTGAGTCGGTGACGAAGTAGTTGTAGCTCTCGCGCTTCAGCGCCTTCCAATCACCGTCGCGCTTCCACTCCAGCTTCTGGATGGGCAGCCGGTGGTTGCGCACCTGGATGGCCGTCCACCAGGGGTTGCTGCCGTCCTTGAAGTGGTACTTCACCGGACCCGCCACGTCGCAGGAGACCGGCGTCCAGGTGATGTTCACCCGGCCGTCCTTCGCCTCGGCCACCTTGTCGAAGGCCTCGCGGGACAGGTCCAGGTGGCCCTTATCGCAATCCGGGCACTGATCCACGATGCGCACGCGCACGTTGCCCTTGGGCCCCACGATGTCCACGCACTGGCCGCAGGCGGCGCTGTTGTCGTACTGCTCGCGGTTCATCGCGGCCACCATCAGGTCGCCGCCCGGGTCGTAGCTGCAGTTGCCGCCCCCGTTGGCGTCGTAGAAGGTCGCAATCCCTTTCTGCTCGGAGCCCAGGGCCACGCCTCCGCCCGAGGCAGAGTCGCCGCATGCTCCACAGGCAAGCGAGGTCAGGGCCAACACCAACGCATTTTGCAACGAAGCGGGTCGGTTCATACCGGGCACTATACACGCGTCGCTCCGCGTCAAGGGCAGACAGGACTCTGTGTCTTGGTTCTGTGAGACGGGCTTGTTAGCGTCCGGGCCTCCCCCCTCCCCAAAAAAGGAAAGGAATTCCCATGATGAACAAACTGACGTCCGTGGTGTGCCTTGGGTCCGCTCTTGCCCTCTCCGCGTGTGGCGGTCCGGAGCAGGAGGACGGCGCGGAGCTCGCGCAGCAGAGCGCGCGGTTGACGACGGCGACCTCGCAGGGCTGTGACTACGAAGCGACCACGGTGCAGATCACCACCTCGCCGCCGCAGTACAACGTCGTGCTCACCCGCACGGGTGGCGCCAGCTGCACCCTGACGACGGGCGCGTCGGTGGTGCTCGAGACCGTCCCGCTGAACGCGCCGGGCACCGTGTCCCTCTCCGGCTCCAGCCTGGGGCTCGCGGTGGGCTTCACGATGAAGAACGGCTGGAGCGGCTCGGCGGCCACCATCATGGCCGTGCGCGCCGTGGACCCCACGACGCTCTCCACCACGCGCAATGGGGACATCTACTGCGACTACATGACGGGCAGCATCCTGACCGGCAGCGCCGGCCTGAACAGCACCGGGACCAACCTGAGCGTCTCCGGCACCAAGGCATGCAAGATCAACGGCCGGTCGGGGACCTACTGGTACGGGACCTTCACCGACTTCTTCACCAGCACCACGGCGCCAGTCATCAGCACCATCTGAAGCACCCCTGAAAAAAGCCCTGCCCGCCACCGGTGCATCCCCGGTGGCGGGCAGAGCCCCCCTTGCTGCGCGTTCCCCGGTGTGTCGTGCTGGGTACTGCCCTCAGTGGCCGCTGGCCGACGCGGTCGTCAGCGCGCGGGCCTGGCCGATGAGACGAACGAACTCGGTGCGGTCGGCGTCACCGGCCACGGCGCCCTCCGCCAGCTTCTGCGTGGTGGCCAGGCTCCAGCCCTCGGCGGCGGGCGCGGCGCGGAGGATGTCCGCGGTGGCGGCCACGGCGACGGCGAAGCGGAAGTCACTGGACGCGGCCTCCATGGACGGCTTCAGGTTGGCGCGGGTGAGCGGGAAGGCCTGCTCCTTGGCCTCCGTGCCGTTGGGCGCCTTGGCGCGGATGCGCACGGTGGCCACGTCCTGCGCCTCGCCCGTGAGCTCCACTTCGTAGAGCGCCGTCACGGTGTGGCCCGCGCCAATCTCGCCCGCGTCCACCTTGTCGTCGCGGAAGTCCTTGTCCGCGATGTCGCGGTTCTCGTAGCCCATCAGGCGGTAGCGGCTGACGGCCTTCGGGTTGAACTCGACCTGGAACTTCACGTCCTTCGCGATGACCTCCAGCGTGCCGGTCAGCTGCGTCTCGAAGACCTTGCGCGCCTCCTTCATGCTGTCCACGTAGAAGCTGTTGCCGTTGCCCTTGTCGGCCAGTTGCTCCATCAGCGAGTCGTGGTAGTTGCCCATGCCGAAGCCCACCGTGGTGAGCGTGACGCCCTCGGCCACGTACTTCTCGATGCTGGCCAGCATGGCCTTGGGGGTGAGGTTGGGCCCGATGTTGGCGTCGCCGTCCGTGAGCACCACCACGCGGGACACCACGCCACCCGCGGCCTTCTTCACCGCGTGCTTGTAGGCCGTCTCCATGCCGGAGCCCATGGCCGTGCCGCCGCCCGCGACCAGCGTGTCCAGCGCCGCGTGGATCTTCTTCACGTCCGTGGCGGGCGTGGGGGCCAGCACGTCCCGCGTGGAGCCCGCGTAGGTGACGAGCGCCACGGTGTCGTTCTCATTGAGGTTCTTCACCGCGACCTTGATGGACTCGATGGCCAGCGGCAGCTTGTCCGACGACGCCATGGATCCGCTGGTGTCCACCAGGAACACCAGGTGCGCGGGCTTGCGCTGCGAGCGGGAGACGACCTTGCCCTGCACGCCCACGCGCAGGAACTGGCGGCGCGCGTTGAAGGGCGAGGGCGCGCCCTCCAGGTGCACCGTGAAGGCGCCTTCTTCCGGCGGCGTGTAGCGGTACTTGAAGTAGTTGACGAACTCCTCCACGCGCACCGCGTGGGTGGGCGGCAGCTGGCCCTGCTGCAGGTAGCGCCGGGCCATGGAGTAGGAGGCCGTGTCCACGTCCGCCGCGAAGGTGGACAGGTTGTCCTTCGCCGTCTCCGTGAAGGCGTTGGCCTTGTAGGTCTCGAAGACGTTGCCGCCCTCGGCGACGCCCTTGTCGCCATCCACCGCCTGCATCTTGCCCTTCTCCATGGGCTGCTGGACCGGCGGCGGGGCAACCATCAGGGCACCGGCCGGCGCGCCCATGGCCACGGCGGCGGCCTTGGCGTCCTTCGCCGGCGCCGCGCGCCGCATGGCCGGCTCCGCCGCGGCCAGGGCATCGGAAGACTCACGCTCCTCGGCCATCATCGGCGCGGGCGCGGCGGCGACGTCACCGCGCTTCTTGGCGGCCGGGGTGGAGGGGGGCGGGGACGGGGGTGCGACAAGGGCCGTGGACTCGTCCTTGGGGGCGCTCCGGGTGGTCGCCGTGGCCTGGGGCTTGAGCTCGTTGCGCGCCGACACGCCCTGCGCCGGCTCCATGGAGGAGCACGCGCTCACGAGGCTGGCGCAGAGGAGGGCACCACTGACGAAGGACACGCGGCGCTTCGAGAAGAAAGGGGACATGGGCGGCTCCGGGACGACGGGAGGAAGTCAGCGTGCCCCTGGAAACGGCCGACCTCCGGAATGGGTTTATCCGGTGAATTTTTCCCGGACCCAGGCGTGGGCCGCGCTTGCGTGGGGGGACCCCTTTTGCGACGGTCCCCGGCCATGGAGACGACACGACCGTTCCGGATTCTGGGCATCCAGCAGATCGCCATCGGGGGGCTGGACAAGGGCGCCCTGCGCAAGCTGTGGGTGGACACGCTGGGCCTGACGGCCCACGGCACCTACCGCAGCGAGAAGGAGAACGTGGACGAGGACATCGTCGTGGCGGGCGCGGGCCCCTTCAAGGTGGAGGTGGACTTGATGCAGCCCGTCAATCCCGACGGCCGTCCCAAGGTGCACGACCCGGCGCTCAACCACGTGGGTCTGTGGGTGGACGACCTGGCGGTGGCCGTCAAGTGGCTGGAAGGGCAGGGCATGCGCTTCACGCCCGGCGGCATCCGCAAGGGCGCGGCGGGCTTCGACGTGTGCTTCATCCACCCGAAGGCCAGCGATCAGTTCCCGCTGAGCGGAGAGGGCGTGCTGATTGAGCTGGTGCAGGCCCCGCCGGAGATCATCCGCGCCTTCGAACAGGCCGCAGCCAGCGCGGTGCACTGAGCAGCCACTGTCCGGCGCGCGCGAAGGCCTTCTTCACCGCGCGCTCCACCGGATCCCACGCGACGCACAACACGTACGTGCACGCGATGAGCAGCGCGAGCAGGCCGGAGAACTTCAGCCACCCGCTGGAGTCGCCCCACAGCTTCTGGAACGAGAAGACGCCGAAGACGCGGTAGTACAGCAGCATCTCGTGGAAGAAGTACGCGGACAGCGACGCGGTGCCGAAGACCTCCAGGAAGCGGCGGGCGCGCGAAGGCTTTGCGTCCGGCGCCATCCGTCCCTCCACCCACAGCAACACGAGCAGCACCGCGCAGACCCACATGAGGCGGGTGGCGGAGTTGGACGGGTTGGTGACGAAGAAGCGGTGCGGCGGGTAGATGTCATTGAGCACGCGCGGCATCAGCGTCCCCAGAAGGCCCAGCGCGATGAGGAAGCCCAGGGCCCGCGCCAGGCCCTTGCGGCCCCAGGCCCCCGCGATGCAGCCCGCGAAGGCGCCCAGCCACGCGAAGCCCACCCACGGCACCAGCGGGAAGGGGGCCCAGTTGGACTTGCGCAGGAACGACGCCCAGGGCTCGCCCGCGGAGTCGCTGAAGGGCGCCAGCGCGAACGCCACCATCGCCAGGACGAAGGCGGTGCCCGCGAGCACGCGCGGGCGCGGGGCGAGCAGTGCGGCCATGGGCAGGGTGAGCAGCAGGCACAGTCCCACGCAGTGGAGGATGTCCAGGCGAAGCAGCCACACGGGCTCGGAGCGGATGGGGAACCACACCCAGTTGACGAGCGCGGCGACGGCGAACACCTCCGTGATGCGGCGCAGGTTGCGGCGCACGCGCTCGTTCAGCACGCCCGAGGCGGCGCTGCGCACCATGAGCAGCGCCAGCGCGAACCCGGCGGAGAAGATGAACGCGGGGGCCACCAGCCCGTCCACCTTGAGCAGCCGTCCGGTCCACACGCTCTTGCGCAGCTCGGGGGTGAGCAGCACGAGCGCATGGGTCTGGATCATCACGAGGACGGAGAGGCCGCGCAGCCAGTCGATGGCGCGCACGCGCTCGCGGGAGACGGGGGCGGCGGAGGGCAGGGTACTCACGGGGGGCGCTACCCTACGTCGGTCCCGCGAGCGGTTGCACGCGCCCGCGGGACCGGAAACTCGTTGGACTACCAGCTGACGGCGTCGAGGTAGACCGTGCCCTTCCACGTGCCCGTCGTCTGGAACTCCACGCCCAGCTGGTACAGCGGGGTGGTGGAGCCAGAGGGCAGCTTCACGGTGATGGCGTTCCACGCGCCGGCCTTGAGGCTGGTGACGGCGATCCAGTTGCCCGTCCAGCGCCAGTTCGCGGAGGCGCCTTCCAGGGTGTAGGGCTGGACGCCGGTGATCTTGCTGCCGGTGGGCAGCCACAGCTGGAACGTCACCGTCTTGCCGGACGGCACGGCCGCGTTGGCCACGGCCACGGTGCCCTTTCCGGACGTGCCGTTGAAGGGCACGGCCAGCGAACGGGTGCCCGCATAGGCCTTGGCCGTGGTGGTGCTCACGGCGGACAGCGCGGCGCCGCTGGCGCTCCAGCCCTGCGCGTTGGACTCGAAGCCGTACTTCGATGGGTCGGCCGGGGTGCCCGCGTCGGAGGAACCGGTGCCTCCATCCGTGCCGGCATCCGGACGCGTGCCGCCGTCCACGCCGCCGTCGGTGCCACCATCGGGACGCGTGCCGCCGTCGGGGGTGCCCGCATCGACCGGCGGGGTGCCGGCGTCCACGGTGCCTCCATCGGCGGATCCGCCGCCGCCCGGGGGCGGAAGCGTGGTGCCGGCCGCGGGCAGGCCCAGTCCGCCCGCGTTAAGGAACGTGCCCGCGCGCTGCTTCAGGTACGGCTGGCCGTCGGTGCCCTGGTCGTTCTGGTAGGAACTCTGGCCGCCCGCGCCCGCGCCGTACATCAGGGCGACGACGCCCACGTTGGCGAACTTGCGCCGATGCGCGTCACCGCTCGTGCCGAAGAAGTACTCGGTGCGGTTGTCCTTGTAGCCCTGGCGTGCCCCGCCGCTGTTGTTGATGTTGAGGTGGTTGGAGTTGCCCAGCGGGATCTGCCACAGCATCCAGCGCTTGCCGGAGGTCTGGTTCCAGAGGCGCAGCCACTCCGCGTAGCGGTTGTACGAGCGCGACGTGAGCGACGCCGCATCGCTCATGTCCCACGTGTGATCCGCGCCCTGCGTGAGCCGGTAGAAGTCCGCGTCGCGGTCCAGCGGGTCGCCCACGAGCACGTCGTAGGTGGCGCCGGTGACGTTGGTGCCCAGGCCCAGCGGCTTGAGGAAGTTGATGACCTTGTCCACCTCCGGCTGGAGCGGATCCGTGAGCGAGTTGAACGCGATGTCCTTGCCGCTGGCCCACGCGGAGATGTGCAGGCCCAGCACGACGTTGTTCGCGCCCACGGCCTTGCGCAGCTGGAGGAACGCCAGGCTCCACCCGGCAACGGTGTTGGGCAGGCCCGCGAGCTCCGGCATCCCCGAGGAGGCGATGGCCGCGGGAGCGTTGGGGTTGGAGGCCGTCTGGAACTGGAGGAAGCCGACCGCGTCCGGCTCCACGTGGAGGATGACGGGGCTGCCGAATGCCTTTGCGCGCTGGAGGAGCAGCTTCACGTCCTCGAAGTAGCTGCGCATGGTGGAGGCGTTCTTCAGCTTCGCGAGGGTCTCCTGCTCGCCGCCGCCCGGCTCACCGAAGAGCTGGTAGTAGGTGACGACGGGGACGTAGCCCTGTGCCTTCGACTCCGTGAAGAAGCTGGCCGCCCAGCTGCCGTCACGGGAGCCGTAGCCCCAGTTGTCCGCCCAGCCCTTGGTGAAGTAGCGGTAGCGCGCGTCCCACGGAACGTTGCTGTCGCGCATCCAGTTCTGGCCGGCCTCCTCGAAGAGGCCCACCATCAAGCGATTCTGGAAGGCCGGGGGCACGGGGCCCTGCACACCCGTGGCGGCCTGGGCGGACAGCGCCCCGAGACACGTCAGCGTCAGCAGCGCCGCGAAGGCGCGTCGAATGGTGTTGGTCATGGAGGCGCTAGTACGCCCAGGCGCCCCCAGTCCTTCCGGTGCCGGCCCGCATCACCCCCTGGACGGCCGCTCACCCTCCACGCCACCGGGCGGGCGCCCTTCGACATCGGACATGGACTCCGGAGGAGGGAGAGTCCCCCTGCACGTGCGCCTGCGGTGCTAGCGGGCCCATGTAGGATGTCACGCGTCCTTGCTCCAACCTTTCAGATTGGCCCTTGCACTTGTGCTCGCGTGGGGAGCCGCGGCGCATGCCGAGTCATCACCTGCGGGCCGCGTCAGACGGGAACGGCCCGTCACCGTCGCGATTACCGCGGTGTGGAAACAGGAGATGCGCTCATCCAGCGCGCCTTCGCCGCCCTTTCAAAATGTCTCGAGGAAGGTCTTCATCTCGCGCAGCACCTCGTCATGGTTGGTGAGCCAGACGTAGTGCCGCGCGTGCTCGAGCTTGATGCCCTTCCAGTTCGGCATGCTCATCACGCTCAGCATTTCGGCGTCCCGCTGGAGCGCCCTGGCGCTCAGGGTCCTCAACTTCTCCTGCACGGGAAGGTCCATTTGGGAGAAGCCTGGGAGGTCCTCCGCCCGCCCGGACCGAGGCTGATCCACGTAGAGGAAGAGCACGGCCGCCGTCACGGCCGCGAAGTCCACCTTCGAGAAACCCTTCATCACCCGCTCCTCCGCGTGCGGCCACTTGCGGTCGCGCAGGTAGTGCCCGGTCTTCGGATCGAACTCGTTCGCCTCGTCGATCTCGTGCGCGGGGAATGCTCCTCCGACGTCACGCGCGACCGCGGCGGCGAGCGCGGCGCGTGAGGCCACGTCCTCGGGAGCAGGCTCGCTCGGAGGAGGCATGGGCAGGACCGAAAGGAGCTCCGCCAGCAGGTCGCCGTTGGTCCTCACGTCCAGGTAGACCACCTTCTCCACGCGCTCCGGGTGATGGGTTGCCACCCAGGTGAGCTCTGGCCCGGCGGCGGAGTGGCCCACGAATGACGCCTTCGCGATTCCCAGCCCCTCCAGCACCCGGACGACGTCCTCGCCCAGGGTGGCGGTGTCGTAGCCCTGCTCGGGCCAGCTCGACGAGCCAAACCCCCGGCGGGTGACGGCGTAGACGTGATGGGCCGCGGTGAACTCCGGCGCGAAGGTGTCGAACACGTGGCCCGTGTTGCCCAGGCCCGACAGGAAGACGAGCGCGGGTCCCTGGCCTCCGAAGTCGAGCAGCTCGAGCTCGACCCCCTCGGCCACCTTCACCCGCTTCACCTGATGCAACGCGCTGGAGTCGGCAGAAGCCGGGACCGGGGCGGACTTCGTCGTCACACAGGCGAACAGCGGCAAGCAGAGGAGGAGGAGGAGTTTTCGCATGGACTGACTCAACTACAGGGAATGCGGAGACCACCAGGGAAGCCCATGGGTAACAGCTCGCCGCGCCCCATCTGGACGGGGCGTGGATGAGCCCCCGCCCGGCTTCGATGGGCGCGTCGGAGTGCCGTCGTTGGTTCTCGCCCCTCTTCGTGCTGCACGTCGGTGCGCGGGTCGCGGAAGCCCTGGCGCACGCTCACGAGGCGAAGGACGCGAACGGCAACTCCTTGAACATCGTTCACCGGGCCATCGACCTGGACCACGTCTTCGTCGATTGGAAGGGCAAGGTGCGGGTCTCTGACTTCGGCCTCGCGCTGTCCTCCCTGCGACCGTGACGGAAGCGGGGCAGGTCCTGGTGGATCTGGGACTCCTGAGCCGCCGTCCTTCGTCGGTTCGTGTGGACGACATCACCACGAGATAGCGGAAGGCTGGGCCGTCATGTGCCCCCCAACGTGGATTGAGGGGCACATCCAGTTTGGCTGCTATGCGACCGAGCTTCGGGGCACGGTGTCCTCGATGCGCCGCAGGCATGCGGTTACGTGCCGCGCCATGGCCTCGACGTTCGGCGGTTCGATCATCGTCTGGTGGTTGCCGGGCACGGGCAGCACCTCCAGTCCGTGCCGCACGAGCATCTGCCACGGCTGCTCCGGATGCAGCGGGTGGGGCGGCACGTGCACCTGGGCCTTCAGGTACGTGGCCGCACCCTCGTAGGGCACGGGCGCGTAGCTGAAGAGGGCGCGCATGTGGGCCTTCCACACGTCCAGGAAGATCTCCAGGTCGCGCAGCGAATACGAGTCCGGCACGGTCGCGCCTTCGCGGGCCTGACGCAGCACCTCCTTCATCTGCTCGTGTGGAGGCATCGCGCGCAGACGCTGGGCGAGCGTCGGTGTGTCATCGCCGAACATGGCCGCGAGCAGCGCGGCGTCGTCCTCGAACTGCGTCGGCATCTGACCCGGGCCCGGCGTGTCGAGGAAGACGAGCAGCTCCGGAGGAACGCCCAGCTTCAGCATTCGCTGGGCCATCTCGTAGACGATGGTGCCGCCCATGGAGAGGCCCACGAGGTAGTAGGGCCCCTGGGGCTGCCACTGGAGCATCAAGTTCAGGTGATGTGACGCGAGCGCCTCGATGCTCGTGAGGGGCGGGCACTCGCCATTCACGCCGGGGGCCTGGAAGCCGTAGACGGTGCGGTCAGGGCCGAGCGCCCGCACGAGGTCCTGGTAGCAGAACACCGTGCCTCCCACCGGATGCATGCACCACAAGGGCGGAAGGTCCGAGCGTCCCTGCTGGAGCTGCACGATGCCTTCCGGAGTCGTGGGGCCTGCTTCGGCCACTGGTGCATCTGGCGTGAGCTTCGCCTGGATCCACTGGGCCATCGCCGCGACCGTCGGACTCTGGAAGAGGACCTGGAGCGGGACCTTGAACGGGAAGTGTTCCGACAGCTTGGACACGAGCTGCGCCGCGAGCAGCGAGTGGCCGCCCAGGTCGAAGAAGCTCGCGGTGACGCTGATGACCGTGCGCCCCAGGACCTCCGCCCAGATGTCCGCGATCTGTTGTTCCAGCGGCGTGCGAGGCATCACGCCGGCCTCCTCCGTGTTCGTGGTGTCGGAAGGACGGGGCAGGGCGCGGCGGTCCACCTTGCCGTTCGCGTTGAGCGGCAGTGCGTCCATCAGCACGAACGCGGAAGGAACCATGTGGCTGGGGAGCGAAGCCTGGACGTGAGCTCGCAGGTCGCTGGCCGTCACCGTGTCGCGGGACGTGGCGTAGGCGACCAGCCGCTTGTCGCCGGGCGAGTCCTCGCGCACGAGCACCAACACTTCGCGCACGGATGGGTGCTGGCGCAGCACGGCTTCGATTTCCCCGGGCTCGATGCGGAAGCCGCGCACCTTGACCTGGTGGTCACGGCGTCCCACGAAGTCGAACGCACCGTCGTGGCGCTGACGGACGAGGTCGCCAGTGCGGTAGAGCCGGGCTCCTGGAGTAGAGGCGAAGGGGTGGGGCACGAAGGCAGTGGCCGTGAGGTCGGGCCGCTCCCAGTAGCCCCAGGCGAGGCCGTCACCGCCGACGAACAGCTCACCGACGATGCCCGGCGCCACCGGGTGCAGGTGCGCGTCCAGCACGTAGGCCGTGCTGTTGGAGAGGGGCTTGCCAATGGGCACCGTGCCCGTGACGGACTCCGTGACGAGATGCCACGTGCTGAACGTGGTGTTCTCCGTGGGGCCGTAGACGTGCACCAGCCTGCGAGGCCCACCGTGCTCGCGCAGCCGGTTCACGCAGGCTGGGTCCGAAGCCTCGCCACCGAAGAGGAGCGTGGACAGGCCGTTGAAGGCCGTGGGCTCCATCCGGGCGACGTGGTTGAAGAGGGCCGTGGTGAGGAACAGAGCGGTGATGCGCTCGTCCCGCAGGCCCCGGGCCAGCGTCGCGGGATCGATGATGTCTTCCTTCGAGAACAGGACGAGCGTCGCGCCGTTGAGCAGTGCGCCCCACACCTCGAAGGTCGAGGCGTCGAAAGACACCGTCGCGGCCTGGGCCACGCGGTCGTCCGGACCGAAGGGGATGTAGTCCGGATCCATCACCAGCCGCATCACGGCCTGATGCGGAACGCAGACGCCCTTGGGCCGGCCCGTGGAACCGGATGTGTAGATGACGTACGCGGGCTCCAGGGGATGGAAGCGCGCCGCGTCGTAGGGCGAGCCGGACTGCGCGGGGGCCTCCAACGCATCGATGCGGATGGGTCCCACGCTGTCTGAAGTGAACCGAATCGAGGATGTCGTGCCCGTGATGATCCGATGCACCTTCGCATCGGAGATCATGAGGGCCAGTCGATCCACCGGGTAGTCCGGATCCAACGGCACGTAGGCGCCACCCGCCTTGAGCACGGCGACCAGCGCCACAATGAGGTCGATGGAGCGTGACAGGCACACGCCCACGCGGGGCGCATCCGGTCCGATGCCTTGCTCCTTGAGTGTCCACGCAAGCTGATTGGCGCGGGTGTCCAGCTCCGCGTAGGTGAGCGCCTGGGCTCCATGGCGCACGGCGATGGCCTCCGGGCGGGTGGCCACCTGGGCTTCGAAGGCCTGCACCAGGGAGCTGTCCCTCGGATAGGGCCGACTCGTGTCGTTCCACGCCGTGAGGACCTGCTGGCGCTCCGCCGGGGAGAGCCACGGCAGGTCATCGATGGCGGCATCGGGTTGGTGCAGCGCGCCTTCAAGGATGCGACGGAAGTGGTCCGCCATCCGTTCGAGGGTGCGGGGCTCGAACAGCGAGGTCGCGTACTCGAACGTGCCGCTGAGGCCTTCCGGAGTTTCGGTCAGGGCCAGGGTGAGGTCGAACTTGGAGGTCGGGGTCTGGAACTCCAGCGCCTGGACCTGGAGGCCCGGGAGCTGGGGCGGTGTCCCGGGCGCGTTCTGCAAGGTGAACATCACCTGCACCAGCGGCCCGTGGCTCAGGGCGCGTTCGACGTGCAGTTCCTCGACGAGCTTTTCAAACGGCAGTTCCTGATGCGCGTACGCGCCCAGCGCCCGGTCCCGCACCTGCCGCAGCACTTCACGGAACGACGCACCGTCGCGCAGGTGGGCCCGCAGCGGCAGCGTGTTGACGAAGAAGCCGATGAGGCCTTCCACCTCCTCGCGGGTGCGGTTGGCGATGGGCGTGCCGACGATGAAATCCCTCTGCCCGCTGTAGCGCGACAGCAGCAACTGGAAGCCCGCCATCAACGTCATGAACAGCGTGGCCCCTTCCTGGCGGCCCAGGCCCGTCAGTGCGTTGAGCACGGTGCGCGGGAGGGTGAACTCGTGGGTGGAGCCCGCGAACTGCTGCACCGCCGGACGGGGATGGTCGGTGGGCAGCTCCAGGACGTGCGGCGCGTCCGCCAACTGCTGCTTCCAGAAGTCGAGCTGCCGCTGGAGCACGTCACCCTGGAGCCACTGACGCTGCCACGCCGCGTAGTCCGCGTACTGCACGGACAGGGCCGCCAGGTCCGAGGCCCGGCCCGCGTGATGCGCCTGATATCCGGCGGACAGCTCGCGGTAGAGCACGCCCATCGACCAGCCGTCGGATACGATGTGATGCAGGTTGAGCAGCAGCACATGGTGTTCAGCGTCCTCGCGTATCAGGAGGGCGCGGAACAGCGGGCCCTCCGCGAGGTCGAAGGGTGTCTCCGCGTCCTCTCGCAGCAGGGCTTCCGCCTCGGCGCTGGAAGAGGCTTCGACCCGGCGAAGGGACATGGGCATCCGGGGCAGGATTCGCTGCACGGGGACACCTTCACCCGGGAACACCGTGCGCAGGGATTCGTGCCGGTCCACCAGCGCCTGGAGCGCATGCTCCATCGCGTTCACGTTCAGCGTGCCTTCCAGCCTCAGCACCAGGGGCATGTTGTATGCGGCCCGGTCCGAGTGGAACTGGTTGAGGAACCAGAGCCGCTCCTGCGCGAACGACAGGGGCGGCGGTCCCTCGCGCTGCCAGGTCCGGAGCGCGGGGCCGGACTGGGCCGGGTCCTGCGTGCGGCCTTCCAAAGCGCGCGCCATGCCTTCGATGGTCGGGAACTCGAAGAGGGTCCGCACGGGGACGGGGATGCCCAGCGCCTGTGAGGTCCGGGAGACGATCTGCGTGGCCAGCAGCGAGTGCCCACCCAGGTCGAAGAAGTTCGCATCGACGGGGACGTGAGCGCGCTGGAGCACCGCGCACCAGATGGCGCTCAACGTCTGTTCCAGGGCTGTCAGGGCCCGTGTGCCTTCCGTTGCCGGCGCCTCGCTGTCTGGCTCTGGCAGCGCACGGCGGTCCACCTTCCCATTGGGCGTCATGGGCAGCGCGTCCAGCAGCACGAACGCGGAGGGGACCATGTGGCTGGGGAGCGAAGCCTGCACATGCGCGCGCAGGTCGCTGGCCGTCACCGCGTCGCGGAAGGTGATGTAGGCGACCAGCCGCTTGTCACCGGGCGAGTCCTCGCGCACGAGCACCAGCGCTTCGCGCACGGCAGGGTGCTGGCGCAGGACGGCTTCGATCTCACCGGGCTCGATGCGGAAGCCGCGCACCTTGACCTGATGGTCGCGGCGTCCCACGAAGTTGAAGGCGCCGTCGTGGCGCTGACGGACGAGGTCGCCGGTGCGGTAGAGCCGGGCACCGGGGACGGAGGCGAAGGGGTGGGGGATGAAAGCGGTGGCGGTGAGGTCGGACCGCTCCCAGTAGCCCCACGCGAGGCCGTCACCGCCGACGAACAGCTCGCCGACGATGCCCGGCGCCACCGGGTGCAAGTGCGCGTCCAGCACGTAGGCCGTGCTGTTGGAGACCGGGCGGCCGATGGGCACCGTCACCGCATCGGGTTCGACGTGTGTCGGAGAGAACCACGTGCTGTACGCGGAGTTCTCCGTGGGGCCGTAGGCGTGAACGATGTGCTCCGGCGCGCTGTCGGAGAGGATGGCGCGGATGCAGGCCGGGTCCGCGGCCTCGCCACCGAAGAGGAGCCACCGAAGGCCCTTCAGCAGCGACGGGTCGGTGCGCGCGACGTGGTGGAGCAGCGCAGTGGTCAGGAACAGGACCGTGATGCCTTCTTCGTGGACCCGCCTTGCGAGCACGGTGGGCTCGATGACCTCTTCCTTCGACAGGAGGACCAGCGTCGCGCCGTTGAGCAGTGCGCTCCATAGCTCGAACGTCGAGGCATCGAAGGCGACCGTGGACGTCTGGGCCACGCGATCCTCGGGACGCAGCTGGATGAAGTCCGGATCGAGGACCAGACGGGCAACGCCCCGGTGCGGAATGCATACGCCCTTGGGCCGGCCCGTGGAGCCGGACGTGTAGATGATGTGCGCCAGGTCATCCCCCGTGCACGCATCCGGCGGCGCATGGCGTTCCAGCCCCGCCGGGAGCGCATCCAGCCGCAGGACCGTCCACGGCCCTTCGGGGACCTGACCCTCGAGCGCTGATTCGGTGACGACCGCGACGAGCCGCGCATCCGTGGCCATGAAGGCCAGTCGGTCCGCCGGGTAGTCCGGGTCCAGTGGCACGTAGGCGCCACCCGCCTTGAGGATGGCGACCAGTGACACGACGAGGTCGATGGAGCGCGGCAGGCATACGCCCACACGCGGTGCATCCCGTCCGACGCCTTGTGCCTTGAGCGTCCACGCGATCTGATTGGCGCGAGCGTCCAGCTCCGCGTAGGTGAGCGCAGCCGAACCGTGACGCACGGCGATGGCATCCGGGCGCGCGGCCACCTGCGCGTGGAATGCACGCACGAGCGAGGTGTCGCGCGGGTAGGGCCGCGCGGTGTCGTTCCAGGTGGCAAGGACCTGCTGCCGCTCGGCTTCGGACAGCCAGGGCAGGGCATGGATGGCCGTATCGAGCTGATGCAGCACCCCTTCGAGCAGGCGGTGGAAGTGCCCCGCCATCCGCTCGATGGTGCGGGGCTCGAACAGTGCGCTCGCGTATTCGAGGACGCCCGAGAGCCCGTCGCCGGTCTCCTCCAGCATCAGGCTGAGGTCGAACTTGGACGTCTGAAGCGACAACTCCAACGACTGGACCTGGAGGCCCGGGAGCTGGGGCAACGTGCCAGGGGCGTTCTGCAGGGCGAACATCACCTGCACCAGCGGCCCGTGGCTCAAGGATCGTTCGACGTGCAGCTCCTCGACGAGCTTTTCGAACGGCAGCTCCTGATGCGCATACGCCCCCAGGGCCCGAGCCCGCACCTGACCCAGCACTTCACGGAACGACGCACCGTCGCGCAGGTGGGCCCGCAGCGGCAGCGTGTTGACGAAGAAGCCGATGAGGCCTTCCAGCTCCTCCCGCGTGCGGTTGGCGATGGGGGTGCCGACGATGAAGTCCCGCTGTCCGCTGTATCGCGACAGCAGCACCTGGAAGCCCGCCAGCAGCGTCATGTACAGCGTGGCCCCTTCCTCGCGGGCCATGGCCTCCAGCGACTGACGAAGCTCGGAGGGCAGCGTGAAACGGAATGAGGCGCCGTCGAAGCGCTGCACCGCGGGGCGCGGACGGTCCACGGGCAGCTCCAGGACATGCGGCGCGTCCGCGAGCTGCTGCTTCCAGAAATCGAGCTGTCCCTGGAGCACGTCACCCTGGAGCCACTGGCGCTGCCATGCCGCGTAGTCCGCGTACTGCACGGGCAGCGGTGACCGCCGTGGCGGCTGGCCCTGGAGACGTGAGCGGTACTCGTCGGACAGCTCGCGGTAGAGCACGCCCAACGACCAGCCATCGGACACGATGTGATGCAGGTTGAGCACCAGCACCGAGCACGTGCCTTCGAGCTGGAGCAGGAGCACCCGGAACAAGGGACCCCGCGCGAGGTCGAAGGACCCGTCCGCTTCCTGCCGCAGGCGAGCCTGGACCCGCGAGTCCTCCGGTCCCGGCGCGTCGAGCCGCTGGACCTCCAGCGTCAGGACCGGCGCCTCGGCGATGTGTTGCGTGGGGCGGTCGCCTTCCGGGAACGTGGTGCGAAGGGACTCGTGTCTCAGCACGAGCGCTTCCAGGCTGGTGCGCAGCACGTCGACGTCCAATGGGCCGTCCAGGCGCAGGGCCATGGGCATGTTGTAGACGCCGGGCACGTCGTGCAGTTGGCCCAGGAACCAAAGCCGCTCCTGCGCGAAGGACAGCGGAAGCGGTTCGGATCCGCGAGGCGCCACGGGGATGCGCGAGTCCTCCCGGTGTCCTTGCGCGAGCAGGCCTTCTACGATCCGGACGAACGCCTCCAGACGCGGGGATTCAAAGAGCGCGCGCACGGAGAGCGGCACGCCCAGCGCCTCCCGCACACGGGACACCACCTGCGTGGCCAGCAGCGAGTGCCCGCCCAGGTCGAAGAAGTGCGAGTTCGCTCCCACTTCGCGCCCGCCCAGCACGGCGGCCCAGATGCTGGCGATCCGTGCTTCGAGCGGGGTCCGGGGCGCGATGAAGCCCTCGGTCACGGAAGCTCCGGGGACAGGCAGCGCGCGCCGGTCGATCTTCCCGTTGGGCGTGAGGGGCAACGACTCCATCACCACGAACGCGCCAGGCACCATGTGGCCCGGGAGCCGTGCCTGGAGGAACTCACGGAACACCGCGTCCGTGACGTCCGTGGCCGCGACGTAGGCCACCAGCCTGCGGTCGCCCGGCGTGTCCTCGCGCAGCAGCACAAGTGTCTCTCGCGCTGCGGGGTGCTGCCGCAGGGCCGCTTCCACTTCGCCCAATTCGATGCGGAAGCCGCGCAGCTTCACTTGATGGTCGCGGCGGCCCACGTACTCCAGGACGCCATCCACCCGCTGACGGACCAGGTCTCCGGTGCGGTAGAGCCGGGCGCCGGGCGTGTCACTGAACGGATGGGGGATGAACTTCTCCGCGGTGAGGTCGGGCCGCGCCCAGTACCCGAGCGCCAGTCCGTCGCCGCCCACGAACAACTCGCCCACGACACCGGGAGGAACCAGCTGGAGCCGGGCGTCGAGCACATACGCAGTGCTGTTGGCGAGCGGCCCACCGATGGGCACGGATTCGACGCCCGCGTGCGGCACCCGGTGCCACGTGCTGAAGGACGTGTTCTCCGTGGGGCCGTACCCGTTGAGCAACGCCGTGGGTCCGCCGTGTGAGAGCACCGCGTTGACGCTGGCGACGTCCGCCGCCTCGCCGCCGAAGATCATCCAGGACAGGTGGCTGAAGGCGTCGGGCCGCGAGCGGGCCACGTGGTTGAACAACGCCGTGGCCAGCACCATGTGCGTGACGCGTTCCTCCTGGAGCCTGCGCGCCAGGACGTCCGGGTCGATGATCTCGTCCCGGGCAAACAGGACCAGCGTGGCACCGTTGAGCAGCGCACCCCAGACTTCCAGCGTGGACAGGTCGAACGCGATGGTCGTGGACTGCGCTATCCGGTCGCCGGGCCCCAGCTGCACGTAGTCCGGATTGAGCACCAGCCGCACCACGCCCTGATGCGGGATGCACACGCCCTTGGGCCGGCCCGTGGATCCGGACGTGTAGATGATGTGCGCCAGATCCACCGGCATCACGAACTCGGCCGCCGGTGTTTCCACGGCATCCCACGGCACATCCATGCACACGGGCGTCCACGAACCCGAGGGCAACCCGGACGCCAGCGCCTCGTGCGTGACGATGGCGACCAGCCGCGCATCAGTGGACATGAAAGCGAGCCGCTCGGAAGGATGCTCCGGATCCAGCGGGACGTAGGCGCCGCCCGCCTTGAGGATGGCCACGAGCGACACGATGAGGTCGAGGGATCGAGGCAGGCACACGCCCACCTGCGGTGTACGCCGTCCCACCCCGAGCGTCCGCAGTCGCCGGGCCAACTGCTCCGCGCGCGCATCCAGCTCCGCGTACGTGAGCGTCACGGCCCCATGGCTCACGGCGACGGCGTCGGGCCGCCGCGCGACCTGGAGTGCGAAGGCGTCCACGATGGTCAGCTCCGAAGGGTAGGGACGCGCCGACGCGTTCCAGTCCTGGAGCGCCCGCCGCTGCTCCATATCCGACATGAAGACGGCGTCCCCGGTCCCACGGTCCGGCGCTTCGACGAAGCAACGCAGCACCTGAAGGTAGTGCTCCGTCAGGCGCTCGATGGTGGCCGCATCGAACAGCGCCGTGGCGTACTCGAGCGTGCCCACGAGCCCGTCGCCGGATTCCTCCAGGGCAAGGAACAGGTCGAACTTGGACGTGCGCGTGTCCAGCGTCAGCGGGGTGACGGTGACGTCCGGAAATTCGAGCCGCGACGTGGGCGCGTTCTGGAGCGCGAACAGCACCTGGATGAGGGGCGTCCGGCTCGCCTCGCGTTCGACCTGGAGCGCTTCGACCAGCTTTTCGAAGGGCAGCTGTTGATGGGCATACGCCCCCAGCGCGCGGTCACGCACCTGCGCGAGGACCTGGAGGAACGAAGGCTCACCCTCGAAGCGGGCACGGATGGGCAGCGTATTGACGAAGAAGCCGATGAGCCCCTCCAGCTCCTTCCGCGTGCGGTTCGCGATGGGCGTGCCCACCACGAAGTCCCGCTGCCCGCTGTAGCGCGACAGCAGCACCTGGAACCCGGTGAGCAGGGCCATGAACAACGTGGCTCCCTCACGGCGGGCCAGTGCCTCCAGTTCCCGGTGCAGCCGGGCCGGCACCGTGAAGCGATGGATGTCGCCCGCGAACCCCTGCACCGCGGGACGCGGCCGGTCGGTGGGCAGCTCCAGCACATGGGGCACGTCCGCGAGCTGCCGCTCCCAGAAGCCCAGCTCCCGCTGGAGCACATCGCCCTGGAGCCATTGGCGCTGCCACGCCGCGTAGTCGGGATACTGGAGGGACAGGGGCTCCAGGTCCCGAGCGCGGTACGCCGCGGACAGCTCCTGATACAGCACACCGAAGGACCAGCCGTCGGAGACGATGTGGTGCAGGTTGAGCACCAGCACATGCCGCCGCTCCGCTTCACGGATGAGCAGCGCGCGGAACAGCGGTCCCTGGGCCAGGTCGAAAGGCCGCTCCGCTTCACGCTGCATGCACGCGAGCGTCTCTTCCTCCGAACCGGTCTGCGCTCGCTCCAGCGTCACGGGCAGGTGCGCGGCGACGTGCTGGAGGGCGGCGCCTTCGCCAGGGAAGGTGGTGCGCAGGGCTTCATGCCGGTCCACCACGAATTGAAGCGCTTGCTCCAACGCAGCCGTGTCCAGCGGCCCGTCCAGCCGGAACGCGAACGGCAGCGAATACAGCGCGGAGCCCGGCATCCACTGGTCCAGGAACCACAGCCGCTGCTGCGCGAACGACAGCTGTTCCCGCGCGGCATCCGTGCGCGGAGGGATGGGGGCCTCGGTGTGCTCCACCGTCGGCGCGGCTTCCTCCAGCGCGGCGGCGAAGTCTCGCAGGATGGGGTTCGCGAACAGCAAACGCAGCGGCACGGGACGCTGGAGCACATCGCACAGCCGGCCGATGGCCTGCGTGGCCAGGAGGGATTGGCCACCCAGTTCGAAGAAGTCCGCCGTGGCGCCGACCGCGTCCATGCGCAGCACGTCCGCCCAGACCCGAGCAACGGTCTGTTCCAGCGCGGTCTCCGGCGCGACGAAGTCCTCCTCGGCTCCAGGGCAGTCGCGCGGATCCGGCAGTGCCTTGCGCTCCACCTTGCCGTTGGCGGTGAGAGGCATCGCGTCCAGGACGACGATGGCCGAAGGCAGCATGTGCGCGGGCAGATGGTCCTTCAGGTGCGCCCGCAGCATCGGCGCCGTCAGGGGCTCCGATGCCGTCACGTACGCCACGAGCCGCCGGTCGCCCGGCACGTCCTCGCGCACCATCACCACGGCCTCCTGCACGGAGGCCTGCAGGCGCAGCGCCGCTTCGATTTCTCCCGGCTCGATTCGGAAGCCGCGCACCTTGACCTGGTGGTCCACGCGTCCCACGAAGTCCACGGCGCCGTCCTCGAGCCGCCGCGCGAGATCCCCCGAGCGATACATGCGCGCGCCTGGTTCGGTGCTGAAGGGATCCGGCAGGAACCGTTCGGCGGTGAGCTCCGGACGCTCCCAATAGCCCCACGCGACGCCGCTGCCTCCCGTGTACAGCTCACCCACGGCGCCCGTGGGCAGCTCACGGCCCTCCGGGTCCAGCACGTACATCCGTGTGCCGGAGATGGCATGGCCAATGGGCGCGGGCTCGGAGCCGAGCGGCGCGCACAGGAGCTGGCAGCTCGTGAACGTCGTGTTCTCCGTGGGGCCGTAGCAGTTGAAGATGCGCGTGCGCGGCAGGGCCTCCAGCGCCCGGCGCGCATGGGGCAGCGACATCACCTCACCCCCCGTGTAGAGCTGACGCAGCGTCTCCGTGCCCGGCAGGCCCCGGTCCACCAGCGTGTTGAACAGGCCGGTGGTGAGGAACGCCGTCGTCACGCGCTCTTCGCGCAGGAAGTCTCCCAGCTCGTCCAGCGCGGAGGCTCCACGCGAGAACACCGCCACACGGCCGCCGTTGAGCAGCGGACCCCAGAGCTCGAACGTGGACGCGTCGAAGGCCACCGGTGCCAGTTGCAACAGCACTTCATCCGCGCCCAGGTGGACGTAGTCCGCATCCAGCACCAGCCGCAGCACGCCCCGGTGGGGCACGCACACGCCCTTGGGACGGCCCGTGGATCCGGACGTGAAGACGACATAGGCCAGGTCGTCCTCCACGACGTCGCGCGCGACGGGCCCGTCGCTGAAGGCCGCCACCGCATCCGCGTCCGTGTCCAGTCGGAGCGTGTGCCAGTCCCCCGACGGCAGGTGCGACTCCAGCCCGGAATGCGTGACGATGATCCGCACGCGCGAGTCCGTGGCCATGAAGGCCAGCCGCTCCGAGGGGTACTCCGGATCCAGTGGGACGTACGCTCCGCCCGCCTTGAGGATGCCGACCAGCGTGACGATGAGGTCCACTGAGCGCGGCAGGCATACGCCCACCTGTGGCCGTTCGCGGCCCACGCCCCGTGCCTTCAACCATCCCGCGAGCCGGTTTGCTCGCGCATCCAGCTCCGCGTACGTGAGCTGCTGTCCGTCACAGCGGACGGCGATGGCCTGGGGACGGAGCACGGCCTGGGCCTCGAAGGCCCCAGCGATGTTCCGTGGAGCCAGACCCCGGGGGGAGACGGGGGCGTCGACGGTGTCGGTCATGTCGACGCGCCACCCCCGACAAAGGGGGTGGTGAACTCAGGACCGCCCGGGGGAACGCAGGCGGGTCAAACAGGGGCGGCGCGTGTCTCGGATTAAGAGACCCTGAGGCAGTGCACGCAAAAAATTGGCGACACGTGACACCCTGACGCGGTGCTCTCACTCGTGTCTGCCATTTATTCCGTGATCGCTGTCATTTCACGGAGGGCAGATCAATCCGGGTTCAATTGCATCCACATCCTGGAGCGCGAGCAGACACGTGAGCGCGTCCGGATCCACGGAGTCCATCAGGTACGTGCGGCGCCACAGCAGCGCGGCGAAGCGCTTGGGCAGTTGTGAGTCCGGAGCGACGAGCGCGCGGCGCACGCCGTTGCTGCCCACCGCGGCCTGTGCCTGCGCGGCCTCCAGCTTCGCGACCTCGTCGGGGCAGCCTTCCGGGCAGTTGTAGAGGAACACCGCGTGGCCGTGCTCCAGGTTGTGGATCCACGAACAGCGCGGCTGCTCCGTGTCGAAGCTGCGGCACGACAGCCACGTAGGGCAGTGCAGGCCGGAGTTGGGCGGGTTCTCACCGTTGCCACACGCGGTGCTGCTGCACGAACTTACGTGACTGGCCGACGACGGGTCCGACAGCGGGAACGAATACTGCTCGCAGGCTTCGCCACCGGGGTTGGGCGGATCATCGTTCGTTGAACCGCAGGCGAGGCACAGCGAGAAGAGGAGGGCGGAGAGGGCGCGAGGCATTCACGCCGTCATATCGCAACGGCCCTGAGCGCCTCACCCCGGCGCCACGCCACGCCGCTCCACGTCCCGGTCGCTCAGCCCCCGGAAGCCCAATGCATCCATCAGGCGCAGGAAGTCCGCGGGTGGCATGCTGCCGCCCGTGGCCCGCGAATGGCCGTGCGCGAACGAGCTTCCCATCGGCGGAAGGTCCAGGTCCCGCAGCAGCCCGAGCAGGTCCACCGGCGCGCGGCTTCGCAGCACGAAGTTCACGCGGCCGGGCAGGTAGCCCGTGTTGGCGGCGACGACGATGTGGTCCGGCAACAGATGTACCCAGCGCATGGCCACCAGCGGGTGCACCTGCGCCTCGGAGCTGAACAACAGGAGCGCCAGGTTGCCCGCGAAGCGCGGCGGCGTCTTCGCGCACCGGGCCACCTCGCGTTGCACCTCCAGGCGACAGTCGCGCAGCGCGTCCACGCCGGGCACGCGTCCCTCCGCGATGTCCGTCGCGTTGCCCGCGCGCAAGAGCACCTGCATCGCCAGTGGCGCCGCGAGCCGGCTGGAACGACGGGCAGCGTTGAGCAGCGCCACCGCCTCTGTGATGGACGAACGCTTCGCCCGCCGCAGCGCGTCCTTGAGGAACGGCATCGGCGCGTCCACGCCCAGGTCCGCCACCGTCCCCAGCACCGCCAGCCACTCCAGCGGACCGGGCACGACGAACGACGACGTGAGCACGTACGTGAGCAGGCTCGTGTTCGCAACGGGCGCATGGCCGTAGGCGGTGAGCACCTTCGCGCCGGGTGGGAATGCCTCCGACGCGTGATGATCCACCACCATCGTGGGCACCCCGGGCAAGAGCGGCTCCGCGCGGCTGCCCATGTCCAGCACCACCAACGCCTCCGTGGAGGAGGCTCCCAGTCGCTCCAGGAAGCTTGGGTGGTGGATGTCCTCTCCCTTGCCCGGCAGGCGCGCTGTCGGCCGAGCCCCCAGGGATTGAAGCGCGCGGAGCATCAGCACTCCGGAGGTGAGCCCGTCCACGTCCGTGTGCGGAACCACGAGCACATGCTTGTCCCGGCACGCTTCCAGGAACTCGCGCGCCTGGTCCATCGCCGCCTCTGGCGCCGGCCAGTGCGCATCTTTCGTGTGTCCCAGAAGCATGAATCAAAGCTGTCACTGCCTGTAGCGGCACGGCAGGGCGCGCCCGTCGTGGCTGGTTGCCCTCCGGACGGCCCCCCCGGGTCCAGTCATGCGGCGCGAGCGTGGTGACCTTTGCCCGCAATGTCGCAGCGTCAACCCAAGGGACAGGGCGCGCGGGCTCCGTGACTTCGCGGGTGCGAGGGCAGGGCACTTCCCATAGTGTCCGCGCCCATGACCCGCACTCCCCAGTCCTTGATGCGCGCGGCCCTGGCCGCCCTGTCGATCGCGGCGCCCGCCGCCAGCGCGCAGACGACGCCCGCTCCGGCCGCGAAGGCCACGCCCGCTCCGGCCGCGAAGGCCACGCCCGCGGAGGCGAAGCAGTTCGCCGAGAAGCTCAACGCGGACCTGAAGCAGCTCTGGACCCGTCAGGCCACCGCCGAGTGGATCAAGAGCACGTACATCACCGACGACACGGAGCGGAACGCCGCCTCCGTCAACGAAGAGGTGATGGCCTACGTCAACAACGCCATCAAGGACTCGCGCCGCTTCGACGGGCTGAAGCTGGACGCGGACACCGCGCGCATGCTGCACCTGCTGCGCGTGTCCCAGACGCTGCCCGCCCCAGCCAACGCCGCGCAGCGCTCGGAGCTGGCCTCCACCGCCGCGAAGCTGGAGGGCCTCTACGGCAAGGGCAAGTACTGCGGCAAGGACGGCAAGGGGAAGTGCCGCGACCTGGAGGAGCTGTCCGACGTCATGGCGGAGAGCCGCAACGCGGACGCGCTCCTGGACGCGTGGACCGGCTGGCACGCCATCAGCCGCCCCATGCGCCCGCTCTACACGCAGCTGGTGAACCTCTCCAACTCGGGCGCGAAGGACATCGGCTTCAACGATCTGGGCACGCTGTGGCGGTCGTCCTACGACATGACCCCGGCGGAGTTCGAGAAGGAGGCGCAGCGGCTCTGGGGCCAGGTCAAGCCCATGTACGACGAGCTGCACTGCTACGTGCGCGGCCGGCTCGCGAAGCAGTACGGCGAGGCCTCGGTGCCCGCCGGCAAGCCCATCCCCGCGCACCTGTTGGGCAACATGTGGGCGCAGGAGTGGAACAACATCTACCCGCTGGTGGAGCCGTTCCCCGGTCAGGCCAGCCTGGACGTGGACAGCGCCCTGGTGAAGCAGGGCTACGACGCGGAGAAGATGGTCAAGCTGGGTGAGAAGTTCTTCACCTCGCTGGGCCTCAAGCCGCTGCCGCAGACCTTCTGGGAGCGCTCGCAGTTCACCAAGCCGAAGGACCGCGACGTCGTCTGCCACGCGTCCGCCTGGGACGTGACGTACGACAACGACCTGCGCATCAAGATGTGCATCAAGCCCACCGAGGAGGACCTGGTCACCATCCACCACGAGCTGGGCCACGACTACTACTACACGTACTACTACAAGCTCCCCGTCCTCTTTCAGGCCGGCGCCAACGACGGCTTCCACGAGGCCATTGGCGACGCGCTCACGCTCTCCATCACTCCGGCCTACCTCCAGCAGGCGGGCCTGCTCAACGCGGTGGAGAAGAACGACAAGAACGTCATCAACCTCCAGCTGAAGGACGCGCTGGAGAAGGTGGCCTTCCTGCCCTTCGGCCTGCTGGTGGATCAGTGGCGGTGGGACGTGTTCAGCGGGAAGGTGAAGCCGGCGGACTACAACAAGAGCTGGTGGGCGATGCGCACGAAGTACCAGGGCATCGCCGCGCCGGTGGCCCGCACGGAGCAGGACTTCGACGCCGGCGCCAAGTACCACGTGCCCGCCAACGTGCCGTACACGCGCTACTTCCTCGCGCGGATCCTCCAGTTCCAGTTCCACAAGGCGCTGTGCGAAGCGGCCGGCATCACGGGCCCCCTCAACGAGTGCTCCATCTACGGCAACAAGGCCGCGGGCGCTCGCCTGCAGGCCATGCTGGAGCTGGGCGCGAGCAAGCCGTGGCCGGATGCGTTGTCCGCCATGACGGGCACCCGACAGATGGATGCCACTCCGATGCTGGAGTACTTCGCCCCGCTGCGTCGCTGGCTCCAGGAGCAGAACAAGGGCCAGAAGTGCGGGTGGTGACGTTTGCCTGGTGATGTTTCCAGGGAGTGGACTTCGCCTGGGACGGGCGCTTAGGCTAGCGCCCGTCTTGTAGGGTCGAACTCTGTAGGACCGGACGGCGACTCTTCCTGTCCGCGATGAAAGAAGAACAGCAAATGGCGACTGGTACCGTGAAGTGGTTCAACGACGCGAAGGGCTTCGGCTTCATCACGCAGGACGGCGGGGGCGAGGACGTGTTCTGCCACCACACCGCCATCAACATGGACGGCTTCCGCACCCTGGCCGAGGGCCAGAAGGTGGAGTTCGAAGTCACCAAGGGCCCCAAGGGCCTGCAGGCGCAGAACGTCCGCGCCGCCGCCTGAGCCTGACCGTTTCCTGATTCACCCAAGAAGGTCCGACTCTCACCGGGTCGGGCCTTCTGTATTTTCCGGAGCCCGCATGTCCGCCTCCACGTTCCGCCTGCGCATCCTCCCCCTCGTCGCCGCCCTCGGGTGCGCCACGTCCTCCACCTCCACGGCCCCCACGCCGCCGGCCACCACCACCGCGTCGGCGCCCGTGTCGAAGGCGTCGCTGGCCGCGCTCAAGCAGGAGCTGGTGAAGCAGCACGGTGAAGCGCAGCGCGCCCGCATCGAGCGGGGCGTGGATCAGGTGGCCGCGCTGTGGCGCCCGGAGGACGGGGACCTGGCGGCCTTCGCGCGCGAGCAGTTCCTGCCCACGGGCCCCCAGCTGGACGCGACGTTCACGCGCTTTGAAGGACTGTTCGAACAGTTCGACGGCCACATGAATGAGCTGGGCCGCGAGCTCCAGTGGTTCACGGACCTGGACCTGGGGCCGCTGTTGCCGGTGGAGCCGCTGCTCGCGGCGTATGACCCTTCCTCCAACGTCACGTCGGACCTGTTCCAGGCGAAGCCGGGCTTCGTCGTGCTGCTCAACTTCCCGCTCACCACGCTGACCGAGCGCGTGAAGGAGGGCCCGTCGTGGACGCGGCGCCAGTGGGCGGAGGCGAAGCTCGCGTCGCGCTTCAACCGGCGCGTGCCCGCGGCGGTGGAGCAGAAGGTGTCGCAGGCCATCGCGGACGCGAACCTCTACATCGCCGAGTACAACGTCTGGATGCACCACCTGGTGGACGCGAAGGGCCAGCGCCTCTTCCCCCAGGGGCTTCGTCTCATCAGCCACTGGAACCTGCGCGACGAGCTGAAGGCGGACTACACGGACCCAAAGGGCCTGGCGAAGCAGCGGATGATCGTCCAGGTGATGGAGCGCATCGTCACGCAGACCATCCCCGCCGCCGTCATCGACAACCCGCGCGTGGACTGGGATCCGTTCACCAACAAGGTCTCGGCGGCTCCGTCGGAGTCGGTGGAGGAGAACGCGCCCCAGCGCGCAGTGAAGGCGGACGCCGCGCCGGAACCGGACACGCGCTACGCGCGGCTGCTCGCCACGTTCAATGCATCGCGGAAGGTGGATCCGTACTCGCCGGTGGCCCCCACTCGCATCGCCCGCGCCTTTGAACTGGACCGGGGCCTGCCGGAGGAGCGCGTGCGCGCGCTGCTCACCCAGTTGCTGGAGTCACCGCTGGTGCCGCGCGTGGCGAAGCTGATTGAGACGCGCCTGGGCCGCCCGCTGGAGCCGCAGGACCTGTGGTACCCGGGCTTCCGTCCGGGCTCGAAGGTGCCGGAGGCGCAGCTGGACGCGCTGACGCGCAAGCGCTACCCCACGGCGGACGCCTTCGCGCGCGACATCCCGCGCATCCTCCAGGGCCTGGGCTTCACGCGGGAGAAGGCGGATGTGCTCGCGTCATACATCCGCGTGGACGCGTCCCGAGGCGCGGGCCATGCCCAGCAGGCGCTGCGCCGGGGCGACTTCCCCCGACTGCGCACGCGCGTGGAGAAGGGGGGCATGGACTACAAGGGCTACAACATCGCGGTGCACGAGCTGGGGCACAACGTGGAGCAGGTCTTCAGCCTGTACCAGGTGGACCACACGCTCCTGTCCGGCGTCCCCAACAACGCCTTCACGGAGGCGCTGGCCTTCGTCTTCCAGGCGCGCGACCTGGAGTTGCTGGGTCTGGGCCAGCCGGACGCGGCCAGCGAGCGCGAGCGGGTGCTCAACGACTTCTGGCAGGCGTGGGAGATCGCCGGCGTGGCGTTGGTGGACATGGCCACGTGGCACTGGATGTACGAACACCCGGACGCCACGCCCGCCCAGCTGCGCGACGCGGTGGCCGGCCTGTCGCGCGACGTGTGGAACCGCTACTACGCGCCGGTGCTGGGTCGGAAGGACAGCCCGGTGCTGGGCATCTACAGCCACATGATCAGCTACCCGCTGTACCTGCCGGACTACCCGCTCGGGCACCTCATCGCATTCCAGATTGAGGAGCACCTGAAGCAGCACGGCCCGCTGGGCGCGGAGTTCGAGCGCATGGCCACCTTCGGCTCCGTCACCCCGGACGAATGGATGCGCCACGCCACCGGCGCCCCCGTCAGCGCGGACGCTTTGTTGCGCGCCACTGATGCCGCACTGTGATAGTTCGGCCATTCCCCATTTCTCTCATCTGGAGGATTGACCGTGAATTTCATCTCTCGTGCGCTGGTGTTGGGCTCCCTGTCGGCGATGGTGGGCTGTGTAACGACGAAGGGCGGCACGAAGACGCCGGACACGAACGAGCCGAAGCCTTCGACGGTGTCGCTGGTGGACTACTGCGACGACACGCAGAAGGGCATCTCCAAGGAAGCGGACACGCTGGCCAGCCCCTACGGGATTGATCAGCACCTGGACAAGAACTTCCCGGACCGCAAGGTGTCGTGGCTGATGACCGACAGCGCGTACCAGAAGTTCGTGGTGCAGACGGGCGCGAAGAACTTTGGCCGCTGCAACGACGTGGGCTGCTACCTGTTCGCGGCGCCGTCGGCGTCCATCCACGGCGCGGTGGAGAAGGCGAAGACCGCGGACGGCAAGCATGACCCGGCGGTGCTGGGCCAGGCGCTGGGCCTGCCGGCGAAGAACTTCGAAGGCCCGCTGCGGATGATGACGCTGGACCTGGCGGCGCAGAAGGTCTGCACGCGCCTGCCGGTGGACGCGGATCCGGGCGTGTGGAAGTGCCAGACGCCGGAGGACACCGACTGCTTCAAATTCGGCGGCTACACGTCCGGCGGCGCGCCGGAGGTGATGGTCATCAACGCGCCGGTGGCCGACACGCAGGTGGCGGAGATTCCGTGAGCGACGAGGAGGTGCTCCTCCAGAGCCCCCTCCTGTACCGCATGCTGCGCGGGCGGGACGGGGCGCTGTCCATCGAGGTCGTGGTGGGCGGCATCATGCAGTTCGAGGTGCGCGTGCACCTGAACGCGGAGGAGACGGAGTCCTTCCAGAAGGAGGGACGCGCCTTCGCGGACCGCCTGGCCCAGGCCATCATGGCGAACCCGCCCTTTGGCGGCCGGTCCGTGAAAGTGCCCGTGCAGTGACGCCTTCGCGGGGACCCGCCGCGTGCGGGTCCCCGTCGCAAGGCCACTACGGCGTGGCGGCGGTGTTGCCGGGGATTTCAATCAGCTCCACCTCGAAGGTGAGCACGGCGTTGGGCGGGATGCGCGAGCCCGTGGGCGGGCGCTCTCCGTACGCGGTGCTCGCGGGGCAGGTGAGCTTCGCCTTGCCGCCGACCTTCATCTTCTGCACGCCCTGGGTCCAGCAGGGGATGACGCCGTTGAGCGGGAACTCCACCGGCAGGCCGCGCTTGAAGGAGCTGTCGAACTCGGAGCCGTCCACCAGCGTGCCCTGGTAGTGCACCTTCACGGTGTCGGTGGCGCGGGGCGACTTGCCGGTGCCGGCCTTGAGCTCGCGGTAGATGACACCGGAGGGCAGCCGGGTGGCGCCGGGCTCCTTGGACGCGCGATCCAACGTGGCGACGTTGACCTGGGCCATGCGCGCCTTGGCGAGCGTCTGGAGCTTCGGCGCGTACTCCTTCGGATCCACCGCGGGCGGAGTGCCGGCGACCGCGTCCTGGATGCCGCGCTGGAGCAGCTCCAGCTCCTCGGGGGTGAGGGCGAGCGCCGTCACGCTCTGGCCCAGCGAGAGGCCGAGCGAATAGATGGTCTTCTGATCATCCGTCTTGAGCTCCAGGGGCGCCTGGGCAGGGGCGGCCTTCGCGGCGGCCTCGGGCGCGGCGGCCGGCTTGGAGCTCTTCGTTGGGGCCTGGGCCAGGGCGAGGCCCGGAGCACCGAGCATCAGGACCAGGGCTGCCTTCCACTGCATGCGCATGCTTCCGCCTTTCGGGAGAATGGTGGGGACCATAGCGCCGCTCATGCGCCGCGGGTCGGTCATCCTCGCGCACAGGCCAACGCGAAGAATCCAGCGAGCGGAAAACCACGGTGCACGCAGGCCTGCCTGGCGCTCGGGAAGGCCGCCGTTTTCTTGCGCGCATGACGTCTGACCGTACTGTTCCTTCAGGTCGCTGCACCCCCGCAGCAGCCTGTTGCACCAGCTGGAGGTCATGAGCCAATGAGCGAGAAGCGGAAGGCCAATCGGGCGCCCCTGGACATCTACCTCAACAAGTACATGGGCGGCGTGCCGTACATGACCCGGGCCGCGGACATCAGCCAGGAAGGCGTCAGCCTCTCGCGCCTCATCGAGCCCCAGCACGACGCGCGCCGCGTGGGCCTCCAGTTCCAGCTCCCCGGCTCCGAGGAGATCATCTACGCCGAGGGTGAAGTCGTACGCGAATGGAAGGAACTGGGCCGCAAGGAGCAGTCCGGCGTGCGCTTCACGCTGCTCACCGAGCGGCACCGCAAGATGATCGACGCCTACGTCGACCGTCACACCGAAGGCAACTGACACAAGGCGTTACCCTCCGCGTGCGTCACCGCGATTGCGCGGTGCCACCGGCGGTTCGCGGTACCCCACGCCAGGTTCATCAGGCGGATCCGACTGTCTCCGGGTCGCCTTGACTTCGCGCGAAGCGCCCCCCTTGAATGACCGGAGAGGTTCCCTGTGCGCTCGCCGACTTTTCGCGGCGGCGACAGCGGGAGGAGTGCTCCGTGAGGCGTTCGCTGTGGGGATTGTTGCTGGTCGTGCCGCTGACGGCGCTGGGCCAGGGCAAGGACGCGAAGGTCGCCGCACCCGCCGCTGAATCCGCGCGCGGCGTGGGCACTCCGGGCATCAACTGGGAGGGCCAGGTCTTGCGCGCCACGGGCGCCGGAGCCCCGGACCTCAAGGCCGCCAACCCCGGGCAGGCGCGCCTGGGGGCCGAGCGCGCCGCGAAGCAGGACGCGTTCCGCAACCTGCTGGAGCAGGCCCGGAGCATCCAGGTGAGCGCGGGCCGCACCGTGGGCGACGAGCTGGCGCGCGACGAAGTGAAGGGCCGCGTCGAGGGTGCCATCCGCGGCTACAAGGTCGTGGCCACGCGCTACTTCTCCGACAGTGGCGTGGAGATGGACGTGGAGGTGCCGCTCGCGGTGCTCAGCGCGGCGCTGACGCCCGCTCGGGATCCGGCCATCGTGCTCAACGCCGACGGCGCGGCGAAGTACACGGGGCTCGTGGTGGACGCGCGAGGGCTGGGCGCGAAGCCGGTGCTCGCGCCCCGGTTGGTGGACGCGACGGGCAAGGCGCTCTACGGCGCGACGGTGCTCACGGAAGAGGCGCGCGGCACCGCGGGCGTCGCGGCCTGGTTCAACAGCCTGGACGCGGCCCGGAAGGCCTCGCGCGTGGGCGACAAGCCCCTGGTGGTGAAGGCCGCGCAGCTCCAGGGCTCTGATCTGGTCCTGAGCGCCGACGGCATCCGCGCGCTCACCGATGCGAACACCCACTTCCTGGCCGAGGGCCGGGTCGTCATCGTCACGCAGTGATGTCCGTGAACTCCTTCCGGATGACGGCCGTGCTCGCGATGCTGATGGGCGGCTGCGCGGCGAAGCAGGAGCAACCCGCGACGGTGGCCCGCGCGGAGCAGTTGATGGCGTCCAACGCCGTCAAGCGCGGCGACCTGGTGCTCCGGTGCGAGCCCTCGGACGCGCAGATCCTGATGGATGGCGTGGAGCAGGGGACGTGCAGCGACTTCGCCGGGGTGTCCCGGAGCCTGCGGTTGGGGGACTCGGGCTTCCACCAGGTGGAGGTGAAGAAGCGCGGGTTCTATCCCTACACGACCTACTACCAGCCCAGCGGAGCGCGGGTGACGTTGAAGGTGAAGCTCCGGCCCCTGGCGCCCGAAAGCGGCGGCGTTTCGCCCTGAGGAGGCCGTGCCAGGGCTGGCACCCTGCACCGCGAGGTGGCAGGCGACGCCCCGGGTGCGCTCACGGACCGCAATCAAGGGCCCAAGACGCCGTAGGATGGGCGGGGACAGGAGGCGGTCATCGGACGTCGCAAGAGAGGCAGTGAGCGCGCGGTGAAGGGGGCCCCCCAGCCCATCGCGACCCCGGAGGTGTCCCCGGTGCTGCATGTCGTGCACCCGGAGCCCGTGCCCCCGCCCGGCGACCCCTCGGCGCTGGATGAGGCAGAGGCCCGCCGGGTCGACTTCATCTGGTCCGGCGTGATGGTGGGCTCGCTGGCGCTGGTGTTCGCGCTCCTGTCCGTGTTCGGCGGGGTGGCGGTGCCGGTACTGCTGGCGCTGACGGGCGCGTACGCGTTCAACCCGCTGGTGACGCTCCTGGAGAAGCGCGGCGTGGACCGCACCTGGGGCACGTCCATCCTCTTCTTCGCGGGCACGCTCCTGATGGTGGGCGCGGGCCTGTACCTGGTGCCGGTGTTCCGCGACGAGGCGGCGAAGCTGCCCGGCTTCTTCCAGCGCGCCAGCACCCAGGTGGTGCCGCAGGTGGAGTCGCTCCTGGGCGTGTCGCTGCCGGACCTGGTGAGCCAGCGCACCGCGGAGCTGGGGGAGAAGGCCTCCGAGCTGCTCCAGAGCGCGGGCCCCACGGCGGCGCGGCTGGTGGCGAGCTTCGCCGGCAACACCGCGCGCTTCGCGGCCACGCTGCTGGGCCTGTCGGTGGTGCCGGTGCTGGCGTTCTTCTTCCTCCAGGACTACCCGCGCCTCATGGGTCGCATCCAGGACCTGTTGCCGCGCCGCTCCGTGGCGCTGGCGACCCAGCGCTTCCGCGAGGTGGACGAGGTGCTGTCCGCCTTCGTGCAGGGCCAGCTCACCGTGGGCGCCATCCTGTCGGTGCTCTACGCGGTGGGGCTGTCCGTGGCGCGCATCGACCTGGCCATCGCCATTGGCCTCATCGCCGGCTTCGGCAACATGGTGCCCTACCTGGGCACGGGCATCGGCGTGGTGCTGGCCGTGCTGGGCGTCCTCCTGTCGTGGCAGGGGCCGTGGCAGCTGGCGGTGGTGGCGGCAACCTTCATCATCGGACAGCTGGCCGAGGGCTTCGTCATCACCCCGCGCGTGGTGGGGGAGAAGGTGGGCCTGGCCCCCGTGGCCGTCATCATCGCCGTGCTCGCGTTCGGTGAGCTGTTCGGCTTCGTGGGCATCCTCCTGGCCGTCCCGGCGAGCGCCATCCTCAAGGTCGTCCTGAGCGTCGTCCTCCAGCGCTACCGCCGCACGCAGCTCTACAAGGGGAGCGTGCAGGCGCCGTGACGAAGCTGGAGAAGCTGCACCAGGAGATCATCGCGTGCCGGGCCTGCCCCCGGCTGGTGGAGTGGCGCGAGGAGGTGGCCCGGGTGAAACGGCGCGCCTACCGCGACTGGGACTACTGGGGGAAGCCCGTCCCCGGCTTCGGCGACCCGAAGGCCCGGCTGATCATCGTGGGTCTGGCGCCCGCCGCGCACGGCGCCAACCGCACGGGGCGGATGTTCACCGGAGACCGTTCCGGCGACTTCCTCTACGCGGGCCTGCAGCGCTCGGGCTTCGCGAACCAGGGACACAGCGAGCACCGGGACGACGGCCTGAAGCTGACGGACGCCTTCATCGTCGCCGCCGGCCGGTGCGCGCCGCCGGACAACAAGCCGCTGCCGGAGGAGCTGGCCCGCTGCGCGCCGTTCCTGGACCGGGAGATGGCGCTGTTGCCTGGACGGGTGCTGCTCGCCCTGGGGGCCATCGGGTGGAACGCCGCGCTGGCGTCGGCCGCCCGCACGGGCAGTCCGCTCCCCACGCCCCGTCCCGCCTTCGGCCACGGCGCCGAGTACCGGCTGCCGGACGGCCGGTGGCTCGTGGGCAGCTACCACGTCAGCCAGCAGAACACGCAGACGGGGAGGCTCACCCCCGCCATGTTCGACGCGGTGATGAAACGCGTCCGCGCGTTGTTGGAGACGTGAACGCGGGGAAGATCAGGGCCCGCGCTCATGTTCCTTGACAGGTGTGGGAGCCCGCTGTTATTCCCCGCGCCCATCCGCACGACGGGTCGTTAGCTCAGCGGTAGAGCACTACCTTGACACGGTAGGGGTCAGTGGTTCGATCCCACTACGACCCATCATCAGTAAGAGTTCCATCTCGCGGGCGGCCGGCTTTCTCAAAAGCCTGCCGCCCGCGGTTTTTTCCAGCGCAGAGGTTTATCCGCCATGTCCGAATCCATCACGGTGACGCTCCCCGACGGCAGCCAGAAGCAGACCGCCCGGGGCACGACCATCGCGGACTTCGTGAAGGGCAGCATCGGCGTGGGGCTCGCGAAGGCGGCCCTGTTCGCCCGGGTCAACGGTCAGGACATGGACCTGGCCCGGACGCTCGACGAGGACGCGAAGCTGCAGATCTTCACGTCCAAGAGCCCGGAAGGCCTGGACCTCATCCGTCACGACGCCGCGCACGTGGTGGCCAGCGCCGTGCAGAAGCTGTTCCCCGGCACGCAGGTGACCATCGGTCCGTCGACGGAGGAGGGCTTCTACTACGACTTCTTCCGCGAGAAGCCCTTCACGCCGGAGGAACTGGAGAAGATTGAAGCGGCCGCCAACGCGGAGCTCAAGCAGGACGCGCCCTTCGTCCGCACCGAGATCTCCATGGAGGACGCCATCAAGCTCTTCGAGGAGAAGGGCGAGAAGTTCAAGGTGGAGATCGTCAAGGACATCGCCGCCAAGGGCGCCAAGACGCTCACGCTCTACACCCACGGCGACTGGGTGGACTTCTGCCTGGGGCCCCACGCGCCCAGCACCGGGAAGATCGGCGTCATCAAGATCCTCTCTTCCAGCGGCGCGTACTGGCGCGGCGACCACCGCAACCCCATGCTCCAGCGCGTGTACGGCACCGCCTTCTTCGACAAGAAGGCGCTGGAGGCCTACGTCACGCGCATTGAAGAGGCTCGCAAGCGCGACCACCGCAAGCTGGGCAAGGAGTTGGATCTCTTCCACTTCCACCCGTACTCGCCGGGCGCGGCCTTCTGGACGCCCAAGGGTACCGCGCTCTACCAGACGCTGTCGGACTGGATGCGCTCGCTCACGGCCGGTGACGGCTACTTGGAGATCAAGACGCCCCTGATGTTCAACAAGGGCCTCTGGGAGACGAGCGGCCACTGGGGCAAGTACAAGGAGAACATGTTCCTGGTGCTCGACAGCGAGTCCGGCGAGCACGACTTCTCCCTCAAGCCGATGAACTGCCCGTCGCACCACCTGTTCTACGGCTTCAAGAAGCACAGCTACCGCGACCTGCCCCTGCGCCTGCACACCCAGGACGTGCTCCACCGCAACGAGGCCGCGGGCTCCCTGGGCGGCCTCACCCGCGTCCGCCAGTTCGCGCAAGACGACGCGCACATCTACTGCATGGAGAGCCAGATCACCGACGAGGTGCGGCGCTTCGTGCAGCTGTTGGACCGCGTCTACAAGGCGGTGGGCCTCACCTACGCGGTGAAGCTGTCCACGCGCCCCGAGCAGCGCCTGGGTGACGAATCCCTTTGGGATCGCGCGGAAGGCGGCCTCAAGGCGGCTCTGGAGTCGCTGGGCCTGGAGTACGAGCTGGCCCCCGGTGACGGCGCCTTCTACGGCCCGAAGATCGACTTCGCCGTGTCCGACAGCATTGGCCGCAAGTGGCAGCTGGGCACCATGCAGCTGGACTACCTGGCCCCGGAGCGCTTCGACCTCACCTACGTGGGCGAGGACAACGCCCCGCACCGCCCGGTGGTCCTCCACCGCGCCATCTTCGGCTCCTTCGAGCGCTTCACCGCCATCCTCATCGAGCACTTCGCCGGCGCCTTCCCGGCGTGGCTGGCCCCGGTGCAGGCCATCCTCGTCACCGTGGCGGACCGTCAGATGGACTACGCTCGCAAGGTGCGCGACGACCTGCGCGCCAAGGGCTTCCGCGTGGAGCTGGACGAGCGCGGCATCACGCTCAACGCGAAGATCCGCGAAGCCCAGCTGCAGAAGATCCCCTTCACCCTGGTGGTGGGCGACAACGAGGTGGAGGCCGGCGCCGTGGCCCCCCGTCGCTACGGCGGCGAGGACCTGAAGACCATGAAGTACGCCGACTTCGAGGCGCTCCTCATCAAGGAAGCCACGCTGCCCTGAACGGCAGTGCAGGGGACTTGACTCGCCGTCTGGGCTGGACTACTTGCGCGACTTCCGGGGATTGAGGCACGCCCTCATCCCCCGAGTCGTCGGAGGGTCCTCCCTAGGGAGGCAGGCCGGCGGACGTCAAGCCGGCGGTGGTGGCAGTGGTTTCTGCGTGGGCTGTAGGAAACGCTACCCCCATCGCATCAAAAGAGTGATAGAGGCTTTCGCCCAAAGCGTCCGGGAACCGTGTGTCCCGGACCGCCGTCAGTCACGAAGATTGCCGGCCGACAGGAAGCAGAAGGAAGGTTTGGGATCATGCCCAAGTTGAAGACCCGCAGCGCCGCGAAGAAGCGCTTCCACGTGAAGAAGAGCGGCCAGGTGAAGTTCGGCAAGGCGTTCAGCAAGCACCTGTTCACCTTCTCCAAGACGGCCAAGCAGAAGCGCGGCAACCGTGGCACGGGCCACCTGCGCGACATGGACGCCAAGAAGGTCATCAAGGAGCTGTTCCCCTACGGCGCCTGAGTCGTCCTCGGGTTTGAACCAACCGTGAGTCCTGGCGGAGCGGCGTGAAGCCAGCGCCCCGGGCTCCCTTCCAGAAGTCAGGAGTGTGTCATGCGCGTCAAAAAGGGTTTCAAGGCTCGTCGTCGTCGTAATCGCATTCTCAAGCTTGCGAAGGGCTTCCGCGGCCGTCGCAAGAACTGCTACCGCCGTGCGAACCAGGCCGTCGAGCGCGCCCTGGACTACGCCACCCGCGACCGCGCGGTGCGCAAGCGCAACTTCCGCTCGCTGTGGATCGTCCGCATCAACGCGGCCGCCCGCACCGTGGGCCTGTCCTACTCGAAGCTGATCGCCGGCCTGGCGAAGGCGAAGATCTCCCTGGACCGCAAGGTCCTGTCGGATCTGGCCATCGCGGACCCCGCGGGCTTTGCCGCCATCGCCAACATCGCGAAGGCAGCCTGAGACACGGCCGGCGGTGACGCCGGCTTCCGAAGCTGAAACGGGCTGCCTCCACCAGGGGGCGGCCCTTTTTTTTGCCCGGCGCCAGAGGCGACCGGGGCGTGAATGGAAGGCGGGAAGAGGACCATGCGAGACCGGTTGCAGGCGTTGGCGGACGCGGCGCGCCAGGAGATCTCCGGTGTGTCGGAGCCCTCGCAGGTGGAGGCGTTGCGCATCCGCTACCTGGGCAAGAAGGGCGAGCTGTCCGCGGTACTGGGCGGCATGGGCAAGCTGCCCCCGGACGAGCGGCGCGCGTTGGGTGAGATCGCCAACACCGTCAAGGCGGAGCTGGAGCAGTTGCTGGCGGACGCCACGAAGCGCGCGGAAGACGCCGCGCTGGAGGCCCAGCTGAAGGGCCCCAAGCTGGACGTGACGCTGCCCGGGCGCGCGGTGCTGCCCGGCGGGCGGCATCCGGTGTCGCGCACGATGGAGGACATCGTCCGGACGTTCGCGCGGCTCGGGTTCGAGGTGGCCGTGGGCCCGGAGATCGAGCTCGACTACTTCAACTTCGAGGCGCTGAACCTGCCCAAGGATCACCCCGCGCGGGACATGCAGGACACGTTCTACGTGGACGAGCCCAGCCTGGGCCACGCGAAGAAGGCGGACAGCCCGTCGCTGCTGCGCACGCACACGTCGCCGGTGCAGGTGCGGCACATGCTGGCGCGCAAGCCGCCCATCCGCGCGGTGATGCCGGGCCGTGTGTACCGGCGGGATTCGGACATCACGCACACGCCCATGTTCCACCAGGTGGAAGGCCTGCTCGTGGACAAGGACGTGAGCTTCGCGGAGCTGAAGGGCACGCTGGACGCGTTCGTGAAGGCGTTCTTCGGCTCGGAGACGCGCACGCGCTTCCGCCCGTCGTTCTTCCCCTTCACGGAGCCCTCCGCGGAGGTGGACGTCACCTGTGCGTCGTGCGGTGGCAAGGGCTGCCGCGTGTGCAAGCAGACCGGCTGGCTGGAGGTGCTGGGCAGCGGCATGGTGCACCCGAACGTCTTCACCGCCGCGGGTTACGACCCGAAGGAGGTGACGGGCTACGCGTTCGGCATGGGCGTGGAGCGACTGGCCATGCTGCGCTACGGCATCGACGACCTGCGGATGATGTTCGAAAACGACGCGCGCTTCCTCGCGCAGTTCTGATTCCGGCCCACCAGGAAAGAGGACAACCCTGTGAAGATTTCAGTGAAGTGGCTGGGTGATTACGTCGCGCTGCCGCCGTCCGTGGACGAGCTAGCGCGCAAGCTGACCGCGGCGGGCCTGGAGATTGAGGGCGTGGAGCGCCCCGGCGAAGGCCTGCGCGGCGTGGTGGTGGCGCAGATCCGCGAGTCGGTGCAGCACCCCAACGCGGACAAGCTGTCCGTCACGCAGGTGGACATCGGCGGCTCCGCGCTGTTCCAGGTGGTGTGCGGCGCGAAGAACTTCAAGGTCGGCGACAAGGTGCCGCTGGCCACGGTGGGCGCGAAGCTGCCCAACGGCATGGAGATCAAGCAGGCCGCGCTCCGGGGCGTGGACAGCTTCGGCATGCTCTGCTCCTCGAAGGAGCTGGGCATCACGGAGGATTCGTCCGGCCTGCTCATCCTCCCCGCGGACACGAAGCTGGGCATCCCCATCGCGGAGGCCCTGGGGCTGGATGACTCCGTGCTGGAGGTGAACGTCACCCCGAACCGGCCGGACGCGCTCAGCCACCTGGGCATCGCGCGCGAGGTGGGCGTGGTGACGGGCGCGCAGCTGAAGTTGCCGCAGCCGAAGCCTGCCGAGTCCGGCAAGCCCGTGGCGGAGCTGGTGAAGGTGCGCATCGACGCGAAGGAGCGCTGCTCGCGCTACGCGGCGCGGGTGGTGGAGGGCGTCACCATCCAGCCGTCGCCGCAGTGGATGCAGGACCGGCTGAAGGCGTGCGGCGTGCGCGCCATCAACAACGTGGTGGACGTCACCAACTTCGTGCTCCTGGAGTACGGCCAGCCGCTGCACGCGTTCGACCTGGAGAAGGTGGCGGGCCAGGAGATCGTCGTCCGCACCGCGAAGCCGGGGGAGAAGCTGCGCACGCTGGATGACAAGGAGCGCACGCTGGACGCGGACGACCTGGTCATCGCGGACCGCGACCGGGCGCAGGCGCTGGCGGGCGTGATGGGCGGCGGCGACAGCGAGGTGACGCAGGGCACGAAGCGCATCGTCATCGAGTCCGCGCACTTCCACGGCTCCGGCGTGCGCCGGTCCGCGAAGCGCTACGCGCTGCACACGGAGGCGTCGCACCGCTTCGAGCGCGGGGCGGACCTGGACGCGGTGCTGCCGGCGCTGGACCGGGCCGCGCAGCTCATCGCGGAGCTGTCCGGTGGCACGGTGGTGCCGGGGAGGGTGGACGTGCAGCCCGAGCCCCTGGCGCCGCGCCGGGCGACGCTGCGCTACGCGCGGGTGGAGAAGGTGCTGGGCGTGGCGGTGCCGGAGGCGGAGGTCCGGCGCATCCTGACGGCGCTGGGCTTCAAGTCCGTGGAGGAGTCGCAGGGGCAGACGACGTACGAGGTGCCCCGGGCGCGCGTGGACGTGGAGCGCGAGGAGGACCTGATGGAGGAGGTCGCCCGCGTGTACGGCTACGACAACATCCCGGCGCGCCTGCCGCGAGGGCTGGAGACGCTGGCGCCGGAGCCGCTGTCCATGGAGGCCGAGCGTCGGCTGCGCCACGCGCTGGGCGGCGTGGGGCTGTCCGAGGTGGTGAACTACTCGTTCGTGGCGCCGAAGTCGCTGGAGGTGCTGGGTGGGAAGGAAGCGCCCATCGCGCTGATGAACCCGCTGAGCGTCGAGCAGTCGGTGATGCGCACGAGCCTGCTGCCGGGCCTGCTGGAGAACCTGTCACGCAGCGTGCGCCATCAGGTGGAGTCGGTGGGCCTCTACGAGACGGGCCGGGCGTACTTCCGGGACGCGCAGGGCGGGCAGGGCATGCGCCCGGCGGCTCGCGAGGTGCCGCGCGTGGCGGGCCTGGTGTGGGGCCTGCGCGGCGGTGGCCGGAGCTGGACGCAGAAGGACTCGCGCGTGGACTTCTACGACGCGAAGGGCGCGGTGGAGGCGCTGCTGCACGCGCTGCACGTGGAGGGCGCGGCGTTCACTCCGGCGGAGGCGCCTGCGTACCACCCGCGGAGCTGCGCGCAGGTGTCGTTGAGCGACGGGACGGTGCTGGGCCTGGTGGGCGAGGTGCACCCGCGCGTGACGAAGGCGCTGGGGCTGCCGGAGGGTGTGTTCGTGTTCGAGCTGGACACGGATCCGCTGTACGCGGCGGCGCGGCTGGTGCCGCAGGCGGCGGCGTTGCCGAAGTACCCGGCGGTGCTGCGCGACCTGGCGGTGGTGGTGCCGCTGGAGCTGCGCAACGAGGAGGTGCGCCGGGTGATCCTGGAGGTGGGGGCGCCGCTGGTGGAGGACGCGCTGGTGTTCGACGTCTACACGGGCAAGCCCATCCCCGAGGGGAAGAAGAACCTGGCGTACGCCTTGAGGTACCGCTCGCCCGAGCGGACGCTGACCGACGCGGAGGTCACGGCGGCCCACCAGCGCATCATCACGGAGGTGAACCAGCGGCTGGGGGCGGCACTGCGCGCCTGAATTCCTGAATGAAGTCAGGACGTTGACACGGTTCGGGGAAGGCTGACACCATGCCCCGCGTTCACCGGCCAATCACGGGTGCCAGAGGACTCGCATGACGAAAGCGGACATCATCGAGGGGGTCTACGAGAAGGTCGGCTTCTCCAAGAAGGAGTCGGCGGAGATCGTCGAGCTCGTCTTCGACACCGTGAAGGAGACGTTGGAGCGCGGGGACAAGATCAAGATCTCCGGGTTCGGAAACTTCCAGGTGCGCCAGAAGAAGGCGCGCGTGGGCCGCAACCCGCAGACGGGCAAGGAGATCGAGATCAGCGCCCGCCGGGTGCTGACCTTCCGGCCGAGCCAGGTGTTGAAGAGTGCCCTGAACGGCGAGGCACCCCCGGAGAACCACGCGGAGATCGACGCGCAGGAAGAGGCGGCGGCGGACGCGGCGGAGGCCCGGGGCGAGGACTTCGACGAGGGAATGGAAGAGGGCGACGAGTAGGTTTTTTTCACCGGCGCCCCTCACCTCCTGCTTGACCTGAAACGAGGGCAGGGGCATAAGGGCGCACCGTTTCACGACGGCCGTTTTCGGGGCGTAGCGCAGCCTGGTAGCGCACTTGCTTGGGGTGCAAGTGGTCGCAGGTTCAAATCCTGTCGCCCCGACCAAATAGAGGCCCTGGAGTCCCCGGTGCAAGCCGGTGACTCCAGGGCCTTTGTTTTTCTCGCTATCGCCCAGGCGCGAGTACTGCCTAGTGGCGATTCTCCGCGACCCTACGGCAGCCGGATGAGCGTGTGCTGGCCAGGCCAGGGAAGGGCTTCGAACGGCGGCGCTTGGACTCCATGGAGCGGATCGAGGACGTAGCCGACGTAGCTCATGAAGAAGGGATCCGGTTCGTACACCGGCGCAGCGGCGAGCGCGGCCTTCAGCCCGGTGTCCCTCACTTTGGCGAAAGCCCCTCCTCCTGCCTTCGTGAAGCCGAGCCCTGACTTGCCCGGATCCATGACCCTGTAAGCGCCGAGGAAACGTTTCTCGCTGCCGCCAAAATAAAGCAGAAGAGTATCTCCAATCGCGACCTTCCAGGCCGACTCCGCTCTGGCTGAAGTGCCGTCCGGCATCTTGGTGGATAGTAGGCCGTGCACGGCAGGAAGCGGTGGCTGTCGGCAAGGAACTGGGTGAACTCCGAACCCGCCTTCGTGTTCGTCGCCTTATAAGCCCAGGTCACCATCGCTGCTCCTCCAAGAGGCAAGTCCACGTAGGCTTGTAGCTCTGCCAGTGGGCAGGGCGTGAGGTCATGTTGCTCACGGTCAACTTGGGGGCGACCTCCATCGCCGAATAGGTCTGGCCCCCGGGGCAGGTTGCTCCGCCCTCGCCTCCATCCCCTTTGCTCCTACAGATCCTTCTACCTCTCATGGGGAGTCACCTTGAAAGGCGGAACCTCGTCGGTCAGTGTGCTCAGGAGTTGCGGTGGTTGTTGCCCCTGGGGCTAAAGGATTTCACGCCATCCATGCGGGGCTGATTGCGGCATGACTTCTTGAATCATTGGGGCGACTAATCATGTCGCAGCCCTCCGTCCGGCCGAGTGTCCGTAGCGAGCAACTCGGTCGCATCAACTTGAAGAGTCGCGTTGCACGCTGCCTTAGCGTGGCTTGCAAGAGCTTCGTAGTTGCCCAGTCTGACTTCGCTCGAATGGGAAGTGTGCTCTGCATCTTCGATGCAGGGGTCGATAGGGGGGATGAAGTTTGGCCGGCACCAGTAGGTCGAGTCTAGCTGGGCTCATTCTGCGCACCACCGTCACTGGCTGTCGGACGCTCCCACTTAGCTCCGCGAATGACCGCAGCCGTGCTGCGAACGCTTGGCGCAGGCGTTTTTTGGGGTACATCGCCGCACATTGGATGTGTGAGCGCGCATTGACCAGCAAACGTGCGCAAGTAAGACTCGAGTAGCAGTCGCTGGGGGGAACATGCGAATCGAACAGTTCTTGAACTCAATCAAGACGAGTTCGCCAGGCTGGGAGCCTGGAGATAATCTCGCCACGCTCCAATTGACCGACTCGCAGCTCGGTCAGCTCAACGCCTGGGTCGTCGAGCGCGCTCACAAGGTCAAGAGGCTTCGTGACGAGTTCAGGGTGGCCTGGGGCGCAGCAATGCTCCTGGCCGGAGCCCGCGCGATTCAGCGGCTCTTTCGCGAAAATCCAGACGCCCGGATCGAGTACGCGAACGTTGGCGTCAAGCTCGGTATCGACCGACTAGATTTGCACATGAATGCCGACGCTTGGTCTGCCATCGAGGCTGGATCTCGTCAGGTATGGGGCGTGCGACTGATGCGCTCCCGCGCAGCGGCACGGCGTGTTCTTGAGACCATGTTGCTGCACTCTGGCGCGTTCTGGCCTCTGCTTGAAGTGCTTGCGGAAGAAGTCGAGCGCTCGTGGAGTTGGGAATCTCTGGTGCACGCGGATCAGCAGTCGATCGCCGCCTGGATGGGAAACCACGCCAAGCTCCTGCAGGTGCGTGAAGGCCTGCGTTCGGCCTTTCGCGACGAAGACACGCGTCTCGAACTCGCGGATCATCTGCAGCGCTTTGCGGAGGTGAAGGCATTCCTCGCCCAGTGCACTGCGATCCCGCTTGCCAGCGGTGCGCTCACCGAGGTGCTTGGCGCTCCAAGCGATGAGGCGGCCAGCGTTCTCGCAGCCCGTCTGGCTCCGTCCGCGACCACAGAGCAGGCCCAGTGGCACTGGGACACCAGAAATGGACTAGATCGCCTTCTACTGCGCCTGCCTAAACTGATCACTGTACCTGCTGCCGGACCTAAGCAGCAGCGCCTCTTACTCGGCTTCGCGAACGGAACCATCAAGGTCGCCTATTCGCGCCACGGTGAACGGTATGAGCGTGAGGCTGGCACTTCGTCGCTCCCATTGCCGCGAGCTACTGAGTTTCCGGCAGCGCTCCTTGCCTCCGACGAGCATGGCGAGTTCGAAGTCCCATACATGGAGATCGATGCGCCGGCCGATTTAGTAGCACTCTTCGATGCCGATACTGGGGAGCAACTCTCCTGTGCGTCGGCTGGCACAACGGTTGTCCTGGTCTGCGCGCCACGATGCCGACTTAATGCGCCGGATGGCTTTAAGCGTCGGTCGACCGCCGATCTGGACGCATGGTCGTGCAAGGTTCCATCGCATGCTCAGATATTAACGCTGAACTGTCCTGACGGGTCCGTGGAGGAGTGGTCACTAGACCCCAAAGGAATCCAGCTTCGCATCGTCTTCGAGCCATCCCACATTCCTGGCTTGGCGTTCGGTCGCGCAGCCGCCTACTTGCGCTTCCCTCGCTTCTTTGTCGATGGCGATATTCGCACGTTCAGCTACCGCCTTGTTGGCCCTGCTGGCGAACAGTCCGGCACTCTCCGTAATCGGATTGTTAGGCCCGTGCAGAAATTGGCCATGATCCCCGGCCGCTACAGGCTCGAGGTGTTTGCGGACGGAAGGAGTGGCTTTGCTCACTTTGTAATCGTTCCAGAAGGCACCGCGATCACGTCAAGGTCCGACAATGTAGGCACGCACATTGCGGTATCTGGCGGCGACCTGGTGCTGCTCACGCATACAACCGAGCAGGCGCGTGCGTTGACTCTAAATGATTCGGTTCACGGCAAGATCTCAATCAATGTCTTCTGTCGACGCGCCGGATTGCACGGTGCATACTCCGTCGGTGCCTACCCACTACACGTGGAAGTCCGAAAGGCATCTGATTCCGAGGCGACCGACGAGCGTGCGTTTGAGTTGCTTCTTGGTAGTGGCGGTCTACAGATCGAAGGCCCGCCAGGAGCCGAAGTCCGGATCGTTGCAGGCGAAGCCACTTTCATACGCTATCTCGACTCAACAGGTCATCGCTTCATCCGCTTCTCCGAGTTGCCGCGTCGCGTATTTCAAGTCGGCGACGGAGGGCTCCGTCTTCGTGTTCACGTGGGTAGTTGGCACTCCGATGCGCTTCACTTCTCACGGCGCACGGCTCGCCGCCTGAACGTCATACCGGAGCTGCGAGGGGGCATTTGGTACGCGCATACCAAGCTTCCAGATCCTCCTCCTGTGTATTTCGAATTCGTGAGCGCTTGGGCGCCCTGGATCCCCCCGCAGCGCATTGAGGCGACGGTTGTCGCTCGCGACGAAGGGGGCTTTCAATACGAAGTGCTCGTCCCGGCCTCCGGACACCCGTACCAAGTTACCGCTTTCTCTGGCGCAGAGCGGATCTCCGGCATGGGACTATTCAATTCTCACGCGGGCCGCTCACCGGCACCGCCTAAACTCGATCCGCTTGAGCGCTTGCTCTGGGAGGGGACCGAGCACAAGCGAGAGCTTTGGCGAGACGCGATCGAACGCCGCCTCGCCACGCACCATGAACAGTGGGTTTTCGACACGTTCAAGACGCTCCGCCGCTTTGGTTCGCGCTGGTTCAGGATTGCCGAGCATCTATTGGATGCAATGACGCATCTTCGCCTCGGTGCTCTCGTGGTGCCCACCGAGGAGTCCGACGACGTCGAGGCCGTCTTCCGTGATCTCGATTGGCCATTAGCTCGTGTCCGCTATGCCGACTTTCAGCGCGTCGCGCCATCTGATCCTGTGGTCGCATTAAAGAGGATCGCTGAGTGGAACGCCGGACTGCTTGTGCCCGCGTTCCTAAGGTGGGACCCGAGGGAGCGTTACATGGACGTCGCGCGGCTTCTCGCTCCACTCCACGAGGCTCCGAGGTTGCTCAGCAATGCAGAGATCAATGTGGTGTGCAGTCCAGATGCAGAGGGAGTGAGGAACGTCATCAATGGTGCTGCAAGCGGTCGATTTTTCGGCTTAGTAGAAATTCGGCGGAAATATACTGAGCTGTCAGCCGATTCCGATCTTCGCGGCCTCACTGTACGTGACGACAATGCCGAAGGCGTTCACGCCCGGCTTCGCGCAATCTGGCAGCAGGTGCTCCCGCCTGATGCCCGCGAAATCGAGAACGCGGTCGTTAATGTGACTGAGCGCGTCCACCGCTGGCGCGCAGGTGGACCTGCACTCCCAAGGCTCTGGGACGATGTTCGGGTGCTACAGCGCAGTGCTCCAACTCTTTTCGACTATTGGCTTAACCGCTGGGCCGCGGAGGGAACCGAAAAGTGATCAAACACTACCAGTTTGATGCATACCAAGCATATCACGCACTGCAGGGGCGTTACGCTGATTTCTTGCTTGACGTGTTTGGGGTGCGACCCGGGCCTCTCGCGAACGTCCTTCGCTCGCATTGGAGCAGCGATAGTGGCTTTTCGCTGTTTGCGCCGCTGCTGATTCAGGCCGCATTCCCATTCCGCCCCGGGAAAACGCTTTCCGAGCTTCAAGCCCCCTCACCTAATCAGCGCACACGTGAGCGGCCGCTGCACCCGAAGACGGTCTCTCTGTTGAAGAAGGCCGGCCTCGATTACCCCCTGTTCGAGCACCAGGTCGACACCATTCGTGCTGCTTCCCATGGTGAAACCGTGGTCCTCTCGGCGGGCACGGGCAGCGGCAAGACCGAGGCGTTCGTTATCCCACTCATCGATCGCCTCTTCTGGGATCATGAGGAGGGCCGCGACGATCTCAGTCAGCCGGGCGTGCGCGCTGTGGTCGTCTACCCGCTCAACGCGCTTGTGAACAACCAGGTCGACCGCTTATTGGCAATGCTCGGCGGACAAGATGAAATTCACTTCGCTTACTACACCAGCCGGTTGAAGGACACATGGCGTTCGGCGAAGAACTCGTACGAGCGCCGCGGCAAGCCAGTACCTCCGAAATGCCAGCTCATCGACCGTAGGACGCTGCGTGGAATTGATGGTGGCGATGGTCGGCCGAAGGGGCCGCCGCACGTTCTCGTCACCAACTTCAGCATGCTCGAGTACATGCTGATTCGTCCGAACGACAGGACGATCTTCGAGCCCGATAACCTTTTCTACGGCAAAAATCCTCGCCTCAAGATGATAGTGCTCGACGAGGCGCACGTGTACGCCGGCGCGCAGGCCGCCGAGATCCACATGCTGCTGCGCCGCGCTGCGCAGCGCTTCGGCACCACGCTAGAGATGGTGCAGGGATTCGCGACCTCCGCAACGCTCGCGCAAGGAGAGAATGAAGGACGCGCCGTGCTCGATGAGTATGCGTCCCGCATGTTCGCGAAGAAGAGCGGCGTGAAATCAGTCGAGGGACACCGATATCTGCCGGACGAGGCCCGTCCGCCGCGGCATGTGCCGGAACTTCGAGATCCCGTGACCTTGGGTGACGAACAGCAGTTAATCGCCGCGGATCTTCGCACACTCGAATACGACGGTTCGGGAAATCCATCCACATTGCTTCGCGATACCGCCCTTGCCAACACCGCGTGGAAGGCATGCGAATCGCTTGGATTGGTAACCGAGGCAGAGCGGGCTCAGTTGTCAGTTGCCAGTGTCGACTGCCCAGCGCTCCTCTTGCATCACGTGTTCGCTACGCACCCGAAACTCACAGAGCTGCGCGAGTGGCTCTTCAAAAACAAGGAGCTACCTGACATCGATCAGGTAGCCACCAAGGTGTATGGGCCTGCTGAACCGAGTGAGCAGCGGCGGCGCGCGACCGATGCACTCCTGCGCCTTGGATCGCTCGCACGCCTTGATGCCAAGAGACATCCATTCATCCCGATCCGGATGCATGCGCTTATGCGCGCGCCGACCGGAGTCTGGGTTGATCCTCGCCCACCCGAAGCAGGCGTAGTCGAGGGGTGGCCGTGGGGGCCGGTAACCTCAATCGCACCTTCCGGTGATCCTGCCGAATTCCCGCGCGCGCAGCTCGGTGTCTGCGCTGAGTGTGGTGCACCTTATCTTGTCGCCTATCGCGTCGGCGGGGCCAAGGAGTTGCGAGTCGTGAAGGTGGACAAGGCCGCCCGCGTCGCAGTCCGTCCGAAGGAAGGCAAGGAGGAGGTGCTGTGTGTCGGCGAGAGGCGCATCCCCGTCGAATTGGTGGACCTCGATGTGGCCGACCGTCACGGGCGTTCGCCAATGAAGACGTGCCTGCAGTGCAATACGCCGTCGCCCCGACTTCGCCCGCTGCTGCTCAGTCCACGCGCCGCTCTCGGCGCTGTCGTCGATATGCTTTATCCCCACCTTGGCGAGATGCCACCAAGCAGTGGGGAACAGGAGTTCCGCCCGGGCGGCGGGCGTCGCTTGCTCTCGTTTTCTGATAGCCGCCAGGAAGCGGCCCGCATCGCCGCAGTCGTCGAGAGTACGCACGACACCGGCGTCAACCGCCAGCTCATCGTCAGGACGCTCCATGGCGAAGGCGGTAGGGCGACGGTGAAGGAGCTGGCGCGTGCACTCGGTCAGAGTGAGTCGCTCCGCGAGCGCGCAGACTCACGCGATCTCAAGCAGCCCGAGTCGCTCGAATACCTTGGCCTGCTCTCGATCTATGAGGAGCTTGCGCGGCCACCAAGCCGCGCCAACACGCTTGAGACGCTCGGTATCGTTGAGGTCGTGTACCCCAGCCTGCCTCCGTGCCCGAACGAGGCTCTGCCTTACTTTGGCAGTGATAAAGTATGGAAGGACTTCGTCGCCCAGTTGCTCGACTTTGCGCGTAGCCGTGGCGTGGTTGTTAAACCAAGCCCCGATGAGCCGGAAGCAGAGGAGAAGCTCGGACACTTCCTCCCGAACACGCTCGGCAACAAGCTTGTTTGGAGCACTGCGGAGGAACTGCCCGACGAGGACGAATCCGAAGCTGATGAAGAGGAGTCTGGTCGCGACATCCCTATGTACCCGCGCCGCAAGCCCGAGGCCGGCCGAATGTACGAGTACACAGATCGGGTTCGCGAACGCCTCAAGATGCCCGATTCAAAGGGTATCGATTCCTTGCTCACATTCGCGTGGGACGCGCTGAATCAGCACGCTGTGCAGGGATGCAGGTGGCTCCGACTGAGGCAGGGCAAAATCCAGATCGACCTGTCGCGCCTTGAGCTCCAACTTCATGCGCAACCACCTCTCATCGACGTCGACTCCGGCCGTGTCTACTTCCGCTCTGTAGGCGGTGTGGTCCCGGTCCCCAAATGCCCGCGCACGCTGGTGCCAGTGAACGACAAGTTGCGAGCACTTTGGGCTGCCCGTCATTCAGTACGCCGCATTCTTGAGGATCCGCTCCTCGGTTTGCATAGCGTTGAGCACACTGCGCAGATCGGAGTCGACTCGCTTGAAGGAGAAGAAAACGCCTTTCGGCGCGGTGAGCGAAACTTGCTCGCATCATCGACCACTCTGGAGATGGGCGTCGATATTGGAGGCCTCACATTTGTGATGCTGACCAACGTGCCGCCGAGCCCTGCGAACTACTGGCAGCGAGCCGGTCGAGCCGGTCGCCGGGCAGATGGCTCATCGATGGTGCTTACGCTCGCCCTCAATCGGCCGCATGATCAACTGGTGTTTACCAGCCCACGGCGTTTCCTCCATTCAGAAATGACACCGCCGCAGGTCCGTCTCGATGCGCCGCCACTTCTGCTGAGGCATGTGAACGCATCTCTGCTGGCGGCGTTCTTCGAGGAAGCCGTCGAACGTGACGGCGTCGGCAGCCCAATGCGCGCATTCGGAACGGTCGAAGAGTTCCTGTTCCGCGCTGCCATTGGCGACGGTGGCATGGACAAACAACTCGCAGGCAAGCTTGAGTTGCATAATGAGGATCCGATTTCGCTTGCGTTCGGGCGCTGGCTCGACCAGCTCGATGAAAATTCAAGCGTGGCAATGCAGATCCGTGACCTGACGAAGGGCACGACACTGGCAACGTACACGCTCTCCGAGCTTGCTGCCTCCTGCTCCAAGTCGCTCGAGCGCGCTGTCGCGACTGTTAGTGGGGACTACGATGTGATTAAGGAGCAGTGCGAGCGTGAGCAGCAGAAAGGTGAGTCCGCTCGTGATTCAACACTTCTCGGTGCTCTCGCCCATCAAGAGCGCGTCCTTCTGAAGGAAACGCTGATTGCATGTCTCGCTCGAAACGGTTTTTTGCCGCGCTTCGGTTTCCCTCTTGATGTCGTGCATCTCGACACGAAGTGGAAGTTCAAGAAGAAGATCAGTGGCGATCAGCGCGACGATGAGGATGAGCCGAGGCGACATGAAGAACCGCTAGAACTGCGTATGGAGCGCGCTCTTGACATCGCACTAAGTGAGTATGCGCCTGGATCCGAAATTATTGCCGACAAGAAACTGCACCGCGTTGCGGGAGTGGTTCGAAACTGGCTGGCCGGCGACGAGAGCAGTGTCGTTCAGCATTTCTACATTGAGTGCGAAAAGTGCGGGCATTTCGAAGACCGCAACGCTCCGCCTAGAGAGTGCGAGATCTGTCGTCATCTCACTGTGTTCCAGGAGGAGTTGGATTCAGACACGGATGCGACCGGACGCCGCCGCCGAAAGAAGAAGGCCGCCGAGGAGGAGACTCCGCTTGAGGCAGGGGATTTTCCTCCGAGCCGCGTGCGCCGTTACATGCGGCCGAGTGGTTTCGCGGTCAAAGTCGGTCGCAGGCCGCGACGAGTAGGCTCCGAGATTGATCGGATGCCTTCTCCGCGCATAACTGTTCTCGCATCCAACTCCATAGGCCTCGTGGATATCCTTCCGTCTGGCATCATCGGTGGATTCACCTCCAACTCGACGGTCTTCGTGCGCTCCGAGGGCAGATCCGAGAGGCCAGGCGGGCCCGGATTCGGCTTCGCCATTTGCCAGCGCTGCGGATTCGCCGAACCGGAGGAGTCGTTCGATGGTCAGCTTCCCGAAGCGTTCGTGAAGCACGGTAAGCTCCGAGGGTACACGCACTGTGACGGCCAGAGCACATGGCGGCATGCCGTTCTTGGCACATCGATGCCCGTCGATGCTTTCCGACTACGGCTTACAAAGGAGTTTCGTCCTGCCGTCCAACCTGCTGAGGCGGAAGCGTTCTTCCACACGTTTGCTGCCTACCTGCAAATCATTGTTGCACGGAGACTCCAAGTCGATCCACGCACTCTGCACGCAGCCGTCGCGACGTGGCAGGACGCCAACCCAAGCGGTGGGCGCAATTGGGTCTCAGAGAGAGAGGCGGTCGTTTACGAGCCCAGCGGCTCTGGAATGTTGCGGCATCTCATGGATGATCCAGTTGCGCTTCTTAGTGATTTGGTCGAAATGCTCGACAAGAATGACGAAGCGAAAATCATTCGTTTCGACACACAGTTTCTCGCCGCGCGAGGCATGCTGCGCGTCGATCTTCTCCGAACTCACTTCCTGGATCCCGCGCGCAGGATGTTGCTTAGTGCAGCCAACCCGCTCGAAAAACACAAGGCTGCGGTGTTGCGTGGACGCGGGCCGATGCTCGCTGCAATTGAGCTAGTCGAGGACACCAGCTCGGAACTCGGGCTTCAAGCCGCTGAAGTCGCGGGTGATGCGCTTGAGGCAGGCGGTCTCCTGAGAGCCATTCAGCGACGCGTGCTTTGCTCGGAAAAGCATGCACCGCAGCTGCTGCTCAACAGCCTGCCCGATGCCAGCGGTAAGGACGACGACACTGCGGTAGTCGCCGTGCACTTGAGGCGCCTTATTGAGGGCGGAGTGCACTTACGCGTCGCTGCCGTTGCGGACCGAGGGGCATTACGCGAAGACGTGTGGCAGGTCCTCTCTAACTGTCCTACAGGTGCTGCGGCGATCGGCGGTATACAGACTGCCGGCGGCGATGGTCCTCGCTTCGGATCCGCATGGCTCGATGGCTGCACTCCCGTTGAGGCGAAACCTGAGGCCGCCAAGGAGGCATGGTCCAAGTTCGCCGAGCGCTGGGGGCGGGGCCAACCGGTAACGGTAGAGGATCTTACGCCGAAGTCGCCCAACGCCCGTCCGCTCGTCGAGATCGCAAAGGGTGTGATTAACCCTGACGTTGTCTTCGCGTGGAGGTTGCTCCGGTCGCAACTCGGTGATCTGAACCAGTTAGGGAAGGTGACGAGGCTCGCGTATAGCGATCGGCACCTTGGCAAGAGTGCGATCGCAATGTGGATGCTCGGCGAGGTGATCCAACGCCTTGCCTATGCTCCGAAGGCTGCGGGCAAAATTTGGACGCGCGAGGCAGAGGGCTACGATGGTCAGGCGAAGAACGTCGACGAGCTGTTCAGGTTGAAAAAGGCCCCCGCTAATCTCGGGCCGAAGCAATCCAAGATGCTGGCGGAGTGGTGCTCCGGCGAGGCAGGCAAGAAGGGGCTCGGCCTGCAGTTTGAGCGTCGCTTTGAGCTCGAACACCCGCGCAAGCTGGTGATCGAGTTCGCGCCGGGCGGCAAGCTCAGATCTCTCAAGGTGCTCTTCGACAGCGGCCTCGATTGGGCAGAGTGTAAATCGGTAGTTGGCCCATGGACGCAGGGGCCATTCCAGAGCCGCACGACGCATATGAGCATCTATGTGGATCTGCCGGTCGGCGACGATCTCACTGCGCTCGGAGTCTAAGAGCCAATTGGGGGAGGGGCGAGTGGCACCAGATGATGGTGCCGAGCGCGAAGTGCAGCATCGCGACGTCGGTGTCCTCTCGCTTCTCCAAGTGTCGTAGCTCGGCGTAACAGGTCCTCCGGAGTTCGGCGAACCCGGTCGGGGTGAGTTCGGCCAAACCGGTCCGCACCGGTTCGGCCAAACCGGTCCACTCGGGTGTCCGCCGACAGGCCACGCTGGCTTCCCTTGGAAAGGGAAGTGGCGTGAGTAACCGGAGAGTGGAGATGGACCGGCTGCAGGAATTGGTGCGGTTGCACCGCCTGGGCACGCCCGCGCGGCAAGTGGCCCGGGTGCTGCGCATGGGCGTGGACGTGGAGCGCGGCTACCGGCGCGTGCTGGAGGCGGCGGGGCTGCTGCAGGGCGACGCGCAGGTGCTGCCCGAGCTCGAGGTGCTCAAGGCCGCGGTGCTGGCGGCGCGGCCCGCGGCCCCGCCAGCGCCCCAGCAGACATCCAGCATGGAGGCGCACCGCGCCCAGGTGGAGGCGTGGGTGGCGAAGGGACTGCAGCCGCAGGCCATCTTCACCCGGCTGCGGATGGAGGCAGGGGAGCCGGTAGGCAGCCTCTCGGCGGTCAAACGCCTGGTGGGCAGCGTGCGTCGGGCACAGGGCGTGAGTGAAGAGGACGTCGCCATCCCGGTGGAGACGGCACCGGGCGAGGTGGCGCAGGTGGACTTCGGCGAGGTGGGCCGGCTGTACGACGCGGACGCGGGGGCGCTGCGGCGCACCTGGGTGTTCGTCATGGTGCTCGGCTACAGCCGCCACCTCTTCGCCACGCGGGTGTTCGACCAGCGCGTGGAGACGTGGCTGCGCTGTCACGAGGCCGCCTTCGAGTACTTCGGTGGCGTGCCTCATTGCCTGGTGCCCGACAACCTCAAAGCGGCGGTAGTGCGCGCGGCCTTCGGGGTGGACGGGGAGAGGGCCCTGCAGCGCAGCTACCGCGCGCTGGCGCGCCACTACGGCTTCATCGTCGACCCGGCTCCACCCCGTGCCCCAGAGAAGAAGGGCAAGGTGGAGGCGGGCGTGCGCTACGTGAAGGGCAACTTCTTCGCCGGGAGGGCCGGAGAGGACGCGCGCGAGTGCGAGGCCGCCCTGCAGCGCTGGCTGCGGGACGTGGCGTCGGTGCGCGTGCACGGCACGACGGGGCGTCAGCCGCGCCTCCTCTTCCAGGAGGCCTCGGCGCTGCGTGCGCTGCCGGCAGCCGCGTGGGCGCCCGAGGTGTGGCACGAGGCCTGCGTGCACCGCGATGCCCACGTCATGTACGGCCGACGGTTGTACTCGGTGCCTTGGCGTCTCATCGGCCAGCGCGTCTGGCTATGCGTCACGGCCCACGACGTGCGCGTGTACGCCCAGGACGAGCGCGTGGCTACCCACCCCCTACGCGGCGAGGGCCACCGCAGTACCGTGGAAACGCACCTGCCCGAGGCGCGCGCGGCCCTGCGCCACCGCAGCCGCAGCCACTGGGAGACACGGGCGGCCCGGCTGGGCCCTCACACCGAGGCGTACGTGCGCGCCGTCTTCGACGCGGATGACGTCCTCAGCCAGCTGCGCTGCGTGCAGGCCATGGTGGTGCACCTGGAAGGCTTCCCGCGCGAGCGAGCCGAGGCCGCATGCCGCCGGGCGCTGCACTTCGGCAACCTGCGCTACCAGGGCCTCAAGGACATCCTGCGCCGCGGTCTGGACTTGCAGCCGTTGCCCCAGGACGGGCACCTGGCCATCGCCACGCCCGCCGCCACTGCTACGCCGCCGGCTCCCCGCTACGCGCGCGACGTGCGCACGCTGCTGCGTTAGCGCCCCCCTGCCTGTCCCCGCCGTCCCACCCCGCTCAAGGAGTATCCCCCCCCGCATGAGTACCTATGACGAACTCGTCCCCGTGCTGAAGAAGCTGCGCCTGTCCGGGCTGCTGCAGTCCCTCGAGGTGCGCTGCCGCGAGGCGGCCGACGCCAACTTGTCGCTGACGGAATTCCTCTACCGACTGCTGGCCGACGAGGTGGAGCGGCGCGACGGCAAGCAGTTGGACGTGCGCATGCGCCGTGCCGCCTTCGAACGGCCCAGCACATTGGAGGACTTCGACTTCTCCTTCAACACCTCCGTCCCGCGCACCAAGGTGCTGGAACTGGGCACCTGCACCTCTGTCGAGCGGCACGAGAACGTGCTGGTAGTGGGGCCGGCGGGCGTCGGCAAGAGTCACCTCGCCCAGGCGCTGGGCCAGCGAGCCTGTCGCGCCGGCCACGCCGTCCTCTACGTGAGCGCCCACGACATGCTCACGCAGTTGCGCGCCTCACGCGCCGACAACAACTACGAGCGACGCCTCCTGCGCTTCACCGCGCCAGCCCTGCTCATCGTCGACGACCTCGGACTGCGGCCCCTCACGGGTGAGGAGGGCATCGACTTGTACGAGATTGTCCGCCGTCGCTACGAACGCGCGGCCACTTGCATCACCTCCAATCGCGCCCTGGAGGAGTGGCCGCCGCTGTTTGGTGACGCACTGCTGGCCAGAGCCGCCATGGACCGGCTGCTGCACCACTCCCACGTCCTCACCATCGAGGGTGACAGCTACCGCAACCCGCCACTCGCCAAGCGCACCCGCGCACCGCGCGCGGCCCAGGTCGAGACTCCCGCACGCTGACACCTGGCGGAGCCCCTGCCGGACCGGTTTGGCCGAACCCGCGCGGTCCACGCCGTCACGCTTCCCGGGCTCCTCACGTCCGGACCTCATTGGCCGGACCGAATAGCGACCTGATTAGCCGAGCCTTGAGAGTGTTGTACCAGGCGACGAAACGCGCTACCCGCGCGTGCGCATCCTGCGTCGACGCGAAGGCTCGCTGGGGGAAGCAGGGGCGGTATTTCAGCGTCCGGAAAAGGGCTTCGGAGAAAGCGTTATCGTCCGAGACGCGGGGCCGGCTGAAGGACGGGGCCACGCCCAGCCATTGCAGCGTGGCCAGCATCGTGGCGCCCTTCATGGGGCCGCCGTTGTCCGAGTGCTGCACCAGGCCCTCGGGGCAGCCTGCCTCGCGCCAGCTGTCGCGGATGAGGGCTGCGGCATGCGTGGAGGACTCCTCCTCAGGGACGTGCCAGCCCATGATGCGGCGGCTGAAGACGTCCACCACGAGGTACAGGTAGAGGAAGCAGCCCTTCACCGGGCCCTTCACCATCTGCGACTTGAATGCATCTGTGTACGGCACTGCGTCCTGCCTGCTCTCGCCCCCATGGCGTGGTCAGCCCGGCCGCTCAGCCGAGGCGACAACTTCCCTGACACCGGGGGATGACGCGGTGGTCCTTGCACGCTCTGTTCCGGTCCTGCTTTGGCCACAGAGGAGCCAAAGCCCCCCCACTGCCGCCCGTTCAACTCATAGCGCCTCATGTCGACGGGCATCCCCGCAGGAGCAACAGCTGGCGGCCCTACTTCCATCGGATAGGGCCTAGCCGGACCTAGGCTTGATCTGATGGAATCACTGTTCTCTGAGCCGGGCGTGCATGACGCGCGTCTCCGCTAAGGGGGGGACGTGGATCTGGACCGTGCGACCGATTGAAAGCGAAGTGTCCGCAGCGCGTGCTCTGGCCAGAAAACACCTCGCAGGCTTCGACCAGAGTAGCCCGGTCTCCTACGAAACGCTTTGTCATCGGCTTAGCTCCTGTCGGCCACTGCGGGAGTTGATGCAGTCGCCTGACCTTATACGTGCGCTTCAGTCACTAGCTCTGGAGAACGGGGCCCGCACGGACAGCCAAGTACGCAATGCGACGGCCCTCCTCCGGCGGGTCATCGCGAAGGTATCCGCGCATCCCGAGGTGCGCAGGGCTCAACCTGAAAAGGCCAATGCAGCTATCCTCACGGTTGCAGCTGCAACGCAGAAAGTAGTCCCTGCGCCACCAAAGACCGAAACACCCGCAGTGCGGCCTTCAGTGGCGCTGGTCGTTTCATCCCCTAGCGGAGGCGCAGCTCCCGCAGTGCCCATTCCTGTTCCACAGCCTGTGGAGGTGCGTCCGGCCGCTGCGATCGCCGTGTCGCACTCCACACCGGTGGCGGCAATCGCCTCTGCGGTCCCAAGACACCAGCAGCAGCGGTTGGAGGCGCTCAGGGCTGCAGCCCGTCCAGGCTGGGACCGTGTGGCCCAGGCCTGGGACGTTCTGTGCAGGCAACAGGCGTCCTGGATGAATTTACCCTTCTCCGTGGCGCTTCAGGAGGAACGCAATGCCTCCGCCAAATCGCTCTTGGTGACGCTCCAGAGGCTCGTGGAATCAGATCTTGAGCCCGAAGTCCTTCGGGCCCGCGAGGCGAACGTTGCGCGTATCATTCGCGTGCTTGACTTGAAAGTGTCGGATGCCATCCCGGGAGACCTCGTCGAGGCGTTTAATTCCCGATCAGATCTAAATGAGATTACCTCAGTGGCACAGACGCTGGAACGTATCGAGCGAGCGGGACTTCCGAGCTGGGTCTGGCCGCGGTCTCTCCAGACTCCCACGCATAATTCTCGTGCTCGGGTGCTTATTGCCCTGGTTTCTGAGCCAGATGTCTGCAGTGAGATGTTGCAGTGCGTGGCTTGGCTGGAGACTCGGGACGAAGAGATCAGGCGTCATGTCCGCGGAGTTCCTGAGCCCAAGGACGCCACGGGCCCGTGGCTGGAACGTCTTCAGGCGGCTGTGGAAATGCGCCTGCGTACTGCGGAGGTCGAGGCACGATGGCTTCCTCGGCTTGAGGCACTTCGGAATCGCCTGAGCGAGGAAGTGCTCAAGGAGCTGCGCGCTAACATCGGTATGTCCCAGGCATGGGTCCGGATTGAGCTGGCAGAGGCACATTCTCAGCGGGCGGACGCGCTCAAGTCCCGGTTGCACGCGAAGGCTGCGGAGGATTTGATGTCTGCCTTGGCCACGATACCGGTCGAGGCAGAGGTAATCCTTTCGGATATAGAACGTGCAGTCAGAAGCCCTTTGGCAGATTTGATCCCAGACTTGGCGAGTCTGGAGAAGGTTCGTAAGCTTCATTCATACCCTTCGCTCAGCATCGAGGAGAAGACGCCTTCCCCCGCACTCCGGGTCAAGGTGAGGGACCTGCGCCATCCGCTCTCTCGTAAGGTGGGACTGACCGCGACCACCTATGCCGCTGATCTGGTATGGCAACCTCCCGTGCTTGGTGAACCGTATGGCCGGGTGAGCCTGCCCGTGCGGGTGGTTCTCGAAAGCCCTGCCCCAGCGCAACTTGAGGTCGGGTTGCAGGTAGAGCTGACGGGTGACCTCCGTGACACGCCGACTGCTTGGCTGGAAGCGGTCTCCCGGCAGGAGTTTCGCATCCCCCAGGGCGCGGAAACGCATGATCTGGAAGTAGTGATTCCCATCTTGCGATCACGGGTCGAGCAGCTTTCCTCTGCGCGCCGAAGTGTTTCTGTGAAACTCCATATGAGCTCGCCTGATCTGATTTGGCCCTTTGGTCATGATGGCAAGGAGCTCAATTGGCAGGAACTGCAGCTTAATCAGGTGCCTTTTGAGTCTCCGTTTCACGACAACATTCCTGTCGAAGTGATGGAGTCGCGCCCATTGGGCGTGGAGGGCTGCTTTCAGGATCTACAGCGGGAAGTCCAAGGCGGGAACCGTTCCTTCTATATCTGTGGTCCGAGGCGATATGGGAAGACGACCCTGCTCAAGGGGTTGCTGGAGCGGGCGCAGACCTTTCAGGATGTTGTGGTGCTCCCCCTTGTTGTTGCCACGGAATATCCGGACATCGCCTCCATCTGGAAAGCGGTGGCGGAGCAAATCTCCGTGCGCTTCAACAGGCCTGTGAAGATGGAGTTGGAGGACGGTATCCTGCCTACGGCAGAGGCCTTCCATCAGGTGCGTGAAGAGGCGGCTCGGAAAGGAGAGGGAAAACTGCCAATCCGAGCCATCTACATCGTCATTGACGAAGCGCAGGCACTCTTCTCCCTGGCCGCCGTGCGAAGCGGCCACTCGTACCTACTTGGGGAGCGGCTAAAGGCTCGGCTGGAGCACTCCTGGGGCATAGCAGGGGAGGGACGAGCAGCTATCAAGCTCGGACTGGTCGGCCAACTTCATATGCGTAAGTTGATGGGCGCCAACCTGCTTGCTTCCATCCCCGCTGCTTTCGAAGCCTCGTCGCTCAAAGAGGAGGATTTGCTCCCCCTGCTTCGTTCATTCGCTGCGGGAGGATTGCAAAGTTCGTCAGAAGCCCGGGCGCGCCTTGCCGCGCTCGCTGGTAACCTTTTTATTCTCAATAGGTTGCTTCAGGCGGTGCAAAGTATTTGTTTTGGGGAAAAGCGCACTTGGTTTGTCGAGCAGGATGTTGACAGGGCTGCTGAGCAGATCGTTAGGAACTATCAGGAGGGTGCCGCGGATGTGTGGACTTACGTTCGCGACGTGCTTAACGAAAGTGACAACCTTAATGATTGGAGGCCCAGCGAAACTTATCCCGTAGCACTGGCTTGGGCAAAGGCCCTCTCCACGGGAGACGAATCAGTGCGGGATCGCGCGCTTTCCACGCTGCGGCAGTGGGCGGGCGACATTGAAATCTCACCGGACCGGGTGGATGAGTGCGTCCAAATCCTACGCGATGCACAGGTGCTCCGTGAGGATGGAACTGTCCAGCTTCCCATGCTTGAGCGCTTCCTGCAGTTGCGTGCTGCCCGGCCCCAACCGCTCAGCGAGCCTCGAGAGCGCGAGGCCCTTAGCCGGCTGGGCCTTCCGAGAATTGAGCGCCCCAGCGAGGTGCCTACTGAGGCCGCGAAGATCTTCGAAGGAAGCCAAGCTCGGGTCTATCCCGCGACAGAAGGTGGCCGCGAGGTCGCGGTCCGTTGCGTGAAGCTCGACAACGAGAAGGCCCATCAGCGCTTTCAGAGTGAAGTGAGACTGCTCCAGCGAATCTCGAGTCTCTCTCAGCAGGAGAACCACCAAGTGCTCCGAGCGCTCCCGCACATGATGCGGGTGGGTATTGACGCGCAGGACTCCCATTTAGGAGTCGTTGTCTATGAGTGGATTCGTGGTGAGTCGCTCATGCCGGGCTCTCTCTCGGAGCTGGCCGCGCTCAAGACCGGTTCGTGCCTCGTGGCCGTCCTTCGAACACTTGAAAAGCTGCAGGTGGTTCACCGGGACATCAAGCCTGAGAACGTCCTTGTTCGGGTGGATGACCGAAAGCCAGTGCTCATCGATTTCGGATTGGCGCGAGCGGTGGCGGAATTGCAGCGTGGGGGGCCCACATTCGTGGGTTCACCGGATTTCGTACCGCCGGAAGTCGTCGCGGGGCAGAACTGGACGTCGCGTGCTGATCTCTATTCGCTTGGTAAGACGCTTAAGGTGTGCTTGGCGCCATCCGCCACGGCATCACGCCTGCGGGAGTTCGTGGAGGGAATGACTGCACAGCGTCCCGAAACGCGGCCCTCGCTCGAACAAGCCGCTCAGTTCTTCCTGGCTGAGGAGGGAAGGGCTCAAGAAGATGCTCGACGGAGCGTGATGCTGAGGGAGGTTCAGTCTCTCGGTGCGAGTCTTTTAGGGAAGTACCAGCGCTTGCTGGAGCGTGCGCAGGGGGACATCTGGGCGTGCCGGCATGGACTCATTGGCCGAGCTGAGTCCAAGCTCGCCTGTATTGCGGAATTTCTAGAGAACATCTTTGAGGCCTATGTGTCGGAGCAACACCCGCTGCTGCGTAATCAATTCTCTGGAGAGACAGTCACGCTGAATGTCGTTGGTAAATATCCCCATCGGGCGCAGCTTCCGGACGCTGTGCGCCCCTTTGTGTGTGTGCAGGCGCAGGCCGTCGGTGTCCTGCGCAATGCTAGTGCGCACGGGGCCCGATTCGATGAGATTCTCAGAAACGCTTATCGCTGTCTGAACAGGCCGAGTAGCTTCGGCATGAGGGGAGGTGACCCGGCCTTGCTGCGTATGGCGGTAGAGCATGTAGTCGGACTCTTGGAGCGGGCATTGGGCGTTCGAGGGCTGCAGGAGTTGCTGCGATTCTGGCTGGCGCCAGCCCCTGCGAGCGCCTGAACGCGAACAGGACCGTGCGCTGCGCTCGTCGGTTTACGACTGGGTCATCAAGCCCAGGACTCAAGTTCGAGGCGGCCTGGAACGACGGGGCGCAGTGCCCTTTGGCATGCTTCCGGAGCGTGGCGACTGCATTGGGCCTCGTTACGCGAATATCCATTTCAAGCCCTTGAACGCGGTCCGATCGCGTCGGGCCTCGGGATGCCGGTTCCTTCGTTCCGCTGGAGCGGATGGGGGCTCAAGAGCGCGGCGCGCTGTTCGCCGGAGCGGGAACGAAGTCCATTCCCGCAGGAATCATGAACCTCCCCCCCCGTATACTGGAGCTTCCGGGACAGCGGTGAGTCCTCGTTAAGGTCATGTTGCGGAGAGTGCGTGTTTGGCGCGAGCATGCGGTCCGCTGCTCGCCCCCAGGCGGGCGGTCCTCACCCTCAAGGAGTGTTCAGCACATGCGAATCCCCCGGACTTCCGGCCGTAGGACGCTGCTTGGAACGCTGCTGTGTACCCTCTCCCTCGTGGCCTGTGGTCCGGCCCCCGAGGCCGAGCCCACCGACAGCGCTCCCGTGGGCACGGAGAAGCAGCCCGTCGTCTACGGGACCGACAACCGCACGGACGTGTACGCGCACGCGAACGCCACGCTGCGCGCCCGCGCTCAGCAGTCCACCGTCGCGCTGATGAACCCTTCGGACTTCAACGCGACCAACCCCAACAACGTCACCTTCAACGGGTCCACGCTGCGCTCCGCGTACAACCTCTGCACCTCCGAGCGCTTCCTGGACGACCTGACCCCGGCCTTCTGCTCCGGCACGCTCATCGACGATGACCTGGTGCTCACGGCGGGCCACTGCATCACCAGCGCGTCGGCCTGCACCAGCACGCGCTTCGTCTTCAACTTCTACCGCACCGCCGCCGGCGCCATGCAGACGGTGACGACCGCGGACATCTTCTCCTGCCAGGCGATTGTCGCGCGCCAGCAGGCCACGGTGGGCGGTCGCAACCTGGACTTCGCCATCGTCCGGCTGGACCGGGCGGCCACCCCGCGCTTCACGCCCGCCCCCATTCGCGCGGGCAACGCCGCGCTGCCCGTGGGCACCAACGTGACGGTCATCGGCTCGGGCAGCGGCATCCCCTTCAAGATCGACTCGGGCGGCTCGGTGCGTGACGCGCGCGCGGGCACGCTGGACTACTTCGTGGGCACCACGGACACGTTCGGCGGCAACTCGGGCTCGGGCGTGTACGAGAACAACGGCTACACGGTGGCCGGCATCCTGGTGCGCGGCGAGACCGACTACAAGGCCAACGGGAGCTGCAGCGTCGTCAACACCTGCACGGAGACGGGCTGCCGCGGCGAGGACATCACCTACGTTCGGCCGGCCATCGACGAGTACTGCGGCGTGGCGACCAGCACGCGCCTGTGTGCGGGCTACCCGCCGCCCGCGACGCCGGTGACGTTCACCTTCACCGCCACCAACACCAACAGCGCCAACCAGAACACCGTCAACCACAACGTCACCCTGGCCGCCGGGCAGACCCTCAAGTTCGGCACCTGCACGGTGCCGGGCGCCACCGGCACGGGTGACACGTACCTGCGCCTGTACAACGGAACCTCCCTGGTGGTCTCGAACGACGACGCCTGCGGCACGCTGTCCTACGCCAGCTTCAAGGCTACGACGGCGGGCACCTACCAGATCCGCGCCGGCTGCTACTCCAGCGGGAGCTGCAGCGGCACGGTGGCGTACACCGTCCAGTAGTCCCTGAAGGACCCAAGCGGGCGGTGGCGTCCGTCACCGCCCGCACCGGTCTCCTTCACTCCGGCAGCACGAGGGCGATCCTCGCCCCGCCAGCCATCCTGGCGGGGGCCGGAGCGTGACGAGCGCTCAGCAGCAGTTGGATGGCTTCTGGGCGATGACGGCGATCAGCACGGCGATGTTGAGCACGAGCTGCGCCAGCACGACGGCCAGGTACGCGCCACCGGTCGTGAACAGGCCGACGACCATCAGGATGAGCGACGCGCAGTTGAGGGCGATGGTGAACCAGCTGCCCGTCAGCGCCGCCCCGAAGATCTTGCCGAGGGTCCCTCCGAGGTAGAGCGCCTTGATGATCCGGATGACGGTGGAGCCATCGATGGCTCCCTGCTGCGCCGCGGCCCCCAGCGTCCGGAGCAGCGACGTGCTCTCCGTGATGAGCGGCCTGGCGGCCTTGACCACCTGGGTCGCCGAGTAGCCCAGCCCTACCACCGCCAGCAGCAGGCACACGCAGGTCGAGGCCACGGAGATGACCCAGCCGATGCACTCGGTGTCGACCGTCAGCTCCATCCGGTCGCACTCCACCGGGCCCTGCGCGGTGTGGTGATAGAAGACGTAGTGCTTGCCCTCGACCTTTCCGGCGATGCTTCCCACCGGCAGGCCCCCGGGCCCGTTGCCGCGTGACAACCCCAGGTGGAGGTTGTTGCGGAAGAGTGAGCGCAGCCGGTCCTTCATCGCGCCCGGCACGGAGGCCAGCACCTGCTCGTAGGAAGCGATGAGTGCGTCCACCTGCTCGCCCGAGAGCGGGCTCTGCGCGGGGAGGGCCACCTCCTCCGTGGCCCACCGGACGGAGGGCTGGAGGCCCGCGGAGGGGCGAGGCACCGCCACCAGCGTGGTCGTGGACGGCGCCCCGGGCGGCGGCGTGGAGTCGGAGGGCGGCGTGGCGACGAGCGAGGGCGTCGCCGTGTTGAGCAACGACGGCGGATTGCCGGTCACCTGGTTGGCCAGGCCGAGCGCGTTCCAGGCGTAGTACGCCACGCAGCCGTCCGCGTCGGAGGGGTCGCTCGACATGTAGTGCTGGAGTTCGTTCTGGGGGAGTTCGCGCGACCACAGGCCCACCGCCTGCAGGTGCCCCTGGAAGTCGTGGACCGCCCCACCCGCGACACTGGCATCGGGGTCCGCGCCGAACACCCAGACAGGGCTGGCCACCGAAGGCAGCGTGGTGCCGATGGCCGCAACGGAGTTGCCATCCAGGAAGATCCGCACCGTGGCGCTCCCGTCGTAGGTCATCGCCAGGTGGTGCCACCCACCCGCGGGCAGCGCGGCTCCCTGCTCCCAGCTCGCACCGCTCGATCCCGACAGGGACTTGAGGCAGACGTCGAACGCGCCATTGTCCCACCGCAGGCCCAGGGCGATGCCATCCCGGGTGTCGCGGTCCCGGCACGCGAACAGCGTACGGTCGCTCAGCTGGAAGTCGGAGGGGGCATCCGCGTTGAACCACGCCTGCACGCTGAAGGGCCCGCCGTTGGCCACCACGGTGAGGTTGTCTCGCGGTGAAGGCTGGACCGCCGCGTTGACGACCCGGAGGGCGGGGGCGAGCATCGTCACGTGCGCGCCGCCCTGGAAGATCGCGGCCGGGCGGTTGTGTCCGGAGACGTCCCCGGTGGACCCGTCGCTGAAGCTGTAGCAGGCGGTGAGTGACGGGCCCGGCGGAGGCACGTCCCACACCGGCTGGCACTCCTCGCCGGTGAACGCGGTGGACCAGAACGCGACGTTGCAGAACTGCGCGTCGGTGGTGCCCCCCAGGGTGAAGACGCTTTCGGTGATGATGACTCCCGTGGCACTCCCCTCGATGACGGGCGTGCCGTTCGCGTAGAGCGTGTAGTTGCCGGCGCCAGTGCCGGTCCACTGCCAGACGTACAGGATGTACTGCCACTGCTCCGGCAGCAGTTCGACCTCCGCGCACCGCGGCGCATTGAGGCCCGGCATGTCGAGCGTCAGCTGCATGCCGTGAAGCCCGATGGACCAGTCCGTCCCCATCGACAGCAGCAATCCGTCGTAGGCAGGGGTCCGAGGACGAACCCAGAAACCGATGGAGTAGGACGAGGTGCCAGAGTTGTTGATGGGGGTGGACGTGCCCAGTTGGATGCGCTGGCCGTAGCGAACGTCGGCGGCACCGTACTGATACATGGGTCTCATGATGGGGGGCTCCAGGGGTGGGGAAGGACCGCCGCCGCGAAGAGCAAGGAGCGCGCCAGCGCGCGGCGCCTGACCTCTCCTCTGGGGGGCGCGGTGCGATCCCGCCGCTTGCGTCCCGGCATGACGCAGCCGAGTCAGTCTGGGACGCACGGCACGCCATGCCCAAGCGTCCCGACGCCAGGGCCCGTAAGGTAGACAGACCCGGCATGAGCACGTGTTGTATGGGGTTGGGTGGTCCGCGACATCCCAGCCAGCAAGCGCCGAGCGTGGAGAATTCCTGTCTATAATCAGCGGGCCTTGCTGCCGGCGCGGGCGGACAGCCCCCGCGGCCACTTCACGAGGAGACGCCACATGAATCGGGTGGAATTGAAGAAAGGGATGGAGGGATGGATGTCGGAGAACGGCAATTGCTTCATCCCGGATGGCTGGGATGGGCAGGTGATTTTCGCGACAGCCGCCCCGTTGAACAGCGTCGTGTACCGGAAGCAGGGATTGAACGACACCTTGTTCAGCAGCAAGACCTACGTCCCCTACGTCTCCACGACGTTCATCAAGGACTGCCTGCACACCGCCGAAGAAATCATGCATCAGTCGCTGTTCGACCCGAAGGAAGGAGCGACGCGCAGCAAGAGCGTGGAGAATGGCTCCGCCTTCGGGAACAGCAAGCTGGAAAACGTTCTCGTCGCCCAATCCCTGCTCAAGGGCAGGGGAAGCAATGACAATGCGGCGCCGCTCGCGGGCCAGGCCTATGTCATCGTCAACATGAAGTGGGACACGGAGGGGACCTCCCCCTACCACGCCGCCGGGGTGGTCGCGGTGGATGGCGGTGACCGCATCACGCTGGAGGTGTTCGCGAGCACCCGCACTTCGTATGCGCGGAAGGAGGCGGGCTGCTATCGCATGTACAAGACGTCGGGCGTCGAGGGACACACCTTCCACGGCGCATGGGGTTCCCAGGAGGAGTATTTCTCCGACAGCGCGGTCACCTTCGCCCTCTGCGCGAAGTGATGGAGCCTCCGGCGCCGGGGCTCGTGAGTCATCCAGCTGTTCCCGGAGCTCACCCCCATTGCAGGAGGAGGGCCCCGTTGCCTTCCAGCTCCACCCGCGTCCGGGGTGCCAGCCGGCGTCCCTCGCGGCCCAGGACTTCGCACAACCATTCGGCGTCCCGTCGCGAGGCCCGGTGGGGTCGGAGCTGGCGCAGCTGCATGGGGAGCATGCGCAGGCTGGCGAGCCGGCCGTTCGCCGGGTCCACTGACGCCAGGTACATCAAGGCCAGGTCCGGTCGGTATTCCTCGTGGCCAAGGATGCCTTCGTAGTCGTTCAGGAAGTCGCCGCAGCCATGGAGGATGAGGCGGCCGTGGTGGACCTCGATGCCGCGAGGGTGGTGCGAGGAGTGGCCATGGACGACGTCCACGCCAGCCTCGTCGATGAGTGCATGGGCGAAGTCCCGCTGCGCCCGTGGCACCGTGTAGCCCCAGTTTTCGCCCCAGTGGATGGAGGCGATGACGACGTCGCCTTCGCGCTTGAGGTCCGCCACCCGTTTGCCCAGGTGCCTCGCCGTGGTGGGGGACAGGTCGGGCAGCAGGTCCACGCCCGGTCTGTCCTTCCTCGCCGCCCATGATGGCGGAATGCCGCTGCTGACATCTCCGCACGAAAACACCACGACTCGCCGCCCGGTCCCTACAGCCAGGAGCGCGGGCTGCTGGGCCTCCTCCAGGTCCTCACCCATCCCTGAGGTGGCGATTCCCAGACGGCGGAGGGTGGACAGTGTTTGCGCCAGCCCCGGGTATCCCCAGTCCAGCACGTGGTTGTTCGCCATCGCGCAGCAACTGATTCGGGCCGCCGTGAGGCATTCGGCATTCTCCGGGTGCATGCGGTAGTGGATGCCCTTGTCGGGCCACCACTGCTCACTCGTGGTGATGCTCGTCTCCAGGTTGATGATCCGCACGTCGGGCGCGGCGTGCTCCAACGCTGCGAGCGCGTCCCCCCAGATTTCACCGAAGCCGACGGGCTTGCGGATGGGGCCGTTGCGCTCCTCGGCGAGCGCGACGTAGTCCCGGGCATCGTGCAGGTAGGACTCATGGATGCCGGGTGGAGCAGGGTGGGGTAGCACCTGATCAATGCCTCTGCCTGTCATCACGTCGCCGCAGAGGAAGAGGGAAACCAACCTCTTGTCTTGCTGGCCAGGAGTCATCATCGACGAAGAGCAGGGTGCCCCGAGTGCCTCAGTAGGTGGCCGACTTCTTGGTGGTCACGGCATGGGCGGACGAGATGCGCTTCTCCACCTCTTTCGCGTCGTGGCCACGCGGGCACTTCGGTGCTCGCTCGTCGTGCTCCTGGATGGTCATGAATGCGGTGAAGGGCTCCTGGCACTTGCGGCAGAAGAACTCGTAGATGGGCATGGCGTGCTCCCCCTTTGAAGGAAGATGCGGTCCACCATCGGCAGGTGGCAGGTCACGAGGTGCCATCCAGCCGTAGGCGCGCCAGGTCGGGCCCGCCGCCTGGAACATTTTACAGGATATGGAAGTGGAAACTCCGAGTCGTCGAGTGCCGACAATTCCCCCGGGCCGGCGGGTGAGATGCAACCAATCCGTCGTGTAGGATTCATGCCCTCAAGCACCTTCAACTGGAGGCAGGCCCTTGATCAGCTCCCTCATCCGCCAGGTCGTCACCACGATCCAGGCCGCGGTCACGAAGCCTCCGGTTCCTCCGGCTCCGCCCACGCCTCCTCCCTCCGCCGCGCCGTATTTCCAGGACGGTGTGGACGCGGCGAAGGCCAGCCCCGTGAACCTCAGCGGCTACGGGAACACTCCGTCGGCCGCGGCTGCCGCGAGCGTGGATTCGCCACTGACGAAGGCGAGCAAGGGGGAGAAGGTCGGCCCTGAGTTCATCCACCTGGACGCTGGATGGACTCCGCAGGGCCAGGGCTACGACGCCGGGCGCGGTGAAGTGCTCACGACCTATTACAACGACGACCACCGGGTGCTCCTGTCGGTGCAGGACAAGGACTCGGGGAAGGAGACGCATCAGGCCGTGCTCGGTGGACCGCCTCCCGCGGGTCCTCCCAGCCATGGTGGCGGCGTCTCCACGGATGGCGACAACGTCTATGTCTCCGACACGGATCACATCTACGTCTACACGCGCGAGGAGATCGAGGCCGCCCAGAACGAGTGCCGCGAGGCCATGCCCTCCCAGGTCATGGATGTCCCCAAGCCTGAAGGCCTCACGGATCCGGCCACGGGCATCGGCCTGGTCTCCGCCGGCAGCTTCATGACCGTGAAGGACGGCTACGCGTACATCGGTGGCTACAGCAAGGACGGCGATGGCAAGGCGGGTGCCGTCTGGCGGTACGAGATCGACGAGAAGACCGGCGCCCTCATCGAGGACTCTCGCGAGGGCCCCATCCGCGCTCCGGACCGCGCGCAGGGAATGACCGTCGTCGATGGCGGCATCATCTTCACCACGGGCGACAAGAAGCTCATCTACCAGCCGTTCACGTCCACCGAGGACACCTTCTCGGCGGACATCGACAAGCGGGTGGACATCGGCAACGGGCTCATCGACCCCTACGCCCAGGGCGTGAACATCATCGATGGTGAGATCTGGGTCACCTACGAGAGCGGCTCGGACAAGTACCGCGACAAGGTCGACGAGCCCCGCGAACACATCCAGCGCATCCCGCTGGAGGATTTGGACCTCGCGGCGGGATGCCTCACGGCGGAGCAGCTCGAAGGCTGAGGCCCTACACGGACGCGGTCGCCTCCATGTCGGCGAGCGTGAAGTCGTCCATCGTCAGCGTGCCCACCTGGTCGATGGACAGGCCCACGCTGAGGGCCTTCGCCGCGGAGGGCGTGGCGGGCGTGGTCCACTCGGCGAAGGTGTAGCTGCTTTTCGGGGGCAACAGTGGCCCCTGGGACCAGTAGGTCCAGGCTCCCGCGCTGGTGCGGTAGTACGCCTTGAACCGCACCTGCGTGGTGGCCTTGTACCAGGCGGTGATCCGGTAGTGATGTCCCGTGGTCGGCGTGGGCGTGCAGCTGCTGTCGTCCTGACGGGTGATGAGCTTCCGGTCTCCGTCGGTGATCTGCGTGATGCGCACCTGCTGCGCCCAGCTGCCTCCGTGAGCGTCCGACGTCCGGTTCCACGTGAAGGTGTTGTTCCCGAAGCCGCCGCGCTGCCAGCAGTCCGGGGTCCCGTCGCCGTTGCTGTCCGCTTCGAGCGACGGATTCTTCAAGAGCTGCGCGGGGGGCCAGCTCACCGGGGGCTTGAGCACTCCGCCGATGATTGCGTCCATCGTGGCCACGGTGGTGCCTCGCGAGGCGCGGGTGGCCAGCCAGTCGATGAACGCCGTCAGGTTGGCGGGTGAGATGGAATAGGTCTGCGGTGGGTCGCAGGGCCCGCAGATGTGGTGGAAGACGATGGGCACCCAGCCGCCGCCTGAGTCCTCGGCGTGCAGCACGTAGTTCTTCAGGTCCGTGAGCGTGGTGGTCGCCTGCACGGAGCCGTTGGTCCGGATGGCGTACGGGTCCGCGGGAGGCACGGGCTCGGCGGCCGGGCTGCTTCCAGTGGAGGAGGTCCTCAGTCCGCCGCTCTCCCTCGCGGAGTTGTAGTTGCAGTCGATGACGATCTGCCGCGTGGTCGCGTCCTTGTCTCCGAAGGGATAGGCGAAGGACGTGACGCGGAAGCCATCGTTCAGCAGGGCGACCCGGTCGTTGCAGATCTCCTTGCGCTGGTTGTCCGCTGAAAGCTCCGTGAGGTGCGGATGGGTCAGCGTGTGGCCGCCAATCTCATGGCCCTTGTCCCGGAGCGTTCGCACCTGGGCGAGCGTGAGGCGGCCGGACTGCCCCAGCCTGCTGCTGTTGATGAAGAACGTCCCCCGCATGCCACGGGCCTCCATGGCGGAGGCCGCGATGAGCTGGGAGGCCAGGCAGTCGTCGAAGTTCAGCGAGACGACCACCTGGCCGGGCAGGAGGGCGGTGGCTCGGGTCGTGGGTTCCATGGTGGGTGCTCCCCCTTGTGCACGAGGACTTCACCCACAACCTGTGCATGCGCCTGCAGCTCGGCGCCATCGGCGGACGGGCCGAACGCCCGGCCCCTGCGCGTGCTGGATGCTCAGGGCATCAGGACCATGCGTAATCCCTGCTGTCCTTCGGGCGGGAAGTGGGCGGTATATCGGTGTTCACGCATCCAGCCGGGATTGCGCCAAACCTTGTTGAACTCCGTTTCGTAGTTGAAGAACAACTCCACCCGCTCCTCTGTCGCTCGACCATGCTGGATGACCCGGGCAATGGCTTCGCGGTTCGGATGCTTGTGGCGGCTGCCATTGGTGGAGACGAGGAATCGGGTGCATGAGAGCTTCTGCAGGAGCTTTACGTGGATGTTCTTCCGGCTGCCATGGTGGGGAATCTTGAACGCGTGAAGAGCAAGCCGCTGCGTTGGCGCCGCATGACGCTGCAATGCCGCAAGGAGGTCTTGAGGGTAGGCGTCCGCGCCCAATAGGAGTCGGCAACCCTGATATTCGGCGAGGACGGAGATGCTGCTCGCATTCGGCTTCGACGAGTCGCCCTCGAAGGGCACTTCCAGCAGTGCTTCGAAGGAGGGATCGCCCAACCGGTCATCCTCGGCGGAGCGCTGCCGAGCGGTGGCCCTGCCGGGAACGAGTCCTGCCTCGATCACCGCTTCTTCCCACTCTGGCATGAGCTGCTCCAGGCGCTTCGCGGATGGGGTCAGGACCGTGAGCGTCAGGCCCTGGAAGGCATGGACGGGAAGCGGGCCCGTATCGGGGACCACCACGGCGCCAGACGCGAATCGCCGGTTCCACGGAAGGCGCTGCTCGACCAGCAACTCAGTGAGCCTTTCGCCCGCGACACCGCCCAGCTTGTCATCAGCGCGGGAGACACTCTCCAGGTGCTGCCATCCGTTGAACCAGACCTCTCCAAACGTCACCCCAAGCGATTCACGTGCCTCCAGCAGGTCGATGGCTCCCGCGATGTGATCCTCGTCGATGTGGGTCACGATGAAGAGCTCGAAATGACGGTTCGCCCGAGGAAGGGTCTCGATCCGCGCCTTCAAGTGCTCGAATGTCTCTGGACGGCCCGCGTCGATGAGGATCCGGTGGGGCGTTTCCGGCGCGCCATACTCGAGCAGTAGACAGTCGCCGTCTTGAGCGGGAAGCATCTCCAAGGCAAGCATCCGAACCTCCAGGGCCTGGGTTGCCAACGCCCCCATCTAACCATGATCTCCACCGCGAGCGGTGTGCACGCGCGTGACGCAGGCCTACTCCTTGGGGCGGGGTCGGACGCGACTCTCATTGCGTCACGGTGGGCCCGGTCGGTGGCGGCAGGGTGACGCAGTCACAAGCCTCTTCGCCTATGTTTCCAGGCCTGTCCGAAGGGTGGCACGGGCCTGGGGTGAAGGATGCGCACGCTGTACCGGGAGTTGGTCGATAGGTATTCGAGTGAGGTCACTCGCCAAGCGCTGGCGACCCTGGCGGTCCTCTCCGCGGGACAGGGGATCGACATACGCGATCTGGTCCGTGGCAACTTCGATGCACGAAGACTGAGTCGTTTCGCTCAAGGGGACCGGGTCCCATGTGGATTCCATGAGCAGGACGAGCAGCGCTTGCGCGAAGCGCTCGGTAAGCAGCAGCTCCCTGTCCGTACACTCGCGGCGGCTTGGACCTTCTTCAACAGGTGGCGGCTTGAGATCGTCCAGCCGGTGCTGGCCCCCGGCATCCTGGCCTTCTGCGTGGACTTGCTGACCCATCCGGACGTCCAGGCGGCTTCGGTCCATGTCCGCGCGGGGCCGGAGCGGCTTCGGCGCCTGCCCCGATGGCCTCTTCGTGTCATGTCGCCCGGCGGTGCATCCGGAAGACGACTCTCCGAGTTGCTGGCGCACCTGCCCGACGTCGCGAGTGTTCTCGGGCGAAGGCAGAAGGAAGGCGATCTGCTGATCGTGCCAGCGAACGTGAGCATGGTTCCTGGTTCCGGAGGAACGCCGGTCGGCGGCCTGCCCCGAGCATCCCTGGCAATCGCCATCCAGCCAGAAGAGACTGAAACGGAAGACGCGATGGTCTTCGCGCTCAGTCTGAGATTCGCCCTTGATGCGGATGCAGTGGTGGTCGTCCGTGCTTCTGAAAAGCAGCGGAACGAGTTCCTGCATGGGCTGCTCCTTGAATTGATTCAAGGACGACCATTCGATTTGGCGGTTGCGACGTCTGGACTGCAGGCGCTTGCTGCACCGCCGCTTTTCCTCTCCTCTCAACGGTTTTTGCGGGAAGCCCACCTCGAACCTTTGTCTGTTGGGACTATTGATATTTTGGCGGTTATGGCGGAGTTGCTGGGCGATTTGAGGAAATATCCAGGCCCTGTCGCCATTCCTGCCGGCCTGGGTAATTGGTTGGGAATTGATGCTCGGGAGCTTGATGGGCCCACCTTGGCGAGCCACATACCGATACGGTTCATCTACGAGGGCTTCGTCTCAAGCTCTACTGAATTTCATGGCTGGTTGCTGGAACTCCGGCATCTATTGAATCAGCAGGTACGCGACGCCAGTGCCTCTCCGCTCGCAGGCACAAAGCCCCGCGCGAACCTGCTGGACTCCCTGGGAACGCCGACAGGTCCAGGCGCTGCTCGCGCTTCGCGTCACCTCCACGCCAACATCTTCGCGGGCCCCTCTGGCAGCGATGCGCATCCGGTCTTTGGACCCTTGGATGCCGGGCGAGCCTATCGGGTAGAGGTGCACATCGGGCCTCGCTTGCGCTCAGGGCAGGCCCTGCGCAAGCGCTTCCCCGCAGAAAAGTTGCCCCGTCAGAAGGCGGCACACACCTTGATGGTCGTGTTCGCGGACATCTCCGGAGGGGAACCCCTTCCTGAGCCCCAGGTCACTTCGTTGGTTCTTCCGAAGAAGGGGGCCAGTTCGCGCGCGGTGTTCAACTTCACTCCACGCTTGGAGGGGCGCTTCGCCGCTCGGATCGCGATCCTGCATGACAACCGCGTTCTCCAGACCATGAACCTGCGAGCTCCCGTGGGTTCGGAGCAGCCAGAGTCATCGCGCCTGGATGGCGTTCGCCTGGAACCGGAACTGGCCCCCGCGTGGACATTGGAAGAACTCGAGACGCGGAGTTCATTCGACGCCACGCTGGTCTTGAACCACGACGAGGCCGGGACCCCGCGCGCCATGGCGGTCGCCGATGGCGAGGTCCGATGGGTTTCATTGAACGGGTTGGAAAAGGCCCTTCAAGGGATTCGCGGGCAGATCGATCAAGTCACCGACAAGGAACAGTGCCCAACGGGTCTTGAGGACCCTGCCATGGTCCGATTGCTGAGGGTGCTGGCCAAGCAAGGAAGTGATCTCTGGATGGAGGTCATGGACCAGGAGGGAGTGCCGGAGGCGCTGCGGAAGGGGACCCGGATCCAGGTCATCGAGGCGCGCGAGGGAACCTTCCTCCCGGTGGAGCTGTTCTACGACCGGGAATCACCGACGGATGACGCGACGATCTGTCCCCACGCACGCCAGGCGCTTCAAGAAGGTCAATGCCCTGGAGTCTGCCCACAGGGCAGGAGCGCCGAAAGGGTGGTCTGTCCTCTCGGCTTCTGGGGCATGACCCGGGTCATCGAGCGTCAGCGGCGAGGAACGGCCAGCCCCGCGCTCGGGGATGTCGGCCTCCAGCTCAGTCCGACGCAACAGCAGAACCAGATCGCGCTGACACCCGGGGCGCTCTTTGGCTACAGCAGGAAGGTTGACAATGGAGAGCCTGGGAGCTCCGCGAAGGTGCTGAGCGCCCTCATGGAATCGTTCCCAGAGAGCGACACCGCTGATGGCTGGGCGGCTTGGGAGCAGAAGGTTCAATCACTGGGGCCCTCCCTCCTGGTCCTGCTCGTCCACACCGATAAAGATCCAGAATCGGGGCTCCCGGTCATCGAAATCGCCAACGAATACCTGCGGCGCGCGAAGCTCAAGGCTTCACATGTCCGCAGTGACAAGGTGCCCGCGACCATCGTCCTCTTCCTGGGGTGCGATACCGCGATGCCTCCCGCTCAATACCAGAGCTTCGTAGGGCGGTTCCGCCAACTGGGGGCGGCTGTCGTGCTCAGCACCATCGCGAGCATCCGGGGGCGGCATGCTTGTCCAACGGCGGCCAACGTCATCCGTCACCTCTCCGAGGCCACCGAAGGCGTCCCACGGAACTGGGGGGATGTCTTCGTGCGGATCAAACGAGAACTTCTCGCGAAGGGCGATGCCCTGGTTCTCTGCTTCGCGGCTTATGGAGACGTGGACTGGCAGTTGGTCCATCCCCGGGAGGTGGGGACATGACGCCCCAGGAAATGAAGGCGGTCGCTCGGGACATGGAATACGACGCGGAGATGGCGTCCACCGCCGCGGGGCGGAAGGCCCAGAAGGTGCTTCAGGATGCGCGCGACCAGGAGTTGAGCGGCAACCTGGAATCAGCTTTGTCCCTGCGAAGGGAAGCGCTGAGCTACTTTTCGGATGACGATGATGGCGCGGCGGCATCATCGGCACGGCACGATCTGGCCCATTCACTCACCCTGGGTGCGGCGCTGACGGACTGGAGCGCCATCAATTCCGCAATCGGGCTGCTTCGAAGGGCCCTGTCGTCTCCGTCCCGTCAGGCCAGTTTCATGCGCCGGGCGCAAAGCGAGAACTCCCTGGCGGTATGCCTGCGGACGCTGGCACGCCTGCTTCCGGACGAAGACGCAATACCAATCCTCAAGGAGATCGAGCAACTCTACCGGAGCGTCATTTCGCACACGGCTCGCTGCGGCCGTGTGGGGTCGAGGCTGCTGGCGGAGGCGCACCTCAATCTGGGCAACCTCCTCTCGGAGGCGGGATCGACCAACAAGGCTGTTCTCGAGTACGAGCACGCCATCTCCGGGGCCTACAAGGCCATGCGTGACAAGAACGGCCCGATGCAGCATGTCATCGCGAGGGCGCGGTTGGGGACGGCCGAAGCACTTGTCGCGCGGGGACGAAAGAACGATCTGCCGGCGGCGGAGACACATGCCCGAGAGGCCGTGAAGGAGCCCGAGCCCGGACGAGAAGACATCGGTTGGATCCTGTTGGCGGAGATCTCCATGTCTGGGACGGCACCGGAGCGGCTCGCCCTGGCGAGGGAGCATCTTCGGAAGGTGCGACCGACGCGACTGGAAAGTGCCCCATGGCGCATCCGCCACGCCAAGGCGTTGCGGCGCGCGGGCGCCCCGGATGAGGCCCTGGGCGTCTTGAAGGATTGGATAGACAGGTCCATCGAGGCGCGGGCCCAGACGATCGCGGATTTCGCCGCGGACGTGGCCGCCATGGAATACAAGTCCGCGGCTGCACTGGGCGCGCGCATTCTCGCCCAGGACAAGGCGGATGGCGTGGGAGCATTCCTCCATTTGGAGAATGCAAGCGGGATGCGGTTCGCCGAGAACCTCAGCGCCTATGCATGGCGGCCGAGGGACCCATTGGCGACGAAGCTGTCGCACGAACTGAAGCTCCACACCCACCGTGCCGCCGTCTACGACGGGTGCGCACGCTCTCTGGAGCGAATGGCGCTGACCGCCCAAAGGGAGATCCTTCGCGACACCTTGAAGAGGTCCCGCGAGCTCCCGCACGAGGAACAAAGCGGCTTTCCTGACAAGGAACATTGGGTCCGGACACTTTCGGCCGCACTGGCCGCTCAGGTGCCCTTGCATTACCTCCAGGCGGAGGTCGAGGCCCACGGAGAGAGAAGCATCCGGTTGAAGTCCGCGCTCCTGCGCCACGACCCCCACTACGCTCAGGTCCATCGTGTCCTGGCGCGCGAAGTGGAACGCGAAGACCTCGAAGCCATCCTGCGCTCGGCGCCAGAACAGGTGTTGATACGTTTCAGTCTGGAGCTGGGAGATCTGCTCGCGGTCGCTGTGCGGATGGACGAAGAACAGCTGGTCGCGAGGAGTGTCTCGCTCCAGGTGAAACCGGAGTTGCGCCGGCTCCTTCGGGCGGTTTCCCGGGGACGCAAGAAGGTTGAGTTCGACCGGGTCAGCCAATTGCTGGCCCAGCTTGACCTGGGGCCCATCCTGCCTGCCGGGCGGCGTCGCAGGGCGGTGTTGCTGCCGTCTCATTCCGCGGCCGCGCTACCGCTCGCGGCGCTGGGACCCGAAGGCAATCGGTTGATGGACCGTTTTGACTCGCTGGTATGGCTCGCGGGTCTCCTTCCGCTGCGGATTCGCCCGGCGGCCTGTCCGCCGAGGTCCGGACATGGGGTGTTCGATCCGCGCAGCACGGGTTTCAGTGATATCGCATTGTCCCAATCCCTGGCGGGTGAACGCCGGTTCGTAGGGCACGAGGCCCAAGCCAATGCGCTGGTGCAAACCGTCGCGCAGGCTGAGACCATTTGCATCTACACGCATGGGAAGCATGAGACCGGGGAGATGCCGTCGCTTCAGCTGTGGAACGAAGAGTGGCTGGACACGTCGGTGCTGATGGGCCACGTCGTGGGCTTGGAACGAATGGAGATCTGGGCCTGCCAGACCGGAACGAACCGGGCGACGGACTCGCTGACTCCTCCTGCCGACGAAGCCTTCGGGTTGGATTTCCTCTTCCTCCTGGCGGGAGCGCGAACCTGTGTCGGGACGCTTTGGCCCGTTCCGGACCTGGTGACGGCTGCCATCGTCAGGAGGTACCGGAACGGCCTTGCTGAAGGCCGAGACCCTGCGGTCGCACTACTGGAGGCACAGCGCTGGTGGTCCAGGGACGGGGTGGAGCTCCTCGTCGAACAGCTGCGGCACAAGCCTCAAGCGCAGGCCATCAAGGACTTCGCCGGACTGCTGGGGCTGGACCTGGGACCCGAGGGGATTGATTCTACTTTCGACCTGTTGGGAACGACCACATCGGTGGATTCAGGGGGAGAGGGGATTCGCAGGGTCTTCGGATGTCCCGTTTCATGGGCAGCAATCCGCTTCGTAGGCCTTCCGGAGTGGAAGCCCGAGGAACCCTGGTCGGACCATTCCGAACGGCCGCTGACCGACTCGGAGCAGGCTGTGATCACGAGCTGCTTGTCGCTGGAGCCCATCGTCCGCCCGGACTCCTATCGCGAGCAGCAGGAGCCCATGCTCGCGCAAGCGGCGATGCTGAACCTGGGTGACGTTCCCTCCGGGGAGCAAGCCATCCGGGTCTCGCGGCTGTTGCGAGACAGCCTCCAGGGGGCGTTCAGGAACAACGTGCTGCAGGCGCTGGCGTGGCTCCATGAAGTGCTTGCCGCTCCTGGGGTGGGTACCGCGGACCGGATTCGGTTGTCCGTGGAGGCCGCCCACCTCTGGTTGGAGGTCGCCATCCAGGAGCTGCGGTTGCCCCCCATTCCTCATCAAGTGGCACTTGCTCGGGCCGAACTCCTGCTGGCGGATGTCCAGCGGCTGGGTGGCGAAACGAACGCGGACGGATTGGCGGCGTCGGCTCGTTTGCGGCTCTTGCGCACCGCCTATACCGCGGAGCGGGTGGACGAGGCCTTCCGCGATGCCTTGGCGCTCCTCATGCCCGCACTCGATGGCCTTCATCCCGTTTCCTTCGAGGCGCTTCGTGTGGTGACGGTCGCGGTCGAGTTGCTGCCACGAGGCGAAGGGATTCCGGCGTCCTGGCGCGACGAGGTGCTCCGGCATGCACAGGCCATTGGCTCGTGGAAGGAGTGTCCCCGAGAGATGGTTCCCGCCTGGCACCGGTTGCGAGTCGCACTGCATCCCTGGGAGCCCGGCACGAAGGCCGCGGAAGTCGCACGACTTCCGTTGACGCCACGCGAGCGGGTGGAGGTGACGCTTCATGCCCTGCGAAACGAAGCGTCTCGGTCCAACCCAAGCTCGGTTCCTTCGGCCGTGCTTCTCACCCAGGCACTGGGCGGAATGGAGGCCAGCTTGTGGGGAACTTCCGGCGACAAGCGTCATGCCCTCGTCGTCACAGTTGGCACCTTGGGCGTTGCCTATCGAATGTTGTTGAAGTTCTACCTGTCCTCACACGAGGTGAACCGTCCTGGCAGCGAGGTGCACCTGCTGGCGTGCCTCCACTCCGCAAGTGATCTGAGACTGGCCTTCCTGGGGCGCATGGCATGGCTCTCCACCGGGCCCTCGGAACAGTGGACACGAACCATGCGGCGCCTGCACGAATACATCCGGCGTCGGCAGGCATTGAGTGCGGCCTTGTCCAATGCGGTGCTGTTGGCGAATCCGGCGTCCATCCAGAAGCGGGTTCGGCCCCATCCCCTGGACCCGCATTCGTTGACGAGGCAGGCCATGAAGACGAGCCCTCGGGGTTCCTCGGGTTTGACGGCCTGGTGCCTGGAGTTGCTCATCAGCCAGTGGCAGGAGCAGGTGCGCCCCGCATGCACCGCCGCGTTCGAGGCGATTCGCACCCTGTCGCTTCTGGAGGAAGGCGCGAATCGGATGTGGGACGAAATCCTCGAAAGCGACGCCACCCGGCGCTTGTTGTCCGGAGCCCAGGCGTTCCGGGGGCTCCCAGCTGCGCTGGATCCTGGTTTGGACCTTGAATCGAACGAGCGGCGGCTGGGCTCCCTCGAGAAGGGATTCGGCCTGCTGGGGCTGACCCTGACCCCCGACGATACCCTTTTGATCATCGCGTGGTGGAACGACGGAGGAGGGCCGCGAGGACGAACACTCCGGCTCCCCGCTGAGGCAGTGCGAGCGGCTCTGGGCGATCTGCTGGGGACTTCGAGCGAAGACACGACTTCGAGGCGAGGAGTTTCTGGAGGTCGCCGCGATGCATGGCGGAGGCTTGAAGACGCGCTGGCCCCAGCGCTGGCGGCCCTTCTGGACGAAGCCCAGTCTGGACAGCGATTGCGTTGGCGCGTGTTCGCACCGGGAGCCCTGCGTGCGCTTCCCTTGTTGGGAATCCGCCTGGGGCGTGGCGAGCTGCTTGCCGAGCAGGTGGAGGGACTTTTCCATGTTCCCTCGGAGGGGTTCGGTCGTCTCGGCGCTCCTCAGCCTTCAGGAGAAGACTTCACGGCGTGCCTGTTGGCTCCAGCGGGAACGACAACGTGTTTCGGTGAAGCCGCATTGACGACCTTGCATGGGGGGAAGCCGCCGGAGCAGTTCATTCAGGCCCCACGCAATCCAGCGTCCAGTGCCTTTGAGTTGGATGCCTTGCAGGCGCACGCCTCAAGAATCAGTGCGCTGCGCATCTACGGCGTCGGGCGCCCCGAGTCCATCAATGACGCGACGGCGATGTTCCGACTGGCGGAAGGGCGTTCCCTGGTGGAAGGAAATCTGGTCGATCTGCTGATGCCTCACTGCCGGGTCGTGGAGTTGTGGGCCTCCACGGCGGGAAGGGCCGACCGCGAGCGTCTTCTGTTTGACCACGAGGACCGGATTCCAGGCCTCGCGGCGAGCTTCCTGGCCGCGGGGGCGGCGGCAGTCATCGATCTGGCATGGCCAGTCCACGATGTGATCAAGGCGCTGGTCTGCGAGCAGTATGGCTGGTGGAGTCAGCGATCAGGCCACGGGTCGGAAATGCTCGCGCAAGCACTGGAGGCGGTTGCCGGGATGCTGCGAGTGCTGCGGTCGCGGGCCGGATTGAAAACGGCCCACGACGTCCTGGTGGCGCTGGATGACCTCCGTCGGACGCAGGTCCAAGAAGTCTTGAAGCGCCCTGTCGCCATCACTCCGTTCGCGGGACATTCCAACGTACCGGAGATCGCCGATTCATCAGGCGCGGAGTTGCTTGATGAATTGGGACAGGGCGTTCATCTAGGGGCGTTCCGCTGGTGGGGCGCTTGAGGGCGTAGGCCCCTGGGTCGCTATTCGAGCTTCGACGTGGCGTCGACGGTCAGCTCCAGCGTCGTGAGCTCCGGATCCGCGAGGATGTCCGCTTCGTTGAAGCGCACGGGACGGAAGTGCTTGCTGGAGAAGAGGTCCGTCTGGTCCGCGAAGTGCGGGGACGCCGGGTCGCTGGACTCCGCGTAGGAGAGGACCGCGTTCGCCTTGGGTCCCTCTGGCGTGAACTCCATCACCATGAGGAAGCTGGTCCCGAAGTCGACCAGGTAGCCTTCCGGCGTGAGCCCCGTGCCTGGGGAGAGCAGCGGGCCCTGCGGCTGGGACTGCGGCAGCAGCGTCGCGTTCGCGCCGGAATAGCCGACGACGTTGGTGACGCCCTCGAAGGCCGCGCCACCGTGCAGCGGCACCTTGCGGTCTTCCTTCCACGCGAACTGCACGTCGCCCAGCTTCGTTCCCACCGCGATGCCCGCCTTGCCCAGGAGCGCCACGGCCTCCGCCAGCTTCTGGTTCACCGGATCCACGCCGGACTCCGGCGCGGGGACCAATCCCGACGGCGTCACCGCCGCCCGGGCCGGATCGAAGGGCTGCGTGAAGAGGGCGCCCTTGTCCACGAGGTCGGAGCGGTTGAAGCCGTTCAGGAACTCACGCCAGACGATGGCTCCCGAGCGGTCCAGGTCCAGCCGGCCATCCCACGCCGCAATCAGCTGGCATGCCTCGGCGATGTCCACCGGAGCGCCCTCGACGACGATGGGCTCCGCGCCCTGGCAGCGCTGCACCACGGCCGTGCGCAGTTGCTCCGCCACCCAGGTGCGGTTGCTCAGGATGGCCTGCTCGGCCTCCTCGCGCGTGAAGCGTCCGTCGCTCCCGGCCGCCGCGGTGTCACCCTGTTCGGTGATCAGCGTGAGGTTCATGTGCGAGCGCGTGCTCATGCGGCCGCGCGTCCCGAAGATTTCGTAGAGGAAGGGCAGGTCGAGCAGGGGAGAGGCGGGGTTGGTGAACGTCGCCGGATCATTCGCGTTCATCACGAAGTCCGTGCGGCGGAGCTGCGGCATGACGGTGGTCGGCACCAGGCCTTGCGACTCGCTGTCCAGGCCCACCCATTCGTCGCGGGACGTGCTGCCGTCCAGCAGGACCAGCCCCAGTGACGCGAACACCGGCGCGTCCGGGGTGGACTCGAGCGAGTCGCGATACGCCGCGACGGTGGCGGGGCTCAAATAGGGGACCCGCGACGCGTCCACGTAGCGCGTATCACCGTCCGCGCTCGTCATGAGCGTGTTCACCCAGGGCGCTCCGCGCACGGTGCGCTCCACGTCCGCGGCTTCGCCGATGTCTCGGGCCGTGTTCAGGCGCACCCAGTGCTCCGCGAAGCGCGGGTTGTCCTCGGTCGCGTCGCGCGTCGTGTACGCGGTCTCGTCCGTCCAATCCGCGCCGGGGCCGGCGAGGATGGGGCCGTAGTGGCTGCGCCAGAACGTGCGCGTCTCCTGCGTCATGCCGCCGTCGGTCCCTCGCACGTTGACGGTGACGGTCCGCGACGTCATGCGGCGCGTCGCTCCGTCATAGACGTACGCCGTGGGGTCGCCCGGCACGAGCTTGAGCCGGTAAAGCGTCAGGTGGCTCGACGCCGTCACCGTGTGTGTCCACGCGATGTCGCGGTTGAAGCCGATGTTGATCGCCGGAACGCCCAGCAGGGACACGCCGTACACATCCAGCTTGCCGGGGATCGTCTGGTGGCTCTCGTGGAAGCGGAGGCTGCCCTCCCAGGGGAAGTGCGGGTTGGCCACGAGCATGCCCCTACCGCTGGCCGTCTTCTCGCGGCCCAGCGCCCAGCCGTTGCTGCCCAGCTCATCCTTGCGCGGCGACAGCGCGAGCGGCCTCGACTGGAGCCGCTCGCCTCCCGTCTCCGCGCTCGGAGGCTGCGCGTTGCCCACGTAGCCGAGCAGCGGGATCAACGTGTCGAACAGCGACAGGTCCAGGTGGTACGCCATCAGGTCGTACGCGCTGATGGGCTTCACCCACGCGGCGCCCCGGCAGGGCTCGGGACGCTGAGCGGCCGGCACATCCGCGAGGTACTGGTTGTAGCCAGCGGCATAGCCCTGCACGAGGTCGCGCAGTTCCTGCGACTGCTCCGCGAAGCTCGCCTCGGCGCGGGTCCGCAGCGCGAGCCCCAGGTAGGTGAAGTCGCTTTCGAGGAAGGCGTCCTGCGGGCCCCGGCCCAGGTAGCGAGCGCGCTCGCCACGGACCTTGAGGAACTGATCCGCGAGGATGCAGACCGCGTCCTGCGCCTGCGCGTAGCCGATGCCAGCGCCCAGGCTGCGATAGCCGTCGGCCTGGATGTGGGGGACACCGTACGACGTGCGGTGGAGGGTGGCCTTGAGCGGTAGGGGCGCCGGCGGGTCGTCGTTCCGGCAGCCACTGAACGCCGTCAGGGTCAGCAACAGGGGGAGGGAGATTTGGGATGTACGCATGGGTCGTCAGCCTCGCAAACAGGGCTGACAAGGATATCCGCCCTAAGCCAAGTATCCGTGACCACGAGGGTAGTAGCGGTCGCGTGGGACCGGTGGCATAGGCTGCGCCCCAACAAGGAGCTGACCATGTCGTACATGCTGGTGGTGATGCAGGTTGAGGGCGGGATGCCCCAGACGGCGGAAAAGAAGCGTGTCTCGGCGGACCGGATGGAGCGGATGCGGGGCTTCGGGGCGTCGCTCCAGGCGCGCGGCATCCTCCAGGCGGCGGATTCCCTGCGTACGGACGCGGAGGGTACCCGGGTGGAGCGGCGCGACGGGAAGCTCAGCTTCAGCGACGGGCCGTTCACCGAGTCCAAGGAGATCATCGGTGGCTTCTTCCTCGTCGACGTGAAGACGCGCGAGGAGGCGCTGGAGCTGGCCACGCAGTGCCCCGCGGCGGAGTGGTCCACCGTCGAGGTGCGCCAGTGCGGTCCCTGCTACGACCCGTGAGCGGCGCGCCTGCGCACGCCGTCGCCTACGGCGGCGTGACGCGGTTGCGGCACAGCTGCAGGTAGCGCCGGATGAGCTGGAGCCGCGCCCGGTCGAAGGCCTCGCCGTCGTCGGGGACCGCCCAGGCGTGCGGGATGAGCTTCCGGGCCACGGCACGCGCATACGCCGGGTCGCCCGCGTCACTCACCAGCTTCAGCCATTCGTAGTCCTGCATGCCCTGCCGGATGAGCTTCATGCGCAGCGAGGGCAGCGGGATTTCGGTGGTGCCACCGATGATGGAGGGCAGCCCCGGATAGAAGAGCGTGCCGTCTCCATTGCCATTGAAGCGGAACTGCGTCGTCCACGCGGTGAAGAGCAGGCCCACCGTCTGGTAGTACAGCTCGCCGTTTGCTCCGTTGATGAAATCCAGCCACTGCATGCCGCGCGCCTTGGCCGCCGAGCGGTCCACCATGTACGAGGGCCAACCCTGGCCGGGGATGTTCTCCGGTGGGGGCGGATCTCCCGGGGCGCAGCCGTGGCTCGCGCAGCTCTGGTACAGCCACAGCTCACGGTTGGGCTGGGTGAGGAAGTCGTCGTATTTCGGGCGCTGGTCCCCCACGTAGGGTGGCTGGGTTCCGTCGATGAAGTTCACCAGCACGGTGATGATGTCGATTTCCTCCAGCAGCCCGTGAGCCTCCAGCTCGGTGACGGTGCTGGTCAGCAGCGTGCGCAGCTTCGGGGCCGCCGTGCGGGTGAGCTCCGCCCGGGCCGCCACCGCCTCCCAGGTGGAGCCATAGGGCGGCTCATCCCCCACGTAATCGAACGAGCGCGACAGCCAGCCGCGCGTGTCCGCCTCCGTCTGGAACTCCGTCAGCGACGCGCCATTGGCTGGCCCCAGGTACTGCAAGGCCGTCATGCGCGCCCCGGGCAGGCGGTTGGGGGCGGAGCCGTCAAGGAACGGGCCCCAGCGCTCACTGAATGTGTCGTAGTCCGGCAGGTCCCACGTGGGCAGGTTCACCTCCCGGGGAAAGCCGCTCGCCAGCGTGATGCGGTGCTCCAGCGCCATCCGGTGGAAGAGCTTCAAGAGGCGCACCTGGGTGTCCACGGGGCACACCGGATCCCCCGTGAAGGCACGGCACACGTGGGGAGGCCAGAGCAGGAAGGCGCTGCGCAGCGAGGAGGTGCTCGGCAGGACGGCATCCACCACCTGGAGGCGCACCTCCACCCGTGACGTGAAGCCGTCCCCCTTCACCGTCACCGCGCCACGGTAGGTGCCCGGACGCGCGTGGGGCGGCACGTGCACGTCCACCCAGACGGCGCGGGATTCGCCCGCGGGCACGTCGAAGGGAAAGGCCAGACGCTTCTCGCCCACCACCTCGTCCACGTCCGGCACCAGGCCATCCGGCCACCGCCCGGGCGTCGTCCCCGGGGGCGTGGGTTTCGTGATGTCCAGGAGCGCTTCCCGGTAGAGCAGCAGGTCCCCGCCATTGATGCGCGAGCGGGGCCCGCGCAGCTCCGGCAGGGCGGCGCTCACGCCCCGCAGCCCCGACCGGCCTCCGTGGAGCACCACCTGGAAGGACACGAACTCGTTGCGCGCGGCGGTCAGCGACACGGAACGCTGGACGCGGGGAGGCGTTTCCGGGCGCACCTTCACCATCGCGCTTTCGCCCCAGATGGCCGGACGCGATGGATGCGCCCAGGCGACCTGTTTTCCCATCAATAACAAACAGGCCAGTCCCAGCTTGATGGATTGCATGGCATCCCAGGTTGGAACGTGAGAGGGATCATGGCAATCCACCCCCCGGCGCCAGTGCCCGTGGGGCATCCGATGCTGGCGGACAGGGCGGGCCGCGGGTCGCCCTTGCCGAGAGAGCGCACTGGAGACTGCGTGAGAGTGCGTCGATCGCCCTGTGCTCGACCCATCTCCCTCGCTCTTCGCCGTGTCTCCGCTCGGCGCTGCGAATCTGATCCACGACGCATCTCGACGCCCGGATGCTCCCTCCCGAGTCGAGTAGGGCTCACGGGCTGGAGGACTGTTGGCCCAGGCGCTTGCGCAGCAGATGGAAGGCCCACAGGCCGGCGAGGACGCCGGCCGCGCCCAGTCCCAGCAGCACGGGGGTGCGCCGCTCCAGGAAGCTGGCGCCCAGGTAGACGGTGCCCACCGCGTAGGGGAGCTCCGCCAGGGCGAGGACGGCCAGATAGCGGCGCAGGCCATAGCGCGCGAGGCCGAGCACGTAGCCCGGGACTTCGGATGGGACGGCGAGCTGGAAGAGGAGCACCACACCGAAGGGCGTGCGCCGGGAGATGCGCTCCTCGTAACGGGCGAGCAGGCTGGCGGAGGTGAGCCGGCGGATGACGGGCCTGCCCCATGCGCGGGCGATGCCGTAGGCGCAAGCGCCGCCCAGCATCCAGCCCAACCAGAGCAGGAGCGCGCAGACCGCCTTGCCCCAGGCCTGGAGCGCCACCGGCAGCAGCAGCGCGCTGGAGAAGAAGGCCAGCATCGCCGACAGGGCGGAGAGCAGGACGAAGAGCACCGCGCCCCAGACGGGATGCGTGGAGATGACGGGCGCGGCCGCGTCGACGGCCCGGCGCAGCAGGGACTGGAACGCCTCCGAGGACGCGAGCAGCGCGAGGCCGGCGAGCATCATCACCAGCAGGAGCGCCCGGCCCCACATGGCAGGAAGCCCGTGGTGCTCTTTCTGTGGCTTTGGGGATGCGTTCATGGGCTCCAGGTCCTTCAGGAAGCGCGCAGTGCGTCCAGGATGGACAGGCGCGCGGCGCGCAGCGCGGGCAAGAGCCCGCCCAGGAGCCCCATCCCCGTGCCGAACAGCAGCGCGCCCAGCAGGATGGCGGGGGTGGGGGAGAAGCCGAAGCTCACCGCCGCGAACGTCTGGAAGTTGAGCGTGCGGATGTGGATCCACCGCGTGGCCAGCGCCCCCAGCGCGCCCAGCACGCCTCCGGCCGCGCCCAGCAGGGCGGACTCCACCACCACGCTGGCCAGCACGCTGCGCCGCCGGAAGCCCACCGCGCGCAGCATCCCCAGCTCCGCGACGCGCGTCGCCACCTGGGCGTACATGGTGATCATCGCCCCCAGCACCGCGCCCACGCTGAAGACGACGGACACGAAGAGGCCCAGCACGCGGATGAAGGCGGCCAGCCCGCTGGCCTGGTCCGCCCAGTACGCCGGCTCCGGCCTGGCCTCCAGCGTGAAGCGCGGGTTGGCCTCCACGCGCTTCACGAAGGCATCCACCTCCGCGGGCGAGCGCAGCCGCACCACCGCGGAGCTGTAGTCCTCGCGCCCGAAGGCCGTGCCCAGGCGCATGGCGTCCGCCCACACCTCGGACTCGAAGGCCCCTCCCCGGGCGGTGAAGACGCCCACCACCGGCCAGCGCTGCCGGGCGAATCGCAGCTCCCCGTCCAGCGTGGCCTCCGGCGAGGTGCCAACGAGCGAGCGGCCCAGCACCACCTCGTTGGTGCCCGGCCGTGGCCTGCGCCCGGAGACGAGTTGGACCTCCGGCCGCGCCGCGAAGCTCTCCGCGCTGATGCCGCGCGCCGACGTGTTCATCGCCTGCGTGCGGCCGCTGGGCAGCGTCAGCAGCACCACCCGCTCCCCGGCCACCAGCGGCTGGCCGTCCGGCCCGGACGCCACCTGGGGATCCGTGGTGAGGATGCGCACCGCGTCCCGCTCCACGCCGCTGACCAGCTCGCTGGTGGCCCCCTTGCGCAGCACGACGACGTTGGACGCGTCCCCACCGGAGGCGAGCGCGGACTCGATGCCGTTGGCCAGCATCAGCACCGCGGAGAAGACAAAGACGACGAGCCCCAGCCCTACCACCGTGAGGCCGGTGGACAGCCGGCGCGCCCACAGGCTGCGGGTATTGTAGAAGAGCGGCACCATCGCTCAGGCCACCTTCCTCAGGCCTTCCGCCACCGGCAGCCGCACCGCGCGCAGGGCCGGCCCCACGCCCGCCAGCAGGGACACCGCCACCGCCGCGAGCGCGGAGACCCAGAGCGTGTGCCCCCGCGTGAGGTGGTCCGGCATCGGGCCGAACCGCGAGGCGATGAGCTTCGCGAAGATTCCCACCAGCACCGGCGCGGCCGTCACGCCCAGCGCCGCGGAGCACAGGCCGATGAAGGAGGACTCGGCCAGCACCAGCGCCACCACCGTGCGCGGGCGGAAGCCCAGGGCGCGCAGGGTGGCGATGTCCCGGGTGCGCTCGCGCACGCCCATGGCCAGCGTGTTGCCGATGACGAGCAGGATGATGAGCAGGATGACGGTGGACACCACCCGCACCGCGGTGACGATGGCCGAGGACATGGCCACGAAGCCCAGCTGGAAGGCCTTCTCGCTCTCCGTCTTCGTCGGGTAGGGGCTGTTGCCGAACAGGTGGTCGATGGCCGCCGCCACCTCGGCCGAGCGCGCCGGGTCGTCCACGCGCACCGCGTAGATGCCGACCTTGTCCTTCAGGGCCTCGGTCAGCCGGTCGCTCTCGTTGAGGCAGCGGTAGCCGAACACCAGCGCGGTGGTGTCCACCCCGGGGCGCGCGCCGCGGTAGATGCCGTGCACGTTGAACGTCCAGTCGCCGGGGTAGAGCTGCCCCTTGAGCGTCACCCGGTCCCCTGGCTTCCACCCGAAGCGCTGGGCCAGCCGCTCCCCCACGAGCGCGCCGCACGGGTCACCGCGGAAGGCGGCGAGCTGCGGGGGCGGGACGATGAACTCCGGGAAGACGTCCAGGAAGGTGTGGGTGTCGACGGCGAAGTTGGCGAAGAAGTCCTTCTGCGTGTCGCCCAGCGTGCCGCCGAACCACTCCTGGTGCGTGACGGCGGTGACGCCCGGCAGCGCGGCGATGCGCGCGTAATAGGACAGCGGCAGCGGCTGGGTGAAGGACACCTTGTTGCGGACGATGAGCCGGTCCACCTGCGCGGCCCGCGCGTTGTAATAGAACATGTCGACGACGGTGCTCAGGAAGATGAAGGCCGTCACGCCCACCGCGCCCGCGAGGACGGTGAGCGTCATCCGCAGCGGGTTTCGCATCAGGTCGCGGCCCGCGAGTCCCACGTAGTTCACTGGAGCACCCCCTTGTCCAGGTGGTGCACGCGGCCCGCGCGCTCGGCGGCGTGCGGGTCGTGCGTCACCATCACGAGCGTCTTGTGCAGGTCCCGGTGGAGCACGCCGAAGAGCTCCAGCACGGCCTCCGCCGACTTGCGGTCCAGGTCCCCCGTGGGCTCGTCCGCGATGATGAGGTCCGGGTCGGAGACGATGGCGCGGGCAATGGCCACGCGCTGCTGCTCGCCGCCGGACATCTGCGGCGGGCGGTGGCCCACGCGGTGGCCCAGCCCCACCAGCTCCAGCGCGGCGGCCACGTGCCGGCGCCGCTCCCCGCGCGTCAGCGGCGTGAGCAGCAGGGGCAGCTCCACGTTCTCCGCCGCCGTGAGCACGGGGATGAGGTTGTAGAGCTGGAACACGAAGCCCACGTGGGCGGCGCGCCAGTCGCTGAGCTCCCGGTCGTCCAGCTCCGCCAGGTCGTGGCCGGCCACCTCGACAATGCCGGTGGTGGGCTGGTCCAACCCGGAGATGAGGTTGAGCAGCGTGGACTTGCCGGAGCCGGACGGGCCCATGAAGGCCTCGAAGGCGCCAGTGCCGATGGTCAGGTCCACCGCGGCCAGCACGGGCACCTCCACCGTGCCGCGCCGGTACGTCTTGGACACGCCCCTCAGGCGCACCATGGGGTCCGGAGCCGCGGGCCGCGCGTCCTGGATCATCCGCCTTTCGCCTCCACCTTCACGCGCTGGCCGTCGTGAAGGCGCTTCGGGCCCGGGGCCACCACCACCTGCGTGCCCGCGCCCGGCCCCTGCGTCAATGACAGCTCATCCCCCACGCGCTCGCCCACGCGCACCGGCTGGCGCGTGAGCCGTCCGTCCTTCACCACCCATACGGCGGCGCCCATCGCGTCGCGCACCACAGCGCTGGCGGGCACGCGCGGGGGCTGTCCATGCGCGGCCAGTTCCCCCGGAGGCAGTGGCTGGCGGAGGAAGGAAACCTTGGCGCCCATGTCCGGCAGCGCGCCCTGGGGGACGGACTGGAAGCGCACCAGCACCGTGGCGGTGGCCTTGGAGCGGTCGATGGCGGGGCGCACCGTGGCCACCTGGCCGGGGAAGGCGCGCTCCGGCAGGGCGTCCAGGAAGATGAGGGCGGGCTGGCCGATGCGGATGCGCGAGAGCTGCTCCTCGCTGACCTCGGCCTCGACCTCCAGGGCGTGCAGGTCCACCAGCTCCACGATGCCGCCCAGGTTGGTGCCGGTGAGGGCGGCTGGAGCGAGCACCGCGCCCTCGTTCGCGAGCTTCTTCGACACGGTGCCGTCGAACGGCGCGCGCACCACGGTGTGCGAGAGCTGGAGGCGGGCCGCCTCGCTCGCGCGGCGGGCGACGGCGAGCTGCGCCCGGGCCAGGTTGAGGGCCTCCTGCGTGGCGAGGCCCGCCGTCTCCACGTCGAGGAGCTGGGCCCGGGGGATGACGCCCTGCCTGGCGAGGTTGCGCGTGCGCTGCGTGGTGCGCTGCGCGTTGAGGGCCTGGGCCTCGGACGCGGCGAGCTGGGCCTCGGAGGCACGCACTGTGGCATTGGCGCGGTCCAGGACCACGCGGGCATCCCGGTCATCCAGCCGGGCAAGCACCTGGCCCCGCCTCACGGCCTCGCCTTCCTCCACGGCGACCTCCACGAGCTGGCCCGCGACGAGCGGCGCGATGACCGAGCGGCGCCGCGAGTCGACGTAGCCGGAGGCGGACAGCTCCGTCTGCTGCTCGCCGGGGAGCGGCTCGCGCACCTCGGCCACGCGCACGGTGGGCGCGCGGCGCGACACGGCGGCCGCCACCAGGACGAGCACCGCCACCAGGAGCCCCGCGGGGATGAGCCAGCGCAGCCTGCGCCGGCGCTTCATGGGGGCGGCGGAGCGGTCGATGCGCAGGGCGCTCAACGCGGTCTGGGATTGTGCGTCGGCCATGGCACCTCCCGGCCAGGACCCCGGGCCCTCGAGGATGAGGGTAGGGAGGCGGAGGGCGGGGTGCCACGAGCGGGGCGCCGCTCGCCGCCGCGCCCCGGCTACTCCACGCGCTCCACCCGGACGGCCGTGACCTTGTAGTCGGGCGTATGGGTATACGGGTCCTGATGCGGGCCGATGACGGCGTTGATGAGGGTCTCCGCGGTGTGGAAGGTGGTGAAGAGCTCGCCGGGCCGCAGCCCTTCCGCGCGGTGCATGGGCAGCACCGCCTGGCCATGCCGGCTGCGCACCCGCACGCGCGCGCCATCCTCCAGCCCCAGCCGCTGCGCGTCCGCCGGGGCCATGTCCAGCCAGTCGCCGGGTTGGAGCCGCACGTTCGGCGTGCGGGACGTCATGGTCCCCGCGTTGAAGGCATACAGCCGCCGGCCTGTCATCAGCACGAAGGGGTAGTCCTCCGAGCGCGCCTCCGGCGACGGGGTGTAGCCGATGCGGCGCAGCGCCGCCCGCGGGCCCAGGGCGAAGCCGTGGGTGTGCAGCACGCGGGTGCCCGGATGCGCCTCGTCGGGGCAGGGCCACTGGAGACCGCCGTGCTCCAGGCGCGCATACGCCAGGCCGGCGCCCATGGGCCACACGCGCCGCACCTCGTCCCAGATTCCTTCCGGGGAGGTGAAGGCGAAGCCTTCCGGGTGTCCCAGCGCGCGCGCCGCGCGGCAGAGGATCTCCCAGTCCGGCAAGGACTCGCCCGCGGGAGGCAGCGACGCGCGCACCCGCTGCACGCGCCGCTCGCCGTTCATGAACGTGCCGTCCTTCTCGAACGAGGTGCACGCGGGCAGGAAGACGTGGCCCAGGGCCTTCGCCGTCTCGTTGAGGAACAGGTCCTGCACCACCAGCAGCTCCAGCCGCTCCAGCGCCTGGCGCGTGGTGTGCGCCCCCGGGTTGGTGAGCAGCACGTCATAGCCGAAGGCCCACAGCGCCTTGAGCCGCCCGCCGCGCGCCGCCTCCATCATTTGCATCAGGTCCAGCCCCGGCGTGGAGGGCAGGGGAGCGCCCCAGGCGGCCTCGAAGCGGGTGCGGTGCTCCTCCAGGGGGACGTAGCCGGTGAGCTGCCCCGGCTCGCAGCCCATGTGCGCCGCGCCCTGCACGTTGTTCTGCCCGCGCAGCGGGTTGACGCCCATGCCCGGCCCGCCGAGGTTGCCCGTCAGGAGCGCCAGGTTCACCAGCGCCATGACGGTCTCGGTGCCCTGCACGTGCTCCGTCATGCCCAGCCCGTGCACCATCATGGACGGGCCGTGCGTGGCGTAGAGGCGCGCGGCCTTCCGGAGCTCCTCCGCGTCCACCTCGCACAGCCGCGCGGCGCGCTCGGGCGTCCAGTCGCGGATGAAGGCCTGGAAGTCCTCCACGGCGTCCACGCGCTCGCGCAGGAAGTCCGGAGCGCACAGGCCCTCGGCCACGATGACCTGCGCCAGCGCGTTGAGCAGCGGCACATCCGTGCCGGGCCGGGGCCGCAGGTGCACGTCCGCGTGGCGCGCCAGCTCCGTGCGCCGCGAGTCGATGACGATGAGCTTCGCGCCCCGGAGCGCCGCCTGCTTGATGCGGGCGCCGACGACGGGGTGGCACTCGGTGGCGTTGCTGCCCGCCACCAGCAGGGTGCGCGCGTGCTCCACGTCCTCGAAGGAGTTGGTGGAGGCGCCCGTGCCCAGCATCCGCTTCAGCCCGGCGGCGCTGGGCGCGTGGCACACGCGGGCGCAGCAGTCCACGTTGTTCGTCCCCAGCACCACGCGGGCCAGCTTCTGCGCCAGGTAGTTCTCTTCGTTGGTGGCGCGAGCGGAGCCCAGCATGCCCACCGTGTCCGGGCCGTGCGCGTCCCGCAGGCGGCGCAGGCGCTCCGCGATGAAGCCCAGCGCCTCGTCCCAGGAGGCCCGCCTCCAGCCGCCCGCCTCGCGCAGGAGCGGCACGGTGACGCGGTCCGGCGCCGTCACGAAGTCGAAGGCGTAGCGCCCCTTGGAGCACAGGTGGCCCCGGTTGGACGGGCCCTCGCGTGAGGGCCGCACGGTGACGATGCGGCCCTCACGCGTGCCCACGTCCATCTCACAGCCCACGCCGCAGTAGGAGCAGGTGGTCCGCGTCCACGCCTCCGGCGAGCCCCGGTCCAGCAGGGTGCGGTCCTCCAGCGCGCCGGTGGGGCAGCTGTCCACGCACGCCCCGCAGGAGACGCACGAACTCTCCCGCAGGCTGGGCCCGTCCGGGAGGATGCGCGTCGCGGCGCCCCGGTCCCACACCCGCCAGACGAACTGTCCCTGCACGTCGTCGCAGATGCGCACGCAGCGGTAGCAGTGGATGCACTGGGACATGTCCACGTGGATGTACGGGTGCGAGTCATCCAGCGACTCCGGCCGGTGCGTGCCGAGCGCCTCGTCCGCAAGGCCGTACTCGCGCAGCGCGCGGTGGAAGGGCTTGTCCGGATGGCGCGCCACCGCTTCGGCCGGGTACTCGGAGGCCAGCAGCCGCAGCAGCACCCGGCGCCGCGCCTCCACCTGGGGACTGCGCGTGCGCACCATCATGCCCTCCGCCAGTGGAGTGGTGCAGGCGGCCACCGGACGCTCGCAACCCTCCACCTCCACGATGCACGTGCGGCACGCGCCCACCGGCGTCAGGCGTGTGTCGTCGCACAGCGCGGGGATGGAGATGCCCAGGGACTCCAGCGCCTCCAACACGGTGCCGGGCGCGCACTCGCGAGCCTGCCCGTCGATGATCACCCGAAGCATGCCTCCACCTCCTCCCGGTAGTGGCGCAGCACGCTCCGGGCGAACTCCCCCAGCCCGGTGCCGTGTCCACACAGGCTGGTGAGGCGCAGCGCCTCGGCGACCTCCTCCCAGTCCGCCGCGCCAGCACGGGGAACGGCGCCGGCATCCAGCACGCGCGCGAAGAGCCGCTCGACGTGCCGCGCTCCCAGACGGCAGGGCGTGCACCTTCCGCATGACTCGTACGCGCCGAAGGAGAAGACGTGGTGCACCAGCGCGGCGATGGACGTGTGCGCGTCGAAGGCCACCACGCCGCCGTGCCCCACGGAAGCGCCCACGGCCTGGAGCTCCTCGAAGCCCAGCGGCGTGTCCAGCAGGTGCGGAGGGAGGATGCCCGCCAGCGGCCCCCCAATGAGGACGCCCTTCAGCGGCCCGGTGCGCAGCCCGCCTCCCAGCTCCTCCACCACGGTGCGCACCGGCGTGCCCAGCTCCACTTCGTAGAGCCCCGGGCGGTGGAAGAGCGAGTTGAGCGACAGCACCTTCGTGCCCCGGCTGCCCGGGATTCCCAGCGCCGCGTAGGCCTCGCCGCCGTGGCGTGCAAGCCACGGGAGGTTGGCGAGCGTCTCCACGTTCTGCACCAGCGTGGGCTGGCCGAACAGGCCCGCCTGGGCGGGGTAGGGGGGCCGCGCGCGCACGAAGGGTCGGCGTCCCTCCAGGGCGTTGAGCAGCGCCGTCTCCTCGCCGCACAGGTAGCTGCCGCGCCCCACCTCGATGGAGACCTCGCAGGAGAACGCGCTGCCCAGGATGTGTGGACCCAGCACGCCCTCACGGTGGGCCTCGTGCAGGGCCACGTGCAGCACGCACGCCGCGAGCGGATACTCCTTGCGCACGTAGATGACGCCCCGGCGTGCGCCCACCGCGTAGGCCGCCAGCAACAGGCCCTCCAGCACGGCGTGGGGGTCGTCCTCCATCAGGAAGCGGTCGATATAGGCCCCGGCGTCACCCTCGTCCGCGTTGGCCACGACGACCTTCTCCGCGCCAGGCGCGGCGGCCACCGCGCGCAGCTTGCGTCCGGTGGGGAAGCCCGCGCCTCCCCGGCCGCGCAGCCCGGACCGCTCCACCTGCGCGATGAGGGCCTCGGGGGGCGAGGACAACGCCTGCTCCAGGGCCGCGTAGGCGCCCTGGCGGGTGGCCTCTGTCACGGCGCGGGCTCCACCGCTGGCGACGCGCCCCAGCGTGATGGCCTGGGGGGCCCGGACGTGCACTTCAGGGCGAGCGTCCTCACCCGTGACGGAGGGCGCCCGGTAGCACTGGCCCAGGCAGTAGACGCGGGTCTCGCCCGAAGTGGCCTGCTGCCAGCGCGCGGCATCCAGGTGGCGCGCGACGAAGCAGGCGGTGCCCTGACAGGCATGCGTCCCCAGGGGGCCAGGCCCGAGGTGGTAGAAGGATTCGATTTCGGGTGTGTGCTGCCCTGGCTTCATGCGCCGCCTCCTCCCGCAACATGCGCACGCCGCGTGATTCGGACTTCGCGCCCGCGCTGCTTCCACCTTGCGACATCCCGCCTGACTCCAGGGCGATTCGCACGGCGGTGTCCCCCGACCATCCTCCGGGGCCATGGCCACGACACCGCACGATGCCCCGGAGGCGGGTCAGCCGTACCTGCCCACGCCCCAGGCGGAGGCGCAGGCCTTCGCGTGGGACGACCTGCTGACGCCCACCCGCCAGGGACTCCGGGAGCTCTTCTCCTGGCTGGAGGCGGCCTGCGAGGGCAGCGCGGAAGCGGCCAGCACCGAACATCTCTCCACCAGCCTCCTCGTCTCCGGCGCCCGGGGCTCCGGTAAGACGACCCTCCTGCTCAGCGCCGTGCAGGCGCTGCGGGATTGGAAGTCCTTCGTGCGCGGGGCGCCCGGTCCGGAGGTGGCCGCGCTGTCGCGGACGCTCGAACGGCTGGAGCGGCGCATCCTCTGGCTGGAGCCGCTCGACCTGGAGCCTGTCCCGACACAGGCGAACCTGCTGGCCACGCTGCTGGTCCGCGTGCGGGCCGCGTTGGATCAACCCCGCCGCGGGAAGGGCGCGCGCGGCGATTCCTCCCGGTGGGCGTCCTCCATCCTGGAGGAGGGCGCGGAGGAGACGTGGGGGAAGTTGGATCACCTCATCCGCGACGCGTCGTTCATGTGGGAGGACATCCCGTCCACCACCGATGCCCGCGTGCGCGCGGAGCAGCAGATCCGCGCGTCGGAGATCTACGCCAACTTCCAGCCGCGCTTCGCCGATGCCATGGAGGACGTGGCGCGCACGCTGTCCATGCCGCGCTTCGGCGCGTCCGGCGGCGACCAGGTGCTGCTGGTGCTGCCCATCGACAACGTGGACCGCAGCATCGAGCACCTCTACAACATCGTGAAGCTCACTCGCATGGTGGCCAGCCGCCACCTCTGGTTCGTCCTGGCCGCCGGACACCAGGAGTTCCAGCGCTTCATGGAGCGCTCCTTCCAGAAGGAGCTGATCATCTCCGGTCAGGCCGGCATCGGGATTCGAGGCCAGGAGGAGACGCTCGCCATCGCCCGGCGCCAGGCGGCCACCACGCTGCGCCGCGCGCTGCCGCCCAGCTACCGCATCGCGCTGGACCTGGTGGAACCCCACGAGGCCTGGCGCTTCCCCGTGGACGGGCGGGGTGAGTCGCTGGGCTCGCTGCTGCGGCGCCTACGCCTTCCGGCCGGCAAGCGGACGGAATCGCGCGTGCTGGAGACCTTCGCGGACCTCTTCGACCTGCAAGCCCGGCTCGCGCCCGACGTGGCGCGCTGCTACCGCGAAGCCCTCCGCAATGACGACGCGGAGGCCCGCGAAACCGAAGCGCGCCCGGACGAGCCGCTCCTCCACCACGTGGGGCGACTCGCGCTCACGCTGCCCGCGCGCACCCTTCAGGACCTGTGGCACGCCGTCCGGCGCGAGGTCATGTGCTCCGCCGCGCCCACCACCGGGGCCGCGCCGGAGCAGGGTGAGTCCGTGGTCCGCATCGCCTCGGAGATGCTCCGCAACGCCATCGACGAGAGCGACCTGCCGGCCTGGGCCAGCGAGCAGCTGCACCACCACATCCTCCGTCAGGACGACCAGGGCCGCGTCTGCCTGGACCTGACGGGCAAGCCCATCCGCCGCTCCAAGCGCACCAGCCTCCACGGCGTCCTGCAGGCGCCGCCGCGCGACCCCGGTGGAAACGGGACGGGCGCGCACGCCCGGGTGCTGGGCACGGAGGTGCACCTGCGCCGCTTCCATGAGGTGGTGCTGATGCTGGAGGACCTGGAGGAACCCGGCCGGGAGGCGTCGCTGCCCGCGAACGTCGCCGGCTGGTTCATGGTCCTGCATGACGTGCTGATGCTCTTCGAGCGGCCCCGCGTGCTGAGCGCGGACGTGACGGCGCTCGAGATGAGCCCGGAGATGGTCGCCACCGTGCACGAGTTCTGGTCGGGCCGCGCGCGCGGCGAGCCGTTCGTCCAGGCCGCGTTCTGGTGGACGCCGCCCTCGTGGAACACCTTCATCGAGTTCGCCATCCTCACCGCGCAGTGGCGCGCGTTCCTCGTGCGACTCTCCCGGGGGTTCCTCACCGCCGGGGACGGCGAGGACGCCACCCTGCGCGCCCGCTACATCCAGGCCGCGTGGGTGGAGAACATCTGCTCCATTTCCGGAATGGCGATGGGCCAGTGGAACTGGGGGGATGAACGCCAGGGCGCCATGTCCGTGCTGAAGGCCTCGCGGCTGACCCTCTCGCTGGAACGCTATGAACAGTGGGTGCGCGACGCGGTGGCGGAGCTCGTCACGCGGATCCGTGAGCACAGCGCCGGGTATGATCGGCTCTGGACGGCGCAGGTCTGGCTTCGCGACATGCTGCCGCTCCAGGTGCTGCCGGAGTTCGCGCTCGCCTTCGATGCGCGGAGCCTGCTGCGCCAACCGTCCGGTGTCTCCAGTCCGAATGAAGGCTGGGACCTCCTGGTGAAGGACTGGCGCACCCAGGCGCCCCGGCTGGCGGCCTTCCGGCACCAGCGGGTGCGCGACGCCGTGAATCGCTCCAGCGCGGCGGAGTCGCTCCGTCAGGCGCTCGGCGCGGGCGGCGGGCGCGCGTCGGAGACGTACTACGGCTGGCTCGACACCCTGGTGGACGCCTGGTTCGCGGTGGTGGACCACGACGGGGATCCGCTGGCGGGGGTGGTGCTGGGCCTGACGCCCCACCTGAACCCGCCGTCCCCGGATGAGCATCCGTGAGCAGCGAGGGCGCACGCCCACCGCCGGGAAACCTGGCACCTCGCCGCGTCCCGGAGGCCTTCGTCCGAGCGGAGGTCGCCAGCTTCCCGCTGACGAGCCTCGGGGCCTTCCGATCCGCGGTGACGGAGCTGGTGCCGTCGCTGGATGCGGAGGCCGGCGGCCCCACGCGAGCGCTCTGGCGCGAGTGCGAGAAGAGCCTGTCGGAGCACGCCAGCGGCTGGTCGTTGGACCGGATCATCGCCGTGCGCGACGCGTTCTGGTTTCCCTCGCGAGGCCACGTCAGCCACCGGCAGGCTCCGCGCAAGGGCGTGTCGATGTTCCACTACCTGCGGCACCTGGCGGACACGCACCTGGAGCGCAGGCCCGGCGTCACCGTCATCTTCCAGGGCACGGGCGCGGAGGCGGTGGAGGCGCTGACGCACTACCGCTGGCTCACCTTCGCGATGCCGGAGGACCTGCTGCTGGCGGCCGTGCCGGTGGAGCCGCCTCCCACGCGCGTGGACATCGAACCGCCGCTGCTGGTGCGCCACCTGTTGGATCGTGGCGTGGCGGAGGTGCACCACCACGTCGGCGCGGGCATGGACTTCCCGCTCCTGTGGGCGTCGCTGCTGTCCTCCGTGGGAGACGCGGGCCTGGATCCGCGCACCCTGGCGGGTCCGGGCCTGCCCTTCGACGAAAGCGAGGTGATGCTGCGCTGGCTGCTGGCGACCGCGGTGACCCGCTGTGTCCTCGCGGAGGTCCTGCTGCGCCGCGAGACGCCTTCGCTCCTGGACTTCGTCCGTGGCCTCTCGGAATCCCAGGCATGGCTGCCGCAGCGGCGACGCGTGCTCTCACGCACGCTGGAGGCGCTCTCGCGGGGCCGGCGGGAGATCCTCCCGGAGCTGGATGAACTGCGCGGCCTCTACGAGGACCTCCACCCGCTGGCGGCCCGCAATGTGACCGACCCGCCCGCCACGCTCGATGAAGTATGGCGGCGGTGTGATCCGGTGGCCTTGCGGCTGCGCCTGAGCAGCCCTAACGGAGGGGAGCGCTGGCTGGTGCGCGCGGGCCTGAATCACCTGGGGCGCATGGAGCGCGCGGGTGAGCATGACGTGCACTTCGACCGGCTCTTCTGGCAGGTCCAGCGCGTGCGGTGCCTCAGCTACCGCGCCTATGTGCAGCGGCCGCTGACCGCGGGCCTCCAGTGGTTCATCCGTTTCTATGGCCGGCCAGCCGCGATGAAGCGCCCCCTGCGCGCAGTACGCGCGGAGGTGTCCTACGCGGTAGCGGGCGGTGACCAACCCATCGCCGCGCTGGAGGTCCGCACGAGCCTCGCGAACGACCCCATCCGCATCGCGGAGGAGCTGGCCTCCCTCACGCAGTCATGGCGGGGCGTGCTGGGCCGCACGGGAGAGCGCGCCGTCGGAGGGCGCCCGCCGGAGTTCGGCGTGGTGATGCACCTCATCAAGGCCCGGGACCCCGGCCGGAACTGGACGCAGGGGCAGCCGCCCGCGCACGGCATGGGCACGTACGCGGAGCCGGTGCCCGAGGGCCGCGTGCGGCTGGGCGGACGGTTCTCCGACTACTTCGCCTCGCAGTCGGTGCAGGTGGAGGCGCTGGTGGATCTGCTGAAGGCGGTGCCGCTGTCGCTCTGGCTGGTGCGAGGCCTGGACGTGGCGTCGGATGAGCTGAGTGTGCCCACGTGGGTGCTGGCGCCGCTGTACCGCTACGTGCGGTGGGGCGCCGCGCGCGCCGCGACGAAGCGAGAGGCCCGGGGCGCTCCACCGCTCCGGCTGACGTCGCACGTGGGCGAGGACTACCGGCACCTCATGGAGGGCCTGCGCCGCATCTATGAGAGCCTTCACTACCTGCTGGACCGCACGGGAGGACGGTTGGGCCACGCCACCGCGCTGGGCGTCGAGCCCGGGATGTGGGCGGAGTCCGTGGGCGCGGTGATGATGCCGGCCGAGGACCGGCTGTGGGACCTGGTCTTCGAGTGGCGCCTCTACGGCGACTACCGGCTGCCACCGGCGCTGGCCGCGGAGGCACCTCCCGGACGCCCGCAGCGCGTGGAGAACATGCTGCGCGAGCTGTCCGAGTCCGTCTTCGGAGACTGTATCGCGTCGCATGTGCTGGCCGAGGCGCACCACGTACTGCACACCCTTTGGTGCCCACCGCTGGCGCGGGAGGAGGGCGGCGTGGGCCTGGATGCCTTCAGCCGCGCCTTCCGCCGGCTGGACTGGAGCCGGGTGCTCAACGCGGAGCAGGTCCGAAGCCTCCTCATCGCCTACCGGGAGGACGAGCGCGTGTTCCAGCGCGGGCAGCAGTTGGTGGACATCCCGTTGGACGCGTCGGAGGTGGACGCGCTCCGGACGGTGCAGGACGCGATGCGCCGGCACGTGGGCGCGCGGGGGACCGTCGTGGAGGTGAACCCGTCCAGCAACCTGCTCATCGGCAACCTGATGGACTTGCGCAACCACCCCATCCTGCGGCTCAACCCCCCGCGCGCGGATGACAGCGCACCCCCGCCGGTGCCCATCGCGTTGGGCGCGGACGACCCCGTCACGTTCTCCACCTTCCTGCTGCGCGAATACTCCCTGCTGCACGAGGCGGCGCGCAGCGCGGGCTATTCCGAGCGGGTGGTGCACGAGTGGCTGTCCACCATCCGCCAGACGAGCATGGACGCGCGCTTCACCGCGCCCTGGCGCCCCAATGCCCTGCACATGGCGGACGAGCTGCTGGCCGCGCTGGCCCGCTTCGCCCGGAGGGCCGTGCCACGCCACGAAGCCCCCGCGCCCGTTTGAGCCTCACCGCGCCGCTGGCGCCGGCGTGCGAGGCGGCGGCGTGCTGGCGAGGTTGGACGGAGGCAGCACCTTCTCCGACTGGCCGAGGAGCCGGCCCAGCACCTTGTCCATGATGGAGCTCAGGAGCTTGTCCGCGGACCAACCCGCGACGACCGCCAGCGCCATCAGCGTGAAGAACACGGCCTGGTTGTCGCTCACCACGATGTGGAAGAGGGCAGGGCTGGGGTCCACCCCGGTGCTTCCCGTCCGCGTGTCCACGGACAGCAGCATGCGGGACTGCTCCAGGAAGAGGAGCATCAGCGCCGCGAACGCGCCGATGACGGGCTTCACCATCAGGTGGTAGGCGAAGAAGCGTCCCGTCGCCCCCGTGGCGACGACGAAGCGCTCCTTCGACAGCATGTTGGAGATGATGGCCCCGGAGGCTCCCGCGAAGCCCACCAGGAGCAGGCCCCGGGGAATCAGCTCCCCCGGCCAGGTCTGGATCAACTCCCGCGTCAGCAGCACGAAGGAGATGACGAAGACCGCCAGCAGCAGGAGCGTGCTGAAGACCTGCAACGAGACGTTGATGGAGAGCTGCCAGAACGTCTTGTCCACCTGCTGGTTGACGGAGTCGAGCGCTCCTCGAAGCACGCTGCGGCAATAGCGGGACTCCTCCGCGTCGAGGGGTGGGGGCGCAACGTTTCCGGGCCCGTCCACGCGGGTGAGCTGGCGCACGCTCCGGGGCAGGGGACCGCTCGTCCTGTCCGCGCCGAGCCAGAGGTGGGCCCGCGAGTCCGTCACCCGGCGCTCGAACTGCTGTTGGATCTCCAGCGCCCGGGGCACCAGCATGGACGCGGGCATCACCAGCAGGAGCAGCCCGTCCACTTCGTGGATGAGCTCCCAGTAGGAGAACGACCAGCGCCCCGTGGGCTTGTCCAGGCACCACCGCGCGGCATCCAGCTTCTCCTGACATTGCCGCAGGATGGCCGTTTCCTCGGCGGTGAGATCCTGGCGGATCCGGCACAGCTCGAGGAGCGAGGCGTTGCTCTCCACCCTGTTCCAGAGCAGCTGGGTGGCCGAGCCGAACCCCCACCGACGCCGCCGGAAGCCCACGCGCTTCAGCAGCTCCGGTAGCGCAGAGTCGGGGCGCGTGTCGGTGGCCTCCATGACGCACACATGGCCACGTCTCGGGCATGTGACAACCCTCCCGCGTGGCGCGCCGCGTCAATGCAAGGCTTCACCGCGCTTAGGCCGCAAGCATTGATTAGCTGGAACCGGGGCTGATACTCCCAGTGTGCCCCACCCCCCAGAAAGGTGCATGCATGTCGCGTCGCTCCCGAATTGTCTCAAGGTATTTGTTCTCACCGCTGCTCGCGGCCACGTCGCTCGCGCTGGCTTGCGGGCCCGTCACGGACGAGCCGGCCGCCCCCGTGGAGGCGCCCGTGGAGGCGGCCCAGCCGCTCGCGGTGACCGGCTTCGCGGAGATGCACCACCACATGTTCGCCGAGGAGGCGTTCGGCGGTGGGTGGTTCCACGGAAGTCACACCGGCACGCTGGCGAGCTGTGACGGCGGCATGCCGGAGAGCGACCACGCGCGTGTCCGCATGGACCTGAGCAACATGCTCAACCTCTGTCCCAACTCGGGCAACGTGAACCTGAGCGGCATCCCCGTCCTGTCCGACGTCTTCGGCGTGGGCGGCGCGGTGGCGTCGGAGATCATCGGCCAGGTCGAAGGCACCCAGGGCGACACCGGTCTTCACCTGGGCCGCATGGACACGCCCACCCAGTGGCCGCGCTGGGACACCATCGCGCATCAGCAGGCGTGGGAGGGCTGGCTGAACAAGGCCCGCCAGGGCGGCATGTCCCTGGTCATGGTGTCGCTCGTCAGCAACGAGTTCCTCTGCAAGGCGCTGCCGTACCAGAACCTCAAGCGCCCTTGTGACGAGATGATGGACGTGGATGTCCAGCTCCAGATGGCCCGCGACTTCGACGCGCGCACGGACTGGGCGGAGATCGCCCTTTCGCCCGCGCATGCCCGGCAGATCATCGCGCAGGGCAAGCTCGCCATGGTGCTCTCCATCGAGTCCAGCAAGCTCTTCGGCACCAAGGACTGGCGCGCGGAGTTGAACCGCGTCTATTCGCTGGGCGTGCGCTCGCTGCAGCCCGTGCACCAGCTGGACAACCGCTTTGGCGGCGCGGCCCCGCACAACGCCATCTTCCAGGTGGCCCAGTTCCTGGAGAACTGTCACATCGACACGGACTGCGGCCTCACGGGCAACGGCTTCACGCTCGGCTTCGACGTGGACGCCAACTGCAAGAACACCAAGGGCCTCACCGCGGACGGCAAGCTGCTGGTCCAGGAGATGATGAACAAGGGAATGCTCATCGACATGGCCCACATGTCCGAGAAGAGCGTCCAGGACGCCTATGCCCTGTCCCAGGGCCAGACGTACTACCCGCTGTTCATCTCCCACGGCCACTTCCGCGAGGTGATGAACCCGGACCTGGCCTCCAACGAGAAGACGACGCCGTCGTGGGTGGTCCGCTACGTGCGTCAGACGGGCGGCATGTTCGGCCTGCGCACCGCGCACGACGAGACGCGCAACTACAACCGCACGCCGGTGGCCAACAACTGCCAGGGCTCCACGCGCTCGCTCGCGCAGGCGTACGAGTTCGGCCGCCAGGGCCTCAAGGTCAACATGGGCTTCGGCGCGGACCTGAACGGCTTCATCCAGCAGACGCGCCCGCGCTTCGGTGACTTCGGCGCGTGCTCCGCGGGCTTCCACGCGGAGGCGGACGCGCAGGAGGAGCAGCAGCGTGTCTCTGGCCCGCCGCCGCTGGGCACCGACTTCGACGTGTACGGCCTGGCCCACGTGGGCCTCCTGCCGGACGTGGTGAAGGACCTGAAGCAGTTGGGCGTCAACACCACGGGCCTGGAGGGCTCCTCGGAGAACTTCATCCGGATGTGGGAGCGCGCCAACGGCACCCGCACCGGCATGGCGGACGCGGCCAACGACATCGACACCGGTGGCGTCGACCCCTACGTCGCCAAGGCCACCCGTGAGGCGGCGTTCCCGAAGATCTGCGGCAAGGCCTACGCCCCCAGCACCAAGCTGGTGTCGGAGACGTGCCGCTTCGACCAGGAGTGCAAGTCCAGCCTGTGCAGCGCCCTGGACAACTGCGGCGACATCCCGGGTGTCTGCACCTGCTCCGCCGACTCGCACTGCGCCTCGAACCAGTTCTGCGGCTGGGGCACGAACGACGGCAAGTGTGTGAACAAGCGCGCCAAGGGTTCGCTGTGTTCCGCGGGCCGCGAGTGTCAGTCCGGCAAGTGCTCGTGGCTGATGTGCACCTGAGTTCCCCGCAATGAAACGGCCCCCGGGATTCGAAAATCCCGGGGGCCGGATGTTTCAGGAACGACTAGCGCAGCTGCAGGAAGGAGAACGACAGGCCCTGGTGCGTCGCCACCAAGTTGCCGGTCAGGTCCGACAGCTCGCGGTAGTTCGTGGTGCCGCTGTTGTTGGTGAACTCGCTGAACACCGTGCGGCCGTTCATCTCGTACAGGAACGAGCTGCCCGTGCTGGCCGGCAGCGTGTCCACGAGCGTCGCGTTGGTGCCGGCGGCCGGGTCGATCTTCCACCACTTCCAGGCCACGGCGCTCGCGAGGACGCGCGCGTTCGTGTCCACCGCGACCGGGTAGACGGTCTCATCCAGCACGCGCAGGTAGCCCGTGCCGTTGGGGCCCGCGAGCAGCGAACCGGTGGCGCCGCCGTTCGTCAGCGTGCCCAGGTCCTTGAAGTAGGTCGCGTCGTAGGTGTTCGTCGCCGGGTCGAACTTCAGCATGCAGGGGGTGGGCACGCTGGAGTTGGTGCCGGACACGCGCTTCTCCGCGGCGCCGTACGCCTCCGTCGCCAGGTAGACCTTGTTGTCCGTGCCCACGATGCCGTCGCGCACGTAGCCGCAGCGATCATCCTTCACCAGCACCGCGCTGTCGTTCGCCGTGTCCACCACGATGATGCCCGCCTGCTTGGTGACGGCGGCGCCCGCGCGCCAGCCCACCGGCATCAGCACCTTGGTGCCCACGCGGATCGGGTTGGAGGCGAAGGTCGTCGAGCTACCGGCGATGGTCAGCTCTGGCAGGGAGATGCTGTTCGTCAGCGTCATGTCCTTCGGGTTCCAGATGATGACCTGCGAGTTGCGGCCGTCGAAGTAGTAGGCCTTGGTCTCGGAGGCGAACTGGAACTGGTTCTGGTACTCGCCGATGGTGGTGACGCCCTTGCCCGCGAAGGTGACCTCACCGGCCTTCTCCAGCGTGTTGCTGGCCGTCAGGTTGTAGCGGGTGACGGTGGCGCCGGCGCTGCTGGAGACGAAGATGGCGCCCGACTTCGTGATGCCGGAGCCCAGCGCGCGGCCGTTGATCTGCGTGGCATTGGCGGTGGACAGCGGCGTGGCCGGATCCAACGTCTCCGTCAGGATGACGTAGCTCTGGGGGTTGCCCTCGACGCTGACCTGCGCGACGAACGCGTACATCGGCGGAGTCGTCGTGCCCGCATCGGTGCCCGCGTCGGTGCCGGCGTCGGTGTTGGTGCCCGAGTCCGGCGTGTTGTCGTCGTCGTCGTTGCAGGCGGCCGCCGTGAAGGCGAGGGAGAGCGCCAGCAGCAGGCGCGCGGAGGTGCGGAGGAAGGGTGAAGGCGTCAAAGGACTTCCCTTTCAAGTGGGGTGGAGGTGCGGCGAAAAACAGGAACGCGATGGTTCAGCGCTCCAGCGTGAACTTGGCGGCGATGAGCCGCCCGGGGCGCTGGACCCCGTAGAAGTCGTAGGTCTGGGCGTTGGTGATGTTCTGGAAGTCCAACGTCCAGCTCAGCCGGGTCGACATGTCGCGGATGACGTAGGTGAGCGCCAGCCCGTGCGTGAGCTGTGAATCGATGCCCAGCTTGTCGGCGTTGCCCAGCGCCTCCCAGGAGAGGAGGAAGTCGTCCACGTAGCGCGTGCGCCACGTGACGAGCAGCTCGTCCTGGAACTTGAGCAGGCCGGACACGCGGACCTGCGCGCTGCCGTTGGCCGTCAGGTAGGGACGGTTGGGGATGCGCTGGTCCTTGAACTCGGCGTAGTTGCCCTCGCCGGAGGTGTTGCGCAGATCCTGGTACGTGGCGTTGCCGTCCAGGCTCAGGTAGCGGCCCGGAGACGTCCACCCCAGGGAGCCCATCGCGCCCAGCGCTCGGGAACCGTAGACGTTCTGGTAGGTGAAGTAGCTGCCCTGGCCAATCAGGATGATGAGCTGATCCGTCAGCCGGGCAAAGCCGTTCACGTTGGCGCGGAAGCTGCCGGCGCGGCCTTCCTGGGACGCGTAGCCCAGACCCAGGTTGAAGTTGTGACTGGTCTCCGGCCGGAGCTCCAGGTTGTCGACGATGAGGTTCCCGTCGCCGAAGATTTCATCCGGGCGCGGCAGCCGCGTGGCCCACTCGTAGGAGGCCTTGGCGCCAAGCTCGGGGGTGATGCGGAAGCGCAGGCTGTCACCCAGGCCGAACTCGTGCGCGGTGCGGCCCAGGTCCATGAACTCCGCGCTGGCCAGCAGCTTCTGCGCGCGCACGTCCTGGAGGTAGTCCTTCACGAAGGCGATGTTCTGCAGCCGCCCGTCAATGGCATCGAGCTGGTACTCCAGGCCCGACACCAGGGACGTGGCGCCGCGGGGCGCTGTGAGTGGATCCGGCTGGTTGTTCGCCTGGAGCCGGCGGTCCTCGCCGGAGCGCGCCACGAAGGTAGGCGACACCGCGAGCCGCAGCGTGTGCGCGCCACCGGGCACGGGTGTCCAGGCGGCGTTGAGCCGCGCGAACGCGGTGTGCTGGTTGACGTAGCGCTCCGTGCCGCCTTCGCTGATCTCCCCCGGCTGGGGCAGGGTGAGGAAGCAGCGGCCATACCAGTCGTAGGCGCACGAGCCGATGTCCAGGAACCGGTTGCGGCGGAACGTGTACCCGCCCACCGCGTCCACGCTCACGCCCGGGTCGTGGTTCTGCGCGTAGCGCAGCGTGGCGCCCGCGGAGCCGTCCGCGGTGGTCACCTCGCCGTAGGCGGCCTCCATGTTGACGTCGTTCTGGATGTCGCGGCCGGCGGCGTTGATGAAGCCGCGCATGAGCAGGCGCCGCGCCCAGGGCTTGTCCACGAAGCCCGCCTCGACGCTGGCCCCGCCCGCGCGGTAGCCGTCGTGGAAGCGCCGCACCTCCACGGGCACGGGCTTGCCCAGGTCGTTGGGCACCTCCACGCTGACGGGGTAGTCGTTGCGCGCGTCGTCGTAGAAGCCGTGCGCGCGCACCAGCAGGCCGGTGGACTCCTGGTAGTGACGGCCGCTCGCGGTGAAGCGGTGGATGTTGAAGGAGGCCAGCTCGTAGGAACCCGCCACGGCGGAGCCGCGCACGTCCTGGTCGGTGACGAGCTCCACGGCGCCGCCCAGCACGTCCGCGCCGAAGCGGATGGGCACCACGCCCGTGTAGACCTCCATCTGCTGCACCAGGTTCACCGGCACGTTCGCCAGGCCCGGGCCGTAGCCCGCGAACTCCAGCGGGACGCCGTCGATGAAGAAGCGCACCTGATCATCCGACAGGCCCGCGATGGAGATGCGCGCGGTGCTGCCCAGGCCGCCGGTGCGGCGCACGTCCACGCCCTCCGTGCGCGCCAGCGCGGTGCCCAGGTCGGCGGACTCCATGCTGGCCTGCTCCAACTCGATGACCTGCACGGCCTCCGCGGACTTGCGGCGGCGCTCGGCGCGCGTCTCGCCCACGGCGGTGACCTCGACGTCCTCCTCGTACTCTGCCGGGGCTTCGTCCTGGGACGCCGCGGTCTTCGGGGCGCTGGACAGGGCGGGCGGGGGCGTGGCGGCCACGGCCTTGGAGCGGCCGGGCAGCTGGAAGACGTAGGTGTACGTGACGCGCGCGGGGGCAGGGACGCCGTTGCGCTTCGCGGGCGTGAAGCGGAACTGGAGCGCGGCGGTGCGCGCGGCTTCATCGAAGCCGTGGCCCACGGGCTCCATCACCTCCGCCTGCGTCACCACGCCCTGCGTGTCCACGCGCAGCCGCAGGCGGACGTTCGCTTCCAGCTGCGCGCGCTCCGCCTCCGCAGGGTAGGGCGCCTCCACGGTGTGGAGCAGCTTCGGCAGCTCGATGACCTGCTCCGCTGGAGCGGCCGCGGGAGCTGCTTCGGATGCCGTGGGCGCGGCCGCCGGATCCTCCGCCTGCGTCGTGCCCGCGTGAGCCAGGCCACCGAAACAAATAGAAGACAGCAGTGCCGCGCCCAACTGGGACCGCCACCTGCGCTTCGCCTCGATCGCGATTATGAAAATGGTTATCATTTTCAATGGCGCGACGTTTAGCCGCACGAAGTCTGAGCTGTCAAGGCTGCATGGCAATTCACGCAGCGCGGTCTTGAGGGGTGAGCACCGTGGTGTGAAGGCCGTCCGCGACGCGGAACGCGAGCTGGAGCGACTGGTCCGCGTTGAGCCGCGGATCGCAGTGCGTGTGGTAGCGGTCGGAGAGGTCGTCCTCGGACACGTCCAGCGGGCCGCCCAGGCACTCGGTGACGTCCTGGCCGGTCATCTCCAGGTGGATGCCTCCGGGGTGCACGCCCTCGGCGGCGGCGACCTGGAGGAAGCCCATCACCTCCGCGAGGATCCGCTCCAGCGAGCGCGTCTTGTAGCCGTTGCTGGCCTTGTGCGTGTTGCCGTGCATCGGGTCGATGGACCAGACCACGGGGCTGCCATGGCGGCGGGTGGCGGCCATCAGCCGGGGCAGGCGCGCGGCGACCTGATCCGAGCCGAAGCGGCCAATGAGCGTGAGCTTGCCCGGGATGCCCTGGGGGTTGAGCGTGTCGATGATGCGGACCAGGTCGTCCGGCTCAAGCGTGGGGCCGCACTTGATCCCGATGGGGTTCTGGATGCCGCGCATGAACTCCACGTGGCCGCCGTCCAGCTGGCGGGTGCGCTCGCCAATCCAGAGCATGTGCGCGGACGTGTCGTACCAGCCGCCCGTGGCCTCATCGACGCGCGTCATGGCCTGCTCGACGTTGAGGAGCAGGGCCTCGTGGCTGGTGAAGAAGTCCACCGGGCGCACGGCGCCTTCGGACTCCGGCCGGTGACCCAGAAGGCGGGTCAGGTCCGTGTAGCCTTCGCGCGCGAAGGCCCGCACCAACTGCATCGTCTCCGCGGACTGGTGGTACGCGCGCAGCAGGCGCTGGGGATCCGGCGTCCGCTCGCGGGCGTCGAAGTCCATGCCGTTGATGATGTCGCCGCGGTAGCTGGGCAGCGTGACGCCGTTGAGGGTCTCCGTGGCGCTGGAGCGCGGCTTGGCGAACTGGCCCGCGATGCGGCCCACCTTCACCACCGGGCAGCCGCCCGCGAAGGTGAGCACGCCCGCCATCTGGAGCAGGAGCTGGAAGGTGCTGCGCACGTTCTCCGCGGAGAACTCCTTGAAGCTCTCCGCGCAGTCGCCGCCCTGAAGCAGGAAGGCCTTGCCCTCGGCCACCTGGCCCAGGGCTTCGCACAGGCGGCGGGTCTCTTCGGCGTGCACCAGCGGCGGCAGGCGCGCCAGCTCCGCCTCCACGCGCGCGAGCATGGAGAGGTCGGGGTAGTCGTCGGGGATGTAGCGGACCGGCTTCGCCCGCCAGGAGGAGGGGGACCAGGAGGTATTCGTCACGGGAGCGCCGTCACTTTCGGGGGCAGGATTCCCTGCGCGACGCAGGAGTCGAGGTAGCGATAGAGGAGGTCGCGGTCGGTGGGAGGGCAGCGGACGTCGGTTCCCTCCAGCGCGGCCAGCAGCCGTTCACAGCGGATGGGGCCCAGGCCAAAGGCCGGGGTGGAGTCCCCGCTGCGCAAATCAAAGAATGCGAGTGTGGCGTCGTGGCCGCCGGAGCCCTTCGCGACGCGGTCGCGCCACTCCGGCACGTGACACAAGTCCAGCGGGTAGCCGTAGTCGCGCACCCAGCCGAAGAGCTCGGACAGGCGCACCTCCTCGGCGGGCGTGACGTTGAACACCGCGCCCGGATGCGACGCACGCGAGAGTTGGACGATGGCGCTGGCCACGAAGTCCACCGGCGTCCAGACCTCGCCCACGTCCAACAGCGGCAGGGCGCGGACGGGCAGGCCGGCGAGCACGATGCGCCACACCAGGTCCTGCGTGTTGACGAGCGCGGTGTCCGGAGCGCCCACCACGCGGCCCAGGCGGTACACCGTCGCGGGCAGGCCGCGCTCGGACGCCTGTTGCACCAGCCGCTCCGCGATCCACTTGCTTTGCTGGTAGCCGTCGCGAAGCCCGGGGTGCGATGGGACGAAGGCCTCCGGCACGTCCGGGGACAGGTTCGCCTGGGGCGCCACCGCCAGCGTGGACACGTAGTGGAAGGGCTTGGGGCGGACGGCGGCGGCCAGCTTGAGCAGCTCGCGCGTGCCGCGCACGTTGACGCCCTGGAGGCTGCCGTACTCGCGCACCACGCTGACGACGGCGGCGTTGTGGATGACGGCGTCGCACTCGGCGGCGAGTCCGTGGAAGCGCGTGGCGTCCAGGCCCATCAGCGGCAGCGAGAGGTCCGCCGGCAGCGCGAGCACCCGCGTCTCCAGTCCAGCAACAGGCAGCTTCTGGCCGGTCAGCGCCGAGCGCAGCCGGTCCATGGCCTGCGCCTCGTCCTTGGCGCGCACGGGGCAGATGATCCGCGCGTCCGTCCGGGCCAGGAGTTGGTGGAGCAGGTGCGCGCCGACGAAGCCGGTGGCGCCCGTGAGGAGGACCTGACGGAAGCCCTGGCCCCGGCGCGGCAGCTCGCGCGCCCAGGCCTCTCCCGTCGAGGAAGGGACGACGTCCTCTCCCAGCTCCGCGTCCGCGAGCATCGCGGGCGTGAGACCGCCAGCTTCGGCACCGCCCGTGCTTCCGCCCTGGAGCGCTTGCGCGAGGCCGGACACGGTAGGGTGCTTGAAGACGGTGGCCACGGGCACGTCGCGGCCCACCGCGATGCCCAGGCGGTTGGCCACCTGGATGCTCTGGAGGGACTGGCCGCCCAGTTCGAAGAAGTCATCCTGGAGCGACGTGGCGGCGCGGCCCAGCACCTGCTCCCAGACCTCCAGCACCGTGCGCTCCATGGGCGTCGCGGAGGCGAGCAGCGCGGCGCTCTCATCCGCGGGCATCGCGTTCTGGAGTGCCTTGCGGTCGATCTTCCCGGTGCTGGTTCGGGGCAGCCGCTCCGCGAAGGCGAAGGCGCCGGGCACCATGGGGGCGGGCAGCGCCGTGAGCAGGTGCTTGCGCAGCTCCGCGGGCGAGGGCTCCGGCGAGGCCACTAGGTGCGCGCACAGCCGGCGGGACCCGCCCGGCAGCATCTGTCCGACGACGGCGGCCTCCCGGATGCCGGGGTACTTCAGCAACACGGTTTCGACTTCGCCCGGGTCGATGCGGTGGCCGCTGATCTTGAACTCGTCGTCCACGCGGCCCACGAACACCAGCTGGCCGTCCTCGCGCACACGCACCTTGTCGCCGGTGCGGTAGGCACGGGGCGTTCCCTCCACCGCGTCCAGGCGGGTGAAGCGGGCGGCGTCCAGCTCCGGGCGGCCCAGGTAGCCGCGAGCGAGCGCGCCGCCCATCAGGCACAGCTCGCCCTCCTTGCCGGGGGCGGCCAGACGTCCCTGTGGGGTGACGACCGCCGCGACGACGCCGGGCAGCGGGCGGCCGATGGGGACCTCGTCACCGGAAGGCAGTGCGTCCGGCCCCGCGAGTTCGGCGACGGTGGCGACGACGGTGGCCTCGGTGGGGCCGTAGGTGTTGAGCAGGTGAACGCGGTCGCCCGCGACGTCCTTCCAGCGGGCGATGCGCTCCGGCAGCGCCGCCTCACCGCCGATGATGACGGTGCGAAGCGCGTCGGGCAGCCGGGCGGCGCCAGTAGACAGGCTGTAGGCCAGCTCGTGCCAGAAGGCGGTGGGCAGGTCGAGCAGGGTGATGCCGGCTTCGGCGCAGGCCTCCATGAGGCGCGGCACCGACTGGAGCATCTCGTCCGTGCGCAGCACCAGCCGTCCGCCCGCGCACAGCGTGACGAAGATCTCCTCCACGCTGGCGTCGAAGTGGAGCGGGGCGAACTGGAGGACGCGGTCCTCGGGGCCGACGCTGTAGCGCTGCGTCGCGCCCGCGACGAAGTGGGCCAGGGCCCCGTGCGTGATCTGCACGCCGTTGGGCTGGCCCGTGGAGCCGGACGTGTAGATGACGTAAGCGAGCTGCGCCTCAGCGCTCGACGCGGGCTCCGCATCGCGTGCGTCCGGCTGCTGGGCAGCGGGCACTCCTCGCGGGATGGCGTGCGCCGTCGAATCCAGCGCCGAGGTGTCGGCCTGCTCCAGCCGCTTCACGACGAGCACACCCGGCGCGGTCGGATCCGTGTCGGGCGAGGGGCGCTCGGACACCACCATCACGGCGGGTCGCGCGTCCTGGAGGATGGCCGCGTTGCGAGTGGCCGGGCCGGTCGGATCAATGGGCAGGTAGCCCGCGCCCGCGAACAAGATGCCCAGGCTGGAGACGATGGCGTCGATGCCCCGGGGCACCTTTACCGCCACCGCCGTGTCGGGCCGCACGCCCGCTTCGGTCAGGCGCGAGGCCAGGGCCTGCGACGCCGTCACCAGCTCGCGGTAGGTCATCCGCCAGCGGCCGTGCTCCAGCGCGACCGCGTCCGGACGGACATCAGCTTGGGCCTTCAGCAGCTCCAGCACCGGGCGCACCGGAGGCACCGGGCCGCCATCCAGCACGGAGCCGACCCCGCCCGACGCGGAACGCCGCACCGGCTGCTCAGGCTGCGCGAGCAACGACTCCAGCAGCAGGAGGAACCCGCGCTGGTGCTCCTCGAGCGAGGCCTCCGTGTAGCAGGCGGGGTTCGCGTCCAGGTCCACACGCAGGGCCGTTCCACCCGACCGCGCATGGAAGCCGAAGGACAGGTCCTCCACCGGACCCGCGGAGATGTTGTGCGCCGTCCCCGGCACGCCGGCGAAGTCCAGGGCGTAGTCGAACGGCATGATGTTGACGACGGGACCGAACAGCTTGCGCTGGCCACCCACGAGGCGCAGGTCGCGCCGCAGTTGTTCGTAGCGGTAGCGCAGGTGCGGACGCGAAGCCTTCATCTCCGCGGCCACGTCGCGGGCCAGCGCGTACAGCCCCGCGTCCGGCCGCACGGCGATGCGCAGCGGGACGATGTTCATGGCCATGCACGGCACGCGCAGAGACGCCGAACCCAGGCGGCCCATCACCGGCAGGCCCAGCACGGCCTCCGGCGCGCCCGTGCGCTGGTGCAGGTAGATGGCCGTCACGGCCAACACCACGTCGGACCAGCTCACGCCCGCCTGCTTCGCGCCCGCCTGCAGCGCCGTCATCAGCTCCGGCCGCAGGAATTCCGAGCGCCGCAGGAAGCGCGACGACATGGGCGCCGCCTCCGCGAGCAACGGGGGCACCGGCGCGTCCTCGAAGCGCTTCACCCAGAAGTCGCGGTCCTTCTGGAGCTGGGCGCCGCTCCGGTACGCGACGTCCTCATCCAGCACGGGGCCCAGCCGGCTGAACCCCGCCGGCACGGCCTTGCCCGTCACTTCCGCCGTGTAGAGCTCCGCCACCCGCCGGGCGAGCAGCGAAAAGCCATAGCCATCCATGGCGATGTGGTGGATGCGCTGGAACCAGAAGGAGCGCTCCGGCCCCACGGTGAGCAGCGCCTGCGCGAACAGCGGACCCGTGCCCAGGTCCACCGTGCGGCCCAGGTCCTTCCACATCCACTCCTGCGCGGCGGCCCAGGGATCGGCCTCGCCGCTCAGGTCCACGTGCTGGAGCGTCCAGTCCGTCCCCGCGTCGATGCGCTGGGCCGGGCCTTCCGCACCCGCGACGAAGCGCGAGTGCAGCGCGTCCGCGTCCGCCACCGCCTTGCGCAGGGCGGACTCGAAGCGCACGGGATCCACTGCGCCACGGAATTCAATGCACTCCCCCGCGTTGTAGACGGGGCTCTTCAGGTCGAGCTGTTGCCCCACCCAGATGCCGTGCTGGGCCGCGGTCAGCGGGCGGTTGTCCTGGGATGGGGGAAGCATGACGGGGAACTCCGAGGGGGAAGGGTGCCGCCCCGAGGGCGGGTTATGAGGCGCGAGCGCCGGAGGCCATCGCGACAGGCTGCTTCGCGGCGAGCAGCGCGTACCAGTCGGTGAGCGTGGGCTTCTCCGCGAGCTCCACGAAGGACACCTCCGTGCCGCCCTGCCGCCAGCGCTCCACCAGGCTCATCAGGCGGATGGAATCCATGCCGCGCTCGAGCAGGTTTTCGTCCTCGCCAATCGCGGACGCGGACTCCATCAGCAGCTCCGCCACGTCCGCGCGAAGCTGCTCGCGGTCCACCGCCGCGCCAGCGGCCTGCACCGGCATCGCGTCCATGAGCTGCTGCGTGGTGGTGACGAACGCCACCAGCTTCGAGGCGTACTCCAGCGCCATCTGGTGCTTCTCCAGCGAGAAGTCCGCCACCGCGTCCGCGACGAGGAAGGGACGGATTTCGCTCATGGAGCCGTCGCTGGCCGTCTGCAGGCAGCCGATGTGCGCGTAGATGCCGCAGATGATGAGCTGATCGCGCCCCTGCTCGCGCATCAGGTCCATCAGGCGCGTGTTGCGGAACGCGCTGTAGCGCCACTTGGTGAGGACGGTGTCGTCCTGCGCCGGGGTGAGCTCGTCGATGATCTGCTGCTTCGGGCCGGCGCGGACGCCGGGGCCCCAGAACTCCAGCTGGAGGCCGCGCTGCTCCGCCGTCTGGTCTCCCGGCTGCGCGGAGTAGACGATGGGGATGCCCAGCTTCACCGCGTGCTCACGCAGGCGCTGGATGTTGGCCACCAGCTCCGTCACCGGGGACTGCCCCTGCGTGAAGGCGTCCACGAAGTAGCGCTGCATGTCGTGGATGAGCAGGACGCAGCGCTTGGGCTCGGGCGTCCAGGCAAGCTTGTTCTGGGGCAGCTCCGTCGCGCCGGGCATGGAATAGGGGGCAATGGCAGGCAGTGCCATGAAGGGCTCCTGTTTCAGGGAGAAGGAGTGGAGAGGGACTGGCGCAGGCTGTCGCGAAGCGCCTTCTTGCTGACCTTGCCGACGCCCGTCTGCGGGAAGGCCGCGACGAACTCGATGCGGTCGGGGATCTTGAACGACGCCAGGCCACGCTGGCGCAGGAAGGCGTTGAGCGCGGAGGGGGCGGGGGCCTCGCCGCGGGGGATGACGACGGCGCAGGTGCGCTCGCCCAGGAACTTGTCCGGGATGGCCACCACCGCCACGTCGCTGACGGAAGGGTGCGCGAGCAGGTGGTTCTCCACCTCCTCCGCCGCGACCTTGTCGCCGCCCCGATTGATCTGATCCTTCGCGCGGCCCTCCACCACCAGGTAACCCTCCGGCGTCAGGCGCACCAGGTCGCCCGTGCGGTAGAAGCCGTCCGTGGTGAAGGCCTTGGTGTTGTGCGCTTCCGCCTTGTAGTAGCCGCGGATGGTGTACGGCCCGCGCGTGAGCAGGTGCCCCGTCTCACCGGGCGCCACCGGCACGTCGTCGTCGTCCACCACGCGCAGCTCGTCCGCTTCCGACATGGGGCGGCCCTGCGTGGTGACGATGAGCGTCTCCGGGTCGTCCAGCCGCGTGTAGTTCACCAGTCCCTCGGCCATGCCGAAGACCTGCTGGAGCCCGCAGCCCAGCGTGGGGCGCACGCGCGCGGCGGCCTCGTCGCTCAGCCGGGCGCCGCCCACCTGGAGGACCTTCAGGCTGGACAGGTCGTGCTTCTTCGCCAGCGTCGAGTCCAGCCACACCATGGTCAGCGGAGGCACCAGCGCGGTGACGGTGACGCGCTCACGCTCGATGAGCGGGAAGGCCACGTCCGGGCTGGGGTTGAGCGCCATCACCGCCGTGCCGCCCACCTGGAACGTGCCCAGCACGCCGGGCGAGGACATGGGGAAGTTGTGCGCCGCGGGCAGCGCGCACAGGTACACCGTCTCAGAGGTGAACTGGCACACGTCCACGCTGGCGCGCAGGCTGTAGATGTAGTCGTCGTGCGTGCGCGGGATGAGCTTGGGCACGCCGGTGCTGCCGCCGGACAGCTGGAAGAACGCCACGTCGGACGGCGACGGGCCCTCCATCGTCACGGGCTCCGAGGGCACGGAGCCGAGCGCCGTATGCGCACCCGCGTCACCCAGCACCAGCACGTGCTTCAACGTGGGCGTGGCGGCCTTCACCTGCTCCGCGAGCCCCCGGTAGTCGAAGCCACCGAAGCGCTCCGGGATGACGTACGCGACAGCTTCCGTGAAGGCGCAGAAGTAGCCGATCTCCGAAGCGCGGTGCGCCGGCAGCGCGAACACCGGCAGCGCGCCCATGCGGAACAGCGCGAAGATGACCTCGTAGAACTCCGGCACGTTCGGCAGCTGCACCACCACGCGGTCGCGCGCACGGATGCCCAGGGCGTGGAAGCCCGAGGCCATGCGGTCCACGCGCCCGTCCAGCTCCGCGTACGTCCAGCGGTGCGTGCCGCCCACCAGCGCCACGCGCGACCCGAAGTCCCGGGCGCGGTCGCGCAGGAGCTGACCGAAGGTCTCCCCACGCCAGTAACCGGCCTCGCGGTAGCGCTGGGCGAAGTCCTCCGGCCACGTGGGGCAGCCGGGCAGGTGTTCCCGCGCGGTGCTCACGGCTGCACCTCGAGGCCCAGGCCCATGGCCTGGAGCATGGTGCGGAACTTGGCCTCGGTCTCCGCGAGCTCCGCCTCCGGCGTGGAGCCCACGACGATGCCCGCGCCCGCGAACAGCCGCAGGGTGCGCTCGTCGGCCTCCGCGCAGCGGATGGTGACGGCCCACTGACCGTCGCCGTTCGCGTCGCACCAGCCGACGGTGCCCGTGAAGTAGCCGCGGTGGAACGGTTCGATGTTGCCAATGGCTTCGTGCGCCAGCGCCGTCGGGTGGCCGCACACCGCCGGGGTGGGGTGCATGGCCAGCGCCAGCGTCAGCGAGGTGATGGACGGATCCTTCAGCTCACCGGTGATGCGGCTGGACAGGTGCCACATCGTCTGGGTGCTCACGAGTGACGGGCCCTTGGGCACGTCCAGCGTCTTGCAGAAGGGCCGCAGCGCCTCCGCCACCGCGTCGATGACGACCGCGTGCTCGTGGAGGTCCTTGGGCGACGCCATCAGCCGTGTGGCCCGCGCCGTGTCCTCCACCGGATCCGGGCTGCGCGCGGCGGAGCCCGCCAGCGGATTGGCCAGGACCTGGAGGCCGGAGCGCGCCACCAGCAGCTCCGGGCTCGCGCCGATGAGCGTGCGCCGTCCCGCGCCAGGGGCCGCGTCCGCGTGCTGCGGCAGGTCCACCGCGAAGGTGTACCCATGCGGGTTGCGCCGGGCCAGGTTGTGCAAGAGCTGCCGCAGGTCCACCGGCGCCGCCGTGTCCACGTGCAGGGAGCGCGACAGCACCACCTTGCGCAGCGGGCCCTCCTGCATGAGCTTCAGCGCCGCCGCCACGCCGTCCTTGTACGCGGAGGGCTCCGGCACGGGCCGCAGCGTGTACTGACCGGCCAGGGGAGACCGGGCCGCAGCGGCCGCGTCGAACACCATGGGCCCCGCGCGCTGGAGGGTCATGGGCACCACCAGGTGCGCGGCCACCTTGCCGTCGAAGGGCACCGCGCCCACCGCCACCGGGATGTCATGCGCCGCGTCCCGCGAGGCGTTGAGCACCGAGGCCACGCGCTCCGGCAGGCCGTCCAGCGAGTTCGCCCCGCCCGCGTCCGGCACCGTGGCGAACACGCCGCGCGCCAGCATGGTGCGCTTGGGGGACGCGAAGAAGAACCCGCCCGCGTCGTAGTCGCGCAGCAGCCGAGCCGCCAGCGCCTCCTGCTCCGGCTCCCGCGCCACGGCCGGCGCGCCCACCACGCCGTCCACCGTCCGCGCGTCCGTCTGCCGTTCAACGATTTTGGTATCAGGAATCATTCTCAACTCGGGGCGATTTGGGGGGACGGACCTGCGTCCATCCCGGGAGGAAAAGTCAGGGGGGAGGAGGCGAACGTCGCGGGCGCGCTACACGCCCAGCGTGGCGCCGCCGTCGATACACAAATCGTGCATCGTGATGTGTCGGGCCTGGTCGGACGCGAGGAACACCACGGCGTCCGCGATGTCGTCCGGCGTGGCGATGCGGCGCAGCGGGATGCCCGTGCGGTAGGTGTCCAGCGAGCCCTGGATGACGCGCGCGGGGCCGGACTCGTCCGTCCACATGCCCCGCTGCATGGCGGTGTCAGTGGAGCCGGGGGAGACGACGTTGCAGCGGATGCCGTGCTCAGCCAGCTCCAACCCCAGGCACTTGGTGAACATGGTGGAGGCGGCCTTGGACGCCGCGTAGGCCGCCATCTGCATGCGCGGCACGCCCGCGGCGTTGGAGCCCACCGTCACGATGGCGCCGGAGCGGCGGGGCACCATGTGCCGGGCCACCGCGCGCGAGACATGGAACACGCCGTGGGTGTTGACGGCGAAGGTGGTCATCCAGTCCGCGTCGCTCTGCGTGAGCACGGACCCCATGCGCAGGATGCCCGCCACGTTGGCCAGCACCTGGATGGGGCCCAGCTTGGAGTCGATGGACGCGATGGCATCCTCGATGCCGTCCTTGTCGCGCACGTCCACCGGGAACGCGGTGGCCTTCAGTCCCTGCTGGCGCAGCTCGGCCACCAGCAGCTCCAATCCCGCGGCGTTCTGGTCGAACACCGCGACGGGCATCGTGCGCGCCAGCTTGCGCGCCACCGCCGCGCCAATGCCTTGCGCCGCGCCCGTCACCACCGCGTGTCCCGTCGTCGAAGCCATCCGCCGCTCGCCTGGATTTTTTGAATGAAAATAAGAACCATTCTCATCTTCAGGGCCGGGAAGTGCCATGGCCACGAATTCCTGTCAAGGTGGCTGAGGCAGGGAACCGCCCGACGTCTGGCTTCACGGGCGGTGGTTGAGCGATTGTTTCAGTCTCAGGCGGCGCTGGCCCTGGCGGCGGCCGTCTCGCGGAGCACCTCTCCGGCGGCGGCGATGGTGTGTTCAATCTGCTCCGCGGTATGCACGGCGCTGATGAAGTTCAGGTCGCGGCGGAGGATGACGCCCCGGCGAGCCATGCCGGCCTGGAAGGGGATCATCTTCTCGATGTGCTCGGGGATGACCTTGCTGAAGCGGAAGAATGGCACGGCGTAGTAGCCGATGACTTCCAGACTGGAGCCCGTCTCACGCGCGTGGGCGTTGACGCCGTCACGCAGGCGGCGGCCCAGGTTGGCGATGTGCTCCACGTAGTTCGTGGTGCGGTATTCCTTGATGACCGCCTCACACACGGCCAGTGAGAGCATCTCACCGCCGAAGGTGGTGGACACCTGGAGCTCACTCAGGCGCGACAGATACTTCTCCGGGCCCGCGATGGCGGACAGGGGCATGCCCGCGGCGATGCCCTTGGACAGCGTGACGAAGTCCGCCTGGATGTTGAAATACTGCTGCGCGCCGCCCAAAGCCAGACGGAAGCCGGTGACGACCTCGTCCAGGACGAACAGCACGCCGTGCTTCGCGCAGGTCTCCTTCACCTGGAGGAGGAACTCGCGGGTGACGGTGCGGTTGTACGGGATGGCCAGCAGCACGCAGGCCAGCTGGGCGCCGTGCTTCTCGATGTGCTCGATGAGCGCGGGCTCGTCCGGGGGCGTGAAGAGGGGCAGGCGGGTGGTGAGCTTCGCGACCGTCGGGGGCACGCCCGGGGTGTCATACATGAAGTGGTCGTGCCAGCCGTTGTAGCCCACGGTGACGATGTGCTCGCGGCCGGTGAGGTGGCGCGACAGGCGCACGGCGGCGGAGGTGGCGTCCGCGCCCGTCTTGAAGAAGCGGGCCATCTCCGCGCCGGGAATCACTTCCACCAGCGCCTTCACGGAGGAGACCTCCACCGGCGTGGGCAGCGAGTGGATGATGCCTTCCGCCAGGTGCTTGCGGATCGTCTCCGCGACGGCCGGGTGGTTGTGGCCCAGCATGTTGGCGCCCAGCGCCTGGATGAAGTCGATGTACTCCTGGCCGTCCGCGTCCTCCACCAGGGCGCCGTTGCCCTTGGCGAGGAACACGGGGAAGGCGCCGGGGGCGAAGTGATCCGGCTTCTTCATCATCGTCTGCGTGACGCCGGGGACCCACTTGCGGGCCTCGGCGAGCAGCTGGTTGGAGCGCTCCAGCTTGAGCTCACCCACGATGGGGCGAGGCAGGGATGGGTGACGGGGTGCTGTCTGGGACATGGAAGGGTCCTGGTGAGGGGTGAAGAGGGATTCAGGGCGCGGGCGTCGCGTCCAGCCGCACGGCGCGGCCCACGAAGGTCCACAGCAGCCCGAGCGCGAGCGCGGAGATGGCCACGGCCAGCCAGCCCAGCTGCGCGAAGCCGATGAGCGTGCCGTCCGGCGAGGTGGTGAGCAGCAGTCCGCCCATCCACGCGGCGAGCCCGGAGGCCCCGTCGCTGGCGGCGATGTTGACCGCGAGGTAGCGGCCCCGGATGGACGGCGGCACCTGCGACGCGACCAGCGCCATGGTGGGGATGGCGCGGCCGGAGGTGAGCGTCATGAAGAGCACGAACACGACGGCCACCACCGGCAGCGGAGACGGAGGCAGGTGGGTGAAGAGCAGGTGCGGCGCCATGGTGGCGACCAGCAGCAACCCCAGCGCGCGAGCAGGGCCCATGCGGTCCGCCAACCGGCCAATCCAGCGCGAGCTCACGAAGGTGGCCGCTCCGCCCGCCAGGTACACCCAGGGCAGGTCCGTGAGGGACAGGCCCACGTTGCCCACCATGAAGGCGCCCAGATAGGGGATCAGCAGGAAGCTGGCGAACACCACGGTGAAGGTGAGGCCCCAGCCCATGGCCAGCCGGGGCGTGAAGCCCGCGGTGGCGGAGGCGCCGGACGCCTGGGACAGGTGTCCGTCCACGCGAGGCAGGAAGCGAAGGAGCAGCAGCCACACGAAGCCCGCGACCGCCGCGAGGACGATGAACGGCGCGCGCCAACCCCCGAGGTTCGCGAGGCCCAGGCCCAGCGGCACGCCCGCGACGGCGGACAGCGCGTAGGCCGTCATCACGGTGCCAATGGCCTGGCCCCGGCGCTCCGCGGGCACGGTGTCGCTGACGATGGCGATGACGACGGCGCCCATCAGCCCCGCGCAGCCTCCGGCGACGGTGCGAGCGATGAGCAGGCCCGTGGCCCCGGTGGCCGCGCCGCACAGGAGCGTGGCGATGATGAAGCCCGCGTAGAGCATCAGCAGCGTGCGCTTGCGCTCCTGGCGATCCAGCCAGAACACGCCGAGCACGCCCATGGCCGCGGACGCGAGTGTGTACGCGGACACCAGCGCTCCGAACCGCGTCGCCGACAGCGAGAGCCGCTGCATCAGCAACGGGCCCAGCGGCATCAGCATCATGAAGTCGACGACGTGGGTGAACTGCACCGCCGCGAGCAGCCACAGCAGCGTGCGCTCACGCGGGGCGGGGGATGGAGCACTCAAGACAATCACCTGAATCCAGACACACGTCGGCCATGGCCCGTCCCGGCAATGCCAGGCGAAGCTCGGCCGGGTCCGGGCGCGCTTCTCGCCGGACCGCCGTGTTTTTGTTACAGCTCAGCGAATGATAATGAGAATCATCCTCAGAAATCTTCCGGAGTCAATGGGAAAGCGGGTTCTGTGACGCAAACGTCTCTCCACGGCCTTGCGGTGTACGTCCGGCTTGACGGGCTGCAATGGGGGCGGAAGGGTCGGTATTGGAGCGCAGTCCATCCCCGTTCGTTCCGACCCAGGAGTCGATGGTGAAGAAGCTCGTCAATGCGCCGCGCGCGGTGGTCCAGGAGATGTTGGAGGGGTTCGTGGCGCTGGCGCCGGGCCAGGCGTTGCTGGAGGGGGAGACGGTGGTGGTGCGCGCGGACGTGCCGGCGGCGCTGGGGGCGAGGAAGGTGGCGGTGTTGTCGGGTGGGGGCAGCGGCCACGAGCCGGCGCACGCGGGCTACGTGGGGACGGGGATGCTGCACGCGGCGGTGGCGGGAGATGTGTTCACGTCGCCCAGCACGGACGCGGTACTGGCGGCGATCCGAGCAGTGGCGGGGACGGCGGGGGCGCTGCTCATCGTGAAGAACTACACGGGGGATCGGCTCAACTTCGGGCTCGCGGCGGAGCTGGCGCGAGCGGAGGGGATTCCGACGGAAGTGGTGGTGGTGGCGGACGACGTGGCGCTGCGGGACACGGTGGAGCCCGAGCGGCGCCGGGGCATTGCTGGCGTGGTGCTGGTGCACAAGGTGGCGGGGGCCGCGGCGGCGGCGGGAGCGTCGCTGGCGGAGGTGGCGCGCGAGGCCTCCGAAGCGGCTGCGGCGCTGGGCAGCATGGGCGTGGCGCTGGGGCCGTGCACGGTGCCAGCGGCGGGCCGGCCGGGCTTCACGTTGGGGGAGGGCGAGGTGGAGTTGGGGCTGGGCATCCACGGCGAGCAGGGCGTGCGTCGCGTGGCGTTGCAGCCCGCGGACGTGCTGGCGGACACGTTGTTGTCGACCATCGTGGAGGACCGGAAGGTGGCCCGGGGCGACCGGGTGGCGTTGATGGTGAATGGGCTGGGAGGGACGCCGCCCATGGAGCTGGCCATCGTGACGCGCCGGGCGCTGGCGTTCCTGGCGGAGCGAGGCGTGACGGTGGAGCGCGCGTGGCAGGGCACGTTCCTGTCGGCGTTGGAGATGCCGGGGTGTTCGCTGACGTTGCTGAAGGTGGATGACTCGCGGCTCGCGCGGTTGGACGCGCCGACGGAGGCGCCAGCGTGGCCGGGTCGGGGGCAGGTGGTGACGCGGCGCCAGGTGGTGCCCACGCGCGCCGCGCTGCCAACGGTGAAGGGGCATCCGAAGCCGCAGCCAGAGATGCCACAGGTGCGGGCGGCGGCGTTGGCGGTGGCGGACGCCTGGGACGCGGCCGAGGCTCGGCTGACGGAGCTGGACAGCAAGGCGGGGGATGGGGACCTGGGCTTGAGCCTGGCGCGTGGCGCGGCGGCGATCCGCGCGTTGCCGGAGGGGGCGTGGGCCACGCCGTCGGGTGCGTTGACGGAGCTGGGACAGGCGTTGCGCCGGGCCATTGGTGGCAGCTCCGGGCCGTTCTACGCGACGGCGCTGCTGCGTGCGGCGCGCTTCCTGGCGAGCAAGCCGTCGGACGCAGCGGCCTGGGCGAAGGCGTTCGAAGTGGGTGTGGAAGCGGTATCGGAGCTGGGCGGGGCGAAGCCGGGAGACCGGACGATGGTGGATGCGCTGCACCCGGCGGCGGTGTCGCTCGTGCGCGCGGTCCGGGAGGGGAAGATGCTGGGGGAGGCGTGGGCGGAGGCGACGCACGCGGCGGAGCAGGGCGCGGAGGCGACCGCGAGCATGTCGCCGCGACTGGGCCGGGCCAGCTACCTGGGTGAGCGCGCGAAGGGGGTTCCGGACGCGGGGGCGGTGGCGGTCGTGATCTGGATGAAGGCGCTGGGTGTGCGCGCGGGGTGACGCGGATCAGGCTTCGTGGTCGGGCAGGAGCGTGAGGAGGAGTGCGTCGTCGGGGTCGAGTGGGCGCCAGCCGGGTGGCGGCGGGTGCGCGCGTAGCGCCGCCATGAGCTGATCCGCACGCTGCTGGTGGGACTCTGGCGTGTAACCGCTCCAACGGCCGAGCGCCTTGGCGACCGCGAACCGTGACGCATCATCCGTCACGGCTGGCCAGCCTTGGGGAAGGCTTTGCGAAAGCATGCGCACGAGTATGCCGCGTACAAACCGAGTGACATGGTTGCGCTGCTCTGCCTCGGCGAACAGCCCGCTCAGGATCTGGGCACCTGCGATGTCGCCCTTTCCCAAATCCTCTGCCAGTTCCACCAGCGAAGCAGTGGGGCGCGCATCGGCGAAGGCAGTGAGCGAATCGTAACCGCGCTCGCGAACCTGCTCGCAGAGACGTGCCTTCCAGTCGCCACGCCAGGAGCGTCCGTCGGTCATCGTTGCCCTCCGACAAGAAGCGAAGCTGGAGTTGCTCCGCGAAGATCACGCCTCATCGTCTGGAAGAATCATGAGGAGCAATTCGTCATCTGGACCGAGCGGGTGCCAGCCGGGCGGAGGAGGTGACGCGAGAAGTGAGTCACCTGCCCGGGTGACGCGCGCCTCGTGGGTCTCTGGCGTGAAGGCGCCCAAGCGGGCAATCAGCTTGATCACCTGGAACCGGGTCGCCTCATCCGTGATGACGGGCCAGCCCTCGGGAAAATCCCCTGCCAACTCGCGCGCGAAGACATCGCGCAGAAGGCGAGTCACCTGCCGACGGTGCGCCGCCTCGGAGAGCAGACCGTGGAAGACCTGAATCACGGCAACATCGTCCTTGCCGAGTTCCGATGCGAGCTTCTGCAAGGGAACGGTGGGACGCGAGTTGGCGAAGTCCGAGAGCGAGGTGTGACCGCGTTCGCGGACTCGCTCATAGAGTCGAACCTTCCAGTTTCCCTGCCACGAGCGTCCGTCGGTCATCGCCGTCTCGAGGGAACGAAGCGCACCGGAATGTCGTAGATGTTCATGTACTGCGCCACGATGTCCAGGACCTCGTTTCGCGTCAACGTCTGGCCAAAACGGGTTTCCGCTTTGCGGAGTTCACTCATGATCAATTGGTTCCACTCCCTGGGCCACAGGCGTCCCAGCCTCCAGTCGCCGCCGCCGTGAATCGCTTCGTGGTGTGACTGCTCCAGCCGGACGCAGAACTGGTCGATGCTCATCTCGCCCGTGAACCCGCGCTTCTCGAACCACTCGCGATGCTCCTGCGGCAGGACGTGGTGCTTCGGTGCGCTGGACATCCCGGCTCCGGCCCTGCCGGTCTCGTGCATGGCGCGGACTTCTGGACTGTCTCCCAGCGCCTCGCGCACTCCCTTGGGCAGGTCCTGCTTTGCCTGCGCCATCAGCACCTGACCCGCGTGGATCCGGACCGCCGCGCCGACGACGGGCGCGGAGATGACGCCCGCCTGCACCAGCCTGCGCATCCGCTCGACCCACTCGGCGGTGACGACGATGCGCGAACCGAGCATCACGCCTCCCGAGCCCATCACGAACCCCACACCGAGCGTGACGGGCGCAGCGGGGGGCGGCCTGGGCAGCGTCGCCTTCAGGGCTGATACCAGCGTGACCATTTCGAGGAACTGGGCCGCCGCGACGACCCGCCCGCCGCGCTCCATTGCTACGCGTGCGTCTTCCTGGATGGTCTGAAACTCTCGGCTGAGTTGCCCCATCAGTTCGGGCATCGCGGTCGCCGTAGCCTGCACCTTGTCGGAGTCCATCGACGCGAGCGACGTCATGGCGGGCTCGATCCGTTTCCGCACACGGTCCAGGTCCACGAACAGCCGCTCGACTCCGTAAAAGGGGCACTCCTGCTGAATGACCTCCGCGAGCCGCAGGAAGTCGAGCCACGTGGCCAGAAGCATCGCTCCTGACATGACAGCCTCGATGCGCGGACCTGTCAGGCGGAGGATTCCTGCTCGCATGTCCTCGTCCTCGATCGTCTCCGATGCGTCCGCGAGCGAGGTGACTCTCGCCGTCGCGCCCCGCAGCCATGGCACCTGGATGGAGCCGTAGTCGGTGTAACGGGTGAAGATACCGTCGGAACCTCCCAGGCCCTTCGTGTTCGCAGCGAGCCTGGGGAGCGTCCGGGCGACGCCATCCACGGTGTCCTTCACCTCCCCAAGGACTTCGATGACGGCCTGATGGGTGAGGGGCGCGGACGGTTGACCGCCTCTCCGGAGCCGCGTGTCAGGGGCGCGCCGACGCTCCGGCGAGTCCGTTGGTGCGAAGGCCGCCCTCTGGCGAAGCACATGCGAACCACTATGGCGCTCGGGCGCCTCCACGCTCGCGCATCCTGAAACAATCAAGACCGCGCACAGCGCCAAGACCCCTTCGCGCATGAGTTCCTCTCCAGGGGGCGCAAACCCTTGCGACGCATTGGCAGACCCACCACGTTAGCGGAGGACGCCAGGTCTGGAGGCCGGATGAAAGACTCACGCAAGGATGGGATGAAGAACCCGACACCCCGCTCTCCACAACAAGGGGGAATGGGGAGGGCCGACACCCAGGCAATGGGCGGCAAGGCTGCCACCAGTCAGGGGAGCTCGATGCCAGGCGCCATGGGTGGAAGCTCGGCAGGTGCCATGGGCGGTGGCATGGCCACGGGAGCCGCGCCAGGAATGCGGGCGATGAGCCCCTCCACCGGCAATGGCGCTGGCAAGGGTGGGCATGGCGGTATGGGTCCCCGGGACGGCCCGCCGAGGCCCCTGCGCAAGTGCGGCACCATGGATGTTCATCGCCGCCTCCTCAGCACCCTTCCCGATTACGTCAAGGCACGAGACCGCATCGAGAACCTGGTGCTGGCCTTTCAGCGCGGACAACGAAAACAGGAGCGCCAGGGCGTCGTCCAGATTCCTGTCGTGGTCCATGTCGTCTGGAATACCGCGCAGCAGAATATCTCTGACGCGCAGATCCAGAGCCAGATGGACGTGCTCAACCTGGACTTCCGGGAGAAAAACCCAGACATCTCACAGGTCCCCGCGGCATTTCAGGGCCTGATCGCTGACGCGAGGGTGGAGTTCTTCCTGGCCTCGCGCGCACCGGATGGTGGTCCCACCCAGGGAATCACGCGGACCCAGACGAACACCGCGTCCTTCCAGAGTGACGACCGGGTCAAGTCACAGGCAACGGGCGGAGCCGACCCATGGCCTGCCGACAGGTACCTCAACCTCTGGGTCTGCAATCTCGCGGGCGGACTCCTGGGATATGCCCAGTTTCCTGGAGGGCCAGCCGCCACCGACGGCGTTGTCATCACCTACACCGCCTTCGGTACGACAGGGACGGCGGCGGCTCCCTTCAATCTCGGGCGCACGACGACGCATGAGATTGGCCACTGGTTCAATATGTATCATATCTGGGGAGATGACGGGACCGGCTGCAAAGGGTCGGATGAGGTCCTCGACACTCCGAACCAGGCGGGGCCGAACACGGGCGTCCCGAACTTCCCGTGCATCAGCTGCAACAATGGACCGAATGGCGACATGTTCATGAACTACATGGACTATGTCGACGACCTCAGCATGGTGATGTTCTCGCTGGGGCAGGTTGAACGGTTGGATGCCTGCCTTGATGGACCCCGACAGTCGTTCGTCACCGCGTCGGTTCCGCGGATCACTCCCGCCGGGCCCATCGTGTCGTGGGGCACCGACCGGCTCGACATCTTCGTGCAGGGAATGGATTCGGCGCTGTACCACAAGGCCTGGGACGGCACGGCCTGGAGCCCTTCCTTGACGGATTACGAGTCCCTGGGCGGCAGATGCAAGAGCCTCGCGGAGGTCGCATCGTGGGGCCCGGACCGGCTCGACGTCTTCGTGCTGGGAATGGACTCGGCGCTGTATCACAAGGCCTGGGACGGCACGGCCTGGTGGCCGACGCCCACCGACTGGGAGGGATTGGGCGGCCTGTGCGGGAGTCCTCCAAGGGCCTGCTCCTGGGGACCGGACCGGCTGGATGTCTTCGTGCTGGGAGCGGACTCGGCGCTGTACCACAAGGCCTGGGATGGGACTGCCTGGAGGCCATCGCCCACCGACTGGGAGGGATTGGGCGGCGTGTGCGGGAGTCCTCCGGCGGCGGTTTGCTGGGGCCCGGACCGGATCGACATCTTCGTGCTGGGAATGGACTCGGCGCTGTACCACAAGGCCTGGGACGGGACTGCCTGGAGGCCGTCGCTCACCGACTGGGAGGGGCTGGGCGGCCTGTGCGCGAGTCCTCCGACAGCGGTCTCCTGGGGCCCGGACCGGCTGGACGTCTTCGTGCTGGGAACGGACTCGGTGCTGTACCACAAGGCCTGGGACGGGACTGCCTGGTTGCCGTCACCCACCGACTGGGAGTCGTTGGGCGGCCTGTGCGCGAGCGCCCCGTCGGTGGTCTCCTGGGGCTCGGGCCGGCTCGATGTCTTCATGCTGGGAACGGACTCGGCCGTGTATCACAAGGCCTGGGATGGCAATGCCTGGTGGCCGTCACCCACTGACTGGGAGTCGCTGGGCGGTCTGTGCGCGAGTCCTCCCAAGGCGGTTTCCTGGGGGCCGGACCGGCTGGACATCTTCGTGTTGGGAACGGACTCGGCGCTGTACCACAAGGCCTGGGATGGCAATGCCTGGTGGCCGTCACTCACCGGCTGGGAGTCGCTGGGCGGCACCCTCACGACCTTGCGTGAAGGCGTCATGGCGGCACCCCTGCCGTTGCCGCAGGCGGCGCGTGACATCCGTCCCACGAGCGCGGGCATTCACGGGCGCGCATGAGCTCGCTGCCAACATCTCTCTTCCGCCGCTGGGGGCACTCCTTCGAGGAGGATGCCCCCGGGGCGGCGGTGTACAGGCCGACGGACTACGCGTTTCCGCGGGCACGTGGCCGCGGCGGCATCGAGTTCAGGCCCGATGGATCATTCATCGAGTGGGCCATCGGCCGGGGGGACGCCGCGCAGCCCATCCGGGGCAGCTGGACAGAAGAGGGGAATGGTCGCCTTCGGATCCACTTCGACGGAGACGTCCAGCCAGCCCAGACGTTGGACGTCCTGGAGGTCAATGACTCCATCCTGCGGTTGAAGCAACGGGGGGCGTAGGCCTATCCGGGAAGCCGTGCAGGCGAAATGCGACGCGCGGGACGCCGGGCAGGAAGCACGTCGATGAGCGACTGGGCCTCTTGCCAGCCCACGCTGGGCAGGACGACGTGGGAGCCCGCCACGTCGATGCGCACGTGTCCAATACCGTAGCCTCGCTCCAGTGGCCCCTGTATCGCGCGGGCAGACTGGATGCGGGAGCGCTGCACCACTGTCGTGCGCCTGCGCCAGAAGCCCTGTCGCACCACCACCAGGGCTTCCGTGATGAGCCATCCCTGGAAGCGCCAGTCGAACCAGGCGCCCAGCAACTGCGCGGGCAGCAGCAGCCATGCCACCGCGCCCCATGCTCCCCAGAACCAGGTCGCTGGCGCCGCCACCAACACGCTCAGGCCCACCGCGCGGACGCGTGCCCGCAGGAGTGCCTTGGGATGCGCTCGCTGGAATGGCATCGCATCAGGCAGCTCAGGCACGAACTCCCGCAGCAACTCCGGCATGCGCGCCGTGGGCACCACCGGCACCAACAGCTCCGCGCGGTCCGAGGCCTCCTTGCCCGTGCGGACGCCCGCCGTCTCCACCTCCACCGAACCGAAGCCCAGCGTGCGGCGCAGGAGCGGTTCATCCAGCACCACCTGCTGGATGCGCGCCCGCCGCACCGTCACCTGCCGGCGGGTGATCAGCCCTCCCACCGCTCGCAGGTGCGTGCCCGTGTCCACCAGACGGAAGCCGTGGAACTGCAACACGGCTCGCGCGCCACTCACCAGCCACAGGCCGAACAACCCCGCGAGCGCCGCCACCGTCGCGGCCAGCCAGCCCATGCCCGGCGCCGCCACTGCGTCCCAGTGCGCCTCCATCCACGGCAGCAGCAGCTTGTGGAAGGTCTCGGTGATTTCATGCAACGCGCCCATCACCACCGCGATGACGCCCAACCCCAGCGCGGTCGCGCCGTAGAGCAGCAGGCCTCCCAGGTGGGCTTCGGAGAGCACGCGTTCCTCCTGCCCGGCTTCGCCGGGCAGGAGCACCGTCGCCGTGCCTCCGCCTCGCACGGTCTGGAGTGCGTGGATCAACGCCTGTGCCTCCTCCGGCGTCAGTCCTCGCAGATGGCCGTCCGCCTTGCCTCCGGAGGCTGTCTCCACCTTCACCTCCACCAGCCCGAGCAGCTTCGACACGAAGGGCTGCAAGACCTCCGTGTTCTGCACCCGCGCGGCTTCGATGAAACGTGAGGTGCGCGTGAAGACGCCGGACCGGATCTCCAGCTGGGCATCCACCACGCGGTAGCTCGTCGTGGCCACTTCATAGAGCATGGCCGCGAGCAGCAGCACGGCCATGCTCAGCACGATCACCCAGAGGACCACCGGCAAGCCGCGCTCACCCGCGAAGTACGTGGGCAACAGCGCGCCGAGGAGCATGCGGCCAATCGTCCCCGACAGGGGCACCAACGCCGCGAGCGGCGCCTTCGCGCTCAGCCGCTTCCAGGACACCTCCTCCGGTGCGGCTAGCGCCACCGGCTCAAACGACATCGTCGGCCTCGCGGCGCACCAATCGCTCACGCAGGGCGTCCGCGGTCTCCCGCGTCAATCCGGGAATCTCACCGTCCGCGCCACTGCCCGCGGCCGTGTAGATCTGCAGGCGCGCGAGCCCCAGTGACCGCTCGATGGGGCCTTGGTGCACGTCCACGTGCTGGATGCGCCCGGCGGGGATGGACACCACTTCGTGCAGGAGCACGCCGTGGGAGATGACCAGGTCGTGCTCGCGCAGCGCCCAGCCCCAGCGCTCATGCGCGCGTTGCGGATACCACGACGTCAACACGCTCAATCCCAGCACCACCGCGCACGGCAACAGGAACGGCCAGTGCTCGTTGCCAGCGAAGCTCAACCCCAGCGCCACGGCGAACGCGATTCCACCGTAGATGCCCATGCGCAGGAGCGCCCGGATGCGGAACAACGTGAGCGCTCCACGAGGAAGGCGTTCCAGCGTCGGCAGAGGGGCGGTCATGGGGAGCCTCCGAGGGGACCGCGAATGTACTCCATCAAGCCTGTAAAGCTGAACAGGGCTTCAAGTTCTTCCGGGTTGATGTGTCAGCGCACTCGCTACGGCGCCTGACGCAGGCCGAACGCGGCGCGGTGCGGATCCTCACACGGGGCGACGCGTGTTCCATCGGGCATGACGTGCGTGCCGTTGGCCACGAGCCCTCCACCTTCGACGACCGCCGCGAGCGCCCGGTCCAGGTCGTCGACAGCGAAGTAGAAGAGCCAGTGCGGATGGATGTGCGGGAGGCGCGCGGTGCTGCAGGCCGCCCCCACGCTGCGCCCGTCGTCCCGCCACGTGAACTGCTGATACGTCCCGACCTCAGGAGACAATTGGAGTGCTTCCGTGGGACGCCAGCCGAACAGGTCGCGGTAATGGGCGAAGGCGCGGGCCTGGTCGGCCGTGTGCAACTCGTGCCACGCCAGCTCCGCGTGTGTGTCTCGTCCGGTCCGTGAGGTCAGGGCGACGACCGCGCCCAGTGGATCCCGCAGCACGGTGGAAGCGACACCCTCCGCGGACCTCCGGGGCGGCCCGAGCCGCTCCGCGCCGAGCGCGACGAAGCGCTCCACGGAGGACTCCAGGTCGGGAACGTGGATGTGTCCCAGCCAGTGACCTGGTGCACCACGGGCGGCGGCGGCTTCGGGCAGCAAGGAGACTTCCCACGCGACGTCCGTCCCCAACACGGTCGAGTAGAAGCGCCGCGCCTCGTCGGGCCTGGGGGAGCGCAACTCGTACCAGCAGAAGCCGTTCTTCATCGGGCTTCTCGTAGTGGACGGGCCCGGAGGAGTAAAGCCGTGCTCAGCTGGGGGCGCTGGCGGTGTCCTGGGAGAGCACCTCACGGAGTTCATCGATGCTGACGGAGAGGAGCACGGTGTCACTCACCGAATGCACCAGTCGCGTCGGCACGTAGATGCGCCCCGCGTGGAAGTAGTTCCAGTAGACGCCGAACTGCTCGGAAGCTTCCGAAGTCAACTTCACCTGGATGGAGTCGATCTTCCAGGTCTCGCTGTCGATGGACAGGGTCTCCACGTTCCCGAGCACCTGTCCTCCGGCCGCGACGACCACGCGGCCCTGGACGACGCTTTCCGCGAATTGCATGAGGGCTGTTCCTCCGTTCACTCACAAAGATGGGGATGCCGCGAGCGAAGTGCCGTCATCCATCCGCAAGGGTGACGGACAGGGCTCCGTATGCCTGCCCAGCGAAGCAGGCGTGAGCCGGATGAGCTTCATCCGGGCGAGCAGCCGCATCACCTGCCACGTGGGATCCAGCTCGAAGCGCCTGGCGGCGAAGTCCGGGCTCGCTGGCCGGGTGTGGTGATGGTTCTGGAACAGCTCGCTCATGCTGGAAGAGGCTCTGGAAGAGGACGCTCAGGGACCAATGGGATGCGAAGAAGAAGGGGACCATGGAGGGGGAACCTCCTTCATGTCGGCCTCCTGTCAGGGGTGGCCCGAATCCCGTCCGGCGCGCTCCGACCCGTTCGGGTCCGCCTGGAACGGGCGGGCGTCCCAAGGCAGCATCAGGCGGAAGGTCGTTCCGGTGTCGGCGTCGCTCGTCAGCTCGACCCTTCCACCGTGCGCCTGGGCGCACCCCCACACCAGCGCCAGTCCCAGTCCCCAGCCCTTCGACGGCCCCGTCTTCGCGGAGCGGGTCCGGATGAAGGGCTTGAAGATGGCCGCCTGGTCGGCACGCGCGATCGTCGGCCCCTGGTTGTGCACGGAGGCTTGCGCTTGCTCGCCGGTCGCCGTGACAGTGAAGGTGATGCGGCTGTCGGCCGCTCCGTACTTGAGGGCGTTGGTGCCCAGGTTCCACAAGGCGCGGCGCAGCTCCTCGGCGCTCCAGATGCCCCGGACGTGCTCCTCCGCCTCGAGCACGAAGCGCTCTCCGTGGAGCATCGTCAGCTCCTCGACGACATCGTGGGCGATTCTTCCCAGGTCACACGTGTCTAGCCGGAGCGGCAGCCGTTGGCCCGCATGGATGCGATTGGCGTCGAGCAGGTCCCGTACCATCTGGTCCGCCCGTTCGATGTTCTGGTCGATCCGCAGCGCCAGGTCGCGTCGCGCCTCCAGCTTCTCCGGAGCCCGGAGGAGCGCGTGCGCCGCCATCTTCGCCGTCGACAAGGGGCCACGGAGATCATGGGCCAGGATGGTGACGAACTGCTCGCGGAGGCCGCGCTCGGTCTCGAGCGCTTCGACCTTCTCCTGGAGGTTCGTGTACAGCCGGGCGTTCTCCAGGTGGACGCTCAGGTGCTGGCCCAGCGTCTGGAGCCGCTGCTTCTCCCGGCCGGTGAACTCACGGGTGTCGGTCAGCCCGACGTAGAGCACGCCCGTCAGGGCCCGGTAGGCGGGCAGCCGGACCCCGAGCAGGGAGTGGAGCCCTCCCTGGCGGAGCGACTCGCTCACCTCGATCTTCGTGGTCGTGGCGTCCCGGAGGGAGCAGGTCTCCTCGCCCGCCTCCACGATGCTCCCGGGAAAGGACTTGGGGTCCAGGGAGGTCGCGTAGTGTTCCAGTTGCTCGTTGCCGGCTCCCGCGGAGGCCGCGGTGACCAGGCGCTCGTCCTCTGGCGCGTACAGCAACAAGGCGCAGCTCTGGGCGCCCATGGCCTCCAGGATGATTTCGAGCAGCTCCTTCAATTGGTTCCGGCTGCCCGGTTCGTCCAGCCTGAGGGCCTCGCCGGCCACTTTCTGGAGGAGCCGCAGGTAGCGCTTCTCCGTCTGTTCTTCTTCCAGCAGGTGCTTGCCGAAGAGGTCCGCGACGGACTCCATTGCGACGTTCAGCTCGGTGTAGAGCCGCTCGACGTCGTGTCCGTCGGGCCGCTCGCCGGGAGGCGTCGTGGCCCAGGTCTGGGTGATGCACCGTCCCAGGATGGCGAACTCCTCGACGACCTCCGCCACATGGAAGCCCTGGCGAAGCCGTGCGGACACATGACTTTCGACGTGCTGCCGCTGCTGGTTGTCGCCATCACCGCCCGATGCCCGCGCTTCCACGAGGGAAGCGAGATAGATGGGGATGACGTTCCTGAACTCGGGCTGGTCCAGGCCGCGGGCTGATGCGGCCCGGGTCGCCTCGTCCATCCAACACTGGATGATCTCCGAGTGATGGCTCCGGATGGCCTCCGCGATGCTCGCCATGGTCCTTCCCCTGTCATCAGAATCCCTTGGGGCCACACAATCCCTGGCGGATTCCAGACACGAGCAGCGCGGACGCCAGCGGGCATTGCCAGGCAGTTGATATCAAGGTGGCCGCCGCGGGCCCCTGATGCAACAGAAGGACCGATTGAGGATGTGCCTCAACCCCCGGGCGGCAGTCAGGCGTGAGGGCGGTCTGGCTGCCTAGACGTCGATGCCGTCCCGGCGCAGCTCGTCCGCCTGGGCGAGCTGCGCCAGCGTCCCCGGCGGCGGCGTGTACCAGCCGGGATCGCCATCTCCCTCCAGCCGGTCGCGCACCTTGAGGATCGTGAACATGCCTCCCATGGTGATCTCGTCGTAGGGGCCCTTGCCTCCGACCATGGCGATGGAGTTCGCGGGCATGGGCATGTGGTGCATGCCCGCCATGTCCCCCATGCCCGTCTGTCCCATGGTCATGTAGCCGGGCAGCAGTGGGCGCACCTTCGCGTCCAGGCCTCCGGGCTTCACTCCGATCATGTTCGGCAGTTCGTGACCCATCTGGTTCATCACGTGATGGGTCATGTGACAGTGCATGGCCCAGTCACCGGTTTCGTCCGCCACGAACTCGATGGTGCGCGTGCTCCCCGTGGGCACCAGCACCGTCGTCTCCGGCCACTGCGCGCTCTCCGGGATGCGGCCTCCGTCCGTGTCCGTGATGCGGAACTGGTAGCCGTGCAGGTGGATGGGGTGGTGGTCCATCGCGCTCAGGTTGCCGAAGCGGATCCGCACCCGCTCGCCCTTGCGCACCACCAGCGGATCCGTGCCCGGGAACGCCTTCGCGTTCATCGTCAGGATGTTGAAGTCCGTCATCTCGTTGGGATCCGGACGCCGCGTGCCCGGGTCGATGCGCCACTCGTGCAGCATGATGGCGAAGTCTCGGTCCACTCTTGGCCCCACCGGCTTGCGTGGGTGGATGATGAACAGGCCCACCATGCCCAGCGCCATCTGCGTCATCTCGTCGTGGTGCGAGTGATACATGCACGTCCCCGACTGACGCACCGTGAACTCGTACCGGTACGTCTCTCCCGGCGCGATGGCCTTCTGGTTCAGCCCACCCACGCCATCCATGCCGCTGGGGGTGAGGACGCCGTGCCAGTGTACCGTGGTGGACGCGGGCAGCCGGTTCGTGACGTAGAAGCGCACGCGGTCGCCCTCCACCACCTCGATGGTGGGCCCGTGCACGTGGCCGTTGTAGCCCCAGCACGTGGCCTTGAGGCCGGGCGCGAACTCGTGCTCCACCTCCTGGGCCACCAGGTGGAACACCTTCACGCCTCCAACGTACTTCCACGGCAGCTTCGCGCCGTTGGGCACGACGACGGGGCGGTAGCCACGGCTCGCATTGCCGCCCGTGTCCGCCGGGGCCTTCGCCACGGGCACACTCGATTGCGCCTGGGCGGCGCGGCCGTGCATCAGCAGGGCGCCCGTCGCCAACGTCGCGCCGGTGCGCGCGAGCAGCCCTCGGCGGGTGAGCGAGGGAGATTCGGACCGCGTGTCCTCGGCGGGGCCCTGGGGTTCGTCAGTGGGCTTCATGGTTCTCATGGGTGGGCTCGGGAGAAGAAGTGGGAGCAGGGACGGGCGCGGCGGTGGACGGCAGGCGTCCTCCCACGAGGCGCTCCAGGTCGGCTCGCGCCATCCAGTAGTCGCGGACCGTCTCCAGGTACGCCCTCCAGGCCTCCACCTGATCGCGTCTCGCGAGGAGGAGGGCGGGAAGGCCGATCTGCATGGCGTTGTACTGGCGTTGTGACTCCTCGACGATGGTGGTGCGCAGCGGGAGCACGACCTTCTGGTAGCGCTCCGCCATGTTCCGCAGCGTCACCAGCTTCGCCCTCGCCGCGCGCACCTCCGAGCGGGCGTTGACCGCCAGCTCCGTCAGCCGGTTCTCTCCCTGGCGGTGCTGCGCCTCCAGCTTCGCGATGAGCGCCTGACGTTGATCGAAGATGGGCAGCTCCAGCGACAGCGTGGGGCCCAGCAGGCGCGGTCCGTTCGCGTCGCGGTGCGTGTGCACGCCCACCTCCACGCGGCCGAAGAAGCGCGTGCTGCGCGCCAGCTCCAGCGCGTTCCACAACAGCGACGTCTGCTTGCGGGCCGCGTCGATGTCCAGCCGCTGCTCGATGGCCAGCGTCTCCAGGCGCTCCAGCGAGGACTCGGCGGCGGGGACCTCCGGCAGCTTCTGCGCCAGCGTCCACTGGACCCTCGCGCCGTACAGCCCCATCAGGCGGGTGAGGTGTTCGCGCGCTTCGACCAGCGCCAGCTCATCCTGGGCCAGCTCCAACCGCGCCTGCTCCAGCGAGGCCTGTTCGGTGGCCAGGGCCAGCACCGTGATGTTGCCCGCGGCGCGCTGCCGGTTGGACAGGTCCGCCGCCGCGTCAGCTGCCTGGAACACCTCTCTGCGCAGCGCGACCAGCTGCTGCCGGGCCTGCACCTCCGTGAACGCCTGTCGGACCTCCGCCGTGGTGGCCAGCGCCTCGTGCGCGACGCGCAGCGTGTCCGCCTGGAACTGCTCCTTCGCCACGCGCTTGCGCAAGGGCAGCGTGAAGAGGTCCACGAAGCTCTGGACGATGGAGAACTCGGTCTCGGTGATGCCGTCCGAGGACAGCGGGAAGCCGATGCTCCCGTCGAAGGACGGGTTGGTGAGCAGCCCGGCCTGCACCATGTCCGCCTGGGACACGCCCAGGTCCTCGTACGTCGCCTGGAGCGCGGGGTTGTTGAGCAGCGCCACCTCCACCGCACGGTCCGACGTGAGGTCGCCGGCCAGCAGGGCATCCAGGTGTTGCTGCACCTGCGCGTCCTCCGGCGTCCCTTGATTCCAGCGCGTCTTCAAGCCCGTTCGCTCCTCCACGAGTGTCGCCACTTCCATGTGGCCGCGCTCCTTCTGGATGGAAGCGCAGCCACCGAGCAGCAGAACCACGAAGAGCCAGGGGGATTTCCAATGCACACGAGACCTCGAAAAAGGATGTGCCCTGTTGAGCAAGGGTCGGGCCATCGCGTCAGGTAGCGCAACCCCACGGAATGACGGCGTCCGAAGGAACACGCTCGCATGGGCACTTCGTGCGAGGTGTGACCGCCAACGTCACACTGTGATGCGCGGCGCGGCGTCCAGGCCGGGGGCTTCGAGCCGCCCCACACCGGGGATGAAGCGGCCCACGCGCGCCGCGTAGCGCTGATAGGTGTCGCCGTGCAGGCGCAGCAGGTGCTCCTCCTCCAGCCGCACCTGGAGCGACACCAGCAGCACGTAGTCGAGCCAGCCCATCACGGTCCACGCGCTCGGGGTCGCGAGCGCCATGCCCGTCACCACGACGAGCATCCCGCTGAAGATGGGGTTGCGCACGACGCCGAAGAGGCCTCCCGTCACCAGCTCCGTCCGGTCCGAGTCGATGCCGATGCGCCACGACGCGCCCATCTCCACCTGGGCCCGCACGGTGAAGATGAACCCCACGGCCACCAGGGCCCAGCCAGTCCACCGGAGCGCGCCAGGGACCTGCCAAACGCCCAACGCCTGCTCACCGATGGCCAGGTGCGCCGCGCTCCAGAGCACGATGGCCCCCATGAACAGCGCCATGCCCACGCCGATGACCCGCTGGAGCGGCGGGCCGGAGCGGTGTAGCACCAGCGCCGGGCGGCCCGTGCGGCGGCGCAGGCGCACAGACGGCAACACCATGGCGAAGAGGAGGAAGGCGAGGGTGGCGGCGGGCAGGGCCGGCCGGGTGAAGGTGGCGACGTCCATGGGAGACCTCCAGCTGCGTTCCCCCAGGCTGACGCCCGGCCCCGCGCGCTCTTACACCTGATTTTTCACGCGGGCGCGCAGTCGCAGTCCACGCAGCCCTGCGCGCAGCAATGGCCGCACAGCTCCACCAACTGCTCGCCCAGGGCCTTCCGGGCGCGGTGCAGGCGCACGGCGGCGTTGTTGGCGGAGATGCCCGCCTCCTGCGCGTACGTGGCCACGGTGAGGCCCTCCAGGTCCACCCGGCGCACGGCCTCCGCGTACTCGGGCTTGAGCGTCCCCGCGAGCCCCGCCACGCAGCCGCACACCGTCGCCTCCAGGCCGTTGGCGTCCTCGGTGGACAGCGGCTGCTCGTGGGCCAGGGACTCCAGCGTGGTGACCTCCCGCTGGCCCCGGCGGTGGCGGTCCACCAGCGCGTTGCGCAGGAGCCGGTAGAACCAGGCCACCGCGCTCTGCTCCTCGCGCAGCGAGCCTCCCTGTTCCATGCCCTTCACGAACGCGGCCTGCAACACCTCGCGCGCCGCCTCCTGGCTCCCCACGCGCGGCGTGAGGAACGCGAGGAACGCGTGGTGATGGCGCAGCAGCGCGTCCATCGCTTCCGGTGACAGGCTCATGCCGGAAGCTTTCTAGCGGCCCTGCGCGCCTTGAACCGCTCCTGGAACCCGTGCACCAGCGCGTAGAACGTGGGCAGGGCCAGCAGCGTGAAGAGGGTGGACGTGACGAGCCCGCCGACCATCACCACCGCCAGCGGACGTTCAATCTCCGTCCCGTGCAGCGGCAGCACCAGCAGCGGCAGCAACCCGAGGATGGCCGTGCCCGCGGTCATCAGCTTGGGCCTCACGCGGCCGATGCTCGCCTCGCGCACGGCCTCCGCGAAGGGCTTGCCCCGGCCCATCAGGTCCTTCGTCTGCGCCACGAGCACCAGGCCGTTCTGCACCGCGATGCCGAACAGGCCGATGAGGCCCACCAGGCTGGACACGTTCCACGTCTCGCCCGCGATGAGCAGCGCGAGGATGCCGCCCACGAACGCGTCCGGCAGCGTGGCCAGGATGACCAGCGCCTCCGCTACCGAGTCCAGCGCGAGGTAGAGCAGGACGAACACCGCCATCAGCGCCAGGGCGATGGCCACCGTCAGCGCCTGCGCCGCGCGCTCCTGGCTCTCCACCTTGCCGCCCACGTCCACGAAGTAGCCCGTGGGCAGCTTCAGCTGCGTGGCCAGCACCTCCCGCACCTCCGCCGCCGTGCTGCCCAGGTCTCGGCCGGACACGCCCGCCTCCACCGCGATGCGCCGGCTGCCGGCTTCGCGGCGCACGCTCCCCGCGCCGGAGGTCTCCTCGATGGTGGCCAGCTGACTCAGCGGGATGCGCGTGCCGTCGTGCCCGTCCACCAGCAGGTTGCGGATGGCGTTCACGTCGCCCCGGCGGTGATCCGCCAGCCGGAGCACCAGGTCGTAGCGCCGCTGGCCTCGCCAGATCTGCGCGGACTCCTCACCCACGAGCCCCACGCGGACGGCCCGGATGACGTCGCCGGGCGTCAGTCCCACGCGCGCCACCGCCGCGCGGTTCACCGCGATGCGCAGCTGCGGCAGGCCGCTCAGCCGCTCCACCCGCAGATCCTCCACGCCGTCTACTTTCGACATCAACGCGCGCGTGCGCTCCGCGAGCTCCGAAAGCGTGTCCAGGTCCGGCCCGAAGACGCGCACGGAGAGGTCCGCGGGGCTGCCTCCCAGCCCCTCGTCGATGCGCATCCCCAGCGGCGTGGTGAAGAGCACCGACACGCCGGGCACCTTCCCCACCGCCTCGCGCATCCGCGACTCCAGCGTCTCGCGGCCTCCGAGGGTGTCCTTCTTGAGGACCACCAGCACGTCGGACAGGGTGTGGGGCATCGGGTCCTCGGTGCGCTCGGCGCGGCCGGTGCGGCGCACCACGTCCTCCACCTCCGGGAACTCGCGCAGCACGTCCTCCACGCGGTGGTTGAGGCGATCCACCTCGTCCAGTGACGCCTCCGCCGGCAGCACCGTCTGGAGCAGGAACGCGCCCTCGTCCAGCCGGGGCATGAAGTCGCTGCCCACCATGAAGGCCAGGCCCAGCGCAGGCACGGTGATGGCCAGCGCCACCACGCGCACCAGGCCTGCGTGGCGCATGCACTTGTCCAGGATCGGCGCGTACGCGGCCTTCACCTTGCGGATGATCCACACATCCTCCGGCGAGTCCTCGCGCGGCGCGCGCAAGAGGAGTCCCGACACCACCGGCACCAGCGTGAGCGCCAGCGCGAGCGACGCGGCCAGGCACGCCACCACTGCCGCCGCGAGCGGCTGGTACATGCGGCCCTCGATGCCCGACATCGCGAAGAGCGGGATGAACACCGAGACGACGATGAGCGTGGCGTAGGCGATGGGGCGGCCCACTTCCATCGCCGCCGCCAGCGCCTCGTCGCGCACCGAGCGGCGGCCCTTGCCCTCGCGCAGGTCGTGGATGACGTTCTCCACGACGATGATGGCCGCGTCCACCAACAGGCCCACCGCGATGGCGAGGCCTCCCAGCGTCATCGTGTTCAACCCGATGCCCGCCGCCTTGAGCAGCAGTCCCGCAAGCGCCAGCGACAGGGGTAGGGTGAGCGTAACGATGAGCGCCGCGCGCCAGTCCCCGAGCAGCAGGAAGAGCACGCCCACCACCAGGAACGCGCCCAGCAGGATGGCCCGGCCCACGCCTCCCAGCGCGGATCCCACCAGCTCCGATTGGTCATAGACGACGCGCAGATGCACGCCCGGTGGCAGCGAGCGTCGCAGCTCGTCGATGGCCGCGCGCACGCCCTCGGCGACGAGCACGGTGTCGGCGCCGAACTGCTTGCTCACGCGGCAGCTCACCACCTCGCCGTCCAGCCGGTGCGCCATGCCCCGGCGCGGCGCGGGGGCTTCGCGCACGTCCGCCACGTCTCCCAGCAGCACGGGCGTCCCATCCCGCAGCGCGACCACGGTGTTGTTCAGGTCCTCCACCGTCTCCGCCCGGCCTACCGCGCGCACGGCCCACTCCATGGGGCCCTGCGTGATGAAGCCTCCGGAGGCGTTGACGCTGGCGCCCTCCAGGCCGTGCTGCACCTCGTCCAGCGTGATGCCTCGCGCCACCAGTTGATCCGGATCCAGCAGCACCTGGAACTGGCGCAGGTAGCCGCCCAGCCGCTCCACGCCCGCGACGCCGGGCACCGCGAGCAGCCGGTTCTTGATGTCGAACTCCGCCAGGTCGCGCAGCGCCATCAGGTCCGCGCTGCCGGGCTCCGCCTCCAGCGTGAACTCGAAGACCTCATTGAGCCGGCCGGTGAGGCTGGACACGAGCGGCGTGTCGGTGCCGGGTGGCAGCTCGCTCGCGGCCTGCGCCACGCGCTCCGCGACGTACTGGCGGCTGCGGAAGTAGTCCGCGTCCGGTTCGAACTCGACCGTCACCTGCGTGACGCCCAGCTGCGAGGTGGAGCGGATGCGGCGCACCTCCGGCAGGCCCGCCAGCGCCACCTCCATGGGGATGGCCACCGCCGTCTCCAGCTCCTCGGCGCCCATGGCCGCGTTCTGCACGATGACGTTGAAGATGGGCGCGGACAGATCCGGGAACACGTCCTGGCGCAGGTTGCGGAGCGCCATCGCGCCAAAGGCCGCCAGCGCCAGGACGACGAGCACCGTCAGCCCGGGCCGAGAAAAGGACGCGCGGAGGATGCGCCCCGGCAGCGTCGTGCGCGGATCAGTGTCCATGCTCATCGCCTCCGCCCTGGGACTTCTCCACCTCGGCCTTGAGCAGGAACGCGCCCTCCACCACCACCTCGTCGCCCACGGCGAGCCCCTTCAGGACCTCCACCTGCGTGCCCAGGCTGCGGCCCCGGCCCACCTCGCGCTGCTCGAAGACGCCTGCCTCCGGCGTGGGCAGGAACGCCACCCAGCCATTCTCCAGCCGCTGGAGCGCCGCCGCGGGCACGGCCGTGAGCGTGGCGCCCGGCTCTCCCAGCGGGATGGACGCGGACGCGGACATGCCCGGCCGCAGGAACCCCTTGCCGTTGTCCAACTCCAGGCGCACGGGGATGGTGCGGCTGTGGGGATCCACGCGCTGCCCCACGTGGCCCACCTTCGCGGTGAACTCCTGGCCCGGGAACGCGGCGAAGGTGACGCGCGCGTCCGCGCCGGGCTTCAGGCGCACGGCGTCCCGTTCGAACGCGTGGACGATGAGCCACAGCGACGACAGGTCGCCCACGCGGAAGAGCGGTTGAGACGGGTCGGCCATCTGCCCCAGCCGTGCGGTGCGCTCCACGACGGTGCCGTCGATGGGCGCCTTGAGGACGAAGCCGGACGTGCCCTCACCGCTGGCGCTGCCCGCGCCCAACGCCGTGAGCGCGGCCTTCGCGGCGGCGACCTCCGCCTCCGCGGCTGCCGCGTCCGCTTCAGCGGCCTGCGCGTCCTTGCGCGCGACGATGCGTTCCTCGGCCAGCGTGCGCTTTCGGTCCGCGGCCTGCCGTGCGGCGGTGGCGCGGGCCTGGGTGGCCTGGAGGTCCGCGCGGGCTCGGCCCAGCTCCGGACTCTGGAGCTCCGCCAGCCGCTGGCCCTGCTTCACGGCCTGGCCCGTCGTCACGGCGACGGAGGCCACGCGCGCGGAGACCGGCGAGGACACCTCCGCGTAGGCGTCCTCACTGAAGGTCAATTCGCCCAGCGCGGTGACACTCTCTCCGCCCGGACGGGCCTCCACCTTCGCGGTGGTGACGCGCAGGTCCCGGAGCATCTCCTGGGGGACGTGCACGTGGATGACGTCACCGGACTCGACGTGGAGCTTCTCCTTGGCTTCCTCGTCGTGGCCGTGTTCGTGCGCGTCGTCGTGTTCCGCCTTGGAGGACTTGCAGGCGGTGAGGCCCACGAGGACGGACAGCAGCAGCAGCGTGGGCTTCATGGCAGGACTCCCGTTTCCACTTCCAACTGCACACGAGCAAGGGCCAATCGCAGCAGGCCGTCGAGCCACGCGGCCCGCGCCTCCAGCGTGTCGCGACGGACGAGGAGGAAGGCCGCGAGGTCCATCTCCCCGGCGTCATAGGAGCGCTGCGCCAGCGCCTCGTTGTCATCCAGGAGCGGCAGCACCTGCTCCAGGGTCCCGAGGGCGCCGAGGCTCGCGCGGTAGCGATACTTCGCGGCCTGGACCTGGGCGGGCACGACGGTGCGCGCGGCGGTCAGCTCCTGCTCGGCGCGGCTTGCATCCGCTTCCCCCACGAGGCGCGCTTCCTGGCCGCGAGCGAAGACGGGCAGGGGGACGCTGAGCGTTCCCAGGAACACCGTCTCGTCCGCCTCCTTCTGGTAGCGCGCGCCCACCGTCACGTCCGGCAGCACCTGGCGCCGGCCCAGCGTCGCGGCGGCCTTCGCCTGGACCTGCTCCTGTTCCAGGGCCACCAGGTCCGCGCGCGCTCCAGCGCCGTCCGTCACCTCGCGGACGGGCGCCCGCGCGAGTGAGCGCAGATCATCGTCGTAGGTCACCATGGGCCTCGCGCGGTAGCCCACGCGGACCTCCAGCTCTTCTCGCAGCGCGAAGATCTCGCCATCCGCGACCTGGAGCTCCGCGCGCGCCCGGGCGTGCGCCACCTTCGCCACGTTCACGTCCACGGCCGGAACGTCACCGGCCGCGTAGCGCTGCTCCGTGGCCTTGACGGTGCGCACCGCCGCTTCCGCCGCGGCCTCCACCAGCTTCTTCCGCTCCCCGGCTTGCAGGAGACGCAGGTAGGCGGCGGCCACGTCTCCCAGGAGGAGCCGCTCCGCGTCGCGCAGCCGGGCCTCCTCCATGGACAGGCCCGCGCGCGCCGCATCACGCCGCAGGCCCTGCTTGCCGCCCAGCTCGAAGGGCTGCGACAGGCCCAACGCGAGGTCCAGGCCGTAGACGCCATTGGGGAGCCGGCGCGGGCCTACCTGAACGTCGAGCTGGGGGTTCTCGCGCAGGAGCGGCGCGGCGCTCGCCAGGGGTCCCTGGGCTGCGCGGACGCGGGCCCGGGCCTCGACCAGCGCCGGGGCGTGCTCGCGCGCCAGGGCGAAGACGTCCTGGAGGGTGATGCGGGATGGATCCGCGCCACCAGGGCGCGGCCAGAGCAGGACGGCGGCCAGCCCGAGGGCGGCCGTCGCGGAACGGATGGGCACGGAAGAGGACCTCTGCGGAAGGCGGGCCGCGCGCACCCATGCACCCGGGCAGGAGGCCGGGCACACCGGTGGCGGGGCGCGTGCGAACGACGATGGACGCGGGCCTTAAGCGAGAGGAACTATGGGGACGTGCAGGATGTCATCCGCGTCGGCGGAGGACGGCTCCGAGGCTTCGGGAGTGATGGGAGCCTCCCGGAACAGGGAGCCTGCGAGGCCCGGCAGCGGCACTGCGACGGCCAGGGGCTTCGCGTGCGTGCAGCAGGCGCAGTCCACGCAGGTGGGAGCGCACTGGCCCTGCGCGTCGTCATCCGCGCAGCCCGTGAGGCACGTCTCCGCCTGCTGCGCCGGCCCGAAGGCATGCGCGAGCCCGCCCCCGATGGGAGCGAGCAGCATCAGGCAGATGAAGAGCCAGAGTCGGAGCACTGGAGCGGTCTTCTAGCACGCTCCGGTGGAAGTGCGCACGTCGTGAGGGCAGGGCGGGCGGCGCGAGGAGCGCTGCTCAGCCGCCAATGCCCTTGCGCAGCCGGGACCAGTCGAAGTTGGCCGCCGGATCGTCCTTGCGGCCCTTGGGCACGGCCACGTCCTTGTGCCCGACGATGTTCTTCGCCGGCACGTCGTACTCCTGCTTCAGGTAGCCCACGAGCTTCGTCAGCGACTTGTACTGCGCCTCCGTGAAGGCCGTCTTGCCGCTGCCGTCGTTGACGATCTCGATGCCGATGGAGCGCGCGTTCACGTCCGTGGGCACGCCGTGCAGCTCCCCCTTGCCCGCGTGCCACGCGCGCTTGGTGTCGCCGACCAGCTGGTAGATCTTCCCGTCGCGGTCCAGCATGTAGTGCGCGGACACCTTGCTGTCCGGGTTGCGCATCCACGACAGGTCCCCGGAGCCGTTGTTGGTGCCGGTGTGGTGCAGCACGATGGTGTCGATGTCCGCGCCGTTGCGCGAGTCGCTGTTGGGCGAGGGCGCGCTGATGACCGCGGGCTTGGTGAACTTCCCGGGCTCGGTGGGCGGAGGTGTCGTCGTCTTGAGCGCCTTCGTCAGCGCCGCCGCCGTCTGCGCCCCGTAGTAGCCGGTGGCGGAGATCTTGTTGGCCGTCTGGAACTTCTTCACCGCCGCCTCGGTCTGCGGCCCGAAGGAGCCGGCGCCCGAGTTCATCTGCGCCTGCGTCATGTAGCCCAGCTTCACCAGCCCCTGCTGAAGCTGCTTCACCTTCGCCCCGGAGTCGCCCTTGCCCAGGCCGGCCGGCGGCGCCGTGAGGGCCGTGGACGCGGCCGCGGCGCGCGCGGGAGCGGCGGTGCGGGGGGCCGTGGCGGCGGTGCTCGCGGGCGCGTTGGCGGTGGCGCGGGGGGTCGGGGCGCGGACGGTCATGGTGTACGATTCCAGGAATAGTGGATAGCTGTTGCTTTCGCGATTATCGGCGGCGTGTGCAGGAAGTTGTGTGCCGGGAGTGAAACGAAGCCGCCCCGACATCCGGCGTGGGGGCCGGGCATCGGGGCAGCGTCTTCGTCCGGGGCTACTCGAAGAAGGCGGGTGTCCCCCGCTGGAATGGCTGTCGTCCGGGCGGGCGGGTCGCCCTCTGGAGAACGTCAGCTGCCGGTGGCGCGGCGCGGCGACTCGGCGCGTCCGGCCACGTCACCCCGCACCAGCGAGTACGGGTCCAACGGGTCTCCACCCAGCGCCTCCAACGACACCAGGGTGCCCAAGTCCATGCGCCGCGCGTGCTCCAGCAGCAGGCGCGTCACCACGTGGTCCTCCAGCGCGTGGCCGGTGGAGTCGAACACGGTGTTGCGCTCGCGCCAGCCCTCGAACTCCTCCGGCTGCTGCACCACGGTGGCCAGGTCCGGGCCAATCTGGTCCGGGTGGAGCTGCTGACACTCGCCCTCCTGGCGCGCCTGGGCGGGAAAGTCCGGCACGACGAGGCTGCGGCGCAAGAGCGCCAGGGGCAGCTCCGCCTTGCCCGGCTGGTCCGAGCCCACCGCGTTGACGTGCGCGTGCGGCTGGAGCGCGTGGCCGGAGATGACGGCCCCCGCGCCCGGGGCAACGGTGGTCGCGGTGCAGAGGATGTCCGAGCGCATCTCCAGGTCCGGCAGCAGCGTGGGCCGCACATCCAGCCCCAGGAACGCCACGCGCCGCACGAAGGAGCGCGCCGCGTCTGGATCGATGTCGTGCACCAGCACCTGCTCCAACCGGAACACGCGGCTGAGCGCATGCAACTGAGACACGGCCTGCGCACCGCAGCCCACCAGCCCCAGCACCCGGCTGTCCGGAGACGCCAGGTAGCGGCTGGCCACCGCCGACGCCGCGCCGGTGCGCAGCGCCGTGGCGAACACCCCGTCCATCACCGCCGCCAGGTGGCCCGTCTTCACGTCATAGACGCTGTGGGATGCGACGAGCGTCGGCATTCCTGAGTCACCCCGGTTGCCGGGGAGGGAGGCGGACACCCTCACGGTCAAGCTGTCCCCGCGCCGCAGGGCGGGCATCCAGCCCATCGTCCCGGAAGGCCGCGAGTCGCTCACCACCTGGAAGCCCTCCCGCTTGGGGACCTGCAGGACGGACTCGTCGAACTCCCTCAATGCCACGGTGAGTGCGTGGATGAGCTCGTCCATCAGGACGTCCAGGCCCACGCCTTCCACGAGCGCGCGTAAGTCAGTGGGGCCGAGCAGCAGGGTGCGAGGAGCCGGGAGCGTCATGTACGCGGAGTCTACGCCCCTGACAGGAATTGCAACGGGTCAGTTTTGATTGCGAATTCCTGTCTTGCTGTGGCTTTTGAATACAGGTGCAGGGAACAAGGCGGAGAAGGGGCTGTGTTGGAAGCGGGCGCCCGACATCCGGCGGACACCTACGGGGCCCCGGCCTCGTGTCCGCCCGCTGAGCCGCTCCACCCCCAACGCCCGAGTGAACGCCTCCTTGAAGCCCCCTGTTCCCAGGACGCCCGTACTCACCCCCGTCACCGACCTGTCTCACCGCCGCGCCGATGAGGCGCCCGGTGCGCCACTCGCGCGCATCCTCCTGGTGGACGACACGCCGGCGAACCTGCTCGCCCTGGAGGCCATCCTGGAGCCGCTCGGTCAGCAGGTGGTGTCGGTGCGCTCCGGCGACGAGGCGCTGAAGGCGCTGCTGTTGGACGAGTACGCGTGCGTGCTGATGGACGTGCAGATGCCGGGGCTGGACGGCCTGGAGACGGCGCGTCTGGTGCGCACCCGCGAGCGCACGAAGCACCTGCCCATCCTCTTCATCACCGCGCTCAGCCGCGAGGCGGCCTACGTCACCCGGGGCTACGAGTACGGCGCGGTGGACTACCTGCTCAAGCCGGTGGATCCGAACATCCTGCGCGCCAAGGTGTCCGTGTTCGTGGAGCTGTACCTGCGCGGTGAGAAGCTGCGGCAGCAGGCGCTGGAGCTGGCGGAGCGCCGGCGCGTGGAGGAGGAGCTGCAACGCGCGACGGAGCTCGAGCAGCAGCTGGTGGGAATCGTGGGGCACGACATCCGCACACCGCTCGCGGCCATCCTCACCACGGCCAACGTCCAGCTGTCCCGTGAGGTGCTGCCGGACGCCCAGCGCAAGGCCTTCGAGCGGGTGGCTCGGGGCGGCGAGCGCATCCAGGGCATCGTGGATCAGCTGTTGGACTTCACCCGTGCGCGCGTGGGCGGCGGCATCCCGGTGGTGCCGGGCGCGGGCGACCTCAACGAGCTATGCCGCAAGCTCGTGGACGAGCTGCGCGCGGCGAAACCGGAGCGCTCCATCCTGTGCGACTTCGCCCGCGACAGCCTCCCGGGCGTGTGGGACCTGGACCGGCTGGCGCAGGTGGTGGCCAACCTGCTGGACAACGCGCTCAAGTACAGCCCGCGAGACACGCCCGTGCGCCTGCGCACCTTCGAGCAGGGCGTGGACACCGTCTATCTGGAGGTCCAGAACGCCGGGGCCCCCATCCCCGCGCACCTCCTGCCCACGCTCTTCCAGCCCTTCCGCCGCGGCGACGGCCCGGGCCAGCGCGAGAGCCTGGGCCTGGGGCTCTACATCGCGCGCAGCATCGTGGAGGCCCACCGCGGCACCCTCCGGGTGGAATCGACCCCGGACGTTGGTACGATCTTCTCCCTGTGTCTTCCGCGTCAGGCTTTGGTTGAGACACGCGCGCACTCCGCGTGCGCGGGCGTCTCCACGCCGATGACGGCGTGAGACACAAGGCCGTTCGCGTCACCGACAGTGCATTGCAGTGGTGGCTGATTACTCCACATAAAAGGCATACAACAATCCATCCACATCAAAACCTCTCATAAGATGAGGCAAGCATGTGGAGGGTTTGCTACAATGCCAGACGCCCGGGAGGCAGTCCGTCCGGGCGTGAAATGTGTCCGCTTTGGGGAGGGTGCGCGACAAATGAACGACAACTCGACGTGGATTCCCGTGGAAGGAAGCGACCCGATTCGTGCGTGGGTGCGACGCCCCGCCTCTGGAACGGGTCCGGCCCTGCTGCTGCTGATGGTGGAGGCGTTCGAGGGAAACGCCCACCTGAAGCTGATGGCCGAGCGCTTCAGTGAAGAGGGCTACGTGGTGGTGGTGCCCGACCTCGCCTCACGAGGAGAACCGGAAGAGGTGGACCTGAAGCCGGTGGTGGCCTGGGCGCGCTCGCTACCGGAGGTGGTGGGACTGCGGGGCAAGAAGCAGGTCGGCGCGCTGGGCTACGGGCTGGGTGGGACGCTGGCCGCGCAGCTGGCGGCGCACGCGCACGTGGACTGCGCGGTGGCCTACTGCGCGCCCGGCATGGAGGACGTGCTCGCGCAGGGCGGTGAGAACGCGGCCCCCATGGTGGTCCACTACGCGGAGTGGGACGGCTTCGTGCCCCCGGCCGCGGTGGCGCGGGTGAAGCAGCACGTCAGCGTCGACGTGGAGCTGTACGTGTACCAGGGCGTGCGCCACGGCTTCTTCCGCGAGGGCTCGCCGGCCTGGAACCGGCCCTCGATGATGACGGCGCACACGCGCACCCTCGCGCTGCTCAAGCGCGTGATGGGGCCGCGCTACGACCTGGCCGCGCTGTGGGACAAACACACGGAGCTGGAGTTCGCCGCCCGCGACGCGGACGCGACCATGAAGACCATGGTGTCGCACCCGTACGTCAACAGCGTGCCGGTGATGACGGGTGGCGTGGGCGCGGAGTACCTGCACCGCTTCTACGAAAACCACTTCGTGCACGCCAACCCCAAGGACACGAAGATGACCCTGCTGTCGCGCACCGTGGGCGCCGACCGTGTGGTGGACGAGTTCATCTTCAGCTTCACCCACGACATCGAGATGGACTGGATGCTCCCCGGCATCCCGCCCACCGGGAAGTACGTGGAGGCGGCCTTCGTGGCGGTGGTGAACTTCCGCGGCGACAAGCTCTACCACGAGCACATCTACTGGGATCAGGCCGCCGTCCTGGTGCAGCTGGGCCTGATTGACCGCAAGGGCCTGCCCGTCACCGGCGCCGAGGCCGCGCGCAAGCTGCTGGATGAGACCCTCCCGTCCAACACCCTGATGGAGAAGTGGGACGAGAGCGCGCCGTCCAACAACCGCAAGGCCGGCTGACTCAAGCCGGGATGACGCCCGCGCCCCGGGTTCGTCGCTACCCAGGGCGCGGTGTCTGACTTTCACGGGCTGGGATGCGCGGAGCCATTGCGCCGGCTCCTCTGGGATGTCCACAATGCAGCACCTCACTGGATGGTCCAGAGGGGCTACGTTTCCCAGACTTCCTCTGGATTTGGCGCCGCTCCCGGATGCGACTCTCCCTTTCGCAGAAGCTCACGCTGGCGCCGCTGTTGGTGGCGCTGTTCTTCACTGTCCTCTTCTTCGGCTACCTCATCCCGCGTGTCAGCTCCGCCTTCGAGGCGCAGGGCCGGGACGTGGGAGGCGCGTTGCCCGCGGCGCTGGCGGCCACGCTGCCCGCGGCGATGCCCGGGGGCCAGACGGAGGCGCTCCAGGCGGTGCTGGATCAGGCGGTCCGCCACCACCAGGTGGCCTACGTGGCCGTCTTCGACGGGACCGGGCAGCTGCGCGCGGTGGCGGGCGAGTACGCCACCGCGATGCGGGAGCTGCGCGACCGGCTGGCCCGCGCGCAGGGTGAGGCGACGTTCTACGTGCGGGACGCGGAGCTGTTGGACGTGAGCTCGCGCTTCGCGAACGGCGCGGGCACCGTGCACGTGGGCTTCAACCGCACGTCGGCGCGCGCGCAGGTGCGGGCCATCACCACCGGGGTGAGCGTGGTGATGGTGCTGGCGCTCGCGCTCTTCGTCGTCGTGGGCATCGTGCTGGCGCGCCGGGTGGCGGCGCCGCTGGTGCAGCTGACGGCGGCCGCCCAGCGCATCGCGGAGCACGGCGACCTGCGCGAGACGGTGCGCGTGGAGGGCTCGGACGAGGTGGCCCAGCTGTCCAAGGCCTTCTCCCTGATGGTGTCCAAGGTGAAGGACCTCTTGCAGCAGTTGCAGGGCTCGTCGGACCTGCTGCGCGGCTCGGTGGACCACCTGAACGACTCCGCGGGCCGGCAGAACGAGATGGTGTCCCGCCACGCCGCCGCGCTGCAGGAGACGCAGGTGACGGCGCAGGAGATCCGCCAGACGTCGGTGGTGGCGTCGCGTGCGGCGGAGACGGTCATCGACGTGGCGGAGCGCGCGGAGGTGCTGGGCAAGACGGGCGAGATCGCCATCACCGAGAGCATCGAGGGGATGGTGGCGCTGCGCGCGCAGGTGGAGCAGATCGCCGAGCGCATCATGGCCCTGGGCGAGCGCACCGAGCAGATCTCCGGCATCACGGAGACGGTGAAGGACCTGGCGGACCAGTCCCACCTGCTCGCGGTGAACGCGGCCATCGAGGCGGCGCGCTCCGGGGAGCACGGCAAGGGCTTCGCGGTGGTGGCCCGGGAGATTCGCGGCCTGGCGGACCAGTCCATCCGCGCGACGAACCAGGTGCGCGGCATCCTGGCGGACATCAGCACCGCCATCTTCGCCACGGTGGAGATCACGGCCGCGGGTACGCAGCGCATGGAGACGGGCCTGGCCCAGGTGCGCACGTCCGGGGACACGCTGCGCCAGCTGTCCTCCATCGTGCGGGACAGCGTGGTGTCCGCCCGTCAGATTTCGCAGACGGTGAACCAGCAGGCCACCGGCATCGAGCAGATCTTCACCGCCGTCAACGAGCTCAACACGGTGATGGGCGACACGGTGAAGCGCATCGCCACCACCAGCGAGTCCGCCGTGTCGCTCAAGCTCCTGTCGGAGCGCGTGGCGGCGATGGTGCGCGACTACCGGCTGTAACCGGGCGGAGGCGGGGCGCGAACCGCTCCACCACCTGGGCCAGGGTGCGCGTAGTGGCGGCGCCGGGTTCGTTCACCCGGGCCGCGAGGAAGGCGGCCCCCAGCCGGGCCACCGACGACACGACGAAGAGCACGTGCAGGTTCACCCAGAGGTGGCCGCCCAGCATGAACTGCTGGGGCACGCGCGCCGCCAGCGCCCCGCCCAGGGCCGCCGCCGCCGCGTAGGCCAGCCCGCCCGCGGTGGCGAACGCCGCCAGGTAGAAGGGCCGGCCGCGGCGCGGCGCCACCGTCAGGGGCAGCGCGAAGATGGCCAGGCCGTGGCCGCTCCACAGCGCGCCCGCCAGGAGCACGTCGAACAGCAGCGGCCAGAGCGTCCCCGCGGAGGGCAGCAGCCACAGCATGGGGATGGCGCTGATGCCCAGCGAGCAGAGCATCAGCACCGGCTGTGCGCCCAGCTTGTCGATGGCGCGGCCCCAGAGGGGCGCCGTCAGCACGCGCACGCCCGCCACCGCCGCCGCGTGCAGGGCCATGATGACGAAGGTCATCTTGAGGTTCTGCAGGCTGTGCAGCGCGAAGAAGGGCGCGGACACGCCCACCGCCGCGTTCCACGCCACCTGGTACAGCAGCACCCGCCGGGCCCCGTCGTCCTTCCAGGGCAGGAGCGCCGCCTTGAGCTCCAGCTTCGGCGAGCTGCCCGGGGGCGCCGGATCATGCTGCGCGGCCATCATCAGCGTGGTGACGACGCCCATGACGCACGCGGCGAGCGCCAGCAGCGGCAGCGCCATGCCCACCCCATCCAGCCCCTTCAACCGGTCCATCAGCAGGCCCGCGGTGAGCGACGCGCCCGTGCCCATCAGCGTGGTGAGCGCGGTGCGCTTGCCGAAGAAGCGGCCCCGCACGGCGCCCGGGACGAGCTCCCCCATCCACGCCACCCATGCGTTGTTGCCCACCACCGCCAGCAGCGCGGACGCCCCGGCCACGGCGAGCAGCAGGTGCTGCTGCCCCTCCAGGGACAGGCCCAGCCACGGCAACAGCGCCATGGGCAAGAGGGCCAGCCGGGACAGGCACACCGCCGTCAGCGCCACCCGCCGGTGGCCGAAGCAGAGGGTGAGCCACGCGGCGGGGAACTGCACGAACTGCGCGAAGAACGGCAGCGCCGTCATCACGCCCACCAGGAAGGGGCCCAGCTTCAGCGCGATGGCCCACGCGGTGAGCACGGTAGGACCCGCGCACGCGGTGAACACCTCCGCGAACATCCCCTCCACGATGGAGACCTTCAGCGACGCACGGAGGCGCCGGTGCAGGGGCGGGCCGCGGTGGCCGTCCAGGGGCGGAGGGGCCCCCAGGAGGGGCGCGGACGCGCCGGGCAGCGAGGCGCCAGGGCGGAAGAGCGGGACGCCGGTGGCGAGGGAAGCGAAGCTCTGGACGAGGCGGCGACGGAAGGCGGCGGACACTGCGATTCGTTTCCCACGGCCTCGCATTCCCTCTCAATCGGACCTCCAAGGACTCCCCCGCGCCCGGCCGGACACCAACCGGGCTTATTCGTCGCTTTCCGCTGACTGTCCGCTCGCTTGGAGGGCAGAAGGGATTTCGGTGCAGTTCACGCGGTCTTGAACTATATGAACGGCCCGGAAGGAGACCGCGCACATGGATGTCGCTCACGAGCTGACGGAGTTTCTGGGGCAGGTGGAGCAGCGTCTGACCGAATTGCTCGCGGATGGCGACGTCGGTCCGGACGTGAAGGGTGACACGCTGATGGATGCGGCGCGCCACCTGTGCCTGGGGGCCGGGGGCAAGCGGGCCCGCCCCATGCTCGTCCGCCTGTTCGGTGGCGTGGTGGGTGTGCCGGCCGCACGGCTGGTGGATGTGGGTGTGGCGGCGGAGATGATCCACTCGGCCAGCCTGCTGCATGACGACGTGGTGGACGCGGGCATGTTCCGCCGGGGCCGCCCGACGGTGAACGCGCGCTGGGGCAACATCGTCGCGGTGATGAGCGGCGACCTCATCCTGTCCACTGCGCTGTCGCGGCTGTCCCTGCTGGACGCGCGCTTGGTGCAGAGCGGCCTGGCCATCGTCACGGAGATGACCCGCGCGGCCATCGCGGAGGTGGAGGCGCGCGGCGACATGAACCTGCCGCTCACCCGGCTGCGCTACATCGCCGAGGGCAAGACGGGATCGCTGTTCGGCTGGTGCGGCAAGGCCGCGGCGACGCTGGCGGACAAGCCGGATGCGCAGGCGCGCTTCGACGCGTTCGGCCGGCACCTGGGCGTGGCGTTCCAGATCGCCGACGACATCCGCGACATCCTGGGCACGGACGTGGGCAAGCCCCGGTACGCGGACGTGCACTCGCGCACGCCGTCGCTGCCCATCCTGCTGGCGGTGTCGCGGGACGAGTCCCTGCGCCGCAAGCTCAAGGACGCGTGGGCGTTCTCCGTCATCACCCCGGAGCGCACCCGGGAGATTGGCGCCGCCATCGAGGCCGCCGGCGCGGTGGAGGCGTCCATGGAGATGATGAACGTCGAAATCGAAGCGGCGCTCGACAAGCTGGGGCCCTTCGCGAACGACGCCGCTGGCGCGGAGCTGATGAGCTGGGCGCACCGGCTGTCGGAGGGCATCGCGGAGCAGGTGAAGGGACGCGCTGCATGAAGGGCTACCTGTGGACGGGGGGGGATCCCGGGAGCCAGAAGACCGTCGCGCCGCCGGAGAACGGACGGCTGGCGCCATGGGAGGCCATCGCCGTGGAGGCGGTGGGCAACGTCATCGAGTTCTGGGGCTTCAAGCGCAACCAGGGCCGCGTGTGGGGCCTGCTCTACCTGCGCGGCGAGCCGCTGACAGCCGGTGAGATTGAACGCGAGCTCGACCTGTCCAAGGGCGGCGTGTCCATGCTGCTGCGCGACCTGGAGCAGTGGGGCGTCATCCAGCGGGTGCGCGTGCCGCGGGACACGGTGTGGCGCTACGCGGCGGAGACGGACCTGGTGCGGATGGTGACGCACGTGGTGGAGGAGCGCGAGGCGGCCTTCGTCACCCGCATCCGCGCGGACCTGTCCGAAGCGCGCCGGCTGGCGGAGGGTGCTGGCGGCTTGCAGGCGGAGAAGCTGCGGCGGCTGGAGCGCATGGCCGTGCTGGCCGACCACGTGGAGCGCGCGCTGCGGCTGTTCATCAAGACGTCCCGCCTGGACGTGGGCGGGGTGCTGGGCGCGTTCCGCGACGGCGCCCTGTCGCGCGGCAAAGGCGAGCGGTAGAGGCGGGAGGACACACAATGGATTCGCACTACGACCAGGTGATGAAGGCGCGCGAGCAGGCGGACGCGAACGCGCCCCGGCGCTACTTCGCGTACTCGACCATCCTGGACCGGGCCGCCTTCGAGGAGTGGAGGCAGCAGCACAGCTACGGCTTCTTCGACCTGCCGGAGGGCCAGCTCGCCGAGGCGCTGGACGTGGACCTTGTCTACGACTTCCCGTCGCGCTGGTGGGGCGGCCGGGTGGCGGGCCTGACGGACGCGCCGGGCGCGCGCGTGTACGGGCGGCTCTTCGAGATCCCCGGCAAGGACTGGCCCATCGTCCAGCACAAGGAGGGCTTCGTCACCAGCATGTGCGTGGAGCGCACGGTGCGCGTGCGCGTGGATGGCCAGGAGGTGGAGGCCACCGCGTTCGTGACCAACCCGCGCCGTGCGTCGTCGGACGGGCCGGTGAGCCCGCGCTTCGTGGAGGCGCTGGTGCGCGGCGCGAAGAGCGCCGGGCTGCCCGCGGACTACGTGGAGAAGCTGGCGCGCGGCGAGTCGCGCTGAGTCGCTCGCCGCCGGGCTACGGCCGGGCGGTGGGGGCGATGCGATAGAGAGCACCGGCGGCGTCGTCGCTGACGATGAAGCCGCCGCCCGGGGCCAGGGCCACGTCCACCGGCCGGCCCCACACGCTCAGGTCCGGGTTCTTGAAGCCCGTGACGAGGTCCACCTCCTGCATGGGCTGGTGTGTGGCCAGGTCCCACGGGAAGACGGTGACCTTGTAGCCGGTCCGCTCCGTGCGGTTCCACGAGCCGTGGTAGGCGACCAGCGCGCCGCGCTTCCACTCCGGATTGAGCTCCCCATGGTCGAAGAACGTCAGGCCCAGGGGCGCCGAGTGCGCCTGGATGCCCTGGTCCGTCTTGTCCAACGCGGCGCAGTCCGCCTTGGCGCCGTCCCGGTTGAGGTTGTAGTCGCGGTCCAGGGGCATGTGCTTCAGGCCGCTGGGGGAGTCCGGGTTGGAGTTGCAGAAGGGCCAGCCGTAGTGGCCGCCCTGCCGCACGGAGGTGAGTGCCTCTGGCGGGTGGTTGTCCACGTACTCCGGAATGACCTTGCCGTACTGCCCGGTGCCGTCGTCGAACGGGTAGGGCGTGTTGTCGCGGTTGTTGACCGCCACCCACAGCGTGTCGGTGCCCGGCTCCCACGCAAGGCCCTCCGCGTTGCGCAGGCCCCGGGCGAACAGCTCGCGTGAGCCGCCGCTCCAGTCCCACCGGTAGATGGCGCCGCGCAGCGGGTCGCTGGTGGTGTCGCCCAGGCACACGTTGCAGGTGGACGCGATGGCCACGTACACGCGGTGCTGTGAGTCCACCGCCAGGTTCTTGAGCTCGTGGCCGTAGGCGCCGTGCAGCTCCGGGAGGGATGCGTCCGGCAGTCCCGTGACGACCGTCTCCACCGTGCCGCGCGCCGTCTCACCGGGCGTCCAGCGCGAGCGCGTGACGCGGTCCTTCTCCGACAGGAAGACCCACACCTGCCCGTCGCGCTCGTGGAAGACGAGGTCGTGGGGCCGGCCCAGGCCGCCTGCCCACTGTGTCACCTCCGGCGCCTGGCCCTCGCGGGGGCGCACCTGCATCACCTTGTTCTGGCCGGGAACGGAGACGAGCAGCGTGCCCTCCGGCGAGAATGCGATGAAACGCGCGCCCGGCACCCGCGCCCAGACCGCTACGGACATGCCTGATGGGATGTTCAGGGAGTGCGGCACATCGAACGGAGCGCCCCTCATGCCCTCCGGAACCTGGATCTGGGCCGCCTGGAGGTTCCAGGAGACAGGTTGCTGACCCGCGTCCACCACGCCTGAGTCCCGGAGCGAAAGGGAGGGCTCCGGGGCGTTCGTCGAGTTGGACTTGCAGCCGGCCTGGAGGCACGCCAGGCCCAGGAAGGTCGTCAGCACGAGGGGTCGCCGCATGGTCGTCTTTTCCTAACCGCGTTCTCCGACTGAACGCGACCTGAACAAACCTTCAGCCACTTTTTTTCGTCGTCCCGAGCACCCCTGAACGGGCCTGAACAAACCTTCAGGGAGTTTCGCCGCGTCGGAAAGGGTCGTGCCTACATGAACAAAAAGGCAGCCAGCGGCACTGGTGTGAGACATGAAACAAATAAATGCAGACATATGTAATTGACCGCGATGTTTGTATTTGTCTGGTGTTTTAATGTCTGTCTTTGGGGTGTTGACCACCGGTCTCCGGAACAGAACGGGGTGGACCGGGCTTGACGGCGGAAGGGCGTTGTGGCTTCATGATTTTGATTTCGATAATCAAAATCATCTGGAGAACGCGATGCTCGGTCAGGGATGCTGCAGGGCGGTGCTGGCGCGAGGCCCGTGCGCTGAAGTGACGCGGTGCAGCTGTGGGCACATCCACCTGGCGGTGGGTCCGGTGACGCTGCGCCTGGAGGAGGACGTCCTGCGCGCGCTGGGCCACACCCTGGTGGAGGCCATCCACCAGTTGGAGATGCCGCACGCGCCCGCGCACGAGGCGAAAGCGCAGGAGCCGGCTCCCGCCGCCGCCCACGGGGCGCCCACCGGCGGGTGGAAGCAGTGAGCACCGTCCGGGGGACGATCCGCTGGGGCGGCTTCGAGCGCTCCGCGAGGGACAAGCGCCTGTCCTCCGCGTCCACGGCCCTCGGGGGCCTCCCGTCCACGCAGCGGCTGTCGCTGCGGCTGGAGGAGGGGACGGGGATCGCCCGGCGCCAGGCGGAGCAGTCCACCTTCCTGGAAGCGCTCTTCAACGGCGCGTGGAACGGCGGCGTCTATGGCCAGTTCGTGCGGGCGCGCCATTACGCGAACCACCTGCGCCAGCTGCACGTCGTCTACGAAGCGCTGGAGTCCGTGCTGCCGGCGCTGAAGGACGGCCCGCTCACGCGCGTGCTGCGGCTGCCGGAGCTGCGGCGGGCCTCCGCGTTGCTGGCGGACCTGGACTGGTTCTGCGGCGACACGCGCACGAAGCCCTTCGCCTGCACGGAGACGCGGCTGCACGCCGAGCGGATCCGCGAAGTGGCGGCCGAGGCCCCGCACCTGCTCATCGCCCATGCCTGGGCCCGCTGCGTCCAGGACCTCTACACCGCCCCCCAGCGCTCGGAGCTCATCGCGCAGGCGTTCGAGCTGGAGAACGGCCGGGGCACGGCCTTCTACAACGCGGTGTCCGCCGCGGAGCTGCTCGCCTTCCAGAGCCGGCTGGTGGCCCGGCTGGACGAGGTTCCGCTGACGGAGGGCGAGGCCCAGGAGCTGGTCCAGGAGGCGCGGCTGGCCTTCCGCATCCAATCGCTCATCTGCGACGAGCTGGCTCGGGACGCACCGGAGCTGGAGGGGCTGGGCGGTACTCCTGGGTAGGGTTGCCACGAACCCACGGAGGAGGTGGTCCGACCCACCGGCACGCCTTCTCGCCTGGGAGGGCGATGTGCCGTTTCGTGACAGGCACGTTAGGATGGCGGAACGTGACACTCCAGATGACCTCTCACATCGATCGCCGCGCCTTCCCCCGCATCCACGCGCCCCTCTATTCGCGCCCCGCGCGCATGAAGGTGGGCGAAAAGAAGCAGGTGCTCGACGTCAGCCTCGGGGGCGCGCGCATCTACTCGGATGATCCGCAGGACGTGGGCTCGCGGCTGGATCTGGAGCTGTTCCTTCCGGACGGCAGCTCGCTGGAATGTACGGCGCGCATCGTCTGGGCCATCAAGTTACCCAAGGACGCCGTGGCCCGCTTCGAGGTGGGCCTGTCCTTCACCGAAGTGCCAGAGCCCGTCCTGGCACGTCTGAAGACCGTCCTCGTCACGGACGAGGGCTAGACGGCGCTACTTCGAAGACGCGCTGTCCAGCTCGCGCAGGTCGTCCGCTTCCAGCTTCAGGGAGAAGGCCCCGAGCAGCTCCTTCACCTGCGGCACGGACGTGGCGCTGGCGATGGGCGCCACCACGGTAGGCCGCGTCTCGAGCCACGCGAGCGCCACCTGTGACGGCGTGGCACCCCGGCGCTCCGCCACCTTCTTCAGCGCGGCGACGACGCCCCAGCCCTGCGCGTTACCGTACTTCTTGAGCACGTTGCCCGCGCGCGGTGACGCCGGAGCCGGCTGCCCCTCCTGGTACTTGCCGGTGAGGAAGCCCGCGGCGAGCCCGAAGTAGGGCGCCACGGCCAGGCCTTCCTTCTCACTCACCTGCTGGAGCGCGCCCTCGAACTTCGGACGCTCGACCAGGTTGTACTCCGGTTGGATGACCTGGTAGCGCGCGAGCCCCAGCCTCTTCTGTGTGTCCAGGGCCTCCTGCGCGCGCTCCGCGGTGTGGTTGCTCAGGCCCAGCGCCTTCACCTTGCCCGCCTTCACCAGCGCGTCGAAGGCGCGGAGCGTCTCCTCGAAGGGCGTGTTCGGGTCGTCGTAGTGCGCGTAGTACAGGTCGATGCGCTCCACGCCCAGGCGGCGCAGGGACGCGTCCACGCTCTTCTCGATGTGCTCGCGCGTGAGGCCCTTGCCCAGCGCCGTCTCCGCGCCGACCTTCGTGGCCACCACCAGGCGGTCCTTCGCCTTGCGCGAGGCGATCCACTTGCCCAGCACTGCCTCCGACTCGCCGCCCACGTGGCCGGGGATCCACCGCGAGTACACGTCCGCGGTGTCCACGAAGTTGCCGCCGCCCTCCACGAACGCGTCGAGCACGGCGAACGAGGTCGCCTCGTCCGCCGTCCAGCCGAAGACGTTCCCGCCCAGACACAGCGGGAACACCTCCAGGCCCGACGTTCCCAGCTTCCGCTTCGCCGCTGCTCCTGCCGCCATGCCCCAAATCCTTCCGGTGAGGCCGGGGCGTGCTACCCCGGCGTGAACCACACCACCGACAGCGGGGGCAGGGTGAGCGTCGCGGACGCGGGCTGGCCGTCCCAACCCGTGGGCTCCGTGTGCACCTGGCCCCGGTTGCCCATGCCGCTGCCGCCGTACTCCCCGGCGTCGGTGTTGACCAGTTCCACATAACGGCCGTGGAGCGGGAAGCCCACGCGATAATCCTCGCGAGGCACCGGCGACATGTTGGCCACGCACACCACGTGACGGCCGGGCGTGCGCGAGCGGCGCACGAAGGCCAGCACGTTCGCCGCGGACGCGTCCGGCTGAAGCCACTGGAAGCCAATGGGCTCGCTGTCCGAGTCGTACAGCGCGGGCAGGTCGCGGTAGATGCGATTCAGGTCGCCCACCAGGTTCTGGATGCCCTTGTGGCCCGGGTCATTGAGCAGGTGCCAGTCCAGGCTCTTGTCGTGGTTCCACTCCGCCGGCTGGCCGAACTCGCCGCCCATGAAGAGCAGCTTCTTGCCCGGGTGGGCCCACATCCACGCGAACAGCGCGCGCAGGTTCGCGCGCTTCTGCCACGCGTCGCCCGGCATGCGCCCGTAGAGGCTGCCCTTGCCGTGGACCACCTCGTCGTGGCTCAGCGGCAGCATGAAGTGCTCGCTGAACGCGTACAGCAGGCCGAAGGTGAGCTGGTTGTGGTGGAACTGCCGGTAGACGGCGTCCTTGGAGAAGTACGACAGCGTGTCGTGCATCCAGCCCATGTTCCACTTGAAGTGGAAGCCCAGGCCGCCCTCGCTGACGGGCTGGGACACCTTGGGCCACGCGGTGGACTCCTCCGCGATGACGACCACGCCCGGGTGCTTGCGGCGGATGGTGTCGTTGAGTTCGCGCAGGAACTGGATGGCTTCTTCGTTCTCGCGGCCGCCCCAGCGGTTGGGGACCCACTCGCCGTGCTTCCGGCTGTAGTCCAGGTAGAGCATGGAGGCCACCGCGTCCACGCGCAGCCCGTCGATGTGGTACTCCTCCAGCCAGAACAGCGCGTTGGCGATGAGGAAGTTGCGCACCTCGTTGCGGCCGAAGTTGAAGACGAGCGTGCCCCAGTCCGGCTGCGAACCCTGGCGTGGATCCGAGTGCTCGTAGAGGGACGTGCCGTCGAACTGGCCCAGCGCATGACTGTCGCGCGGGAAGTGGCCCGGCACCCAGTCCACGATGACGCCGATGCCCTCCTGGTGCAGGTAGTCCACCAGGTAGCGGAAGTCGTCCGGGTGGCCGAAGCGCGAGGTGGGCGCGTAGTAGCCACCGACCTGGTAGCCCCAGGAGCCGCCGTAGGGGTGCTCGGACACGGGCAGCAGCTCCACGTGCGTGAAGCCCAGCTCCTTCGCGTAGCGAGACAGCTCCGGCGCCAGCTCGCGGTACGTCATGGGCCGGTCGCCGTCCTCCACCACGCGGCGCCAGCTGCCCAGGTGGACCTCGTACACGCTCCACGGGTGCTTGGCCGCGTCCACGTGCTTCTCGCGCGTCTCCAGCCACGCGCTGTCGCCCCAGGCGTAGCGCTGCAGGTCGTGCACCACGGACGCGGTGGCGGGCGGAGTTTCCGTGCGGAAGGCGAAGGGGTCCGCCTTGAGCAGCGGGCCGCCGCCGTGGCCGGGCCGGATTTCGAACTTGTAGCGGGTGCCCTCGCCGACCTCCGGGACGAACAGCTCCCAGATGCCGGAGGACCCCATGCGCCGCATGGCGTGCAGGCGGCCGTCCCAGCCGTTGAAGTCACCCACCACGGACACGCCCCGGGCGGTGGGGGCCCAGACGGCGAACGACGTGCCCTTCACGCCGTTGTGGTGGATGAGGTGCGCGCCCATGCGCTCCCAGAGCCGCTCGTGGCGGCCCTCGCCGGCGAAGTACAGGTCCATCTCCCCGATGGTGGGCAGGAAGCTGTAGGGGTCGCGCAGCGTGAAGACCTTCTTGCCCGGGTACTCCACCTCCAGCAGGTACCCGAAGGGCTCCGTGCGGCCGTTGATGCGCGCCTCGAAGACGCCGCCGGTGCGGTGCTGCATGGGCACCTTGCCCCCGAACTCCGGCAGGACGTGGACGGCCACGGCCTCCGGGCGGTAGGCGCGCACCACGACCGCGTCGCCGTCCGGGTGGACGCCCAACATGGAGTGGGGCTCCGGGTGGCGCAGCTCCACCACGCGTTGCAGCTCCGCGTCCACCTGTGCTCTGTCCGCAGGCTTCCTCACTGGGCATCCTCCATCCGCAACAGGGCCTCGACGGGGATGCGCACCCAGTCCGGCCGGTTGGCGAGTTCGTAGCGCACTTCGTACAACAGCTTCTCCAGTTCGAAGGCGCGCAACATCACGTTGAAGGCTTCATCGTTGTCGGGCAGGAAGGTGGCGCCGCGCGTCGCCTGGCGGTAGCCCTCCAGGAACGCGTCGCGGGTGGGGCCCACGCGCCCGCGCGGCTGGCCGCCCTCCAGCGACACGGTGGCCTCCGCGTAGTCGAACGAGCGGAGCATCCCCGCCACGTCGCGCAGCGCGCTGTACTTCTCACGGCGCGCGGTGAAGGAGCGGGACGGCTCACCCTCGAAGTCGAAGAACAGCCACTGGCCATCCGAGCGCAGCACCTGGCCCAGGTGCAGGTCGCCGTGGATGCGGATCTTCTGGCCAGAGGGCGCCACCTGCGCCAGCCGCTTCGCGTACGCGATGAGGCCCTCGCGCCGGCCCTCCAGGTCCGCGTGCAGCCGCCCGGCGTCCGCCAGCGTCACGCCCAGCTCGCCCACGATGGACGCGCTCCAGCGCTGCAGGTCCTCCTGGAGCAGCGGCTCCGGGGAGAACGACAGGTCGTCCGGCCCCGCGGAGGCGAAGGCCTTGTGCAGCTCTCCCAACCGCGCGCCCAGGTCGCGCATGTCCCCGAGGAAGCCGTCGCCCAGCGCCTTCTCCTGGCGCAGCCGCTCCAGCGTGTACTTCCAGCCGTCCACGGCGTCCGGCACGAAGCGGTGCGCCAGCGCGAGCGTCGCGCCCGCGGGGCCCTCCAGGTTCAGCGCGCCCACCAGCTGCGGCGTCGCGCGGAAGGACGTCTTCGTCGCGAGGAAGCGGCCCACCTCGTATTCGGGGTTCACGCCGGCCTCCAGCTTGCGGATGACCTTGACGATGACCCGCTCGCCCAGCACCAGCGACGTGTTGCTCTGCTCCACGTTGAGCCGGCGCACGGTGAGCGGATCCGGCAGCGCCACGCCGCTGTCCGTGGAGGCGATCCATTCACCCACCACGCGGCCGGAGCCGGACACCACCTGCCGGCCCTCGCGCGCGAGGCTGAAGAGGGCGCGCACGCATTCGTCGTCCTCCAGCGCGCTCACCAGTCCGTCGGCCGTGTGCCGGACCTGGAGCTGGTAGCGCTCCGGATTTCCCAACTCGTAGACGACTTCGATGATGGCCAGGGTGAAGGAGCACGTGCCCAGGTCCATGTTCACGTGGTCCGCCACGCTGACACTTTTGATGGGCCACGCCTTGCCGGCGAACCAACGTTGGGCCTTGAGGAAGTCTGGCAGCTTGGTCAGGTCCAGGGGGGTCACGCGGGGTTACTCCTTCGCCTGCAGCGGCTTGTCCAACCGGAACCACAGGAACATGTAAGGCCCCATCGACAGCTGATAGGGCAGGTCGCTGATGCGGGGGAACGGCGTCTCTCCAATCAACTCCACGGGGATGCTGCCTTCGAACTCGCGCAGGTCCAGCACGCCCGGCTGCGCGAAGCGCGACAGGTTGCACACGACGAGCACCGTCTGGCCCTCCCACTCCCGCACGAAGGCCAGCACCTTGCGGTTCTCCGTGGTGAGGAAGCGCAAGGTGCCCATGGCGAACACGGGGTAGCGCTGGCGGATGCCAATCATCCGCTTCACCCACTGGAGCAGGCTGGACTTCTGCCGCTCCTGGGCCTCCACGTTGATGGACTGGTAGCCGTAGACGGGATCCGCGATGACGGGCGCGAAGAGGCGCGCGTAGTCCGCGCGGCTGAAGCCCGCGTTGCGGTCGCCGGTCCACTGCATGGGCGTGCGCACGCCGTTGCGGTCGCCCAGGTAGATGTTGTCGCCCATGCCGATCTCGTCCCCGTAGTAGAGGACCGGCGTGCCGGGCAGGGTGAAGAGCAGGCTGTGCATCAGTTCGATGCGGCGCCGGCCGTTGTCCATCAGCGGCGCCAACCGGCGGCGGATGCCCAGGTTGATGCGCATGCGCGGGTCGGTGGCGTACTCCCGGTACATGTAGTCCCGGTCCTCGTCCGTCACCATCTCCAGCGTCAGCTCGTCGTGGTTGCGCAGGAAGATGGCCCACTGGCAGGTGTCCGGGATGTCCGGCGTCTGCTGCATGATTTCGACGATGGGCGTGCGGTCCTCGCGGCGCACCGCCATGAAGAGGCGGGGCATCACCGGGAAGTGGAAGCCCATGTGGAACTCGTCGCCCTCGCCGAAGTACACGCGCACGTCGGCGGGCCACTGGTTCGCCTCCGCGAGCAGCACCTTGCCCTGGTACTCGGAGTCGATCGTCTTTCGCAGGCGCTTCAGGAACGCGTGCGTCTCCGGGAGGTTCTCGCAGTTGGTGCCCTCGCGTTCGAAGAGGTAGGGCACGGCGTCGCAGCGGAACCCGTCCACGCCCATGTTGAGCCAGAAGCGCATGACGTCCAGCATGGCCTCCTGCACTTCGGGGTTGTCGTAGTTCAGGTCCGGCTGGTGGCTGAAGAAGCGGTGCCAGAAGTACTGCTTGGCCACCGGATCCCACGTCCAGTTGGAGCGCTCCGTGTCGGTGAAGATGATGCGCGCGCCCTTGTAGGCTTCGTCCGTGTCGCTCCAGACATACCAGTTGCGCTTGGGGCTCTGGGGGTCCCTGCGCGCCTCCTGGAACCAGGGGTGCTGGTCGCTGGTGTGGTTCACCACCAGCTCGATGATGATGCGCAGTCCGCGCTTGTGGGCCTCTTCCACCAGCCGCTGGAAGTCCGCCAGCGTGCCGTAGTCCGGGTGGATGCCGTAGTAGTCCGCGATGTCGTAGCCGTCGTCGCGCAGCGGAGACGGGTAGTGCGGCAGGAGCCACAGGCAGTCCACGCCCAGGTCCTGGAGGTACGGCAGCTTTTCAATCAGGCCCGGGATGTCCCCGTGGCCGTCCCCATTCGAGTCATGGAATGCGCGGATGTGCAGCTCGTAGATGAGCGCTTTTTTGTACCAAAGCGGATCCAGGTCCATACGCCTCTCGGAGGGAGTCACTCGAAGTAGTCGAACGCGTGTTCGGTGCGGCGGTAGCGGTACACGGCCCAGATGGCCGCGGGTTGTTCGGGCGTCAGGCGCACCTGCACGTCCGGGCCCTGCCAGAGCGAGCGCTGATCAGCCATCAGCTCCTGCACCTGATAGGTCTCCTCCGCGGTGACGCCCAGCCATTCCATGGGCACGCGGAGCAGGGCTTCTTGTGGCGCGTACGGATCCAGGCTCACCGCCACCAGCACCGTGCTGAGGCCGTCCGGTGAGCGCTTGCCGTAGAAGAGGACGCGGTCGTTGTCGGACTCGAAGAAGCGCAGCGCCTGGTAGTGCTGGAGCGCGGGGTGCGCCTTGCGGATGGCGTTGAGCCTGGAAATCCATCCAGAGATGTTGCCCGGCCGGTCCCAGTCCCAGGCGACGAGCTGGTACTTCTCCGAGTCCAGGTACTCCTCCTTGCCCGGCACGGGGCGGCCCTCGCACAGCTCGTAGCCCGAGTACATGCCCCACACGGACGACAGCGTGGAGGCCAGCGCCACGCGCACGCGGAAGGCGCCGGGCCCCGCGTTCTGGAGGTTCTCCGGGAGGATGTCTGGCGTGTTGGGCCAGAGGTTGCCGCGGAAGTAGTCCGCCACGGGCGGCTGGGTGATCTCCTCCAGGTACGTGCGCAGCTCGTCCTTGAAGAGGCGCCAGGTGAAGTACGTGTACGACTGGGTGAAGCCCACCTTGCCCAGGGCCTTCATCACCTTGGGGCGGGTGAAGGCCTCGGACAGGAAGAGCACGTCCGGGTGCAGGTCCTGCACCTCCCGGATGAGCCAGTGCCAGAACTGCATGGGCTTGGTGTGCGGGTTGTCCACGCGGAAGGTCCGCACGCCGTTGTCCACCCAGTGCAGCACGACGGACTTGAGCTCCTTCCAGAGGGCGTCCCGAGCGGGGCCCATCCAGTCGAAGTTGACGATGTCCTCGTAGCGCTTGGGCGGGTTCTCCGCCGTCTTGATGGTGCCGTCCGGGCGGTGCTGGAACCACTCCGGATGCTCCTTCACGTACGGGTGGTCCGGCGAGCACTGGAAGGCCAGGTCCAGCGCCACTTCGATGCCGTGCGCCTTCGCCGCGTCCACGAACGCGCGGAAGTCCTGCAGCGTGCCCAGCTCCGGGTGCACGGCCTTGTGGCCGCCCTCCGTGGCGCCAATGGCCCACGGGCTGCCCACGTCGCCGGGCTCCGCGCGCAGGCTGTTGTTCTTGCCCTTGCGAGCGGTGCGCCCGATGGGGTGGATGGGCGGCAGGTAGACGGTGTCGAACCCGAGCTTCTGGATGTACGGCAGCCAGGTCTGCGCGTCCTTGAAGGTGCCGTGCGTCTTGCCGTCGCGCTTCGCGGAGCGGGGGAAGAATTCGTACCAGGCGGCGTTGCGCGCCTTCTCCCGGTCCACGAACACCTCCAGCACCTTGTCGTACTTGCTGGCGAGCGTGCGGTCCGGATGCCGTGACGCGGCGTCCGCCAGCTCGGAGGACAGCGCGGCGAGGAGGTGGTCCGGCGTGGGCGTCGTGCGCAGGCGGGCCCCTGCCTCGGCGAGCAGCCGGTGGTCCTCCGCGGACTTGCCCTTGGCGCGAGCGGCGGCGCCTTCCAGCAGGGCAGCGCCCTCCAGCAGCTCGCTCTTCACGTCACGGCCGGCGTCCACCTTGCGCTTCAGCTCGTGCGCCCACGTGCGGAAGAGATCCGGCCAGGCTTCAATCGTGAATTCGTAACGGCCGTTCTTCGCGAGCGGGATGGAGCCTTCCCAGGCGTCGTTGTTCTTGAAGGCGAGAGGGACCTCCGCCCAGTCCGTCTTCTGGGCAGCGGGGGTGACCTGTCGCCAGCGGGCGACGGCCACGAGGACGTCGTGGCCTTCCTTGAAGATGTCCGCCCGGACGGTGAGGCTCTCCCCGGCGACGCGCTTGATGGCGTAGCGCCCCGCGTCCAGCTCCGGCTGGACGTTCTCGATGAACACGCTTCCGAGTCGTTCGGTCATATCGGCTGGCGGCCCCTTATAGGACTCTGAGTCAGTGGCTCCAGGCGGCATTGCGCGGGTGTTGATGATTGAAGATGGCCGCCGCCTGGTCGCGTTGGCCTGTCAACGTTAGGAACGGAGGGAGCGGTCGCCCAGCCCGAGGAACCGGGTAGACGGGCCCTGATAGTTGAAGCTGGGATCCGCCCCTCCGGTTGCGGTATCCGGGACGAACATGGCGCCCAACGACTCCGCTGCTCAGCAAGCGAGTGACCAGTCGGCCGACCGCGACCTGTTGAAGCAGGTGGCACTCGGCAGCGCCGCGGCCATGCGAGATGTCTACGCGAGGTGTTCCGCGCGGGCGTTCGCCATCGGGGTGCGGCTGTTGCCCACGCGGGCGGACGCGGAAGAGGTGCTGCAGGAGACCTTCCTGGAGGTCTGGCGGCGCGCGCGAGAGTTCGACCCGGCGCGCGGCGGACTGGAGACGTGGGTCACGACCATCGCGCGCACGCGGTCCATTGATCGACTGCGTTCATTGGGCACGGTGTCGCGGATGGTGGATGGGGTGGCGCAGCAGCCGCCCCCGGTGAGCGCGACGCCGCCGTCACCGGATGACTCCGCCGCCGCGGCGCAGGACCAGGCGCGGGTGCGGGCGGCGATGGCGCAGTTGCCGCCGGAGCAGTGCGAGGTGGTGCTGCTCGGGTATTTCGACGGGCTGTCCCAGAGTGAGATCGCGAAGAAGACGGGCCAACCGCTGGGGACGGTGAAGACGCGTGCGCGGCTGGCGCTGGAGAAGCTGGCGGTGCTGCTGGACGCGCCTCCGGTGAGCGCGTCCGGCTGAGTGCAGGACAGCAGCCCTGTTCCGCGGGGACGGGCGGTGGGGCAGGCCCCGGCCACGTCCTCCTTGCCGCTGTCGGGTGGGGCCCCAAACGTTGCGACTGTTTGGCGAACCCGAGGGAGGGGGCGGACATGCGCAAGATGCGGGAGACGGGGACGGCGTTGATGAACGCGCGGGAGATGCGGCTGGTGCTGGCCAGCGCGCCGCGCAACTTGATGGAGCTGTCCCGGCGCGAGCTGATGGGGATGGTGCGGCGCGCGCGCGGCATGGTGGACCAGTACGAGAAGCTGGCGCGCCGGCTGCGCCGTGAGGCCATGCGCGTCCCCATGGGGAGCCGTGTGATCGGCGGGCGCATGGACACGCGGCGCAAGGCGGCCTTGTTCCGCAAGGCGCTGACGCGCTTCGAGTCGCAGCTGCGGCGGATGGAGATGGTGCCAGCGCGCAAGGCGAGGCCGACGATGCGCAAGCGGCCGGCGGTGAAGAAAACGCTGCGGCCCGCGGCCCGCGCCACGGCGCAGCGCAAGAAGGCGGTGGTGGCGAAGAAGGCGATGCGGCCCGCGGGCTATGCGCGCCGGGGCCCGGTGAAGGCACGGGCGCACAAGGCGCGGCGCATGCCGGCGATGAAGGCGCAGGCGCACCGGACCGTGAAGGGGCGGACGCCAGCGCGCCGGGCCGCGACGCGGTAGCGGATTTCGGGGGAGGGAAGCCGGGTCGCGTCCAGCTCGTGGCCTGGCGAGGGGGAGGGGAGCTGGACTGTGTCCGCCCCGCATTGGGGCGGACACAGTGGGCGTGAGCGGAGCCCATCGCCAGAAGGTCGCCGACAAAGCCGGCGCGAAAGTCCGGAGCGAGCGGCGGAGTCCAGGTCCCACCGGCACCCGCGTTCCAACTCAAGGGCCAGCGTACGGAGCTTCATGGGCGAGAGGGGACGCGAAGGGCCTTCGCCGCACACGACGCAGAATCGTCCTGCACGGTGGCTGACACGGAGGCGCCGGCACCACGCTCTTCGACGCGGAGGTGCAGTTCCGACGCTTCGTCATGTGCAACGGCTGATGCGAAATCGGCGGCGCTATGTTTTTCGTCGCGGTGGTGCAGCTCCGTCGCTTCGCCCTGCGCGATAGTTGATGCGGAAGTCCAGGCGCCACGCTCCTCAAGATAGGGGCGTACCCCCAGAGCGTCGTCTTGCGCGGTGGTTGACCTGGAGGTGTCGGCGCCATGCTCCTCGACACAGGGGAGTGCCTCCTGCGCGACCGCCTGCGCAGTGGTTTGCGCGGAGTCGGCAGCGGCACGTTCCTCAACGCCAGGGCGTGCCTTCGCCTCATCCGCCAGGCCGCTGGCCTGTGCGGGCGCACCAATGGGTCCCTCTTGGGCGGATGGGGCCTCGGGGGATGCAGGTGACTGGGGCGCAGGGGCGAAGGCGTTCAGCACGCGATCATCGCGAGCCTTCAGCAGTGCCGGCAGCTCATGCTGAAGTGCCTGCACGTCGCGCTCGTTCAGAATTGCCATCACGCGGAAGGCCCACTCGCGCAGCGCCGCTCCGCCCATGAGCGGCAGCAGTTGGGCGGCGCCTCCCAGGAAGGCCCGCTGCAGGGACTGAACGAGGAGCACGTGCCCCGGACGCGCCGCCACCCGCGCCGCATGCCGCAGCAACTCGAATTCCGCCTGCGCGCAGGTTTCCCCCGACTCCCAGCGCGCCGCGTCCTGGAGCTGGTAGCACGTGCTCCCCAGCCGGTCCAGGTCGAGGTCCGAAGCCCTCGCGCAGCAGTCGGCCAGAAGCTCCACCAGCACCTGCCGCTTGAGGCTGAAGTAGCCCTCCAGAAGCCACCGGGCATCCGGGTTGCTCGCGTCATGCAGCGCCAGCCCCAGGTTCTCCAGCGTCAGCGACTCATCCAACGCCACCGCGCGCGTCTTGCGTCCGGGGCGCTGCACCACCAGGCCCCGTGCGGCCAGCCGCCGCAGCGCCTCGCGGATGGTGCCCCGGCACACCTCATAGCGGCGCGCCAGCTTCGCTTCGGAGCCGAATTGTCCGCTCGGATGCAGCCGCCCCAGCGCGATGTCGCGCTCGATTTGCGCCTCCACATAGGCCACGAGTCCTCGCCGTTCCATCCCCATCCCCTTCCTCGTCACAGCATCGCCATCCAACCACAGGGGTCTGACATGGACGTGCGGGCCCACCCGCCGCGTCGCTTGCCGGGCCAGCGCGCCCCCGGGCCGCATGGGGCGAAAACCTGTCCGACTGTCGGACAGGTTTTGAGGCAACCGGGCCCGGGCGGGCGACCCTGTGCGTGCACCACATTGGTATCCGTGCGCGCATGACGTTGTGCCCACTGACGGGCCAGGCGGCCTGGGGACCATGCTGCGGAAACTTGTCCGACAGTCGGACAGGTTTTGAGGCAACAGGGCCCGGGCGGGCGCGTCTGTCCGTGGCTCACCTTCGTGTTCGCGCATGCACGACGTCGCGGGCCCACGGCCGCAGTCCGTGAGTCAGGCTCCGGGTGGAATGCTTCGGGGCGCGGGATCTGCTGACGACTTGCTGACGACTTGCGTAGATGACGGCCCATGCGGAAATCCTGGCCGTACGCAGTGGTGATGCTGCTGGTGCTCGTTGGCGTGCCCAGATTGCTGCGCCACTTCATTCCCGACCGGCGGCTGGCGCTGACGATGTTCCCCGTCGTCATGTTCGCCCTGCTTGTGCCGATAGCCCTCTACTTTCTTCCTCGCTACCGCCGGAGCCAGAAGCTCACGGACGAGGGGCTCCAGTTGTTGTCGGAGGGGAGGGTGGCCGCCTCGCTCGAGCGGTTCGAGGCGTCGCGACCACTCGCGAAGGTCCAGGTCATTCCCACGTACAACATCGGCGTCGCCCGGCTCCAGCTCTGGCAACTGCCGATGGCGGGGCGCGAGCTTTCGAGTCTGGAGTCCCGGAAGGATCTGACGCCGCAGTTCCGCGCGGTGTTGTCCGCGGCGCTCGCGCTGGTGGACGCGCTCGAAGGTCGGTTGGCGCGAGTGGGTTCCCGGCTGGCCGAGGCGAGGTCGCGGGTGGACTTTCCCTTGTGGTTCGCATCGCTCGCTTCAGCGGTGGTGGCGTGCCGTGAGGGGCGCTGGGCCGAGGCTCGCGAGCTGCTGGCCGATGCGGCGCTGGAGAATCTCAACGGACCACTGCTCGGAATGCGGAATGTGCTGGAGGTATGGTGCGTCGAGCAGCTCACCGGGGAGGCGCGGCCGGTGGACGCCATCGCTCTTTTCGGGGAAGCGTCACAGGACTCGCTCGAGGCCGCATGGCCGGAGCTCGTGAACTACGTGGTGAAAAGGTCATCTTGATGGGCACTTGGGAACGCGGGCTTCCATCATTGAAGCAGGTTTCGACTCCCAGCCTGGCTCCCCTGCGCGAGGTCGGGAGCGCGACGTTCTCGCTGTCGGACCTGGACCAACTGGGGACTCCGAACTTCGAAGGGAAGGACGTGGAGGCTTCCATCAAAACGTGGTGGCTCGAGGCGCAGTGCGGTCTGGAGTTCGTCCTGTCGCAGGACTTCCTCACCGGGAACGCCAGGGTCATCGCGGAAGAAACAGCGGAGTTCGAGCATGTCCTCGCGCACCTTTCCTTTTCCGCGGAAGAGCCCTTCCAAATGGGGCCCTCCTCCGAGGAGCGGACGCGGCGCGATGGGCATGGCGGCTGGCGCGTCCTTCGGATCGACACGCATGGTGGCACGTTCGAGGTGGCAAGCTTCTCGCGTGAACGGTCCGCTCGTTGCTTCGCGGACCTCCTGGATCATCGCGGACACAAGCAGGGCTATTTCGTAGAGAACCAGGACCCGCTGCCTCCTCTTCCGTCCCGAGGCCCAGGCCCCATGCATTGGGTCCTGCTGCGCCAGGACGAGAACGGCGTGCGATATGAGATCGCGCGCTCGCCCTGGCGTTCGCAGTTGGAGTGGCTGGCGGAGCAGTACAACAAGGAGCCTCGCCACAAGCAGCTCTGGTTCGTTGAGAGCCTGCCTCCTGTCACCCCGGCGGCGACATCAGCGGACCGGTGAAGGCGACCTCCAGACCTCCGTATTCCGAGGGAGCCAGGGTCATCTTCCATCCGTGCAGCTCCACCACGTTGTGCACGATGTTCAGGCCCAGGCCCTGGCCTTGCGGCTCTCGTGTTCGTGCCGAGTTGCCTCGGAAGCGGCGCTCCAGGATCCTGGAACGCTCCTCCTCGGAGATGCCCGGTCCGTCGTCGATGACCCGCAGGTGGAAGGTCTGCTGGCGCGTCGTCTCCAGCACCACCGCCACGTGGCCGTCCTCGCGTCCGTAACGGATGCCGTTGAGCACCACGTTGCTGACCGCCTGCTCCAGCAAGGTTTCGTCGCCCATCACCCAGGTTTGCGTCGCCGGGACTCCGCTCTCCAGGGCGATGCGCTGCGGCCTCGCGATGGGCTGGTGCCGGCCCAGCACCCGTGACACCAATGCGTTCAGGTCCACCGGCGCGTGCTGTACCTGCGGTGCTCCCGCTTCCAGCCTCGCCGCCGCTCCCAGGTTGTGCACCAGCGAGGCCATGTAGTGCGCCTCGCTCATCGCGGACAGCATCAGTCCCGATTCCAATGGCTCACCCGCGCGCATCCGCTGCTGCATCGCTGCCAGGTGCCCCTGCAACACCGTGAGCGGCGTCATCACGTCGTGCGTCGTGTTCGCCAGGAAGTCTCGCAGCGTCTGCTCGCGCGCTTGCTGGTGCGCCATCTGCGCCTGGATCTCCGCTCGGGCCTGCTGGAAGGCTCGGGCCAGTTCCGCGATCTCGTCGGTGCCGTTCACCGTCACGGGCTGCTCGTAGCGGCTGCCCGATGAGGCTCGCACCTCGTCCGTCAGTCGGCGCAGGCGCTGCACCACCGGCCCCAGCGCCACCACCATCGCGGACAGGAGGATGAGTGTGGGCACTCCCCAGACGTACAGCGGCGGCAGCCCCACCTCTGGCGACTCCGCGGGCTCCACCCGACGCGCGAGCACGTACTCGCAGGGGCCTCCATCCCAGGACATGCGCAACAGCAGGTCCTGCACCAGCGCGCCGTCCGCCTTCGAGTAGCGGCGCACGCCCACGCCGTCGTCCTGCACGCCCTTGCGCAGTTCGTCGTCCAGCGCCGGTGCCTGCGGGTTTCGCGAAACGAACTGGCCGTCGAACGGGTAGAGGCTCACCGGCGGCAGGCGCCGCCCCAGCGGCCCCCGGGCCCCCGGGCGCGGCGGACCTTCGTCTCCGGGCCTGGGGCCTCCCGATGCGGGACCATTGCCTGATGGCTCGTTCGGCGCGACCGTGCCAGAGGGCGGGCCTCCGTTGCCGTCGGGCGGGCCTTCGCGCTCCCACGGCGGACGCTGGGGTGAACGGGAGCGGACCATCCAGGTCTCGGGCGCGGACTCGCAGCGTTCTCGGCCCCCGGACTGCATCTGCGACAGCGTGGACGCGATGATGACTTCGTCCGTCGTGCGGCGGCGCACCGAGTGCTCCACCTGAACCAGCGCGAACACCGCGGGCACCGTCACCGCCACCGCCGTGAGGGCCAGCCGCAACCGCAGCTTCACGCATCCTCCCCGGGCACCAGCCGGTAGCCCACGCCCCAGACTGTCTCCACGCACTTCACCGGACCCAGCTTGCGCCGCAGCCGCGACACGTGGACGTCCAGCGTGCGCTCCGTGCCCTCACGCTCCGGATCCAACACGTGCTCCACCAGCCACTGCCGCGTCACCGCCTCCTGCGGCCTGCGCGCCAGCGCCGCGAGCAACTCGAACTCCACCCGCGTGAGTTCCACCGGCCGCCCCTGCACCTGCACCGTGTGCCCCTGCAGGTCGATGCGCAGCGGGCCCACCTCCACCACCGCCTGCTCCTTTTGCAATGTGGGCCGGCGCAGGCGCGCTCGCACGCGCTCCACCAGTTCCTCCGGCCAGAAGGGCTTCGTCATGTAGTCGTCCGCGCCCAGCCTCAGCGCCCGGACCTTGTCCAGCGTGTCGTTGCGCGCGCTCAGGATGAGCACCGGGACCTCCGAGAAGGTCCTCAGCGCCTTGAGCATGTCCAGGCCGTAGGTGCCCGGCAGCATCAGGTCCAACACCACGAGGCTCACGTCCGGCAGGTCTCCGGACACCAGCAGGCGGCCCTCGCGCCACCACACGGGATCGAAGCCCGCGCCGCGCAGGTGCCCGACAATCTGGGACCCGAGCTGGTCGTCATCCTCCACCAGCAGGATGCGGTCGCCCATGCGCCATGCCTCCCTTCGGACACACCACCCCGGAGGACTCCCCGGGGTGGCCCGGCTCACCCTATTTCAGGGCATGCCACCGTCGAAGCCAGGCGGGGGACCCATGCCACCGTCGCCGCCTGGAGGAGGACCGCCGGGCCCACCACCGCCGCCGCTGCCGCCCGGCATGGCGCAGGACGCGGTATTCAGCGAGGAGCGGACGACCAGCGTCTTGGACGCCAGCATCGCGCCGTCCGACATGCGCTGCGTGGCGAAGAGGTAGTCGCCCACCGCGTCTCCTGAGACCACCGTGTCGTTCTGGTTGGTCGTGTCGCGCTCGCCACGCGTGTTGTAGAGCGGCTGGCTGTTGACGATGTCGTCGCTCGTCGAGTCGTCGAAGAACAGCTGCGACGTGACGAACTCCTGGCCGTTCACCCGCACCGTGAAGTGGATGTGGATGGTGCGGCTGCTGTACCAACCGGGGAAGCACGTGTCGAAGTCCACGCGCCCGTTGGCGTCCGTGGTCCGCACCCCGCGGAACCACCGCGCCGCGCGGGCCGTCGCGTCTCCGGACGTGCAGAAGTCGCTTGCGTCCTCGCCGGAGTAGAGGCCTTCCGGGCCCGCGTGCCAGATGTCCACCGTGGCACCCGGGATGGGTTTGCAGGACTCATCCACGACGAGGAAGGCCAGGCGCACCGGCAGGCCTTCATGGCCCTCGCTGATGTCCTTGCGGTCCACCCTGGTCGCGTAGCAGGGCCCCAGCGTGGCTTCGCAAGCGAGGTTGCACACCGTGCCCAGGCCGGACGCGAACGGATCCGGATACGCGGCGGCGGCCGTCATCGCCGCGGTGCCGCCCGTGGCCCAGAAGCCCGGGTCCACCACTCCCGCGTCGGTGCCCGTGCCCGCGTCGGCTCCGGTGTTCGTGTCGCCGCCCGTCGTGTCGTCGCCTCCGCAGGCGACGAGTAGCTTCGCCACGGGAACCGCGGCCAGCGACAGGCCAATGCCTCGCAAGATGCTCCGGCGCGTGATGACCTTGGGGGAAAGGTCCTGAGGGGATTCGCTCTTCATCCGGGGTTCCTCCGGGAGCTCGGGAGCCAGGGGCGGCGAGAGTTCCGCCCTCGGGGCCGCCCGGGGCTGACCGGACGGCGAACCGGGTTATCTCGGGAGAACCTTAAGCAATCCTTGCGCGGAAGGTCCGCGACTCAGGAAAAGCGCACGCGGAAGGCGGCGAGCAGTGGACCCGCTGCCCGTCCGTCCGCCGTGGAGCGGGGACCGCCTTCGGGGAGCGTCGTGCCCAGTTCCTCCAGCGCGGGCTTCATGGAGTCGAAGGCGTGGAGCGCCTCCGCCGCGTTGTCGAAGAAGCGCGGATGCAACAACCAACCGGAGATGCCGCAGGTGACGACATGGAAGGACCGCGAGTCATCCGACTCGTAGGTCAGGCGCAGGAGGCCGCGGAAGCCCTCGTCCCGCACGATGGTGCCGCCCTGGCTGCCCATGCCGCCGAGCGTCGCGCCGCCCTCGTAGTCGCTCCAGCCTGAGTCCGCGTTCATGCCCCACGCATAGCACCCCAAGGGCTGACACGGGCGGCGTGACAGGGAGGCGCCGCGCCGTTGCCCGTGGTCCCGGTCTGGCGCAGCGAGCGGCGCCCCGGGTGGGGTTGCACGCCGGTTGTCGGCCTCCGCGCACCGCCCAACGTTTGCGGAGTGGGGGGATGCCGTCATGTCCGCGGAAACAATCCATGAGCCGCGCTACACCGAGGAGATCGTTCCCTTCCTCGCGGGTGACGGCCGCGCGCTGCACCTGGTTCACCTGCGCGGTGTCGAGAAGGCGGACAAGGGGCCGGTGGTGCTGGTGCACGGAGCCGGCGTGCGCGGGAACATCTTCCGCGCGCCGGTGCGCCAGACATTGGTCGATGCGCTGATCGAAGACGGCTACGACGTGTGGCTGGAGAACTGGCGCGCCAGCATGGACGTGGAGCCGGGCGAGTGGACGTTGGACCAGGCCGCCGTCCTGGACCACCCGCCCGCCATCCGCACCGTGCGGGAGAAGACGGGCGCGGACAAGATCAAGGCCGTCATCCACTGCCAGGGCTCCACCAGCTTCACCATGGCGGCGGTGGCGGGGCTCCTTCCGGAGGTGGACCTCATCATCACCAACGCGGTGTCGCTGCACCCGGTGGTGCCCGCGACCGCGAAGGTGAAGCTGCACTACGCCGTGCCGTTGGTCGCGCGGTTGACGCCCTTCCTGGATCCGCAGTGGGCCTACGGCGGCCCCACGCGCACGGCCCGGATGCTGACGCGCGTGGTGCAGGCCACGCATCACGAGTGCGAGAACCTCGTCTGCCGCTGGACGAGCTTCACCTACGGCACGGGCTTCCCGGTGCTGTGGCGCCACGAGAACCTCAACGCCCAGACGCACGACTGGCTCCAGCACGAGTTCGGCCCGGTGCCCTTCAGCTTCTTCAAGCAGATGTACCAGTGCGTGCGCGCCGGCCACCTGGTGCCGGTGGAGGGCTTCCGCGCGCTGCCGGAGGACCTGGGCGTGCGCGAGCCCCAGACGGACGCGCGCTTCGTCTTCTTCGCGGGCGAGGAGAACCGCTGCTTCCTCGCGGAGAGCCAGCGCCGCAGCTTCGAACATCTGGAGCACTTCCACCCGGGCCGGCACGCGCTGCACCTCCTGCCGGGCTACGGCCACCTGGACGTCTTCATGGGCAAGCGCGCGTCCCAGGACGTCTTCCCCCTCATCCTCTCCGAGCTGGATCGCTCCGCGCTCCACTGACGAAAGGCAAAGCCATGTTCCTGCCTCGACGCATCCAGACCCAGTACGGCCGCTATTCGCGGGTGGACGACATCCCATACGCGCTGCCGGTGGACTCGAAGGGGGCACCGGCGATGGTGGCCGCCTTCACCGTGGACGCTCGCCGCGCGGCGGCCCTGCTGCCCGGCAATGAATTGCACCCGCTGCGCCTGTCGCGCGACCGCGGCGTGCTGCTCGTCTCCGTCATCGACTACAAGCAGACGGACATCGGCGCGTACATCGAGTTCAGCATCGCGCTCGCGTGCACGCACGGACGCAGGCCCGCGCCGCCGCTCCTTCCCTTGCTGTTCCAGAAGCGCTTCGGCCTGGGGCAGTACGTGGTGGACCTGCCGGTGAACACGGAGGTCTCCGTGAAGGGCGGCAAGGGCATCTGGGGCATGCCCAAGCACCTGGCCCGGTTGGACTTCCGGGTGGAAAACGGCTCCGTGAGCAGCCGCTACGAGGAGGGCGGCCAGCAGGCGGTGCGCGTGCGCATCGAGCGCCCGAAGCTCGCGTGGCTACCGCTGCGGATGGCGGCGGTGAACTACTGCGCCTTCCGGGGGATGCTGATGAAGTCCACCATCTACTTCCGGGGCCGCTTCGGCTTCCGGTTGGGGAAGAGCGCATGGGGGACGCTGGAGGTGGGGGACCATCCGCGCGTGCAGGTGCTGCGGGATTTGAGCATCTCCCCGCGCCCGTTCCTCACCGGGTTCTTCCCATCGTCCAGCGGTGTGCTGGATGACCACTTCGAGGCGTGGTTCCTCACCCAGCCCACGCTGCCTCCGGACACGTATCCGGAGGGGCTCGAGAGCGTGGTGGACCTGGGCCAGGACCAGACGCCCATGCCGGACCCGGAGTCGGACGGAGCGCCGCCGAGGGTGCTTCAGGCCGTGGCGCCCCTGCCGGAGGAAGCGCGGCCATGAAGCGCGGCGGCAGCCTGGATCTGGCGAATGCGTGCCTGCTGTTCCTGTGCACGTCCATGTACCTGGGCACGGGCTGGTCGCTGGTCCTCTTCACGTTCCCCATCGCGCCCCAGCTCACGGTGGACAACTACTACCTGCAGTTCGTGCCGCAGGTGCAGGCGGCCACGCGGTTCTTCACCTGGATGACGGCGGTGATGCTGCTGTCCGCCGGAGTGCTGGCGTGGCGCGAGCGCAAGACGGCCCTTCGCTGGTACCCGCTGGGCGTGCTCGTCGCGGTGGTGGTGGCCACGCTGCTCACGCGCATCTACATCTTCCCGTACAACGACGAGATGGCCGCCGGCATCACGTCGCCTGAACGGCTGACGGAGGTGCTGGGCGCGTGGATGCGGATGAACCGCATCCGCGTGGGGCTGTGGACGGTGCAGTGGCTGCTCACGCTGGGCTACTTCGTGCACCGGGTGCTGCGCGCGGAGCAGCCGGTGGGAGAGCGCTGGCGCCTGGGGTTGTCCGTGCCTTCGCGCCGGGAGGCCCACGCATGAGCCCGACCGCGTCGCGATGGCTGGAGCGCCAGGCCCGCGTCCGCGGGCGCCCGTGGCGCTGGGCGCTCGCGGCCATCGGGTGGATCACCGTCGCGACCGGCGCGGCGCAGATGTTCCTGCCGGGGCTGGAGCTACGGCTGTTGCACGCGGATGCGTCCGCCGCGCCCGCGCACTTCTTCCGCATCGTGGGCATGTTCATGGTGCTGTTCGGCGGCCTGCTCCTGCACGGCCTGCACGAGCCTCGCGCGAACCCCGCCGCCTTCCTGTGGACCGGCCTCCAGAAGGTGGGAGCCTGCGGGATGGTGGCAGCGGGCGTGGCGCGCGACCTGCTGTCACCCCTGGCGCTGGGGGTGGCGGCGTTCGACACGTTGTCCGCGGTGCTGGTGCTGGGGTTCTACGCGTCGCTGCGCCAGCGCGAGCAGATCATCACCGTGCTCAGGCCGCAGACAGAAGTAGCGGCTCCGGAGGCCACCAGCCCCTCCGTCAGCGCGCTGCGTGTCGCGGATGCGACCCGGAATGGCGTGCCTTCGCGGCGGATCCAGCGCACGTTCGACGAGGGCATAGCCATCCAGGTGTCCCCGGCGGAGGCTCCCCGGCGTTCGTTGGTGCTCGCGGGAGGCGGCATGCGCGTCGCGTGGCAGGCGGGCGTGCTGCGCGCGCTGACGGACGCGCGGCTGTCCTTCACCCACGCGGACGGCACGTCCGGCGGCATCATCACCCTGGCGATGTGGCTGTCCGGCCAGTCCCCCGCGGAGATGTGTGAGCGGTGGCGGACGCTGGACGTGAAGGACTTCGTGTCGCTGATGCCGCTGGACGAATACGCGCGGCCCTGGAAGCTCACCGCGCTGGGGGACGCGGACGGCATCGTCCAGCGCGTCTTCCCGCACCTGGGCGTGGATGTGGACGCCATCCGCGCGAACCGCGAGCGTTCCGGCACCTTCAACGTGTGTGACTTCGCCCGGAAGACGAACGAGGCCATCCCGCACACGGACGTGGACCTCGACCTGCTGGTGGCCGGCATCTCGCTGCCGCTCTTCATGCCCCCGGTGGTGAAGGACAGCCACCTGTACCTGGACTCGGTGTGGATCCAGGACGCCAACGTGATGGAGGCCGTGCACCGGGGCGCGGACGAGGTGTGGATTGTCTGGTGCATCGGCAACACGTCCACCTACGCCGACGGCTTCTTCCGCCAGTACGTCCACATGATTGAACTGAGCGCGAACGGCGCGCTCTTCGCCCAGCTGGAGCAGGTGCGCGAGCTCAACGCGCGCATCCTCGCGGGCGAGCACGTGCCGGGACACGTGCGGCCCATCACCGTGCACCTCATCAGGCCCGAGCACCCGCTGCCCCTGGACCCGGACTTCTACGCGGGCCACGTCACGGCCTCGACCCTCATCGACCAGGGCTACTCGGACGCCTGTCGCTACCTGGCGGTGGCGGACGGCCAGGGCCTGCCCCTCACCCCGGAGATCACGCAGATGACCGAACCCGCCTATGACTTGACCTTCCGCGAGACCATGGCCGGTCCGCTCGCGATGGGCACCACCGACCCCGAGGCGGGCGCCCACGACGGGCGCTCCACGCCCTTCACCATGCACTGCACCATCACCATCGACGACATGGAGGCGTTCATCCGCGACCCGGACCACGCCGCCCGGCTGGTGGCGCACGTGCAATACAAGCCGCTGGGCATGGACCTGCCCGTGCGCGAGGGGAGCTTCAACCTCTTCCGCAGCACGGATGATCCGCGCACGAAGATCATGACCTACGGCCTGCGCTTCCAGGCGAACGGCCAGGACTACTACCTGGATGGCACGAAGACGCTGCGCGACGACCCGGGCCCGGACCTCTGGCGAGACACCACGCGGCTCTACAGCTACCTGCACGCGGGCATGGACGCGCGCGGCCCGGTGGTGGGCGCGGGCGTCCTGGTGCTGGGCATGCGCGAGCTGCTCCACCTGGTGGCCAGCATGCGCTCGTCGCGCGGGGGCGTGGAGGGCGCGGGCATGATGGCCCGCTTCGGCCACCTGTTCCTGGGCGCGCTCTGGGACCTCTACGCCCCGGAGGCACCGGTGCGCGAGCGCGCAGAGGAGGCCACGCATGGCCACGAGGGCTGAGCACTTCGACGTCGTCATCGTGGGCTCGGGCTTCGGCGGTTCGGTGATGGCGTGGCGGCTGGCGGAAGCAGGCCTGCGGGTGTGCGTGCTGGAGCGGGGCAAGGCGTATCCGCCGGGCTCCTTCGCGCGCAGTCCGCACGACATGCGCCGCAACTTCTGGGACCCTCGCAAGGGCATGCTCGGCCTGTTCAACCTCTGGTCCTTCCAGGGGCTGGGCGGCGTGGTGTCCGCGGGGTTGGGAGGCGGGTCGCTCATCTACGCGAACGTGCTGCTGCGCAAGGACGAGAAGACCTTCATCCACGAGGACCTCCAGGACGGGGCCTACGAGGACTGGCCCGTCACCCGCGCGGATCTGGAGACGCACTACGATGAAGTGGAGCGGATGATGCACGTGCAGCGCTATCCGCTGGAGCATCCGCCGTACGCCTCCACCGCGAAGACGCTGGCCATGAAGCTCGCGGCCGAGCGACTGGGCCGCGCGGACGATTGGCAGCTGCCGCCGCTGGCCGTGACGTTCGGCAACCCCGGCGAGGTGCCCGTTCCGGGCGAGCCCATCCGCGAGGAGCATCCCAACCTCCACGGCCGCACGCGCACCACCTGTCACCTCTGCGGCGAGTGCGACATCGGCTGCAACACGGGCAGCAAGAACACGCTCGATTACACGTACCTGTCCGCGGCGAAGAACGCGGGTGCGGAGCTGCGCACGCGCGCGGAGGTGACGGAGCTGTGGCCCTCGGAGGGGGGCGGCTACGTGGTGCGGTACCTGGACCACACGGACACGCCGGAGGACGTGCCTCGCGAAGGCCCGCAGTCCATGCTGCCGCGCAGCACCGTGACGGCGGACCGGCTGGTGCTGGCGGCGGGCACGTTCGGCACCCCGTTCCTGCTCCTGAAGAACCAGCGGAACTTCCCCGGGCTGAGCGGACGGTTGGGCACGCGCTTCTGCGGCAACGGAGACCTGCTGGGCTTCATGCGCCAGTGCCACGATTCGAGCACCGGCAAGCAGCTGCCTCGCATCCTGGAGGGAGGGCACGGGCCGGTTATCACCAGCGCGTTGCACTTCCGGAGCCAGGAGGAGGGCGGCACGGGCCGGGGCTATTACATCGAGGACGCGGGCTACCCGGAGTTCGTCAACTGGCTCTACGAGGGCGCGTATCAGGCGCCGTTGTTGGAGCGAGGCCTCAAGCTGGCGTGGCGCCTGATTCGTGGGTGGACGGGACGCACGCACGACTCCGACGTGAGCGAGGAGATCGCCGAGCTGCTGGGGGATTGCCTGGGCTCCGCGACGTCGTTGCCGCTGCTGGGCATGGGGCGCGACCTTCCCACCGGCCACATGCGGCTGACGGACGACGGGATGCTGGCCATCGACTGGCGGATGAGCGGTTCGCGCGAGTACTTCCAGCAGGTGCGCCAGTCGATGGCGGACATCGCTCGGACGCTGGAGGGGAGGCTGCTGCAAAACCCACTCAGCTACTTGAGCCGGGTCATCACCGTGCACCCGCTGGGCGGCTGTCCCATGGGACGCGGGCCTGAGGAGGGCGTGGTGGATGCGACGGGCGAGGCCTTTGGCCACCCGGGGCTGTATGTGGCCGACGGCTCGATGATGCCGGGCCCCGTCGGGCCCAACCCGAGCCTCACCATCGCCGCGCTCGCGGACCGGTTCGCGGATGCGCTCATTGATTCGCACCGCAGGGGCACTCGGGGACGTGCGTGGCGGGCGACGGAGGAGGGGCCATGGCCGTCCGCGCCTCCGATGTGAGCCGCCTTCCGGGCCAGCGCGTCGAGCCCACGCCCGAGCCACAGACACCTCCGGGCCGGAAGATGGTGTCGTGGTTCGACCCGACCGTGCTCGCGAAGTCAGGGATGAAGGCGCTGCTGTCAGGAACGTTCGGACGACAGGCGGACCGGCGTTTGCTGGATGCCGTATCCCGGCCGCAGCCACTCTGTTTCGACTACTCGGTGGACGACACCGGTCATCCGCGCGACGAGCTGTGGCTGGACTACGTGTCGGACCTGGGCGACGGCTGGGATTCCACCTACGCGGTGGCGTCCGCAGTGATGGCGCCGGAGCTGGAGCTCACGGACGAGTCGGGCAGGACGCACGTCACGCGGGGCGGCGACGTGCTCGTGTTCGGAGGGGACGAGGTGTATCCGACCGCGAGCGTGGACGAGTACCAGGCGCGCACGGTGGTGCCGTACGAGGACGCGCTGAACAAGCGGCGACACCGGCCGCACCTGTTCGCGGTGCCCGGCAACCATGATTGGTACGATGGACTGGTGTCCTTCACGCGCCTGTTCTGCCAGGGCCGGCGCTCCAATGGCTGGCGCACGCAGCAGCAGCGCAGCTACTTCGCGCTGAGGCTGCCGCACGGTTGGTGGCTGCTGGGCACGGACATGCAACTGGAGTCCGACCTGGACGCGCCGCAGGTGGAGTTCTTCCAGAAGGTGGCCGCACAGATGCGCGGCACGGACCGGATCATCCTCTGCAACGCGGAACCGGCGTGGGTGAAGCAGCAGGTGATGCCTCGCGCGGGGCGAGGCTTCCTGGATCACAACATCGACTTCCTGGAGCAGAAGGTGCTGGGCAAGAAGGTGAGCGTCTTCCTGGCGGGAGACCTGCACCACTACCGCCGGCACGAGAACGCGGACGGGCGGCAGAAGATCATCGCGGGTGGGGGAGGGGCGTTCCTGCATCCCACGCACCTGCCCAAGGTGGATCAGAGTCCAGGCGGCTTCGTGCAGAAGGCGAGCTACCCGCCGCAGCGGGCGTCCCAGTGGCTCGCCTGGCGCAACCTGCTGTTCACCGCGCTCAACCCGTGGTTCGGCGTGTTCATGGGCGTCGTCTACACGCTGCTGGGCTGGGGCATTGCCGCGAACCTCAATGAGGGCGCCGTGGGGGCGCCTTCGTTCCGGGAGGTCATCAACGCGGGGGTGCAGAGCACGGGCTCGCTGGTGCTGGGGGCAGGCGTGGTGCTGGGCACGTTCGCGTTCGCGGATGGCCGCCGGGGGCCGCTCTGGAAGAAGACCGCCGGCATCGTGCATGGACTGGTGCACCTGGCGGTGGCGCTGCTGCTCACCTGGGGCGTATCCGCCGTCGCCGCGCCGCTGGCGGCGGAGCTTCAATGGAGCCTGCGGAGGGACTTCCTCAGCGGGCTGCTGCTGTTTGGCGGCGGCGCGCTGATAGGGCCATTGGTGGTGGGCGTGTACCTGCTGCTGTCGCTCAACGTGTTCTCCTGTCACCCCAACGAGGCGTTCTCGTCGCTGTCGATTCCGGACTGGAAGAACTTCCTCCGGCTCCACTTCGACGAAGACGGCCAGCTCACGGTGTACCCGGTGGGTTTCCGGCGGGTGCCGCGACGGTGGAAGCGGGGACGTTCTCCCGAGGATCCGGTGTGGATTCCGGACCCGACGGACACGCGGGCGACACCGCCCCGGCTCATCGAGCCGCCCATCGTCATTCACCGGACGAAGGCCCTTCCGATGCTGGAGGAGACCGGTCCGCCCGGACCCACGGACATGATGGTGGACAAACACCCACCCGGCGGAGCGGTTTGAGCGGCGCGGGCCAAAGTCCTACGCTGCGTCCCATATGAAGGCGATGCTCCTGTCCCTGCTCTTCCTCGGCGCCGCGCCGTCCGGCCCCGCGCCGTCGTCCCTGCCTCCCGAAGCGCTGGGGGCGCCCCCGCTCGTGGATGCGTCTCCGACCGCGTGGTCGTGCACCATCGACACGCTGCGTGCGGGGAAGGAGTGCGTGTTCGAGGCGGATGCGCCGCCTTCCAAGAACGCGAACTCGGACGTGGAGTCCGCCAACATCAAGCTGCTGAAGGACGCATCTCGCGCCCTCTGCTCGGAGGCCGTGAGCAACGCGCGGGACGGCTCGCCCGACCCCAAGCTCGTCGCTGTCTGCGAGCGCAAGTACTCGGACGTCGTGGGCCGCTGCGGCATCGAAGGCAATACGCCGGTGGTGGACTCCAAGGGCCGCTTCGCGCCCGCGGCTCGCGCCTGCTACCGCGCGCTGTCCGCCGTGCTCCAGGACGTGCAGTTGATGGCCTCCGTGGCCTCCACCTGCTGTGAGTGCGCCGCGCGCAGCCAGTGCCCCGGCAACGGCGAGAGCTGCTACGCGGCCGTGTCGCGGCAGCAGGCCGGGCCCACCACGCTCGCGTGCATGGACGAGCGCTGCCACGACGCCTGCTCCATGATGCTGCCCCCGTCCGCGTCCATTCCGCGCCAGTCGCCGTCGCGCGCGAACTCGCAGCACACCGACTCCGCCTCGCTGTAGCGCGTCCACCGTGCTGTCGCACTTCAAGGAGCCTCGCGCCATGCCCCGTCTTCCATTGCTGACCCTCCTGGGTGCGCTCGCCACCGGCTGCGGTGCCTCGCACTCCCACGTCGCGCTGGAGGACCGCGCCCTCACGGACTCGCCTCCGCCGCAGACGCCGCCCCCCGCGCCCAAGCGCTCCGTCGTCGCGGAGCAACCGCCCACGTCGCCGCATGACGCCCGCGCGTTCCTGGCCCGCTACTCCACGCCCGCCTCGTGCGAGACCGCCGCCCGCAAGCTCCAGGCGACTTCACGCGACGACGCGTGGCTGGCCCTGAAGCTGTGCTCGGAGGCCCCCGGCTTCACCCAGCTGGGCGCCGTGCTGGGCAGTGCGTGGGCGGAAGACCTGCGCGTGCGTCCAGATGCCGCCAACCTCATCGCCCGCGTGGTGGCCCAGCGCGGCGGCAGCGTGGACGGTGAGCTGCGCCTGCTCCACGCGCGCAAGGTGCCCATCTTCTCGCTCGCGTCCGCCGTCGCCCAGCCGGACACCTACCGCGGCCGCTACGTGCTCCTGCGCGCGCAGGTGGCTGACCAGCGCTCGGAAGGGGAGCGCCCCACGCTGTGGCTGGTGGAGCAGGGCCTCCAGTCCGTGGCCTCCCGCCGCGAGGTCGGCATCGCCTACCACACCGACACCGTGACGCAGGCCTCCGGCGACCTGGGCGGACGGACGGCGATCACCGGCGAGGGCCGCGTGGGCGGCTCCATCTTCACCCGTGAGAGCACCACCCAGTCCGCCTCCGAGCGCACCTACGACAACCTCTCCGAGGAGACCGGCCGCGAAGCCCTGGGTCGACTCGCCGCGCCGGATCCCTTCCTGGAGACCCGCCGCGACTACGTCATCCTCGCGCGCTTCGACGGCCTGCGCGTCACCTCCGGCATGACCACCGACGACGAGGACGAGGGCCCGAAGATCCCCGTGCTCACCATCGTCAGCTACCACCTGCCGCAGGCGCTCGCCGTCTACTGATGCAAGCGCCCGCCCGTCAGCGCTTCACGGGTGCCGCCGCCGTCGCCGTCATGTCTCGCGACGGCGTGCCGGAGTAGATCTCCACGTCCGTGGCCACCCACGACCCCAGCCGCTCGCCGTAGGTCGTGTGCACCAGCACGCCCGGGGACAGCTGGGCGCGGGCCACGCGCTTTCCGTCGCGCAGGATTCGCGTGGTCGGCGCCACCACGAACGGCCGCTCCACGCCGTCGTCGTCGCGCACCGTGAAGCCCCGCGCGCCCGAAATCGTCACCGTGCCGTAGAAGTCCGGCACGTCCTCGGCCACCACCGAGCCCAAGCTTCCGCTTCCGCTCCCGCCGGTGCCTTCCTCCGTGGGGACCGCCGCCCCGGCCTGGAACACCGCGAGCCGCGGCACCACGCCACTCTCCGAGACAGCCCCGTCCCGCGACTGGCACGCGCTGACGCCCAGCACGAGCCCCCCGACGAACAGCCACCTCCCCCATCCCTGGCGCATGGCACCCACCTCTCGTGCGTTGGTGCTCCCAAGATGGGGCGGAAACCCGCTCCGACAACCACCCCCGGCAGGGAGGCCCGCCCCAGTGTCACCCGGCCCACGGGGACCGTGACTCCGGGTGGGGGCAGGGGACCGCCGTCAGTCCGGCCCGGACACCAGCCCGTGCTTGCGCAGGAGCTTCCGCAGGTAGACGCGGTCGATGCCCGCCTCGCGCGACGCCTTGGAGACGTTGCCGCCGCACCGCTCGACCAGCGTGCGCAGGTAGTCGCGCTCGAAGCCTTCGATGAGGCGCTCCTTCGCTTCCTTGAAGGGCAGCTCCAGCGCCAGCGACAGCGTGTCCTCCGGGTCCAGGTCTGGCGACAGGGCGGGGCGCGCGACCGGCGTGTCCGGCAGCTCCGGCAGCGCGGACTCGCCCAGGCTCACCACCCGGTCCACCACGTTGCGCAGCTCCCGCACGTTGCCCGGCCACGGGTACTGGGCCAGCAGGGCGCGCGTCTGGTCCGACAGGGCACTGGGCGGCTTGCCCATCCGCTCCAGCACGGTGTCGATGAGCAGCGGGATGTCCTCCGGCCGCTCGCGCAGGGGCGGCAGCGTCGCGCGCAGCACCGCGAGCCGGTGGAACAGGTCTCCGCGGAAGCGGCCCGTCTTCACCGCGCCCTCCAGATCCTGGTGCGTGGCCGCCACCACCCGCACGTTCACCGAGCGGTAGTCGTTGGCGCCCACCCGCTTCACCTGCCGGCGCTCCAGCGCGCGCAACAGCCGGGGCTGCACCTCCAGCGGGAGCTCCCCGACTTCATCCAGGAAGAGGGTGCCGCCGTGCGCGCGCTCGAAGGCGCCCGCCCGGTCCGCCTGCGCGCCGGTGAAGGCGCCCTTCACGTGGCCGAACAGCTCCGACTCCAGCAGCTGCGGCGCCACGCCCGCCAGGTCCACGATGACGAAGGGCCCCTTGGAGCGCCCGCCATGCAGGTGCAGTCCTTCCGCGCACAGCTCCTTGCCGGTGCCCGTCTCGCCCTGGATGAGCACGTCGGACTCGCCCTGGGCCACGCGCTCCAGCAGGGTGAATACTTCGCGCATCCGGCGGCTCTGGCCCACCAGGTTGCCGAAGCGCTCACGGTTGGAGAGGGGCAGGGTGTGCGCCTTCTCTCCCTCCGGGACGAGCTTCAGCTCCGTGGTGCCCAGCGTGAGCACCGCGCCGGGGCGCACCTCCAGGGTGGTGAAGCGCATGCCCTCGCAGAAGGAGCCGTTGCGCGAGCCCACGTCCACCGCCTGGATGCTGTCCTCGCGCACGTCCAGCAGCAGGTGGCTGCGAGACACCGCCCGGTCCGCGATGATCACATCCGAGCTGGCGTCTGCGCCCACCCGGTATCGCCCGGGCGCCAGCGGGTAGCTCTGGCCCGCGTCCGGGCCGGACAGCACCAACAGCCGCACCCGCACCCGCGCCGAGCGCATCGCCGGCAGGGCGTCCGTGCGTAGCTGCCGGTCCTCCTCCCCGCTGTCGTCCCCGAAGCGCGCCACGGCGCGGACCATAACATACGGAAACGGAAAGGCCCGGCCTCCCCGTACGCACCGACAAAGGTGAGTGCCTGGAAGAGGACGGGCCCGGGAGGAGAGTCCAGGGGAAGCGCGGCGGTCAGGCCGGCGGCTTCGCGTGCTTGTAGAAGAGCACCAGCGTGTAGCAGTGGAACTCGTTGTCAGAGGACTGGCACACGACCCGGTCCACGATCTCCAGGTCCGCGTTGCTCTTGATCCAGCGGGTGACGTTCTCACCCAACTCTTCCCGCTCCTTGGCCTTCGTCGCGGAGAAGACCTTCACGCCCGTGAACATCGCCTGCCACTCCTTGTGGGTGGTGAGAAAAGGCTTGACCGGGGGTTATCGCACACGCCGTTTTGGGGTGTCAAAAATGCTGCGGTCCAAAAGTCGTGATCCGCGGGGGAGCGGGGGAGCGGGGCGGGGTGGGGGTTTGCAGGTGGACCGGCATGCATAGGTTCACCCGGTCGCACCCGGTTCGTGAATTGGGGCGGGGCTCGGGGCCATTTCCGGCTCCAGGGCATGGGCGGAAAAAGGGGGCAGGACCGTGGACATGAAGACGAAGAAGGACCTGGCGGTCGATTTCATCAACACCATCCGCACCATGGAGCCGAGCGCGCTCAACGCCCTCATCGTGAAGGAAGCGGGCGAGGAGCTGGCGCAGTTCTTCCTGAACTACAGCGCGAACCTCATCTCCAAGGATCCGTCCCGGGTGTTGGAGAACACGTCCTCGCTGATGCTGATGGGCTACCTCATCCGCACGTATGAGGAGAAGAACAGCCAGGCCAAGCAGGGCAACTTCCAGTCCTACGCGTACGCCTGAGGGCCTGCGCGCGCGGGCTCGACAGGCCCGGGGAGGCCTGTTAGGCACGCGTCGCCCATGCTCATCGACCTACACGCCCATTCCCACCTGTCCAAGGGGTGCGACCTGGAGCCGCGCGCCGTGCTGGAGCGGGCGGCCATGTTCGGCCTGGACGCGGTGGCGTTCACCGAGACGAACACCCAGGACGGCTGCGACGAACTCTTCGAGATCGGCGCCAAATCCAAGGTGAAGGTCTTCGTGGGCCTGGAGCTCGTCACGGACCGGGGCCAATACCTGTGCTTCTTCCCGAAGCCGGAGCTGGCGCCGGAGCCCGTGCAGATGTGGGGCAGCAACCGGGAGAAGCCCTGGAGCGCCGCCGAGTGCCTGCCCAAGGTGAAGGCGATGGGCGCGGCCATCATCGCGGCCCGCCCCTTCGACCGCGACGTGCCCAACCCCGCCATGGAGTACGTGCGCTCACTGTCCGGCGTGCTGTGCGCCGTAGAGGGCTACAACGCCAAGGTGAAGCAGACGGCCAACGACCTGGCCGTGGAGGCCGCGGACGTCCTCAAGGTGCCCTGCGTGGGCGGCAGCGACGCGCGCGGCTCCCTGGACGAGATGGGCCGCGGCGCCACCTTCTTCAAGCGCGACGTGCTCACCCAGGCGCAGCTGGTGGAGGAGCTGTTCAAGGGCGACTACTGGCCGGTGATGGCCGGTGAGCTGCCCCGCCTCACCCGGCCGGGCGAGGCGCAGGCCCAGCGCAAGGGCGGCGGCGGCAAGAAGCAGCACCGCCGCGGCGGCCGACGCTAGACGGGCGCCAGGCGGTTCAGGGCAGGACGGATTTGCCTGCCTCTTCCGCGCGCACCAGCTTCCCGTCGCTGAGGAACGCCTTGCGGCGCTCGCCGGTGTAGCGCCACTCCTCGTTCTTCGCGGTGCCCTCCAGCGTGCGGCGCACGGACTCCGGTGGGCCCCAGGCCATGCGCACCGCGTCCGCGGGCATGTCCGGCACCAGCGTCTTGGTGCGCACGGCCTCCTTCACCGCCGCGCTGAAGCCGTTGAGCTGCTGCGTCAGCGGGTGGGGCGACAGCGTGTTCCCCAGCTCCGCGCGGAACGCGTCCTGCCGGTCCAGGTTGGGCGGCAGCACCATCACCACCTGCTCGCCCGCGGGGGCGCCCTCCACCGTCACGTACACCCACGGCCAGGTGCGCGGGGAGTAGAGGACGCGCTCGGTGACGACCCACGCGGTGGGGAACTCCACCTTGGTGATCCGCACGCGCGAGCCGGCGGGGAGGGTGGCCTGGACGGGGCCGGGGTTGATGGGCTTGCCCTGGGTGTCATCCACCAGCCGCACGTCCTCTGGAGGGTAGGGCGTGAGCAGCCGCTTGGACGCGTCCCCGAAGAAGGGCGTCAGGTAGGCGGAGACGCGCAGGTACTGCTCCGCGTCCGGGCCGCTGAGGCCGCGGTCCAACGCGGCGCGGTCCTCGGGGGACATGCGGGTGGCGGACGCGCAGCCGAAAGACACGGCGGCCACGAGCGGCACCAGGAACAGCGACGACAGCGAGCGGAAGGAACGCGGCATGGCACCTGGAGGCGCGCGGGATGGGACGGCGCGCACCTTCGGGTGTCTGCTTAGCCTAGCGGCTGGCCTGCGTCAGCGCCGGCGTGTCCGTCGCCGCGAGCTTGCCGTTGCGGCAGCCGCGCTGCGTGGGACACACGGGACCGCGGCCATGCGGGTCCGCGACCAGGAGGAACCGCCCCTGCCCCCGAGCATCCGTCAGCTCCGGATGGCCGCACAGCGCGCAGTGGCGGGGGGGACGCTTCGAGGGAGGGAAGGGCACGCGCCAAGTCTGCGGCCTCCCCGCGCCCCCAGCGAATTTTCAGCCGGGGGCGGTGGGACGGTGGAGCCTGGGGCGCTACGACTTGTCGCCGGACGCGGCCGGCGTGCTCGGCGCGGCCGCGGGAGCGCTGGGCGCCGTGCTGGTGCTCGACGACGACGTGGTCGAAGAAGACGCGGGCGACGACGACGCCGAGGAGGACGACGACGAACCGCCGCCGTCCTTCTTCGTGGAGCCGTACAGGTCCGAGTACCAGCCGCCACCCTTGAGGTGGAAGCTGGAGCGGCTGAGCTGCTTGCTCAGCGTGCCCTCGGCGCCGCACGCGGTGCAGGCAGCGGGCGTCGGGTCGGACATCTTCTGCAGGACGTCGATGGTCTTTCCACAGGCCGAGCAGCCGTACTCGTAGATGGGCATGGGGTGGGTACCTCGTCTCGATGAGTCAGTTCGAAGGGGATTGGGCCTGGGCGGAGAGCTGCTTGCGCAGGCCTTCCGTCAGATTCAGGCGCTCGAAGGCGCGGGTGACCAGCTCCGCGGGCGCGCCGTGCTTGCGACCCACGACGTTGGCCAGCGAGTGGAGATCCGTGGCGTCCGGCAGGGCGTCCTTCGCCAGCCGCTCCAGCTCCTTGCGGAGCGCGTCGGCGAAGCGCTTCTGGATGCCCAGGTCCACCAGGTACTTGTCCCGGCCGAGCAGATCCAGCCGGTGGGTGAGGTGGCTCGTGGCCAGCACCTCGTTGCGGAAGCGCTCGCGCAGCGCCTCCACGACTTCTTCCAGCCTGAGCGCGTGGTTGAGCCGCTGCAGCTCGCTGGGGGACAGGCCGAGCGCCCAGGCCACCCGGCCGGTGGCGCCGCGCTGGGACGCGTAGGCGGTCTCGATGTTGTGGCGCTCGCGAGCCTCCAGCGTCTCCATGATGCCGTGCTGGCGCAGCACGTTCTCCATGTCGACCTGGGTCATCTCACCGCGCGGGCCGTTGTAGCGGTGCTCCAGCGTGCGCAGAAGTGAGTAGCGGTGCTCCGTGGCCTCGATGGCGGCCTCCAGCGTCTCCTTGCCCTCCGCGCGCGTCAGTTCAAGGAACGACAGTCGCTGGGCCTCCACGCGGGTGAAGCGGCCGCGGGGGCGGGGCAGCTCGCGCTTGAGGAAGCGCGGGGCCTCCTCTTCTTCCTGGGGCGCCAGGGGAGCCGGGGCGGGCGCGCCGGTGTCTGCGTCCTCCGCGTCGGTGGTTCGCTTCTTGGGCGCGATGCGCTCCTGGACGGCGGCGGCCTCCGCCTTGGCGCTCTTGCGGCGGCCGGTCTTCGCGTCCGTCTCCTCGGAGGCCGGGGAGGGGAGCGCGAACACGGGCGTCGTGGAGGCGGGCGCGGGGGGCGGCGTCTTCTCCTCGCGCACCTGGGCCAGCTCCTGCGCCACGTCGTAGTAGCCGCACTCCTGGCGCTGGGCCGCGAGCGCCGGCGTCACCCCGCGCAGGATGTCCACCACCGCGAAGGGCCCCAGGGGGGACGTCTCCGGTTCACCATCCGTGAGGGCGCGGACCCGGAAGTCCTCATCCTCGGTGAGGAGCGCGAGCGCCTCGCGGACCTGCTGTGCGGGGGCCGGAGCCTTCGCGCGTCGGCAGAAGTCCGACACCGCCACCGCCACCGGGGTGGGTACGTCATCGGGCTGCCGTCTTCTCTGCCAGGGACTGATCATGGAAAGGTTCGGAAAATTGCTCGTTTACGAGGGCGGATGCCTCTATCTTCGCGGCCAGACAGGTGTCAATGAGCCAGTCCGGCCTCAATGTAAACAGCTCACGCGCGGCGCAAGCCGAAGTCACCGAACTCCGTGGTAGTCACCGGGGAAGCGGGCGCTTGCCAGGCCCGTCCGGCCAGATTGTCTTGCGGGAGCAGGCATCCCCACCCCAACACATGGGGTGCTCCAGAGATTGCAGATGACGACCCATCACCACAGCCACTCCCACTCCCACGGCCCCTCGGACAAGGACAAGGACGAGGTCCTGGCGCGCTACATGGCCCAGCACGGGCTGAAGAGCACGCGCCAGCGCAGCCTCATCATCGACACCTTCTTCGAGGTGGGCGGCCACCTGTCCGTCGAAGAGCTGTGGAACAAGGTGCGCGAACAGGACACCAAGGTGTCCGTGGCCACCGTGTACCGGACGATGAAGCTGCTCAACGAGTGCGGCCTGGCCCACGCGCGCAACTTCGGTGACGGGCAGACGCGCTACGAGGCGGCGGCGGGGCGCGAGCACCACGATCACCTCATCTGCACGAGCTGCGGCACCATCGTGGAGTTCGAGAACGACCGCATCGAGACGCTCCAGGATGCGGTGGCGCGCAAGCACGGCTTCACGGTGACGTCGCACAAGATGGAGCTGTACGGCTTGTGTCGCGAGTGTCAGCTCCGGGGTGGCCCTCCGGAGACAGAGGCCTGAGCGCGTGAGCCCGGTGCGACGACGCGCGCTCCTGTGCGCGGTGGCGCTGGGCGCACTGACGCTGACGGGCTCGGTGTCCGGCTGTCGCCACGGCGGGCCGGTGGACGCCGGGCCCGCGTTCTACCGGGCGCTGTGGCTGCCGTCGGTGGGGCCTGCGCGCTACGACCCCCGCCAGCTCACGGGCAAGGTGGTGCTGGTGTCCTTCATGGCCACCTGGTGCTTCCCGTGCCTGGCGGACCAGCCCTCGCTCAAGCATCTCCAGGAGACCTACGGCCCCCAGGGCTTCCAGGTCGTCGCGGTGGGGATGGACATCGACGAGGGCCGGGTGCTGGGCCCGTTCGCGAACCACTACGCCTTTCCGTACCCGGTGCTCCTGTCCGACGAGCGGATGCGCGCCGGTGAGAGCGCCTTCGGCCGCATCCGCGCGCTGCCCAGCACGGTGCTGCTGGACAGGCACGGCCGCGCGGTGGCCGCGTGGCAGGGGATTGAAGGCCAGGCGGACGTGGCGAAGGCCATTGAAAAGCTGCTGAAGGCGGACTGATTTCCGCCTCCGCCCGGGGTGCTACAGGGCTGGAGCGGAATAGTTGCGGGCAAGGGGGCCGCTGGTACCTTCGCCGGCGCTCATGACGTCCCGGCGAAAGCTCCTGATGGTGGCGGCGGTGGTGGCGGTGGCCTTGAGCCTCGCTTCGGTGGCGGACGCCAAGGGCTTCCGGCGCTACCTGCGCCTGCGGCAGGACGTGGAGGCGCTCGATGAGCGCAACCGCTCGCTGGCCGCGCAGAACGACGCGCTCCGCAAGGAGATCGCGGCGCTGCGCAAGGATCCGGCGACGTTGGAGCAGTCGGTCCGTGAGGAGCTCGGCTACGTGAAGCCGGGCGAAATCGTCTTCCACCTGGAGTCGCCATGACCTCGCTGTCCGTGGTGCCCTCTCCCGCGAAGCTCGTGCGCGCCTTCTTCCGAGCCATCCCCGCGGCGGTGGCGCTGGCGACGTTCGTCCACCTGGCGCGCGGCGGCTTCCGGGGCCTGAACACGCTGGGGTGGACGGAAGCGGCGCTGGTGATGGGGCTGCTCATCGGCATCGGCATGGCGGCGTGGCGCCGGGCCATGCGCTCCTCGGTGGGCGCGGTCATCGACCTGCGCGACGACCTGGAGCTGGGCGGCGGGCTCATCTCCGCGGCCTTCATCGTGGTGGCCATTGGCGGCGGGGAGCTGTTCCCCATCGTCTACCTGTTGATGGCGTTCCTGGTGGCGTTCCTGCCTCGCAACGCGGGCATGACGTTGCTGGGTGTGACGCTGGTGTACGACGGCCTGGTGACGCTGGGCGGGACAGTGGTGAACGTCACCGGGTTCCTGACGCACACGTTGTTCCTGGCGCTGTTCGCGGGGCTGTACCACCTGGTGCTGTCCGCGCGGATGGCGGTGGCGAAGCGGGCGGAGTCGGACGCGGTGCAGAAGCGCATCCGCGAGGTGGAGGAGCGCGCGCGCACCTTCCGGCTGGTGTCCTCCGGGACGCAGGACAGCTTCAGCGGGATGAACTCCGACGAGAAGTGGCTGGTCGCGTCGGTGAAGGAGATTGAGGGCGCGGTGCACGCGGCGCTGGAGATCGCGGAGACGGGCCTGCGCACGGACACCTGCGCGGCGTTCCTGCTCACGTCGGACGACCGGAGCCTGAAGCTGTACGACTGCCGCTCCGGTTCGGAGCGGGTGCAGCGCGAGAAGTTCAACGCGGGCGAGGGCATCATCGGCGGCGTGCTGAAGCGCCGCGCGCCGGTGCGGATGAACTCGCCGCAGGGGCTGAAGGGCGTCACGTACTACGAGGGCGGCGGTCCCACGGTGCAGGCGCTGCTGGCGGTGCCCATCCTGGAGGGCAGCGGCCTGGTGCGCGGCGTGCTGGTGGCGGACAAGCTCAAGAACGAGCCGTTCACGGACCAGGACGAGAAGATGCTCACCACCATCGCGGGAGAGGTGCTGCGCTCCATCGAGGTGGAGCGGGTGATGAGCTACATCCGCAAGACGCGCGACGAGAAGGACCGGTTCTTCCGGGCCATCGAGGAGCTCAACCGCGCGGGCAGCCCGGACCAGGTGTTCGTGGCGGTGCTGGAGGCGACGCGGCAGCTGGCGGGGCTGGACTTCTGCGCGGTGACGCTGGTGTCGGAGCAGGACGGCAAGCGGATGCACCGCGTGGCGCGGATGACGGGCGTCACGGCGCAGGGCAAGGCGCTGGAGGGCCAGACGTTCCAGGACAACAACGGCCTGGTGGCGAACGTGGTGCGTTATGGCGCGCCGCTGCCGGGGCGGGACATCAAGGCGATGGACCGTCAGGTCATCTTCGATGAGGAGACGCAGGTGCGCGGCCTGGGCGCGCTGAAGATCTTCCCGCTGGTGGCGGGGGACCGGATTCTTGGCACGCTGGTGGCGGGGTCGCGCAAGAAGGCGGCGTTCGAGCAGGACGTGCTGCGGATGATCGAAGTCATCGCCATCCAGGCGGCGCAGGCGGTGTTGCGCGCGCAGCTCTACGAGCAGATGGAGCGGATGGCGACGACGGACGGCCTCACGGGGCTGCTGAACCACCGCACGTTCCAGTCGCGCGCGGACGACATCCTGGCGCAGGCGCGGCGGTACAACCGCAAGTGCTCCATCATGTTGACGGACGTGGACCACTTCAAGAACGTGAACGACACCTACGGTCACCCGACGGGCGACCAGGTGCTCAAGGGCGTGGCGCGCATCATCAAGACGCTGGCGCGGGACACGGACGTCGTCGCTCGCTACGGCGGCGAGGAGTTCGTGATGGTGATGCCGGAGACGGACGTGCAGGGCGCGAAGATCATCGCGGAGCGCATCCGCGAGGCGGTGATGGCGGAGGTGTTCCAGACGGAGATGGGCCCGCTGCGCATCACGATGTCGCTGGGCATCGCGACGTTCCCGGACAACGCCATGGAGAAGCAGCAGATGATCGACCTGGCGGACCAGTGCCTGTACCACTCGAAGCGCAACGGCCGGAACCAGTCCGTGACGGTGGCGCAGATGCAGGGTGGCCGGAAGCTTCAGGCGGTCGCGGAGTAGGGCGGCGGTATCGATGCCGCCCATTCCCCTCGCGGTCACCACCAGCACGAAGACGGACGCGGCCACGGTGCGCGAGGCGCGGACCGTGGCGCAGCGGTGGGACCTGCCGTTCCTTTCGCGCCGCTCCAGTGAGGGCATCGCGCCCTGGCTGGGCACCAAGGTGGAGGTGCTGCTCGTCGTGGGCGGCGATGGCGTGACGCTGTGGGAGCCGCAGGGTTCGTTCGGCTTCCACGCGGGCATGGCGCACCTGCGGCGCATGCGGCTGCGGCAGGGCCAACGCGATGACGCGTTCCTCAAGGTCGCGGAGATCGTCCCCGGGGATGCCGTGCTCGACTGCACCTTGGGGCTCGCTCAGGACGCGTTGGTGGCGTCACTCGCCGTGGGTCCCACGGGCCGTGTCGTCGGCCTGGAGAAGAGCCTGCCCCTGTGCATCGTCGCCGCGGAGGGGCTCCAGCGCTACGACCGGGGCGCGGACTCGTGCGCCATCGAAGTGCTTCACGCGGATGCACACGCGTACCTGAAGACGCTGCCCTCGAAGTCCTTCGACGTCGTCTTCTTCGACCCGATGTTCGCCAAGCCCAAGAAGGCCCAGCCCGCCTTCGACGTCCTGCGCCGCTTCGCGGAGCACGCGCCCCTCACTCCTGAAGCCGTGGAGGAGGGGAGACGCGTCGCCCGCCGGTGGGTCGTCGTGAAGGGCGCTCGTCACACCGACGATTTGAAGAAGGTGGGCATCGAGCCTGCGCCCACCTCGCGCTTCAGCGAAGTCATCTGGGGGCGGCTCCCCGCTCTCCCCTGAGCTACTCTTTCTCCGACCCCTTCGGCGGACCCTCACTGCCCATCGGAGACAGCTTGCTCGACAGCGCGCCGGCCTGCTCGTGCGCCATCAGGTCGCGCGGCGAGCGGTAGTACTGCATGGGCGAGTGGTGCAGGAAGTTCGACACGCGGCTCGTGTAGAGACACGCGTACTGCTCCACCTGGTAGCCGAAGCGGCTGTTCTCGTTGCCCTCCTTGAACAGCAAGCCCCAGTACGGATTGAAGCCCTCCTCGACGTCGCGCTCCAGCGTGTCCGCGATGCCGTTGGTCTCCTTCAGCGACCGGCGCAGCTTCTCCAGCTCCGCCTTCACCTTCTTGCGCAGTTCTTCCACTTCCTGGCGCTCGGGATCCGCCAACTCCTCGCGCTCCAGCCTGCGCTCCAGGGTGTTCAACACCGTCTTGCGGTGGTTCACCTCGTCGTCCAGCCGAGCTCGCGTCAGCTCCACCTCCGACAGCGTGACGATCTCCTCGCGCCGCGCGTCCGTGTACGTGATCTCGTCCTCGATCTCCTGGACGATCATGCACGTGCGCCACAGCGACGACTTCTTCGACTTCAGGATGTCGCCGTAGATGTGGTCGCCCACGTAGAGGATGTGCTCGCCCCGGTAGCCGGTGAACTCCTCGAACTGGGCCAGGTTGCCGCCCGAGTACACCGTGCCGCGCTCCAGCGACTTCGCCTCGCCCACGACCTTGCCGGCTTCCGTGGACGAGTCCAGCTCCAGGAACGGCCGGGCCTCCGTGAAGAAGGCCGGCTTGCCCGCCGCCGTCACCACGAAGTCGAAGTAGTTGCGCCAGCTGGGGTACTCCGGCAGCTGCCCTTCCAACAGGTAGCGCATCACCGCGTTCGTGTAGTCCCACGCGGAGTTCGTCAGCAGGAACAACTTCTTCCCGCCCGAGCGCAGCTTGTGCAACGCCGGACCCAGCTCCGGATCCAGGAACACGTAGCGCGCCAGGTCCTTGCGGATCTCCCGCTTGAGCGAGTTGTCCCGGTGCACCGTGTCGATGGCTTCCCGGATGTCGTCGTAGAGCTTGCCGTAGTTCACGGTGTGCCCCAGCGACTCCATCAGCTCGATGATGCCCGAATACAGGCACGTCTCCGGCAACGCGAAGAGTGTGTCGTTCCACGCGAACTGAGGGTTGCGCAGCCGCACGCGCTTGTTGCGGTACAGCTCCTTCCACGCGTCGCGCTTCAGCGGACGCAGGCCGTGGTACGCGCGCCCCACGTGACCGAAGCGGTCCATCTTCAGGACGTTGCCGTTGACGCGGTCCACCGCCAACCCGCGCATCACGAAGTGGTGGTCGTAGAGCAGGCCGCCCACGAACGGCGGATAGCCGTACTCGCTGATCAGCTTCGCGAGCGTCATGTCGAACGACAACTGCTCAAGCCGGCGCATGTGGTAGATGGCCAGCGTGTAGTCCATATCGAACCCGATGAGTTCGATGTGGTCCATGCGCAGGTTGCGGTTGACGAACACGTCCCGCGAATGCGGCACCTGGTCCGTGGCCTCACGTGGCGTGGTGAGCAGCCGGCCGAGCACGTCGTCGGTGAGCAAGTCCCTCGCCCGGCGGGCCGCGTCGTCGGCGCGCTCGCGACTGATGGAGGAACGGAAACTCCCGTGCAGCGGATCCACGGAGGGTCCGCCCGGGATGGGCCTGGCAGGGGAGAGTATGGGCGACACGGGACCTCAAGACATAACACGCGCCGCATGCCCTTCGCCCGCGTCCTTGCGGGCTTCGCACGGGGCTGGCACGCTCTGTCCAACGATGCGCACCCCACGTCCATCCCCGGCCTCCGCCGAGGACCTCCACGCGCGCCTGGCCGCTCGCATCACCGCGTTGGAGGACCGGGTGCGCCGTCTGGAGGCCCGACTCGCCCTGGAGGCCCGCAAGCCGCCCCTCGTCCGCACCCGGGCCAGCGCCTCCGCCGCCACCGTCCGCACCGCCCGGCCCCGGCCCCGCTGCCCTGGCTGCACCCTGGAGCTGCCCCGTGGACGGCGCGGTGAGTCGTGCGTGTGGTGTGGCTTCATGTTCGCCGCCGTGACCCGCCGCCGCGCCAGTGGGCCCAAGTCGCCCCGGAAGACCCGATGAGCGGGACGTACCGGCTCATTGGCCGCACGGAGGCAGGGGACCTCGCGGAGCTGTACGAATCCCTGCTGCTGCCCTCCATCCCCGTCGCGGTGAAGCTCTTCCTGCCGCGGACCTCCGACCCCGCCTATGCCCGTTCGCTGGCGGAGACGGTGCGGCTGCTCCAGCCCGTGCGCCACCCGGGCCTCCTCCACGTCGTGGACGTGGGCTTCGTGCGCCAGCGGCTCGCCGTGGTGCGCGAGGACGTGGACGGCTTCACGCTGGGCGTCGCGCTCCAGCGCCTCAATACGAAAGAGGTGCTGCTGCCGCCCACGGTGGCGCTGTCCATCGTCATCCAGCTGTTGGAGACCGTGCAGCTCGCGCACGACGCGGGCGTCGTCCACGGCGCCATCACCCCTGGCAACGTGCTCCTGGCCCGCGACGGCTTCCCGGCCATCTGCGACTTTGGCGCGCTCCAGGCGCTCCTGTCCGTGCCCCAGCTCAAGCGCACGTTCGCGCACCGGGGCCGCAGCGCGTACCGGGCGCCGGAAGTCACCCGCGGGGAGACGCCCACGGAGGCGTCCGACGTGTACTCGCTGGGCGCCATCGCGTACGAGCTGCTCACCCTGCGCGAGGCCGTGGTGCCGGGCAGCGGCGTGAGCACCCGCCGCGAGGCGCTGCCTCCTCCCAGCCGGTTGGATCGGCGGATCAACTCGCGGTTGGATCCGTCGATCATGCGCGCGTTGGATCCGGCGCCCCAGCGGCGCTTCCGCTCGTGCGGCGAGTTCGCCCAGGCCCTGCGTAACTTCCTCTCCGCGGGCGGTGGTCTGCCCGGCGCGGAGGAGGTGGCGCGCTTCGTGTCGGAGCTGTTCCCCAACGAGGTGAGCATCGCGGCCCCCGGGCCCGTCCCGTTCGCCGAGCCATTTCAACTGGAGGCCGTCTCCGGCGCGGAGATGGAGGACCTGCACGCGGAGGAGTACGAGGCCTCCATCGTCCAGCGCGCGCCGTACAGCCGCGCGCCCACGGAGAAGGAGGCGTCCGCCGAGACGCAGGAGGCCGCGCCCGGCTTCGAGGAGTTCCGTCCTGAGGACTACGCGTCGGATGACGACGCCCCCCTGGACGACGAGCCCGAGCCGGCAGGTGAAGTGCGGAGCACCGAACTTTCGCCCGCGGGGCCGTTGGAGCAGGGCTGGGACGCACCGCCCGGTGTGCTCGCGCAGAAGTCCCGCCGCCCGGACAGCCCGGCGTCAGCGCGCGCGGGACGCAATCCTCGCGTGAAGGTCATCGAGGACTTCTCCGGACCGCCGCTCGGGGACGACGAACCGCCCGTGCCCACCGGCCGCCGCGCCGCCATGCGCCCCGGGCCGGCCCTCGGGGACGACGAACCGCCTGTGCCTACCGGCCGTCGCGCCGCCATGCGTCCCGCCCAGTCCCCGGGAGCGGAAGAAGAACCGCCGAAGCGCCCGGCCCTGCGCCCCGCGAAGGGGGCCGGGGGCAGGGCTCCCGGCCAGGAGACGGCGATCCTTCCTGCTGGCGGTGGCGCACCTTCGGCACCTGCTGCCGCTGACGTGACCGTGCTCCGCCAGCAGAGCCGGGGCCGCGCAGAAGCCACTGAAGCCCTTCCCGCCGAACCCCGCTCGGAGCGCCGCATGGCTCCTCCAAAGGCGGAAGGCCGCGTGCGCTCCGACATGGCGGAGCCCGCGCCGTCAGACCGGCACCTGCCGGTGCACCAGCGCTTCGACACGGTGGAGACGCCGCGCGTGGACGCGGTGGCCGCCGGCACCCGCCGCAAGCGACTGCTCTTCATCGCGGGCGGTATCGCCCTGGTGGGCCTGTTCATGTTCGCCGTCGCCGCGTGGCGGCTGGGCCTGGAGCAGGTGCAGGAACCGGAGCTGCCCCGCTACGACCCGAACGCCCCCGCGGCGAACGGCACGCAGACGCCGCCCGCGAACCCGTCCGCGCTCAAGCCCATCGCGCCTCCACCGCCCGCGCCGCCGGCCAACCCGGGCGCGCGGGACATCGAGGACGAGGACGTGGACGAGGACACCGCCGAGCCCGGCGTTCCTCCCAAGAACCAGCGCGCGTTCCTCACGCTGCGCACGAACCTGCCGGCGAACGTCTTCATCGACGGGGCGAAGGTGCGCCGCGCGACGCCGCTGCTGAACTACCCGGTCCGCGCGGGCACTCGCGACATCCGCGTGGTGGCCATCTCCACCGGTGAGCAGAAGGACTTCCAGCTCCGCTTCTCGCGGGGCCAGCACCAGAAGCTGGACGAACAGTTCCAGCCTCCCCCCACCAGGCGGTGAGTTTCGTGGAGCGCACGCGCATCTTCGTCGTCGAGGACCAGCCCCAGCTCCTGAAGAACCTGGTCAAGGTGCTGGGCACCTTTCCGGAACTGGAGGTCGTGGGCACCTCCCAGGATGGCGAGCAGGCGGTGGACGACATCGTCCGCGAACGCCCGCAGCTCGTCCTGCTGGACCTGGAGCTCCCCAGCCTCAACGGCATCCAGGTGACCCAGAAGGTCAAGCGCCGCGCCCCGGAGGTGGAGATCCTCATCCTCACGTCCTTCGAGGACGAGCAGAAGGTCTACGAGGCCATCCAGGCGGGCGCGTCCGGCTACCTGGTGAAGCGGGTGGGGCCGGAGAAGATCCGCTCCGGCATCCAGGAGGTCATGGACGGGGGCACCGTGCTGGAGCCCATCATCGCCCGGCGCTTCTGGAACTACTTCCAGTCCATCCAAGCCAGGCCCGCCCAGAAGCCCGCCGAGCTGCCCTGGGGTCTGACGGACGTGGAGCTGGACGTCCTTCGCTACGTGGCCAAGGGCCTGTCCAACGCGGAGGTGGGGCGGGTGATGACGCTGGAGCGGCGCACGGTGCGCACGCACCTGTCGCATATCTACCGGAAGATGGGCGTCAACTCCCATGTGGACGCGGTGGTGATGGCCCTGCGTCAAGGTGTCGTGGATCTCTAGCCGCGCCGTGGTTACGGTGTGGCACCTATGTCCAAGGCATCCCCGCGGTCCACCGCGGTGCGCGCGGTGGACCCCACGCTCGCCGCACTCTTCGACGTTCACGAGGCAACCCTGCCCAACGGCCTCAAGGTCCGCCTGCTGGCGAACCATCAGGCCCCGGTGGTCAGCCTCTACACCTTCTTCCAGGTGGGCAGCCGCAACGAGCGGCCCGGCATCACCGGCATCAGCCACCTGTTCGAACACATGATGTTCAACGGGGCGAAGAAGTACGGCCCCAAGATGTTCGATAAGACGCTGGAGTCCAACGGCGGCCGCTCCAACGCGTACACGTCCAATGACATGACCGTGTACTACGACGACTTCAGCGCGGACGCGCTGGAGACGGTGCTCGACCTGGAGTCGGACCGGATGCGCTCGCTGCGCATCTCCGACCAGACGCTGGCCAGCGAGCGCCAGGTCGTGATGGAGGAGCGCCGCGTCCGCGTGGACAACGAAATCCCCGGCATGATGGACGAGGAGCTGGGCACGCTCGTCTACAAGGCGCACGCGTACCGTTGGCCCGTCATCGGGTGGATGGCGGACATCGAGAACATCACGCGTGACGACTGCCAGGAGTACTTCCGCACGTACTACGCGCCCAACAACGCGGTGCTCTACATCGTCGGGGACATCGACCCGAAGAAGACGCTCGCGCTGGTGAAGCGCTACTACGGCAACATCCCGCGCGGCCCCTCGCCCGCGTCGGTGCTCAACGCGGAGCCGGAGCAGAAGGGCGAGCGCCGCGCCGTGGTGCGCCACCCCGCGCAGTCGCCGTCCGTGATGATCGGCTACCGCGGACCCGCCGCCAGCAACGAGGACACGCTGGTGCTGGACGTGGTCCAGTACATCCTCACCAAGGGCGAGGGCAGCCGGCTGGTGAAGTCCCTCGTGTACGACCAGAAGGCCGCCGTGTCGGTGATGCTCGACTGGAGCTGGCGCATCGACCCGGGGACCATCCTGTTCTACCTGGAGCTCAAGCCGGACTCCGAAGCCGCGAAGGTGGAGGCCCTGCTGTACGCGGAGCTGGAGAAGCTGGCGCGCGAGGGCGTCACCGAGAAGGAGCTGCAGAAGGCGAAGAACAACCTGCGCGCGGACCACCTGCGGGAGCTGTCCACCAACAGCGGCCGGGGCCACGCCCTGGGCCACTACGAGGCCCTGCTGGGCGACTGGCGCGAGGGCCTGTCCCTGCCGACCTTCTACGCGTCCGTCACGGCGGAGCAGGTGAAGGCCGTGGCCGCGAAGTACTTCGCCCCCGAGCGCCGCTCGGTGGTCACCCTCCATCCCGAAGCCGGCGCTGAAGAGGCCGGTGACGAAGCGGCGGAGGCGTAAACCATGGCCTCCCGAAAGATCGCCAAAGTGAAGAACACCGTCCGCAAGGCCGCCAAGGCCGTGCGCAAGCAGGCCACCGCCGCGCGCAAGAAGGTCGCGCAGGTGAAGAAGGCCGTGCCGGCCCGAGCCAAGAAGCTGGTGAAGGCCGCGACGGCGCCGAAGTCCGCCGCCACCGGCGAGCTGAAGCTGCCCGCGCTGCATGAGAGCACCACGTCCACGGGCCTGAGGGTCATCGCCGCCGAGCGCGGGCCGCTGCCGCTGGTCTCCGTGCGGCTGGTGATGCGCGCGGGCGGCGTGTGGGATCCGCAGGGCAAGGACGGCCTGGCGGACTTCACCGCGCGCCTGCTGCGCCGGGGCACGAAGCGCATGGACGCGGATGGCATCAGTGAAGCCATCGAGTTCGTGGGCGCCAGCCTCTACGCGGGCGTCAACGAGGACGTGCTGTCCGTCTACCTCACCACGCCGGCGGAGCACTTCTCCGCGATGCTGGACGTGCTGGGGCAGGTGATGCGCGAGCCCACGTTCCCGGAGAAGGAGGTCGTCGACGCCCGGGAGCGCGCGCTGGCGCAGTTCGCCAACGACCTGGATGATCCGTCCTCCATCGCGGACCGCGCCTTCACGCGCGCCATCTGGGGTGACCATCCGTACGGGCGCGACCTGGGCGGCAACAAGCGCACCGTGTCCACCTTCACCCGCGACGACCTGGTCCGCTTCCACGCCGAGTGCATGGGGCCCCGGATCTCCCTGCTCACGGTGGTGGGCGCCATCGACCCGGCGACCGTGGCCGCGGAGGCCGAGCGCGCCTTCGCCGGCTGGACGGGCGGCCCCGACGCGGACCCGATGCTGCCCCGCAAGCAGGAGCCGCTGGCGAAGGCCGGGACGGTGCTGCTGGTGGACAAGCCGGACCAGACGCAGTCCCAGGTGCGCCTGGGCGGCCCCGGCTTCTGGCTGGGCCACGAGGACTACTTCCCGGCCACGGCGATGAACATCGCGCTGGGCGGAGGCTTCACGTCGCGGCTGATGAACGAGATCCGCGTCAACCGGGGCCTCACCTACGGCGTCAGCTCCTACTTCGACACGATGAGCGCGGGCGGCATCTTCGCGCTGTCCACGTTCACGAAGACGGCGTCCACGCGGGTGATCATCGACGTGGCGCTGAAGGAGATCCACGGCGTGCGCGACGGCGGCCTCAAGCCCCGCGAGCTGAAGGACGCCCAGAGCTACCTGGCCGGCCTGTATCCGCTGCGCACGGAGACCAACGAGTCCGTGGCCTCCGTCATCGCGGACATGCGCATGCACGGTCTGGGCGATGACTGGGTGGAGAAGTTCCGCGACCGGCTGCGCGCGGTGACGCCCAAGGACGTGGCCGCGGCGTCGAAGAAGTACGCGTTCGCGGACCGGCCCGTTATCGTCGTGCTGGGCAAGGCGTCGGAGGTCAAGCCGCTGCTGGAAGGGCTGGGTCCCATCACCGTCGTGCCGGCGTCGGACTACGAATGAGCGGTGACGTTCCCCGCGTCCTCTTCGAGGGCGCGGGCGTGATGGTGGTGGACAAGCCGGCCGGGGTGCTCGTCATCCCCGGCCGCGAGGGCGGCGCGTCCCTGCGCGACACGCTGGAAGCCCACCTGGGCCGCAAGGTCTACGTGGTGCACCGGTTGGATCGCGACACGTCCGGCGCGCTGGTGTTCGCGCTGGACGCGGACGTGCACCGCGCGCTGTCCCAGGCCTTCGAGGCGGGCAAGGTGCGCAAGCGCTACCGCGCCCTGGTGGAGGGCCGGCTGGAGGCGCCCCAGATGGTGGACGCGCCGCTCGTCGCCGGCCGCAAGGGGCGCATGCGCGTGGCGAAGCCGGAGGAGCCGGACGCGAAGCCATCACGCACGAGGGTGCGCCCGGTGGAGACCTTCGCGAGCGCGTCGCTGGTGGAGGCGGAGCCGCTGACGGGCCGCACGCATCAGATCCGCGTGCACCTGCTGTCCCTGGGGCATCCGCTGCTCGTGGACCACCAGTACGGCAGGGAGGCTCCACTCACGGAAGGCGACCTGGGAGGGCAGGGGGCCCAGGAGGTGCTGACCCGGACGCCGCTGCATGCGGCTCGCGTGGAGTGGCCCGCGTTGCCCGGGCTGCCAGCGCGCGGAGTGGATGCGCCGCTGCCCGCGGACATGCAGCGCACGTTGGAGTTGCTGCGCGCGGCGGGGTGAGGCGCGGCGCTAGGGGGACGGCTCCAGCCGGAACGTGTTGGAGTCGCCAGTCACTCCGAAGCTGTCCATCGCGGTGATGTGCACGTTGCCCGCGGGCGCGGTCAGGACGACGTTCGCGTTGCACACGCCGACGTCGCAGGGGCCGATCTTGGTGGGCGACACCGTGCCGCGCGACGCGCTCAGCTCCACCGAGCCCTGGAAGTGCCCGGCCCTCGGGCCCTGGGCGCGCACCGTGATGGCGAAGGACGTCCGGCTCACGCGCGTGCCTTCGATTTCGTCGAAGCTGAAGCCCGTGATGTCGCCCTCGCGCATCGGCACATCCGGCCCGGGGCCCGCGTCCACCTGCTGGCCGCCGTCCGTGGTGTCGACCCCGCCGTCGAAGTCGCTGTAGATGGGCCCCGCGTCGGTGAGGATGAGGATGCCCCCGTCCTCGGTGAGGGGCGGTTCGGTGACTTCCTGTCCCGGAGGACGCAGGGTGAGGGCGCCTTCGGCCACCGCCTCGCGCCCGTCATCCAATTGCAGCCGCACCGCGTGCGCGCCCGCGCCCAGCCCCCGGGGCACCGTCACGATGGCGACGCCCGCCGGGTCGAAGCGCGACACCGTCGCTTCCTTCTCATCCATCCAGATGCGGCCTGAACCCATGCGCGCATCCACCTTCTCCGCGCCGTAGTCCACGGCCACGCTGTAGCGCGCGTCGAACCGCACGGTGACGTCTTCGTCCTTCGCGTTCACCGGCAGCGTCGAGGGCTCCACGCCGACGATGGTGGGCGGAGGCAACGGCTCCGGGGCGCCCGTGCAGGCCCACGCCAGCGCCGCCATCCCCACCGCGGCCAGGCCCGCGCGCATCACGGAACGAACCTCAGCCCCGCGGACACGGACACGCCGCCCATCTCGGCGCGCAGCGATGGTGTCTCCACCGGAGCCAGGGCCGCGCGCACCTCCGTGAGGATGCTCCAACGGCCCAATCGATAGGCGCCCTGCGCGGCCAGGAATCCCATGGCGCGCACTGTGCGCTCATCCACGGCGTCAGGAAAGACGTCCCCGGTCCCAATGCCTTGCGTCGACAGGTGATGGCTCAAAGCCAGCACTCCGCCGCCTGCACGGCCGTCCAGCTGAAAGGAACCCAGTTGGAAAAGGGTGACCCGCGCGGACAAAAGCAGGGGAATCGCCCACACGCGCGAGCGCACCTCCGTGTCTCCCTGCTGTCCGTCCAGGCTCGCGTGACGCAGGCCCACCTCCGCCTCCGCCGCCACGCGCCAGTGCCACACCGGCAGCGGCACGGAGACGCCCAGCCCCAGCAGTGGCCCACCATTGGCGCCGCTCGCGAACGCGGCGCCGCCCAGGAGGAACAGCGACTTGAGTCGCGATATCGGGACCTGGACCCCGTGCGCCGGGAAGAGTTTGGTGTTGTCGATGATCACCCCCTCCGCGGGCCGTGCGGCGGCGGGCTTCACCGCGCCCTGGAGCATCACCGCGTCCTTGGTGGGCGCATCACTCCAGCGCACGGTGACGGATACGTCCGTCGCGTCCGCGCGCGGCTGTACCGTGTAGCGAGCGCGTTCCGGGTCCACCGACTTCACGGTGGCGCCCTCCGCTTCCACGGTCAGCTCCGAGGCGGAGAGCCGCTCCTCGTCACCCGCGATGATCAGCCAGCCACCGCCCTCCGCGGGCAGCGGATCCGGCGTGAGCGCGGCGACGAGCGGACGCGCGGCGGGCACCTCCAGCGACGCGCGGCGATCCGTGGTGAGCGTGCCCCGGGTCGCGAGCACGCGCGCCTCCGTCGCATCCGGCGGCACCTCCACGGGCACCTGTGCATTGCCGTGCCCGTCCGCCTTCACCGGGCCGAAGCGCGCGTCGCCCACCACGACCACCACCTCCGCGCCCGGCGCCGTGGACACGTCCAGCGTGGTGCGTCCCAACAGGGGCAGCCGCACGGTGGTGACCTCCGGCGCGTGGCCGTCCTCCACCCAGAACGCGAGCACCGCCCACAGCGGGTAGCGCACCGGCGGAGGCTTCCAGTGGAAGACGCGCTCGGCGCCGCCCTCCACCCGCATCTGCTCCCAGGTGCCGGAGGAGGCCGCCGCGCGCACGGGGCCGGCGCCCTTCGGCACCCGCACCCGCACCTCCACGGTGACGTCCTCCCCGAGCACCAGGCGCCCGGGAGTCGCCTCCACCTCCGGCGGTTCCGCCCGTGCGACGGCGGCCCCCAGCATCAGCAGGCAGACAGCGAGATGGAGCGGCGGACGCATACGGGAAACCCAGCCTCCCAGTTGACCGCCGCTCCGGCCTCCGGGTCAATCCCCGGAAGGCAGGGAAATCTCAGCAGCGGCCTCCGAATCAGGGGGCAGCTCGGCCTGGGGCTTGTCCGCCGGTCCGGTGTGCTTGTTCGTCGGCGGACTGAAGACAGGCCTGTCCGCCGGAACGCCGCCCCGGCCGTGCACCAGCGTCTTGGTGTCCGTGCGGAAGGTGAGGTCCACCTTGTCGCCGCGCACCGCCGTCACCAGGCCCACGCCGAACGTCGGGTGGTGGAGCACCTGATCGACCTTGTAGGTGTCCTTGGGGCTGTACTTGGGCGCGCTCGCGAGGTCCTTGCCCGCCAGCTGCTCGTCAAAGGAGATGACCACCTTCTCCGCGCGGGTCGAGCCGCCGGAGGATGCGGCGCGAGGGGCGCGGGTGGACGCCTTGGTGGGGCGGTCCGTGACGCCCGCGGTGCCCCGGAACGCGTGGTCCCCGCCGCAGGTGTTGCAGCGGACGCGCACGATCTTTGGACCGACCATCGCGAGGATGGTGTGCGCCAGGTTCATCTTGCAGCGGGTGCACTGGGCATCCACCTCGCCGCCGACCTTCTGAGTAGCCATGCTGTCGTGTCGCTCTGGCCCGGCAACTCCCCTGAAGGGCGCGCCGGGCGTGGAAGTAAAGAGGGCCGCGCAACATAACGGCCGACCCCAGGCGGAGGAAGCCCCATCGCATCCCACCTGCGCGTCGCGTGGGAGCCCCCCGGGCAACCAGCCGATGGAGGTGGGGGTGGGATGGGCCCGCGCTCAGTTCCCTTGTGCCGCCGTCCGGAGCACGTAGAGTCGCCCGCCTGAACGCATGACCACCGAGACCCCCAGCAAACCCAACCGGTTCACCGGCGCCTTCACCCAGTCGGTGGAGGGCCTCGGCAAGGGCATCATCGACGTCATCAGCAGCATTGGCGGCGTGGTCGCGCTGGGCCTGGACGTCTTCCGCTGGAGCGTGCGCCGCCCGTTCCGGCTGAATAACCTCTTCACCCAGCTGGACTTCGTGGGCGTGGGCTCCATCTTCATCGTGGGGCTCACCGGCACCTTCACCGGCATGGTGTTCGCCCTCCAGACGTCCACCGCGTTCGCCCTGTTCGACGCGGAGAGCCTCGTGGGCCCCACCGTGGCCCTCACGCTCACGCGTGAACTGGCCTCCGTGTTCGCCGCGCTGATGGTCACCATGCGCGCCGGCTCCGCCATGTGCACGGAGCTGGGCACCATGCGCGTCACCGAGCAGGTGGACGCGCTGGAGACCATGGCCGTCAACCCGGTGCAGTACCTGCTGGTGCCCCGGGTGCTCGCGGGCCTGTTCATGGTCCCCGCGCTCACCATGCTCTTCAACACCACGGGCATGTCGGGCGCCTACGTGGTCGCCGTCTTCGGCCTGGGCATCTCCCCCGGCACGTTCCTGTCACGCACCCAGCAGTGGATGGCGCCAGCGGACATCTACGAGGGCCTGCTCAAGGGCGCCATCTTCGGCCTCTCCGTGGCCCTCATCTGTTGTTACAAGGGCTTCAACGCGTCCGGCGGCGCCAAGGGCGTGGGCCAGGCCACCACGGAGGCCATGGTGTCGAGCGCGCTGGCCATCTTCATCCTCGACTTCATCGTCGGCATGTTGATGCACTGATGGGCCCCCAGACTCCGCCCGGATCCGCGCGGGCCATGATCGACATCGTGGACCTGCACAAGACGTTCGCGGGCAACAAGGTCCTCACCGGCATCAACCTCACCGTGCCCGCGGGCAGCACCTGCGTCATCCTGGGCGGCTCCGGCTCCGGCAAGACGGTGTTGATGAAGCACATGATCGGCCTGCTCAAGCCGGACAGCGGCCAGGTCATCATCGACGGGCAGGACATCGTCCCCATGAGCGTGGAGGGGCTGCAGCAGGTGCGCCGCAGCTTCGGCATGGTGTTCCAGGCCGCCGCGCTCTTCGACTCCATGACGGTGTTCGAGAACGTCGCCTTCCCCCTGCGTCAGCACACGTCGCTGCCGGAAGACGCCATCCGCGAGCAGGTGCGCAAGCGCCTGGACCTCATGGGCCTCAAGCGCGAGGTGGAGGGCCGCTTCCCCGCGGACCTGTCCGGCGGCATGCGCAAGCGCGTGGGCCTGGCGCGCGCCGTGGTGCTGGACCCCAAGGTCGTCCTCTACGACGAGCCCACCACCGGCCTGGATCCCATCACCACGGACTCCGTGGACGACATGATCCTCACCGCGCAGAAGGAGTTGGGCGTCACCAGCGTGGTCATCAGCCACGACATCGCGTCCGCCTTCAACGTGGCCAACCAGATCGCCTTCCTGTCCAAGGGCGTCATCGTGGAGCACGGTTCGCCGGAGCAGCTGCGGGCGTCCCAGCACCCGGCCGTCCAGGTCTTCCTCCAGACCTGGTTCGGCAAGAACTAGGACATGGGGGTAGGGAAACCGGTCCCCCAAGGATTCCAGCCCTTCATGAAAAGCTGGCACCCGGCATGCAAATCGTTAGAGTCGCGCGCGGCCGGTGGTAGCGCTCGGAGTCACATCAGGTGAAGAAGCTCGTCACGCCCTTCCGTGTTGGCCTGCTGGTCCTCGCCGCCGGTGGTTTCCTCATCACGTTCGTGTTGTTCGCCACGAAGGGCGGACTGAGCGACAGAGACTCCACCAAGGTGTGGGCCTACTTCCGGGATGCGTCCGGCCTGGCGGTCCGCGGCCGCGTGCAGATCGCCGGCATTCCCGTGGGCGAGATCAGCGAGATCAGCCTGGAAGGCACCCGCGCGAAGGTCTGGCTGAAGATCCGCAAGGGCGTGGACCTGCGCCAGGACGCCGCGGTCACCAAGCGCTCGGAGTCGCTGCTGGGTGACTACCTGCTGGACCTGAACCCCGGCACGGAGCAGTCGCCCGAGCTGGAGAACGGCGGGCAGATCCGCCGCGTCATCGACACCCAGGGCGTGGAGGCCGTCTTCGAGTCCCTGTCGCAGATCACCTCCGACATCCAGCAGGTGACGGGCGCGCTGCGCGAGGTGCTGGGCGGCGAGAAGGGCGCGGGCAGCCTGGAGCGCATCGTGGAGAACCTGGTCCGCCTGTCGGACTCGGTGGACGCGACGGTGCGCCGCAACACGGACCGCCTGGACACCATCATGGCGAACGTGGAGGGCGTGTCCTCCGACGTGCGCGCCCTCACCCAGGGCAACGGCGCGGAGGTGACGCGCATCGTCACCAACGTGGAGCGCATCACCCAGGACGTCCGCGAGGTGCTGGGCACCGTCAAGAACATCGTGGGCAGCGGGGAAGGGGAGTTCAAGGAGAGCGTCTCCAGCCTCAAGCAGACGCTGGGCCGGCTGGACAACACCCTGGCCAACCTGGAGGACATCACCCGCAAGGTGAAGGACGGCGAGGGCGCCGCCGGCGCGCTGCTCACCGACGAGCAGCTGGGCCAGCGCCTCAGCGAGGCCGTCACGGACGTCAGCGAGTTCGCCACCCGCCTGAGCACCCTCCAGACGGAGGTGGGCCTGTTCAGCAGCTACCTGCTGTCCCAGGGCGCGTCGAAGAACGGCCTGACGCTGAAGCTCATCCCCAAGCCGGACAAGTACTACCTGCTGGAGATCATCGACGACCCGCGCGGCTCCGTCAGCACGCAGGTGGTGCAGACGAACCCGCCGTCGGAAGGGGACCCGGTCATCCAGACGCAGAAGGTGACCCGGGAGTCCTTCAAGGTCAGCCTCCAGTTCGCCAAGCGCTACTACTTCACCACCCTGCGCGTGGGCCTCATTGAATCCACGGGCGGTGTGGGCGCGGACCTGCACCTCTTCGACGACGTGCTGACCCTGAAGATGGACGCGTTCAACTTCACCGCGGACGAGCTGCGCTACCCGCGCCTGCGCGCCATGCTGAAGGCCCAGGCGTTCGACCACCTGTACGTCATGGCGGGCATGGACGACATCCTCAACGCCAGGCAGCGCGACGCGGCGACCCGGCGCCTGATCGCCGGCCGCGACTTCTTCTTCGGCGCGGGCTTCTTCTTCACCGACGACGACCTGAAGTCCCTCATCACCGCCACGGGCATCCCGACCTTCTAGACCGTTGTCCCCTTGACGTTACCGGGAAGGTGTCGTACCCGGCACGGGCACGGGGTTTCCCCTGGAATGCGCCGTGCCCTGACGCGATGCCGTACCCGCGCCGGGTCACCCCCAGGAAGAAGCCTTCATGTCTCTGCTCGTCGTCGGTTCAATCGCGCTGGACTCGCTGGAAACGCCCTTCGGCAAGAAGGAGGACGTGCTGGGTGGCTCGGCCACCTACTTCTCCACGTCCGCGTCCTTCTTCAGCCCCGTTCAGCTGGTGGCGGTGATTGGCGAGGACTTCCCGGAGGCGCACCTGCAGTTCCTGCGCGGGCGCGGAATCGACCTGGAGGGGCTCACCCGTGAGGCCGGCCGCACCTTCCGCTGGAAGGGCAAGTACGGCTGGGAGCTCAACGAGGCGCAGACGCTGGACACCCAGCTCAACGTCTTCGAGTCCTTCTCGCCCAACCTGCCGGCCGCCTACCGCGAGACGCCCTACGTCTTCCTGGGCAACATCCACCCGGAGCTCCAGTCGCGCGTGCTGGACCAGGTGAAGGCGCCCAAGCTGGTGGCCGCGGACACGATGAACTTCTGGATCCAGGGCAGCCGCCCCGCGCTGCTCAAGACGCTCCAGCGCGTGAACCTGCTCTTCATCAACGACGCGGAGGCGCGCCAGCTGTCCGGCGAGCACAACGTGGTGAAGGCCGCCCGCGCCATCCTGGCCATGGGCCCGTCCCGCGTGGTCATCAAGCGCGGCGAGCACGGCGCGCTGCTCTTCGACCAGGACCACATCTTCGCCTGCCCGGCGTTCCCCCTGTCGGAGGTGTTCGACCCCACCGGCGCGGGTGACACCTTCGCCGGCGGCTTCATGGGCACCCTGGCCAGCTCCGGCGCCGGCAAGGTGGATCAGCAGGTGCTGCGCAAGGCCATGGTCATGGGCAGCGTGATGGCGTCCTTCACCGTGGAGAAGTTCAGCCTGGAGCGCCTGCGCGAGGTGCAGCGCCCGGAGATCCACGCCCGCTTCGCCGAGTTCAAGAAGCTCACCCACTTCGACGACCTGGGCCCGCTGGGCGGGTAGGGGAGCACGGGCGAGAGGACGGATGGCCCGGTGTGGAACTTGACGGGCCGCACCCACCCTCCCTAGGCTCGGGCGGACGCAGTGGATGAATAAATCCGGTGCGGACGTCCTTTTTCAGCGCCGACGTGGACGGGAAGGTGCCACGTCGGGAGGTCCCCGGGTTGAGCGACAATCGAAAGTACGCGCGGGTCGGCACCCACCTGCGCTGCTGGTGCGAGGGTGAGAACGTGACCCTGTATGCACGCATCGCCAACCTGAGCGAGGGCGGCCTCTTCTTGAGGACGAGCACCCCGCTGGCGGCGGGGACGCGGACGCAGGTTCGGCTCACCCAGCAGGCGACGGACACGCAGTTGCAGGCGCAGGCCACGGTCGTCTGGTTGCGGCAGGAAGTGCAGCCGGCCGGCCGCCCTCCGGGCATGGGCCTGAGATTCGAAGCGTTGGACGCGGACGCGCTGACGAGTCTGCGGCGCATCATCTCCCAGCAGCAAACCCACCCCTAGGGTTCCCATGCGCATCGCCGTCATCTCCGACATCCACTCCAACATCGAGGCCCTCACGGAGGTGCTGAGGGTGGCGGAGCACCAGAAGGTGGACCGCTTCGTGTCGCTGGGGGACATCGTCGGTTACGGGGCGTCCCCCAACCCGTGCTGCGACCTGGTGCGCTCGGTGGCGGAGATCACGCTGCTGGGCAACCACGACGCGGCGGTGGCGGGGCGGATGGACTACTCGTACTACTACGACGCCGCCCGGCACGCGCTCGACTGGAGCGCCAACGTCATCTCCGACGAGAACCTGGCCTGGCTGCGCAGCCTCCCGTACACGTACCGCATTGGCGAGGTGGGCTTCTGCCACGGTTCGCCCATCGACCCGAAGGCGTACGAGTACATCTTCGCGCTGGAGCAGGCGCGGGAGCTGACGCCGTACGTGGCGGAGCTTCCGGAAGTCACCTTCATTGGCCACAGCCACCTGTGCCGCGCGTTCGCCATTGGCAACGGCGAGGTGAACGACGTGGTCGCGCAGAAGTTCGTGCTGCGCAAGGGCTACAAGTACATCGTGTCCGTGGGGAGCGTGGGCCAGCCGCGCGACTACGACAACCGGGCCTGCTTCGTCATCTGCGACACGGACGCGCGCACGGTGGAGTACCTGCGCGTGGAGTACGACATCGAGACCTCCGCGCAGAAGATCTTCGACGCGGACCTGGCGCTCAACTTCGGCAAGCGGCTGTTCCTGGGCGTGTAGGTGCGCCTGCCCGCGCCCGTGCGGAAAAGGGGCGCGGCTGGACGGAAGGTGGCATAAACCGGGGCCGTGCGCCCCCAGGTCCCCCGTTCGAAGCGGCCCTTCATGGGCCTTGGCCTCGCAGTCTTCCTGTTCGCCGCCGGATGCAGCCGCTCGCCCGCGCCGCCCTCGCCCGAGTTCGAGCAGGCCAGCCGCCGGTGGACGGCGCTCTACGCCCAGAAGCTGGACGACGCGTACCTGGACCCCTCCATCGGGGAGATTGAAGCGCAGCTGCAGCGCGTGCCCGCGGACAGCGTGGACTCCCTCGCGTCCCAGTCCCTGCTCCAGCGCATCCAGGAGGGCCGCACGCGCATGCAGGCGGCCCAGGAGGAGCAGCGCCGCGCGGTGGCCAGCGCCAGCGCGCTGCCCACGATGGACCCCTCTTCGACGGACTTTCCGCGCCAGGCCGAGCCCGTGGCGGCGGAGCCGGTGGACGCCGGGCCGGCGGACGCCGGGGTGATTGCCGGGCCCCAGACGGGCACCCCGGCCTCCGAGCTGGTGGCCGGCTTCGAGGGCTGCTTTACCCGCGGCACGGCCGTGACCGTGGAGGGGCGGGGAATGCGGGACACCTGGCAGCTGAGCGACCGGGCGTCCTGCCAGCTGGGGTACCCCTCTCACCGGGACTCCGTGCTGGTGGTTGAAGACGGCCGTGTGCTGGCGCTGTTACCCAAGAGCGCCGTGCGGACCGTGCGCCGTTATGAGGACGGCGGCACGGTGCCCGTGGACGATGGCGGGCGTTGAACTTCTCTCTTTCAAGAGCTGACGACCTTCGATGAACGAACAGACCTTCATGAAGTTGATGCGCGTGCTCCCCAAGTCGGCGGTGTCCTCCGCGGTGGGGCTGGCCACGCGCCTGCCCGCGCCCGCGCCGGTGCACCACTGGGCCATGCGCACCTTCGCCAAGGCGTACAACGTGGACATGGAGGAGGCGGAGCACTCCTTCGAGAAGTACCCGACCTTCGCCCAGTTCTTCACCCGCGGCCTGAAGCCGGGCCTGCGCCCGGTGGACGACGGCGAGAAGGTCGTCGTGTCCCCGGTGGACGGCCGGGTGTCCCAGGTGGGCTACGCGGACAACGGCCGCTGCCTGCAGGCCAAGGGCATCGAGTACACGGTGGACGAGCTCCTGGGTGACTCGCAGGCGGCGAAGCCCTTCCACGGCGGCGCCTGGACGACGGTGTACCTGTCCCCGCGCGACTACCACCGCATCCACTCGCCGCTGGGCGGAACCATCACCGGGTACGCGTACATCCCGGGTGAGTTCTGGCCGGTGAACCCCGCGTCGGTGAAGAACAAGCAGTCGCTGTTCTGCGTGAACGAGCGGCTCGTCACGTACCTGGACACCGTGGCCGGCAAGGTGGCCGTGGTGAAGGTGGGCGCCACCTGCGTGTCGCGCATCAAGGCGTCCTACGAGGACATCACCACGCACGTGGGCCAGCCCGGCAAGGTGCACAACTACGGCGCGGGCATCCCGGTGGAGAAGGGCGGCGAGCTGGGCCGCTTCGAGATGGGCTCCACCGTCATCCTCTGCTTCGAGCCCGGCCGCGTGCGTTGGGATGACAGCATGCAGCCGGAGGCGGTGGTGCGCATGGGCACGCGTATCGGAGTCATCACGTGAGCCAGAAGATCAACGGCGTGAAGGGGATGAACGACCTTCTGCCGGGCGAGATTGAGGTCTGGCAGTTCGTGGAGTCGACCGCGCGCACGCTGTTCGGCCGCTTCGGCTACGGCGAGGTGCGTACGCCGATGGTGGAGGACACGGCCCTCTTCGTGCGCAGCGTGGGCGAGGAGACGGACATCGTCGGCAAGGAGATGTACACCTTCGAGGACAAGGGCGGCCGCAGCCTGTCCCTGCGTCCGGAGGGCACGGCGCCCGCGGCGCGCGCGTACATCGAGCACTCGGTGAACAACCAGGAGCCGGTGTCGCGCTGGTTCTACATGGGGCCCATGTTCCGCTACGAGCGGATGAAGACGGGCCGCTACCGTCAGTTCTCCCAGATTGGCGCGGAGGCCTACGGCGCCAAGGAGCCCGCGCAGGACGCGGAGCTGATGGACGTGGTGGTGCAGTTCCTGGAGGCCCTGGGCCTCACGGACGTCACCCTGAACATCAACTCGCTGGGCGACGACAACTGCCGGCCCGCGTACCACGCGAAGCTGGTGGAGTACCTCAACGCGCACAAAGAAGAGCTGTGCGCGGACTGCCAGCAGCGGCTGGAGCGCAACCCGCTGCGAGTCCTGGACTGCAAGAACGAGAAGTGCCAGGCGGTGGCCGGGGCCGGGCCCAACGTGCTGGAGTTCCTCTGTGAGCCGTGCCGCACGCACTTCACGGACCTGCAGCGCAAGCTGGGCGCGCTGGGCATCCGCTACGTGGTGAACCACCGGCTGGTGCGCGGCCTGGACTACTACACGCGCACCGTCTTCGAGTTCATCGCCTCGCACCCCGCGCTGGGTACCGCCAGCACGGTGGGCGGCGGCGGGCGCTACGACAAGATGATGAAGGGCCTGGGCGGGCCGGACGTGCCCGCGGTGGGCTACGCCATGGGCCTGGACCGGCTGGTGCTGCTCTTGAAGGAGAGCGGCAAGACGTTCACCCAGCGGCCGGACCTGTTCATCGCCGTGGCGGACGAGGGCTCGCAGGACGAGGGCCTGAAGCTCGCCAGCCGCCTGCGCCGCGAAGGCCTCAAGGTGGACTTCGACACGCGTGGCGGCAGCCTCAAGAGCCAGATGAAGCGCGCGGACAAGTCCGGTGCCCGCTTCACGCTGGTGCTGGGCGAGCAGGAGCGCACCAGCGGCCAGGCGAAGCTCAAGCCCATGGCCGGGGGTGAGCCCGTTCCCGTGGCGCTCGACAGCGTCGCCGCCACCGTGCGCGCGCAGCCAGATGCCCCGGCTCCGGCCCCCGCGGCCTGATCCAACCGCCCCCTCCGGCATGACGCGCCAGGCCGGAGGGGAGGGGGGCGGCCCGTCTTCCCAGAAAACCCGGGAGTAAAGGTGTTAAGCAGCGTAAGTCCTGGGAATCGCTGGGGGATTGAGGCCTCGGAGATTCGCGGACATTGAGAGGGTGGAGTAAGATTCCATCCGCAATGTCGAGCGCTCCCCAGCCCGTTTCCATGATCGATGGCCCACGTTGGATCCCTGTCGCCGGGGACAGCATGTGGCCGTCGTTGCGGGCGGGTGACGTGGCGGAGGTGGAGCCGCTGATGGAGGCGCCGCGCCCGGGTGAGGTGGTGCTGGCGCGCTTCGAGTCCTCGCTGGTCCTGCACCGGGTGCGGTGGTGCGACGGCAGCCTCTGTGCGCTTCGTGGGGACAATGGCGCCATGGAAGATCCGCCGCTGCCTCTCGTCCGTATCCTCGGGCGGGCGCGGCGTGTGCGCCGGGGCGGCACGCTGCTGGAGATGGACCGTTGGGACGTGGGGCCCCAGCGGCTGGGCCGCTGGCGCGCGACGCTGAAGCGCCAGGTGGCCGCGTGGCTGGGAAGGACGGGCCGCGCATGAGCTTTCAGGAAGGCAGCGTTCCCCGGAAGCGTTTGGGGACCTCGGGGGAGGGCTTCGGCGCGGACTTCCTGGTGCTGGACGCGGAGGGGCGCACGCTGCGCGGGCTCAACCCGACGGCGGCGCGCATCTGGGCGCTGTGCGACGGAAAGCGCACGGCCCGGGCGGTGGCGGAGCAGGTGGCTTCCGAGTTTTCGACCGACGTCGGTCCGGTGCTGACCGACACGCTGGGCTTCCTGGGGGAGCTTCAGCGGCGAGGTCTGTTGGACGAAGTGCGCGCGCCGGCCGGTGCCGCGCCTCTGGAGGAGACATGATGCGGGCGCTCGTGGCCGTGCTGGCGGGGGCGATGGTGCTGTCGGCGTGCTCGGAAGGGGTGTCCCCCCTGCCGCCGTCGTCGGCCGTGAAACCAGGGCAGGGCAGCGGCCCCGTCACCCCCGTGGATCCAACGGACGTGCTGGCCGGTGGCGGGAGCGTGGCCCGGCCGCCGCCTCCAGCCCCCACGGACGAAGAGCCGCCTCCGGAAGAAGTCTTCGAGGAGGAGCCGCCGCCGGTGCCGCTGCCGCCCCCGACCGGGAGCGCGGAGGTGGTGGGCGTGGGCTCGGAGCCCGCGGCTTTGTCCGAGGTGCAGCAGGTGGACGTGGACTTCGTGGTGAGCGGCGTGCGGAACAAGGGCCTGGTGGACGTGGAGTTCATCGCGCCGGGCGGACGTCCGTACGAAAAGCGCAGCGCGACGGTGGAGGCACCGCCGGACGAGACGCGCACGCTGCGCTATTCGCTGCCGGTGGCGGGCACGCCGGTGTCCATGACGCGCATGACGGGCACCTGGCAGGTGCGCTTCTTCCTGGATGGGGCGCAGCTGGCCGCCACGTCCTTCACCCTGGAGCCGTGACGTGAGGCACGCCATGAACGTCCGCATCCTCGCGCTCTTCGCCGTGCTGTTGCCCGCGGTGGGCTTCTCCCAGACCTGGACCGTGCGCCCCGTCCCTTCCGCCGGAGAGACCGTCGCGCGCGTGGTGATGGAAGACGCGTCCGACCTCGTTCTGGAGGTGACGAACACGACCACGGCCACGAGCGACGCCCGTGTGTCGGAGGTGTCCTTCGTCCTTCCGACGGGCTACCAGATCCTGGGGGGCCTGCCCGCGGAGGAGAACCCGAACTGGAAGGTCGAGTACATCGACGCCAACGAGCGGCGCATCACCTTCCAGTCCACGTGGGGCTGCGTGGACGAGGGGCGCGGCCTGGCTCGGAATGAGACCGCACGCTTCGTGCTGAGCGTGGTGGGCCCGTCGAACCGCACCACCGACAACACCACCGAGCGCCTGGCGGCGGGCACGTACGCCCGCGACCAGTGCGACGGCACGAGCTACACGTTCAACGTCAACAACATGACCGCATGGACTCGCGGCATCCTGGCCGCGAACGTGACGCTGGTGCCGCGCGTGCTGGCGGTCAACGGCTCCACCGTGGCGCGCGTGGTGGTGGAGAACCGCGGCACCGGCGCCGCGACCGTGAGCGTGGACAACCCCACCTCCACGAGCAGCGTGCCCCTCACCACCGTGAACAAGGACGGTGGCAGGTCCGTGGCGGTGCGGTCCGCGGGCGTCTTCGCGGTCAATCTGAGGCCTACCGCCGCCGGCGCCGTGGCCGCGCGCGTCCGGGCGCGCACGAGCAACTCGAACGCGCCGCTGGTGGACTCGCCCCTGGCGAACGTGGGCAACCTGGTCGCGGCGGCGGACATGGACGTCGTGGACGCGTTCGCCGGTGAGCAGGTGACGCTGCGCCTGATTGTGTTCAACACGTCCACGACGAACGCGTACACGCAGGTGCGCCCGCGCGCGCCGGTGCCGCTGGGCAACGCGACGGCGTCGCTCGTGTCCGGTCCGTCGCCGGAGAGCGTGGCGCAGCTGGCGCCGGGGGCTTCCGCGCAGTTCACGTGGCGCTATCAGGTGTCGGGCGCGCCCGGCGCCAGCTACCAGTTCCAGGCGCAGGTGGACGGGACGCTCAACGGTTCGGCGGTGGCGGGGGACCTGGTCACGGCTCGCAAGGGCCGCATCGTGGAGCACCGCGTGCGGCTGAGCCATGAGACGGTGTCCACGGCGGCTACGTCCCTGACGGTGGGCTACACGGTACAGAACCGGGGCACGCTGCCCATCTACGAGGTGAAGCTGTTCAAGCCCGCGGTGAACTACTTCTCCGTGGCCGCGTCGGGGCCACAGGCGTTCGGGGACTGGAACGTCTACACGGACACGACCAGCTACCTCTGGGAGTCGGAGTCCGGCATCCCGGTGGGCGGCGAGGCCACCTTCCGCATCACCTATTCGGGCTTCACCGCCGTCCTCGCGGACACGGCGTTCCGCCACCGGTTGGAGCTGAACCAGGGCTGGAACGATCCGCGCATCCGCGTGGAGGCGACGATGACGCTGCTCGCGGTCACCGCGGCACCGGACGTGGATCGCCTCACGGGCGTGGCCCGCGACGGCAGCGTGACGCTCACCTGGGACAACCCCTTCAACCACGGTGGCACGCTGGTGCTGCGCGCCCAGGGGACGAATCCGCCCAACACCGCGCCGACCAGCGGCGTGCGCTACGCGGTGGGTGACGTGCTGGGCAACGCGACGGTGGCCTACGAGGACGAGTTCAGCTCCGCGTCGTCCATGACGGACACGGCGGTGACGAACGGCACGACGTACACCTACCGCGTGTTCAACGCGGATGATCAGCTGCGCTACGGGCCGGGCAACCAGCCCACCTCGCAGGGGCTGCTGGCCACGCCCCGGGCGCGCGTGGCGGGCAACCCGCTGTGGTGCTACTCGGTGGGGTTGGACACGACGCTGCAGCCCGTGACGGAGCTGGGCGTGGGCATCTTCAGCTCCTTCAACGATTCGGTGGTGGCCACGCTCACCCACACCGTGAACCCGTCCGAGGACGGCGCGGAGCGCTTCCGGCCGGTGAAGATGGCGGGCAAGATCGCCACTCGCTTCCCGGTGGTGCCGCTGCTGGGCCGGCCCGGGCAGCAGTGGATCGTCGTGGGAGATCAGACCGGCGTGCCGGCGGTCCTCAACGCGGCCACGGGCGAGTTCCTCTGGAGGAACAACACGCTGGGCCTGGGGAACATCAGCTCGTTCCCGGTGACGCAGCTGCTCGACTACGCGAACCCGGAATACCGGACGACGTACTCGAACGTGGACCTGGCCATCTTCGCCACGCGCAACACGTCCGCGCAGAACCAGGTGGTCGCGCTGAACGCGGCGACGGGCGCGCTCATCTGGCGCTACCGGCCCGGGGACCTGGGCATGGTGAGCGGCGGCATGCTGATGGACTACACGACGAACCGGCTCTACGTGCCGACCCGGTCGGGCACGAGCGCGGCCACGCTGCGCGTGCTCAACAGCCTCACGGGCGCGGAGGTGGCGCGGCTGTCGCTGGGCGACCTGGAGTTCGGTGTCGTCCGCAACGCCACGAGCAACCAGATCCTGGTCACCGCCAACGACGGCCGGGTGCACGGCGTGACTCCGTCCACCTTCGCGCTTGCGTGGACCGTCCAGGTGGACAGCGCCTCGCAGCGGACGTTCTCCCACTTCGCGCGACCCCAGGGGCGCGGCTTCGTGGTGAGCCGGACGAACAACACGGTGGAGCGCTATGAGATGGACGCGACCAACGTGCCGAAGCTGCTGTGGACGACGCCTGTCGAGAACCCGTCCGGCTCCTTCACCCTCAACCAGAACGGGGTGGCGCGCCTCTACGTCGGCAGCACGGACGGAAAGGTCCACCAACTGGAGCTGGAGGGTGGGGCGGACACCGGGCAGGTGACCGTGGGGCCGGCGCAGGCCATTGGCGTGCCGACCATCGACCACACCGTAAGCCGGTTGCATGTCGGCACCACGGATGGTCGAATCTGTGCCTTCCCGGTGCCCTTCTAGGTGGGCCATCACGTGAGCCAACGACCTTCACAGCCTCCCGCGGGTCCCTCCGTGCCGAAGCCGCCGGCCGCGCCCGCCGTGTACGTGGCTCCCGCCATCCTGTGGGAGCAGCCCTTCGTCGCGCTGGCGCAGCTGTCCATGTGCACCATCCCCGGCGAATCGGAGTGCATGCCGTGAACGGCGGGGACCCCCTGTCGGGTCCCCGTGACGGCGCGCTCCGGATCACCCTGGCCGGGTGGACCGTGGCGCTCGATGTGGAGGATGACGCGCTCGCCGGTCCGCTCCGGCGCGTGTTCGGCGCGTTCCTCGCTCCGGATGCCGTGGCTCCCGATGCCCGGCTGGTGATGCGGAACCCTCCCAGCCCGATTGCTCCCCCCACCGTGCAGGAGCTGCCCCGGCTGGAGCCTGGCGACTCGGGGACGCTGCGCGTGGAGGGCGCCGGGTACTCCGCGTTGCTCTCCCCGGACCGGTGCCACGCGGACGTCATTGGAGCCGGGCGGTACCCGGTGGAGAACGTCATCAAGGTGATGCTCGCGTCCTCGCTGGCGAAGCGTGGCGGGCTGCTCATCCACGGCGTGGGGCTGGTGCACGAGGGCCGGGCCGCGCTGTTCGTGGGGCACTCCGGCGCGGGCAAGAGCACCCTCGGCGGGCTGTGGCTTGAGGCGGGCGGGACGGTGCTCGCGGATGAGCTGGTCGCGGTGTGGCCCGTGGAGGGGGGTGGGTGGAGGGCCGCGGGGACGCCCTGGAATGTGCCGACCCGGACGGCCGAGGCGGCGCTCGTCGCGGTGGGCACGCTGGGCTGGGATTCGACTTCGCGGTGGGACGCGCAGGGGGCGGGGGAGGTGGCCCGCGTGCTGCTGCTGAATGCGTTGTTGCCCGAGCCCACGCCCGCGGGCCGGGGGGCGCTGGTGGGCGCGGCTGGACACGTGCTGTCGTCCGTGGAGACCACCCGGCTCGTGTTCTCGCGGGATGCCAGCGCGGCGGAAGTGGTGCGGGCGCGGCTGGCATAGCGGGGGCTCGCGCTCGCCTCGCGTCTGCGTTACAGCGGGCGTGGGAGGCGGACGCTGGTGGCTGAGACGCGGGTGCCGTTGACGGTGATCGCTGGACCCACGGCGTCGGGGAAGACGGCGTTGGCCATCGCCTGGGCTCGCGACGCGGGCGGGGAGATCGTCAGCGCGGACTCGCAGCAGGTGTACCGCGCCTTCGACATCGGCACCGCGAAGCCGTCCGCCGAGGAGCTGGCCGCCGTGCCGCACCACCTGGTCTCCTGCGTGGATCCGCTCGAGCCCTTCTCCGCCGCCGAGTACCAACGCCGTGCGGACGCGGCCATCGCGGACATCGCCTCGCGGGGCCGGCCGGTGTTCATCGTCGGCGGCACCGGCCTGTACCTGCGCATCCTGCTGCACGGCGTGGTGGACGCGCCCGGCGCCCTGCCTTCGCTGCGCGCGGAGCTGGAGACGCTCGCGGCGGAGCAGGGGAGGGAGGCCGTGCACCGCCGGCTGGCCGAGGTGGATCCGGAGACCGCGGCGAAGCTGCCCCCCCAGGACCTGGTGCGCGTCGTCCGCGCCCTGGAGATCCACGCGCAGACAGGCGTGCCCGCGTCCGAGTTCCGCCGCGCCCATGCCTTCGCGCCGGACCGCTATCCCTTCCAGCTCTACGTGCTCGACCCGCCGCGCGAGTCCCTCTACGCCGCCATCAACGCGCGCACGGAGGCGCTCTTCTCCCGGGGGCTCGTGGAGGAGACACGGGCCTTGTTGGAGCAGGGCTACGCCGACGCGGCACCCATGCGCAGCGTCGGCTACGTGCAGGCCCGCGCCGTGGTGGAGGGGCGGATGACCCGCGAAGAGGCCATCGCCGACACCGCGCAGGAAACCCGGCGCTACGCCAAGCGGCAACTCACCTGGTTCCGCAAGGAGCCCGGCGCGGTGTTCCTGTCGCCACCGTACGCTCGTCCTGCCCTCTAGGCGCGGCAGGCCGCCCTGGCCCCTGCTCGCCGTTCCGCCTCATTTCGTCCCGCGGCGCCGATTGTTCGCGCCCGGTCGCGCGCCCATCTTCCACGAGGAAGCGCTACCCCCACCACGTCCACTCCCGGACCGACAGGCGGCCGAGGGCCCGAGGCGGGCAGCCATCACCGTGGAGATCGCCATGCGAACAAACGTTGAACGCGCGCCGGAAACCCAGCCGGACCGTCCCTCCCGGGGAGCCTCCGCCATGTGGGGCGGCCCCTTCCTCCTGGGCCTGCTGACGGCGATCGCGGGGGTCGTGCTGCTGGGCGCCACGTTCTTCACCAGCATGGTCACCGTCTTCTTCGTGGGGATGATGCTGGTGATTGGTGGCGTCCTGGAGATCGCCGCGGCCGTCCGCTCACGCAGCGAAAGCAGGAGTGCCTTCTGGTCCTTCATGCTGGGAGGCGTCCTCACCACCGTGGTCGGCATCCTCACCGTCATGTACCCGGCCGCGGGGCTGGCCTCCCTCACGCTGCTGATCGCCGGCTACTTCTTCGCCACCGGCCTCTTCCACGTCATCACCTCCGTCATGGACCGCTACTTCCAGTGGGGATGGGACCTGGCCTACGGCCTCATCTCCCTGGTCCTGGGCCTCAGCGTGATGGCCAGATGGCCCGCGTCCTCCGTGTGGCTCGTGGGCACGATGGTGGGGCTCGCCGTCTTCTTCCGAGGCATCTCGATGATGTCCGGCTCGCTCATCCTGCGGCGGGGACTGCATCGCGTGGAGGCTTGAGCACCAGGATGACACCCTCTGGCGCTCATTCACCGTGGGTGAAGTAGGGATATCGGCGGGTGAAGTCTCGGCCGGGGGGGACCGGCGCCGGTGCTCGGCGCCGGACCGGTTCGCGGCCTACTTCGTCTTCTTGTGCGCGTCGTCGAACTGGTCGGAGAACTGATCCCGCGACACGTGCTTCAGGTCGCCCTTGGCGTCCGGGCGCTCCAGCGAGAAGTCGTGGATGGTGCCGCGCACCAGGTACTCCTGATCCCGCGCGGAGTTCATGCTCGCGCGCTCGCGGTAGGTGAAGCTGGGCTTCGTCGGATCCACGCCGACGTCCGCGAGGATCGGCCGCTCGTGGGGCTCCGGCTGCCACACCGGCGTGCCGGGCTGGCTGCGGTTCACGGCCGTCTCGTCCAGGCCCGGATGCGTGGACGTGCGGATGTCCCGCTGGATGTCGAACTGATCGAAGACGTCCCCGCCCTTCGCGTCGCGCGCAGGGTTGTGGACGATGCGGCTCTGGCCGTAGTCCGGGTTGTCCACGAGCTTCTTCTCCGTGGCCTGGCCATCCACGCCCACGGGCACGCCGCTGAAGGACGTGAAGGGTGAGTGGGCCTTCGTCTCCTTCGCGCCGTCCACGTGCGCCGTCAGCGTCACCGTGCGGTCCTTCGCATCCACCGGCTGCAGCTTGCCGTCGCGGTCGATGGCCGACTTCGGCGTGTCGTACTTCGGCTGGACCTCGTTGAAGGGGAAGTTGTCCCGGCGGGTCAGCTCTACTTCCGGCCGGATGCGCGGCGCGAACTGGTTGTTGCCGCCGTCACGCCGATCCTCGACGTCCATGATGTCGCTCATGATGTCGTGCTGCTGGAACTTGATCCGGTTCTGCTCGGCGCGGAGCTTGAGCGACTGATCCTCCTGCGAGGGAACCTTCGTGGAGAACGAACGGGTGATCTCCGGCGCGTGCTTGAGCAACCGCGACGACGTCTGGGTGGCGCGAAAGAACTTCGAGGCGAGCATGAGGGATTCCCTTTTGATGGAGCATGAAGTGCGAAGTTTCATGCGTTTGTAGGGATTATCCCGTCAGCGTGATTGTGGTTGCGTGAAGGTGGGTGTCAGGACGCAAAACGGTCTTCGCCGAAGGTTTCCGCGACCGAGGGGCGGATGACGTCGCGCAGCGAGCCGAGCGGGTCCGGCACGCGGCCGGTGAGCTGGCACAGGAGGCGGTCCGGGTTCACCGGCTTGGGCAGGAAGGCCTCCGCCCCCGCGTCGAGCGCGCGCTGACGCACGTGCGGACGGTTGAGGCCGCTCATCACCAGCACTCGCGTGTCGCGGGTGAGCGGGTGCTGCTTGAGGCCTTCACACAGACGCAGGCCGTCCACCCAGTGCAGCACCACGTCCAACAGGATGGCGGTGGGCGGACGGCGCGCCACCGCGCAGAACAGCGCCAGCTCGTCCGCGAAGGACACCACGCGCGCGCCGGTGCTCTCCAAAAGCAGCGTGAGCGCCTCGCGCGTGTCCGCGTCGTCGTCCACCACGTAGTAGAGGTCCGGCTCCACCTCCGGCACCAGCGTGGGCACGGGCTCGATGGGCGTGCGCAGCCACGAGCCCACCACTTCCCGCACGCCCGACCAGCGCGCCGCGGACAAGAGACCCAGCGGAGTAGGGGAGCTCAACCCCAGCACGCCACCGCCGTACACGCCGCCCGCCGTGTGCTTCGCGCGTGCCGCGACGAACGCCGCCGGAGCCCGCTTGCCCGCGCGGCGCAGCCACGTGAGGGAGCGCGCTCCCGCCGCCGCGTCCTCCATCAACTCGCCCAGCCCGTCGCGCACGTAGCGGCGCTCCAGCGACGGTGCGTCCAGCCCGCCATCCAGCAGCGCCACCGCGGCGCGGCTGCACGACGCCAGCGTCTCCGACAGGCCCAACTGCAGCGGATGGCCGAAGGCCGCGGGGCCTACCACCAGCTGCCCGGGCGCCACCAGCATGCGGCCGGGGCCGAAGGGCAGGCGCGTCGTCTCCAGGGTGGTGAGCTCGAAGCCTTCATCGAGCAGGCCGTCGCGCGCGGCCATCATCAGCACCTGGCACAGGTCCGCGGGCGTCACCGCCGCGCCAAAGGCCAGCGCGTACACGGACGACGCGCCCGGGATGAGGAACAGCGCATCCACGGTGGGCAGCGGCGCCACCCACAGCCGCGCCACCGGCGCCAGGTCCCGGCCCGGCATCCCGCCCTGGATGCGCGCCTGCACCGCCGGCATGGACGGCGCCGGCTTGAAGCCCTTGAAGAAGGCGTCACCCAACAGCGGCCCCGCGCCCGCGGCCAGCGCCACCGCGTGGAAGCGCTCACCGCTGCCCTGCGCGCGGACGACCAGGGGGCCCGCGTTGCGCACCGCCGTGGGCGCGTCCGGGGCGGGCGCCTGCCGCTCCACGCGCTCCACGTGGCGGTTCACGAACCGGGCGCCCTGCGCGCTGGCCGCCGTGGACAGCACGTGGCGCACCATGTCCAGGCCGCCTTCGCCGCGGGGCCAGCCATCCACGACCCAGAGGCCGCCGGCCGCGCAGGGCAACAGCTCGCGTTCGCCCTGGGAGATGATCTCCACGCCGCGCAGTTCGTGCGCGCGCCACTCCGGAGGAATCCGGCAGCCCAGCGCGGCGAGCCGCGAGCGGCACTCCGGCGTGAGCAGGGCAGGGGGCGCGGTGCGCTCCTCGGTGCCTCCCGCGTAGACGCGCACGTCCAGGGCCACGCCCCGCGCGCGGCCGTTGAAGAGAAGAGAGGCCGCCAGCCCCGCCCCGGCGATGCCGCCGCCGACGATCGCCACCCTCGAACCACTCGCCAGCTTGCTGGTTCCGCTCATCGCGCGCCCTCGTTCCCTTCCCGCCGTCAGTGCCGCTGCGCCGCCGGTGAGTGGACCGACTGGCCGTACACCACCACCCGGTCGCGCCCCTCCCGCTTGGCCTCGTAGAGCGCGGCGTCCGCCGCCTTCAGCAAGGCCTCCGTGCTCTCACGCGGGGAGTCGGCCGTGTGGTCCGCCACGCCCACGCTGATGCTCAACCCGAAGGGCGCCGGGCGCCCGTCACCGCGCTGCACGTTCACGCCGCGCAGCTCCGTTCGCAGGCGCTCCGCGAACACCGCGGCCTCATGCGACGTCTGGTGCGGCAGCAGCACGACGAACTCGTCTCCGCCGAAGCGCGCCGCGAAGTCGGACTCGCGCAGGTTGCCCTGCATCAGCGTGGCCAGGGCCAGGATGGCGCGGTTGCCCACGTCGTGGCCCATGCCGTCGTTGATGGCCTTCAGGTGATCCAGGTCGATGACCACCACGCTCATCGCGTAGCCGTAGCGCAGGGCGCGCTTGAACTCGTCCTCCAGCCGCACCGACAGCGCCCGGAAGTTCGCCAGGCCCGTGAGCGCGTCCGTCTGCGCCAGCACCTGGAGCTTGCGCTGCTGCTCGCTCTGGCGAACCGCGCGGTCGATGCGGGCGAGCAGTTCGCGCGAGCTCGCCGGCTTGTGGATGAAGTCCACGGCGCCCATCTCCAGGCATCGCTCCAGGGTCGCCTCGTCCGCGTCCCCCGTGAGGAAGATGACCGGCACCATCTCCGTGCGCACGTCGCCCTGGAGCGTCTCCAGGACCGCCAGCCCATCCCCGGAGGGCAGGAAGCGATCCAGCAGCACCAGGTCCGGGCGGTGCTCGCGCGCCAGCTCCACGCCCGCGTCCGCGTCCGAAGCGGCCAGCACGTCGAAGCGTGGAGCGAGCAGGTCCATCAGGCCTTCGCGCACGCCGGTGTCGTCCTCGATGATGAGCAGGAGCGCGCGCTCACTGCTGCGGCCGTGCCGTTCCATGAACTGGTTCGCTCCGCTCGCCTGACCCGAAATGGCAGGCCGAAAGTCTCGGGCGCCACGCCCTTCCAGGTGCTCCCCACGCCCTTGCGCCCCACGCGCACCCGCCGCCGCCTCGTCCTGCAAGCACCCACCCACCCATCCAAACTTCACCCGAGACCTCCGGCTGCCAAGCCCGTCCGCCTCCGCGGGGGCTTTGGGAACCATCCGTTCCGATCACCCGCGTGCCCCTGCCCGAGAGCAAGCCTTGTGCCCCGCGCTTCACCTGCGGGACGGCCTCTTTTCAGGGGGTTGCATGGGGGCCGGCGAGACAGCCAACAAGACAGCCGGAAGACGTTGCAGCGTGGAGCCCGCGCGCACGGTAGGAATTGCCGGACGCGCGTCGCTCCGGCGCCGTGCGCGGAGGTGGGGTAGAGCGGCTGATCCGTTGGGAACTCCCCGGAAGCGCGCTCAACGAGGCGCCTCGACGGGGTTGCTGCAAGCAGCGAAAGGGGGCCCTGGCGCCATTGCATTGGCGCCGGGCCGTCACTCCGCCGGGAGTTCAGCGCCGGTTCGTGAACTGCACGCGGCGGCCACCACCCGCGGGAGGCATCATCGGGGGCGCCTCGAGGCCGAACTGCCACCAGAGCGGCTCGTAGGGCTTCATCTTGAGACGCTTGTCGTTCTGCAACTGAGCGAGGCTGCCCTTGAGCTTCTCGTCGGAGGGGTTCTGCTCCACGCCGCGCGCGAGCACTCGCTGGGCGCTGTCCTTGTCCTTCAGCTGGAGGAGGCACCACGCGTACGCGGCCCAGACGATGGACTCCTTCTTGCCGCTCTTCACCGCGGCCTCGAAGGAGGTCTTCATGGCGGGCACGTCATTGCGGCGGAAGTGCAGGGCGCCCTCCATGGCCTTGGCCATGTAGTTGCGGCCGCTGGCCTTCTCCAGGTGGGGCTTCGCGCCGTCCAGGTCCTTCACCATGTACTTCAGCATCCCGATCTGAGCGTGGAGCTCCGGCCCGATCAGGAACTGCCACTTGTCCCAGACAAGGCCCTGCTCCAGCGTCTTGACGGCGCGGTCCACGCGTCCCTGGGCCTCCTTCTGGTTGGCGGGCTGACCCTGGAGATCATTCTGCACCGTCGTCATCAGCGCCTGGACCCGGGTGGAGACCCGGCGGGCGAGCACGATGTAGGCAGCGAAGAAGACGATGACGCCGGGCACGATGCCGGCCCACCACGAGAAGCCGCCGGCGAACTTCACCAGCACGCCGACCGCCAGCCCGATGGCCAGGGAGATGAGGAGGTTGTACATGCGCTGCCCCTTTAGCGGTGTGCGTGGACAGCCGCAATCTTCGGATGCACACGAACCGAAGGCGCGATATACGTTCGGCCGCCTCGCTCACACCCAAGGGGCCCTCTGTCGAAATTGGTAGACGAGGCGGACTCAAAATCCGCTGCGGCTGACCCCGCGTCCCGGTTCGAGTCCGGGGAGGGCCATCTTCAAACGCAGACCCGGCGCCCGAGATGCCGTCGTTTACGGGCCGCCCGAACGTGAAAGCGCTCCCCTGTTCCCCGCGCTGGAAGATGCGATGAAGGTCCTGCTGGTCGAGGATGATCCGAGCCTACGCGAAGGAATGGGAGAGCTGGTCTCCGAGCTGGCGGACGTGCAGGCGGTGGGCACCCTCGACGAAGCGCTGCGCGCCCTGGCGGCGGGCCGCTTCGAGCTGGTGATGACCGACATGCGCATCGCTGGGGGGCACACGGACGGCCGGGGCGTCCTGGAGGCCGCGCGCCGGCAGCGCCACCCGGTGGCCATCGTCAGCGCCGCCAGTTCGGACGAGGTCGCCCAGGTCCTGCACCCCTCGGTGCCGGACGCGCTGCTGATCAAGCCCTTCCAGGTCGACGACATCATGGAGCTGGTGGAGCGCTTCCTGACGCTCAAGCGCCAGGTGGTCGCCGCCTCCCAGGCGCCCGTGGACGGGGACTCACCGGAGTGGATTGAATCATCACCCGGAGTGAAGTGTGCCGGTGCGGCGCCGGACAGCGACCGGATGTGGATGAGGTTGGCCGCCGAAGCCGCCTTTCTCTGGAGCCGTTCCCGGTCCGCCCATGGGGTCCTCCTGTTGGAGGGCGACCTGGAGCTGGACGGCGAGCGTTATTCGGCACCGTGCTACCTGTTCCTCTCCCAGGGCGCGTCGCCCCAGGTGAAGACGTGGGCCGGTGCGCTGGCCGTGTGCGTTCCGCTGCGCGGCTAGGCAAAGAGGTCACCCGTGGACATTCCCCTCTGGCCCACGCCGCATGAGCCGTCACGTCTGGGGCGTCCGTCCCGGCGCGCGGCCACCGCGGCGGTGGAGACGCACATCGCTGTCCTCAAGGGCGAGCCGTTGAAGGCCGCGCTCGCCACCGCGCTGAGGGAGGCGGAAGGCCTGGGCGGACAGGAGCGGCGCTTCGTGGCCCTGGCGGCGCGCGAGCTGTCCCGGCACACGCGGCTGTTGGACCTGGCGGCGCGGCAGCTGGGGCATTCCCCGGGCAAGCACGCGCTCACGGAAGATACAGCGCTGGTGCGCTACACGCTCTGGCGGCGCCTCTTCTGTGGCGAGGGCTGGGCGCGCATCGGGCCAGAGGTGAAGCTGCCGGGACCGGTGCGGCCGCGCACGCTGCATGACGCGGTGCTGGAGGGGCTGGCGACGAAGCCCCTCGCGGAGCCCGCCGCGGCGGAGGGCTCGGAGGCCGTCATCGAGCGGCTGGCCACCCGGTACTCGTTCCCCGGTTGGCTCACGCAGCGGCTGGCGCAGGTGTATCCGGAAGCGACGCTCGCGGGGCTGATGGCGTCCCTGGATGACGAGCCGTCGCTGCACTTCCGCGCGCGGCCCCCGGGCACTCGCGACGCGGTGCTCGCGGCGCTGGCGGAGGAGGGCGTGGCGGTGGAGGCGGTGCCCTGCGCTCCAGACGCGCTGCGGGTCGCGGACTCCAGCCACCGCATCTTCGAGTCGCGGACGATGAAGGCCCGGCGGCTCCAGGTGCAGGACGTGGGCAGTCAGCTCATCGTCCTGGCGTGCCTGCCTCCCGGGGCGACCTTGGAGGGGCTCGCCGTGGCGGACGTATGCGCGGGGGCTGGCGGCAAGACGCTGGGGCTCGCGGACCTGGTGGGCGCGAAGGGGAAGGTGCTCGCGGGAGACCGCTCCAAGCGGCGGCTCTCGGACGCGCGCGACCGGGTGCGCGAGTTCGGCCTGAAGCAGGTGACGTTCCCGCACCCGGTTCCGCTGGAGGCGGTGGACGTGGTGCTGGTGGACGCGCCGTGCAGCGGCACGGGGTCCCTGGCGCGCGAGCCGGATCAGAAGTGGAAGCTGTCCGCGAAGGCCATCACGGAGTTCCAGGCCACGCAGTCCAAGCTGCTCGCGGAGGTGGCCGCGCAGGTGAAGCCGGGGGCGCGCATCATCTACGCCACGTGCTCCGTGCTGCCGGAGGAGAACGACGCGGTGGTGGAGGGCTTCCTCCAGAAGCACCCGGGCTTCGCCCTGGAGCCGGTGGGGGAGGGCTGGGCGCCGGAGCTCCTGGTGGGAGTGGACGGTCCCTACCTGCGCGCCCTGCCGCCCCGGGTCCCTGGCGGGGGCTTCTTCGCCGCCCGGCTGGTCCGCAAGGCGGGTTGACAGTCGCCGAGCCGCCACGTTACGCACGAACGACCTTCTCCTCTCCCGAGGGTGACAGCCGTGGCGGCAGATCCGAAGCAGAACGAAGTGATGCAGCAGATCAACGAGGCCTTCCAGGCGGCCGAGGCCAAGCTGGCCAAGCTGCGGGAAGCCGTCGAGCGCAACACGGAACTGGCGCGGGCCAACGGCAAGGCGGCCTTCCTCAAGGACAAGAAGGAGCAGACCCACCGCGAGCTGGGCGAGGCCGTCTGGCAGTCCGTCCAGGCAGGCCGGCTGGAGCTGCCCGCGAGCTTTGCCCGGCTGCTGCAGAACATCGCGGCGGCGGAGAAGGCGGCGGCGGACCACGCCGCGTCCCTCACCGACCTGCTTCGGGAAGGAGAAGAGGTGGCGGATCGTTTGAAGGTAAAAACCGTCGCGAAGCCGCAAAAAGTTGTGGCGTCCGGAACGAAGAAGCCGTAGAAGTCGCGCCGCCTCACGGCACGGACCGCCCCCCACGGCGGAACGGGCAGCACGCAGTAGAAGAGACGGGGCTATAGCTCAGCTGGGAGAGCGCTTGAATGGCATTCAAGAGGTCACCGGTTCGATCCCGGTTAGCTCCACACTGAATTGAGAGAGGCCCGCGAGAGAAATCTCGCGGGCCTTTCGCTTTTGGGGCCTCCGACAGAGGGGGCCGCGTCTCGGCGCCCTCGCTACGGGTTCGCCGGGACGTCGCGGGGAAGCCGCACGGTGAAGGTGGTCCCCGCCTCGGCGGTGGACTCCACGGTGATGATGCCCCCGTGGGCCTCCACCAGCTTCTTCACGATGTAGAGCCCCAGGCCGATGCTCCGGCTGCTGTGGTCCACCTCGCCGCTGGGGCGCTGCAGTGGCTGGAAGAGGCGGCCCATTTGCTCCGGGGAGATGGGGGCCCCCGCGTTGTGGATGGACAGCGTCACGGTGTCGGCCGTGCCGTGGGTCTCCACCCGGATGGCGCTGTCCCGGGGGCTGTACTTCAGCGCGTTGGTCACCAGGTTCTGGGCCAGCTGCCCCAGCCGGTCCGGATCCCACGCGCCCAGGCCGCTGCCGCTCCGGCGCCGGCGGATCTCCCGGTCCGGGTGCGTGGCTTCAATCTCCTCGAGCACGCCGTCCACGATTTCGTGCAGGTCCGACGCGCGCCGCTGGATGTGCAGCCCGCCGCCCAGGCGCGCCTGGGTGAAGTCGAGCAGGTCGCGGATCATCCGGTGGGCCCGCTCCGCGGCGGACTGGATCCGGCTGACGGCCTTGGTGCTGCGCTCGTCCAGCTCCTCGCGGCGCATCAGGCTGGCGGCGCCCAGGAGGATGGCGCTCACGGGGTTGCGCAGGTCGTGGCTGACGATGCCGATGAGCTGCTGCTCGAAGTCCGCGCGCTGCTGCTGCTGGGCCTGGGCCTGGCGCAGCTCGTGGACGTCCATGGAGGTGCCCACCCACTTGGTGATCCGGCCCTCCGCGTCCCTCACGGACAGGGCGCGCACCAGGTGCCAGCGGTACAGGCCGTCCCGGTAGCGCACCCGGTGCTCGGACTGGAAGCGGTCGCCGCGCAGCAGGGCCTCCCCCCAGGCCTGGGCGCTGGAGGCAAGGTCGTCGGGATGGATGACGTGCCGGTAACCCCGGTCCAACAGCGTCTCCGCGCTCACGCCGGTCTCCTCCGTCAGCACGCCGTTCACGTAGATGACCGAGCCATCCGGGGCGGTGACGAAGACGGCCTCCGGCAGCGCCTCCGCGAGCGTGCGGAACTCCTCCTCGCTGCGGCGCAGGGCGTCCTCCGCGGCCTTGCGCAGGGTGACGTCCTGCATGGCGCCCACCATGCGGATGGCGGTCCCGGCCTCGTCGCGCACCACCCAGCCACGGTCCTCCACCTGGGCATAGGTGCCATCCGCCTTGCGGAAGCGGTACTCGGCGCGCCAGTCGCTGCCTTCGGGCGCGTCCGCGAGGGCGTGGAGGCTTTCGACGGCCTGCGCGCGGTCCTCCGGATGGACGGCGTCCGTCCACCAGTCCAGCTCGGGGGGCACCGCGTCGAGCGGGTAGCCGAAGAGCGTGTGGACGCCCTCGCTCCAGGTGAGCTGCTGGGTACTCAGGTCCAGGTCCCAGACGGCGTCCTTCGTGGCCCGGGTGGCCAGCCGGTAGCGCGTCTCCGATAGCTTGAGCGCCTGGAGCAGCTCCTCGCGTTGGGCGCGGGCCCGCGCGGCGTTCACCGTTCCCTCCAGGCGGGCCACCAGCTCGCGCACGCCGAAGGGCTTCACCAGGTAGTCGTCCGCGCCGGCGGTGAGGCCCTCCACCTTCGCCTCCTCGCCCGCGCGCGCGGACAGGAGGATGACGGGGACGTGCGCCGTGCGTGCATCCTCCTTCAGCGCGCGCAGGAGCCCGAAGCCGTCCAGCCCCGGCATCATCACGTCCGACAGCACCACGTCTGGTGGATGCGCCCGCACCGCGGCCAGGGCGGAGGCGCCGTCCGCCACCGACTCCACCGTGAAGCGGCCCTCCAGCGACCGCCGCACGTAGTCGCGCATGTCCGCGTTGTCGTCCGCCACGAGCACGTGCCCCCGCACGACTCCCGGGGGCGCCTTCGGGACGGGCACGGGAGCGGGCGCTTCCTCTGCGTCCGACAGCCACTGCGCCGCCTCCTGAACGAAGACCTCCGGATTCGGGGCCCGGACGGCTTCCCGCGAGGAATGCCTCAGCTGCTCGGGCGGCAGGTGCGCCGTGCCGGTGGGCAGGGACACGGTGAAGGTGCTGCCCCGGCCCAGCGTGCTCTCCACGGCGACGCGGCCGCCGTGCAGCTCCACCAGCTCCCGCACGAGCGCCAGCCCGATGCCGCTGCCTTCATGACTGCGCCCCCGCGTGCCCTCCACCCGGTGGAAGCGGTCGAAGACGCGGGGCAGTTCGTGCGCGGGGATGCCCGTGCCCGTGTCGCTGATGGACAGCTCCACCCGGCCTTCCTGCTCGCGGAGCCGGACGGTGAGGGTTCCGTGGAAGGTGAACTTGAAGGCGTTGGAGAGGAGGTTGAGGACGACCTTCTCCCAGAGATCGCGGTCCACCCAGACAGGGGTGGACAGGGAAGGGCAGTCCACCTGGAGCCCCAGCTCCGCCTTCTTCGCCAGCGAGTCGAACGCGCTCGCGAGCCCCGCGGTGAGCGGTCCCAGGTCCGTGGGCTCGAAGGTGGCCCGCATGCGGCCCGCCTCCAGGCGGCTGAAGTCGAGCAGGCTGTTCACCAGCTTGTGCAACCGCTGGCTGTTGCGCTGGACGAGCATCAGCCGCTCGCGGTGCGCGGGCTGCAGCGGATGATCCACGTCCGCGAGCGCGTCCCCCAGCGGCCCCAGCATCAGCGTCAGCGGCGTGCGGAACTCGTGGCTGACGTTGGAGAAGAAGGCCGTCTTCGCCCGATCCAACTCCGTCAGGGCCTCCGCCTGCCGCCGGGCGTCCTCGTGCGCGCGGGCCCCGGCGATGGCGGCGTCCAGGCTCCCGGCGACGAGCTCCAGGAACGATTGGTACGACGCATCCGCGGGCAACCGCGGGGACATGCCCAGCACGAGCACGCCCGTGGGATTCGACTCGCCGGGGCGGGCCATGGGCAGGACGAGCGCGGAGCCCGGCTGAGGCACGCCGTCCCGCAGGGGGAGGGGCCCGAAGCGGGCCTCGAGCCCCTGGACCCGCTCGGCCTGCCCGGAGCGGATCGCCTGGGCCAGGGGCCAGGGGGAGGCCGCGCCCGCCTCCAGGCCCACCTCACCAGGGCAGAAGGCGCCGTCCGCCTCCAGGCCCATGCGCCCCTCCAGCCGCGCCCGGGCGCCGTCCGCGTCCACGCGGTAGAGCAGCGCGAACGGGAGGTCCGCGGGGTTGGTGGCGAGCGCCTCCATTCCGCGCGTGGAGGCGTCATGGACGCGGAGGCTCCCGCCCGCGCGTGAAGCCACCTCCTGCAGCGTCCGGAGGCGGCGCGCGTCCAGCACCTGGCTGGTGGTCTCCACCACCGTGTCGAGCACGCCGTTGATGGCCCCGGATTCGTCGCGGACGGGGCTGTAGGCGAAGGTGAAGTAGGTCTCCTCCAGGAAGCCGTTGCGCACCATGAAGAGGCACTGGTTCTCCGCCATGATGGCGCGGCCCTCGCGGCGGACCTGCTCGACCCACGGACCAATCTCGTCCCAGATCTCCGTCCAGACCTCGCGCCCGGGCCGCCCCATGGCGAAGGGGTGCTTGTTGCCCAGGATGGGCAGGTAGGCGTCGTTGTAGAGCTTCACCGCGTCCGGTCCCCAGAACACCATCATGGGGAAGCCCGAGTTCAGGCAGACGCTGGCGATGGTGCGCAGGGACTGCGGCCAGGAGGACACCGGACCCAGCGGGGTCTTGGACCAGTCCATGGAGCGCATCAGGGCGCCCATCTCGCCACCTCCGGCGAGCACCCCCCGGGCCGCCGCGCGGTCGGCGTCGTCCGGCCGGGGCGCGGGTGCGTTCGCACCGTGCCCACCGGACGTCCTGGAACCGTGACTCATCCCCGTTGCGTAATCGAAGCCCCTCTGGGAGGCCATGGGACGAACGTGGGAGGCCGACCGCTCCAGCGCCTGCCAGCCTGCCAGCGTTCACGGCGAAACGGTCCCGTGAGCCTGGCGCCCGTCCCGCGAAGTACGGGGCCGGGAAGGGCGCCACGCCACGGATGACCGCGCGGGGACTACTTGCCCGCGAAGACGTTCATCACGTCCTTGAGCAGCTTGAGCGACTCGCCGTGGGGACGCTGGAAGGCGTTGCGGCCCATGATGGAGCCGAAGCCGCCACCCTGGTGGATCTGCTTGATGTCCTCCATGAGGGCGGACGTCTCCTTCGCCTCGCCGCCGGAGAAGATGACGATGCGCTTGCCGTTGAACGCGGAGCGCACCACCTCGCGCACGCGGTCCGAGAGCGTCTTGGTGGAGATGTTCGCCTTCTCGAAGGCCTTCTTCGCCTCCGCCTGCTCCAGGAAGTCCGTGGGCGGCTTCACCTTGATGATGTGCGCGCCCATCTGCGCGCTGATCTGCGCCGCGTACGCCACCACGTCGATGGCCGTCTCGCCCTCCTTGCTCAGGGCGCCGCGCGGGTAGGCCCAGAGCACCGTGGGCAGGCCGTAGGACTTGGCCTCCGCGATGATGTCGCGCAGGTCTTCGTACTGCTCGTTGCGGGCCGCGGAGCCCGGGTAGATGGTGTAGCCCACCGCCGCGCAGCCCAGGCGCACCGCGTCCTTCACGGACGACGTCACCGCGGACATGGGCGCGGCCGTCTTGGCCAGCGAGTCGGAGTTGTTCACCTTCAGGATGAGGGGAATCTCACCGGCCAGCTTGCCCGCGATGGCCTCCAGGAAGCCCAGCGGCGCCGCGTACGCGTTGCAGCCGGAGTCGATGGCCAGCTGCGCGTGGTAGTCCGGATCATACCCCGCGGGGTTGGGACCGAAGGAGCGCGCGGGGCCGTGCTCGAAGCCCTGATCCACCGGCAGGATGACCAGCTTGCCCGTGCCCGCGAGCGTGCCGTGGTTCAGCAGGCGCGCCAGGTTCGTCAACGTGCCGGGATTGTCGGAGGGATACCAGGAGAGGATCTGCTTGACGCGGTCGGTGTAGGCCATGGGTTTTCCTTGAAGGAAGGCGTCGAAACTGGCGCGGGATTCTGCGGTCCTTGTCCGCGCCCACCAAGCACTGTCTGAACGGAATGTCCGCGACTGTCACGCCCTCTACGCGCCGTCCCGCGCGAGCCGACTGGAGGGAAGCCGACATCCGGCCCCCCGGGTAGGTGCACAGAAATGCTGCGCCGTCGCGGGCTTCCGGATATGCCCGGCGGCACACGAGGCGGACCACAGCATGGGCAGAGAAGTCGGCAGGGTCGTCGCAGTGGCAATGATGCTCACCGGTGGCGTGGCGGGCGCGCAGATCTCGCCCACGACAGCCCCCTCGAATGCTCCTGGAACGGGGGCGCCGGGGACCGCGGCTCCCTCGCCCGGCAACCTGTCCCCGGGCACCGTGCCCACCCCTTCGCCCGGCACCACTCCGGCCCCCGGCCCCTCGGGCACCGGTTCGTCCGCCGCCAACCCCACCCCTGGCACGCGCGCGCCGCTGCCGGGCCCCGCCGCCGTGAACCCCGGTCCGGCCGCCGAGCCGGGCAACGCCGCCGCCCAGGGTGCCACCGCCGGCACGCCCAAGCCGGCCTCCGCCACGCCGGGCGCGCAGGACCTGGGCACGTCACCCATCGCCCCCGGCTCGGGAGACGGCGCTCGGGGTGACCTCACCCCTGGCGCTCCCAGGGGCGCCCCGGAGGAAGCCCAGACCCAGGCCCCGGGCACCTCCCAGGCCACGAAGCCCTTGAAGGGGCCCATCACCCTGGCCCAGCTGGTGGCGCGGGCTCGCACGCAGGACGCGCGCGTGGCGGAGGCCAGCGCGGAGCTGCGCAAGTTCCAGGCGCTCTATGATCAGGCCCGCTGGGCCTGGTTCCCCCGGTTCGAGATCACCCTGGGCGCGGGCGGTCCCGTCCCCGAGGCGCGCAACAACGGCCTGGGCGGCCCGCCCACCACGGAGGCGTCGCTGGAAGGCGACTGGAACTTCGGCAAGGTGGGCGTGACGGTGTTCTCCACCGGCAACGCGGTGCTGCCGCTGTACACGTTCGGCAAGCTCTCCGCGCTGGAGAAGGCGGGCGAGCAGGGCCCCAAGGTGGGCGCGGCGCTGCGTGAGCGCGTGCGCGCGGAGGCCGGCTTCCAGGCCGCGCAGGCGTACTACGGCTACCAGCTGGCCCGTGCCGGCCTGAAGCAGCTGGAGGACGTGTCCAAGCGCCTCAAGGACGCGGGCGACAAGATCGACGCGCTCCTCAAGGAGGACTCGGATCAGGTGACGAAGCTGGACACCTACAAGCTGGGGTACTTCCGCCATCTGGTGGAGTCGCAGCGCGCCACCGCCGTCCAGGGCGAGCAGTTCGCGCTCACCGCCATCCGGCTCCTCGCCAGCGCGGGTCCGGACGAGCAGGTGGAGGTGATGGAGGAGGACCTGCCGCTCCAGGGTGACGTGAACGTGCCCGACCTGGAGACCTCGCTGAAGCAGGCCAACGAGCGCCGCCCGGAGCTGAAGGCCATCGCCGCGGGCATCATCGCGCGCGAGCAGGAGGTCATCATCCGCGAGCGCAGCTACTACCCGGACCTGGGGCTCGCGGGTTACTACGACGTGCGCTGGACGAGCAGCGCCACGCGCCAGCGCAGCCCCTTCGCGTACGACCCGTTCAACGACCGCACCGCGGGCCTGGGCCTGGTCATCCGGGGCACCTTCGACATCCCCATCAAGGACGCGCAGCTGGAGCAGGCCCGCGCGGAGCTGGACAAGCTGCGCGCGCAGGAGCTGACGCTCAAGGCCGGCATCCAGCTGGAAGTCACGCAGGTGCAGAGCCAGCTCGCCGCGTCCTACTCGCGCGCGAAGTCCTTCACGGAGGCGGAGAAGAACGCGAAGCGCTGGGCCACCGCCGCCTACGCCGCCTTCGACCTGGGCACCGGAGACACGCGTGAGCTGGTGGACGCCTTCACCGCGCTGGCCCAGGCCTCCGCCGAGCGCGGCAAGAGCTGGCACGACGTGCGCGTCGGATTGGCGTCACTCGCCCGCGTCACCGGTGCCGTCCCCGCGACGGATGAATAACCCTTCCAGGCTGCCAGTCCTCACAGGTGTCGTCACACCTGAACTTCAACCCGGAGCTTCATCGATATGATTGCTTCCCTGCTTGCCGCCACGCTGCTCGCCGCCGCTCCCGTGAGCCCGCTCAACGTGGTGAAGAACGGCAACGCCGCCGTGCAGAAGGCGGCCAACGCCCCTGGCGCCAATGTGCAGTCCCTGGCGACCGTCGTGGAGTCCTTCGTGGACTTCGAGGAGCTCGCCAAGCGAGCCCTGGGTGAGAAGGCCTGGGCGGGCCTCACCGCCGCCCAGCGCAAGGACTTCACGGAAACCATGACGGGCCTGCTGCGCGCCTCGTACGCCCAGAAGGCCATCGGCCAGGCGAAGGCGGACGTGAAGTACGGCAAGGAGAGCGTGCAGGGGACCGAGGCCACGGTCGACACGGAGCTCACCGTGAAGACGGACCAGGTGCCCGTGAACTACCGCCTCTACAAGGCCTCGCCCAAGGCCGACTGGCGCATCTACGACGTGATCACCGACGAGGTCTCCCTGGTGGACACCTACAGCGGCCAGTTCAAGAAGATCCTCTCCACCAAGGGCTTTGACGGCCTGCTGACGACGCTCAAGTCCAAGCGCGCCCAGCTGGAGAAGGAGAACGCCGGCACCAGCGCGGCCTCCGTGAAGGAGTCCGCCGCCGGGGGTTCGGGCGCCGCGCCGCAGGTGAAGTAGGGCAGGGCGCTTCCAAACGACTTTCAAGCAGTGACCTTCCGCCCGGGTGCCTCAAGCGCCCGGGCGGAAGCGTTTCAGGACGACGTCAGACGGGCCGCTGGAACACGCGGTACGTCTTGGAGCGCTGGCCGCCCATGGACTCGATGGCGCGGTTGACCAGGTGGTTGTCCTCCAGCGTCCACGAAATCTCGCCGCCCGAGTACCCCAGCTCCTTCGCGGTGCGCAGGGTGTCCAGGTAGAGGATGGCGTCCAGGCCGCGGCGCCGGTAGCCCTCCTTGATGCCCAGCGTGAGCAGGCGCAGCCGCTTGAGCTTGCGCGACGCCAGCACCAGCTTCACCAGGCCAATGGGCAGGCCGAACGTCGTGAGCCGTCCGTTGGCCGCCTTGAACGCCGCGTTGGCGTCCGGCAGCGTCATGGAGAAGGCGACGGGCTCACCCTTCACCTCGGCGATGAGCACCAGCTCCGGACGCACGATGGCCTTCATCTCCTTGGCCATGTGCTCGAACTCGCGGTCCGTGAAGGGGATGAAGCCCCAGTTCTTCTCCCAGGCCGCGTTGTAGATCTGCTTGATGCGGGCGACCTCCGCGGGGAAGTCCTTCAGGTTCACCGGGCGCACGGTGACGCCCTCGCGCTGACGGATCTTCTCCGCGATGCGCGCCACCTTCTCCGGCGGCGGCGTGGACGCGGACAGCTCGAAGGCGAACAGGTCCTTCGCCTTGGTGAAGCCGCACGTCTCCAGCAGCCCCGCGTAGTACGTGGGGTTGTAGGGCATCATCAGCGCGGGAGGGCTCTCGTAGCCCTCCACGAGCAGGCCCCAGTCCTGATTGGAGGAGAAGTTGGCCGGCCCCAGCACGGAGTCGATGCCGCGCGCCTTCAGCCACGCGCTGGCCGCGTCCAGGAGGCCCCGGGCCACGCCCGCGTCGTTCACGCACTCGAAGAGGCCGAAGAAGCCCTCCTTCGTGCCGTGGAACTCCATGTGGCGTGGGTTCTTGATGGCGGCCACCCGGCCCACCACGTCCTGCCCGCGACGCGCGAGGAACAGCTCCACCTCCGCGTAGTCGAAGAAGGGGTTCTTCTTCGGGTCCAGGAAGTCGCGGCGCTCCATCTCCAGCGGCGGCACCCAGTTCGGGTTGTCACGGTAGAGCGAGTACGGCAGCCGGATGAACGCCGTCCGGTCCGCCGCGCCGCGCACTGGGGTCACCTGCACGTCGGTGGTCATGGGAGTAGGGGAGGCGGAGGCGTCTTCGTGCTTGGCGGGGTGGGCCATGGGTGGGGATCAGTTCCTTTCGGCCTGGTTGCCGCCGTCGGAACTGTCGCTGCCGTTGCGCATGAACAGCTGGGCGCCCTTCTCCAGGAGCACGCCACCCAGCTCGCTGCGCTTCTCCCACAGCTTCTTGGGCGCGCCGCCCAGCCGCCGCAGGTCCTCCGGCTGCAGGTTCGCCGCGCGCCAGGTGAGCTGCTCCACCGCGTCGAAGAACTTCCCGGCCATCTCCCGCGACGACATCCGCGACAGCTGCTCCAGGCTGAAGCCCTTGTCCGCGAGCAGGCCCGCGCTGCCCGCCGCCCACGTCTCGCTCGCCTTGTTGCTGCGCACCGCGCTGCCCGGCCGGGCGATCTTCACCGGCTCGTACACCGTGGGGCGCGTCTCCGGGATGACGTTGAGCTTGCGGCCGATCTTCTCGAACGTGTCCAGCACCTGATCCAGCTGCGCGTCCGTGTGCGTGGCCATGTAGCTGGTGCGGATGAGCGCGTGGCCCGCCTCCACCGCCGGCGGAATCACGGGGTTGGCGAACACACCCGCCTCGTGCAGCGCGCGCCAGAAGCGGAAGCACTTCACCTGGTCGCCAATGTGCACGGGCACCACCGGCGTCACCGACACGCCCGTGTCGAAGCCCATGGCGCGGAAGCCGTTGTGCATCTTCTCCGCGATGTCCAGCAGGCGCTCGCGGCGCTGCGGCTCCGCCTCGATGATCTCCGTGGACTTGAGCGCCGCCGCGATGGACGCGGGCGTCATGGACGCGGAGAAGATGACCGAGCGCGCCTTGTGGCGGATGTAGTTGATGACCTCGAAGGGGCCCGCGAGCACGCCGCCCAGCGACGCGAAGCTCTTGGAGAACGTGCCCATGACCAGGTCCACGTCCTTCTCCAGGCCGAAGTACTCGGAGGTGCCCCGGCCCAGCTCGCCCAGCACGCCCATGGCGTGGGCGTCATCCGTCATCACGCGGGCGTTGTACTGCTTGGACAGCTCCACGATGCGGGGCAGGTTGCAGACGTCGCCCTCCATGGAGAACACGCCGTCCGTGACGATGATCTTCCCGGCGCCCGGCTCCGCCGCGGCGAGCAGCTGCTCCAGGTGGTCCATGTCGTTGTGGCGGAACTTGCGCTCGGTCGCGAACGACAGGCGCACGCCGTCCACCAGCGACGCGTGGTTCGCGCGGTCGCTGAACACGATGTCGTGACGGCCCAGGATGGACGCCAGCGCCAGGTTCGTCTGGAACCCGGTGGAGATGACGATGGCCGCCTCGCGGTTGAGGAACTTGGCCAGCCGCGCCTCCAGCTCCTCATGCAGCGCCAGCGTGCCGTTGAGCAGGCGCGAACCGGAGCACGTGGTGCCGAACTTCTCCGTCGCCTTGATGGCCGCTTCCTTCACGCGCGGATCCGCCGCCAGGCCCAGGTAGTTGTTCGAACCCACCATGATGACCCGCCGTCCCTCGATCTCCACCTCCGTGGAACCGTGCGACGCCTCGATGGCCCGGAAGTACGGATACAGCCCCGTGGCCTTGGCGATGCGGTAGTCCTTCCAGGTACGGCACTTGTCGAACACGTCGCTCATGGTGGTCTTTCTTACGCGTCGGAGGGTGTGATCCGAGCCGCTTTCCATGTGCAGGGCGCGTTCCAGGATCGGATTGCCCGGCCGCGTGAACACCCAGGGGGTACGACGCGAGGGGGTCAATAAAGAGGGAAAACCGCACTGTCAAGGCGGGGACGGTCCCATTGCACCGGGTGTGGGGCATCCGTGTCAGGGCGCGCCTTGACAGTCATGCCGCATTGGTGGCACGCCGCGCCCCCGGGCCTTCGTTCGCCAGTGGATGCTTCCGCACCCCGGGCACACATGGGTTCACACGGGGAATGGGTCGAGAGGGGCCATCTGTTCCGGGGGCCTGGATCATGGCTGGGTTATTGCTACGCCGGCCAGCATCAGAGGAGCAGACGGTGTCTCAAGCACGACGGCAGCGGTGGTTCGAGGGCTTCATCCAGGCAGCGATGTCGCGCCCCTGGCAGGTGCTGCTCGCTGTCGCCCTGGTGACGGTCGCCGCGGGCTTCTTTGCCTCTCGCCTGGAGTTCAGGGGATCCTTCGTGGAGCTGCTCCCGGAGGGTGCCCCCGAGGTCCGGGATCTGACACGCGTGTCAGAGAAGGCGGGCGGAGACGGCTACCTGGTCATCATGGCCAAGGGGGCGGCCCCGGAGGCCCTGAAGGCCTACGCCACGGAGTTCCAGCGGCGGCTGGAGGCCCTGCCGACGGTCCGCTACGTCGAGCACCACTATGACGTGGCCTTCTTCCGCCGCCACGGACTGCTTCTGCTGCCCACGGCGGAGGTCGCCTCCCTGCGTCAGGACCTGGAGGCCCGCGTCCGCTACGAAAGGGAGCGCGCCAGCCCCCTCTTCGTGGACCTGGGCACGGAGGAGGCGCCGCCCACCTTCGAGGAGATCGCGAAGAAGCACACCCCGGACACGGCGCTGCCGGAGACGCTGGCGAACAAGGAGGGCACCGAGGTCTACCTGATGATCAAGCCGTCGGGGACGGCGGGGGACCTGGAGTTCGCGCGGAACTTCGTGGCCACGGTGTTCGACACGGGCCGCAAGCTCGCGGCGGAGAAGTACCCGGGCGTGACGCTGGAGGCGACGGGCAACTTCCAGAACCGCATCGAAGAGGACGCGGTGATGCGCGGTGACCTGTCCAACGCGGGCATGCTGTCCGCGCTCATCGCCGTGGGCCTCATCCTGCTGGCCACCCGGCGCATCTCCGCGCTGGCGGTGGTGGGTGTGCCGGTGATGGTGGGGCTGGTGCTGACGTTCGCGTTCGCGCAGGGCGCCATCGGTCACCTCAACATCGTGACGGGCTTCCTGGTCGCCATCCTCATCGGCCTGGGCATCGAGTACGGCGTCCACCTGACCATGCGTTACTGGGAGGAGCGCGAGCGGCTCGGCGTGAAGGAGGCGCTCACGGCGGCGGTGCGCGGCACCTTCAGCGGGGCGCTCACGTCCGCCTTCACCAACGCGGCGGCGTTCTTCGTGCTGGTGCTGGCGCAGTTCCATGCCTTCCAGCAGTTCGGCCTGCTCGCGGGCGTGGGCGTGCTGATGGCCGTGCTGTCCGCGTACGCGCTGGGCCCGTCGCTGCTCGCCATCGCGGAGCGCATCCGCCCGTTCCGTCGCGATGCGGCGCCTGGCGCCCAGGCCTCCGCGCCCGCCGCGGCTCAGAGCGTCGAGCGGGCTCCGGCTCCGGCGAAGGAGTGGCGGCGCTGGCCCACGGGCGTCATCGTCGCGGTGGCGCTGTCGGTGGTGGGCTTCGCGGCGTACTCGGTGGGCATCGCGCCCCGGTTGGGCTTCGAGACCAACCTGCGCAACCTGAAGGGTGACTCGCCGGCGTCGCGGTTGGACGACCACATCACGGAGCAGATTGGCGCGCCGCTCAACCCGGCCATCCTCTCCGTGGACACGCTGGAGCAGGTCCGCGAGGTGGAGGCCGTCATCGCCCAGGTGAAGGCGAAGAACGGCGCCAACTCCGTGTTCCTGCGCACCGCGTCGTTGAGCGACCTGGTGCCCTCCGACGTGGCGGGCCACGAGGCGGAGATGGGCCGCATCCGGACGCTCCTGGACGGGCTGCCGAAGTCCGCCCAGGAGGACCCGCGCGTGAAGGACCTGCGCGGGATGGTGGACGCGAAGCCCTACGGCCTGGACCAGCTGCCGGTGGAGGCCCGCCGCCGCTTCGAGGCGCTGGACGGCAAGGGGATGTTCCTCCTGCTGTTCCCGTCCGTGTCCAACTACGACACGCAGGACCTGAATCGCTGGGCGGGGCAGCTGGATGAGGTGATTGCCGGGGCGAAGGCGAAGGGCATCGACCTGGCGGTGCTGGACAGCAACCGCATCGCGGCGCGCATCTTCTCCCTGGTGCGCATGGACGGGCCGTTCATCCTCTGGTCCGCGGCGGTGGTGGTGTTCCTGGTCATCTTCGCCAGCCTGCGCAGCTTCAAGCGCGCGCTGCTGGTGGCGGGCCCGCTGTTCCTGGGCATGACGTGCCTGGCGGGCGGGATGTACCTGTTCGACGTCCAGCTCAACTTCATCAACGCGGTGGTGCTGCCCAACCTGTTGGCCATCGCGGTGGACAACTCGGTGCACCTGTTCCACCGGTACGAGGAAGAGGGCCCCGGGTCGCTGGGCCGGGTGGTGCGCAACACCGGCTTCGCGGCGGTGGTGGCGACCCTGTCCAACGCGGCGGGCTACGGAGCGCTCCTCGTGGCGAACCACCAGGGCTTGCGCAGCATCGGACAGATTGCCCTACTAGGGGTCGTGAGCACCTTCCTGGGAACGACGGTGTTCTTCCCGGCCATGCTGGCGCTGTTGGAGCGGTGGAAGGGGCGGCGGTCCGCGGTGGCGCCGGAGTCGGGCGCGGTGGTGCGGAGCCTCAATCTCGGGGGGGCCGGCGAGCTGCCGGCCGAGTCGCCGGGGGAGCGCAAATCGGCGTGAGCATCTGGTCATTCAGCGAAGGCCGCGTGCGGCCCGTCGTGACGTCATCGGACGAAGCGCTCGTGCGCTTCCGGCAGGTGGACCTCGTCCTCATGGTGGCCTGCTCGGTGGCCGCCCTGGTGTGCGTGGGCCCGGCCCGCTGGGCGCCGCACTCCGGCCGCAACGCGCTCCTCTTCCTCTTCTTCGCGCTGGGCCTGCCGGCCATGCGCATGCTGGAGGCGCGCTTCCCGCGCCAGCCGCTCATCGCCATCTTGGCGGACTTCTGGCTCCTGCCAGTGTCGGCGCTGGCCCACGGATGGCTGGGGCCCATCGTGGACTGGATGAACCCGGTGGTGAAGGACGCCCAGCTCATCGCGGTGGATCAGAAGCTGTTCGGCTTCCAGACCGCGGTGGCGCTGGCGCACGTGATTCCGCCCTGGGTCAACGACGTGCTGATGCTCTGCTACTACGGGCACTTCATGTGGCCGCTGCTGCTGGGCGTCTACCTGTACGCCCGGGGCAGGGGGTCCACGCCCGCCTTCGACGAGTACCTGCTGGGTCTGGGCCTGCTCCTGGGCTTCAACTACGCGGCGTACTCGCTGGTGCCCGCGGTGGGGCCCCGGTACTTCCTCATCGGCGCGTTCGACGGGCCGGCGACGCAGGGGTGGATCCTCACGCCGCTGTTGGAGTCCATGATGCGCACGCCGGTGTACACCCGGGACTGCTTCCCGTCCGGGCACACCGGGGTGATGCTGGTGGTGCTCTTCTACGCGTTCCGGTTTGCCCGCCGCTTCTTCTGGGTGATGCTCTTCCCGGGCATGGGGCTCATCTTCGCGACGCTGGCGGGGCGGTTCCACTACGCCATCGACCTCATCTGCGCGGTGCCCCTGGTGATGGTGGTGACGGGGCTGGCGCTGGCCCTGTCCCGCTCCGCCCGGCAGCGCGCGGTGGAACAAGGCGCGCGTTCCGTGCCCGCGGACGCTATCGTCCGGCCCTGAACCGCCAGCCGGTCGCCCCGGGGGTCGGGGTGGACGTGCGCTGGCCTCCAGAGGCCTGACCCATGTCCCCCCGGCCCGTGCTCGCGCAACGCGTCTCCCGCTTCGGCACCACCGTCTTCTCCGAGTTCAGCGCGCTCGCCCTGAAGCACCAGGCCGTGAACCTGGGGCAGGGCTTCCCGGACTTCGACGGGCCGGACGCGGTGAAGGAAGCGGCGTGGAAGGCCATCCAGGGCGGCGTCAACCAGTACGCCCCCGGCATGGGCGCCAAGGACCTGCGCAACGCCATCGCCGAGCACGCGCAGCGCTTCTACAACCACGCCGTGGACCCGGACACGATGGTCACCGTCACCAGCGGCGCGACGGAGGCCATCCTCGACGTCATCCTGGGCCTGGTGGATCCGGGCGATGAAGTGGTGGCCTTCGAGCCGTTCTACGACTCGTACGACGCCAACATCGCCTTCGTGGGCGCCACGCCGCGCTTCGTGCCGCTGCGCCCGCCGGACGCGGAGCACACCACCTGGTGGTTCGACCGGGACGAAGTGCGCGCCGCCTTCGGTCCGAAGACGCGGCTGCTGATCCTCAACTCGCCGCACAACCCCACGGGCAAGGTCTTCACGCGCGAGGAGCTGGAGTTCCTGGGCAACCTCTGCGCCGAGCACGACGTGAAGGTGCTGGCGGATGAAGTCTACGAGCACATCGTCTTCGCCCCCGCGAAGCACATCCGCGCGGCCACGGTGCCGGTGCTCGCGGACCGCACGGTGACGGTGAGCAGCGCGGGCAAGTCCTTCAGCCTGACGGGGTGGAAGGTCGGCTGGATCATCGCGCCGCCGCCGCTGCGGGACGCGGTGCAGCGCGCGCACCAGTTCGTCACCTTCGCCACCGCGTCGCCGTTCCAGGCCGCCATGGCCGTGGCGCTGCGGCTGCCGGACAGCTACTTCCAGGAACTGACGGCGCTCTACACGTCCAAGCGCGAGCGGCTGCTCACGGGCCTGCGCGAGGCGGGGCTCCAGGCCTTCTCGCCGGAGGGCAGCTACTTCATCCTCGCGGACATCGCCGGGTACGGCTTCGCGGACGACGTGGCGTTCTGCCGGCACCTGGTGACGGAGGTGGGCGTCGCGGGCATCCCGCCCAGCGTCTTCTACGGCCCGGAGCACCGGCACCTGGGACAGCGCTTCGCGCGCTTCGCCTTCTGCAAGACGGAGGGCGTGCTGGACGAAGCCGTGCGCCGCCTGCGCGAGAAGCTGCCCGCCCTCAAGCGCTGAAGCGCGCACGGCCGTGAGCGACTTCTTCGGAGAGCTGTACCTGCGCAGCACGCTGCCGTACCTCTCCGAGGCGGTGACGGCCCGGGAAGTCGACTACCTGTCCCGGGCGTTCGCGGACGTGGAGGGCCCGGTGGTGGACCTGGGCTGCGGCCACGGCCGGCACGCGGCGCGGCTCAACACGGAGGGCTCGCTCGCGGGCAGGGTGGTGGGCCTGGAGCTGGATCCGCTGTCCCTTCGCCTGCGCCGCCCCGGCTTCCCCGTGGTGCGAGGCGACCTGCGGGCGCTGCCCTTCCAGGACGCGACCCTGGGGGGCGCCTACGCCTGGTATTCGACACTCTTCGCCTTCAGCGACGCGGAGCATGTCCAGGTGCTGCGCGAGGTGGCTCGGGCGCTGCGGCCCGGCGGGCGGTTGGTGTTCCAGACGGTTCCCTACGAGCGGCTGGCCGGAAGTCCGGGCGCATCGTTCCGCGAGCGGTTACCGGATGGGAGTCTCCTGGAGGAGGAGAGCCGCTTCGACGCGACGCGTGGAAGGGATGTCGGGCAGCGTCAGCTCACCTTGCCTGACGGTCGCGTGCTGCGGGCGGCGTACACGCTTCGTTACTATCCTCTTGCGGAACTGAAGGGGCTGTTGGAAAGCACGGGCTTTTCGGTGCAGTGGGTGCACGGCGGCCTGGACTCCGCGCCGATGACACCCGAGTCGACCGACCTCATCGTGGGAGCCGGGCGCCGGTGACGGAGCCCCGGACACGTCCAGTGGATCCGAAAGAGACATCGCGAACGCGGGTCGGCCTGCTGGGGCAACTGCCCCGCCGGGTCGACGTGTACGAGGTCGGCCCCCGCGACGGCCTGCAGAACGAGCTCCGCACGCTGCCCACCCGAGACAAGGCGCGGCTCATCAACGCCCTGGTCGCCGCGGGGGAGAAGCGCATCGAGGTGACGTCGTTCGTGTCGCCCAAGTGGATCCCCCAGCTGGCGGACGCGGAGGAGTTGCTCAAGCAGGTGGGCCGCCGCCCCGGAGTCGTCTTCTCCGCGTTGGTGCCCAACCTGAAGGGCCTGGAGCGCGCGCAGGCGGCGGGCCTGGAGGAGGCCGCGGTGTTCATCTCCGCGTCGGAGGCCCACTCCAAGAAGAACATCAACAAGACCATCGCGGAGGCGCTGGCCGGCGCGAAGGAAGTGACGGCCGCCGCCCGCAAGGCCGGCATGCGCGTGCGCGGCTACCTGTCCACCGTGTGGGGCTGCCCCTACGAGGGCCACGTCCCGGTCGAGCGCGTGGTGGACATCTGCCGCCAGTTGGTGGACGCGGGCATCTACCAGCTGAGCCTGGGTGACACGATTGGCGTGGGCACGCCCCGGCAGACGGAGGAGATCCTCACGGCGCTCCTCCAGCACATGCCGGTGGACACGCTGGCGCTGCACCTGCACGACACGCGAGGCACCGCGCTGGCCAACGCGCTGGTGGGCCTGTCCGCGGGCGTCACCACGTTCGACGCGAGCATCGGCGGACTGGGCGGCTGTCCCTACGCGCCGGGCGCCGCGGGCAACCTGGCCTCCGAGGACGCCGTCTTCATGATGCACGGCATGGGCGTGGACACCGGCATCGACCTGGACAAGCTGGTGGAGGCCGGGGAGATCGCCCAGGAGCTCATCGGCCGGAAGCTCGCGGGCAAGTACCTCCAGGCCGCGCTCGGCGAGCGGGACAAGAAGGCCACCCGCCGCGCGCAGACCTGAGCCTCCCCACCGGGGACCACGTGGCTAGTGGTCCCCGAGCAGCGCCGGAAGCTTCTCCTCCAGGCCCAGGTGTTGGGCGGCGATCTGCAGCATCTTCCGCTCCTTGCGGTCGATGCGGCCGTCCACCAGGGCCATCTCCACGATGTGGCGCAGGAAGACTTCCGCTTCCGGGCTGCCGCGCGGCACCAGGCGCTCGAAGAGCTGCGGCCCGGCGTTGAGGGCCATCTCCACGTTAGCCCACGACACGCTCCAGCGCTCCGCGCACAGCTTGAGCAGGCGACGCTCGGCGTTCGAGACCTCGCCATCCGCGGCGGCGATGGCGGCCATCATGTAGAGCAGCCGCTCGCGCTCCTTCACGTCCGTCACCACCCGGTCGCCGTCGCCAACGCCGTCGCCATTGCCATGGCCGCCGACGTCCACGGGCGGGGGCGCCACGGTGCCGCGCTCGGACCGGCGGGCCTCCTGGTAGCGGGCCGCGTTCCGGGACGTGCGCTGCGCGTGGTGGACGTTCCAGGACTCGAAGGGGAGGGCGGACGCGAGCACCCAGTCGCGCTCGCCGTTGCCCAGCACCGTGCCGCAGAACTCGCAGGTGTTGGCCGCGCTGTTGGTGGTGGGCGCGTTGCACTGCGGGCAGCGGTCCGTGGACATACCCGTGTCCGTGTTCGTCTTCGCGCCGTGGCGACGCAGCAGCGTGAAGACCCACCGCTGCGGCACCGTGGGCAGGCTTGGCGGCTTCTCGTTCGCGGGGCCAATGCCCATGCGAGCGCTCCACCGGATTTCGACCTGCGCCTCGTCGAAGGACTCCGGATGCACCTCCAGCGCGCGCACGTCCACCGCGCCCACCGCGCACTCCAGGAAGACGCGCCGCCGGCCCTGCTTCGCCAGCTGACCCAGCTCCGCGTTGAGCTTCGTGAGGGCGTCCGCGTTGGCGACCTTGGACAGGCGCTGCGTCTCGTTGCGGCTCTGCGCGTCGATCCACTTCCAGAACAGCAGCGACGCGCGGTCCTCCAGCATCTCCAGGTTGAGCGCCGGGTCGTCCGCGCGCGCCTGCATCAGGCCGTCCACCTGCTTGTGGTGGCGCACGTGCTCCACGCCCTGCGTGATTTCAGAGAGCGTCCAGTCGTAGTTACCGGAGTTCACCACCGCGTTGCAGAACTCGCAGGTGTTGGACGCGCCGCCCTTGTAGGGCGCGCCGCAGTTGGGGCACTTGCCCTGGAACAGGTCCTCACCGATGCGCGTCTGCGCGCCGGGCTTGCGCACGAAGGTCCACACCTCCGTGAACGTCTCCGGCGCCACCTTGCTGGCGGCGGCCATGGCCTGCGCGTCCGTCTGGTTCGCGGGCACGTCCGTGTCGCGGATGCTGGCGCGCACGCGCACGTGGATGCTGTCGTACCACGGGGTCTGGTGCAGGCCGATGAGCTGCACATCCAGCACCTTCATGTCCGCGAGCGCGTCGCGCACGCCCTGCGCCTGCATCAGCCCGAGCTGCACGTTGAAGCGCTGCCACGTCGCGTCCGACAGGAAGGGGCGCACCGGCGTCATGTCCCGGCGGAACCACGACTTCTGCAGCTCGATGAAGAGCCAGCGCACCTTCTCCAGCGTGGGCTCCAATTGGAAGGACGGGTCCTTGAGCTTCAGCGCGTTCACCCAACCCTGCACGTCGCGGCCGGACACCTCCGTGCGCACCTCCGCCTCGCGCTGATCCAACGCGCGCCGGGTGGTGGCGTCCGGGTGCAGGTTGCGCTTGTAGAGCCAGTACGCGACGCCGCCGATGATCAGCAGCGGGACGGTCACCTTCGGGTAGAGGAAGAGGAGCCGGATCAGGTCGAAGATCAGCCAGAAGGGCAGGCCGTCGCCCCCGCCGCCGCCGTTGTTGCGGTCGCGGCCGGACGTGTAGTGCTCGCCTCCACCGCCGCGTGCCAGGGCCACGAGCGGCAGGGCGAGCACGAGCAGGGCGGACACGGTGAGCAGGCCAGGCAGCCACCGCCACGGGCGTTTCGCTGTTGAGCACGAAGGCATGGGCAGGATCCTATCCGTTTACGGCTTGCCAGACTGGAGAACAGGTTTCAGGCTGCGCGCCATTCACGCGGGCCGCCCAGCGCGGTCCGTCACGGGGAGCGAAGATGCCGGAGTTCAAGGTCGAGGCCCGAGGGGCCATCGAGATCTGGACCATCGACGGGGAGAGCCGCCGCAACGCCATCAGCCGCGCGATGCACCAGGAGCTGGACGCGCTCGTGTCCCGCGTGTCCTCCGGCCGTGCCGTGCGCGCCGTCATCCTCACCGGCGCGGGCGACAAGGCCTTCTGCGCGGGCGCGGACCTCAAGGAACGCACCACCATGTCGGAAGACGAGGTGCGCGCCTTCCTCAACGGCCTGCGCGTCACCCTGCGCTCGATTGAAAAGAGCGACTGCGTCTTCATCGCCGCCATCAACGGCGCGGCCTTCGGCGGCGGCACGGAGCTGGCCCTGGCGTGCGACCTGCGCGTCGCCTCGCCCGCCACGGAGATGGGCCTCACGGAAGTGAAGCTGGGCATCATCCCTGGCGGCGGTGGCACCCAGCGGCTGTCCCGGCTCATCGGCCCCGGGCGCGCCAAGGACCTCATCCTCACCGCCCGGCGCGTGAACGCGGCGGAGGCCTTCACCATCGGCCTGGTGAACCGGCTGGCCCCGGAAGGGCACCTGCTGGAGGTCGCCTTCCAGCTCGCGGAGGCCGTGGTGGAGAACGCCCCCGTGGCCGTGGCCACCGCCAAGCACGCCATCGACGAGGGCACCGGCCTGGAGCTGGACGACGCGCTGGCGCTGGAGCTCAAGAAGTACGAGGAGGTGCTCAAGACGGAGGACCGGCTGGAAGGGCTCCGCGCCTTCGCGGAGAAGCGTCCTCCTGTCTATAGAGGCCGCTGAGTCCTCCGAAAGCGACAGGGGCGGCAGGCCCGCGGTTGCCCGCGGACATGCTGCCCCTGGTTGCTTCCCTCAACTCAGCTTCAGGCGCTGGCGGTCTTCTCGCCGCCGATGTTCACGCCCTGTTTGTTGATGTAGCCCATCGCCTTGTCCTTGACGGTGGTGCGCAGCTCCGTGCCGCGGCTCGGGGCCATCAGCAGGGCCACGATGCTGCCCGCGGCGGCGCCCAGCAGGAACGCCCCCAGGCCGCCCATGCCCGCGCGCGCCGGCTTGTACGTCGTCAATCCCACATAGCGCAGCGCGTCGTCCGGGTCGAAGTTGTCCCAGGACTTCCGCGCGACCTTGCCTGCCTTGTCCGCGTAGTCGGGCAGCTGATCCAGCAGCTGGTGCGCAAGGAACTGGCGGTACAGCTTGCTCTTGGCAAAAGCCTTCGCCTGCCACGTCGCCTTCTTCGCTCTGAACATGGGTCCCTCCTGGGCCGGATGCGGTTCACGGGGCGAGTGTGGCCCGCCTGGGTGCACACCCCCCGTGCAGCATGAAGGTAGGCAGGGAAGCCCCAATCGACACCCCCCCGAAGCGCTCCTCCGTGGCCTCATGCGTCGTCCGTTGGACGGCACGGCTGGTGGCCGGCATGGCAAGAAGGCAGCCAGGCCAGGGGTTTCTTGGTATGGGACGACGGCCATGTCCTCAGATCAGAAACTGCTCGAGAAGGTCTCCCAGGTGGAGAAGGGCGGCGCGCCCAAGTACCACGCGAAGAACGCGGAGGCGGGCAAGCTCTTCGCGCGCGAGCGCATCCAGCTGCTCGTGGACGCGGACTCCTTCGTGGAGGACGGCAAGCTCGCCAACAACCTGGACCCGGAGCTGCCCTCCGACGGCGTCATCACCGGCGTCGGGCGCATCGACGGGCGCGCGGTGGCCATCATGGCCAACGACTCCACGGTGAAGGCGGGCAGCTGGGGCGCGCGCACGGTGGAGAAGATCCTCCGCATCCAGGAGACGGCGAAGGCGCTGCGCTGCCCGCTGCTCTATCTGGTGGACAGCGCGGGTGCGCGCATCACGGACCAGGTGGAGATGTTCCCCGGCCGACGTGGCGCGGGCCGCATCTTCTACAACGAGGTCCACCTGTCGGGCTTCGTCCCTCAAATCTGTCTGCTCTTCGGCCCTTCCGCCGCGGGTGGCGCGTACATCCCCGCGTTCTGCGACCTGGTCATCATGGTGGAGGGCAACGCCTCCATGTACCTGGGCAGCCCCCGCATGGCGGAGATGGTCATCGGCGAGAAGGTCACCCTGGAGGAGATGGGCGGCGCGAAGATGCACTGCTCCGTGTCCGGCGTGGGCGACGTGCTGGTGAAGACCGAACAGGACGCCATCGCCGCCGCGAAGCAGTACCTGGCCTTCTTCCCGGAGAACTTCTCCAAGGCCCCGCCGACGGTCGAACTGAAGGCGCCCAAGCACAGCGGCAAGCGCGTGGATGAGATCATCCCGCCGGATCAGAACAAGCCGTTCGACATGCACGCCCTCATCGCGGAGCTCATCGACGAGGGCAGCTGGTTCGACGTGAAGAAGCTCTTCGCGCAGGAGCTCATCACCGGCCTCGCTCGCATTGGCGGGCGGCCGGTGGGCATCGTCGCGAACCAGCCCAAGTACAAGGGCGGCGTGCTGTTCGTGGACAGCGCGGACAAGGCGGCCCGGTTCATCTGGCTGTGTGACGCGTTCAACATCCCGCTGCTGTACCTGGCGGACGTGCCGGGCTTCATGATCGGCACCAAGGTGGAGCGCGCGGGCATCATCCGCGCGGGCGCGAAGATGATCTCCGCGGTGTCGGAGGCCAGCGTGCCGCGCATCTGCGTGGTGGTGCGCAAGGCGTACGGCGCCGGCCTCTACGCCATGAGCGGCCCTGGATTCGCCCCGGAGGCCACGCTGGCGCTGCCCCAGGCGATGATCGCCGTGATGGGCCCGGAGGCGGCGGTGAACGCCGTCTATTTCAACAAGATCCAAGAGCTGCCGGAGGCCGAGCGGCCAGCCTTCGTCCAGAAGCTCCGCGACGAGTACAAGCAGGACGTGGACATCTTCAAGCTGGCCAGCGAGCTCATCATCGACGCCGTGGTCCCCGGCGACTCCCTGCGCGGGGAATTGATGCAGCGTTATTCGCTTTATGCGGACCGGTTCCAGCCCCGTGCGGAGAAGAAGCACGGCGTCCACCCCGTCTGAAGTTCCCCCACCCGCATTCACGCTCTAGATTCCGCACCCGACCATGGACTTCGAACTTCCTGAAAGCCACCGCGCCCTGCAGGCCTCCCTCCGTGAATTCTGCGAACGCCGCGTGAAGCCGTACGCGCGCGAGTGGGACAAGGACGAGAAGTTCCCCATGGAGGTGGTGAAGGAGCTGGGGCAGCTGGGCGTGCTCGGCATGCTCGTCTCCGACGAGTACGGCGGAGCGGCCATGGACTCGCTCGCCGTGGCGGTGGCCGTGGAGGAGATCGCCCGCTACGACGGCTCGCTCGCGCTCACGGTGGCCAGCCACAACGGCCTGGGCACCAGCCACGTGCGCGTGTTCGGCAACAAGGCGCAGCACCAGCGCTACCTGCCCAAGCTCGCCTCCGGTGAGTGGCTGGGCGCGTGGGGCCTCACCGAGCCGGGATCCGGTTCGGACGCGTCCGGCATGCGCACCACCGCCGTGCGCAAGGGCGACAAGTGGGTGCTCAACGGCGCGAAGATGTTCATCACCCAGGGCACGGTGGGTGACGTGTTCGTGGTGCTGGCGCTCACGTCGCCGGAGAAGCGCCAGAAGGGCATCACCGCCTTCGTGCTGGAGAAGGGCATCCCCGGCTTCAGCCAGCGCTCCATCCACGGGAAGCTGGGCATGCGCTCGTCGGACACGGCCGAGCTCATCATGGAGAACGTGGAGGTCGGTGACGACGCCATCGTGGGCGAGGTCGACCGCGGCTTCATCGACACGCTCAAGATCCTCGACAAGGGCCGCATCACCATCGGCGCGCTGTCGGTGGGCCTCCTGCGCGGGGCGCTGGAGGAGTCGGTGGCGTACTCCAAGGACCGCACCGCGTTCGGCCAGCCCATTGGCGAGTTCCAGGGCCTGCGCTGGATGATGGCGGACATGAAGACGGAGCTGGAGGCGGCGCGGCTGCTGGTGCACCGCGCGGCGCGGCTCGCGGACGCGGGTCAGCCGTACTCGGAGGAGGCCTCCATGGCGAAGCTGTTCGCGTCGGAGGCGGCCATGCGCGGGTGCAACAAGGCCGTGCAGATCCACGGCGGCTACGGCTACACGCGCGAGTTCCCCGTGGAGCGCTACCTGCGCGACGCCAAGCTCTGTGAGATTGGCGAGGGCACGAGCGAGATCCAGCGGACCATCATCGCCCGCGAGACCTTCAAAGGCGCCTGATGGATACCGCTCGGCTGCGAGAGCTGGGGCTCCAGGTTCGTGAGGAGCCGTCCGGCGTCGAAGTGGTGCTGGACCTGGAAGCCGCGTCCCTGGTGAATCCCATCACCAAGGACTTCATCACCGAGATCACCTTCCAGGTGATGGGGGACCGGCTCATCCCCATCGCGCCGCCAGCCGTGGTGGGCATGACGCCCATCCTCCTGTCCGCCATCGACGCGGCGGAGGAGATGCAGGCGCTCCTGCTGGACACCTTCAGCGACCACGTCTTCCACCTGCAGCGCCGCTCGGAGGAGCTGCAGCTGCTGGGCCTGCCGGCGGACGTGGATCCGCAGTCGCTGGTGCTGTCCACGGACGTGAGGGATGGCCAGCTCGCGGTGAAGCTGGTGGCGGACCGGCAGGGCAACTTCCGCATCGCGCAGGCCATCCGCGGGCTCGAGGAGCTGGTCACCGCCGCCGGGCACGTCATCGAGCTGTCCGAGTTCCGCGAGAAGGCCGCGCTGACGGGCTACCTGTCCGCGCTGCTCGGCGAGCCCGTGGCGCGCGCTCCGCAGGCGGCGTCGGGCGCGGAGCCGGTGCGCTTCGTGGAGATCGTGGAGAAGTTCGGACCGCAGTCGCTGGTGCCGCCGCGCAGCAGCCTGGAGTTGCTGGCGCAGCTGCAGGTGGAGGGCAAGGCCTACCGCTTCGCGGCCGCGCGCATCGCCGGGCGCACCTTCCGGGGGCTCCTGGCGGGCACCCAGGGCAAGGTGTGGGCGGGCCGCTTCGAACTGGATGAGTTCCCCGGCGTCGTGCAGCTGGTGGCCGAGCTGTTGAAGGTCGCTCCCGAGGCCGTGCGACTCGTGGGCCCGGACGCCCCCCAGGAGTGAGCCGCGTGGAGAAGATGACCCTGGTGGAGCGGGTGCAGACCCTGGAGACGCGCCTGGGCGTGCAGTTCTCCAAGCGCGACCTGGCCCTGGAAGCGCTGACGCACAAGACGTACGTCAACGAGAACCGGGACCAGAACCTCAAGGACAACCAGCGCCTGGAGTTCCTGGGCGACGCCGTGGTGGACCTGGCCGTGAGCCACCGGCTGATGGACCGCTGCCCCGGCGTCCCCGAAGGCGAGCTCACCAAGATGCGCGCCCGCATCGTCCACGAGGAGGGCCTGGCCCGCGTGGCCCGGAGCCTGCGCCTGGGCGAGCTGCTCCTGCTGGGCCGGGGCGAGTCCCAGTCCGGAGGCCGCGACAAGAACTCGCTGCTCGCGGACGCGATGGAGGCGGTGCTGGGCGCGGTGTACCTGAGCGGCGGCCTGGAGCCGGCGCTGTCCCTGGTGGACCGCATCTTCGGGGAGCTGGTGGAGGAGGTGGCCTCCGGCGCGGGCCGCCTGGACTACAAGACGCTCCTCCAGGAGCTGGCCCACGAGAAGCTCAAGCTGTCGCCGCGCTACCGCGTGGTGGCGGAAACGGGCCCGGAGCACTCCAAGGTGTTCGAGGTGGAGGTGTGCATTGGGGAGGCCGTGTACGCCCGGGCCAGCGGCCGGAACAAGAAGGAGGCCGAGCAGGCAGCCGCGCGCACCACGCTGGAGCGCCTGAAGGAGGAGTCGGCTTCCCTGGCATCCCCGGCTGTCGTGGCGCCCATCCCGGGAGGTCCTTCACCGGACGACCCTCCGGCGTGAAAGCCCTTGGAGGGGGAGGGGGGTGGGGGGTAGGGTCCGCGCCTTCCTGCCCTGGAGTTTGTTCCGCATGCACCGTCTTCTCGGTCTCACCGTGGCGCTGGCCGCCGTCGCGGCGTTGGCCGCCGAGCCCGTCGCGGGCCCCTGGACGAAGAAGGTCCAGGCCGGCAAGGACCTCTACGCGACGCTGAAGACGAGCCAGGGCGTCATCACCGTGAAGCTCTTCTCCAAGGACGCGCCCAAGACGGTGGAGAACTTCGTGGGCCTGGCCACGGGCGAGAAGGCCTGGACGGATCCGAAGACGGGCGACCCGGTGAAGGGCAAGCCGCTCTACGCCGGCACCGTCTTCCACCGCGTCATCCCGGGCTTCATGATTCAAGGCGGCGACCCCACCGGCACCGGCCGGGGCGACCCGGGCTTCCGCTTCGAGGACGAGTTCCAGAGCGGCCGCAGCTTCGACAAGCCGGGCATCCTGGCCATGGCCAACGCGGGCCCCAACACCAACGGCAGCCAGTTCTTCATCACCACCGCCACGCCCGCGCACCTCACCGGCCGCCACACCATCTTCGGCGAGGTCGTCACCGGCTACGACGTGGTGGAGAAGATCGGCACCGTGCCGCGCAGCGCGCAGGACCGCCCGCAGACGCCCGTGGTCCTGGAAACGGTGACGCTGAGTGAGAAGGCGCCCAAGAAGCCGGCCGCGCCCAAGCCCGCCGCCCCCAAGAAGGGCACCCCGCAATGAGCTTCATGGAGCTGGCCCACGCGGGCACGGAGCTGTTCGGCACCTTCCAGACGACGGAGGGGCGCATCGTCGTTCGCCTGTTCTCCAAGGACTCGCCCAAGACGGTGGAGAACTTCGTGGGGCTGGCCACCGGGGAGAAGCCCTGGAAGGACCCGGTGACGTTCCAGCCCCAGCACGGACGCCCGCTCTACGACGGGACGCTCTTCTTCCGCTGCATCAAGGACTTCATGATTCAGGGCGGGGACCCGACCAGCCGGGGCAACAACGGGCCGGGCTTCCGTTTCGAGGATGAGTTCCAGAGCGGCCGGCGTTTCGACAAGAAGGGTGTTCTGGCCATGGGCAACACGGGCCCCAACACCAACGGCAGTCAGTTCTTCATCACCGCGGCGCCGCAGCCCCACCTGGACAACCGGTACACCATCTTCGGCGAGGTGGTGGAAGGGCAGGACGTGGTGGACCGCATCGCCAATGAGCTTCCCAAGGATTCAAGCGACCGTCCCCGCCGGGACGTGCGCATCCAGACGTTGACCATCTCCACGGCGCGGCCTTCGTAAGCAGTCCGCCGCCGTACCCTGGCAGTTCCCACGGGGCCTTCCCGAAGTCGGAGTCGGAAGGCCCACTGATCATCTCCGGAAGTATGGCCTCTCAGTCCCAGAAGAAGACCCCTCGCGCTGGCTTCGCCGCGCTCATCGGCCGGCCCAACGTGGGCAAGAGCACGCTGCTCAACGCGCTCACAGGCGAGAAGATCGCCATCGTTTCGCCCAAGCCGCAGACCACCCGCAACCGCATCCTGGGCGTGGTGACGCGCCCGGAAGGGCAGGTGGCGTTCATCGACACTCCCGGCATCCACCAGGCCAAGGGAGAGCTCAACCGCTACATGGTGGAGGCCGCCATCTCCGCGGCCGAGGAGGTGGACCTGGTCCTCTTCCTCATCGAGCCGCCCCAGGGCGAGACGCTGGACGTGACGCCGGGCAACCGCGCCATCCTCGAGCGGCTGGAGAAGGTGGGCAAGCCCACCTTCCTGGTCATCAACAAGATCGACTCCATCCCCAAGGCGAAGCTGCTGCCGCTCATCGCGCTCTACGGCCAGGAGTTCCCCTTCGCGGAGGTGGTGCCTATCTCCGCACGGGAGAAGGACGGCGTGGATCACCTGTTCCAGGTCGTGCTGGGACACCTGCCGGAGGGCGAGCCCCTTTTCGCGGAGGACATGCTCACGGACCAGCAGGAGCGCGTGCTGGTGGCGGAGTACATCCGCGAGCAGGTGCTTCGGCACTGCCGCCAGGAGATCCCGTACTCCACCGCGGTGCTGGTGGACGTGTTCGACGAATCCGAGCGCGAGCCGCGCCCCGGCACGCCCCCCGGCCAGCTGGGCGGCCTCATCCGCATCGCGGCGTCCATCTACGTGGAGCGCGACAGCCAGAAGGCCATCCTGATTGGCAAGCAGGGGCAGATGCTGAAGCTCATTGGCACGGACGCTCGCAAGTCCGTGCAGCGCCTGCTGGGTGCGCACGTGTACCTGGACCTGCGCGTGCGCGTGGAGGCCCGCTGGAGCGAGCGCGCCGCGGGTTTGAGGAAGCTGGGTTACGAGTGATGTCGCCGCGGAAGTTTGTGTCGCTGACGTCGTTGCATTCGAAGTCGTCGTCGCTGTCGAAAGAGACTCCATGAAGCCGCTGGTCGCCATTGTCGGTCGCCCCAACGTGGGCAAGAGCACGCTGTTCAACCGCCTGGTGGGCCGCCGCATCGCGCTCGTGCAGGACGAGCCCGGCGTCACCCGCGACCGGCACTACTCCGACGCGGAGTGGGAGGGCCGCGCCTTCACCCTCATCGACACGGGCGGCTTCGTCCCCGGTGAGAAGGACTCGCTGCTCAAGCAGGTGCGCGAGCAGGCGCAGTTCGCGGTGGAGGAGTGCGACGTCATCATCTTCGTCGTGGACGCCCGCGCGGGGATGACGACGGCGGACGAGGCCGTCGCCAACTACCTGCGCAAGTCGGGCAAGCCCGTCGTCGTGGCGGCCAACAAGCTGGATAACGAGACCGGGCTGATGCAGTCGCTGTCCGGCGAGTTCTTCCGCCTGGGCCTGGGCGACGTGAACGCCATGTCCGCCGAGCACAACCTCGGCATGGGCAGCCTGATGGACTCCGTGGTGTCCAAACTCCCGGAGAAGCAGGAGGGCGAGGACTCGGAGGCGCCGCCGGACGACGGGAAGATCCGCGTGGCCATCATCGGCCGGCCCAACGTGGGCAAGAGCACCCTGGTCAACGCCATCCTCAAGGAGAAGCGCGTTGTCACCAGCGAGGTCGCCGGCACCACGCGCGACCCCATCGACTCCGAGGTCACGTACAAGGGCAATCAGCTCATCCTCACGGACACCGCGGGCATCCGGCGCAAGAAGACCATCGCGCACCAGGTGGAGCAGTACTCCGTCATCGCGGCGCTGAAGGTGCTGGAGCGCAGCGACGTGGCGGTGCTGCTGATGGACGCCACGGAGCCCGCGGTGGACCAGGACGCGAAGCTCGCGGGCCTGTCCATGGACCGCGGTCGCGCGCTGGTCATCGTGGTGAACAAGTGGGACCTCATCGCGGAGGACAAGCGCCGCCAGGAGGCCTTCCGCGAGGACCTCAAGATCGCCCTCAAGTTCGTGGGCTACGCGCCGGTCATCTTCACGTCCGCCCTGCACGGCTCCAAGGTGGAGAAGGTCGTGGACGTGGCGGTGGAGCTGGCCAAGCAGTTCCGCTTCCGGGCGCCCACCCCGCAGCTCAACAAGCTGCTGGATTACATGGTGGACAACAACCCGGCGCCCATCGTGAAGAGCAAGCCGCTGCGCCTGTACTACATCGCCCAGGTGGCGGCGGCCCCGCCGACGTTCACCCTCACCTGCAACGAACCGCAGGGCGTGCCGGACATGTACAAGCGGTACATCACCAACCAGATCCGCAAGACGTTTGATTTGCGGGTCCCCATCCGCCTGCTCTTCCGCGAGCGGCCAGGCAAGGCCAAGCGCGAGGCGCGCAAGAAGCCGCACCTGGCCGGCAAGGGTGGCAAGGGCGGGAAGCGGGCAGGGCGCGACTGACCGCGCTCGCGCGTTGACACTCCCAGCGGGCGCTCTTTACAGTGCGCCGCTTTCCCAGAGCGAAGAGCACCGTCGAGCCGGAGAGAGGTCCCCTCATCGTGGCCCAGCAGAAGACCGAGAAGATTCGCCAGCAGGAGCTTCGTCAGCCGGACGCCTTCCAGAAGGCGGGAGCGGACGCGCGGGACTGGCTGATGCAGCGCCAGAAGTTCCTCGCCATCGGCGCGGGCGTGCTCGTGCTGGGCGCGGTGGGCGTGGCCATCGCCAGTGAGGTCTCCAAGCGCGGCGAGGAGACTGCCTCCATGGCCCTGGGCCAGGCGCTCACCGTCCTGGACCGCCCCGTGACGGGCGTGGACCCGGCGGACCCGTCCGCCACGGAGCCCCCGTTCCCCACGGAGGGGGCCCGCGACGAGGAGGTCGTGAAGCAGCTGGCCGCCTTCCGCAAGGAGCACGGCGGCACCCGCTCGGCGACGACGGCCGCCCTGCCGCAGGCCAAGGCCGAGTTCCGGCTGGGCAAGAACGACGACGCCCTGGCGTCCCTGGACGTCTTCCTCAAGGGCGCCCCGGAGAACGACGCCCTGCGCGCGAGCGCCCTGGAAGGCCAGGGCTACGCCTACGAGGCCAAGGGTGACTACGCCCAGGCCATCACCTCCTTCGAGGCGATGGAGAAGGCGGACACCGGCGAGTACCTGATCGGCATGGGCGCGTACCACAAGGCGCGCATGCTGATTCTCCAGGGCAAGAAGGACGACGCCGCCCAGGTGCTGTCGAAGATTCCGACGGACCACCCGAACAGCGCCGCGGCCCGTCAGGCCACCGAGCGCATGGCGGTGCTGGCCGCGGAGGGCGTGAAGGTGCCCACGCCGGCACCTCCCGCCGCGCCGGCCACGGACTCGGGGCAGCCGTAGCGCGCTCATGACCATGCGGCTTGCTCGGTGGAAGCGGTGGGTGGGAATGGTGGCCGGGGTAGGGCTCCTGGCCGGGTGCGCGACGGCGCCGCTGTACGGCAACCCGGAGCTGCCCGCGGCGCCCCGTCAGCCGCCGGTGGATTTCTTCCAGGTGAACTGGTGGACGGGGCTCGTCGACAAGGTCCCGCTGCTGGAGTACTCGCCGCGCGAGCCCGCCTCTCCGGTGTACGACCCGGAGAGCCGGAACGTCATCGTGCAGACGCGTGACGGTTATGTCCGCGCGGTGGGGCCGGACGCGAAGGTGTCCTGGACCTTCCGCACGGGGGCCCGGGCGCTCGCGGGCGGCCTGGTCAGCGAGGGCGTCGTCTACCTGCCGGGCGGGGATGGCGTGCTGTACGCGCTGGACGGACGCACCGGCGCGGTGAAGTGGAAGTACGCCACCAGCGAGTCCCTGGCCACGGTGCCGGTGCTCGCGGACGGCCTGGTGCTGGTGGCCACGGACACCGACACGGTGTTCGCGGTGAAGGCCACGGACGGCACCTGGGTGTGGCAGTACCGGCGCGACCCGCCGTCCGGCTTCACCATCCGGGGCGCCTCCGCGCCGAAGGTGGACCAGGACACCGCGTACGTCGGCTTCTCCGACGGCTTCCTCGTCGCCCTCAAGGTGGAGGACGGCGGCGTCGTCTGGGAGAAGTCCCTGTCGGGCGCGGGCACGGAGTTCCTGGACGTGGACACCACGCCCGCCATCGACTCGGCGGGGCGGCTGTATGTGGCCTCGTACAAGAACGGCCTGTACGCCCTGGAGGCGGATACCGGCGCCGTCATCTGGAACGCCAGCGTGGGTGGCCTGACGTCGCTCCTGTCGCGCGGCGAGGTGGTGTTCGCCACTGGCGACGGCCGCCTGGACGCCTACCTGGGGGAGACGGGGAAGCTCATCTGGTCGCTCCCCCTCAAGGACAAGACGGCGTTCGCTCCCGTGTTGGCGCGGGGAATGCTCCTGGTGCCCAACGAGCGTGCGCTGCTGTTCGTGGATCCGACGACGGGCAAGTCGCGCCTGGCGTGGAACCCGGGCGTGGGCATCTCCGCGCCGCCGTTCGTGGTGGGCTCGCGGGTGTACGTGCTGTCCAACAACGCGTACCTGTACGCGCTGGACATGAACGACGTGAAGAAGGGGCCGCGCTGGTGACGCGCGCCGTGCCCCGGACGGTGCGGGTGGTGGCCGCGCTGATTCCCCGGCCCGGTCCGGAAGACGGCGGGCCGCGGTACCTGGTCCAGCAGCGCCTTCCCGGTGGGAGCCGCGCGCTCCTCTGGGAGTTCCCCGGCGGCAAGGTGGAGGCGGGCGAAACGGACGAGGCCGCCCTCGCGCGCGAGTGCCGCGAGGAGCTGGACGTGGAGCTGTCCGTGGGCCGCCGCCTGTGGGAGGGCCGGCACACGTACCCGGACCTCACGGTGGAGCTGGTGCTGCTCGCGGCCACGATTGTGTCCGGTGAGCCGAAGCCGCTGGGCGCGCACCAGCTGGCGTTTCACACGCCCACGGAGATGCAGGCGCTGCCGTTCTGCGAGGCGGACGTGCCGCTCCTGGATGATCTGCTGGCGGGAAGGCTGGGTGCGCTCGATTGATGCTGCTGCACACGTTCCAGCTCATCCCCGGCGTGGGGCCGTGGCGCGAGAAGGACCTGTGGTCCAAGGGCATCCGGACCTGGGATGACTTCCCGGACGGCGGCATCGTCATCAGCCGCAAGGCGGACACGGCGGCCCGCGAGCGCATCGCGGAGGCCCGGGCGGCGCTGGCCCGGCGCGACTTGAAGGACCTGGCCCGCATGGTGCCGCCGCGCGAGCACTGGCGTCTGTTCCCGGAGTTCCAGGACGACGCCGTCTACTTCGACATCGAGACGGACGGCAGCAAGACGCAGGTGCCCACGGTGGTGAGCCTGTTCGACGCCGCGGGGCTGCACGTCTTCATCCAGGGCCGGAACATGGACGCGCTGCCAGAGGCCATGGCGAAGCGGCGGCTGTGGGTGACGTTCAACGGCTCGTGCTTCGACGTGCCGGTGCTGAAGGAGTACTTCGGCGAGAAGAACTTCCCGGTGCCGGAGGCGCACATCGACCTGCGCTTCGTGACGCGGCGGCTGGGGATGGGCGGCGGGCTGAAGGAGATTGAGGACAAGCTGGGCGTGGGACGGCCGCCGCACCTGAAGGGTGTGAATGGCTACGACGCGGTGCTGCTGTGGCGTGCGTACCTGCGGCGCGGCGACGTGGAGGCCCTGCGCTACCTGGTCGAGTACAACCTCTACGACTCGTTCCAGCTCCGGTCGCTGATGGACCTTGCGTACAACAAGGGCGCGGACGACCTGAACCTGGACGTCCCCCGGCTGAAGGTCTTCGAGCGCGGGGACCTGCTGTACGACGTGAGCCGGCTGCTCCTGGAGTTGGGCCCCACCGAGCGCGACGTGGACACGCTCGCGCGCGTGCGGGCCATGGAGCAGGATTCCTGAGCGGCCAGGTCGTGCCTTGGGTTGGCCGGCCGCGGCCCGGCACGCCGTGGGGCATCCCCAGCCGCCGCGTGGCGCTCACCCGGATCACGACCCTGCCGGTGATGGACGCGGAGTGGGCGGGTGACGGCTTCGTGCTGCCTCCCGCGGCCTCGGGCTCGGACGTCGCGGTGGGGCTGGCCGTGGGAATGCGGCGCCTGGCCGTGCTCGGGGCGCGGGAGTCCTGGCCGCCGGAGCGTGCGCTGGAGCTGCCCAGGACCGCGGGGCTCGTGGCGTTGCATCCGTCGCTCGGGTGCGCGGCGGTGCTGGGCCCGGGGCGCATCGAGATGGTGGGCCGGGCGCTGGACGGGAGTCCGGTGGACACGCCCGCGCGGGCCTGGACGCGGAACACGCAGGCCCTGGGGTTCGACATCACCGGCGAGGGCCTGTGGACGAGCGGCGTCCAGGACGGGCGGGCGTCGCTGCGCGTCCTGGATGCCCGAACGTTATCGGACGTAGCGGGGACGGAGGCGGGGCTCGAGCTCGGGGCGCCGACGCTGGGTGAAGACGACCTGGACGGGCTGCACGAATGGATGCCGCATCCGAGCCTGCCGGTGATGGGCGTGGCGGTGAGCCTGGGCCAGGAGGGCACGTGGCTCACGTTCGTGGAGCGCGGCGCCACGGGGCTCGTGCGTGGCGCGGCGGTGGCTTCGGTGGAGGCGCCGTTCTATCCGGCGGGGTTCCTTCCGGACGGCTCGGGCTTCGTTGGCGTGGGCGGCACCTGGGTGCGGCGCTGGACGTACCCGGAGGCCACGCTGGCGGCGGAGTTCCTGCTGCCGGAGCAGGGCACGCTCGCCACGGGGTACAGCGGGCTGGTGACGGAGCGGGCGGTGCTGGTGGCGGTGGAGGACCTGTTGGAGGCGGGGGAGTGGTACCTGCTTCAACTGGACCCCGCGTCGCTGCGGCCCGTGTGCGCGTGGGAGCTGCCGTTGTCCACGGAGGCCGTCACGTCGGTGCACCTGTTGCCCGGCGGCTTCATTCTGTCGCCGGAGGACGGCCAGCTCTGGCGCCTGCCAGACGAGGTCCTCTCCGCGCGGTGAACACAGACGGCGCGGATTGTTCACGCGCGCGTGGAATGGCTCGGAGGCCTGTCTGTAAGGTCCGGGACCATGAGCGATCCGAACTTCGTGAATCAGGGCCCTGGAGCCATTCCGCCGACGCCGGAGGCTGAGCCGCCGAAGGCACCGTCGCGGGGCAAGGTCCTGGGCATCCTGGTCGCGCTGATGGTCGTGGGCGTGGTCGGTTCGTACTTCGGCCTGAGGCGGCAGTCCGAGGCGCCGGTGGTGACGGCAACGCCCGTCGTGGACGCTGGCGTGGCGGAGGTGCCTCCGGAGGTGTCGCTGCCGGAGAGCGACGGCCGCATCCGCGACCTGGTGGGCAAGCTGTCGGTGGACCCGGAGCTGGCGAAGTGGCTCCAGGAGCGCGACCTGGCGCGCCGGTTCACCGCGTCCGTGAGCAACATCGCTGAAGGCGAGAGTCCTCGGGCTTCGCTGTTGTTCATGGCGCCCGTGGGGGCGTTCCAGGTGGGCGCGGCCGGGGCGAACGGGCGCTCGGAGATCGCGCCGTTGAGCTACGCGCGCTACGACCTGGTGGCCCGGGTGCTGGGGTCGCTGGACGCGTCCGGCGCGGCGATGGTGTACCGGGAGCTGAAGCCGCTCTTCGACCAGGCGTACCGGGAGATTGCACCACCGGATCAGCACTTCGAGACGGCGTTCGGCCGGGCCATCCAGCACCTGCTGGCGGTGCCGGTGCCGAAGGGGCCGGTGGAGGTGGAGTCCAAGGGCGCGCTGTATGTCTATGCGTCGCCGGAGCTGGAGGGCCTGAGCAAGGCCCAGAAGCACCTGTTGCGGATGGGCCCGGGGAACATGCGGCTCATCCAGGCGAAGCTGCGGGAGCTGCGCACGGCGCTGAACCTGCCGACCCCGGCGCCAGCCACGCCCGAGCCGTTGCCGGATCAGGCGCCGGGGCAGTCCGAAACGCAGGAGTGACGGCTACCTGGACTTCTTCTTGCCGCCCTTGGCGGGCGGCGGAGGCGGCTTGGGCTTTTCCTTGTCGCCGATGATCTGGAACGAGGCCCGGAGGTCCTCGACGTCGCGGCCGATCGAGTCCTGGAACGACGTGCCGGTCTGTGAGTCCACGACGAGGGTGTACGAGTAGCCGGTCTTGAGTGGCTGCGGCAGGTGGATGCGGTACACGAGGCCGTCATCGGCCTCGGACACGGAGTCGTCGGAGACCATGGCCCGGTCGGCTTCGTCCATGAGCCGGACGCGGTAGTTCTTGAGGCCCAGGGTGCTGCGCAGCTCCAGGTCGGAGGTGGGCTCCACGAGCGGCTTTTCCTCCAGGGCCAGGGGGATGAGCGCGGTGCCGCCATCCGGCGACAGGTACTGGAGCGTGAAGACCACGGCCTCGGGACCCGAGTCCGGGGCCGCCGTGGCGCTGGTGACGCCGCCGTCCACGGGGGCCTGGGCCGTCTTGTCAGGGCAGCCCGTCAGCAGGGCCGCGGTGAGGCCGCAAAGCGCGGCGAGTCCGGTTCGTCGGAAGAGGCGCATGGGGCGGCAAGGTACGTTCCGGAACCGGGCTCGGGAAGCACGAGATTCCACGGCGTGACGGCCGGAGGTTGGTGGCCGACGGTGGCGCCTCACCGTGCTATCAGTTTTCGCCTGATGGGCGGGATGACGGAGAGCGAAGCCGTGACGTTGATGCAGGGCGCTCGCGAGCTCGAGGACGGTTGGCGGCAACACTGCATCGACATGTATGCGAGGTGCCAATCCACGAAGAAGCCGCATTGGGGCGGTCCCTGTGGCGCGTGCATGGAACGCTGCAAGGGGCAGCGGCAATGGCCATTCGACATGTGCGGACCGGGGGTAGCGCAGTGACGTCCGATGATTGGCGAAAGGTGATCGACCTGGGCCTGGCGCTCGCGAACGGCGCGGACCTGCCGCAAGACCCCGAGATGCCTGAGCTCCTGCGCAGGATGGCTCCCCAGGTGGGAATGACCCGCGCGGAGGCCGACAACGCACTTGCCAGAGCGGTGGATACAGCCTCGCTCGTGAGGGAGATTCATCGACGGACCCGTGAGGGTACGTATCGCCTCGGGCGAGCATTCGGAGCGTCCGACTCGCTCAAGGCGAGCGGGGACAGGGCCGGGGCCCGGAAGGTGCTTGAGGACGCGATGGCGGTGGAGGTCGTGCCGCTTTACCGGGCACAGCTCCAGGCGTACCTGGACCACGTCGATGATCCCGACGACACATGAACGGCGGAACCAAGGCGCGGGCTGGGCCGATTGCGCGGACGTCCACGGAGGCCCTGGGCGGGCTGGGGAAGCGCCTGGAATCCTTGGGGGACCCCCAGCCGTAACGTCTGATAAGAAGCGTTATGTAAACTAAGCCTCTGGGGTCCCAGGCCTCTGGGGTCCCAGGTGGGGTTCGTTGAGGCCCGTTCCCTGCCCGGCGCCGTGGCACCATCCGCCGCGATTCCGCCGGTTCCGGCTCATCACGAGGCTCTTTCGGCGCATGGACTCCCCTCATTCCGACGACGTCACCCGGGGTTCGCTTGGTGAGGTCGCGCGGGTCTTCCTCCGGCTGGGGCTGACGGCCTTCGGGGGCCCTGCCGCGCACATCGCCATGATGGAAGACGAACTTGTGCGGCGGCGCCGGTGGCTGCCCCGTGAGGAGTTCCTCGACCTGCTGGGCGCCACCAACCTCATCCCGGGCCCGAACTCCACGGAGCTGGCCATCCACCTGGGCCACCGGCGTGCCGGCTGGCCCGGACTGCTCGTGGCCGGCACGTGCTTCATCGTCCCGGCGATGCTCCTGACGCTCGCGGCGGCGTGGGCCTACGTGCGTTTTGGCACCCTGCCGCAAGCCGGCGCCCTGCTGTACGGCGTGAAACCCGTCATCCTGGCCGTGGTGCTCCAGGCCCTGTGGGGCCTCGGTAAGACGGCCCTGACGACGCGCCCCCGGATCGCCGTGGCCGCCGGTTCAGCCGTGGCGAGTGCTCTTGGCGTCAACGAACTGCTCATCCTGGCCCTGGCCGGCGGTTCCCTGGCGGCCTGGAACCACTTTCGATCCGCTCCAGCTTCCAGGTCGGCGCTCACGCTGACGCCTTTCGCCCTCCACGGCGTCACAGTCATGGCTGCCACGGCCGCCGTGCCGTTCAGCTTGGGTGGCCTCTTCCTGTTCTTCCTCAAGGTCGGCAGCGTGCTGTTCGGCAGCGGCTACGTCCTGCTTGCCTTCCTCCGAGCGGATCTCGTCGAACGCTGGGGCTGGCTCACCGAGGCCCAGCTCCTGGACGCGGTGGCCGTGGGCCAGTTCACGCCGGGCCCAGTCTTCACCACGGCGACATTCATCGGCTACCTGGTGGGCGGAACGCCCGGCGCGGGGCTCGCGACGCTGGGCATCTTCCTGCCCGCCTTCGTCTTCGTCGCCCTCAGTGGCCCCCTGGTGCCCCGGCTTCGTCGATCCCGGACTGCGGGCGCGGTGCTCGATGGCGTCAACGCGGCCTCGCTGGCCCTCATGGCCGTGGTGACGTGGCAGCTGGGACGCGCGGCCCTGGTGGATGGCTGGACGGTGGTCCTGGCCGCGCTCGGGGCGCTGTTGCTGCTCCGCTGGCGGGTCAACTCCGCGTGGCTGGTGCTGAGCGGAGCCGCCGCCGGGCTGCTGCGGGCTTGGTTGTGAAGCCATTCCCGTAGACGCTCTCGCCTGTCACCGGGCGGCGCCTTGTCGTGTCAGGGAGGTCAGCTTCTCGCTGGGGTGTTCTGAAGACCTCAGGCCTCCCACACGCCCGGGGCGCTCCGGAGGGCTTCGGCGAGTGACTCCCGCGCCCGCCGGAGGGCCGCGTCCGCGCGCCGGGTGGCGGCGGACAGCAGCCACACCGGTGGGCCACCCGGGAGTTCCTGCTCCAGCACCAGGCGCGGGTCCCCCTCGGCGAGCAGCGCCGGGAGCACGCTCCGCCCCAGGCCCGCGACGCAGGCATCCCTGATGCCGAGCAGCGTGTCGCACTCCACGAGCGCCTCCGCGTCCTCGGGGACAGCCTTCCACCAGCGCATGGAGGATCGGGTGCGCAGGTTCCCTGATGGCAGGACCCAGGCCGTCGAGTCCTGCTGGGCTGCCCGCGCCCGGAACACTCCGAGCCGCAGCCTCCCCAGTTGCTGTCCCCGCAGCGCACCGCCCGGCGTGTGACTCGGCCGTAAGGCCAGATCCGTCACCCCGGGCTCCAGCACCAGCTCGCTCTCGGAGATGCGCACCTGGACCCGCTGAGTGAAGCCGCACGTGCGCAGCGCGCCGAACAGCAGTGACGCCAGCACTTCGTTCGTCGTGATGACGAGCCTTCCTGCGCGCGCCCGGCGCTGCTCCTCGATGAGTGCCCCCACGTCCAGGGCGTGGGGGTGCATGCGGCCCGCGCGCTCGGCAATGGCGAGGCCGAGCGGCGTCGGGCGCAACGTCGCCCCACGCAGGAAGAGCGGCACCCCGAGCGCGCGCTCGAGGGCGTCCACCCGCCGCGAGATGGTCGAGTGGCGCAGCGAGAGTTCGCGCGCCGCGCCCACGACGCTCCCTGTGCGCACCAGCGCCTCCACCGTCTGCAGGTCGTCCCAGGCGATGTGCATGAACGCACATGCTGTGCGCGTCCGCGGGCGTCGTCAACGCACGGGGCTGGGGCTATCTCTCGGGGCGTGGCAATGACGCCACTCCCGCAGGAGCAACACATGGTCCCTCGCCCTCACGACAACGAGAACGAGACGCCCTCTGACGTGCAGGCGCTGTGTGACCCCGAGACCGGGACGTGCGCGCTCCCCGGCGCGGCGCAGACGAGCGCCGCGCCGAGCGCCGAGGGGCCCGTGGGAGAAGTGCTCTATGTGGGGGACCCGATGTGCTCCTGGTGCTGGGGAGGCTCGCCCGGCCTCCGCGAACTGGAGGCGGCGGCAAACCGTAAGGGCATCCCCTTCCGTATCCGGGTGGGCGGGCTCCGTGCGGGAGGCGGGGACCCCTGGAACGAGCGGTTCAAAGGCTTCCTGCGCCACCACTGGGAGGAGATTGCCGCACGCACCGGGCAGCCGTTCTCCACCCGGTTCCTCGACCGGGCGGAGTTCAACTACGACACCGAGCCTGCGTGCCGCGCGTTCCTCGTCATGCGCGGGATGCTCGACGAGATGCCGGGACCGGAGACGCGTGCGTACGAGGTGTTTGCCTCCATCCAGCGGAAGTTCTACGCCGAGGGAGAGGACCCGACCGGGGCGTCCTTCTACGAGAGCATCTGCGCCGCGCACGGCCTCGACTTCAGGGGGTTCCTGAACCGGTTCGACCATGCGGACGCGAAGCGGGCGACGGCGAACGAGTTCCAGGAGGTCCGGGCTCTGGGCGTGAGCGGGTTCCCCACCGTGCTCTTCCGTGGCGGCGCCGGCCTCGAAGTGCTCGCGAGCGGCTTCGTGACCGGACCGCGCATGGTCGAGGCGCTCGCTCGGGCGACGAAGCGGGCAAGGGGCGAGGCGTGAAGCTCGATCGCCGTGCGCTGGTGCGCGGCGGCGCCCAGCTGTTGGGGCTCACCGCGCTCGGCTGTTCCCCTACTCCAAAGCCTGCGCCCGTGGCCGACATCCGCCTGCGCCCACGCGAGGCGCAGTTGATTTCGGCCCGGGACGGCATGGTCCACGCCGAGGGCAACGAAACGGATGAAGACACGCGGATGCTTCAGCTGTGGTTCACCCCCACGCCGCACGGCTGTGCACCCGCCTACTTCCGTCGCTCCGTACCTCACGCTGCACGAGGAGGCCGCCATCTGATGGCCGGGGACGAGACGATGCCCCTTCGGAGCGACGCGCGCGTGTGGTGGCTGGAACTGGCAGTGGGGCCAGGACACCGCACTCGAGGTGGCCCCGGGACGTGCCGGCTATCTGCTGTCCCTGGATGCCGCCCTGCAACTGGGGCAAGAGGAAGTCCCTCGGGACTCTCTGTGGCCGCTCCTCTCAAGCGCTACCCAACAGGGTGGATTCGCACTCCCTGTGGCGAGCCATGTGACAGCCATGTCTCACGGTGTTTCACTGAGTCATGTAAAATCCTGAAAACGGCCCAAATCCGCTAAACGCTTGATTTCATTCGGACGGGTGCGGCGCCGGTTGGAGGATTCTTGCTGCCCCCCGTCCACCAGCTCGTCGAGCGACGAGCGACCGAACTTTCCTCCCAGATCGCCGTTGCCTCCCGGGCCCGCTCCCTCACCCACGCCGCGCTGAATGCTCACGCGAACCGGGTGGCCCATGCGCTGATTGCCCGAGGCGCCGGACCGGATGTCCTCGTCGGCGTCTGCCTTCCGCGAAGCGTTGAGCTGGTCGCATCCGTCCTGGGTGTTCTCAAGTCCGGCGCGGCCTGGCTTCCCCTGGACCCGTCCGCCCCTCCCGAACGCCTGCGATACATGGCCGTTTCGGCGGGAGCACGATTCGTCATCGGCACGGGGCCGGCCGTGGAGCGGCTCGCGGCGGACGGCATCCAGATCCTCGCTCCGGAGGCACTGGAGCTCCAGTCGTTCCCGGACGCGAACCCGGGCGTCACCGTCCAGCCGGATCACCTCGCGTACGTGATCCACACCTCGGGCTCCACCGGACTGCCCAAGGGCGTGATGATCAGCCACCGGGCGCTGTCCGCGTTCACCGGGTACCACCTCGACACGTTTGGCCTGTCGCCCGCGGATCGCATTGGCGTGGTGGCCTCGCCCGGCTTCGACGCCTTGGTCATGACGCTCCTGCCGTCGCTGGCCGCGGGGGCTCGACTGGAGCTCCCGCCCGACGAGGAGACCCGACTGTCGCCCCAGAGGCTGCAGGACTGGCTCCTGGCTCGGGACATCACCTGCATCTTCCTTCCCACACCGCTGGCCGAACGCGTCCTCCCTCTGTCCTGGCCCGAGTCCTGCGCCTTGCGCCTGATCCTCACCGGCGGCGACCGGCTGCACCTGCACCCCAGGCCCGGGCTGCCGTTCCAGCTCGTGAATGGCTACGGCCCCGCCGAATGCACCATCTACAGCACGTCCGGGACCGTTCCCCCCGGTGACGCATCGGCCGGGGAACGGCTGCCCTCCATCGGCCGTCCCATCGGTGGCGTGGAGGTGCATGTCCTCGGTCCGGAGCAGCGGCCCGTCGCGGATGGCGAGACCGGTGAGTTGTTCATCGGCGGCCCAGGTTTGGCTCGCGGTTACGTGGGCTCGCCGGACCTGACCGCGGACCGCTTCATTCCGGATCCGTTCTCCCGGTTCGGCGGCGAACGGCTGTATCGCACGGGGGACCTGGGACGCCGCTTGCCGGATGGCTCGCTGGAGTTCCTTGGCCGTTCCGACCGGCAGGTGAAGGTCCGTGGCATCCGCATCGAGCCCGCGGAGATCACCGCCGCGCTGCTGACCCATCCGCACGTCGGGGCCGCGCACGTCATGGCGCGGACCGAGGGTCACTACGTCTTCTTCGTGGCGTGGTTCGCGCCGAAGGACGCTCGGGCTGTTCCCGGGACGGAGCAGCTCCGCGAGCACCTCCGCGCCTGGCTCCCCGAGGCCATGCTGCCCCGGACCTTCGTCGTCGTGGACGCCCTACCCCTCGGCCCCACCGGCAAGGTCGACGCCCAGGCGCTTCCCACGCCCGAAGCCCACGCCACCCGAAGCAGCGCCTATGTCGCGCCTCGCACGGAGCTGGAGCGTGGACTCGTCCAGGTGTGGCAGGAGGAGCTGCGCCTGGAGCGGATTGGCATCGAGGACGACTTCTTCGAACTGGGCGGTCACTCGCTGCTGGCCACTCGGATCACCGCGCGGGTCGCGGAGGTGCTGAGCCTCCCGTTGTCTCTGACGGAGCTCTTCGCGCACCGTCGCATCTCCCAGCTGGCGACCGTGCTGGAGCCGCGTCGTGCCGAGCCCTCGAAGGACGTGTTGCCGCCCGTGGTCCGCGTCGCCGACCCCGAACGGGCTCCCCTGTCCGTGCAACAGGAGCAGGTCTGGTTCCTCCAGAAGCTGTCTCCCGGCAGCATCTCCTACCAGGCGCAGACGACCCTCCGCGTGCTGGGTGGGCTGGACCTGGCGGTGCTCGAACGCGCGCTGACGGAGATCACCCGGCGACATGAACTGCTGCGAACGACCTACGAGGAAATCGACGGCCGGCCGTGGCAGCGCGTTCTTCCCGTGACGCCGGTGCAGGTCCCGTTGATCGACCTGTCCGGGCTGTCATCGGTCGAACGGGAACACCGACGGGAGGAGGCCCTCCGCCAGGAGCTGCGGCGGCCCCTGTCGCTCTTCGAACCGCCGCTCGTGCGCTGGACCGTGGTTCGTCTGGCTCCGGATGATCACGAGCTGGTCCTCGTGGAGCACCACGTCGTCCACGATGGCGTGTCCTTCTCCGTGCTGATGCGGGAGTTGGACGTGCTCTACAACGCGTATCTGCGCGGAGAGTCCTCGCCGCTCCCGGAGCTGCCGGTGCAGTACCGCGACTTCGCGGCGTGGCAGCGCGAGGCGCTCGATGGTCCGGCCATGAAGGCCCAGCTCGACTACTGGCGGACGCGGCTGGCCGGTGCGCCGGAGGTGCTGCCGCTGCGCACCGATCATCCGCGTCCCCGCGTGCAGACCTTCAATGGCGACCTGCTCCGGCTGGAGTTGCCACCCGCCCTGCCCGGCGCCCTTCGTGCCTTCTGTCAGCAGGAGGGCGTGACCCTCTTCAACGCCCTCTTCGCCGCCTTCGCCACGCTGCTGCATCGCTACACCGGCGAGCAGGACCTGTGCATCGGTTCGGCATTCGCGGCCCGGGCCGGTGTCCGGAACATCGAGAATGTCATCGGGATGTTCGTCAACGCCGTGGTACTCCGGTGTGACGTCTCCGGCGCGCCGTCGTTCCGCGAGCTGGTCCGTCAGGTGCGCGACCTCACCGTGGCGGCGGCCGAGCATCAGACGTATCCGTTCCTCAAACTGATCGAAGGCCTGGGCGTGAAGCGCGACCCCAGCCGCAATCCGCTCGTGCAGGCCATGTTCAGCTTTCACGATTCGGCTGTGCGGAGCCCTCGGCTGGGGGATGCCTCGTGCACCATCTTCGAGCGGGGCAATGGGTCGTCGAAGGTGGACCTGGACGTCGTCGCCATTCCGCACGCGGGCCGGCACCTGGGCGACCGCGCGCGCGGTGACGCGCGCATCTCGCTCATCTGGGAGTACAACCGGGACCTGTTCGACCGCTCGACCATGGAGCGGATGGCCGCGCACTTCCTCCGGTTGCTCGAGGCCGCGGTGGCCAGTCCCGGGATGCCGGTGTCGCGACTGCCGATGCTTTCGGACGCGGAGCGGCAGGTCGTCCTGGCGAACGGATCCACCAAGCTCGTCAGCGTGGATCCGCCCGTGCATCAGCAGGTCCTGGCGCAGGCCCTGCGGACCCCTGACGCCGTGGCCGTGCGCGACGAGACAGGCACCCTCACCTACTCGGAGCTGGTCCGGCGCGCGACGCTGATCGCCGAGCATCTTCACGCGCACGGCGTGGGCGTGGAGTCGGTTGTCGGCGTCTGCTCGCCTCGTGGTCCGGAGCTCGTGACGGCCGAGCTGGGCGTGATGCTGTCCGGAGCCGCCTTCCTGCCCCTGGATCCGGAGCACCCGGCCGAACGGATCGCCCTCATCCTGGGTGACGCTGGCGTGCGTCAGGTGATCACCACCGGGCTGCTCGTGGATCGACTCCCTGCCACGGTGAAGCGCGTGCGCATCGAGTCCTTCCATGGTCCCGGCACGCCCCAGGGAGGTCTGCCCACGGAGGTGCAGCCCGGGCAGCGGGCCTACGTCATGTACACCTCGGGTTCCACGGGCGCCCCCAAGGGCGTGGTGGTGGAGCACGGCGCACTGGCCCACCTCGTCGGGTGGCATCGGCGCGCATTCGGACTGGAGCCGAGCAGCCGCACCACGCTGCTCTACTCGCCCGCGTTTGATCCATCCGTCGCGGAGCTCTGGCCTGCCCTCACCGCGGGCGCGTCGTTGCATGTCCCCGGGCAGGACGTGCGCCTGTCCCCGGAGCGGCTCCAAGCCTGGCTCCTCTCCGAGCGCATCACCTTCACGGACCTGCCCACCGCGCTCGCGGAACGTCTGCTGGCCCTGCCATGGCCGGCGTCATGTGACCTGCGCACGGTCCTCGCGGGCGGTGACCGACTCCACACGCGTCCCGTCCCCGGACTGCCGTGGCGGCTGTTCAATCAGTACGGCCCCACCGAGACCACCGTCACGGCCACCTCCGGCGAAGTGCTGCCCTCAGGGCCCGTCGAGACACTGCCAGCCATCGGTCAGCCCATCGACGGGACCACGGCCTATGTCCTGGACGCGGAGCTGCAACCTGTCCCCACGGGCGTCGCTGGAGAGCTGTACGTGGGCGGTGCCGGCGTGGCGCGCGGCTATCTGAATCGCCCGGACCTCACCGCGGCGAGCTTCGTCCCCGACCCGTACTCGGCACATTCAGGCGCTCGCATGTACCGCACGGGCGACCGGGTCCTGGCCCGTCCGGACGGGATGCTCGAGTTCATGGGCCGCATGGACGCGCAGCTCAAGATCCGAGGCTTCCGCGTGGAGCCCGCGGAGGTCGCGGTCCGCCTGCGCACGCATCCGGGACTCGCGGAGGCGCATGTTCGCGCGTGGAGCCCTCCCGGTGGAGCGCCCCAGCTGGTCGGCTATCTGGTGCCGCTCGCGGGTCAGCCCCTGCCCACACCGGCGCGGCTTCGTGAGCACCTGGCGCGCGAGCTGCCGGCGTACATGATCCCCTCCGCGTACGTGGAGCTGAAGGCGCTGCCACTCACCCACGGTGGCAAGGTGGATGAACGGGCGCTGCCCGAACCCACGCCTGGAACCCAGGCGCCTCGGGTCCCGCTCGCGAACGAGCACGAGCGGCGGATCGCCACCATCTGGTGCGAGACGCTGCGCCTGGAGAACGTGGGCGCGGAGGACAACTTCTTCGACCTTGGGGGCCACTCGCTGCTGCTGGCCCAGGTGCAGCACCTTTTGAAGCACCGCATAGGCCATGACGTGCCCATGGTGACGCTGTTCGAGTTCCCCACGGTTCGTGCGCTCGCCGGACACCTCCAGGGCCGCGACGATGGCGGCGAGGCCGCGGCCTCGCAGGCACAGCGCCAAGAGCAACGGCGCAGTGGCCGTGCGCGCCTGCTGGGGCGGCAGGGCCGGCTGTCGTCGGACCGCTCGCGGGAGGAAGTGGAATGAGCGCGTCGCTCGACGTGATGGAGGAGGAGGACCGTTCGGCGCACCTCGCGGTGGTGGGACTGGCGTGCCGGCTTCCGGGTGCGGCCAACGCGGCGGAGTTCTGGTCCAACCTGGCCGGCGGTGTCGAATCCATCACCTTCTTCGGTCCGGACGGCCAGCCCTGCGCCGAACCTCCCACCGAGCGCGCCATGGGCGAGGAGGTGCCCGCGTTCGGTCTGGTCACGGATGCGGACCGGTTCGACGCGCAGGCCTTCGGAATGTCGCCGCAGGAAGCGCTGATGCTGGATCCGCAGCACCGGGTGTTCCTGGAGTGCGCGCGGGAGGCGCTGGAGGACGCCGGGTATGATCCGGCTCGGTACCGGGGCGCCATTGGCATCTACGCGGGTGGCAGTGAGACGGACTACCTGTCCGCGCTGCGGGCCCGGAGGGACCTGCTCGCGGGTGCCAGTGACTGGCAGCTCCGACTGGCCACGGGCGTGGACTTCCTCACCAGCCGCGTGGCCTACAAGTTGGGGCTTCGCGGGCCGGCCGTCACGGTGCAGACCGCGTGCTCCACGTCACTGGTCGCGATCCATCTGGCCGCGCAGGCGTTGCTCGCGGGGGACTGCGACATCGCGCTGGCGGGGGGCGCGTCGGTGCATGTGCCGCCCCGGTTCGGTCACTACAGCGAGGGCGGGCCGCTGTCACCGGACGGCCGCTGCCGCGCGTTCGATGCTCGGGCTCAGGGCACGGTCGGCAGCAACGGCGCGGGGATCGTGGTGCTCAAGCGGCTCGCGGATGCGCTGGAGGATGGAGACACCCTCCGCGCCGTCCTCCGAGGCACCGCCGTCAACAACGACGCCGCCGGGAAGATCGGCTTCACCGCGCCGAGCGTGGAGGGCCAGTCCCGCGTCATCGAGACCGCCCTGCATGCCGCGGGCGTGGACCCCGCGAGCATCAGCTACCTGGAAGCACATGGCACCGGCACCCGGCTGGGCGATCCCATCGAGGTCGCCGCGCTGACGAAGGCCTTCGGTGCGCGGGAGCCCCGGTCCTGCTGGCTGGGTTCGGTGAAGACGAACATCGGCCACACGGACGCGGCGGCGGGCGTGGCGGGCTTCATCAAGACGGTGCTCGCGCTGGAGCACCGGAAGCTGCCGCCGAGTCTGAACTTCGAACGGCCCAACCCGGAGATCGACTTCGAGCACGGCCCCTTTCGCGTGAACACGGAGCTGCGGGACTGGGACACCCACGGTCATCCGCGTAGGGCCGGCGTCAGCTCGCTGGGCATTGGCGGCACCAACGCGCACGCCGTGTTGGAAGAGGCGCTCACCCTGCCCGCCTCCGAGCGTTCGCGCTCACCGCGGTTGATGGTGCTGTCGGCCCACGGTCCCGCCTCGCTGGCCCGCGCGGTGGAGCGGCTCGAAGGGCACCTGCGCGCGCATCCAGAGGCGGAGCTGGGTGACGTGGCCTGGACGCTCCAGATGGGGCGTGCCGCGCACAAGCACCGAGCGTTCGCGGTGGGCGAGGACACCCCGGACGTCCTTCGCGCCCTGTCGGAACAAGAGGGCTTCGCGCAACAGGAGGCCGGCGAGCGACAGGTGGTGTTCATGTTCCCCGGCCACGGTGGGCAGCACGTGGGCATGGGCCGGGAGCTGTACGGTTCGCAGCCGGCGTTCCGTGAGGCCGTGGACGCGTGCCGTGCGCACCTGACGCCGCTCCTCGGGTTCGACCTGGGGACGGTGCTCCATCCGGATCCCACGAATGCCGCCGCGCTGGAGCAGGCCTCCGCCCGGATGGGCGAGTTCGTCACCGGTCAGCTCTCCGTGTTCGTCATCGAGTACGCGGTGGCGCGGCTGTGGAAGCGCTGGGGCGTGCAGCCCTCCGCGGTCGTGGGCCACAGCCTGGGGGCCTATGCCGCGGCCACGGTGGCCGGGGTGTTCCGTCTGGAGGACGCGCTGCGGTTGGTCCTGGAGCGCTCGCGCATCCTCGCGAGTCTGCCCGCGGGCGCCATGCTGGCCGTGCCGTTGCCCGAGTCGGAGCTGGCGCCCCTGCTTCATGGCGGACTCGCGCTGGCGGCAGTGAACGGGCCGGCGCAGTGCGCGGTGTCGGGCCCGGTGGCGGAGATCGAAGCGCTCCAGGCGCGACTGATGGAGCGCGGTGTGGAGTCGAAGCTGCTGCGCATTCCGGGCGCGGGACATTCGCCACTCGTCGAACCGTCACTGGCCGCGTTCACCGCCTGCGTCCAGCGCGTCGAGCGGCGTCCTCCACAGCTCCCGTGGATCTCCGATCGCACGGGTGTGGCGGTCACGGCGGAAGAGGCCGTGGACCCGGAGTACTGGGCCGCGCACCTGCGTCACACCGTGCGTTTTGGCGACGCGCTGAACACGTTGTTCGCCGGTTCGCCCGCCGTGTTCCTGGAGGTCGGGCCCGGACGAACCCTGGCGACGCTCGCGCGCCAGAACCCCGCGGCAGGACCACACCTCACGGTCGCCACCCTGCCCCATCCCGCGGACAACACGTCCGATGCGGTCAGCGCACTCACTGCCGCGGGGCGCCTGTGGAGCGCGGGCGTCGCGATCTCCTGGCAGGGACTTCATGGAGGCGTCACCCGTCGGCGGGTGCCTCTGCCCACGTACCCGTTCGAACGTCAGCGCTACCTCGTCGAAGCCCCTGCTACAGCCGCGACCGTGGCGCTCCCGGCCACGTTGGTGTCACCGCCGCCCGAACCTGAACTCATGGAGGTGCCGGAGCTGCCAGAGGACGAAGTCGTGCGCCGGGTCGCCGCCGCGTTCGCGGAGGTCCTGGGGCTGGCTCGGGTCGGGCTGCACGACAACTTCTTCGCGCTGGGAGGCGACTCGTTGATGGCGGCGCAGGTCATCGCGCGGTTGCGTCCGCATGTCGCCACGCCCCTCAAGGTGAAGGCCCTCTTCCGCGCGCCCACCGTGGCTCGCCTGACCCGCTTCATCGCGGAGTCCTCCCCGGCATGAGCTCGACTTCTCCCTGGCTCGCGTGCCGCATCCGGCGTCCGGAAGCCTCGAAGCGCCTCTACTGCTTCCCGCATAGCGGCGGATCCGTGGGCGAGTACGTCCGCTGGGCGGACCTTCTCCCGGACATCGAGGTCTGGGGCGTGCAGCTTCCGGGGCGTGGGGCTCGGGCGGAGGAAGCGCCGTTCACCCGGCTGGACGAACTGGTGGACGCGCTGGTTCAAGCGGTGGACTTCGGGTCCTCCTTCGCGTTCTTCGGTCACAGCCTGGGGGCGTTCGTGGCCTTCGAAACGGCCCGCCGTCTGCGCGACCTGGGCCGCGTGCCTCCCGATGCGCTGTTCCTCTCCGCGGCCCCAGCCCCACAGCTCCCTCCGCGAGGCATCCCCGCCAGCCACCTGGACGAGGACGGACTCCTCACCGCCCTGGAGACCACCTACGGAGAGCTGATCCACGAACTGCGCGAGGACGAAGAGCTGCGCGAGCTCATCCTCCCCGGCCTGCGCGCGGATCTGCAGCTCGTGGAGTCCCACCGGCACGAGGACCGCGCCCCCCTCTCTTGCGCGATGACCGTCACGGGCGGCACCCAGGACGACCTGAACCGCACCGAGCTGGAGCCGTGGAGCGTCCACACCTCCGGGCCCTTCGCGCTCCACCTGCTGCCCGGTGGCCACTTCTACCTTCGGGATCCCGAACCGAAGTCCACCCTCCTGCGCCTCATCGCGGAACCCCTCTCCAGAAGGACGTCGACCCCATGAGCCACGAGCCACTGCACCCCGCCACCCGCAGCCGCGAGGGCTTCCTGGGCCAGCTCTTCGCGGGGAAGCTCCGCTGGGACCTCGTCCGCGCGTTCCCCGAACAGGACGCGGAGGAACGCCGTCAAGGCGATGCCGTCATCGCGGAGGTCGAACAGTTCCTCCAGGCGCACGTGGACCCGGACGAGGTTGAACGCACGGGCCGCATTCCGCCGGAGCTGCGCGAAGCCCTGCGTTCACGCGGCTACTACAAGCTCCAGGTGGAGCGGGCGCTGGGAGGCCGGGGCCTCTCCATGCTGAACACCTTCCGCGTCATCGAGGCCGTGATGAGCGTGTGCCTGCCTGTGGGCTACACGCTGGCCATCCATAGCGGCCTGGGCGCGGGAGCCATCATCGAAGCCGTGCAAGACGGTCCCCTCAAGGACTACGTCCGAGGCCGCGTCGCCGACGGAGTCATCTCCGGCTGGGCGGACACAGAGCCCATCGGAGCCTCCGTGCCGCGCGCGTCCACCACCGCCGTGCCCTCGGAGGACGGAACGGCGTATGTCCTCAACGGGGAGAAGGTCTTCATCGGCAACGGCTCCATCGCGGATCTGCTGAACGTCACCGCCACGCTCCAGGAAGACGGCCGCGAGCAGATCAGCCTCTTCGTCGTGGAGACCTCCAGTCCTGGCTTCCACGTCCGCGCCGAGCACGGCCTGATGGGCCTGCGAGGACTGCCCATCGCCTCGCTGAGCTTCGACAACGTGCGAGTGCCGAAGGAGCGGATGCTCGCGATGTCGCAGGAGCACTGGCGGAACACGCCGTTGCTGGAGCCGCTCAGCGCCCTGGGGCGCATGTACATCATCGTGGCCGCGTCGCTGGCGCTCTCCAAGAAGTGCCTCCAGTGGTCGCGTGAGTTCCTCCACCGGAGGCTCGCACAGGGGCGCAGGCTCGGTGACTTCGACGAGATCCAGCGGCAGGTGTCCGCCACGGCGGCGGAGGTCTTCGCCATGGAGAGTGTGGCCCGCTGGAGCCTCACCGGCGTGACGGCGGACACACTTCCCCTGCGCTGGTTCGAACAGGTGGCGGCCAAGAACATCGCGTCCCTGACGTGCGCGCGCATCGCGGACCGGACGATGTCGCTGCTCGCCGCCGAAGGCTACGAGACGTCGGAGAGCAAAGCAGCCCGGGGCGCCACGCCGGTTCCGCTGGAGCGCACGCTGCGCGATGCCCGAGCCTTCCGGGTCGCGGGAGGCGTGGACTTCCTGGTGGACCACAAGGCCGCGAGGGAAGGCCTCTTCTCCCTCTACTACCCGACGGCCGCGCACGCGGCGGAGCTGGAGTCGCCGCCTGCTCCCCTCCCCGTGCAAGAGCATCTGTCCCCCCGCAACCGCGAACACCTCCAGCACACGGCTCGGGAGGTGCACCGGCTCGCGAAGCGAAGCCTGGACCTGTCGCGCCGCTCCCCGGATGCGGGAGCCCTGCACGCGAGGCAGCGGACGCTCATCCTGATGAACCAGCTCTGCAACGAGCTGTTCACGATGTCCGTCACGCTGGCCCACGCGTCGGCCCTGGCTTCACGCGGACAGCCTCAAGCCGACGCGCTGGCGGACATCTACTGCACCGCCGCGCGCTACCGCCTGGAGGACCTCTGGCGCCAAGCCGATGCCGATGCGGAGCCGGACTTCGCGGGCGTGAGCGAACGCTGGCTGACGGGCGACACCCTCGACTTCCTGCTGAGTGACGTGCTCATCCGGAAGTGAGTCCATGGCGCGCTGCGCAAAAAGCCGCAGTGTCATCCTCGTGGAGGACAAGCTCCTTTGACCCCACACGGGCCGAACCGCCCGCCCGGAGCGCCGTGCGCCAAAACCTGTCAGACAGTCGGACAAGTTCGCGGTGCCCGCGGCCTGGGGGCGCGCCTGCCGGCGGGCGATGAAAACCTGTCCGACAGTCGGACAAGTTCGCGGTGCTCGCGGCCCGGGAGCGCACCGGCCCGGACCTTGACGCGGACAGTCAGCCCGGCATTCCGGACCGTGAGCCTTACGGCGCGGCGCGTGGGCCAGCCGCTGTGTCGTCGCGGTGGATGACGCCTTCCTTCATCACGAAGAAGACCTTCTGCGTCACGCGGATGTCCTGGAGCGGATTGCCCGGCACGGCGACCACGTCCGCCAGCTTCCCCGGCTCCAACGTCCCCAGCTTGTCCGATACACCGAGCAACTCCGCCGTGTTCACCGTGGCGGTGCGCAGGGCCTCCGCGGGCGTCAGGCCGGCCTGGACCAGCAGCGCGAACTCCTCCGCGTTGCGCCCGTGGGCGAACACGCCCGCGTCCGTACCGAAGGCGATGCGCACGCCCGAGGAGATCGCCTTGCGCAACACGTACTCCCGTCGCCGGTCCACCGCGCGCAGCTTGGCAACCGTGTCCGGCGGGAGCTTGCCCTGGTCCGCCAGCTCCTTGATTCCGAAGAATGCAAAGGCCGTGGGCACGTACCAGGTGCCCTTCTGCTTCATCAGCGCCACGCCTTCATCGTCCATCAGCGTGCCGTGCTCGATGGAATCCACGCCCGCGCGGATGGCGCGCTTCGCCCCTTCCGCGCCGTGCGCGTGCGCGGCCACCTTGCGCCGGTGCGCGTGCGCTTCGTCCACCACCGCGTCCAGCTCCGCCTGGGTGAACTGCGGCGCGTCCGGGTCCGCGTTGAGGCTCATCACGCCTCCCGTGGCGCAGACCTTGATGACATCCGCGCCGTACTTCACGTTCTCGCGCACCTTGGCGCGCAGCGCGTCCGGCCCATCCGCCACGCCGCGGCTGGCGTCCTGGGCCAGCAGTCCCTTGCGGAACGAGTTGCCGTAGTCACAGTGCCCGCCCGTGGAGCTCAGGCTGGACGTCGCCGCGAGGATGCGCGGCCCCACCACGATGCCGCGCGCGGTGGCGTTGCGCAGGCCCACGTCGATGAAGTCCTCCGCGCCCAGGTTTCGCACGGTGGTGAAGCCGGCCATCAGCGTCGCTCGGGCCCACGGCAGCGTGTCCAGCGTCTGCTCAGGGATGGTGCGCTGGAACCCGTCGATGAGGTCCTTTCTCCAGTCCGGACCGGGCTCGACCGTCATGTGCGTGTGCGCGTCCATGAAGCCCGGCAGCAACGTAGCGTCGCCCAGGTCCACGACGCTCGCGCCCTCTGGCACGGGCGCCTTCGGACCCACGCCCACCACCCGTCCCTCCGACACCACCACCACGCCCGGGGTGATCATCTTCCCCGCCTTCGCATCGAACAGGCGGGCGGCCTTCAGCACCTGGACCCGAGCGGGTTCAGCGGCGGATGCGGAGGACAGCGACCACAGGAGGGAGCCGAAGAGCAGAGCGCGTCGCAAGGTCCCGCCATGCTATCGCGTTGCCGCGTTGCCTCAGCCCGCGCGCATCCGATCGAACTCCACGGAGCAGTGCGCTGAGAACACCTTCACCTCGTGCCCGTGTGCGCGCACCAGCCCTCGCAAGCGCTCCTGGTTCTGGAGCCGCACGGCGTTGTTTTCGGAGAACAGCCGTTGGAACAGCGCCAGGCCCCACGGGCTTCGCGGCGCCACCGGATCCACCTCGTGGTGGCTGAAGTACGCGTCCCCCGCGTGCAGCACCCAGCCTCCGGGCCCCTTCACCGCGACGCCGCAGTGGCCCGCGGTGTGGCCCGTCAGCGGCACCAGCAGAACCTCCTCGTCCAGGCCTGGAATCAGCCGCACCGCCTCGAAGCCGAACCAGCGCTCACCGTCCACCGCGTACCGGCTCCACTTCGGGCCGTGGGCCCACTGCACTGGCTTGTAGCCTTGCCTCGCGCCCGCCACCGGGGGCACCACCGCCGCGGCGTGCTCGTCCCCGAAGATGTGGACCTGGGCGTCCGGGAAGTCCGACAGGCCGCCGACGTGATCCAGGTCCATATGCGTGGGCACGATGTGCCGGACGTCCTCGCGCCGGAAGCCCAGCCGCTCCACCTGGGCCAGCGCCGTCTCCGCCGGGTCCAACCGGGGCGTGTTCCGTCTCACGAAGCGCTGTCCCAGACGCCCCTGCGCGTCCTGCACGTCCCGGGTCCCCAGGCCCGTGTCCACGAGCACGAGCCCCCGGGACGTCTCCAGCAGCAGGCAGTGGCAGACCATCCGGGCCCGCTCGAACACGCCGCCCGAGCCCGTGACGAACCGGGCACTGGCGGGACACAGGGTTCCACAGTTGAGGTGATGGATTCGCATGTCCGGCAAGGTACGGACCGGGCCCGCTGCCCGATTGGAGGAATCGGCCATCCTGCCCGGGGCCCGGGTTGAAGCGAGGGTCCGTCCGTCCCATGCTCCCTCCCGCATGGCCACCCTGGCAGACAACGCGCTGGCCACCCGGGCCGACCTGTCCCGCTTCGTCCAGCGCGTGCGCGTGCTCTGGCGTGGTCCCACTTCGGGCGACTACGTCCGCGTGCCAGACGGTACCGTCGAGCTGGTGGTCCGCGTCACCTCCACCACCTGTGACGTTCACGCTCTGGGCCCCCGGGAACACGTGGTGCGCAAGGCGCCCTCGGAAGTTCCGCCCGACACGCTGGGCATCCAGTTCAAGCCGGGCGGCGCGTACCCGTTCTTCGGACTGCCCATGTCGGAGCTGGCCCATCGGTCGCTTTCCATCGACACGCTCTGGGGCAAGGCGGACGGCGCCCGGCTCCGCGAAGCGCTCGCGGAAGCTCCATCCTCCCAGGCCCGCCTGCGTACGCTCGAGGCCGCGCTCGTGGCTCGGCTCCACCGGGACGACGTCTACGAACCGGCCGCCGCATACCTCGTGCGGCGAGGCATCCGCCTGCTCACCGACGCCGGGGAACTCCCTCGCGTCGCGGATCTGGCCCGCACATTGGGCGTGAGCGAACGGCACCTGCGGCGCGCCTTCGACGACGTGCTCGGCATGGGACCCAAGTCATACGCCCGGATCGTGCGCTTCCAGCGCGCGCTCCAGGCCTCCACCGCCCAGGGGGCACGGCCGGACTGGGGAAGCATCGCCGCCGGTGCGGGCTACTACGATCAGGCCCACCTCATCGCGGACTTCCGGGCCGTCCTGGGCACCACGCCGGGCGCGTGGGTGCGCGCACGGGCCGCCTGAGCGGGGCCGGACGCGCTGCGTCGGGACCCGGCGGGTGGGGAAAGCGCCTGCCCGGCGAGCGTCCCAGGGAATCGTTTGGGCGCTCGGACGTTCTGCGGTGGGCGTGGGCGCTTTCCCAGCTTGACCGACGCTGGGCCATCCCTCACAAACGCCCCGTCCCCGCGGAGCTCTGTCCCGCGGCCCGAAAGGATCCCATTCAATGAAGCGATTGGTCGTCATCGCCGCCCTCGTGGGTGCCGCTCCGGCGCTCGCCGATGAAGGCATGTGGACGTACAACAACTTCCCCGCCGCCAAGGTGAAGGAGAAGTACGGCTTCCAGCCGGAACAGCAGTGGATGGACAAGCTCCGCCTGGGCGCGGTGCGTCTGGCCGGCGGCTGTTCCGCCAGCTTCGTGTCGCCGGACGGCCTGGTGATGACCAATCACCACTGCGCTCGCGGCTGCATCGAGCAGCTGTCCACCGCGAAGCAGGACTACCTGGCCAACGGCTTCTACGCGAAGGCGCAGGCCGAGGAGAAGCAGTGCCCGGCGATGGAGGTGAACCAGCTCGTCGAGATCACCGACGTCACCGAGCAGCTCAACAAGGCCACCGCGTCGCTGACCGGCAAGCAGTACTCGGACACGCTGAAGGCCGAGATGTCCAAGGTGGAGAAGGCCTGCTCCAACGGCGACGACAAGGTGCGCTGCGACCTGGTCACGCTGTACCAGGGCGGCAAGTACAACCTGTACAAGTACCGCCGCTTCCAGGACGTGCGCCTGGTGTTCGCCCCGGAGCACGCCATCGCCTTCTTCGGCGGTGACCCGGACAACTTCGAGTTCCCCCGCTACGACCTGGACGTGACGTTCGTGCGCGTCTACCAGGACAAGCAGCCGGTGAAGACGCCGGACTACTTCAAGTGGTCCGAGGGCGGCGCGAAGGAGAACGATCTCACGTTCGTGGCCGGCAACCCGGGCCGCACCTCGCGCGCGCTGACCATCGCGGAGCTGGAGTACACCCGCGACGTGTCCCTGCCCAAGACGCTCATGTACCTCTCCGAGCTGCGCGGCATGCTCACCGAGTTCCAGAAGCGCGGCCCCGAGCAGAAGCGCATCTCCAGCAACCTCCTGTTCGGCGTGGAGAACGGCCTGAAGGCGTCCAAGGGCCGCCACGAGGCGCTGCTCGACAAGAAGTTCTTCGCCTCCAAGGTCGCCGCGGAGCAGGAGCTGCGCAAGAAGGTCGACGCGAACCCCGAGCTGAAGAAGAAGTATGCCGCCGCCTGGGACGAGATCGCCAAGGCCGAGGCCCAGCTGCTCACGATCCGCAAGGACCTGAACTTCCTCGAGCAGGGCAATGGGCTGTCCTCCGGCCTGTTCCACACCGCCCGGGCGCTGGTGCGCGCCGGCGACGAGCTGCCCAAGGACAACGGCCAGCGGCTGCGCGAGTTCAACGACGCCAACCTGACCGCCCTCAAGGCGCAGCTCTTCAGCCCCGCGCCCATCTACCCGGAGCTGGAGATCGCCCGCCTGACGTTCGGCCTCACCAAGATGCGTGAGGAGCTGGGCGCCAAGCACCCGTTCGTGAAGAAGGTGCTGGGCAAGGAGTCCCCGGAGCAGGTCGCCACCCGCGTGGTGAAGGGCACGAAGCTCATCGACCCGAAGGCCCGCAAGGCGCTCTGGGACGGCGGCAAGAAGGCCGTGGACGCGTCCAAGGACCCGATGGTCCAGCTGGCCCTGCTGGCGGACCCGGACTCCCGCGCCATCCGCAAGAAGTTCGAGGACGACGTCGAGTCCATCATCAAGAAGAACAGCGAGCTGGTCGCCAAGGCGAAGTTCGACATCTACGGCACCAGCCAGTACCCGGACGCGACCTTCTCTCCGCGCGTGTCCTTCGGCTCGGTGAAGGGCTACATGGATGAGGGCCAGCAGGTCGCCCCCATCACCCAGATGTCCGGCACCTTCGAGCACGCCACGGGCCAGGATCCGTACGCGCTGCCCAAGTCGTGGCTGAAGTCGGAGAAGGTCATCACCGGCACCACGCCGATGAACTTCATCACCACCAACGACATCATCGGCGGCAACTCCGGCTCGCCCGTGGTGAACAAGAACCTTGAGGTGGTGGGCCTGGTGTTCGACGGCAACATCCAGTCGCTGGGCGGCGAGTACGGCTTCGACGAGTCCGTGAACCGCACGGTGGCCGTGCACTCGGAGGCCATCATCGAGGCGCTCCAGAAGATCTACGGCGCCAACCGCGTCCTGGAAGAGCTGCGCCCCGGCAGCACCAAGGTCGCGCCGGTGAAGGCGAACCCGGCGGGGTAGTCTTCCCACTGGCCTCCTGAAGCACCTCAGAGGCTGCCCGGTTCGCTCCGGGCAGCCTCTTCGTTCATCCCCATTCCAGGACCTCCATGCGCCTCCGCCCTGCCCTCTTCGCCGCCGCCCTCGCGCTGCCGGCCTGCGCCGCGAGGCAGCCCGTGGAGCCGCCGCCCGCCACGGTCCAGGACGTGGTCTCCACGGTGGACGTGGACCACTTCTGGGAGGCCTACGACGCCGTGCGGGCCACGACGGAGCCATCCGAGCAGCTGGCCCGGTTCCAGGCGCTCTACGTCGACCGGGGCACGCCGGGGCTGCACAGCTTCATGCGCGCCAGGCGCTACACGGCGCAGGGCTACGTGGACGCCATCCGCGACTACCCCCGGTTCTGGGAGTCGGTCCGTCCCCTGACGGCGCGCGCCCGGGCGGCCGTGGCCCACGTAGCCCCCACGCTGGAGCGCTTCCGGGCCCTCTACCCCCGGCTGGGGAGCGCGGAGGTGTACTTCACCGTGGGCGCCCTCAACTCCAGCGGCACCGCGCTGGACGGCCGGGTGCTCCTGGGCGCGGAGCTGGCCACCGGCGACGCGCGGGTGGACGTGTCCGAGCTGCCGCCGAAGCTGCGCGCGGGCCTGGGCGCCTACTTCCAGAGCCGCCCGCATGAAGGCCTGGACCTGCTCATCGCCCACGAGGCCGTGCACACGCGCCAGAAGGCCCCCGCGGACGTGCTGGTGGACTGGATCGTCTACGAGGGCGTGGCGGACTTCGTGGCCGAGCAGGTCACCGGCCGGCTGCCCGCGCTGGCCTACGTCACCTATGGCCCCCAGCACGACGCGGAGCTGCGCGAACGGTTCCGCGAGGCCCAGGACTCGACGCGCTTCTCCCCGTGGCTCTGGTCGGGCCCGGACAACGCGGACGGCGTGGCGGACCTGGGCTACTACGTGGGCTATGCGATTGCTCGCGCGTACCATGCGAAGGCCCCGGACAAGCAGGCGGCGCTCCAGCGGATGATCGAGCTGGACTACGCGGACACCGCCGCGGTGAAGACCTTTGTCAGGGAGAGCGGCTACCTGGAGTGAAGTCACGGCGCCCCGGCACTTCCCCCGGGGACAGGAGACAGATGGACGCGCGCGCCGAGCAGTTCATGCGGGACGGGTACCTTCGCATCGACGGGGCCTTCCCCCGGGAGGTCGCGGACGAAGCCCGTGCCCTCCTCTGGCGGGACACGGGGTGCGACCCGGACCGGCCCGCCAGTTGGACCCGCCCCGTCATCCGCCTGGGCATGTACACCCAGAAGCCCTTCGTGGACGCGGCGAACACGCCCGTGCTGCACGCGGCGTACGACGAGCTCGTCGGTGCCGGGCGGTGGCTGCCGCTCGGGGCGATGGGCACGTTCCCCGTGCGCTTCCCCTCTCCGGAGGATCCGGGCGACGCGGGGTGGCACATCGACGTGGGGTTCGACTTCGACAAGCCGGACTTCATGGAGTGGCGCGCCAACGTCGCCTCCAAGGGCCGCGCGCTGCTGATGCTCTTCCTCTTCTCCGACGTGGGCGAGGACGACGCGCCCACCCGCATCCGCGTGGGCTCGCACCAGGACATCGCCCGGCTGCTGGGCCCCGCGGGCGAAGCGGGCCTCACGCTCCGTCAGCTCGCGGCCAACGGCTTCGCGGAGTCCGCCCACCGGCAGGAAGTCCTGGCCACGGGCGCGGCGGGCACGGTGTACCTGTGCCACCCCTTCCTCGTGCACTCGGCGCAACCCCACCGGGGAACGCGGCCGCGCTTCATGGCGCAGCCGCCACTGCTGCCCCGGGAGCCCCTGAGCCTGGCCCGGCTCCCGGAGGACACGTCGCCGGTGGAGGAAGCCATCCGGCGCGCTGTCACCTGAGTCCTACCGCCTCACTCCCACTCGATGGTGGCGGGCGGCTTGGAGGAGATGTCGTAGACGACGCGGTTGATGCCGCGCACCTCGTTGGTGATGCGCGAGGAGATCTTCTCCAGGATGGGGAACGGGATGCGGGCCCAGTCCGCCGTCATCCCGTCCACGCTGGTGACGGCGCGCAGCACGCAGGTGGACTCGTAGGTGCGCTCGTCGCCCATCACGCCCACGCTCTGCACCGGCAGCAATACGGCGAAGGCCTGCCACACTTCCTTGTAGAGGCCGGCCTTGTGGATCTCCTCCTGCACGATGGCGTCCGCGCGGCGCACCAGGTCCAGGCGCTTCTCGTTCACCTCGCCCAGCACGCGGATGGCCAGACCCGGGCCCGGGAAGGGCTGACGGGAGACCATCTCGTCCGGCAGGCCCAGCTCGCGGCCCAGGGCGCGGACCTCGTCCTTGAAGAGCTCGCGCAGGGGCTCCACCAGCTTGAGCTTCATCTGCTCCGGCAGGCCGCCCACGTTGTGGTGGCTCTTGATGGTGACGGACGGGCCCTTCCAGGACACGGACTCGATGACGTCCGGGTACAGCGTGCCCTGCGCCAGGAAGCCCGCGTCCTGCACGTCGCGCGAGGCCTCCTCGAAGACGGCGATGAACTCCCGGCCGATGATCTTCCGCTTCTGTTCCGGATCCGTGACGCCAGCCAGCTTCGACAGGAAGCGCTCGCGCGCGTCCACCGTCTTCAGCGGCACGTGGAAGCGGTCCACGAAGAGCGCCTCCACCTGCGCCCGCTCGCCCTGACGCAGCACACCGTTGTCCACGAAGATGCACTGGAGCCGGGGGCCAATCGCCCGGTGCAGCAGCAGCGCCGCCACGGAGCTGTCCACGCCGCCGGACAGCCCGCAGATGACGCGGCCTTCTTCACCGACCTGCTTGCGGATGGTCTCCACCGCCTCGTCGATGAAGCCCTTCATCGTCCACGAGCCGGTGACCTTGCAGTCGTTGAAGAGGAAGGCGCGCAGCATGGCCTTGCCCTGCGGCGTGTGGACCACCTCCGGGTGGAACTGGAAGCCGTACCAGGGGTTCGTCTTGTGGGCCGCCGCCGCGAAGGGCGAGTTGCCACTGCGGCCGATGGCCTCGAAGCCGGGCGGCAGCTCGTCCACCCGGTCGCCGTGGCTCATCCACACCTGCACCTGGTCGCCCGGGCGGAACTCCGCGAAGGGGCCTCGCGCGCTGAGGACTTCCACCGCCGCGCTGCCGAACTCGCGGTGGGCGCCCCGGTCGATGCGGCCTCCCAGGAGCTTGGAGATGAGCTGGAGGCCGTAGCAGATGCCCAGGACGGGGACGCCGGCCTCGAAGACGAAGGGGTCGCAGCGCGGGGAGCCGGGCGCTTCCACGGACGCCGGCCCGCCGGAGAGGATGATGCCCCTCGGCGCGAACTGCCGGATGTCGGCGGCGGGCAGGTCCGGGCGGTGGATTTCGCAGTAGACGCCCAGCTCGCGCACACGGCGGGCGATGAGCTGGGTGTACTGGCTCCCGAAATCAAGGATCAGGATCTTCTCGGAGTGCAGGTCCACCGGCGATTCTCCCAGGGGGCGTCGTTGACGGGTGGGGGCCCTTATCGCTACAAACTTCGGGAAATCAACGCTGAAAGGCCGTCAATTGTTCGTGCGCCGCCTGTCCGCTTCCACTGCAGCAGCCATGCTCCTCCTGTCCGCCTCGGGGTGCGTGAAGGAGATCACCTCCGACGAGCGTCTGGAGCGTGACACCCGCAGCGTCGCGGTGAAGGACGCGCCCGGGGTCGAGGCGCTGTCCAAGCTCACCTGTGACGACACCTCCGCGCCCCTCAACAAGGCCCGGGACGTGAACCGCCCGGAGTCCGACCGGCTGGTGGACTACGTCAACCTGTACTCCTCCCTGAAGGACCGCACCCACACCTTCGAGGAGGCCATGTCCCGCAACCCGGACCTGAGCTACCGCGAGGGCAGCCAGAACCTGGTCAACGCCAAGGACGCCTGCATCCAGCAGACCGCGGACGTCCGGGTGGAGTTCGAGACCTACCTGCGTGAGCTGGTGGCCGTGCCCACGGTGCAGGAGATCAAGGGTGGCAACACCGTCACGGTGGCCCGCCTGGACTTCGGCACCCTGAAGAAGGCCATCGAGACGCTGGACCCGGACGACCGCGAGTCGCTCCTCCAGAGCGTGAACTCGGCGGAGAAGCGCGTGTCCGCCACGGTCGCACCCGCCGAGGACACGTCCACGGGCAGCGGCAAGCGTCGCGGCAAGTAGTCCCCCGCTGTCCTCCCCCGGCGCTCTGACCGGGGGAGACTCCCCTGCCCCGAAGCCTCCCGGTGACGGTGAGGCTCTGGGGCGATTTGACGCCCTACTCCATCCGGTAGTTGGGCGCTTCCTCGGTGATGATGACGTCGTGCACGTGGCTCTCCTTGAGCCCGGCGGACGTGATGCGCGTGAAGGTGGCCTTCGTGCGCAGCTCCTCGATGGTGGCGCAGCCCACGTAGCCCATGCCGCTGCGGATGCCGCCCAGCATCTGGTGCACGTTCATGGAGAGCGTGCCCTTGTACGGGACGCGGCCCTCGATGCCTTCCGGCACCAGCTTCACCGCCTCCACGTCGGACTGGAAGTAGCGGTCCTTGGCGCCCTGCTTCATGGCGCCCAGGCTGCCCATGCCCCGGTAGCTCTTGTAGCTGCGGCCCTGGTACAGGATGACGTCGCCGGGGGACTCCTCGGTGCCGGCGAACAGCGAGCCGATCATCACGGAGCTGGCGCCCGCGGCGAGCGCCTTCACGATGTCGCCCGAGTACTTGATGCCGCCGTCGGAGATGATGGGCACGCCGTGCTTGTCCGCCTCGCGGGCGCAGTCGTCCACCGCCGTCACCTGGGGCACGCCCACGCCGGCCACCACGCGGGTGGTGCAGATGGAGCCCGGGCCAATGCCCACCTTCACCGCGTCCACGCCCGCTTCAATCAGCGCGCGCGTGCCTTCCGCGGTGGCCACGTTGCCGGCGATGAGATCGAAGCCCTTGAAGTTCTTGCGCGTGTCGCGCACGCCTTCGATGACGCCCTTCGAGTGGCCGTGCGCGGTGTCCACGACGATGACGTCCACGCCCGCCTTCACCAGCGCGTCGATGCGGGCTTCGCGGTCCGCGGACACGCCCACGGCGGCGGCGCAGAGCAGGCGGCCCTTGGCGTCCTTGGCGGCGAACGGGTGGGTGAGGCGCTTCTCGATGTCCTTGATGGTGATGAGGCCCTTGAGCTCGTAGGCCTCGTTCACGACGAGGAGCTTCTCGATGCGGTGCTCGTGCAGCAGCTTCTGGGCGTCGTCCTGGGTGATGCCCTCGCGGCCGGTGACGAGCTTCGTCGTCATCACGTCCTCGACCTTCTGGGAGAAGTTCTTCTCGAAGCGCACGTCGCGGCTGGTGAGGATGCCCACCAGGCGCTTGCCCTGCACCACGGGCACGCCGGACACGCCGTGCATCTTCATCAGCTCCAGGGCGCGGGCGAGCGGCGCCTTGGGTTCGATGGTGATGGGGTCCACGACCATGCCGCTCTCGAACTTCTTGACCTTGAGGACCTCCAGGGCCTGCTGCTCGGGCGTCATGTTCTTGTGGATGACGCCGATGCCACCCTCCTGGGCCATGGCGATGGCGGTGCGCGCCTCCGTCACGGTGTCCATGGCGGCGGACAGCAGAGGAACGTTCAGCCGGATGTTGCGAGTGAGGCGGGTGGTGAGGTCGGCATCACGCGGGGTGACGGCGCTCTCACCGGGCAGCAGGAGCACGTCGTCGAAGGTGAGGGCCAGCCGGATATCGGGGTTCAACATGGGGGCTCCCGGAGGCCCCGCGGGGCACCAGCGCCCGGCGGGTGCGTGTCCATACGGTTTGCGCGGCTGCCGCGCAACGGAAGAAGGTTTTTTGCCGCCCGTTCCCAGGGACTTCAGGTGATACTCGGCGTCCCACCAACACTTATTGGGACTTGGACCGGGCCTTGGCGGAATTGAATCAAGCGGGGGCGGTCGGGCTGGTGGTGAAGCTGCCCTTCGCCACCCCCGAGGAGTTCCTCGCGAAATACGGGGGCAACATCACCCAGGGCGGCATCTATTTGCGCGCCAAGGCCGTGCGCCCCCCAGGCACGGCCGTTACCCTGGACCTCCGCCTGGCAAGCGGCGACCGGCTCCTCTACACGGCGGCCATCGTCCACTTCGTCACCGGTCAGCAGGGCCAGGGCATCTCCGGCATGGGTCTGAAGTTCGGGGAGGCGGATCCCCCAACCCGCCGATTCCTGGACGCCGCGGTCGCCATCCTCCCGCACGCCCAGTCGGACGTGCCGCCCGTGCCCAACGGCGTGGGCCCCGCCGACTTCTCCGTGCCCGCCCCGGCGGCGGCCCCTGCCCTGCCCCCGGCCGTGGCCGCGGTCCCCGGCGCCTCGGCCCGGATGGACTCCCCGGCCGCTGCCGCCGCGCCCGCGCTGGAGATGGTGACGGATGCCGCGCTGGGGCTGACCATCGACGAGCCGCCCCGGACGGGGCCGGTGATCGGCATCGACCTGGGGACGACGAACTCGTGCGCCGCGTTCGTGCGCGGCAACAAGCCCGGGGTGCTGCCCAGCCGCGAGGGCCACAACACGGTGCCCTCCATCCTCGCGTTCAACCAGCGCGGCAAGCTGGTGGTGGGCCACCCCGCGAAGGGGCAGATGCTCACCAACCCGCGCCAGACGGTGTACGGCGCCAAGCGGCTGGTGGGCCGACCGTACGCGTCGCCCATCGTGGGGCAGATCAAGGGCCGCTTCCACTACGAGATCGCCGCGGGCCAGGCCGGCGAGGCGGCGGTGCGGCTGGGTGACCGCATCTATTCGCTCCAGCAGATCTCCGCGCTGATCCTCCGCGAAGTGCGTGAGGTGGCGCAGAACCAGCTGGGCCAGATCATCTCGCGAGCGGTCATCACGGTGCCCGCCTACTACAACGACAACCAGCGGCACGCGGTGCGCGAGGCGGGCAAGCTCGCGGGCCTGTACGTGGAGCGCATCCTCAACGAGCCCACGGCGGCGGCGCTGGCGTACGGTTACGGCAAGAAGCTCAACCAGCGCGTGCTGGTGTACGACCTGGGTGGCGGCACGTTCGACGCGTCGGTGCTGGAGCTGCACGACACCGTCTACGAGGTGATCTCCACCGGCGGCGACACGTTCCTGGGCGGCATCGACTTCGACAACGCCATCGTGGAGTACCTCCTGGAGGAGTTCCAGCGGCAGACGGGCCGCGCCTTCCAGGGGGACCGGGTGGCCCTGCAGCGCATCAACGACGCGGCGGAGCGGGCCAAGTGCGCCCTGTCCGAGCGCTCCGAGATGCGGGTGCACGTGGCCTTCATCACGATGATCGACAACAAGCCGTACGACCTGGACGTCACGCTCACGCGGCAGAAGTTGATCGCCCTGACAGAGGGGCTGGTGGACCGCACGGTCCAGGTCTGTGAAGAGGTGCTCCAGGCCAAGGGGCTGAAGCCCACGGACATCGACGAGGTGATCCTCGTCGGTGGGCAGAGCCGCTTCCCGCTGGTGCACGAGAAGATCACGAAGTTCTTCGGCCGGCCGCCCAGCAAGGGCGTGCACCCGGACGAGGCCGTGGCGCTGGGCGCGGCGCTCCTGGCGCACAGCCTGGGACAGATGGAAGGCGTGGTGCTCATCGACGTGCTGCCCATGGCCATTGGCGTGGGGCTGCCGGGTGGGCGCTTCAAGCCGGTGCTGGAGCGCAACGTGTCGCTGCCGGCGGCCAAGAGCTACACGCTCTCCACGCACCGGGACGGACAGACGGAGCTGGAGCTCACCGTCTTCCAGGGCGACTCCGACCGCGCGCAGGACAATGAATACCTGGGCACGCTGCGGCTCGCGGGCCTGCCGAAGAAGCCTCGCGGCGCGGTGCAGGTGTCGGTGACGTTCGAGGTGAACAACGAATCGCTGCTCAAGGTGACCGCGAAGGAAGGCACCACGGGGCGCGAGGTCGTCAGCACGTTCACTACCCGTGATACGCCGGAGTCGGTGAAGGCTCGGCTGGCGCAGGAGGAGTCCGCTCCGGCGCCGGTGCCTCCGGTCGTGACACCGGGGAACGTGGCTCCGGCGGCGCGCAAGGTGGCGGCGGCTCCGCCCGTTGTTCAGGAGGCGGCGCCGGACGTCGCTATCGTATCAAAGCAGAAAGGTTTCATGGGGTGGTTGAAGGGGCTGTTCGGCCGCGCCTGAGGGCAAGGCCTCCCGTGATTCATTACCGGGGGTGTCTACGGGATTGAGCAGTCGGGCTGCTATGAAGTGTCGAAATTTTTCGACACTTGGACGGCCCCCCCGTGACCGACCTCTCCCAATGCCTTCCTGGCGTACTGCTGAAGCTTGCCCAAAATCCGTCCGCCCGGGCGCCCCTCTACACATTCCTGGGTGATGACGGTGAGGAGACCGTGTGGAGCGCGTCCGACCTGGACGTGCGAGCACGGCGGATTGCCTCCGCGCTGCGAGAGCGAGGCGCGCAAGGCGAGCGCGTGCTGCTGCTGTACCCGCCGGGGCTGGACTACATCGCGGGCTTCTTCGGCTGCTTGTACGCGGGAGCGGTGGCGGTGCCCGCGTATCCGCCGGACCCGATGCGGCTGGAGCGCACCCTGCCCCGCCTGCGCGCCATCATCCA